>DLHO01000020.1:122362-159442 GCA_002483265.1 Flavobacteriales bacterium UBA7666 | reverse complement strand
GCACTGACGTTTGTCATAATTTGGTCTTCAAAAGCTACGCTTTTTCTTCTTACATTTGCACCCATGAAAGCAGAAATTAAAGCAGTTATTGATGCGATGAGTAAGCGTTTTACTTCGCATCCCTGGCATGGAATTGAAATCGGTGAGAAACAACCGGCTATCGTAAATGCCTTTATCGAGATCATTCCAGCAGATTCAATCAAGTATGAGATTCACAAACCATCTGGTTATATTATGGTTGACAGACCTCAAAAATTGTCCAATCATATGCCGTGTTTGTATGGATTCGTTCCACAAACTTATTGTGATAAAGAAGTAGCTGCTTTCTCTAATGAAAAAACCGGAAGAACAGATATCGTTGGTGATGGTGATCCATTAGATATTTGTGTGCTTTCCGAGCGTTCTTTCAACATGGGAAATATCATTTGTGATGCGAAAGTAATTGGTGGTTTCCGTATGCTGGACGGTGGTGAAGCTGATGATAAGATCATTGCTGTTTTAAAAGGCGATCAGGCTTACGGAGCAATCGAAGATATTTCTGAAATGCCTCAAATGGTCATTGATCGTGTACGTCACTTCTTCCTCACTTACAAAGACTTGGATGGAGGTGCTAAAAACGTTGAAATCACTCACGTTTATGGAAAAGAAGAAGCATTCGAAGTGATCAAAAGATCACACACGGATTATATGAATAAATTTGGAAATGCCGACGAAAACTTGGCTTCCGCTTTAGAGAAATTGTTGGGTTAACCCCAACTTTTTTTTTGTCTAACAATTAAAATTCAATATCATGAAACAATTATTCACAACAGTAATTTTAGCGATTGGCTTTAGTACGTTATCTAACGCGCAATTAGGGCCACAACCTAGCCCAATGAGCAAATTGGAGCAAAAAGTAGGTCTTACAGACGTATCGATTGAATATTCCCGACCAAGCAAGAAAAACCGTGTGGTTTTCGGGGATGTTGTCCCATTTGGAGAAGTTTGGAGAACAGGTGCAAACGAAAACACGAAGTTTACCAATTCGGATGTATTGATTTTCGGGAAAGATTCTTTGAAACCCGGAACTTACGCCCTTTATACAAAACCAACAAAAGAATCTTGGGATTTGATCTTCTACACGGACACAGAAAATTGGGGAACTCCAGAAGCATGGGATGATAAAAAAGTAGCGTTGAAAGTTTCTGCAAAACCAACGGCATCGAAAGATATTGTTGAAACATTCACCATTTCAATCGATGGATTAGAGTCTGTAAACGGAGCTACTTTGACGCTGAAATGGGATCAGACAGCTGTTGCTTTTCCTTTCGGGGTTCCAACAGATGCTAAAATGATAGCAAACATCAACAAAATGATGGCCGGGCCTTCTGCAAATGATTACGCTGAGGCAGCTGGTTACTATTTAGAAAATAAAAAAGATTTAAAAAAAGCATTGGAGTGGGCAACAAAAGCTACTGATATGCAACCTGACGCATTCTGGCTTTTTCGCACAAAATCATTGATCCAGGCAGAATTAGGAGACAAAAAAGGAGCGATCGAATCTGCGAAAAAAGGATTGGCTTTATCTGAAAAAACAAAATACGACAACTACACCAAAATGTTCAATGATTCATTGAAAGAATGGAGTAAATAAACCAAACTTGAAATAACCGATCGGATTCCCTTCTGATCGGTTATTTTTATATCCATGAAATTAGACCTTAAAACACTCATTATTCTTCTTTCCGCGATTATTTTCGCGCTGACTGCTTATTTTAGTGTGGGTTATTTTCATGCAGACGAACACTATCAGGTTATTGAATTCGCAGGTTTAAAAGCCGGTTGGAATGAGCCGCAAGAAGTTGCCTGGGAATATCACACTCAAATCAGATCTGCCCTACTTCCTACTCTGGCCTATTGGATTTTCAGCTTTAATTCCTTCTTTCACATTACAGATCCATACACTTCTTTGTTTATCTTGCGATTGATCAGTGGATTTTTATGTCTTTTTGCATTGGTTTTCTTCTTTCGAAAATCAAGTGCTTTCCTTTTCAAACCAGGGCAATCCAATTCATTTTTAAGAACTACTTATCTCATTTTATTACTCTTAAGCTGGTACATTCCATTTTTAAGTGTTCGATTTTCCTCTGAAACATGGTCTGCAATCTGCTTGCTCTTTGCTTTGGGTTTTTACTTTGAAATTGGCAGAAACAAGTACAATGCTCTTGTTATCGGAATACTGTTTGGTCTTGCATTTCTCTTTCGATTTCAAATGGCATTTGGACTCATTGGAATTGGAATTTACCATTTGATTTACGGACAACAAAAACTCAAAACAACTTTAAAGGTCTTGCTCGGTTTTTCAATTGTTCTCCTCTTAGGTTGCTTTATTGATCGCTGGTTTTATTCGGAATGGGTTTTCACGCCCTGGAAATACTTTTGGTTGTTCTTCGAAAATGATATTCTGAACGGTGTCGAATCCAGTTTTGGTATGTCTTCCAGATATTATTACCTCGAAGCCTTGTATCAGCTTCCCACTCATTTCATTGGTATTGTTCTCATCATTTGCTTTGTAATAGCGGTGATTTTCAGGCCAAAAAACCCGGTTATTTGGTTCATCATCCCTTTCGTATTGATCCATTCATTCATTTCACATAAAGAAGAGCGCTTTTTATTTCCCATTGTATTTCTGTTTCCCTTTTTCATCATTTCTGCTTTCTCGTTCCTAAGCGGATCAGTATTTCTGAGGAAATTTTTTAACCCACTTGTTTTTTGTATGATCCTTGGGTTACTTTTCACCAACCTGATTGGGTTATTTTTTATGACTACCAAATCTGCCGGATTGGGACGAATGGAAATCACGCAATACATTCACACCAACTATGGAAATCAACCAATCCATTTGATCAATACTCCATTTGCAAATCCTTATAATCCATGGGGAAGTCTTCCTGAGAAAATCTACCTTGAAAAAAACATGGATTTCCAACAAATTGATAACCTGGGCAATCTTTCAGACAGTCTGTTTCAAGATCATCATATAAACCTGCTGGTTCTTCGTGGATATGATATCGATCACAATAATCTTCCAGGGAATCTTGAAAAAATGGGATTCAGACTCAAAGCACAAAGTATTTCGAAGAAAGAACAATCCATGAATCGCTACGTTAAAGGATTTGAAAACTTTGACATTTTGTATCTTTATGAATGGAAAAAGAACTAAATTATTTTGTTGCTAACATTTACTCCCTTTATTCTGCTTAAATGAAGTTTTCTATACCATCTATTTTAATTTTTCTGGCTGTCTGTGTATTTTCAATTACTGCCTACAACAGCGTTGGCTTTTTCCATGCAGACGAACATTTTCAAATCATTGAATTTGCAGGTTTAAAAGCAGGATGGAACTCTCCGGGAGATATGGTATGGGAATACTCTACCCGAATCAGACCAACACTACAGCCTACTATCGCTTACGGATTGATCAGCCTCTTTAAAATGGTTGGCATCACTGATCCATATACTGTTTCCTTTTTACTCAGAGAAGTAACCGGTTTATTGCTCATTTTTGCTCTCGTTTACTTTTTCAAACAAACAAAACGATTCATTCAATCCTCCAAACAACCTGCATACACTAAATTGTTGGAAGGTTTGTATCTAGGCTTTCTCCTACTTATTTGGTACGTACCTTATTTGGGAGTACGTTTTTCTTCAGAAACCTGGTCAGCTATTTTCTTAATCTTCGCCATGGCGTTTTTTTGTTCCGAGAAAAAAACTGCTAAAACAGTCGTACTTACCGGCTTATTTTTTGGAATCAGTTTTCTTTTTCGTTTTCAGATACTATTCGCATTGGTCGGTTTTGGAATTTGGTTTTTAATTTTCAATCGGAAAAACTGGAAGGATCTACTTGTAATTATCGGGATTTTTTTGCTTGTTTTTGTTTTCGGGATCCTTGTTGACAGTTGGTTCTACGGTGAATTCACTATCAGTGTCTGGAACTATTTCGACCAAAACATTTTACAACATAAAGCGGCAGGTTTTGGAGAATCGCCTTGGGATTATTACCTAGCTTGCTTATTTCATATGCCCACCAAACTAATTGGAACTTTATTCTTTTTAAGCATTGCTTCTGCTCTTGTTTTTAGACTTAAATCCCCTTTCATTTGGATGATTCTTAGTTTCATTTTATTCCACATGGTTGTATCGCACAAAGAAGAGCGTTTTCTATTCCCAATCGTGTTTTTTGCGCCTCTGTTCTTTGTTCAATTTTTTCAATTATTGATTGATACCATTCCAAAGAAAATTGCACTGACATTGGTTGGTTTGACAAGCTTAGGAATTTTAACTACGAGTGTGGTCGGACTACCCATTTTGGCAACGACTTCGGCAGGATTAGGTAGAAATGGAATTACACACTTTATTCATCAAAATTACCAAGGAAGACCTGTAAATTTGATAGCAATGCCTTATTCAAATCCGTATGCTCCTTGGTTTTTGAGTGAGCGCTGTTATTTAGATGGAAATGTCAACTTTAATCCGATTAATAAGTTTGAAGAACTGGATTCTACACGAATCAAAAAAGATACGGTTAACTTATTTGTTACCACTCAATTTTTCTTAAATCACTATCCTCATAAAGAGAACATTCAAAAGCTCGGTTTCAAGTTGATTCAACAAAGTATTCCAGCTAATCAATTAAAAATGGACAAATATGTTCGTGCTATTGAGGATGAATCTGTGACCTATCTGTACGAATTGAAAAAATAGGCACCTTTCTTGTGAAGCAGAAATTTATTGTATTTTAGACTTTACAATCGTAATATGAGAATTTTAGCGGTCATTTGTATCTTATTGCTGGGTGGATTCGTTCACGCACAGCAATCCAATTCGGAAGATTATTTGGAATACGGAGAAATTACTACGCAATCCAAGCGTTACATTGACCTGAATATTGGAAATCCCACCAACGAAAAAGTCTATATCCTACGTGTAGAGCACAGTTCGGAAGTTACTTACCGCCTGACATCAGATTTCATTGAACCCTTAGGAACCGTTCAGCTTCGAATCCAGGTCAACCCTACTAAAAAAGGAAACTTCAACTATGTATTGAAGCTGCATATGAGCGATCAGGCAAATCCAGTGGTTTATCGTTTGATAGGAACGGTTACGGAAGAACTCCCTGATGATAATTTCCTCACCAAATGCCCGGATTTCAATGCAATTCCTGCTAAATCAGCTGAACCCAGTGAATTAACCATCATTACGGTCGATAAAGTAACAAAGGAGCCTCTTTCCAAATCTACGGTAAGCCTTATTCACAACGGACAGCCGCGTGGAACATGGATTACAGGAAGGTTAGGGAAATTTACAGAAACACTACCTCCCGGATTCTTCTATTTTGTGGTAAGTAAAGAAGGTTACCTGACCAAAGAAGCTGGAATTTATGTTGGACCGGAAGTTTCTGAAATCACGATTCCATTATCGAAAGACCGTTCTTACGAACCTCCTGTTCCTACAAAAGAGCCGATTCCTGAACCGGAAGAAATAGCACAACAACTCCCGCCACAAGAAGCACAAGAGAAGCTGGATGAACAACTCGCAAATGAGACCATCGATACGACAACTCAAAAAGTAATGCCGGAGCTGGTTTCTATTCCTTCAGAGAATTTTGATGAAACTTATTTCAAGGATGTCAATGTGGTTTTTGTACTTGACATTTCTAGTTCCATGAAAATGGGCGAAAAAATGAACTTAATGAAGTATTCCCTGAATCAATTGGTGAGCAAGTTACGGCCTCAGGATAAAATGGGACTGGTTACTTATGCCAATACAGCAGAAGTTTTCCAAAGTCCGACTTCCGGAGATAAAAAAGAAGAATTACAAAAATCTATCTCGAACTTGAAACCGCTGGGAATGACCGCAGGTGGAAAAGGAATTAAGCTGGGTTATAAGGAAGTAATGAAAAATTACGATCCGAATAAAACCAATATGGTAATTGTCATCACAGATGGTGCTTTCAATAAGGATTCAGAAGATTATCAGAAAACGGTTCAAAAATATGCGAAAGACGGGGTTGTCTTTTCAGTTGTTGGAATTCAAACCCGTGAAAAGGATGCGCATTTAATGGAAGAAGCTGCTCATTTTGGTAATGGTCGTTTTGTTGCGATTCAAAAACTGGCAGACGCGCATTCCAATTTGACGCAGGAAATCCGAATTGCTTCGTTTAAAGGGATTAAAAAGTAATGGACAATTGAGAATTAGTTGAATCTGTTAAAAGCGGCCTTTGATCCGATTCTATTTTTAGCTTTGTAGCTGTCTTCAAATAAACACGAATGAAATTCTCCTTCTTAAGGAAAAAGTGGTTCAAAATACCTTACACCATCCTTCTTTACGGTTTTGCCGCATATGGCTTTATCCTCACAGCAACTTATTTTGCCGTTAAATTCAACTGGACAAATGAAAGTGGTTCCGTAGATGAGAACAACCGGTACTTTGCAGAAATGCACGATAAATACGACCAATCGTTCAAAGTTGATTCTGTTTCGATGATCAAACATCGTTTTGAAGTCTTGAATCGCATCATGCTGGTAAATGATTTCTATCCGAAGAACGCCAATCAAATTCTGGAAATTTACAATGAAAGCAAAGATGAGAAGTTGGCATTACGCATGTTGGATGCTGTGGATCTTCAACTGAGAAAGAATAAATCGTATCAGAAAGCCAAATCCAAATGGAAATATAAGAATCAAAATGCGTCGCAAAAAACGACCGGACTCAGCGTTTTTGAATGGATGAATATTGCAGAATGGCAGGACTTTAAGCAAGCTGTCACTAAAGACAAAAAATACATTGATTCGGTTTATCATGTGACTGGAGTCGAACCCCGATTGATTGTAGCTTGCCTGGTAGGTGAACAAATTCGTTTGTTTAATTCGAGCCGGGAGTCTTATAAACGATACATTGGTCCGCTGAAAGTGTTAGCACTGGAAAACCACCTTTCTTATGGCGTTACCGGGATCAAGAATGGAACGGCTTTAACTATCGAGCGTTTTCTTGCTGAAAAGAACAGCGAATTCTATCCGGGAGAAAAATACGAAGCGCTTTTAGATTTTGATTCAACGGCTAATTATGCAACGAAAGCCAACGATACTTTGGACTTGCGTTTACAACGTTTGGTTCAGTGGGAAAATCATTACTATTCGTATTTGTACACTGCATTATTCTTGCGAGAAATTAAAACTCAGTGGGAAAAAGCCGGGTATCCGATAGAGGATCGTCCGGAAATTTTAGCTTCGTTATTTAATCTTGGTTTCCAACGTTCGATTCCAAAACCAAATCCGGCAGTTGGTGGTTCTGTTTATAAGATTAAGGATACCGATTACACCTTTGGTTCTGTAGCATATGAGTTCTTTTACAGTGGTGAATTAGCAGATGTTTTCCCCTACAAAAAGAAGAGTTTTGACGAACCAAGAACGGTTATTAAGAGAGCAGAAACAGAATGAAAATGAGAATGAGGGAAAATTCATCATTCTCTCTATTGATGGAAATGATCTATCTTAGAAGAAACTAAATACTATGAAAACAATCCTTCTTCTCTTATTGATCTTTCCGTTTTTTGCTCAATCCCAGAAAGCCGAAAAGAAGGAAGTCCGTAAAGTCATAGATCAGCTATTTGACGGAATGAAAAAGGGCGATAGTTCACTTGTTCGAAAGACTCTTTTACCTAATGCGACTTTAAATACCAGTTTTGTGAATTCAAAAGGCGAAGCAAAATTGCATCAGGATTCCATTGTCTCTTTTTTAAAAGCAATCGGAACTCCTCATACGGAAATCTGGGACGAACGCTTGCTTTCCTGTGAAATTAAGATGGATGATAACCTGGCAACTGTTTGGACAAAATATGCTTTTTATATAGACAATGTCTATTCACACGAAGGAGTGAATGCATTTCAGTTGGTAAAAGTTTCGGGAGAATGGAAAATTCTGATTATTACGGATACGCGGAGGAAGAAATAATTACGAATGCCGTCCCGATAATTATCGGGATACAAATTAAAAGCATTTTAGAAGGTGACTTCGACTCCGCTCAGTCACCTAATTTGAAATTATTTTTTAGCTCATCGTTCTGAAATTCAGATAAATTTACTTTTTTTACACCACGAACACTATTTCACACTATTCACATGAGAACCAGCAAGTATATTCTTACAGCTGATGATTACGGAGCAATCGATTACATTGACCAAGGAATCATTAAAGCAATTAAAGCAGGGAAAATCAATTCTGTAGCTTGTTTCACCACACGTTTCGATCGTGAAAACGAAGCTGAATTGCCCGAACGAATTCAAAAACTCTTAGACTTAAAGAAGGAAGGTTACGAATTTTCTATTGGTTTGCACTTCTGTATCACATCCGGTTTTTCAAATGATGTGGATACGATGTTGTATGGAAATTCATTGACAAAATACAATGCCGGGAAGAAACGTCATGAATTTAAGTCTGCAATCAATTACCGTTTCAATCTGGTAGAAGAAGCCCACATTGAAAAAGAATTGCGTTCTCAAATTAAAATTTTACAGGATTTATTGGGGGAAGAACCCATTGATTCAATTTCCAATCACCACGGATTGGTTTATATCAATACCAATTTATTCAAACCTTATTCCCGCGTTGCTGCTGAATTCCATATTCCTGTTCGCGCTCCTATAACCTGGAGAAAAGCAGGATTAAAAGTGAGCAATTGGGATCGAAAAATGTTCAATGCAACCATTCGTGAAGGAATCAAACTGAAAATGCTGGATCAATTGAGAAATGCATTGGATTCGAAAAGCAGAATCAAGATTGCTCAAAACCTGAACCTCTTCCACCCGACTTGTTTGGTAGATGAGTTTTATGGCCAACCCTTCAAACCCAATTTACTTCAACTCTTTGAATCATTCAATGATGCAACCTTTAGTGCCGAATTCATGTTTCATTTAGCAGATGCTGAATACCGCTCTCAAAAAGGATTGAATGAAGATCAAACCGCGGATATGCATTCATTTGACGGAATTGACAGCGGTTACTTCAGATGGCGCGAAATGGAATTTAATACATTAATGAATACAGATTTTCCGGAGAAGCTTCAAAAAACAACTTTCCGGAATTTAGTAGCCCTTGATAAAGAAAAACCGATTTGGTTGATCAATGTCTAGAAAAAGGAACGTCGCAGTGATTTTTCTAGCATGATAGGTAGAGAGTGGTTTCTAGTTTGCCACTCTCTTTTTTGTTTGTCTATTTTCGAACTGACAAAAAAACTACATCAATAGAAAATAAACCTTTGGTATTAGTCGGTTTTAAGTGAAAAAGGGCATCTTTGTCATTCTTTATTCATTCACTCAAAATCTGTCCTTATGATTCGCGTTTTTTACATACACGAAAATGAGTTAGTTTGGGAAAAATATCCTGAAAAAGCAGTACTCGATGCCAAAAGAGATTATTTATGGATCGATTTACTTCATGCCAGTCAGGAAGAGAAAGATCAGGTATGTGAATTCTTTAAAGTAAAATTGCCGACTTACAAAGAAGCGGTGGAAATTGAAAGCAGTTCGCGTTATTCTGAAGACAATGTATCTATCAAAGCTAATAGCGGCTTTTTGAAGGATGGTGAAGTCCCTAAAATTCACCAGGTTTCTTTTCTTTTAAAGGGAAATATTTTGTTCACCGTTCGCAATGCAGAATTACAATCTTTTGCAGAAGTAGTGAAAAAGATCAAGGTTGCGAGACAAGATTTTATTCGTTCAGGTTCTCAAATCTGGGTACTACTTTTAGAAACACGGATAGATTTGGATGCAGATTACATCGAAAGTCTTACACGAATTACCAATATTATCAGTCGGAAAGTACAGAGTTTATCAGATCCGGAAGAAAAAACCTTACGTAAGATCGCTGAATTGCAGGAAAACACGATTTTAATTCGGGAGAGCATTACAGATAAACAGCGCTTAATTTCTGCTTTGACCCGTTCTCCTTTTATAGATGATGAAACAAGCGAACGGCTGCGTGTCATCATGAAAGACATTACTTCTCTACTACAACATACCCAATTCAGTTTTGAACGATTGGAGTACCTTCAGGACACCTTAATGGGTTTGGTAAATATCGAACAAAATAAGATCATCAAGATCTTTACGGTGGTTTCGGTAATCTTTATGCCACCAACACTAATTGCAAGTGTGTATGGAATGAATTTTAGAGTGATGCCGGAATTGAATTTTTCGTTTGGTTATCCGATAGCAATTGTACTAATGATTGGTTCCTCGGTTTTGACACTGCTTTATTTTAAGCGGAAAAAGTGGTTGTGACTTCGACTCCGCTCAGCCACCTTTAAAACCCATCGGTGGTAGCGGAACAAATCATATTGCATCTTGCATTCACTGCATTAAAACGGGATTTCTTCTTCTTTGATTTTTTTTGCAAAATAAAAAGGTGACTGAGCGGAGTCGAAGTCACCTTTAAACAAAAAAATCCCGATCAAGCTGACCGGGATTCTCAAACTATTTCGTTACTGGAATCGTAACATTGATCTTAATGGAACTTCCCACGTCGCCACCTGCCTTTCCTACATTGTAAGTAGAGCGATCGATAGAGAAAGAAGCACCAATTTTACCCTTGCTGCCTGATTTCGTAAACGTGAATGGAATAGTGATTTCCTTTGTCACATCTTTCACTGTAAGTTTCCCTTTTGCAGCGTAACCACTTTCTTTCTTTTCGATAGAAGAAGAAGTGAATTTGATGTTCGGATATTTATCTGCATTGAACCACTCATCGCCCAATGCATGCTTGTTTTGCAAACCGTTCCCGGTATTGATCGAAGTCACATCAATCGTAAAAACAAATTTAGATTCAGACAACTTTGCTTCGTCAAAATTAACAGTTCCGCTAAGTGTTTTAAAGATTCCGTTCACTCCCTTTGCAGAGAAATCAACACTATAATCTTTCCCAATCTTCCAAGTTTTGACTTGTGTGAATGCAAATACTCCCCCAATCAGGAGGAGTACTGCCATAAAAAAACCTGTTTTCTTCATGATTATTCTTTAACCAATTCCAAGTCAGCAGTAACTTTTACTTCACCGCTCAATCCTGAATTTTCGTCTCCACCAACACCGAAATCAATTCTGTTGATTGTTCCGGACATTTTGAATCCGCTTACTTCTTTTTTGTTCATTGGATGCGTAATTGTTCCGTTATGAACTGCAGTCATTGTAATTTCTTTCGTTACACCATGTAATGTCAAATCACCAACTACTTTATATTCGTTTTTAGACTTAGCAACTTTTGTAAATGATTTGCTTACGAAAGTGAATTTCGGGAATTTCTCTGCATTGAAGAAATCTGCACCTTTCAAGTGATTATCACGCATTTCGTTTGCTGTGTTGATACTGTTAATATCACCTGTTAATTCAACTTTTGCATCAGAAAAATCTTCTTTTGTAGCAGTCATTTTAACTTCGTAGTTTGAGAAGCTTCCGTTAAAATCGGAAATTCCCATGTGTTTTACTGTAAATCCAAGTCTTGAATGAGCTCCGTCTAAAGACCAGATTGTAGATGTTGCGACTGTGAAAGATAGCGCTAAACCTGCAAAAGCAGCTGCTAAAATTGTTACTGAACGTTTCATGTTTGTTTGTTTTTATTTATTTGTTTATTGATTCTCATTATCCGCTACTGCGGATATCTTTTTCGTCAGCCGTGGCTGAATCTTAATTAATTACGTGTTTCGTGTTTCCAAAAGAATGGAACAAGCGCTAAAAAGCTTAAAGCGGGGAAGAAATGCATTGGAATTGCCAATCCCGGAAATGCTTCAGGACCATCGATAGTCAAAGGAAGCTTAAAATCCAATACACCAATGATACTTGCAAAACTTAAGATACAATATAGCACATTTAAGATCGGAATCAAAAGCGGTCTTTTCAAACGAGCTGCAACCACATAGCCCAATCCCATCAATAAACATCCAATGATAGAAGCAATAAATATTCCACCAGCATTCAAAACTGAGCTAAAATCGACATAAAATGCCTCTGTATAGATCGCATTATACAACGTTCCTACTCCTCCTGCTACTATTCCGCTGGTCACTCCCAGCAATAAACCTTTCTTTAAATTCATGTCTTGTTTTAAAAATACAAACCTAGGTAAATATTTTCATTGTAAGCAAACTAATTTACTTTTCACACCAGTATCCTTTTGGAAACCCATTGAATTTAGGGGACTTAGCGTTCGGTGAAAGTGGTTTTTTAATGAATAATTAACATTTGGCAGACATTTAAAACTAAAAAAGGCCAAAGATTAACTTTAGCCCTTTTCAAAATACATTGGCAGACTTATTCCTTCCAGATCTTTTTGGTAATTATGCCCTCTTTAGTTTCTACTTTCAGTAAGTAGATCCCTGAAGGATAATCTGAAAGATCAATTTTTTGATTTCTGTTTGAATTACTGATTTCAATTTTTAGAACGATCTGTCCAAGAGAAGAAATTACAACCAGTTCGTTCATACTTTCCTCTGGTAAAACAACATGAACTACTCCATTCGTAGGATTTGGAGAAATGGTCAACTCATTATCCCCTACTTCTTCCTTCAATGAAGACTTTATCTTCATATCCCTAGAACCTCCGGGATTCCATGGTGCTAAATGGTTTGGAATAGCCGGCAACTCAAATGGAACAAAGACAAAAATGTGCCCATCATTATTACGTAAGCTGATTAAATGCTTATTTGCATTTCCGGGAAAAGAAACAGAGCACATAATCCCCAAGTCCCAGTTGGTAGGGAAATATTCTTTACAAAGGGATTTAATAATTCCTCCTGCCAAGTATTGAATATGGAAATCCCCATCATAATCCCGATGTAATATGATCTCGTCATATCCGTCTCCATTAAAATCTCCCGCAGTCAATCCATCCCACTGACTGTAATTTCCAGTTGTACCTGTATAAGAAATTGCGGATGAGAAGGCCATATTTGAGCCGGAGAACGTATAATTTAAGACCTTAATATTATAATCAGATCCGTTATTATTGTTCAAGGTTATAATTTCCAATCCATTAGTCAGATCATTATCCATATTCCCCACTGCAATCTTTGATGCTTCAGACATAACATAAGTTGAAGTTGACACATTCGTAATAGTTACCGGGACGAACAAATAAGCTCCTCCTCCCAACCCCAAATAGAGTATATTATATACATATACTTGTCCATTATCTTTTGAAAGTAATGCAACTTCATCCGTTGAAGTAGTAATATCCAGATTCCCGGAAGCAATTCCTGCCCAATTGATATTAGTTGCCACTGATGTAACGAGAATAATTGCTGTTCCATTGTAGCGGAACAAATAGAGTTTCTTATCTGATTTATTGAATGCAATAAACTCTGCCTGACTATTTCCCTCTATGAAATCACCTGCCGTCATTCCTCCCCAATCTGCGGTGAATGAAGGTGTATAAGTTGCTATATTATTACTAATTGCTTTTGTTGTTGGATGAAACTCACGCAATTCGATCAATCCTGTAGACTTTGCAGCCACGAATAAATCTGCAGTTTTTGTAGCATCAAATTTTCCTGCTGCTACTGCTCTCCAAATAGTTCCTTCATTTAGATCACTTCCTGTTTGATAAGTCGGGGTACGTTTTACGGATTGAATATCTAAATAATTTTGAAAGATCGGTGAATAACAAGTTCTTCCATTTGCAAGTTGTGCAATTGCATCAATTCCTTGACATTTCACATCTGTTGCTAAGGTATACATGTTGTATCCCGCAGGTCCATACAAGGAAAAATCGTAAAAATAATCTGCAATCATATTATAGATATCAGGGATATGTCTTGCTAGAAAAGCATACCTTCCTGCATTCATATACTGATTATACCTTCCTAAATCCCCTTCTGCATATTGACCTCCACCAGCAGGTCCTAATTGTGTCTGATCCGGATCCCATCCTGTAATACTCATTGAATATCTAAGCGGCATATTCTGCATGAATTTTGTCTTAAAGGTATTTGCAAAATCAATCATTAGCGCATTATTAAAAATGGCACCTCCACCACTCTTTTGGACATTAAATAAATTACACAAATCGGCAAACTCCATCAAAAGAAGACCATGAGCAATATCTTCCATAGAAGAACTTGGTCCCATATATCTCCATGTAACAAGATGATTGGTTACATCCTGGTGAAAAAGATAGTGAGTATTGTCTAAAAATCGAGCGGCCAATTTTTGGACTTTGTCCAAATAATAAGCTTTTTGAACCGTATTATTTTCCGCTTCATAAATCTTATACATATACACATCTACTCTTCCTATTGACCCTATAAAATTCGGAGGAATTGGCTTCATAACTCCTCCTCCTATATTGTATTGATAATAATTTCCTGTCCAAAAATCATTCAGATAATCCCTGGCTGTTTGATTCACCTTCACTTTTAAAAATTCGGCACAATCAGCAAAATTATTCAGGCAATAGTATCCGGTTGCATCCCAACCTGTGATATCAGATGGAGCCAATCGTGACTGAAGTGCAGGGTATTTTACTTTGACCATGTAAGCAAACTTGGCAAGAGGAAAACCAACCGTACCTTGAACCAAAACATCAATATCCCAGGCTGAAGCTCCTGCTCCTCTGCTTGACCAAGCCATTTTGCCACTATTCGGTCTCGGAATACTTCCTAAACCAACCAGCGGAATGAAGGGATCTAACGCAATAATGTCATCACGTCTTTCAATTACATTGTAAGCATGAATCATAAAACAATCTAGAAATGCAGGATTTTTGGTTGCCTCGTACATCTCCAATAAGCTATTCATAAATGGTGCTTCTACATTATGAAGCGTATTTAGATAATTACTGTAGACTGAATATCCCGGATTATAGGTCGACGAGGTCGTAATTGGAGTGGTTCCGCCTATTTCCAAAGATTTCTGTAAGGTTTGTGCCAGTGAATAGCACGAAAAGATGGTCAGTAGACCTACCAAATAAAGGTGTCTCATGTTTTTGATTTAAATGATTAACAGTAAAGGTATGACATTAAGTCATAAGGGATTTACGATCTGTTTTTCGGAGTAAAATCCTTTCTTATGTTCTGCCAACGAAGTCAAATGAAAAAGACATTGAATTCACTGGTGATTTGGGAGTTTTCAAGTATTGTATACTTTAAAATAAAGACCCGAAAAGTGGTCAAATTATCCATCTTTTGGTTTTTTTAAAACAACTCCAGTTGTTCACCAAAATTCATTCCTTCCAATTGCAAAAGCTTTTGTTTGGCATTCAATCCTCCGGCATAACCGGTCAAACTTCCATCACTTCCAATGACACGGTGACACGGAACAATAATCGAAATGGCATTTGCACCGTTTGCAGTTGCAACTGCACGGATTGCTTTCTCATCTCCAAGCATGCGTGATAATTCCAGGTAGCTGGTCGTTTTTCCATAAGGAATAGTGAGGAGTTTTTCCCAAACAGTTTTCTGAAAATCACTACCAACAAACAATAAGGGGAGATCAAAAGTTGTACGCTCTTTTGCAAAATACTCGCTGAGTTGAGATTTGACTTCATTTAGGAAATCGGTTTCTTCCAGTTTAAATTCTGCCTGCAAACCGTTTTGGATCCGCGCATCGACCTGATCGCGCATTTTGCGGTATTTCCAATCGCACAGACACAATTCTCCACCAGATTCTCCGAGGACCAGCTCCCCGTAGGGCGATTGAAGATATTGGAGGTAAACCATAATTTCTAATTGAAAATGTAAAATTGAAAAGAAGAGTTCCAGTATTTCTATTGGGGGATGATTTCGACTAAGAGTTCATTTCCTTGCTTGTCGTAATAGGCACAGGTCATAGAATCTACTTTTACGACCCACTTCTCTACTCCGGATTTAGCGCAATCACTGCAGAATGTCGGATAATCGGTTTTTCCCTGCTGATGTGCTTTCAGATCGCTTTTGAATTGTTCTACATTGCTTTCATTCACAACATTCAGATTATCGTATTTTGAATCGGATGAAACAGAAGAGTGATCCGAGCCTTTGTAATCGGTATGTCCGTCTTTTACGTAGGTTTCATATGACGCAACTCCGAGTGCTTTGATTTCCTGAACGTAATTTGGAAAATCTGCTCCTGATTTCACTTTCGCGTGGGCGTGTTTAATTTGATCGATTGTAAACATGTGTTTGTATTTTCTACCGATGAAATTACGAATTCTTAATTGAAATAATTGCAGTGAATTCAGAATCCGAATTCACTGCAATTTGTCAAGAAATAGTGGTAGGTTAAACCTAAATAGTGGTTAGGTCGATTTTAAGTGAAAAGTGGTTAGGTTTTCGCTTTGGTGATTAGGTAGATTGGTGGTTTTTGGTTGGTTGATTAGTAAATGGAGTTGGTATTGATTTTCTTCTGAAATTGTCTCATTTGTTTTCTATTTATAAGACAAAGATACGGGTGCAGAACGTAGGGTATTTACGTCCTATTCGACATACTAAAAAAAGATTGAAAACCCAGTAAAAACAACACTTTCAGGAAGAAATTATTTCAACAAAAAAGAGCAAATTCAGAGAACTGATTTGGTACTCAAATTATTTCTTATCCAATCTTCTTTGCTGCTCCCTATTTTCACGAAATAAACCCTAAAAATGAGTTCCTTTTTTGATTCCGAAAAGTGATATCAGAGAAGTTTGAAAGAATTGGATTTTTATCTAAAACAAAAAAAGCACTCCACATAAAGGTGAAATGCTTTCATTTTAAATTCAATGATGACCTGTCTTTATTTCAAGGAAGCCATATCAATAACAAATCTGTATTTGACATCGCTTTTGAGCATGCGTTCGTATGCTTCATTAATGTCTTGCATTTTTATCAGTTCAATTTCCGAAGTGATGTTGTGCTTCCCACAGAAATCAAGTAATTCCTGTGTTTCAGCAATTCCTCCGATTACAGAACCTGCCACCGATTTTCTTCCCAAGATCATTGGAACGGTATTCAACATGGGATCCAATGGCCTCAAATATCCAACCAAAACGATTGTTCCGCTAATATTTAATGTTGGGATGTAATGATTCACATCATGAACATAAGGAACCGTATCTATAATTAAATCAAACGTTCCTTTCACTTTTGTCATTTGTGTATCATCTGTTGAAATGATGACCTGGTCTGCTCCTAAATCCAATGCATCTTTCTCCTTATTGGGAGTTCTAGAGAAAAGAGTAACATGAGCACCCAACGCTTTTGCCAATTTAATAGCCATGTGTCCTAAACCTCCTAATCCTACTACAGCAACTTTACTTCCTTCTTTTACATTCCAGTGTTTCAGCGGAGACCAAGTAGTTACTCCGGCACACAAAATCGGTGCTACTGCCGCAAGATCCAAATTTTCAGGAACACGCAATACAAAATGTTCATCTACCACAACACGCTCCGAATATCCTCCAAATGTGTAACCTCCCAAATGTTTATCTGCACCGTTATAAGTTCCTGTAAACCCCGGAATACAATATTGTTCCAAATCCTGTTTGCAACTTGCGCATTCTCTGCATGAGTCCACAATACAACCAACTCCAACCAAGTCGCCAATTTTGAATTTGCTTACATTTTCACCAACGCTGATTACTTTTCCTACAATTTCATGTCCAGGAACGGTTGTATACTTTGTTCCTCCCCAATCGTTGCGCGCAGTATGCAAGTCCGAATGACAAACACCACAAAAAAGGATGTCAATTTCTACGTCTGTTGCAGTTGTTTCTCTTCGTTGAATAGTTAATTCTTTTAATGGGGCTACGGGCGATTCTGCCCCGAAAGCTTGTGTGTTTTTCACGTTCATTTTGTCTGAGATTTTAGATACTGATCTTCGTTTATAAAGTTAACTCAAGAACGGGTAAATAACTAACGAAAATGAAACCATTAATTATGAAAATCAAACAACCATTTTCTTTCTATAAAGAATTTTCGGTGCATTCAACACCATTCCGAAATGAAGCTGGAAACTGGTGTACACATCGTTGTAATTGAAATCAGACCATTTGCCTGCTGTAACAGAATTGTAGGCATAGGCTCCCAGAAATTTATTTTTCCAGGTGAAAACAACTCCTGCCCGAACATAGTTGGTAAAGCTCACAGTTACATGTCTGTTCTGATCCGGATTGCCTGAAAATTTAATTGCCTGAAAACCGATATTCGGAGTTTCAGAAATATAAATCACGACCTTCTTGCCCAGTACCCAATTGTATGCATATCCAATTCCGAGATCGGCGCGAATGGTCTTAAAACGATTAGCATCATACAACTGATGAAAATTGAAACTTGCCGAATCTGACAAGCCACGCAAGTCGAAATCCTGATAGGAAATTCCGGAAGATATAATGAAAGAGCCCTGACTTTTCAACTGTCTCCCGACCTGAGAAATAGAAGGAGAATAATAAAACTTCTTGTTATTGAGAATATAATCTACTTTCAACCCCACATTTCGCAGGGAAATTCCTTTTTGACGGGCAACAAAAACGGTATCAATGGAATCCATTCCTTCTACCCGGCAATAATTCAAATTCTTTAAACTCGTGAAATTGGCAGAAACTCTGAAAGGCTTGTAAGCTGTAGAAAAACGAAAATCCATATTAGCCGATGAATTCTCCCGGTTAAAACCAAAATTATAGCCCAAAGTGGCCCATTTATAACTCACTTCTGCCCCAATAAAATTTTGTGCTCCTGTTGAAAAGTAATCTGCGCTGAAGGAAGTATCTGATTTTGTCACAAAACTGGTAATCTGATTTTTGTAATTGGTCATCAAACGGGGAACCAGATTATTCCGATAGATCTTTACGTAGCTTGTATCTATTTGCGCAGTCGCGAACCCTGAAATAAAGAGTACAACCATTAAAGTAAAAGAAGATCGAAACTGTTTCAAGGCTTAGCTAAAAGAGATGAAGTAATTAACTCAAAACAAAGGATAATATTGTCGAAAGAGCCATCAACCATTGAATGAAAATAAAAGATGAATCACTCAAAACTAGTACATTTACACTTCATGAAACAAGCAGAGAAAATATCCGGACAGCGCCTGAAAGCCATTATTGGTGGTTCTATCGGAAACTTGGTTGAATGGTATGATTGGTATGCTTACTCGGCATTTTCACTCTATTTTTCAGGAGCATTTTTTCCGGAGGCAGATGCCACAGCCCAATTATTGAATACGGCCGGAATCTTTGCTGTTGGTTTCTTAATGCGCCCAATTGGCGGTTGGATGTTTGGTGGAATTGCGGATCGAATTGGGCGCAAACAAGCCATGACACTTTCTGTTTTATTGATGTCATTCGGATCTTTATTAATTGCTTTGACTCCTTCTTATGAAACGATTGGCGTTTTGGCACCGATACTTCTTCTTTTGGCACGTTTGTTACAAGGACTCAGCGTTGGCGGTGAATACGGTGTTTCGGCAACATACTTAAGTGAAATGGCAACTGAGAACCGACGAGGTTTTTATTCCAGCTTTCAATATGTAACGCTGGTTGGGGGTCAATTGATCGCTTTAGGTATTCAACTCGTACTTCAAAAACTCATCTTAACGGACGAACAACTGCATAGCTGGGGATGGCGCATTCCCTTTGTGATCGGAGCAATATTAGCGCTTGTTGCTTTGTACCTTCGTCGAAATCTGCACGAAACGGAAGCATTTGAAATACAAAAAGAGAAAAAGACCGGCCGAAAAGGAACCATTAAAGAGTTGCTAAAACACCCGAAAGCAATTTTAACCGTTGTTGGATTGACATTAGGCGGAACCTTGGCATTTTATACTTACACCAACTACATGCAAAAGTTTTTAGTGAACACGGTTGGTTTGACAAAAGACCTTTCCACCCTACTTTCATTTATTACGTTACTAATTTTCATCATTCTGCAGCCGCTTTTCGGGGCTTTATCAGATCGGATCGGACGAAAACCATTACTGATTGCTTTTGGAGTTCTGGGAACTATTTTCACTGTTCCGTTACTTACCGCACTCAGCCACACACAATCTGTTTGGGTATCGTTTTTCTTGTTGATGGCCGGATTAATTATTGTGAGCGGATATACCAGCATTAATGCCATCGTGAAAGCAGAATTGTTTCCGGCAGAAGTACGTGCTTTGGGAGTTGGTCTTCCTTATGCACTAACTGTTGCTATTTTCGGTGGAACTGCCGAATACATTGCTCTTTGGTTTAAAAATTCCGGACACGAATCGTATTTCTATTGGTACATTACAGGATGTATCGCTATTTCACTCTTGGTTTACCTGACGATGAAGGACACGAAAAAAACTTCTCAGCTCAATCAGGATTTAAAACCCAAAAAAACGGATTTGGAATAAAGGTTATACCAACTCTTTGAGAATCTGATTAATTTCTTCCACTTTTGCATGTCTTTCAAAGGAATAGGTATTTTCCGACTGTTCGATGTGCTTAAAAAGTATCAGGCATTTTTCATAAAGCAATTTTCGTTTTTTCAATTCAGAAGATTGTTCAGCCAAAAACAGGAACAGATCTGCAAGTTTTTCGAAATGCGATTTTTTGAATCCTTTTTCGTTTTCCAATATTCTAACTAATTCTTCATTTTCAAGTGCCATCAACTCATCCGAAGTAAATCCCAATTCAGCTTTTAATGCCTGATTTGTTTGCTCTATCCCTTCCTCCAAAGACTGCTTATTTTTCAAGCCTAAAAGTCCGGAAAGCATTTTTGCCAATACTTGCCCTAATTGATCCAATTGTCTTTTCAGGTAATCTTCTTGTCCCATGATTTAGTTCAACGAAAAATGTTTAAAAATGGTTCAAATGTATTTAAGTGAATCTAAATTGAACTATCAATTATTCAACAGAATATAGGCATTTAGTGATGTGGCGATCAATAGCCAAATGAAATACGGAACAATTAAAAGCGACTTCAGCTTCAAAACCGCTCCATATCGGAATAGAAATACCGCTATTAAAATTGTCAAAGCACTAATAATGATCAACCCCAGCATTACGTGATGGAAGTAGAAGAATACCGGATTCCAGAGTACGTTCAAAACCCATTGAATCAAAAACAAAACGAGTAAAGTCTTTACATTTTTTACTTTTTCGAGTGCAAAAGCCATGTAGATTGCAAAACAAATCATTATTGTTGCCCATGCCGCTCCAAATACCCAGCCCGGTGGTGTCCACGGAGCTTTGTCTAATGAAAGATACCATTCGGATGGAACACCTTTCCCTGTAAAAATCCCGCCTATCAACAAGGCCGTAAAATTGACAACCAAAAAAAGGATTGTTTTCAAAAACATACACTTTATTTTAGACCTCTACGAAATTGCAAAAGCATTCATTCAAGATACGAAAAAGGAAGACCCCGCATTCAAAACTTCTTTAAAGAATTGTTAAAGACGAATTGAATTGCCCCCTCAATGCCAGATTTCCTGTATTATTGCGCACGATATTACACATACAAACTCAATTATGATTAAACAACTCATTCTCGGTCTTTCACTTACTTTAGGACAAAACGTTCTTGCTCAAACATCTCCCGAACTCAATTCCGCAGAAATTCTCCTTGGAATAAAAAAATTGAACACCGTTGGCTCTGTTCTCTATGTTGCCGCCCATCCTGACGATGAAAACACCCGCTTATTGGGTTATCTGGCGAAAGAGAAAAATTTCAGAACCGGTTATTTATCCCTTACCCGCGGTGACGGTGGACAAAACCTCATTGGGAAAGAACAAGGAGAAGCTCTTGGATTGATCCGTACACAAGAATTATTGGCAGCTCGTAGAACGGATGGAGCAGAACAATTCTTTACTCGTGCTAACGATTTTGGCTTTTCAAAAAATCCGGAAGAAACATTTACAATCTGGAACAAAGACAGCATTCTAAAAGATGTGGTATTAGCCATTCGCAGATTCAAACCGGATGTGATCATTTGCAGATTCCCTACAACAGGTGAAGGTGGACACGGTCATCACACCGCATCTGCTATTTTGGCAATGGAAGCATTTGACTTAGCAGCTGATCCAACAAAATTCCCGGAACAATTAAAAGAAGTAGAAGTTTGGAAAACCAAACGTATTTTCTGGAACACCTTCAATTTCGGAGGGACTAATACCACATCCGAAGACCAATTAAAACTAGATGTAGGAACTTACAATCCGCTATTGGGAATCAGCTATGGTGAAGTTGCAGCAAACAGCCGTTCCATGCATAAAAGCCAAGGATTTGGTTCTGCAAAACAACGCGGAGAAAGTATTGAATACTTCAAGTTTCTGAAAGGAGAAGCAGCAGAAAAAGATGTTTTTGAAGGAGTCATTACTTCCTGGAAACGTCTTCCGGTTGCAACAGATCTGGAAAGTTTGATTTCTACCTGTGTTTCAAGTTTCAATCCTCAACATCCTGAATTGTCTCTCCCAGCTTTGGAAAGTGTTTATAAAAAACTACAGCAGATCGAGGACAAGGACCCGAACATTCGCTACTGGAAAAACCTGAAACTGGCAGCTTGCCGGGATTTGATCCTGCAATGTGCCGGACTGTGGATGGAATCAACCGTTTCTGACTACAGTGCAGTTCCGGGAGGTGAAATCAGTATTTCGAATCAGATCATTGCGCGCAATACTGGAAATGTGAAACTGAACTCACTGTCTTTTTTAAGTCAAACAGATAAGAGTACCAACCTACAATTGAGTAAAAACAAGCTGGAGACGATCGATCAGAAAGAACTTTTACCCAAAACAAATAATTACTCTGCACCTTATTGGTTAGTTGAACCACATACAGTTGGAATGTATACCGTAACCAATTCGGCATTGATCGGAACTCCTGAAAATCATGCTGCAAAAAGTGTGATTTATCATTTGACTATTGATGGAATTGATTTCAATGTAGAACGCGGATTGGTTTTCAAATCAACAGATCCGGTAAAAGGTGAAGTGTATCGCCCGTTTGAGATTCTTCCTCCGGTAACCATCAATATTACCGATCAGGTATTTGTTTTTAGCTCAATTACTCCGAAAGAGATTTCATTTACTGTAAAGGCCAATCAGGCGAAGGTGAAAGGAACCGTAAAAGTAGCTGTTCCGGCAGGCTGGAAGATCGAGATTAAAAATCCGGAAGTGAATCTGGAGAAAAAAGGCGACGAGCAAATCGTGAAAGCAACCCTTACTCCTGATAAAAATGGAAAAGACGGTCAATTGCGTGCTTCTGTTTCAGTAGATGGAAGCGATTACACCAAAAGTATTACACGCATCGAATACGATCACATTCCCTACCAATTCATTTTAAGTGATGCGGAAGCAAAAATTGTATTTCTGGATTTGAAGAAAACGAAAAACAAGATCGCATACATTCCCGGAGCAGGAGACAATGTGGTTGCTTGTTTAACTCAAATCGGTTACGATGTTACGTTATTGACGGACGAATTATTGGTGAAGGAAGATTTAAGTGTTTATTCGAGTATTGTGACTGGAGTTCGGGCCTACAATACAAATGACCGCATGTCGATTTACTACGACAAATTGATGGCATATGTGCAACAGGGAGGAAACCTGATTGTGCAATACAATACCAATAACCGCATTGCGCCAATGGAAACGAAGATCGGGCCTTATCCTTTTACTATTTCGAGAGATCGCGTAACGGATGACAATGCAAAAGTGGAATTCACCGATCCGAAACACCCTGTTTTAAATACTCCAAATATCATTACACAAAAGGATTTTGAAGGCTGGGTGCAAGAACGCGGTATTTACTTCGCGACAGAAATGGATTCACATTATGAAACAGTGTTTTCGATGCAGGATCCGAATGAAAAAGCGAGTAAAGGAAGTTTGATCATTGCAAAACACGGAAAAGGAAATTTCGTTTACACAGGATTGGTATTTTTCCGCGAACTACCTGCAGGAATTCCGGGAGCATATCGCTTGTTTGTGAATTTATTGAGTCTGCCCCAAAATAAATAAAGGTTTTACTCTTGTTCTCGATACATTCCGCATATGTCCGTTCGAGTGTCCGACATTTCCGTCGGACGTATCGAGAACGATATGTGGAATACTCGAACTGACAAGTAAAACAAATTGAGAATATGAGTGAAGAAAAGGATCATAAAAATTGGAACTGGGCGTATGCCGGAGTGATTGGAGCACTGGTTGCGCTAATCGTTTTCTTTTACTTTTTTACCCAACATTTCTCATGAGCGCGATAGATTGGATTGTCCTGATTGTGACATTACTTGCTGTAATTGGCTACGGTTTATACAAAAGCAAGAGCGAAAAAACGCTGGATGGTTATTTCAAAAGCAGTAATTCCATGAGTTGGATACTGATTTTGCTTTCCATCATGGGAACTCAAGCCAGTGCAATTACCTTTCTTTCAGCTCCGGGTCAGGCCTATACTGACGGAATGCGCTTTGTGCAATACTATTTTGGTTTGCCACTGGCGATGGTGGTTTTGTGTGTGACTTTTATTCCCATCTATCATAAACTCAAGGTTTTTACAGCTTACGAATACCTGGAACAGCGTTTCGATCTGAAAACACGCTCACTCGCTTCCATTTTGTTTTTGGTTCAGCGAGCACTTTCTACCGGAATCAGTATTTATGCTCCATCTATCATTTTAGCTTCTTTGCTTGGCTGGAATATCTATTACACGAATCTGGTAATGGGTGGATTCCTCATCATTTATACTGTAACCGGAGGAACAAAAGCCGTAACCTATACACAAATGCAGCAATTGATTGTGGTGTTTGTGGGAATGTTTTTGGCCGGTTATCTGGTTGTTCAAATGCTGCCAAAGAATGTCAGCTTCTCAGATGCATTGCATGTTGCCGGTAAAATGGGAAAACTCAACGTCATTGAGACTAAAATAGATGTTACAGATTCCGAATGGTGGAAGGACAAATACAACATTTGGAGTGGTTTGATCGGTGGATTCTTTTTGGCACTCTCCTATTTTGGAACAGATCAATCACAAGTGGGGCGCTACTTAACTGCAAAAAGCACCAAAGAAAGCCGCACCGGATTATTGATGAACGGCTTGGTAAAAGTTCCGATGCAATTCCTGATTTTACTGGTAGGAAGTTTGGTTTTCGTCTTTTACATGTTCTACCAATCTCCTATTTTCTTTAATCAGAAAGAAGTAGATAAAGTACTGACTTCCGAATACAAAGACGAGTTCAAGACACTTCAGGTGAGGAATGATTCATTGAATGTGATTCGTCAGAAACAAACAACCAAATTGGCGGATGCTTTGAATGCATCGGATCAACCAAAAATCAAAACCTTACAGGCTGATTTGTTGCAAATTGAATCCCAAACAAAAGTGGTTCGTGAAGATGCTTTGGAAGTCATGAAAAAAGCCGACAAAACGGCAGACACCAACGATACCAATTACATCTTTCTGTATTTCGTAGTGGAGAATCTTCCCAAGGGATTGATCGGTTTACTGATTGCCATGATTTTTCTGGCCGCGTGGGGAAGTATTGCTGCTGCATTGAATTCACTTGCTTCCACCACCGTGATTGACTTGTACAAACGCATGTGGGTGAAAGACAAACCTGAATTGCATTACTACAAAGCATCCAAGTGGTTTACATTTGGGTGGGGACTTTTTGCCATTGCCACAGCGATGTTTGCAAGTAAACTGGGAAGTTTGATCGAAGCCGTGAATGTTTTGGGCTCCTTATTCTATGGAACAATTCTGGGAATGTTCCTGGTTGCATTCTATCTCAAACGAATTGGTGGAAAAGCTGTTTTTTGGGGAGCGATCATCACCGAAATCTTCGTCATAGGAATTTATGCCATTGATGTGATTTCATTCTTGTGGTTGAATGTAATCGGATGTTTGTTGGTCTTGATTATTGCAGGGATTATTCAGTTGTTTGTAAAAAAGAAGGACACTTCGACTCCGCTCAGTGACCTTGGGAGTTCATCCATTTAACAACATAGGGACATAGTTTTATAGTTTTTAGAGATAGTGACCCAGAGCGGATTTTGCAATCACTACTGATTAAATAGTCTGCTTCGTTTTCCAAACTTCGTAATTTAAAAGGTGGAGTATCCATGCTCTATCCATACACTATCATGGGAATATCTATACTTGATCTATGTATCATATAGTTTCAATAACCTTCTATGTTTCTATGTCCCTCTGTGGTATAAAAACAAAAAAGTCCTTCCACCGCAGTAGAAGGACTCTCTTATCTTAAGATAAGGATTACTTATTGTCTGATAATAATTTTTCTCCCAAAGCGATGTAATCATCGTTCTTTGCATCTTTTGCTAAAGTAATTGATTTCTCTGCACTTGCTTTTCCTGCAGCTTTGTCACCCAGTTTGTACTCGATGCGTGCTTTCAGGTTAAACATGTAAAATGCAGTCGGGTTTTCTTCTGTAGCTTTAGTTGCCCAAGTCAACGCTTGTTTCAGATCTTTCCCATTATCAAAATAATATCCCGCAGCTCTGAAATATTCCGGCTTTTCGGATTTCATAGACTCATCGATACTTTGCATGACACGTGCATCGATATCTGTTGTCATTTTGATTGCAATTACGGTGTTTTCCCAAAGTAAAGTCAACTTCGCTTCCGTTGCAGAAATATCACCGATATTGATCATCAATGATTCCATTTTCATAGGAATGCTGATCGCTTTTACTTTGAAGCGCAATACTTCGTTTTCAGCTTTGTAATCTCCTACATTTCCGTTCAAAGTAAGGTCTTTGTACAACATTACTTCCCAGTTATCTTTGTTTGGAATCGTGTATAAACCATAAGTTCCCGGTTTTACTGTATTCCCTTCCAATTTAACCTCATCTGTAAATGTGATTTTTGTAGTAGCATTCGCTCCTGTTCTCCAGATTTTGTTGTAAGGAACTACATCTCCGAAGATTTTACGGCCTTTAACTGCAGGGCGAGAGTACTCGATAGTTACTTCTCCCAAACCGAATTTTTGTGTAACTGTTTGTAATGGACTTGGTGCAGGCACAGTGATCTTCTGAGCAGTTGCTCCTAAAGAAGCCATTCCTAATGCCAGGAACATGATTGCTTTACTTGTAATTTTGATTTTCATACTGATACTAATTTGAATTTTTCATCCTAAAAGTAAGGCTTATTTATCAAGCGGAACTGGATTTAACGTTTTGTTAAGGATTTAGGAATCCAAGGTCGAAGCCGGATTCTCTTTTTCTCCCCAATTTCCAATCAAATCAATAAAAACTCCCAATACAATAAAAACAAGCCCACTGAAAGGAAGAGTTTTAATCATATAAAACAGAATCATTGAATCATTCGGATCCATATTCGGATTTATAAGAAGCCAGATATAAAAAACAATGGGATGAATGACAACTTGCAAAAGCAAGAAAAAGACAAGTAATCTACTTCTGCTAAATTTTTGCAGCTTTTTCTTATCTAGAATTAACTTTCTGAAATACCAATAACTTAAAACCAACAATAAAATGATTTGCATGACTAGAACCCCTATTAGTTTCATCGAGGAATTGTTTTCTCCAAAAATCCATGAGGAAATGTATTCAAATGGTAATCCAAGTGGTATGAACAAAACCACAGAAATAACCGACAATGCAGGAACGAAGAAAGCTCCCAAAGAAATGAGTCCACAAATGGCAGCTATTATAAGTCCAATTATGGTTGCCTTGTATTTGGTGATTTTCATGCAGTAAAGTTATCTTATTTCCCTTTCGTCTTCACCTTCTCAAACACGTATTTGGTTTTTGATATAACTCCATAGCTCCAAATACTCTTATCATCGTAAAAGTAGTTGTAGGAAAAACAGCAGCCAGGTTGTTCCGGGGCGCCCTGATCCTTGCAGGTAGTAATCCTCTTATTCGCCCATACAACTCGCAGGGGTCTCAAAATCAACGTATCACCAACAACAGACCACATTCCAATGTATCTGCATTTCAAAACCCATTTCCCATCATACCAGCGGTATTCCACTTCTTCGTAGTTATTTACTTTTTCGATCGAAAGAACTTGTTTTGAGCGATTTTCTATCACTTGCTCATAAGTGCCTACCAAATCTTGAGCATTCAAGGAACTACTTACAAAAAGAAGCAGGATTAAAGAAAAAATAGCTCGCATATTCAATAGATATTAAATGGATTTGTACCAAAGGGATACTCATAGCTTATGGCTATTCTTAAACGAATTTATGCATATTCGAAATGATTTAACCTGCTCCAAGATGAAAAATGGTAATGGTGAAAGATTTGATAGGTTTAATTCCTGCTGCACCCTCCTCATCGGAATAGAAAAAAGCCTGATGAATGGGAACCTGTGTATCTCCGGAAAACTGAAAGCAATCTGCGGTGGTATATTTACGCACCAACGAAGGATTACTGTATTTATTCATTGGAGCACCCGCTAATGAAAAATGACCATTCGAAACAAACGAGGAAGACAACAAACAGTTTTTATTCGCATCAAAGAACGCGATCGTAACGAAATAATCACCGGCAGATGTATCATACCGCCCGGAAGTTTTACCACATACATGCAAATCAAAAGTCAACCGAGCCTCCAGAAAACTGGTATTGGAGAATTTCAGGTTCTTTAGAACAAGTGTGTCATCCGAACCAACTGAGCGAACTTTGATCTCCTCTTTTTGAGTAAAAGAGATTCCTTCTTGCTTGTGGTCTTCTTCCACATAATTCATCTTTATGGGATTGAGATCGTAGTATTTCTGACTGTAAACAGAAGTAGCGAAACATACAAATAGCAGGATGAAAAATAGTATTCTCATTTGATCGTTTAGACTTCGAATATAAGTAACTAAACTAAAAATGGTTCAATCGGCTCGAAAAAACAAGCACAATCAGAAGTTCTCCAAGTTGCTGTTTCTCTTGCTTTTCAATTGTTTATAGAAACTAGGGGAAAGTCCTGTAATTTTCTTGAATTGGTTGGATAAATGAGCCACACTGCTATAATTGAGCATATAGGATATTTCTGTCAGATTCAGTTCGTTGTATAATAGTAGTTCCTTTACCCGTTCAATTTTATTGATGATAATAAATTGCTGGATAGTGATTCCTTTTACTTCTGAAAAGATATTGGAAAGATACGTGTAATCGTAGTTTAGTTTCTCGCTGATGTAATCTGAATAATTGACTTTGAGTGCTTCGTCTGAATAATGGATCATTTCGATAATCACCCCTTTAATCTGCTCGATCAAAATACTCTTTTTATCCTCCATTAGCTCTAAACCCGACTTGAGCAAATTAATTCTCAAAGTTTCCCCATCTTCGTTTGAGATTTCTTCAAGTATTTCCACCATCCCCAAATCCACAACCGCAGCATGTATTTCCAGTTTCGCCAATTCATCCTTCACCACCATTTTACAGCGAAGACTTACCATGTATTTGATGTACAGTTTCAAAATGTAACGGGTTTAATTAAGATTCTATAAAATATTAATCTGGAAATAATTCAAATTTTCAATCTTCATAACCACTTTTAATCGTCGTGCAAATCATTTTGAATTGCTCATTTGCATTGAATTTATGTCTTGCATGTGCCGGAATAATTATTCCTTCACCTAATTTCAAAATGAATGTTTTTTTGTCAATGATGAGTTCTGCAGAACCATCGATTATTTGAACATAGGTATCGAAAGGAGAATGTTTTTCTTCCAATTCTTCTCCCGCATCAAATGAAGAAGCAGTTATATTCCCCGTAGTTTTTTTAATAATTGTTTTGCTCAGAATTGCATTGGGTACGTATTGAATGATTTCGACAACAATATGGGATTTAGCTTTTTCTATTTCTAAATCATTGTTGTCTGTGTTGCTCTTCATGGCGATTTAATCTTTAAAGTATTAGTGAGTATATTGTGTTAGTTGGTAGTATTTTCTTTCTGAACCTCCAGTCGTTTTTCCTTGAGTTTTTTATAGTAAAACGGTGTCAAATCAGTTATTTTTTTGAATACACGTGTTAATTGGGCTCCATTCTTATAATGAAGTATTTCAGCAATTTCTTTCACTTTCAAATCTTCATACAACAGCATTTCTTTGACCCTTTCCACCTGCTGCATTAAAATAAATTGAGGTAAATTGATTCCATGTACTTCGGAAAATAAGTGCGTGATTTCTGAATAGTCGAACCCTAATTTTTCAATTAAATATGCAGGATAGTCCTTTCTTGGTATTTCCTGATGCTTATAGATCAACTCGGTAATTAATACTGAAATGCGATCCAATAATTTACTATTAGTCTCGTCCAAAACTTCAAATCCTAATTTAAGAATGCCTTTCTGAAATTGAGTTTCTTGTTCTGCAGATAATTCTTCCTGAAACTCAACCATGCCCTGATTAATTTTAGGCATGATAACCCCCAGTTTTTTCAGTTCTGTCCCAACCATTTTTTTACAGCGCAAGCTGACCATGTACTTTATATAAATTTTCAAAATCGGTTGTTATTGAATGCTTGTGAAGATACGACAATTTACTACCATACCTAATCTATTTCACACTTGTTTCGCATTGATTTACAATAAATTAATTCTCTACCAGTGAATAGTTCTACAAATACAGAAGTCATTTGATAATAAAGCTTATCAAATGACCCGTGTTCTGCTAATTTTAAACCAACATTTATAACCTATTATTTTCTATCCGGGACCAATTGTATGACCATCACTGTCACACCAACAAGCAAAATCAGATGAAAAAAGCCTCCTTCGTGATATCCAAAATAACCGATGAGCCAACCAATAATGACAATAATTGCCAACGTACATAATATTCCTTTCATGAACACTTATACTCTTAGTTACTACTTTAAATCTTAAACCCGATTGTCAATTGGACAAACTGATTTCTATAGCGTGGTGTGGATGATGTTCCGTCACCTCTGTTACTTTGAAGATCCCAACAAGCTCTTCCGGAAACAACTACGTGGTAGATGTTAATATCAAATCCGGTAGAGATTCCGAGCATATTCTTGCGGATATTGTCATTTTTAAATTCCTCTTCCTGTGCAGAACTATTGTTCCCGAAAGTGTATTCATTCCGTTCACTCACTCTAAAAGAGATTTGTGGTCCAACCAAAACGGTCAAAAAAGGAAGTGGCTTGATTTGAAATTGGATGGGAATATCAATCCAGTTCGTTGTTTTCTTATAAGAGTAAGAAGTTCCTAATAATGTTCCTGAAGCTTTAAAACCTTTTTGAGAAAACAGTACTTCGGGTTGAATCCCAATATATCTTCCGATCGGAATCCCGACAAAAGCACCTCCGGCAAATCCCAGTTTAGTATCTGCGTCAAAATCCTCACCTTCCGAATCCCAAACGTTTGATAAATTCGCTCCAAGACGGAATCCAACAGTGAATTTTTCTCGACGATCATACTTTTCTGATTCCTGAGCATTTACTGTCATGCCAATCCCAAGTATCGCGAATAGTATTAAACCTATTTTTTTCATGTTCTGTATTTAAATGTGGAAGAAGTTCCACGTCGCAAAGGTGATGTTGTTTTTAGCTTAGAACATTATATCCTAAAACCGAAAGCTTACATCAATCACTGATTTTTCAATGGGCTTGGTAAGAATCAGATAAACCAAAAACGCTTATTCAATTCCAATTCATATTTTTCCAGTAGCTCCAATAATTTCGTATGGTACTTTCTTAAATCAGCCAACCTGATTTCCGAGTCCTTCTCATTTGGTCGAAATTCCGGGATTTTATTCAAGTATTTTGAAAGTTCGGGATGCCTGTTTTTAATTTCCAGAATCCGATTCATAATTCGCTTCGTTTCAAGTTGATGGATCCGATACTTTCTGCGTTTAGTACTGATCAATCCCGGGAAACGATGAAAGAAAGTTCGAAAACTCTTTAAAAACGACTTATTTACTTGATTTTCCATACGCTACTTGTATAAAAAAGGAGTCCGCCTGAACGAACCCCTTAACTAAGCAATTTTCAGGATAACCATTCTACTATTGATTTTAGCAATAGAGGATCTTTATCCCTCCCAATTGTTTATTTGTATTATTTTGCATTATCTTCTTTTACGAGATCTTTTAAGGATTTTCCCAACTCACTCATATCGCTGTCGTATTCGTGTCTGAACTCTTTCCAGTGTTCTTTGTTGTCGCCTCTATACTGTCTCATGCGTAATTCTAATTCGTTATTGCTTTTCTGAACAGCTGCAATTCTTTCATTTCTGATTATCAAAGCTTCCTCTTTTGCATTCGATTTCTCATCCTGCAATTTTGCAATTCGCAGCTTGTTATTCCTTAAATCAGTTTCCACCGAAGCCCGATAACTTGCAACTTCCTTTGCATATTGTTTATTCGTCCAATCCAGATCTTTCCGGGAATTTTGAATATCGTTTGAGGCTTCATCTACCTTTTCTGATTTTGTTGTTGTTGTACAGGCTGTCATCAAAACAACCAAAACGGATAACATCCAAATGGATAGTCTGTTTTTCTTCATGCTTTTAATTTTATGTAAGGGGTATTTTACTTGATAAAAGTTCTTAGTCGGTGTTCATGGGGCATTTCATAATTTCCGGCAAAGATTCCCTTTTACAGAATTTGATACACATGATATTTAAACTAAAAAGTGCCTATCTGCCAATCAGACCGACAGACACCTTTTACGCAGAGTTGAAAAACAGAAACTATTAGTCATTATAGAAAATTCTGTTCTAGAACTTTGACTTAAAATCGGAAGATCAAACTTCACATTTGTTGATGATGTTGATGACCTCATCTCTCTTTTTATTCAATCTTGTTTCTACGCGTTGAAGCAATTCGTTTTCCTTACCCGGTTCAAATTTCAAATCTGAATCTGTTAATTGACTGAATTTATCCTTTAACTGCTCAGACTGTTTTGTCCAGTCACCTGAAATTTTAAATGACTCTGTTTTTTTATCTGAGTTAGGGTTTGTGTTTTTTTCTCCTGTTGACATAACGTTTGTTTTAAAAATGAATACTCTTTGTAGTATCAAAGGTCATCTTTAACCAAGCGCAACCCATTACAGAATAAAAAAACATTGTTACACAAATCTCATGTTGCAGTAATTACGCACAGGATAAAAAAGATCATGAGTACTTCAGAACATAAATTTCACCTGAAGTCTACATGAAAAAGGAGTTCCCGGAGTAAAATGAATTTCAGAAACGGGTTGAGATTCATCCTTCAAACGAGATTCGGTTAAAAACTGTGTTTCATTCCAGCTTACATTAAATAGATTGTTTACAATTCCCGTGATCACGAATGATTTATGCTGGTATCCCAAAGTAAAGTCGTTTACAAAATATCCTTTTGCCAAAACACTTCTGTCTTCATTTACTGCTCTGTCACCCATATAGCGATAAGAAAGTGTTGCGAAAATTCCTTTTTTGAAATTCAATTGTACTTTTCCATCAGAAGTAAAAACCGGAGCCAGTGGAATATAATCCTGACCTTTCGGTTCGCTTACTGCACGTGCATGAGAATAATTCAAGTTGGAATACAAAAACAACCATTTGGTTGGTTGAAAAGTTAATCCGGCATCAAATCCCAAACGCTGAGAACGACCGCTTGGCTCTACCACTCCTGCATCTCCAACGTAAACGAATTCCTGCTCGGAAAGCAAATACCACAATGCTCCATTGAATAAGAGATTCTTTGTTAGCTTCCAGGTAGTTCCCAAATCTGTTCCAAGAGCCAGCGGTAAAGCTTTCTTGTTCAAATTATCGGTTGAAAGCAATACGCGCGCATCATTGGAATGATAACCGATCCCTGATTTCAAATAGAGTTGCACATTGTCTGTTGCATTATACAACAAAGATAGCTTAGGTAAGAGTACTGTTTGAGAGATACTTTTAGGCTGATAAACGGTGTCTTTCAAATCATTGTAATAGAAACTCACATTGTCTACGCGCAAAGCAGCACCGATTACAAATCGGTTGATTTCCAATTTACCGGAAACGTATCCGAACATATTCGATTCATTGATATTTCCCAATTGAATTTGATTTCGCAACTGGGTTCTTCCGGTTGTTTGAGCCAACCCAATGTTGTTGATATCGTCGTATCGAAATCCGCCACCACCAGTAAAACTGAATGTTGTGTTTTCTCTTAAAGTAATGGTCTTTTTGTATTCCGTTTTTCCACCATAGATTTTTCTGCTCTCGTATTGATGAATTTGGTCTCCATTGATTGAATCTTCTAAGAAAAAAGTGAAATTCGAGAAGAGGGAAAAATCGTACATGGAAACGAAAAAGTCGCTCTTCAAAGAGGAGGAAGCATTGATTTTTTGAATCACTCCCAGTTGAATATTTGTTCTGGAAGTCTTTCCTCCTTCTGTATTGTCGATCGCTCCAAATCGGGAAATCATTCCATTGGCTACTGCTCTTTCCGGAATTTGTCCGGATGCATTCCAACTGCTTTGGAACGTGGAAGCAGAAACTGTGATCTTGAAATTGGGAGAAATGATTCCGGTATATTTTCCATAGAAATTAATGCGTTTAAAATCCTGTGGTGATTCAAAATAATTATCCGTCTGGTAATAATCCGCTGCAAAATAAGCGTTGTTGCGTTGATTTTCCAGTACCTTGATGCCTGCTGTAATTTTTTTATGATCAAACATCCCATATTCTCCGGAAACAAAACTTTTAGATAACTGTTCCCTGGTTTGAAAATCCACTGATCCCGCAGTTGCCAGATTTCCTTTTGTAACATCGTAAGGTCCTTTTTCAAAATTGATCTTGTCTACCACTTCTGGCATCACAAAATGAAAATCGGCATAACCTTGTCCATGTGCATGAGAAACCATATTGACCGGCATTCCATCCAATGAAAGTGCGACATCCGTTCCATGATCAATATCGAATCCGCGCAAAAACAATTGTTCTGCCTTTCCTCCTCCGGCATGCTGGGCAACAAACAAGCCCGGAACCAAAGTCAATAATTCCTGTGCCGAACGAACGGGTTGCAAAGTCAGATTGATATTGGCAGTTTGTGTCAATTGCGTTCTGTTTCCTGTAACTTTCACCTCGCTCAATTCCGTTGCATTTTCAAACAATTGGAACAATACGTTTTTCTCAAAATAACTTTCGTTATCGATCAAAAAAGTCCGTTTTTGATATCCCTGACTTTCGATCAGAATGGAATCTCCCAAATGCACATCTGTTAAGACAAATTCTCCCAATCCATTGGTCATACTGTATTTTACAGAACCAATCAAAGTAACTTTCGCATTTTGAATTCCCTGGGATTGCTGGTCAATTACAATTCCGTTTATCCCATGCGAGAAGCTTAAATTTGAGAGCAAAAGAAGCCCGAACAGTAACAACAAACGACTGCCAATTCTAGCAAAGAGGTACTTGTTTTTCATAGTGTAAGGTTTTATATGAGAATGAATTCAGGTTAAATCATCTTTTTTGCACGGTCAACAAACAAGTGGTCTTGATACGGATCAATCGAAAATGCTTTCTTGATTTGTTTTTTATCGTTGTTGATCAAACCGCTGATGCAATACAAATCTCCTTCTTGTTTATTTGTTTTCATTGCAATCCGGACGTGTTTCGCTGCATTTTCATTGTCTCCGTTTGCATAATAAGCAAAGGCAAGCAAACGATTCACATCAATGTTGTTCGGTCGCAATTTATATTCTTTCAGACCTAAATCAAGCGCTCGTTTGTAATCTTTTTTGAAATCAAGCAAGAAGAAGGCGAATTCCATATTGACGTTGTGTCCGGATTCAATATCTTCCTGAAACATGGATTCGATTCTCGGGATCAAACGTTTCATTTCGGCTTTTTTGCCTTGCTTTTGGTACAATTTAGCCTGATCCATTATGAAACTGATTTCCGGAACTGCATTCAAAGCAACTGTATACAACGAATCTGCTTTTTTGTAATTCCCCAATTTGCCTTCTACACTTGCCATTCCAGCAATTCCAAAAGGATAATTTGCGCGCTCATTGGCAGAAAATTGATAATAAGCCATTGCAGAATCCAGTTGATTGTGATTTTCGAGCATTTTACCCATGGTCACAATCGTCCAGCATTTATATTCCGAATAAGGTGCTCCGGCTTCGATTGCCTGTTCCATTGATTTGATACTTCCCTTCATATCTCCGTAAATTTCACGCAGGTAGGAAATACGGCTGTATGAACGCAAATCCGGACGAATGGAAATCATCTTATCGCAGTTCTTAACTGCTTCATCGTAATTACCAATTTCAACATTCGCATCAACCAATACTCCGTAAATTCCGGAATTCGTATTGTTCAAAGCCAGGGCTTTTTCTCCGGTTACCAATGCTTCATTGAATTTGTGCTGAGATAACTGAACAGTTGATTTATAGAACAATGCTGTGAAATGTTGATCAGTAGTCATTTTTGTTGTATCCTTCAAAGTCTCGTTCAAGGTAACCAGGGCAGCATTGTAGTAGTAAGGATGTTCTCCTGTAACACGTGCCTCATAGATGTAAATCTCAGACAACTTAATCAAACTTTCGATTTTCGTTTTGTCATTTTCAGCTTCAAAAGAAAGTTTATTGAATTTTTCCCTGATCTTCAAAAACTCGTCGTACGACAAATCTTTTTCACGTTCTAATAACTGTGGGATTTGGAACCCTTGTTTCACTACTACCACCTCTTCTTCTTCCTTTGCAGAATCACAAGAGGAAATCAATGATGAGGTTAATAATAAAGCGGCAATAGAAAGCACATAAAAGGAGTATTTATTTTTTTTCATAACTGTAGTGTTTAGCGTTTAAAAATCATAGCAGAACTAAAACAGATACGCACCAAAGCAAGCTTTGGATTTTTCAAAAGTGTAAAAGGTTCAAAATGTTCAATAAAAAGTTCAAAAGATTGAAAAAGAAAGATTGGAGAACGGAGAATTGAAAAAAGGGAAATTTTTCTAAGTTGTTTCGATCGTTAAAATCATGTTAATTATATCCTTTCGATGTTAAACATATATACAATCATCGCTATATCTATGCTTTATCTATGGAGTATCCATGCAATATCCACGGGTTAACAATGTCCAATCGGCTTTTCCGGTTCAATGTTGGTATAAATATGATGGACGCGATGCCTCGCGTTTGTAAAAACGTAGGGGCGGAAAATTTT
>DLHO01000020.1:0-122311 GCA_002483265.1 Flavobacteriales bacterium UBA7666 | reverse complement strand
AAAATTTTCCGCCCCTACGTTTTTCTATGCTAAACTAGTTTATGATTTTACAACCTTCACCAATTTGCTTACTTTTCCTTTCGAGCTTTTGATGTTTACACGTGCGTAATAAACACCGGCTACCAAACCGGAAGTATTGAATGATTCGGTGTGTTTACCCGAAGACTGTTTGGTATTTGGCATCACCACTCCAACCTGCTGACCTGATAAAGTGAACAAACGAATCTCAACTTGAGCATCTGCATCTAAGTTGTATTCAAAATTCACTGAACTTGTAAACGGATTCGGATACGCTTTGATAGCATATTTCTCAGCGCTTACCGTATTCTCAGCTAATCCAACCGTTGTAGAAGGCGGAAGAATTACGGGTTGTGTATAGTTATACGGTTTACCCAAACAGTTATCTGTTCCGCGATGCGGTGCAGCAACATAAGGGAATGCACTTGTAAATGGCACATCATTCGCTTCTACACCAGTCGAATAGGTCAAAACACCTAATAAGTCAGCAGTAACCGGATTTGGTCCTCCTGCAGTATAATCATCATACCACAAACCAATCGCAGCCAATACTACTCCTCCAACTGCCTGAAGTTCAATACGCGTTACATCATCCTCTAAACGGCGACCGTTCGGGAATCCGTCCATATTCGGAATGAACTCCAAATTCGCAGTCGTGTTATACGGAGCTTGAGTCAATCCTAGTACGGCCGCAGAAATCAATCCCAAAGAACTAAAGTTAGGATCGTTGCGTGGAGTTGCCGGAACTGCCATATTCAAACGCAACATGTCACCAAATGTTGGCAAGAAGTTGTTGATGAATGGTTTACCAACTGCCAACGGATTTCCATTTTTCCCAGTAGCCAATTGATATGGCGCCAGATTTGGAACTCCCGTATGGAAAATCGGTAAGATGTCTACAGAACGTGGTTTCCCTTGACGAAGCAAGTAGTTTCCGAACAACAACGTATCCAAAGCAGTTCCTGCCCCACCATTTGTAGCACGAATTGGCCACAAACCATCGTGTGTGTTTCCGAAATCAAATGACTGCAGCGTATTGCGTTGAATTCTCAATGGTGAAAATGCAGGAACTGCTCCACCAAATAAATCGTCATCCATGTACAAAGCCAATTCCGGATTACAGAAATTATCTTCCATTGCTGGATTTTCAGTGTATGGAGTTCTTGAATTCCACTCATCTTTTTGTCCAACAGGAATTACTGCTTCATTAGTCAAAGGCATTCCCAAACGAGATACCTGAATCCAGTTTCCTGATTCAGCAAATGCTCCTGTTGCAGGATTCAACGTACGTGTTTCCTGACGACTTGCAGAAGCCCAGACACCAATGATGTAATCGCTGTCCAAAATATTAGCAGCTGCACTTACAGGCTGACCATTTTTCTGCAAAACAGAAATAGGAACCTGAATAGCAATCGTACTTACATTCAAACATTCCAGTCCATCCTGAGGAGTTCCGCCATTTTGACGTGGAGCATCGCCCAAGTCGAAGATTCCTCCCAAATCCACAAAGAATGGATCATCTGAAGGTCCACAGAACACTTTTTCGTTGGATCCAGTAGTTTCAATAGCAGACGACATCAAATTGGAATAGCTGTCGCCAACTCCAAGAACAGGATGATCAATTGAACGCGGACCAATATTTGGCGGAGGCACTACTCCTGCAGCAATTACGGTTGTAAATGCCCCACCATTGATGCTACGTTCCATCAGGTACGTTGTTTTGTGATTTTCAGCCCCTAAACGAATATCGAAGAATGTTGTAGGATCTTCATTCGTTTGAGAAAATGTAAATCTGTAAGTGATATCATCACCCGCAGTTCCATCATTCTCAATGTGAATCTCATAACGGATATTTTCACCGAAACTATAGTAATTCGGTCCACCATGCGGTACTTGCAAAGGAACATAATTCGCAATAATGGTGATTGAGTTCGGATCATTCGGGCTTTTGAAAGCATATAAATCCGTGTTATCCGCAAGCGGATCATTTGCGATAAGCGGCGCTTCTCTGTGACTTGAAGCGAAGACCGTTCCAAACGGAAGCACCACAAATAAATATTTAATTAAATTTTTCATCTTTTAAAATTTTATGTGAAACTCCGGTTTAATCTTTCCCAGCCCAAGGTGAAGCTACGTAAGGGAATGAAGTTTTAAATGCCACATCATTTTGTTCTACTCCTGTGGAATAGCTCAAGACATTCACCAATAAATTAGTAACTGGCGACTGTGCAGAAGATGAAGCATTGTAATCATCATACCACAACCCGATTGCTGCTAATACGACTCCACTTACTGCCTGCAATTCGATGCGTGTAACATCATCTTCCAGACGACGTCCATTCGGGAATCCATCCATATTCGGAATGAATTGAATGGTTGTAGTTGTGTTGTACGCCGGATCTGTCAATCCCAATACAGCTGCCTGAACCAATCCCAAAGAACTGAACGATGCACTGTTTCTTGCCGTTGCAGGTACAGCCATATTCAAACGCAACATATCGCCTCCATTTGGCAAGAAGTTACTAATGAATGGTTTTCCTACAGCTAAAGGGTTTCCATTTTTCCCGGTCGCTAATTGATACGGAGCCATATTTGGAACTCCTGTATGGAAGATCGGCCATAAATCTACTGATCTTGGTTTTCCTGCTCCAGGTAACAATAAGGTTCCGAAAACTGCATCATCCAATGCTGTTCCTGCAACTGCCGCTGAACCTTTCAATGGCCATAAACCATCTTGTGTGTTTCCAAAATCAAATCCTTGCAGTGAATTACGTTGAATACGCAAACCTGCAAACGCAGGAACTGCTCCTCCATAGATGCTATCATCCATGTATAAGGCCAATTCAGGATTGTAGAAGTATTCATCCAAAGTTGTTTCAGCCAATTCCTGGTACGGTGTTAACGAGTTCCAGAAATCTTTTTGCCCAACAGGAATAACCGCTTCATTTGTCAAAGGCATTCCCAAACGAGAAACCTGAACCCAGCTTCCTGCGTAACCCTGATTCCCTGCAGTTAATGTGCGGGTTGTTTGACGACTTGCAGAAGCCCATACACCAATCACAAAATTCGGATCGAGGATGTTTGCAGCTGAAGAAACTCCCAAACCGTCTTTTTGCAAAACAGACACTGGAATTTTGATCGCGATTGAATGCGTATTGAATTTAGCTAAACCATCACGAACGACACCGCCATTATTTTGACGTGGAGCGTCTCCCAAATCGAAGATCCCTCCTAAGTCTACAAAGAACGGATCGTCTGAAGGCCCGCAGAATACTTGTCCACCTTCCGGTGTCGAGTAAATGGAACTTGCAATCAATGCATCGTAATTAGCTGCACCCAAACCGACAGTGGCATTCTCAATAGAACGCTCACCGATATTCGGTGGCGGAACTGCCAACCCGGTCATGAAAGTGGTGAATGTTGCTCCGCCATCTGTACTTTTTTCAATCATGTAGGTGGTTTTTGCATTTTCCTGACCTAAACGAACTGCAAAAAATGTAGTCGGATCCTGATTCACCTTAGAGAACGTAAAACGATAAGTAATATCGTCTCCCGGTGTTGTTGCATCATTGTCTACATGGATTTCATAACGAATGTTCTCACCAAAACTGTAGTAGTTTGGTCCGCCATTTCGAAACTCCGTCGGAATGTAATTAGCAATGATCGTAATAGAATTCGGATCATCAGGGCTTTTGAATGCATACACATCGGTATTGTCAGCCAATGGGTCATTTGCAATCAAAGGTGCTTCTCTGTGACTCGAACCGTAGCTTAGCGAAGCCATGCTTCCAGCTAAGATAAACGAGAATAAGATTTTTTTCATCCTTTTCATAATTAATTAGTAAATAGTCTATTATCTCTTAAATGGAATCAGAGATGGACTACATACGCATGAAGTTGGAATCTAGATTTCTAACAATTAATTAAAATTTATTCTTCAGGTGCTTTCGTTGAAAAAATGCAGGAAAACACCCCTTTTCAGTCCACATACCGATTCCTCTCTACAACTCACCGATTTCTTATTTCCCGTCCGAAAGTGCCAGACTAATTTTGGTTCGCAAACAAATGTTAAAAGATAGGTTTTTTTGGTTCGGTATTTCCAGAACTAAAAAAACTAATTAACTTTGCAGGAACTAATGATATAAATATGACAAACGTTCAATTGACTCAAGAGCAAAGAGAACTCATCGAAAGAATGGGTGTCTTCTATGAGCAACATGGAATTCCGCCAATGGAAGGTCGTATCATGTCCCTGCTAATTGTTTGTGATGAGCCGGAATTAACTTTTGACCAGATCCGTGAGTTGCTCGGAATCAGTAAAAGCACGACAAGTTCGGCACTTAACATGTTATTGCTGACTCAACGAGTGATTTACAAAACAAAACCGGGAGACCGCAAACGTTATTTCGCAAGTAACATCGTGGAATGGCAGGAAAGTTTCACAGAAAGCTTCCAGAAATTTTTTGGTGTGATCAAGATTATGAAAGAAGCATTGGCACAGCGCACGTCAAAAACACCCGAATTCAATCAGCAAATGGCGGAGTTTATTGAATTTATCGAATACCTGAGCGTCGAATTCCCGAGACTTTATTTGGAATGGAGCAATCGCAATACACAGAATAATAACAAAAACAATTAGTATGAAGGAGAGAATACAAAACCATCGCCTGAGCTTACTGATGCTGCTTGCCCTATTGGCTGGAAGCATGAGCTTTGTCAGGGCGCAATCCGGTCAGATGACGCTGCAGCAATGCGTTCAGTATGGTCTGACAAAAAACAAAGGTGTGTTGAAATCGAAATTAGAGATCGACCGCGCCAATGAAAAGAGAACGGAAACACGTTCCGAATATTTGCCACAAGTGAGCGGATCGGTATCTTTCCAGAATAATCTCAAACTGCAGACTTCGATCCTTCCCGGAGAATTGATCGGACAGCCCGGAACACAAGTACCTGTTCAGTTCGGTACCAAATACAACACAACTGCCGGAATTGATGCAAAACAGGTGATTTACAACCAATCTTTGATCTACTCCATGAAATTGACGAGACAAAGCACCAAAGTTTCGGAAATCAACGCTAGAAAGACAGAAGAACAATTAATCTACGATATCGCAAGCGCATACTATGCAGCCCAGATTTCATTTACACAAAAGCAACTGGTAGAATCAAACTTGGCTCAAATAGATTCTTTGTATAAGATCACTCAAATCCAATTTGATAATGACGCAGCAAAGCAATTGGATCTGGACAAACTAACAGTTAATAAAACCAATCTTCAAACAGAATTGACTACAAGTACAACGAATTACGAACAACAGTTACTGTTACTTAAGTATTACGCGGGAATGCCGCTTGACGCATCGATTGAGGTGACTTCAATTGACCTGAATGGACAGTCAGCAACGATCATTGACACCAAATCACTAGACAATACGGATCTGGAACTGAACATGGCACAACGAGAAATATACTCGGTTACTTTACAGCAAATCAGAGCAGGTTATTTGCCTTCCCTTTCATTGAACTTTCAATCATCGGTTCAAAATATGCAGAACGACCTGCGCATGTTCGAAAAGGGCGCAAAATGGTTCCCTACTTCATACATTGGTTTGAACCTATCCATTCCAATCTTCGACGGACTTGCTAAAAATTCACGTGCGAAACAGACGAAAATTCAAATCGAACAATCGGTATTGGAAGAAGAATATTTGACTGAGAACCTGAAAATGCAGCGCGAAAATGCAAACAATACCTTAAAGGCAAATCAAGCAGCATTAACAAGTCAGCAGAGCAATATTGAACTGGCTCAAAAAGTATATACTGTGACCATGGCACAGTTTGTTGGAGGAATTGCAACGATAACTGACATCGTAAATGCAGAAACATCTCTAAGAGATGCTCAGACAAACTATTTAAAAGCATTGGTACAAGTTAAGTTGGGCGAATTAGACCTTATTAAATCAACAGGAAATATAGGATCATTAAATAAATAAGAAACCCTGACGATAAATGTCAGGATTAAAAAAATTAACATGGAAAATCAAGAACAATATAACAAGTCTGGTCAGCAGACAAAAAAGAAAGGCGTATTCAGACGAATCATTTTACCCATTCTAATTGGAATTGTAATTCTAGTTGTTATCATGGCTAAACTAGGAAGCAATAAAGCAAAAATGGATGCAAATGCATCTATTACGGAGAAAAAAGTAACCGTTTTTCCTGTTACAATTGCAGAACCAAAGATGGAAACTGTAACACAAGACTTCGAATTGAACGGGAACTTCATTCCTGATCACCAATTGAGCTTTGTTTCAGAAGTTTCCGGTCGTGTTAGAACATTGAACATCGAAAACGGAGATTATGTAAACGCAGGTAAAGTGATTGCGACCTTGGATAACGAACAAATTCGTATTGACCTTGCTTTAGCAAAAACAACCTTAGACAAAGCAAAATCGGATCTGGAAAAATACGAGCGTATGGTTCAAAGCGGTGCTGTAAACAAGGCTCAGGCAGAAGAAATGCGCATGACCATGAATACAGCAGACGCAAAAGTAAAAACGCTTCAACATAGTTTAAAGCTGACAACTATTGTTTCTCCGATTTCAGGAGTAGTTTCAAACGTTACAATTGAAAAAGGAAGTTATTTGGCTCCAGGAACTGCTATTGCGGATATCGTGGATATCAAATCTTTGAAAATGAGCGTGAAGTTATTGGATGTGCAAGTAGTTCGCGTAAAAACAGGACAATCGGTTAACATCATTCCGGATTTATATGCCAATTCTACTATTCCCGGAAAAGTAGCTTCTGTTTCTCCGCAAGCAGACGGATCCAAGAAATTCGACACCGAAATTCGTTTCACAAATCCTTCCAAAACACCTTTAAAATCAGGAATGACAGGAAAGGTGAAGTTTACATTCGGTGGAACTAAAGAAGCATTAACTATTCCTATGAAATGTTTGGCAGGAAGTATTAAAGATCCAAAAGTATTTGTGATCCAAGATGGCAAAGCGAAATTGACAAAAATCCAGGTCGGTTCAGTAGATGACGATAAGATCGAAATCGTATCCGGTTTAACACAAGGAATGAAGGTGGTAAAAACAGGTCAGTTGAATATCGATAACGGATCCAAGGTTAAAATTATCAAATAATCACTTTCGCTTCGGCGAACAATAATTAATAATATGTCTATTACAGAATTAGCCATAAAGAGACCCTCGTTGATCGTAGTGATCTTCTCGGTCCTGGGTTTCCTCGGAATTCTCAGCTATTCCAAATTGAATTACGAGCTGATGCCGAAATTCTCCATTCCTGTGGTAACTGTTTCAACGGTATATCCCGGAGCTTCTCCTTCAGAAGTCGAGAACTCAGTTACCAAAAAGGTAGAAGATGCGCTTTCAGGAGTAGAAAACTTGGATTATACACAATCAACGTCCATGGAAGGTATTTCTACCGTTGTTTTGATGTTGAAAAATGATGCAGATCCGGATAAAGCATTACAGGAAGCACAACGAAAAATCAATGCGATCCTTTCGACTTTACCAGATGAGGTTCTTTCTCCATCTTTAGGGAAATTCTCTTTCGATGAAGCTCCGATCATGAGTGTGGGAGTAACTGCAAACATGCCTCCAACAGAATTATACTCATTGGTAAAAGATGACATCTCCCCTTCCCTTGCAAAAATGGAGGGAATGGCACAAATCACTATGGTTGGTGGAGAAGAACGTGAAATCAAAGTTCAGGTAGATCGCGAAGCTTGTGAGAATTATGGGATTTCAATCCTTCAAATCACAAATGCAATTCGCAATGCAAATCTTGAATTACCTACCGGTAAAATAAAAGGTGACGGAAGTCAGGCATTGGTTCGTTTGCGCGGAAAATACAAGGATCTGAACGAATTGAATAATCTGGTAATCCTGAATGATCCAAAAACGAACTCACCGGTAAGACTGAACGAAGTCGCAAGTATTACAGATGCTTCGAAAGAGATCAAAACATATAACCGGATCAACGGAACGAACTCTTTGGGTTTACAGATCTCGAAACAAACTGATGCAAATGCGGTGAAGATCAGTAAAATGGTTAAAGAAGAGTTCAAAAAGCTGGAAGAACAATATAAGAGCAAAGGACTAAAATTTGATATTTCTTCCGACTCCTCCGATTTTACGCTTGCAGCAGCAGAAGCCGTTGTTACCGACCTTGGTCTGGCAATCTTTATCGTAGCATTGGTCATGTTATTGTTCCTTCACAGTGTACGAAATGCTTTCATTATCATGATTTCCATTCCGGCATCATTGATTTCTGTTTTCATTGCGATGTACTTGCTTGGATTTACACTCAACCTCATGACTTTGCTTGCAATTTCATTGGTAGTTGGAATCTTGGTCGATGACTCGATTGTAGTATTGGAAAACATCTATCGCCACCTTGAAATGGGGAAAGAACGCAGAAAAGCAGCATTGGAAGGTAGAAATGAAATTGGTTTCACCGCAATGGGAATTACCTTGGTGGATGTCGTGGTATTCCTTCCACTAACGATGGTTGGTGGTTTGATTTCGAATCTACTTTCTCAGTTCTCATTGGTAATCGTTATTTCGACTCTCATGTCTTTATTCGTATCGTTTACACTAACTCCGCTTCTGGCTTCACGCTTTGCGAAGGAAACGAATCTGAACAACAAAACTTTGGGTGGACGAATCGTAATGACCTTTGAGCGAATCCTGAAAAATATTACCACTTCTTATGGTCGGGCATTAACAGTTGCATTGCGCAGAAAGCGTTACATTATTCCTGCAGCGGCAATCGGAATCATCTTGATCCCGGTGCTACTCGGACCATATATTGGTGGAGAATTTGTAAGTCAGGGTGACCGTGGTGAATTCGTGATCTCACTGGAATTACCGCAAGATGCCACGATCCAGCAAACGAACGCAACGGTTCAGCGCGTGGAGGAATACTTATTCAATGATCCGAAGGTAATCAATGTCTTTACCAGTGTGGGAACAGCCAGCGGAAACATGGGGTCTCAAAGTAATGCCAATAACAAAGCTCAGTTAACGGTAAAGATTATCGAAAAAGAGAAACGTGACCAATCTGCAGCAATCATTGCCCAATTAATGAAGAAAGATTTGGAGAACATGTTGCCTGATGTCAAAGTGAACTCAGCAGCCGTTGGAATCATGGGTGGAGCAGATGACGCACCAATCCAGATCGCGGTAACCGGAAATGATATGGATTCAAACTACGTTGCGGCTTCCAAAGTAGTCGAAACATTGAAGGCTATTAAAGGAACTGCCGAAGTAAAAGTATCTGTTGAAACAGGAAATCCGGAGATTACAGTAAATATTGACCGTGATAAAATGGCAGAACTGGGATTAACCATGAACACGGTTGGTTCTACCTTGCAAATGTCATTCAACGGAGACGATAATTCCAAATACTCAGAAGGTGGAAAAGACTACGATATCCTGGTAAATTACGATGACTTTGATCGGAAAAATACCGAAGACGTGAAAGATGTTTACTTCATCAATGACAAAGGAGAAGAAATCAAGTTGAGCCAGTTTGCAAAGATTGGTAAAGCCAGCGGACCTTCGAAACTAGAACGGATGAGTCGTATTCCTTCGATCACAGTTACTTCACAGGTATTGGGAACTTCCAGCCAGCAGGTAACAGATGAGTTTGCAAAAGTCATCGAGAAAAATCCGCTTCCAAGCAATACGGTATACAGTTTTGAAGGAGATGCTAAAAACATGGCAGAAGCATTCGGGAACTTATTGTTGGCGATCTTAGCTTCCATCCTGTTCGTTTACCTCATCATGGTTGCATTATATGATTCGTATGTTTATCCGTTCGTGGTCTTGTTCTCCATTCCATTAGCGATTATCGGAGCTTTACTTGCACTTGCATTGTCATCGGAACCGATTAGTATCTTCTCCATGCTGGGTATGATTATGCTCATCGGATTGGTAGCGAAGAACGCAATTTTGATCGTCGACTTTACAAACCAGAAGAAGGCAGACGGACACAACACAGTTGAAGCATTGATCATTGCAGGTCAGGCGCGTTTACGTCCAATCTTGATGACGACACTGGCAATGGTTTTCGGTATGATGCCGATTGCATTTGCTCACGGGGCAGGAGCTGAATGGAAAGCAGGATTGGCTTGGGTACTGATAGGTGGTTTGACCAGTTCGATGTTATTGACACTGATCATTGTTCCATGTGTCTACTTGATCTTCGATATTTTCAAAAGAGACATCTCCAATAAAAAAGCACGAGCATTGCTCAAAGAAGTTGATGTGGTCGCACTAGGGCACGAGTACGATCATAATTGACACCAATAACCAAGAGGAACGCCCCGACATTTATCGTCGGGGCGTTTTTTGTTTGAAAAACCTAATAACATGAGCAAGGATGAACATTTTTATAGTAAATCAATTTAGTGATCATAAATACCATTCTCAGGTAATAATTCTATAACAACTGATCCCGAATTTTGTATCTGATTATTAAGATAAAATTCATGACAAAACAGTTCCTTTTATTCATCGGGTGTTTCTTAGCAGCTATTTCTGCCAATGCACAAGACATCGCCACAACTCGCAATGCTGCTGTTGGAGCTTCAGTTACTTTCAGAGGAGTTTCCCTAAACGGTCCCGAATTGCCCAATATCCGTTATATTCAGGACGCAACCGGTGGAATCGCAATCTATGGAACGAACCTGACATCAATCATTGAAGGTGATTCTGTTTTGATAAGCGGAACCATGACCAATTACAATAATCTGGTCGAAGTTACTCCTGTGACTTCCATGAGTGTCTTGGCAAACGTTTCGCTTCCAACTGCACAGTTAATCACTGATATTTCAACAATCAGTGAATTGCATGAAAGTGAATTGCTTCATTTTGAAGCATGTACTTTTGCTAACGGAGGAGCTACTTTTGCCGGAAACACCAATTACAACATAACTATGGGCGGCCAAACAATGCAGGTACGGATAACAAACGGAAGCCCGTTGGTAGGGGAAGTCATTCCAAGTGGGTCTGTGAACTTGACCGGAATCCTATCACAATTTTGTTTTACACCAGCTACCGGTTGTACTTCCGGTTATCAGCTGCTTTTAAGAACACTCAATGATATTGAAACCACTTCATCCATTCACATTACACAGGCAATTGGCACCTCAGCAATTACCACTACTGGATTTGACATTGATTGGTCGACCAATATTGCAGGGAACAATTCTTACATCAAATATGGATTAACTCCAGCTTTGGAACTTGGCACTATCGCTGCCGGAAATACAATCAATCACATTGCGACTTTAGCTGGTCTGACTCCAGCAACCATTTATTATGTTCGCGCTTATTCTTGGAATGGTGCTGACAGCGCTGTAACACTGGAACGTACATTTGCAACACAATCACTTTCTTCGGGACAGATTAAAGCATATTTCAACCGTACAACAGATCTTACTTATTCATCCGGAACAAATGCAGTTTATTTGAATCACTTGGTGGCTGATACCTTAGCTGCATATATCGACCGAACACAGTATTCTCTGGATATTTCCATTTACAACTGGGATAACTCATTATATGGTACCAAAATCATCACGGCTGTTAACAATGCCTTTGCACGTGGTGTAAAGATTCGGGTAATTAATGACGGAAGCACCTTAAATTCTGCAATAAACTTTATCAACAATCAAATTCCGGTTCTGACCTCTCCACAGGGAAGTGATTACACCATTATGCATAACAAGTTTGTGATTATGGACGCCAATGTAAGCAATCCAAATACTCCGATCGTCTGGACAGGATCTACAAATTTCACCTCCGGTCAGTTAGTCGATGATGCAAACAATGTGATCATTTTTCAGGATCAGAGTTTGGCGCGTGGCTATAAAATGGAATTCGATGAGATGTGGGGAGACAGCAGTCAAACTTCCGCACCAAATATGACGCTTTCAAAATTCGGACAATTTAAAACCGACAATACACCGCACGAATACATCATTGGAGGAAAACGTGTTGAATCCTATTTCAGTCCATCGGATCAGGTAAACACTCAAATATTAAACACCATTGCTACTGCCGATGATGACTTGTATTTTGCCGTGATGGTTATTACACGTTCCGATCTTGCTTATGCAATCCGCGACCGGATTCAGCAGCAATCATTAGCAGCAAAAGGGATCATTGATGATGCTTCAACATCCGCCACACCTTACGGAATACTTTCTCCGGACATGGGTGCAAACCTGGCTGTAAACGGACATAACTGGATCTTCCATCACAAATACATCATTATCGACGAATCGAATACCGCTTCTGATCCAATCACACTAACAGGTTCACATAACTGGAGTAATGGAGCAGATCAAAAGAATGACGAAAACACGGTGATTATTCACGATGCTTCCCTTACAAATCAATACTACCAGGAATTTATGGGAAGATGGTGTGAGCGTAATGGAGGAGTCTGTCCTTTGGGGCTAGATGAATTGACAGGTGAACAAGCGATTTCAGTTTATCCGAATCCGAACAAGGGCTCCTTTTACATCCTAGTTCCGGGAACCGGTGAATTGGCAGAAATCAACGTAACGGGCATCACCGGAAAACAGGTTTATATTTCATCTGTCGAAACTAAAAACGGTGATAACGTCATTGAGGTGATCACACCGTATCTAAAACAAGGTCTTTATCTGGTTAATTATACAATCAACGGACAAACATCAACAACACAGGTAGTTGTTGAATAGTCTTTTATTTACGAACTAAAAAAGCGCAGAGTCTAAGATTCTGCGCTTTTTTAGTTTTAGTCTATTAGATTAATAAAGAAAAAAGGATGCATCACAAAACAACCTTCTCCTTATAAACTCTTCCAGCCTTAGTTTCCAGCACTACATAATAAATTCCTTTCTGAATCCCTTCGGGAATAGCAATAGCAGAAATTCCTTTGCCTATTTGCTGTTTACTCACTGAAACCTGCTGACCTGCAGAATTGATCAATTGAATCGTTGATTCTGTTTCTAACTCTGATTTTACTTTGATTGCAGTTTTTCCATCCGTTTGAACAGTGAAAATCTCCAGCTCCGAATCAGGTTTCGATTCCGTTAGATTTAACGTACTCGGATCTATTGTTCCACGTAAATATTTCACATTCGTTCCTACATTGTCACTAAATACAATGTGGAATTTTCCATTTGAAAACTGAATATCCGGACGGGTTTGTGATCCCGTTCCTCCCTGTGTTATGGTATCGATATTTACACCCAAACCGGCAGTTCCTGTTACCGAGTAAGTAAAGAAAACATCTGTTGCTCCTCCATTTGATCCTTGCCAAACCACTGCGAGTGTATCTCCTTTTCCGGCAATCACCGGGTAGTTTTGAACTCCGATACCGGTTGGAAACAATTGACGGTGAACGCCAATCTGTTGATTAGCAAGATTAGTCGAACTAATATAGATATCTCCTGCACTCATCCAGGTAGAAACCAGTGAGTCACCCATAATTACTCCGGAAGGTCCGCTTGAAGGACAAGATGAAACATTCCAGTTGGTTTGGTCTACTTCTGCTGCTGCGGTAAACGTTGTGCTCCCGTCGGTAGAATAACATCCCCACATTTCCCGGATGTTGCTGATATCATTTCGGAAAAGCAATACATGACGATCTCCGGATGTTGCCACAGAAGCCGGACAACAGTCACAGACAAAACCGGTAACTGCAGCAGTAGGATTGATGGTTGCTAAGTACGATGATCCGCCATTGACGGAACGTGTTATGGAGTATTCCGGATCTTGCATAGATGAATTGAAGCGCATGAAGTTGACGATCGGATTTCCATTCGATCCAACAGCGACTGATGGAAAACGCGGAACATCACTCCCAATCTGATCAACACGCACTGTATCTTCAAATGTAACTCCGCCATCCAATGAACGAAACGTATAAACATGAGCATCAGAAATAGTTGGATCCGTACTAAAAACCACGAAAACAGTGTCTCCTGATGAAGCAATTTCAGCTCCTGTCCATGTAGCAATATATGGAAATACGCCGGTAGGATTAAGTGTCAAAGGACTTGTAAACCCACTTCCATTCCAACGAGAAGTATAGATTTTATCCGTGCCACCACTTTCCCAAACCACTTGCGGGTTGTCTCCCGTTGTCAAAGCAATCCGGGGATAAATGTTACTGTAAGTTGTTCCCAAAGCAACAGAAATGGGCGCATCCCAAACAGCACTTTGAGCGGATGAAAGGATGGTAAAACTGCAGGTTGTGATGATTCCAAGTACTAATTTCTTCATAGTCTTTGTATTTGAATAATGATTAAATCACCTGAACTTCCGGTGTGTTTCTCAAATTTACGGAATTCAACTGATTTTATATGTAACGTATCCAATTGAAATTCAGTTGGCAAACCTAAATTGAAATCCAATTCTGAAAATATAATCCTTTTTGACAACCTTTCTATTTCTCATTGGTATTTCTTGTACAGGCGGCCCCATTTACTCAAAATAAAACCATTTTACTTAAAGACGAAAATCATGTTTATTAAAATTGAACGCATCATTGCATGTAAAATCGGATTACTTTGTTCTATCTCTACTGTCTTCGGGCAAATGGATGAAAAGAACACGAACGGATCTATTTTAACCAATCACCCTGTCTTTGTTCAGAATCAGGGACAGGTTGTAGATCAGTTCAAAAATCCAAGAAAAGACGTGCTCTACAGTGGAAGTATAAATAACACCGTGTTTCATTTAAAGAACAACGGAATCAGTTATCAATTTGTGAAGCCCGATTTTAACCCGAATGCATCAGATATTATTTCTAAAGACGGTCAACCCGTAAATCACAAAATCCCTGTTTACCGTCTGGATATGAATTGGCTGAATGTGAATAACAATGCAGCCGTAACAGCTCTTAAGCCAGTGAACAATCCTTCCGATTTCCCACTAACTAAAGATCCAAAATCAAAAGCATACGCGGAATTATACTATACGAATATTTATTCAGGCATTGATCTTCATTATTATGAGTCGGAAGGACATTTGAAGTATGACTTTGAAGTAAAACCCTTCGCGGATTACCGTCAGATTATTTTCGAAATCCTTGGTGCGGAAGAACTCAAACTTCAAAAAGATGGATCGATACTCATTCAAACACCTTTCGGTAGTATTGTAGAGGAAGCTCCTGTAGTTTACCAGAAAAATGAAATCCTGAATTCAAAATGGAAGCTGGAAGGGAATCATTTGAGTTTTGAACTGGAAAACTACGATCCGAACTTCCCTTGTTTAATTGACCCGATAGTGCGAGAATGGGGAACATATTATGGAGGAAATGGTTGGGATGCCTCATCCAGCGTTTTGGTAGACGCAGCTAACAATGTGCTTCTATGCGGGCGTTCTGCGAGTTCTTCCTCTTTAAGTATTGCAACATCAGGTGCACATCAGGATTCCATAGCCGGCGATTTTGATGCATTCATTGCAAAATTTGATGAAGATGGTACCCGTTTATGGGGAACTTATGTAGGAGGTCCGGGAGTGGATTACGGGAATGACATTACAGTTGATGGAGACGGAAATATTTACCTGGTCGGATCCACAAACAACAACGACAATTCAGCCCTGACAACTCCGGGTTGTCATCAAAGTACCTATGGCGGTGGAACATACGATGTACTTCTTTCCAAGTTTACAAGTTCGGGTCAACTGATTTGGTCAACACTGTATGGCGGAGATGGTTGGGACGCTGGTTTTTCCTGTCAAACAGATACGGATGGAAATGTTTATCTAACAGGTCAGTCAAGCAGTACTAATCTATTGACTCCCGGAGGTTTTCAGCAAACCTTTGATGGTGGTCTTGCAGATGCATTTATAGCAAAATTCAATACTTCGGGAACTTTTTTATGGGGAACCTATTACGGCGGTGCCGACTATGATTTAAGCAAATCTTGCGATATCGACTTGAACGGAAATATTTACATTGCCGGGTATTCAAGCAGCGATGGAACTGAAATTGCAACTCCAGCTTCACATCAACCCACAAGAGGAGGACTTTCGGATGCTTTTTTAGCAAAATTTTCTCCAACGGGAACCCGTATTTGGGGAACTTTTTACGGTGGAGCAGGATATGAAGACGGTGGTTATGGATTTGAAGGATATTCTTGTGTTTGTGATGCTTTGGGAAATATTTACCTGGGCGGAGTAACAGAAAGTTCAGAACCAAATGTAATTGCTACTTCAACTGGTCACCAACCGATTTTTGGAGGGATTCAAGATGCTTTTCTGGCTAAATTCAGCTCCAATGGTGCCAGAATGTGGGGAACTTATTACGGCGGAAGCGGCGTGTCTCAGGGATATTCGTGTTCCATCGATCAAAACCAAAACATTTACTTAGCCGGAATGGCTGCTTCAGATCAAGGTTCTGCAATTGCAACAAGCGGAGCTTTTAAAACAAGCTGTGAAGCATACGACAATTTTTTAGTGGGATTCAACCCAAACGGTCAGCGCTTATGGGGGACATTTTATGGTGGCCAATCTTATGAAAACAGCGGCTATTGCGCTACTGATAATTTGGGAAACATTTATTTAAGCGGTTCTACGGATATGTATTCCAGTCAATTTCAGATCGTGTCTCCAAACGGACATCAAACTTTGTGTCATCAGTTTCAGGACGCTTACCTTGTGAAGCTTTCCATAGAAGGAACTGCTGCTGTAAATGAGATTGATCCGCTTGATTTCACAGTTTATCCAAATCCAGTAAAAGACTTTCTTCAGATAAGCAATCCAAGCGGACAGGAAGCTGCCTCAATTAAAATCTATTCTATTCTTGGAGAATTAGTGATGCAGACAGATCTTGAAGCCCAATCAGCTCCAATCAATCTGTCTCATTTAACCAAAGGAATGTACATTCTGAACTTTGAAACCAATAATCAAACCATTGGAACGGCTAAAGTTGTGAAGGAATAACCCGGTTGCCTATTACAAAAAGGAGCTGGATATTCTTTCCAGCTCTTTTTGTTTTAGTACAGACACGATGCACCACGTCTCTTCATATCAAAAGTCAACCTTGAGCGCGATTGAAAGAAGACATGAAAATTAAAAAAATGCTTACCTTGAAATCAAAAAATTGAAATTGCGAAGTATCATTTTTCCACCAATTGCTAAAACCGTATACCAGCAATATCAGCGTGAAAGCACTGAATTGATAAACGAACAACGCAAGCTTTTTTATCAACTCTTTCATAAAATACAAACTACAGCAATCGGAAATGATCTGAGTCTGCATAAACTGACTACCTACGATGACTATAGAAGAAACATTCCAATACAACATTATACGAATTTAGAACCCTACATTTTACGTGCAAGTCGGGGTGAAAAGCACATGCTTTGGCCTGGTATACCAAAAGCTATAGCGGTAACAGCAGGAACAACGTCTGGTCAAAAATTTATTCCACTTACCGCTGAATCCTATAAAAGTCATCGCAAAGGTCGGATGATTGCAATTGCCAATTATTCCGTTAAGTACAATGAGTGGGATCACTTAAAAGGCCCACTACTTTATTTCACAGGAAATTCTACACCACGAAAACTAGGGAAATACGATGCGAATCTTGTTTCATCACTTCTGTTCAATAATGTGCCAAATTGGTATCGTCGTTTAAACTTACCAAGTGAAAAAGTAACCCAAACCATAGACTTTTCAGAACGTATGATGCTCATGATTGATGAAGCACTGAAAAATCGAAATCAACTTCGAGGAATTGTTGCATTTCCTCCTTGGTTAAGTCATTTTCTGGACCAATTAGAGCAACAAACAAACTCCACTTTCGGAGAGCTATTCCCTAATTTCAACTTGCTTGTAACAAGTGGTATGTCATTTACCAGTTATGAGACCAAAATAATGAAGCAGCTGGGTCAAAACTTCGATCGCCTTGAAACCTATCCAACATCAGAAGGATTCATTGGATTTACAGCCAGTAGAAATGAAGCTGGTTTTTCACTTTTACCACAAAACGGCATCTTCTACGAATTTGTGAAGGTAGTAGATATGAAACACGAACATCCTCAGCGTTTTTGGATAGATGAAGTTGAACTCGGCGTTGAATACGCCCTAATTCTTACAACCAATGCAGGTTTATTGAGTTATGTTCTTGGTGACACTGTGAAATTTATTAACATAAATCCACATACGCTGATTATCACAGGCCGCGTTAATCGTGCCATTTCGATATTAAAGGAAAACGTTACGGTCACTAATACCAATAACTCCATTTCTAAGTTGGATCGTCAGTTCAACCTAACGATATCCGAATATTGCGTCACAGGCAGCCCCCAACAACTGAATAAAAAACCGCAATACACATGGATAATTGCCTGCAAAAACCGACCTGAACATCCTGAATCGGTAAAACATCAACTCCACTTGAATCTAATACAGGAAAACATCCTATACGGTAGTTTTAGCGAGGATGGTTTATTCGATTTTCCCGAAGTGCTATTTGTTAAAGAAGATGCATTCTTGAACTATTTAAAAACACAAGATGGTGTTCATTTCCAGCAAAAAATAGAACATATTCAACTTGATCTGACCAAATTCAACTTGTGCTACGAATTTATGCTGAAGCAACAACATGTTACTTTTTAACGACATCAACAGATTAACTTTAATCCAATCGTCTTTTTATTAGTTTAGAATGTGGATAAAAAAGAACGGCTAAAATTGTGAAGGAATAACCCGGTTGCCTATTACAAAAAAAGGAGCTGGATATTCTGTAAATAAGGATTCCAGCTCTTTTTTATCTTATTGTCTCAGCATCAACTTGAATAAGGGATAATTATACACTGTTTTTTTGGTCAGTGAGGTATTGAATTTGATCAAATCATTCAAATCATCCATCAGCTTGCCTTGCAAGGAAGTCTGAAGTGTAGAATAATCCGTCAGGGGCATCGCATTTCTGGTAGAAACAAGCTCATAAGCAAAACAACGGCTATATGAATGGAACCATTGAATTCCGGGCTTTGGGTTTCTTTCAGTTAGTAAATTCTGAACAAAATCAAAAGAGATTTGTTCCGTTATTATTTTAGGATCAACCGAAATTTCTTCAATAAAAACGTTTAGTTTGGCTTGTTTCGCAATCTCTTCCACAGAGCTCAATTCACCAAATGTTGATTGTAAGGAATCCAGTATCTTATCATCTTGGTAATTTCCTTTCAGGAATTCCAGCACTTGCTTCTGATTATAATCTGCTCCCGAATAAGCTGCTTCAAAAAAAGGAAAGATCCAATCTGTACTATCCTTGATCGGAGTCATTAATTGATTTGAAGGCACATTCTTCCTATAGGCGTATTCCATCATCCGATCATTCGTTTCCTGCTTAGCAAAATATGTCATTGCAGGGTAAAACTCATTGATGTTGATTTGACCGGGATCTCCATAAATACCCGCTACCGAATCAAAATAGGCTTTCTTGCGATCCGGAGTCAAGGATTCCATCTCACGATTCATTAATGCAAACAACTTGCTTACTTCAACACCAATTGCCTGTTGTATTTTTTCATCCGGAACCAATTTTCGTTCCACTATTGCCACTACGGGGAATTTTGTGGGTTTTCGATCCAAAACCTCCATGATGTGGAATCCAAAAGCTGTTTCTACTATTCCAATCTTTCCAATTGGTTCATTCACTGCAAAATCAGCAAATGGTGTTACCATTTCATAATCCATGAAATCTGTATATACTCCTCCCTTATCCCTTGAACCGGGATCCTCCGAATACTTACGCACATATTCCCCAAAGTTATCATGGTTGATCTTCCCCATAAGATCAAGGGCGAATTTTCGTTTACTTTCATGTCTTTCAGCAGAAAACGCTTCTTTGTTGCTGCTAATTAAAATGTGTCGAACTGTAAGCAGCTTTTCATTGAACGCAACCACTTTAACCAATCTGAATGCTTTTTTATCGATATAAGGCCCCACAACCTCACCAATTTTCGCCGTCTTCATTCTATCCTCCAATTCATCCGGATAGGTAAAAAATTCACGGGCACGTTCGTTTGAAGCAGGAAATGCAGTTCCAAGATTACCTGAAGCATAGGCACGCGGATAATCTGAATGTTCTGCTACAAATAAGGAATCGGATGCGGTTTTTTCAAATGCACTTTTCAATTCATTTAGTTCCTTTTCAAATGCAATACTATCTGCTTTACCTAAAGCAATCGGAAACTTGAAGAATTTCATTTTTCTCATTGCCGAATAATCATAATGCGGATCTGCTTTATGAAACTCAAAATAGGTTTGCAGCTCTTTTTCAGAAACTGAGAAGCTTGAACCAGAAAAGTAATCTCTAGGAAAACAAACTCCTTTGATCTGAATGATCTTTTTTGACGCCTTATCTGCAAGCATTGCTTCATTGGTCGATACGTAAAGTCCCAGACTCAGTAAATACTTGTATTTTTCTAGTGAAATCTGTTCCAAAAGAGCCCTTTTCGTGTTAGCCCAACCAGCTTTAGTCTCCGGGTCGGTGGTGTTTTCCTGATCAGAAATATATCTAACCAATTCAGCTTTATTAAAGACTCCACCTGATGTGAAAGCCTGATTGATTTCAGGAAGCAAGGAATACGAATTTTCTCCGAAGATATAAGCCTGGAACTCGCGCTCATTCGCCTTCAATGCAAAAGCAATTTCGTTGATTCTTAACAACGTTGCATTTAATGAAACTTCCCATGCCATTTCATCCATCACATATTGAGGAGGTACGTCCATATTATAGGAAGGATAACTCTCATAGACTTGTTCCACCGATTGAAGCCGGACATCAAAAATGGCTTTTTCTACTTGCGTTCCATTCACCATCCCAATTCCATAAGGACCTGCAGGAAGTCTGTGATCTAACAACAATCTGTTGGATGCATCATACTTAGAAGGTTTTCTCCCATAACGATCTCCCAGATAAAGCGCGTTGAAAAATTGAATATGGTTGACTCTCAGCCTAGAGCCAATCCGTTCAAAATCTTCCTCTTTATTTTGAATTTGAAAAACAATTCCTTGTTTATTCAGAAAATACGGTGTGTACAAGCTATTATTTGCCAGTTCAGAAGCTTTCAAATAATAATCTAATGCGAGATCCGGTTTGTTTTTATCGAGGTAGTAATCTCCTAATAACCCAAGTGATAAAGATTTGAACAAGGAATCGGTTGATTTCGCGGAAACATTCAGGTAATTCAGGGCAGCTTCCGGTTTTCCTTCCATCAGTAATAATTTCCCTATTACAAACGAAATCACTTCTCTTTCATTTGTTTCCAGCTGCTGCTTCTTTTCAATTTGAATACAGCGTTCAAGGGCAATGTTGGAATTCAGATTCCTTGCTGCCGCTAAACACTCCCAGCATTCTTGCTTTTGGGCTTTAACTGCAAGTGTTGAAAAGAAGAAAAAGGTGATTAGAGTTAACCGCATAATACAATTATAAGACTCCAAAGATATTAGAATTGAGTCATTATTCGGATGTCCGTTTGCTAAGACAGGATATTTTTTTAGTCTTTCAAATAACTAAGAATTTCTGCTTTCTTTCGTCGGGAAACTTCAAAATCTTCCTTTCCGTGTTTCATGGTGATGACACAATCTACTCCTTTGGAATAATGCAAAATATGATGAATATTGATCAAGGTACTTTTGTTGATCCGAAGAAAATTGGGATAAGACTGCAGCAACACTTCATAATCTGACAAGGTTTTGCTGGAAATTATCTGCTGATTATCTTCTGTTACTACTTCAGAATAATTCCGAACGGCCTGGATATAACTGATATTATCCAGATCGACGATCAATACTTTATTTTTCTGATGAAATGGAATGCGTTTGATCAATCTGTTTCGCTCATCAATAGTCTGAATAAAATGAATGACATTGGAATTATCTCCAAAATGAATGGAGCGTTCAACCTTCTCTACAGCACGTGTCAATTTGGAATAATCAACTGGTTTGAGGATATAATCTATGGCATTGAATTCAAAAGCCTGCAAAGCAAATTCATCAAAGGCGGTCACAAAAATAACCTGAAAGAAAACCTGTTCAAACATGCGCAGCAAATCAAATCCGGTTCGTGTAAGCATTTGAATATCCAGAAATACCAAATCAGGCTTTGTCCGACAAATCAATTCATATCCTTCCTCCACTGAAGCACAATCGCCAATCAATTCAATGGATGGACAATGCTCTTTAAGCATGCTGTTCAGGACATTTCTATTCGCCATTTCATCATCAATAATTACGCTCCTGATTCCTTTCATGGTATAGTTTGTTTAACATCTCTAACGAAAAGAAAATCTGTACAGTTGATCCGATTGGTTTTCCCGCCTCATCCGTCAAATCAATGAATTCAATTGATCCACCGGCCGGGACATACAATTTATTGAGATTCTCGATTCGTTTTTCAATTAGTTTCATCCCTTTAGATTCCTTAAACGCGCCTATTTTTATCGCTTGCGGATCTTTCGGAAGTCTGCCTACTCCATTATCTTTAATCGAAATACACAGTTTATTCTGATCCAATGTTATGGAGAGTGTAAGAATTGGAGAACGTTCTTCCGGCAAAGGCAAAAGTCCATGCCAGATTGCATTTTCAATAAGTGGCTGCGTAATCAACGCGGGTATGAAAAACTGGTCTAATTGAATGTGCTTATCTATTTCCTTTATAAAGGCAAAACGGTTACTGAATCGCAACTGTTCCAGATCAATGTACAGATCAATGATCTTCAACTCATTGTAAAGACTGATCACCGACTGATCGGAATAATTGAGCAAATTGCGGAGTAAAGCGCTAAATTTAGCCAAGTATTGATTTGCTTTGGAAGTTTCTTTTCGAATGATCAATTCCTGAATGGCAACCAAAGAATTTGACATGAAATGCGGATTGACTTGCGCCTTCAAAGCTGTGAGTCGGTATTCCGCCAAGAGTTTTTCAATATGAATTCGCTGCATTTCCTTTTTCCTTCTGGATCGCATAATCAACCAACTGAATAAAATGGTCAATATGAGTCCTGCAAAAATCATCGAAATCCGGAAAAAAGTCGTTTGCCAAAAAGCCGGTTCAATGTAAAATGAAGTCACCACAATCAAATTGTTTTTATGTGCCAGATTCACTTTTGGATATGCCAATAAGGTATATTGTCCGGGACTTAGGTTTTGCAAATGAATTTGCGTTCCTTCTACTTGCCCCTTCAGAGTTGAGGGTCCTTTCAAATCGAAATTCAACTGTTGAGACCATTCTTCATATGCTAAAAAATCGAAATTGAAATACAGATCATTCTGCTTGTAGTTTAAGTTTTTAAGCTTATTCAACGGAATTGTCTTATGATCCATTTCCACCGAAGCCAAATGCAGTCTGTAATTCGTAGGTCGAAACAACTTCCTAAGATTTAGCGAACTAAGCCCCGAAGAAGCACCTATCAATACTTCATCACCAAAAGAAACCATTCTCACAACTTCTTCGTCAAGTAATTGCTTCCAGAACGATTGGTTTTGGAGTTGATCCAATCGCTTCACAAATGCTCCTTTATTGGTGGACAATAAAACAACCTGATCAGATAAAAAACTGATATCATTAATGATCTGAGAAGGAAGATTGTCATAATGGATCAATCTGTTTGTTGGAGTCAATTGATAAAGACCATCGCCTTTTGTACAGATCCAAATATTCTTTTTTGAATCTATTTTTAATCTCGAAACATTCTTTTCCTTGAAAACTTTCAGATAATCCGGACTTGAAAAGGTCTTTGCTAAACGATAAATTCCATCCGGAAGTACCACGAAAAATTCTCCGGAAAAACGCTCCACTAATCCACGGCTCCAACTATCTCGTTTAAGAATTTTAAATGATTTACTACTCTTTTTATATTTGGAAATCGTTGAGCCCGTAGTGATCATTAGTTCTCCGTCTTTTGCTTTACAAAACGCGTAACTGTTGATAGTTACAATTTTGACAACTTTAAAATTCCGGTTCAGAATATAAGTCCACCCCTTGGTTCCAACGAAATACTGACCTTCAAATTCAATGACTTGATTGATAGATGCAGTATTTCCTTTCAAATGTATTTCCTGAAGCTTTTTGTTCTCTCTGACAAATAATTTACCCACTACCGTACCAATAAATAATTTTCGGTCAACTATATTCAGTGCTGTAATCTGGCCATTCAGTCCCTGGACGTCATTAAATGAATGATTATCCATGTTTTTGCAATAGAATACACCTTGACCGATTGTTGAAACCCACATACCAGACTGATCATCGAACAAAATATCAGAAACAGTGACATTCCCCAAATAATGCTCCACTGGGTTCAACTCCTCATCCAATTCATGTAAACCGCCATTCGTAAGTCCTACCCAAATATGTCCATTCGGTGCAATCTTAAAATTGATAATTCCTTTATCAAAGAGACGAGATTTAACCGAACCGTTTTTACGGATTAGATGTACTTCATTCAGAAAAAAAAAGTAACTGTTTCCCTTGAATTCATACCCCAGACTTCTGCTCATAAAAATGGAATCACTCAGAATAACCTGCTTTACAAATCCAAACCGATCTTGAACAGACAGGGACATTTTCCCCCATGGGTAGTCTCCTCCTCTGACAGAAATCAAAGGATGAATCTTATTAACAGGAGCGAATCGTTTGGTTTTTTCGTTCGCTTTTTGAACATGATAACGTTCTTTCGGAATACAGTATGTTTTTTGAAAAGTGGTAAAAGAAAGCCTATCTTCTTTGTCAAAGTATAGATTAAAAATTGCCAATTTCAATTTATGGATTTCACGCGTATACTTCTCTAAACCTTTTACCAAAATGGCCTTATCCTTGTAAATTTGATAAATTCTGGCTTGCGAATTGGCAATAAAGAATTCTCCTGATTCAGATACAGCAACTGCATAGACTGCACTTTCTTTCAAGGGAAGATTCTGACATACAGGAATAAACCTACTCCCATTATGCTTCACTATTCCATATTCGGTAAATACCCAGACATACCCGTCAGAATCTTGAAACAAGTTATAAACTTCCATTGCAGGCAATCCTTGTTTTACCCCTAAATTCTGAAAGACTAATTTTTGAGAATAGGCGGTCGAAATGCTAGTAAGCAATAACAGACAGTGAAAGATTGTTTTGTTTAGCACGAAGTAAAAATAGTGATAACGAAAATAATTTCGATTACAGAAGAATCAACGGATCTAAGGATTAAAAAGTATCTGGCTTGGAAAAATATTTAAAAAAATCATGTTTTTCTTTTGATAATGATCCTCTGAAAACCATCTTTCATCTTTTGACTGAAAGGCAAATATCTTATCTCGAATAGAAATAGAGCTTGTAATGATTCAATATTCGGTCAGTAAAAATGCATTTCATTGCCACAAGATCTATTATTTGCGCACCTCAGCGCTTCCCAATATTTGTGAAATGTGATGATTATGTAACTTCTCAGGAAAGTTCTATAACAGTTCTGCCGGTCTTGTAACGGAACTTTACAGTCCCCCCGGGGCTATTTACAGTTTCGGGGAAACACAGCTATGATTCAGGTCACAAAAGAAGGTATACTATTAGAGACGACTGCTCTCGACTTTGAAAGTCATGGAGTACTCAATCCGGGTGTGATCCGCGAAGGGAATACAGTACATCTGTTTTACAGAGCTGTAAGAACCGGGAATCATTCCACAATAGGCCATTGTACGCTTGACGGTCCGCATGAAATTATAAGCCGGGATACAGAACCCATTATTTCCCCTGAATTCGACTATGAATCTCTGGGAGTGGAAGATCCTCGAATTTGTTACATTGATGGAATCTATTATCTGACCTATACTGCTTACGATGGGGTGAATGCACTGGGGGCGCTGGCAACTTCACGGGATTTGAAATCGTTTGAAAAGCAAGGAATAATCACTCCTCAACTCTCTTACATTGAATTTGAAACATTGACCAAAGGTGGTTGGGATATAGCAGACCGTTATCTGGGATATTGCAATTCCGAACCATTCATTCAGAATCTCAATCGAAACAACCTAATCTGGGATAAAGACGTGCTTTTCTTTCCCCAAAGGATAAATGGAAAACTGGTTTTCCTTCATCGCATCAAACCGGACATCCAACTGGTTGCAATCGATGAATTGAGCGATCTGACACCTGCATTTTGGGAGGATTATGTTTCACGACTCAAAGAAAACACCGTTCTCTTTCCTAAATACGAACATGAAATAAACTATATCGGAGGAGGTGCCCCACCAATAGAAACAGAATTCGGCTGGATTTTGATCTATCATGGAGTAAAATGTACTGCTGAAGGGAACATTTACTCTGCTTGTGCCTCATTATTAGATCTTCACAATCCAAAAAAAGAACTTGCACGCTTACCTTATCCCTTGTTCGAGCCGGAACAAGAATGGGAATTGCACGGAGAAGTCGATAATGTTTGCTTCCCTTGCGGAACTGCATTATTTGGCGACACATTATACATCTATTATGGTGCTTCTGACAGGCAAATTGCTTATGCATCCTTGAGTCTTACAGAACTCATTTCAGAACTCAAATTAAATACAATTAAAGATGAAACATCCAGTTAAAAGCAATCGATTCGCCCAATCTCTATTTTTGAATCATTTACCAGAATCAGGTTTTAAGCTCTCAAAAGTGGAAGTTCCTGTGGTTCTTTTGATCTCTTCCTATCCTCCAAGAGAATGCGGAATAGCCACTTACTCTCAGGATTTATTGCTGGCTTTGAATCAGCAATTCGATGATTCTTTTGAATTACAAGTGTGTGCTCTTGAAGCTGGATTTATGTCTCATCAATATCCAAATGAAGTCACTTATACACTTCAAACAGATGTTCCCATCGAATATGCAGCATTGGCAAATAAGATCAACAACAATAGCCGTATAAGCTTAATACTTATTCAGCATGAGTTCGGGCTTTTCCGAGTAGATGAAGAGAATACCTTTCTCAAATTCATCCAAACAATCGAAAAACCGGTTGCAACCGTATTTCATACCGTTCTGCCAAATCCAGATGAAAAACGGAAAGCACATGTTCAAAATATTGGATTATTCTCAGATTCCATCATTGTTATGACGAATAACGCCGCAGAAATCTTAAAAAATGAATATACGATTCCGTCCAAAAAAATAACCGTTATTCCTCATGGAACTCATCTGGTTCCGCACTTGGACAAAGAAGAATTGAAACAAAAATTTGGGCTGAAAGGAAAAAAAATATTAGCCACTTTTGGTTTGTTGAGTTCCGGAAAAGGTATAGAAACGACATTAGAAGCACTTCCACAGATCGTCAACCGTGATCCTGAAGTTGTTTTTCTGATTATAGGGAAAACACATCCCGGAGTAATTGATTCCGAAGGAGAAGCATATCGGGATTCACTAAAAGCAACCGTCAAAAATCTAAAACTGGAAGACAATGTACTGTTTGTAAACAAGTATTTATCGCTCAAGGAACTGTTGGAATATTTGCAACTGACGGATATTTACCTTTTCACCTCCAAAGATCCGAATCAAAGTGTGAGCGGAACGTTCTCCTATGCTATGAGCTGCGGTTGTCCGATTATCTCCACTCCTATTCCACATGCAAAAGAATTCCTGAATGATGAAACCGGAATCATTGTTGATTTTAACAATACGAATCAATTGGCAACTGCAATTGACCGATTACTGCAGGACGAAACACTGAGAGATCGATTCAGATCTAATGGATTGGAACGCATTGCACCAACAGCTTGGGAAAACTCTTCGATCGCTCATGCAAGCCTTTTTCAACAACTAACATACAACAAAATAGCATTGCAGTATGCTTTACCGGATATCAATCTGGCGCATTTCAGTAAATTGACCAATCGATTCGGAATGATCCAGTTTTCAAAGATCAATCAACCAGATCTGGGTTCCGGATATACACTGGACGATAATGCCCGTGCAATGATCGCCAGCTGCATGTATTACGAAGCAACTCTTGACGGAGCAAGTTTGGTAGCTATTCAAACGTATCTTAAATTCATTTTATTTTGTCAACAACCTGGAGGTGAATTTCTCAATTATGTGGATCGCGATCAGCAATTTACGAATCAGAATAATGAAACCAATCTTTCCGATTCAAACGGGCGCGCTATCTGGGCCTTGGGTTATTTAATATCAAAACAGCATATTCTCCCGGAAACGTTTGGAGCTCTGGCAAAATCCATTTTGCAGAAAACCTTAAAGAGTTTGGAACAGATGCATTCTCCCCGTTCCATTGCTTTTACCATCAAAGGATTGTACTTCAGCAATATGGAAGAGCAGTCTCCGGAGATTACTTCCCACATCAAACTATTAGCTGATCGGTTGATTCAGTTCTATCGTCACGAAGCGGAAGAGAACTGGCCGTGGTTTGAAAGCTATTTAACTTATGCAAACAGTATCTTACCTGAAGCTTTGCTTTGCGCGTGGAAAGAAACAGGTGATAAATTCTATAAAGTCGTAGCGAAAACATCCTTTGACTTTCTTTTGTCCATTACATTCAGCAGAACCGGAATTAAATTGATCTCTAATAAAAGCTGGTTGCATAAAGGTCAAAAACCGGAGGAATTTGGGGAACAACCTATTGATGTGGCCTATACTATATTAGCTCTTGATCACTTTTATGAAGTCTATGGAATAGACAGCTATCTGGAAAAGTCAGAATTAGCGTTCAGTTGGTTTTTAGGAAATAATCATTTGTCGCGAATTATTTACAATCCTGGTACGGGCGGATGTTACGACGGACTGGAACGAGAGCATATCAATTTAAATCAGGGAGCGGAATCAACTGTAAGTTACCTGATTGCCCGAATGACTGTCGGAAAACAGCATAAAGCCAGAACTGCCCAACCAAAGAAATTGCAGTTGGTTTCGCAGGAAAATCAGAATTAATTACAAAAATCAGAGAGATAAAAAAAGCCATCCGTCAATTGACGGATGGCTTTTTTTGTAACTCAAACCTAATAGCCTATTTTTTAGCTTCTTTCGGTTTTACAACCTCATCAGCCTTATTTTTTAATTTATCGGCCAGGTCTTTCGCATCCTCCAATAGTTTCGCTCTTGTTTTCTTTCCTTTGGCGGGTGCCAATAAGATTCCTGCTGCTAAACCTACTGCTGCTCCAGCGACCAAAGTTCCTACTACTTTTGATACACTGCCAGAGGTATCAGCTTTCTTCGTTTTATCTTCTCCTGATTTCATACTTATTGATTTAGTGATGATGAATTTAAAAATGCGTCCTGCTAATTTTAATGTCGCGTCCATACCTCATTTTTTATTCGATACCAATTCTTGTTATCTTTTTAAAGATGGGTTTTCAAAAACTCTAAATCGTTACAGAATTAAACTCATTTGTTATACAAATCCCACAATTTGAGTGTTTATTGAATGATTGATGATCTTAAATCAGAGTTGAATATTTGATTATTAGTTAAAGGGGGAGTTTAACCTTCACCTCAAGCTCCCCCTTTTAACACTTAACCCACACTACCACACATGGATCCACTTAAAATTCTTTGTTGCTACAAGATAGTTTAGATTTATCTTGAAGTCTTGTATCAAAAATAAAGAGTTTGCTAAAGGAGGTCCTTACACAATCCTGAAAGGGATTTACATAATTCATACTATTGTGAAGATTAAAGCAGGAAGAAAAAGCACTTGTACCTATTACGAACAACTCCCAGTACTTCTTTTGATTATTCATCTAATAAAATGAAAGAGTATAAACAACCACTTACATCCGTCAACTATTTTAAAGATCTACCTTTTCCATCATCTGCCTGTAATTCGAAGGACTCATTCCCGTATTTTTCTTAAACTGATTGGAAAGATGTGCAACACTGCTGTAATTAAGTTTAAAGGCAATATCTGCCAGCCCCATATCAGTATTGGCTAGCTGTTCTTTCACCCTTTCAATTTTTCTAAGAATAATAAACTGCTGAATAGTAATTCCTTTTGCTTCTGAAAAGATGTTGGATAAATACGTATAATCTTGATTCAGTTTCTCACTGAGGTAATCGGAATAATTGACGTTCGGTATTTCATCCGGATGGTAAATCAATTCCATAATTGCTTCTTTCATCTGAATGACGAGCAACCTTTTTTTATCTTCAAGGAGTTCGAGACCTGATTTGGACAAATTTGTCCTCAGAAGCTCAAGTTCCTCAGTTGAAAGTTCGGCAAGGGTTTCAATTATCCCCAGATCCACTGTAGTGCATTGGATCCCCAATCTTTCCAATTCATTTTTTACAAGTTGTTTGCAACGCGAACTAACCATGTACTTTATATATAATCTCAAATCAAACGGAGTTTAGTTATTCATACTTTTTTAGCCGAAAATAAGGCAAGTCCTTTTTAATTTCAACACTTAAATTGTTGTGCATCGACCCACCAAATTCATCTTAATGAATTGTCTTTACTCAATTTTCAATGTAAAATAATCCCAATTTTTAATCGTTACGAGGTGTGCATAGCTCTTCTCAATTCACCTCCTTAATCGCACGTGTTTGTTGTTCGTCGGAATCTGCTTTTTTCTTTATTTCACGGCGTTTATTCCTTATTTCTATATAGTATTCCGGAGTTAATCCTGTGACACTCTGAAAAGTTTTCGTAAGCTGTATCTCGTCCTTAAAATCAAAGATTTCAGCAATTTCTGTGGCTTCCCGATCTTCATACAACAGCATTTCCTTAATCCGTTCAACTTGCTGTATGATTGCAAACTGAGCTAAATCGATCCCATGAACCTGCGAAAACACCTTCATTATATTGGAACCATTGAAACTCAACTCCTCTTCCATATAATTCTGATAATCACATACAGTCATCCCCGGATTTTTATAGATCAGCATTTTGACTAATTCTGAGATATGATCTAACAATTTACTGGTGTCAGAATCTACTACTTCAAACCCTAATTCCTGAAATGTCTCATTTAATTGAAGTAACTGTACTCCGTCTAATTCCTCCTGAAATTCTACAATTCCCTGATTAATTTCTGATATGATGATTCCCAACTTTATAAGTTCGTTTTCTATCTTCTCCACGCAGCTGGCGCCGACCATGTACTTCACATAAATTCTCAAAGCAAGTTGTCTATATTATTCTAATATAAAACAATTTACGGAGCTCCACAAAATTATTTGATTCAATTAGAAGCCATATACAAACGGTGCCGATACTAACTCATTTAACTAAGAATTTTGAGTTTATTGTTTTCACTATTTATGGTTTACTACTTGGAAGCCACTGCATAAATAGCGCAAACAATGCAACGAAAAGTATCAAATGAAACGAACCTCCAGCGTCAAATTTAAAGTACCCGATAGACCAACCCATGGCTACCAAAATGGATAATGTGCTTACTATTACTCTCATAATTACTTTTTTAGTTACGAATTCCAAAGTTTTTTTAGAATTCAGTTATCACTTAAAAATCATACTATGGAAAAGGAAAAAAATAACCCATTTCTACTATCCAATTTTCAGTCCCCGGTAAACTTGGATTTAAAAGGGGCTTTCGCCCCTCTTACCTAACCACTCGATTTACCACATAGGGTTTACCTACTTTCAAAATCTAATTTTCATGTCTTCTTATCCAAATGTAGCAATGTGAACAAAGGATAGTTTACATTATTAACTATCTCAGTTTACATATATTTTGGATTTGTGAAATAATTAAATAAAACAAGTGAAATTAAACGTATTTTCAACATTTTATTGCGCCAAACCGCTGTAACCACCATAAACAGGGCGTTACTCCTATTGTGCATGATACTCGAATTATTTCTATTTAAGCAAATTTCATGCAATAACACTCAGATCAACTCTTTAAATACGACATATACCGTATTGTCTCCCTTTTAAACTTCCTCCATTTTTGCATCTGTAATCATCATTCTACAATTATGAAAAATTTTGGAAAACACATACTCCTAGCCCTACTTACAACTACAGCAATCAGTTTTTCTTTTGCTCAGGTTCAATGGCAAAATGAATACATCTATTCTAACCACGCTGTCAATAATACGGTTGAAAATGCAAGAACGACTATTGAAACCAGTGATGGTGGTTATCTCATTGGTGGAATTGCTGAAAAATCACCACGAGTTGCCTATATGGCAAAAGTAGATGCAAATGGCGATTCACTTTGGACACGTTATTACGGTACAACTTATGGTAATTTCAATAATCTTGCGAAATTGTATCGCGATAACAACAATGATCTTTTCGGAGTTTTTGAAACAGGATATGGCAGATTGACTTTCGTGAAACTCAATGAAACAAACGGAGATACGATTTCTAAATTCTACGGCCCGATGGGACCGGCTTCCGGCTATAGTTATTTAGCACATACACAACTTGCAAATGGGGATTATGTACTTTCCTATACTCAAAGTTCGGCTTCTATTGTTAAACGTTTTACACCGGGAAGTATTACCGGTGTATGGACTCATGACTACGCAGGAGAAGTAATTGCGGTGACTTCCATTATTCAAGACGGATCAGATGTAGTTATGTCAGGTTACGCAGGTGCCGATTGGTGGATGTTCGATCTGGCTGTAACCAAACTTGCTGCTTCAGACGGAACTGTTCACTGGACAAAGAAATACAAACGCAACGCACTTTGGAAAGATCAGCGAGTAGGAATGGTAAAAAACGGTACAGGAGATTACCTTGTTGCCAGTTCTTGGTCACAAAACAATATTCTTTATCCTTCCGTGATTCGCGTAGCTTCAAACAATGGTGATAGTTTGTCTATTTCTATCCTCACAACTCATAATGGAAACGCAATCAATTTCGGTTTCTGTGACGATTTGGTTCCTTTTGCAAACGGATTTGTTGCCGCAGGTGAGATCGACCAAGATTTTGACGATGTAACCAGTGCGCCTCAAAACTGTGCTCAAATGGCACTATTCTGTATCAACGACAATGGCCAGATCATGAATGCCTATGCCATAAACCAAGTCGGACCATATTACAACGGATCCATCTATACGGGTTCTCATTGCTGGGGATTAGCCTGTATTCCTACTTCCGATAATCAGGTATTAGTTGTAGGAAAAGGAAATTACCTTGCTGAAAGCGGTGGCTGGATTTCTGCATTCGGAGATGCCTACCTCGCAAAAATTTCTCCTGAAACACTCGGTTTGAATGAAAATTCCGAATTAGCAGGGTTAACTGCATGGCCGAATCCTTCAAATGGAAAAGTACACATCTCAGTCTCAAAAAGAATCGAAAAAATAACAATCTTCAATCAACTGGGAGCTCAGGTCTTTGAATCCAACCCGTCAAGTATGTATACAGAAATCGATTTATCGGCAACACCAGGTATTTATTTCTATCATGTTTATGGGAAGGATGCGTCGGGTTCCGGGAAGCTGATTATTCATTAATTAGTTGTTTTGCAGCTAGCACGAGCGAGACCCTCGCGCTAGCTGCGAATCGAAAACCTACTGAGAATTCAAATCCTTTTCATCCCGATAGCAATCGGGATTACATTGTACATTTTCCATTCACTTCAACGAACTATCCGTATGATAAATATCCACTACCAACTTTCCGGAACGATCAATACTTGCCCGATGCATACGGTCACAATTGAATGAAAAAACAACTTCTCCCTGTTTGTTCAAACTCATAATTCCTACATCTCCGGCGATAGGTTGATCTTTATTGTTGATGACAAAATCGCAAGCTTCCTGCAAAGACAATCCTTTTAATTCCATCAATAAAGCCACTTTATGAGCAACCACATTGGTTATGATTACTTCGCCGTCACCGGTACAAGAGGAAGCGCAATTGGAATTGGCATAACAGCCTGCTCCTATCATACAGCTGTCTCCAACACGCCCCGGAAGACTGTTGGAAATTCCGCCGGTTGAAGTTGCAGCAGCCATGCGCCCCATAGAATCTAAAGCTACACAGCCAACGGTTCCGTGTCCGTAACTCTTTTCTTCTTTTAGGTCATTCAACTGCCTTTCCACGATGAAATAATTATCAGGCATAAGTTCAAGAGAATGCAATTCAGCCAGTTTTAGAGCACCATATCCTGCAAGGTGTACGTGTTTGGTATTGCTCATGACCTTTCTTGCCAGGGAAATCGGGTTCTTGACTTTCGTAACCATGGAGATTGCTCCTGCAGTAAGCAAGTTCCCATCCATGATCGCAGCATCCATTTCGACCTTTCCATCTGCATTCAACGCTGCTCCCCTGCCCGCATTAAACAATGGATTGTCTTCCAGTATCCGAACAGTTGCTTCTACCGCATCAACAGCTGAAGCGCCATTGACCAATAATTCATATCCGTGCTCCACAGCGATTTTCAAGCCTTTCAAGTAGCCATCTTTATTCGCTTCAATGAATTCGCTGTTTTGTCCGGCTCCGCCATGAATAGCTAGTGCAATTTTATTCATTTTCTGATTTTATGTTTGTGTAACTTACTTTACAGGTGTAAATATTGAACTCACAATTCCGTACCAATAGATGCACGCGCAGGTTATCCACGTAAATGGGATCGCCTTTTTCCACATCATAGACATTGGTTTGTTCTATATCCCTAGCATCAATGATCACCACCATTCCAGATCCCAAACATTGTGCTTTACGCCCTTTACGGATTAATAAAGCCGTGTCTTCTCCCAATCCGATTCCCAATTGATTGGAATTCGAAATAACAGCATGTGCAAGTCTTCCGAAACGTCCTCTTCGGATAAAATGGGTATCGATAATACAATCTTCAATTAACCCGAGCCCGGAACTGATTCGAAGGTCATAGTTGATGAGTGCTTCATTTGTACCTCCACTTTGGATCATCAATTTCGACATCACCATTGCTCCGGCACTTGTTCCGGCAACCGTAAATTTTGCATCGGTTTTGTATCGTCTGCAAATTACTTCAGCAATAGGGGAACCGCCGATAATTGTTGCGATTTTGAACTGATCTCCTCCGGAAAACATGACCGTATTTGCTTTATTCACCCGATCGATGTATGTTTCATTTTTTGTATCTGCAATATTTTGAATATCCAAAAACCCAACATTCGTATAACCTACTTTGCCGAAGGCTTTCTCATAGATCGCACGAATTTCCAATGGAAAACCGGTTGCAGTCGTGATTACTTCAATCCGATCATTCAGAGATTTTGCAGAAACAAGTTGATTTAAGATTTCCAGGTGCACAAATTGTTTGTTATGTGCGGCGATCGGAACCTGGTTTTCCCCTTTATCTTCCCCTCCTCCAATGAGTAATAATCTGCCTTTGGGTAACATCTGGATCGTTTTTAATTAGGACACTTGAGACATTGAGTAAAGCAGCTTCTTCTGAAGTTTTTGTACTAATTCAATGGAGTGCATTACCTTATCTGCACATACAAAAATGAAGGCTTCTTGCGGTGCATTTGTTACTGCAAATTCAATTGCTTCCGCCTCATTGGAAATGACCTCTACATGCGGATTGGGATTGACTGAATAAATTCCTTCCATGATCAATTTCGTCATTTCCTCATTCGTTCGTCCTCTGCCATTTATGTCATGTCGGATAATGATCTCATCAAAAATTCGTGCTGCGTATTTTCCCAGGTTGCGAATATCTTCATCCCTACGATCACCTGTTGCTCCGATGATACAAATCTTGCGTGATGCTTCTACATTTATCATGTATTTTTGGATTGCATCAAAGCCGGAAGCATTGTGTGCATAATCAAGCATCAACTGACAATGAACGTATTCAAATAGGTTCATTCTACCCGGAGTAAGTTCAGGAGAAGGTATAAAAGACGTAAGTGCAGATCGAATATCTTCCAGTGTAAATCCGGATGCAATTCCCGCTGCAATTGCCGGCAATACATTAGCAATCATGAATTCAGCCTTTCCACCAAATGTAATCGGAGCGTGATGAATTGCCATTACCCGAATCACTGTTTGTCCGTTCTTTAATACGAAGTAACCGTCCTGAATGCAAACCGCCGTTCCACCTACTAAACAATGCTTCGCAATTCGTTCATTGGTCTTATCAGTGCTGAACAAAATGACATTGGAAGATACTATCTTTCTCATCTTGTATACCAAATCATCATCTGCATTTAAGATGGTATATCCATCATCGGAAGTACTTCTTGCAACCACTTCTTTGACTTGAGCATAATCTTCAAGTGTATGAATATCATCAATTCCCAAATGATCTTCCGTAATGTTGGTTATGATACTGATATCACATTCGTCGAAAGCAAGTCCGGCGCGCAGAATTCCTCCGCGAGCGCATTCCAAAACTGCAAAATCCACAATCGGATCGGCTAAAATTGTTTTAGCACTTTGTGGCCCGCTGCAATCTCCTTCTGCAATGACATGCCCGTTAATATAAATTCCTTCTGTTGTGGTATAACCCACATTTTTACCTGCTTTCTGCGCCATGTGTGCGATCAATCGAGTAGTTGTGGTTTTTCCATTGGTTCCAGTTACAGCAACTAAAGGAATTCTTCCATTTGAAGAATCCGGGAAAAGCATATCGATTACAGGTTTTGCTACATTTCTTGCGGTTCCTTTTGAAGGATGTGTATGCATTCTGAAACCGGGACCTGCATTCACCTCAATCACCGCGCCGATGCCTTTTTTGATAGGTTGCTCCACATCTTTTGCCATGATATCAATTCCGCAAACGTCTAGTTGAAAGAGACGTACAATGCGTTCGGCAAGAAACACATTATATGGATGCACGCTATCTGTCACATCGGTTGAAGTGCCTCCGGTGGAAAGATTTGCTGTTCTCTTAAGCAACAATTCTTTTCCGTGAGGTAAAATATCGTCCAAACTCAATCCGCCTTCCTTTACGAGGCTTTTCGTCTGATAATCTACCTGAATTTTTGTTAGTACGTTTTCATGTCCTGATCCACGGTTTGGATGTTTATTTTCTTTCCAGATCAATTCACGGATGGACAATTTACCGTCTCCAGTAATAGAAGCCGGAGTGCGTTTTGCAACCGCAACGAGTTTATAGTTTATTACCAAAAACCGATAATCTGCACCTTCTATATATTCTTCAACAATGATCTTATCGGATATCTTCCACGCTTGATTTGCTGCTTTCAGCGCAGTTTCTTTATTCCGGATATTTGTAGTAATTCCACGACCATGATTTCCATCTCTTGGTTTGATAACCCACGGAAATGGAATTTCTTCCATCGCTTCTTCCAGTTCTTTCTTATCATAAATGATAACTCCTTTGGGAACTGAAACTCCGGACTTGTGCAACAGATTCTTTGTAAACCATTTACAAGCAACAGATTCCACTGCCAGATTATTGGTTGTTCCCATTACAGTGGCTCGGAATAATTGCTGATTTCGCCCATAACCGAGCATGTAAAGCGAGTGATCGTCCAGTCTGGTTACCGGGATATTTCTTCGAATTGCTTCATCTAGAATTGTTTGAGTACTTGGCCCTGGTATTTCATTTGCCCAAATCTCTTTTAAAGTCTCTATGACATTTTTCAAATCAAAGACCTTCTTTTCTGCAATTGACAATACAAAATCTACTGCGGCTTTTCCAGCATAAATTCCAGCTTCTTCCGACAAATAAGAAAATACCACTTTATAAACGCCAGACTCTCCTGCTGATCTGGTTCTTCCGTAACCGCAATCCATTCCAGCCAATACCTGAAATTCCAGGGCTACATGTTCTATCACATGCCCGAGCCATGTTCCCTGCTGCATTCTTTCGCAAAATCCGCCTGCTCTTCCTTCTGAGCATCTGTGTTCATATAAAGAAGGTAGGGCACGCATGATCTGTTCATAAAATTTCGGGATTTTGTTTGTTGGAAGCTCCTCATAATTTTCCAAATCCAATTTCATTACAATCAGTTTCTGCCTGTAATTGGACCAATAATTCGGCCCTCTCATTACTTGTATGTTTTTAATTTCCATGATATAATAATTAAATAGGGTGTTCAAATTTTAAAGTCTGAAGAGCATTAATAATCAACTAAAAACCAAGTACCATCAGACTGGCAGGTAAAAATATGAAGGGATTGAAAGTGGTTACTTACACAAATCTCCAGTCGATTTACATAAATCCTATAATTATGTTTTTTTAAGAGATTCCCAAATTATCAGACAAACATCCCATTTATTAAAAAAAGCTAAAATGGTCATTTAATCCCCGTCTTTCTACTCACAAACAAAATCAAGGAAAAAACCTTTAAACACAAGTGATTCGCAGCTTTTAATCCGCAATTCTCAAACACAAAAAGTGGGAATAGTACAACTATTCAAAAACAAAATGTAACTGGATTTTTATCAAAGCTCCTGAATTTTAGATCTCTCACAGATAAGACCTTGATTGGTATGTGGGTGTAATTAATATGTCTATAACCAAAAATAATGATCATGAAAAATGTAGGAAGAACAGCAAGAAGAAGTTTTGCTTATTTAGGAGGTTTGAGCCTTGGTTTATTTATTATCCATGCATGTAGCAATGGCAATCCGGATGATCCGAAAGAGATTGCGGAAGATAAAAACGAAGAGCGTTTCGATGACAGAAAATCTGAAAAGGATGCTGACTTCTTAGTTGAGGCTGCGGCTATTAATTTGGAAGAAATCAAGTTGGGGGAATTGGCTCAACAAAAAGGAACCATGGATGATACGAAAGCGATGGGCAAATTAATGGTAAAAGAACATACAGCAGCTTTGAAAGACCTTAAACAATTGGCTGCGAGTAAATCAATTACCATTCCGGCAGTATTAACAGAAGACGGACAGGATGCGTTTGACGATCTGAACGAGGAAAGTGCTGGTAAGGATTTTGACAAGGAATATTGCAGTATGATGGTGAGTGGACATAAAGCTGCTATCCGCAAATTTGAAAATGCCTCATCCAATGCAGAAGATCCGGATATCCGCAATTGGGCAACATCTATGCTTCCAACGTTGCGCGCACATCTTGAAAATTCAAATATCTGCAAAGAGAAATGCAAAGCAATGAAATAATCGATTAGACTTAATAGAGTCCGGATTTCAAGGATTAGTACTGACTCTTGAAATCCGGACTCGACCAAATACATTATTAACACATAAAACAAGAAGTCATGGTAACAAATAATCAAGAAATAGTAGATAGTTTAAACAACCTGATTCAGATCAATAACGATCGCATTCAGGGATATTTAACAGCATCTCAGGAAACAGATGAGGGAGATCTGAAAAGTGTTTTCTCAGAAATGATGACAGCAAGTCAGGAATGCCGTCGTGAATTGGTACAGGAAGTCAGTAAATTGGGAGGAACAGCGATCGAAGGCACTACTGTTTCCGGTAAAATTTTCCGTATATGGATGGATGTCAAGGCTGCTTTAACGAGTAAAGACCGTAAAGCAATCCTGAATTCATGTGAATTTGGTGAAGATGCGGCAGTAAATACGTATCAAAAAGAAATTGACGGAGATGCCTTGAAGGGAACTGAACAATTAAATATGGTGAAAAATCAGTACTCCAAAATCAAATCCGGTCATGATAAAATCAAGCAATTGCGTGACGCAGCTAATAATGCTGCCTGATTTGAGAAACCGATTTTAATCTGTTCTTAAATAGAATTCATTAAAGGGCTGTCTCAAAAAGGCAGCCCTTGCTCATCTTTCAAATTATCTTCCTTTCGTTTCAAGCATTTTAAACTCCTTTTTCACCTCATCGAACACGTATATTCTGGGTGTATCCACATACTCATCCATCAAATCATAAAATCCTTCTTCGTCTGTAGGATTAACAATCAGCATTAGTGAATAATCACGAAATTCATAACCAGTTTGCGACATCGGCAAGTGAACCATCCGACCAGTTCTTCGATCTACAATCACTCCGTGTGCACATGGATAGCCACACCCCCACATGATCAGTTCATAATGACCGCCAAATACTGAATTTCCTTCCTTATATCCGTTTTTAATTGCAGTAATATAATATTTCGCATCGTGGTTGGTACTGAAATCAAGCGGGGCTTTAGTAATCGTATCAAAAGTATTTGCCGGAAAATCCTCAAACCAAATGTAAGGTTCAAACTTCACTTTTACACTTTGGATCATCGTGTCCTTAATATTTGAATTCGCTTCTATTTTGAGATTATCTCTATCAAGAATGGAAGTCCAGCCTTCAATTTCTTCGGTCTTGATCGAATCAGTTTTCTCATTGACAGACTCGTTGTCAGGTGTTTTGTTGTTCGTGCACGACATAAAAAGTGCAACCATCAGGATCGGGGTAGTTTTCAGTAAACGGTTCATTGATTTCATTTTCTTTCAAAGGTAGAAGCCGGTTGAAATTTTTGTGATATCATTCTATTATGCGCAGACACCTGTTTATTTTCTGCAGATCGGTAACCGGTATTCACAATATTCAATCGGCATTTTGTTCCGTCGAAATTATTTTTCTTAGTTTTAACCGATTTGTTTCTCTGCGCATTATGAAGAAAATAGCCGGTATTGTTTTTCTGATCATTTTCTTGAGCAGCGCTTTGTCCGCTCAAACGGATATGGATAAACTCTGGAAGGTGGTCAATAATGAAAAGGAAGCAGACACCAACCGTTTAGAATCGCTGCGGCAAATTTGTATGCACGGTTATCTCTATACCTATCCCGATAGTGCTTCTTATTATGCCGATCGGCTCTACGCAATGGCTGGAAAAATGCATTCCTTGAAATACCAGGCATTTGCATTGAATGTTCATGGAGCATCGTTTTCCTTACGGGGCGACAATACACGAGCCATTGCCTATTTCACCCGCAGTTTGAAGATCATGGAAAAACTCAATGATCAAAAGGGAATCGCTTCCTGCTTAAACAACATTGGAGTCATCTACAACGAACAGGGAAAATACAAGAAAGCAGGAGAATACTATCAGCGGGCATTAACAATCAATAAACAACTCGGAGATTCTTCTTCACAGGCACTATCCTATTCCAATCTGGGAAACATTTACCGCTATCTTGGGAACGATTCCAAATCCATCCAATATCACCAAAAATCTATCCGTATTTATCAGAATCTTCAGGATGATTACGGTCTGGGAATGTCGTATCATTTCATTGCCGTTACTTATCTCGATACGAAAGACTATCAAAAAGCATTGGAATTCACTGAAAAATGTATCCCTTATTACAAAAAAACCGAGAATCTACTCGGGCTTCCCGAAGTATTCAATATCATGGGGAAGATCTACTATAAAAAAGGAGACAACCAAAAAGCGATCTACTACAATCAGCAGGCTTTGGAACTGGCAAAAAAAGTCGATGCCCCGGCCGCAATTCGCGAATCCAGTTTTTCGCTCTACCAGAACTATAAGAAGCTAGGTAAATACAAAGACGCGCTCGATATGCATGAATTGTACATGGTGAACCGAGACAAAGTGACGAATGAAGAAAGTCAACAGGAATTGATCAAACAGGAACTTTCTTACGAATTTGAAAAACAACAGGCATTAGATAAAAAAGAGCATGAAAAACGGCTTGCTATTCAAAAAGTGATCATTTTTTCCGTGATCGGAGGCTCTTTATTAGTCCTGATCTTTGCATTCGTTGTGATCAACCGTTTACGCATTACCCGAAAGCAAAAAGAGATTATCGAACGTCAAAAAGACCTGGTTGAAGAAAAACAAAAGGAAATCCTCGACTCCATTACCTATGCCAAACGCTTACAGGATGCGATCCTTCCTCCACTCAGTATTTTCAAAGAACACTTTCCCGAAAGTTTTATTCTCTACAAACCAAAAGACATTGTTGCAGGAGATTTTTACTGGATGGAAAAAACCGGAGATTCGATTCTAATCGCTGTTGCAGACTGCACAGGTCATGGTGTTCCGGGAGCAATGGTAAGCGTGGTATGCAGTACCGCATTGAACCGGGCCGTTCTGGAATTCGGACTCACAGATCCAGGGGAAATCCTCGATAAAACACGTGAAATTGTACTGGAAACCTTTACAAAAAGTTACAAAGATGTAAAAGACGGAATGGATATTTCCCTTGTGGCGATCAATAGCAAAACGCATGAGATCCAATGGGCAGGCGCCAACAATCCGCTTTGGTACATTTCAAACAACGAATTAAACAGCATCACCGCAGACAAGCAGCCAATCGGAAGTTCTTTCGATGCAAAAGCATTCAAAACGCACCACATCCAGCTCAAAAAGGACGATTTAATCTTCCTTTTCACAGACGGTTACGCCGATCAGTTCGGAGGAGAAAAAGGAAAGAAATTCAAATACGCCCCTTTGAAAGAATTCATCCTCAAAAATGCTGCTCTTTCTATGTCAGAACAAGAACAACTTCTGGAATCTACTTTCGAAAACTGGAAAAACGGTATCGAACAGGTCGATGATGTGTGTATTATGGGGGTGAGGATTTAATCTTCGTTCAGGAGATCCGCCGCCGTGAACTGTTTTGGATTCTCATTCTGTCCCCTCCTCATTCCAAAAAAAGCAAAAACTGTGAGTTATGTAAGCTTCCTACATTAGGATATAACAGAAAAACGGGGCAATTCAGAGATCTTTATTCATATAATCATTAAACGACAGAATATGAAAAAGATTCTTATAATTACTGCAGTACTATTTACATACGCTGCAGCATTTTCCCAAGAAGCACCTGCGAAAAAGACCAAAACACTTTCGATCGGGCCTTCGGTAGGATTTGGACATACGGGGATCCGGAATACTTCCGGAACAGATATTTTCAAGCCTTCCTGGAGTGCCGGAGTGATTTTTAATTACAGTTCACACAAGCACGTTGGATTTGCCGCAGATGTATTGTGGTCAATGGAAGGAGGGCGTGTTGAAAGTGCCGGTTCTGAATCTGATCTTACCTTGCAATACATTCGTGTACCATTGAAATTTGCGTATTACTTCGGCGACTTTGAAGATAATCTCCGTCCGAAAATAACAGTGGGGCCTTCCATGGGTTTTCTGATTGATGCAGTCAGCGATTCAGATATTGAAGGGGGTTCAAAAGTGAACGTAAGATCTTTTTACAAAAACTTCGACGTCGGTGTGAATGCCTCTATCGGTTTCAACTGGAAATTGGCAACCAATATTTGGCTGAATACTGATTTTAATTATTATACCGGATTAACAACCATTCGCGATAACCAGTACAACTCGAACTTCGGGGTGAAATTAGGTGTAGCATTTGGATTGTAAGCAAATATCCTTCATAAAATGAATTATTACAAATTCACATATTAGTTTGCGGTTACGAAAAACAAACGAGAAGCGCTCTGAAATTCAGGGCGTTTTTTTGTTTCCCTGATCCCCTAATATCATTCAAATCACAAAACGATGAATGTGCAAAAAACTGATCCAACGGTAGCTTGTCTGCACTTTGGGTGATCTATATTTGACCTTTATTAAATTTAACTAAATTATTCACAGATGAAAAAAATTGTTTTTCTTTTATTTGCAATCATTGCTTTAAACTCCAATGCACAAAAGGCATTAATTATTACTCCCTCCTTAGAAGTTACTGAAGTCGAAGGTAATGGTGAAATCAGTGCATATCGATGGGAATGTCATGCTGAAAGCGCAGGTTTTGAAGGCTGTTGCGCCAATTATGCCATCATTTGCAATGGAAATTTTCAACAAATGGTTTCGGTTTGTGGTTCTATCATATGCCAGTTAATTTCCGGTATGCATGAACTATTAATTCCAGAAGAGGAATTTCCAAAAACAGTAGATTTGGATTTAAGTCATTCCATCATTGAAGGTGCCGATTTTGAGAAATTATCAGCAGACGACAGAATTATAGTACTCAACAAACTAAACAATGCAGTTTTAAATTTAGATAAAGATTACAAATACGTAATCGATGGTGTTGAAGTAATTATGAAAGCCGGAAGATACCAGTTAACTCCAAAAAAACTGGAAGTAACGGTTAATGCTATCTATTAAGTTACTCCTTTAACTACCCAATTTTGAATAAAGACAAATGCTTGCTAAATGCAGGCATTTGTCTTTATTGCATTCAATCATATCAATAAGTTTGCATCTTATTCCTGAATCAAAGAAATGATATTCCCGGACGGATCCGTAAACCAAGCGATTGGAGGTCCATGTTCGCCACGTGCAATTCCTTTGGAATCTGTTTTGATATAGGCCATGTCGTATTGAAGAAAGGAAACTCCCTTTTTCGCTAATTCATCCACTGCATCGTCAATATCTGTAACAGGAATGTTCAAAATCGTAAACGTTGCCGGTACATGGTCTTGTTTCTGGTAGATGATGATCTTCATCCCCGCGTTTATTGTGATCGTCAGAATTGACATCTCCCCCTTCTCCACTTCCAAACCAAGTACATTCTTATAAAAGAAATATGCTTCATCCGTATCCTCAGCTGAAAAGCCGCTAAATATTTTCTCTCTCTGTATCATAATCTGTTTATTTAAATTTCTCTTCTATCTAAAAATCTACAATAGCTTATACAAAAGCACTATAACCCGTAATTGCCCTTCCAACAATCAAGGTATTGATTTCTTTGGTTCCCTCATAGGAATAAATTGCTTCTGCATCTGCTACAAATCGCGCTACATCGTATTCTAGCAAAATGCCGTTTCCACCCATTACTTCCCGTGCTTTACTCACAATATCCCTTGTGCGCAAACTACAGAAAACTTTTGCCAAAGAAGCATGTTCATCCGTTAACTCTTTCTGATCTTGCAACTCAGACAAACGCGCTACCATGGTTTGCATGGCCGTTAGGTTTGTCAGCATTTCTACTAAGTGATTTTGAATCAATTGAAAAGAAGCAATCGGTTTCCCGAATTGTTTCCGTTCCCTCGTATATTTTAAAGCGGCTTCATAAGCCCCGCGTGCGCATCCAACCGCCAACCAGGCCACACCTGCACGCGTCATACGTAATACATTTGCCGTATCTTTAAAGGAATTGGCGTTTTGCAAACGATCCGCTTCTTCTACAATACAATCCGTTAAGGTCACAATCCCATTCTGAACAATCCGCAAGGCCATTTTATCTTCCATTTTTTCTACGGTCAATCCGGGATTGTTTTTCCGCACCAAAAAACCTTTCACCTGCTTGTCTTCCTCGTCTTCTGCCCAAATGATAATCACATCTGCAAAAGTGGCATTGCCAATCCATTTCTTTTGTCCGTTTAGTGTCCAACTGGTTCCATTACGTTTTGCCTTCATGGTTAAACCTCCAGCAACTGCAGAACCCACTTCCGGTTCTGTCAAACCAAAAGCTCCTATTTTTCGCAAGCTTTTTAATTCGGGAAGCCATTCCTGCTTTTGCTCTTCAGATCCCAACAAATAAATGGAACCCATCACCAAACCGCTCTGAACTCCGAAAAAAGTAGCGAAAGAAGCATCCACACGAGCCATTTCCATCGCCAAGACGCCTTCCATTAAATAAGATCTGACCGGAGTGCTATAGCCTTCATAGGCAATTCCACAAATATCTAGCTCCGCAATCTTCGGAATTAAATCATGCGGGAATTCCCCTCTTAGCCAATAGTCGTTTACAATGGGTTTTACCTCTTCTTCCATGAAGGCTCTAACTTTCAACTGAAGCGCCCGTTCTTCCGGGTTCAGCATATGGTTGATATTGTAAAAATCGCCATTAATTGCAGGAAGTTCCTTTTTAGCATGATTGCCACCAAGCATTTTCATTAACCCCGACAATTGTTTGTCATCCAGCTTCCCAACGTTTTTAATCACCTCGGCAAGGTCTACTTTCTTCGATAATTCGGCGAGTTGTTCCATATCCACTTGCTTAAATAAGTGCCATGCATTTTTGATATTCGAAAACAGAGACATACGATGTGAATTTGTGTGTCTGTAATGTATGACAAAAAGCGGTGTCAGAATCCCAAAAGAACTTAAAACTGAAAGTTGGAGCATTCCTATTTTTTAATATATTTGCTTCGTATTTAAAATATTGGTGCGGTGGACAGGACTCGAAAAATTGTTCAACTAATATTTTAAAAGAATGAAAAAGATTAGCACTTTATTCAAAAAAGACCCTAACGACTTAGGTCGGATTATCAATGAAATCAATCCGGAAAACGATTGGGTTTTTAATGGCGAAGGAATTGCCACCCGTAAATTTGATGGAACTTCGGTTGCCATCATCAACGGCATTTTACACAAAAGATACGATGTAAAAAAAGGTCGGACAGCACCCAAAAATGCGATCCCATGTCAGGAAGCCGATGCTTTATCCGGACATCATCCGCATTGGTTACCTTGTGAAAGAGCGAGAAAAGAAGACAAGTATTTCTTTGAAGCTTTCGATCGATTGACTGAGATCAATGATGGAACTTACGAATTATGCGGGCCAAAAGTTCAAAACAATGCCGAAAATTTGGAGCACCATGTTTTAATTCCTCATGGGAAAGAAATTATTGAAATTACAGACTTCAGCTTCGATGCATTTAAACAGTTGTTGTCAGATAAGCATGTGAACATGGAAGGAATCGTATTTCATCACATTTCTGATGGCCGAATGTGTAAGATCCGTAAAAGAGATTTTGGTGTAAAAAGATAAGAAAATCAAAAGCTATCAAGACACTACTCAAACTTTTCATTGAAAGAAAAAAGCTCCGGGGTTTCGGCGCTTTTTTCTTTTGAACTATCTTTGTTTTCAATACAAAATTCGCAAAGTATGACTCCGGAAAATCTAGTGAAGCAAATCAATTTCATCAAGGAAATTGATAAAATCAAATACATTCAACGCAAGACAAAACTATTCAATAGCGACCGGAATGAAAATGATGCGGAACACAGCTGGCACTTAGCAATGATGGCCCTTGTATTGGCGGAGCATTCCAATGCATCCATTGATTTATTAAAAGTGATTAAGATGGTACTGATTCACGACATCGTTGAAATTGATGCCGGTGATACCTTTATCTACGATACACAAAAGAACCATTCCAACACCGATGAGGAACGATTGGCTGCACAACGCATTTTCGGCTTACTTCCAGGCGAACAAGCAGAAGAAATGATTGCTATTTGGGAAGAATTCGAAGCTGGTGAAACCAACGAAGCTAAATTTGCCCGAACAATGGATCGATTGGAACCTTTGCTTCAAAACACCTCCAATAATGGCGGAACCTGGAATGAATTCGGAGTGAATTACGAGAAAGTCCACGAAAAGAAAAGCATTATGAAAGAGGGATCGAACACCATTTGGGATTTTGCCGAACAATTGATTAATGAAAGTGTTGAGAAGGGAATTTTGAAAAAAGGGTGAAGTCGATTAAGTCAAGAAATTACTCCACTCCTTCCACCATATTTTGCAGTAATCGCTTCTATTTCATCCAAGGCTCTCCTGATAAAAGATTGGTCGGAAATGAATTCGAAGAACAATTCATTTGAAAGTTCATTTTGCTCTGAAAAATTACCCTTAATTCTTACGTGTCCTAAATTATCGTAGGTCATAGTAAATTCTAAGTTTCCTTCATAAGACCTAAAAGATACTACTCCTTTGATTTTTTCATTGACAACTTTCAATTCTTCAGCAAATTCATACAGTTCTCCTGTTGAGGAATAAAATTCTTCGTTTACCCTGAAATTTCGTGATTTTATTTCGAGTTTAACCCGAGCATCATACCCACCCCAATGGCAGGTTTCTTCAGGAAAACCAAATACTTCATCGTACGTAAACTTAATATAATCTGCTTCTCCCCAAATTGTGAATGTCATTTTACACTTGATTTAACTCTTTCAATATACTCTTAATTTTTGATGCGCTTTTTTACTCTTTCCTGAAGCATTCATACCGACTGACTTTCTTCCAATTCTCTTTGGCGTTCTTTTATGAATTCAGAATGTGCTGTTCCCCATTTGTCCATCTGTGTCAAAAGTGGTAAGATACTTTCTCCAAGTGCTGTCAACTTATACTCCGTCTTTTTGGGATAAACATCCTCCGCACATTTTTCAATGACACCAAAAAACAGTAATTCCGCTAATTGCATTTCGATTACGCGAGGTGATGCCTCATCAATGTACCGACAAATATCCGCCGGTCGCACGAATCCTCTATTGATTGCATCTAATACACACAATTTCCATTTACCTCCAAAAACTTTGGCTGCTACAAGAATGCCGCAATCCAGATTCTCTTTTATCTTTCTGGTATACATGAACTGGTTTTTTTGATAAAATTACCGAATTCATTCAAAAATTAATTGCCCATCCCTACCGAATCTTTTTTCGGGTATTGTGGGAATCTTTCTTTCCAATGAAATTTGCTGCAGATTACTAAAAAGCAGACCAATGGAAAATAAAGCAGCAACTAAATCGACATTCAAATGGACTAAAATCGACAGTATCCCGCTCTTAATTTGGATAATCGTCATTTTCATTACCTGGACATTTATGCATAGCGCAGATCATTTCCTCCGATTAACACCCGAATCACTGGGAAAATACTACGACTACAAATGGATTCTAATCGCGCACATTACCGCAGGTGGTGGAGCCATCATCTCAGGCATGATTCAGTTTTGGCAAAAACAACGAAATTACAGCCGGAGACTCCATCGAATTGTTGGATTCATTTACCTTCTGGCTGTTCTAACGAGTAGTTTCTGTGCTGTTATTTTAGCATTTACTACGGCATACAAAGTAAACTTACCTTATGCTTTTTCTCTTCAAATTTGGGTGAGTGTTTGGATCAGTTCCACCTTTATTGCCTATTATGCTGCTATTAAAAAGAAAATCCAACTCCACAAGGAATGGATGATCCGCAGTTACATCGTAACAGTCGCATTTGTTATTTCGGGTTTAATTATTAAAATCCCTTACATACAAGGTTTGGGCAGTTTTGAGGAACTATCCCCTTCCCTTTTCTGGATGGGATGGTCCGTTCCGCTTTTCATCTATGAAATGGTGCGAAGTAGTAAACTTATTTCAAAATGAGAGAGCTCGTTGTAACATAACGACCAACAAACGTTATACGAATCAAAAAAAATCAGTAAGGAATCGCAATCCGTTCGCCCTGCTTATCCAGTATCTTGATTTCCGGACTATCACTTGTTATTTTATCCCTTGGTCCAACGTGGTAAATAGCAATCATCTTGCTTATATCCTGTAATTTAACTTTCTTTTCCATCGCGTCCCTGACAAGCCAGGCTGGAACAAATGCCCAATCAAGATCTTTTAAGGATGTAAGAATATCTGAGTTTTCAGTGTCTCCTGAAATGAAAATCTTCTTGTTGTGCCAGGTAATCACATACGAGTAATGGTTAAATGAAAATTGGTGCTTCGTATGAAGAGTCTCTATGGTGAAGTCCTTCAATTGAGTGTTGAGTTTTTTGAGACTTTCGGCATTCCTTGGAGTGAAGATTTGACCGTCCAACTTTTTCGACAGTTTTCTGACCAATCGTCCGGAAAAATGGTCTGAATGTCTATGTGTATAAATAAAAACAGGATGATTCTTTACGCTGTCCAATTCAGCCAAATTGTATTCCATGTAATGATGAGCACCTGACTTATAAGGAAAATCAAGGTAGATATTTGAATTCCCATCCGTCAGATAGAGACCACAGTTTCCAATGAATCGGACGGTTATCTGATTGGTTTGACCAGATGCAAAATTGAAAACTAAAATGAGAGCGAAATTCAGCAGAATGAATTTCAATTTGTTGCTGCTACACATACATTGATTGGTTTAAATGAGTTTTCAAAAGAAGTGCGAAATTGGTTGAAATTGCTTACTATTCCACGAAAAGTGATGAAATGCATGCTTTTTTTGACGAGTAGATAAGATGTGAATACTTGTTAGTACAATTCTACAATTAGACCAAACGGTTTTTGATCTGCTTATAATAGGTTTTGGACAGCGGAATTTCCTTTTCACCATGAATGAAGGAGATTTTTGCGCTTTGTGAATTACCGATTATTTCTTTCACAGTAATTAGATTGACCAGATACGATCGGTGACATTTTTCTAAAGATGGGATCTGTTTGTAAACATTGGAAAGTGTTTGACGAAATGTTTTGGATACCACCTTGTTGTTATCATCCACAAAATAAATCTCCACGTAATTCTCGAAGGCTTTAATAAATAACAGATCCTCCTTTTCCAGACTGAGCGTTTCATTCTTGTTTTCTCCTGTCAGAAGAATTGAATTGCTGGAAAGCGGAATAATTCGTTCACCAAATTTCTGTCGTAAAAAAAGTAGTACGGGAGCTATAACCGGAATCATCAGTAATACGATATTCTTTAAATAAAGCAGATGAGACCTCAACGAATAATCACCCTGATTGATCACCAATCCGTTATACAAATAAATAATACTTCCGGAAAACAGAAAAAACAGAATCGTAGAAACGATTTCATGGGAAACACGCCAAACTTTTCGAACCCGGAAATACCAGAAATTCTCCAGACTGCTGTAAATAACAAAAGCAATGAAAATCAGAACTCCAAAAATGGAAAGGACCAACAATTTATGATCCGAATGGAATTGATCGGTATCAAAAGGTTCCAAAAAAATAATGACAAAGGACAAAAAAAGGAACAGAATAAAACCAACCAATACCTTTCTTTTTATAGATGCTATAAAATGTATTTGTCTGTTCAAGAAAGTCACTTTATCGGAGGAATTTAAAATTTGGACAATGCAATATTAAGGCTAATTTTCAATTTTGACTAATGCTCAATAGATTCCTTTACCTGAAGTTTCTTTAACTGTTTGGTATACGATTTTATAAATGCTTCTTTATCCTTTTTCACTTCTTTTATTATAGCATTTCTTTCAGGTGGTATGGTTGAATACTTATCTGCCCATAGATGAATTTCAAGCATTAAAGGTAGTAGATCAATTCCTTTTTGCGTGAGTTGATATAGAACTTTTGCTTTGCTATCCGGGTGATCTAGCTTTGTAATGATACCATTCGATTCGAGCATTTGCAATCGAGTTGCTAAAATATTAGTCGCTATTTTCTCTTCTGATTTCAGAAAGTCTCCATATGTACATTGTATGGAAAACAGTAAGTCCCGAACAATTAACAAGGACCATTTGTCACCCCAAATATCTAAGGAACTGCTGATTGGACAATCAGACCTTTTTTTCATGTCTGCCATAATATATTTTTAAAACCACTTGCATTTTAAAAGTTATTTGTAATATTGCACTTGCAAAACGCAAGCAAATATACGGATTAAAAATAATAAGATGAAGCAAAATATTTTAGTAACCGGTGCCTCCTCTGGTTTTGGCTTATTACTCGCAAACGAGTTACACAAAAGAGGATACAATGCAATTGGCACAAGCAGAAACCCGGAAGGAGTGCAATCAAAAGTTCCTTTCAAAATGTTGGCATTGGACATTACTGAAGACGATTCTATTAACTCTTTTGGTAAAAAGCTTTTTTCTGAGATCGATAAATTAGATGTATTGATAAACAATGCCGGATTCTATTTATCAGGACTTGCCGAAGAAACGACCGTAACGCAAGGAAAGCAACAATTCGAAACCAACTTTTGGGGAACTGTTAAGCTAACGAATGAATTGTTACCCTATTTTAGAAAGCAACGCTTCGGTAAAATAATTACGGTAAGTTCTATTATGGGATTAATCAGTTTACCCGGTGGTTCTTATTACGCTGCTTCCAAGCACGCATTGGAAGGTTATTTCAGATCATTGCGTTTTGAGCTGAATGAGTTTAATATAAAAGTAAGTATGGTTGAACCGGTGGGTTTCAAAACCAACCTGGTGACAAACTCCAAAGTTGCAGAAAACAAAATTAGTGATTACGACACCTATCGTACAAAATTGGAAGATTACACCAGGGATTTATTTGCAAAATCAGACGAGCCCACTGCTGTTGTTAAAACTCTTTTGAAACTGGTTGAAAGTAAAAGCCCGAAATTCAATCATCCTGTTGGCAAAGGATCTACTTTATTCCCTGCAATACAGTATTTTGCATTTAAAACCTTTGAAAATTCTGTAATTAAAAATATTAACAGATTTAAAAATTAAACCATGAAAGCATTCGTAATTAATAAATACAGCAAAACAGAAGGTCTTCAATTGACCGATATACCTGTGCCAGAAGTCAAAGAAAACGATGTATTGATTGAAATTCATGCATCCGGATTAAATCTATTGGATTCTAAAATTAAGTCCGGAGAATTTAAACTGATACTTCCTTATAAACTCCCGTTGATTCTTGGACATGACGTTGCAGGTGTTATTACTAAAGTGGGAGCAAAAGTGACGAAATTCAAAGTTGGTGATGAAGTTTATTCAAGACCTTCAGATTTTAGAATTGGAACGCTTGCGGAATTCATTGCCATTGATGAAAAAGATGTTGCGTACAAACCCAAAAACCTTTCAATGGAAGAAGCTGCATCAATCCCATTAGTAGCTTTAACCGTTTGGCAAGCTTTAGTGGAACGGGCAAACATCAAAAAAGGACAAAAAGTATTCATTCAAGCAGGTTCGGGAGGTGTTGGAACAATTGCTATTCAATTGGCAAAACATCTTGGAGCAACTGTTGCCACGACTGCCAGTGAAAAAAGTTTTGACTTACTAAAATCACTCGGTGCCGATGTATTAATTGACTATAAAAAGCAGGATTTCGAAAATGTTTTGAAAGATTATGATGTGGTCTTAAATAGTCAGGATAAAAGCACACTTGAAAAATCGCTTCGAATAGTAAAACCAAATGGAAAAGTCATTTCAATTTCGGGTCCACCGACTCCTGAATTTGCAAAAGCAATAAAAGCACCTTGGTTTGTAAAAATCATTTTATCACTGATTAGTTCAGGTGTACGAAAAAAGGCCGGTAAGCTTGATGTCAATTATTCCTTCCTATTTATGAGAGCTGAAGGAAAACAATTACAGGAAATTACAAGACTGATTGAATCTGGCAGTATCAAACCTGTTGTCGATAAAATCTACCCTTTCGATAAAACCAATGAAGCATTGTCTTACATAGAAAGTGGTCGTTCAAAAGGGAAAGTTGTTGTAAAAATGAAGTGATTTCTAAGCATTTGTGGGAGGATCTGGAGCAAATTATCGCAATTCCTCCTAACTCCCACTCTGAAAAGAAAAAAGCTTTAGTCTATTTTCATTCTTTCCTTTAAACGTTGCTTTGCCTTCTTCACTCCGTTTTCGGTAATGCACAGAATATTGGCTATTTCTTTATTGGAAAACTCTAGCTTAACTACTGCGGCAAGCCGCAGGTTATTTGTCGTAAGATCCGGAAACTGACGCTTCAATTCCGTCAGATAACCAGCATGTATTTTATCAAACTCGGACATAAAAGCCAGCCAGTCTTTTTCCAAAGTGACATTATTCAATAAGCTTTCCTCAGCTAGTGAGTTTGCTCCGCTTTCCAATGACTGAATCAACTTATTCTTTCTGTTTATTTCTTCTGTGAGCAAACTGAGTCGTTGAACAAGCAATTCTTCTTCCAATTTTTGGTTTCGGATTTGAGCATCTGCTTCTGCAACTTTACTTTTTCTCAATCGGTTGCTAATAAAAAGGATATAAACGATTCCCAGCAACAGAACAATGAATACAAGGCTCAGTACAATAGTATCTCTTTTCGCTTTCTGGTGCTTTTTCACTTCCAGCTTGAGCAGCTTATTCTCCTGATCTTTGAACTTCGTTTTATAACGCACTTCTAACTGAAGTAGTTCCCTGTTCTTTTCAATATTGTTCAGGCTGTCATAATACAAAAAGGAAGAATCCTGCATCACTACCGCTAGTGATGGATTTCCCAATCCAATATAAGATTTTGCCAGATCACTATAATTTAACTGCAAAGTGTAAAGATCTCCTTGTAAGTAAGCTATCTTATTGGATTTACCATAGTAAACCAGCGATTGCCTGTAATTCTTCATTTTAAGATAAACAGCACCAATATTGTGATAAATATCAGAATTAGTGCTCATGTCGATCAATTGCTCTTCAACTGCTTCCGATTTCAGTAGAAAATCCAGTGATTTTTCATACTCTCCATGTTCGGCATAAATGTGCCCAAGTGTGCCATAAGAAATCGACAAGCTTTCTTTATCACCTGTTTTAAGCGCATAATCATGTGACATTTGACCATAATACAAAGCAGAATCCAGCTGATTGAGTGACGAGTAGGTTTGAGCTAACATGGCATAGGAATCATAAAGCTTTTTTTTTGCTTCTGGTTTGTCTTTCAGTAATTTAATCGCCTCAAAAATCTGTTCCTTCGCCTCTTTATAGCGTTGTCTATCCAGAAAATAAATGATGAAATTGTGGTATTGATCAGAAATGAGCTCATCGTCATTCGTTTTCTTAGCCAGTTCAATTGATGAAGTGAAATAGGCATAACTTTTAGCATGAATGCCTAGTTTATTGTAACCCTGAGCCAATAAACCGTGAATCGGTAGTTTGCGTTCAATCGTTAAGCCTTTCCATTTCTTCTTGTCCTTAGCAACTGATTCAAGTAAACGAACAGCTTGGGCATATTGGTCATCATAAAAATAATTAGACGCTTTTTTTATAATAGCGCTTGCAAGCAAATCCGGGTCGGTTTCCTTTTCCGCCAATTCAATGGCCTTGTCTATATACAGGTGGGCTTTCTCAAAATCTTCCCGCCCGTTCCGGTAGCTTACTCCCAAATACGTATAAAGTAAGATCCTGTCGCGACTCAACTTCAAGCCCTTTAATTTCTCTGCACGATGAAAAGAAGCAATACTCTTTTCATAATCATCAATCATGTAAAAATAGGTTCCTCGATCCAAAGCCAATTTCGCATAATATGCATTGGAAGCCTTCGGCTTCTTTTGCCGGATGAGCTTCTCCTCGGCATGAAGAATAGTAAGGAGTTTATCCGGATCTGCATTTCTGTGCAAACGGATGAATTTTTCATGCTGTTGATCGAAAGAGTTTTGCCCAACCAATTTTCCAACAAGCACACATTGAAACAGGAATAAAAAGAATAGCCGGTACATGAGCTAAAATTAGGAAAGATTTTCCGCATAAATAGGAGTACAAATGGTGTACACCCCTATCAAAAGTGAATTTTTCGAACTAGGTTTGAAAAAAATAACCCTATGAAACATTATGCAATCGCATCTTTGATCCTGGTAATTAACTCAGTAAAAGCCCAGGACCTCCCGGTAAAAAAGAATGAATACAAAGTAATCAGCATCACTTACAGCAGTTATGCTAAACCGAAAACCAGCGGATTATATAATTCGGACTTCATGTTAAATGATCAGACCTATGAAAACGTGCGAAGGAATGCTGGAATTACTGTTCGATATTCACAAATGAATTTCATCAAAAATTTCGGGATCGAATACGGGATCGGAGTTGAACTCATGCGCATAAGCAATCAATTTAATTTCACTCTCCCAGCAACAAACGCCAATCGGGAAAATGTTGAATTGAGTTCTATGCGTACCAACGTTGGATCTGTAATTATTCCCTTGTATTATGTTCATCGAATAGAACTCGGAAACCGTCTTACCCTCTTTCCTAAGATCGGTGTGGATGCCAAAGTATTGATAACAAATCCCAGAGTTGGGCATGGGGTCTATACAGACAGTTTAAATAATTTAAGTTACAATGTAGGTTATGAAACAACGCAGCGCTATGAAAATGGTCCTTTCCAAAATGTATTTCTTAATGGGACAATCGGAACCTCTTTAACTTGGTCCATGAAAAAAGGAGGTGCCTTCGGTCTTCAGTTTGCATTCAGCGTTCAACTATTAAGGAACACCTTGCTGACACGCATCAATGAAATCACTTATAAAAGAAACGGCACTGTGACTTATGATTCAAACCAGCTAGAGGGTGACTACTATTATTTCGACGAAAACGGAAACCAGCTTTACAATCCAGGATCAAAAGCAATCGATTTTCTTGCAGAAAACAAGATGACAAATTTCTCTATCGGACTTTCCTATATGTTTGGGAAGTAAACTAAGAGAAATAGTCTTCAAAAATCGAGAAAAAGATGTAAAATAAAAGAGCTCTGGCGGTTATCGTCAGGGCTCTTTTTCTTTTCGTTACCCAGACAGGGATTGCTTTAAAAAATTAGTGTGTATGCATAGGGATTACAAAGTTAGTTTTTAAACGTAAAAAATTAGGCCACATCTATAAAATGTACGTATTTTTGTGCCCTACAAATTGAAGAAAATATAATGATTAGAAGGGCAGCATATTATTCCTTTCACGTATCTGAGTTGGTTTATCTCATCCAAATGAAGAAAGAATTTAAACAATTCAAACCTTCAGAGTACCGCTTGACAGATTTATCTCAATCCACAGATGATTTAAGTTATTGCTATGAAGCGCTTAAAAAGGTTTCGCGTTCTTTTGCTGTTGTAATTCAGCAATTGCCGGAAGATCTGAAAAATCCTGTTTGTTTGTTTTACCTTGTTTTACGAGGTCTTGATACCATTGAAGATGACATGAACATCGACAATTCTGTCAAAAAAGAGATGTTACTTACGTTTGCTGACCGCATAAACAAAGAAGAATTTATTCTTGAAAATGTCGGAGACACTCAAGACTATCAAGATTTAATGCTTCATTTTGACAAAGTAATTCGTGAATACCAAAAGCTTGCCCCGGAATACAAAGAGGTTATTACTGAGATAACCAATGAAATGGCAATCGGGATGAACAAGTATGCGCATACGAACGTTGAAAGTTATGATGACTGGGACGATTACTGTTATTACGTTGCCGGATTGGTTGGAATTGGTTTGAGCAGATTGTTTCTTGCCTCAAAATTAGAGACAAGTGTTAAGCTCTCTGACAAAAGCCTTAGTAATGAGATGGGATTGTTTCTTCAAAAAACAAATATCATTCGTGATTTTGCAGAGGATTTGGAACAAGGACGTATTTTCTGGCCGGAGGAATCCTGGAAAAACAAAGCAAATACATTAAACGAATTGCAAGCGGATGAAAAAAGTGGGCTTTCTGCATTGAATGAGGTTGTACTCAACGCACTTGGACATGTTCCTGCCTGTCTTGAATTTTTGGAATGCTTAGACAATCAGAAAGTTTTTCGTTTTTGTGCCATCCCGCAATTGATGGCTATTGCGACGTTGAAAGAACTTTATAATAATCCGCAGGTCTTGCACAGAAACGTTAAAATCAGAAAAGGAAAAACTGCTAAATATTTTATTGCAATTCAGGATTTTAACAGTACAAAAAAAGAATTTATCTCTATTCTGAACAGTTTAGAGAAAAAAGACAATACAGGTAAAATTAAATCAATATTAGCTGAAATTCAAAAATGAGCACAGGTGAATTTGATATCATAGTTATAGGTGCCGGAGTTGCCGGAGGAGTCTTTGCTGCTTCTCAACCCGCTAGCACACGCATTCTTGTTGTAGAACGCGATCTTTCAGAACCTGATAGAATTATCGGTGAATTAATGCAACCCGGAGGAATTCAGGCTTTAAATACAATGGGGCTTGGCCATTTACTGGAAGGTATTGACGCACAAGAAGTCAATGGGTATAATCTGATAAAAGGGAACGAACGCTTCACCATCAAGTATGATGAGGTTCAAAAAGGAATCAAGGGAGTTGGTTTGAGAAACGGGAAGTTTCTGACAAATATCCGGAAAGAGCTTGAACAAAGAGAGAATATCACCTTGGTTCAGGGAAATGTTACCCAGATTATTGAGAACAATAACACAATCACTGGTGTAAGTTACACACAGGAAGACGGAACGAATGTTTCATGTTATGCAAAACTGACAATCGTTTGTGATGGACCAATGTCCGTATTGCGTGATAAATTGAGCAAAGTAAACAAGAAAGTAACTTCCTATTTTATGGGATTGGTGCTAAAAGATTTAGAATTAGAGTTTCCTTCTTATGGTCACATGATTGTTACTGGTGATTTCCCAATCCTGGTTTACCCCATTCACACAAATGCTTATCGGATCCTCATTGATTATCCCGGTGGAAAGGCCCCGAAAATGGGTAAAGAATCAATAGAACGTTTGAAGGAAAGTGTCGTGAAAATATTGCCTGAAGAAATGATCAGCTCATTTTTAAAGGCAATCGACGAAGAACCCTTTAAAGTCATGCCGAATCACTCCATGAAAGGTCAGGCATTTCGTATGAAAGGTGCTGCACTTTTAGGGGATTCATTAAATATGAGACATCCTTTAACCGGTGGAGGAATGACAGCAACTTTTTCGGACATTCTTTGTCTAAATGGCGAATTAGCAGGAATTGATTTTCAAAATGAAAAAAATTTGGAACACGCTGTTAATCAATATTATCAGAACAGGGGGAAGGATGTTGAAACAATCAACATTTTGGCAAACTCTTTGTACGAAGTATTTACAAATGATGAATTGAAGGAAGCATGTTTTGAATATTTGCAGAAGGGAGGAGAACAAGCTACTGGTCCACTTTCCATTCTTTCGGGAATAAACAAAAACAAGCAATTTCTATTGAAGCACTTTTTTAAAGTGGCGATGCAGCACCCGATACATTTTATTACGAAACCAGCGAAACAAATACGTTTATATAAAAATGCAACACGAATTATTCGTCTGATATTAAAGGATGAAGGAGTTCCTGCAATGATCTAATGGAAAAAATTGAACACGAATCGCTAGAAGCGGCAGACTTAAGGAAACAGAATCATTTGGATTTGGCTTTTGCTTCGCAAAGTGCCTTAACAGATGGTCGTTTTTATTACGAGCCAATGTTAGAGGGACACCCTGAACAATCAGACTTGTCTATTAAACTAGGCGAAAAAACGATGCGTTATCCTCTCTGGATTTCAAGTATGACGGGCGGTACGTCTGCTGCAGGCCCAATCAATAAAATGTTGGCGAAAACGGCCAATAAATATGGGTTTGGTATGGGCTTGGGCTCTTGTCGGATTATTTTGGAAGACAATACCTATTTCGATGATTTTAACCTGCGTCCGATCCTTGGGGATGCTTCTCCTCTATACGCCAACGTAGGAATTGCTCAAATTGAGCGATTAATAGATAAAGGTCAGGCATCTAAGCTAAAAGCACTAGTAGATAAACTGGATGCGGATGGCTTGATTGTGCATGTCAATCCCTTGCAGGAATGGTTGCAGCCGGAAGGCGATTTAATTCAACGCTCCCCGCTTGTCACAATAAAACAGTTGTTGAATGAAATTGACACAAACATCATTGTGAAGGAAGTTGGACAGGGTTTTGGTCCTGAAAGCATGAGAGAATTACTAAAATTGCCGGTTTTGGCAATCGACTTTGCTGCAAACGGTGGAACAAACTTTTCAAAATTAGAGTTATTACGTAACGAACCATTGAAAGCTCATTATGAAGATGTGATTGCTTTAGGGCATTCCGCTTCTGAAATGGTCGATTTTTTAAATAAATCAATCCAAGAACTAGGATCTGAACGTAAGTGTAATAATGTGATTATAAGTGGCGGGATAAAAAACTTTTTAGATGGTTATTACTTAACCTCCAAGGCAAATATCCCCGCGATTTACGGTCAGGCAGCGCCATTCTTAAAACATGCAAATGAATCACAAGAAGCCTTGGATACATTTGCTGAAATACAAATAAAAGGATTACTAATGGCTCACAAATTTCTAAAAATAAGATAATGGAAATATTAATAGAGGGGTTCTCAAAAAAGAACAAGCAGGAGAAGTTGGAAGCGATTACAAATTTTTTTAAGTGTCCGGAAAAAACGATGGAAACATTTAAAAGTTTTGATCACAGTGACGTTGCTGTTCAAGAAGTGATCAACGAGTTTAGTGAAAATACCATTTCGAATTTCCACTTACCTTATAGTATTGCTCCAAACTTCTTAATCAATGGAAAGACATTTGCTGTTCCGATGGTAATTGAAGAAAGCTCTGTTGTTGCAGCTGCATCAAATAGCGCGAAATTCTGGTATGCTTTAGGAGGGTTCCATACAGAGATTGTTGATACAGAAAAAGTAGGACAAGTTCATTTCTTATGGCATGATGATATTGAAAAACTAATCAATCGTTTTGATGAATTAAAACAACTTTTATTCGACGGTTCTGAAGATATTACTGTAAATATGCGTAACCGCGGTGGCGGTATAAAGGATATTGTTCTAAAAGATCTTTCTGACAAAGAACCAGGATTAATGCAATTATTTGTCACTTTTGAAACGATTGATTCAATGGGTGCAAATTTCGTTAACTCCTGCTTAGAAAAGTTTGCTCAAATATTTAGAAATTGGCACCAAAACCAACCGGACTTCAAAAAAGATGGTTTGGAGATCATTATGTCAATTCTCTCTAACCTCACACCCAATTGTGTTGTTAAGTGTTGGGTGGAAACAGATGTTAAAAATCTGGATGGAATTGTTCCTGGTATTTCAGGGAAAGAGTTTGCAAAAAAATTCCATACTGCCGTAAGAATTGCACAAGTAGATCCTTATCGTGCTACAACACACAACAAAGGGATTTACAATGGTGTTGATGCAGTCGTATTAGCAACTGGAAATGATTTTAGAGCGGTTGAAGCTTGCGGTCATGCTTATGCAAGTATGAACGGGCATTATTCTTCTTTAACGAATTGTACTATTGAGAATGATATCTTCCGTTTTGAGTTGACCTTACCAATTGCATTGGGAGTGGTTGGCGGATTGACGAACTTACATCCGCTAGTGAAACTATCGCATGAATTATTAGATTTTCCAAGTGCACGAGAATTAATGGGAATAGCAGCAGCAGCAGGATTGGCAAACAATTTTGGCGCCGTTAAATCATTGACAACAACTGGAATTCAACAAGGACACATGAAAATGCACTTGTTCAATATCATGAATCAATTAGAGGTGAAAAAAGAAGACCGCGATAAAGTAGTAGCTTACTTCAAAGACAAAAATGTCTCTGTATCCGCAGTTCGTACATATGTTGAATCTCTTCAATTAGTTTGATTGACAGTTACCGAAAATACAATAAGGACCTATAAGGCATCAGGAAAACTGATGCTTTTTGGTGAATATCTGGTTCTGAATGGATCAGACTGTCTGGCTTTTCCATTAAAATTCGGACAAACACTTTCAGTAACAAAGTCTGATGAACTCATCTGGGAAAGCCATTCCAAACACGGAATATGGTTTTCTGCTTCTATGAGCAATGATTTCACCATTCTGGATACCAATAACGAAGAAGTTGCTGAAACTTTGAGGCAGTTGTTCCTTGTGATCCGAACAGAAAAACCCAATCTTGATTTCAACCAAAGATTCAAGGCAGAAGCGAATTTTGAATTAAATTGGGGACTTGGTTCCAGTTCTACATTAATTAGCTTATTGAGTCAATGGTCAGGTGTAGAAACAAAGAAGCTACTCGATGCATCTTTTGGTGGATCGGGTTACGATGTGGCTTGTGCAACAGCAAAGCTTCCGATTCTATATGCTAATGGAAAAATTAAAAAGGAAGTACATCTCCCGGAGTCAATAACGGATAAACTATTGTTTATTTATTTGGGCAATAAGCAAAATTCACGGGAAGAAATTAAGCGTTTTAAAAAAACAAGCGTTACCCAACATCAAATCGATACAATTGATGCAATTATCTCAAATGCCTTACAAACGGATGAAATTGAAGTGTTTGAAAAACAATTGGATCTTTCTGAAGAGTTAATTTCTTCAATTATTGGGACTATTAAATTAAAACAACGTTTCTTTGCCGATTACCCATATAGTATCAAATCACTGGGTGCTTGGGGAGGAGATTTTTTTCTTGCAACAGTTAGAGATTTAAAAACAGCAAAAAGCTATTTTGAAGGGAAAGGATATGATGTATTATTTACCTATCAAGAATTCATAAAATAAATGGAAACAGAGAAGGAATTGATGAATAAAGTAAAAGTAACGTGGCGCTGCCCGTCTAATATTGCTATTGTTAAATATTGGGGAAAAAAAGGAATTCAAATACCTTGCAACTCTTCATTAAGTTTGACTTTGTCAAATTCATTTACAGAAGTCGAAGCAGAATTATCAGAAAAAACAGCTGATGAAGTGGTTCAGTTATCCTACTATTTTGAAGGAAAAATAAATGAGCAATTCGGTCAGCGTGTTGCTAAATTTTTGTTTGATAACCGTGAATACTTCCCGTTTATAGCTGAAAAAGCAATTACCATTCATTCCTCTAATAGTTTTCCTCATTCAGCTGGAATTGCCTCTTCTGCATCAGCATTCGGCGCAATTTCTTTGGCACTTTTAGATATTGCCTATAGCTTACAAGGAAAAGAAAAAGATGAAACTTTTTATACGGAGGCAAGTAATTTAGCTCGATTAGGAAGTGGAAGTGCATCACGAAGTATGTTCTCTGGATTTGCTTTATGGGGAGAAAATGAACAGATTCAAAACTCTTCGAATCAGCATGCGATTGAAATCAAAGAGGTACATGCAGCGTTTCAGAATATGAAAGATGCAATTTTGATTATCGAAGATGAACCCAAGAAAGTATCCAGTTCTGTTGGTCACTCATTAATGAATAATCATCCTTACGCAGAAAATAGATTCAAACAGGCAAATGAACGCACTGTTGATTTGGTTGAGATTCTAAAGACCGGAAACATGGATGCATTTATTCAACTGTGTGAATCAGAAGCATTAACATTGCATGCGATGATGATGACGTCTATGGATTACTATTTATTAGTAAAACCGGGAACAATTACAGCCATTGAAAAATTGATGGAATTTCGGAAGGAAAATAACATCCCCGTTTGTTTTACTTTGGATGCAGGTCCCAATGTTCACGTGCTTTATCCAAAAGCGTATGAAGTACAGGTAGAAGAGTTTATCAACAACGGTTTACGCGACACATATAAAAAGGTCATTTTCGATGAAGAAGGCTCTGGTCCAACAAAATTGAATAGTTAACAAATGGAAAGAGTTAATTCAAAAATTCTTGTGTTTGGAGAATACAGTGTTTTACACAACGGTATGGCTCTGACAATTCCATTCAGTAAATTTTCCGGGAAATTGTGTTATCCTGAAAATGTAGAAGAAAGTGCAATTGCAGTATTATCTAACAAAGGTATTAGAGAATTCTTCAAGCATATTTTAGAAAATCACCCGGACGATACATTCAAATTGAATGTGAATCAACTATCACAGGAATTAGACAAAGGATTGTTTTTTAGAAGTGATATTCCACAAGGTTTTGGTTTGGGAAGTTCCGGTGCGCTTGTTGCCGCAATATTCCTGCGCTATCTGGAAAAAGCCGGTGATTTCAAAGATGAATTGAAACACTTAACAATGGACCGCGTTCAAAGCTTAAAAAGCACTTTGGGTTCTTTGGAAGGACATTTTCACGGAAAGAGTTCGGGGATTGATCCACTGAGTATCATTATCAATGAACCATTATTGTTAAAAGCCAACAAAGAAATTGTAAGGGTCGATATTCCTGTTTACAATGAAAACGGAAAGAACGTGCTGTTTTTATTGAATACCGGGATGGCCAGAAACTCCGAGAAACTGATTAAACAATTTAATAGTGCTTGCGAAAAAGAAGATTTTCAGCAAAAATTGCAAACGAAGCTAATTGAATATGCAAATGCAGGGATTAATAATTTCCTGAAAGGAGATACCGAAAATTTTTATCTGAACCTTGAAAAATTAGTAAGATTTCAATTAGACGAAATGGATTATCTGATTCCAAAAAAATACCAAAGCATTGTTCAGCAAGGTTTGGATACGAAAGATTATTACTTAAAGATTTGTGGTTCCGGTGGTGGTGGATATATGATCGGGTTTACCCAAAACTGGGAGGAAACACAGCAATTATTAAAAGAAGAAGATTTAGAAGTTTTCTATAGATTTTAAATTATGACAACAGCAACGACAACAATAAAACAGGATTTAGAAATCCAAAGAAAAGCGATTATCCAATTTTTGGAGACAAAAGCATTGGAAGGTTTCCCAAGTAACTTATCTGATTCCACACATCACATCATGACACTTCAGGGAAAACGTTTACGCCCTATTATGGTGTTAATGGCTGCTCAAGGGTTTGGTGTAAGTACTGATGATGCTATGTCTGCTGCAATTTCAATCGAAGTATTCCATAATTTCACATTGGTACACGACGATATCATGGATAAAGCTTCATTGCGCAGAGGTGAGATTACTGTCCACGAAAAATACGGGGTAGATAAAGCCATTGTAACGGGAGATGCCATGTTACCGCATTCTATTGGTTTATTGATCAGAGGAAATGAAGAAAAGTCTGCAGTCTTAATAAAAAGTTTCCTGAAAATGGCTCAGGAAGTCATGGAAGGACAGCAATATGACATGGAATTTGAGACTCAGGAAGTTGTAACTGTAGAAGAATACATGAACATGATTCGCTTGAAAACATCTGTTTTGTTTGGATGTGCTTGCGAAATAGGAGCTATTTTAGGTAATGCTTCAGTAGAAGATCAGAAAAAACTATACGATTTTGGTCTTTATTCCGGATTAGCATTCCAAATTATGGATGACTACCTGGATACCTTCGGCGACGATACATTTGGAAAACGAATCGGAGGTGATATCTTACTGAATAAAAAGACTTACTTGTTAATCAACGCGATGCAACATGCGAATGCGGATCAAAAAAACCGTATAACGCAACTATTTGATGAAAAAGACGAAGAAGCGAAAATCAGTGGATTCCAAACTATTTTCAAAGAAATCGGAGTAGGTAAAATTGCGTTGGATAAAATGGAAGAATTGCATAATAAATCGGTAGACGCAATTATGTCTTCAGGTCTTTCTGAAGAAGATAAAAAGAAAATGATCGAATTGGGTGAAATTATGCTTAGCAGAACAACTTGATAAACAGTGAATTTCAATCAAAAAGACCAATCTTATTTTTGGGATACCTGGAAGTTTTCTTCAAAAAACGGACAACAATCCTGGCAATTTGAAATTCCGGACGATTTAAAAGGAATCATTCAACAGGAATCCGATTGGGAAAAACCCGAAGGTGTAGCTTTTTTAGAGGCATTTGATCGTGCCTTTATTTTTGACAAGAATGTCAATCCAAATTCCGGCGACCGCGTATTTCGTTATTTACGCAATAAACAAGTTGGTGAACCAAAGATTATAGCATCCGCCACGGCTGATTCTCTTTCACTCAAAGACAGAGCACAAATCAGCTTATTAAACGGCTTTTCGTTTTACGAAACATTACAGGAACCGGATGGAAATTGGGCGGGTGACTACGGAGGTCCGCTTTTCCTGATTCCCGGATTGATCATCGCATCATACATTACCGAAGCACCTTTTGAAAAACCGATGCAGGTTTTAATGAAGCGCAATTTATGGAATCACCAAAACGAAGACGGTGGTTGGGGATTACATATCGAAGGACATTCAACCATGTTCGGGACAGTCATGCAATATGTGACCTTACGTATTCTGGGAGAAGATCTTTCAAATCCGGATATGAAACGAGCTCAGGATTGGATTTTAAGCCACGGTGGCGCAGTACAAATCCCAATGTGGGGGAAGTTTTACCTTTCAGTACTAAATGTCTATGAATGGGCGGGAAATGATTCTTTATTGCCTGAATTGTGGAAGTTGCCAAAATGGCTTCCCTTCCACCCCGGAAAATACTGGTGTCACAACCGAATGCTTTTCCTTCCAATGTCATACTGCTTCGGAAACAAAGTAAAAGGACAAGAAACTCAATTGATCAAAGAATTGAGGGAAGAATTATACACAACAGACTACCATACAATTAATTGGAAAAAAGCACGCCGTGAGGCTTGTGAAATAGATATTTTCAACCCTGTTAGTAAATGGTATACCCGCTTAAGTAAAATCGTTAACGGATACGAGAAAATCCATTCCGGGAGATTCAGAAAAAGGGCGTTGAAATATGTGGAAGATTACATTGACCACGAAGATATCCATACGCGTTATATCAATATCGGCCCGGTAAATCAGGCAATGAATTCCATTTGTGTATGGCACAAACACGGGAAAGATTCGGAGCAATTTAAAAACCACGTTAAACGGTGGCAAGATTACCTGTGGATTGCCGAAGACGGCGCTAAAATGGGAGGTTATAACGGATCTCAATTATGGGATACTGCATTTGCCGGACAGGCTTTACTGGAAGCAGACATGGAAACCAGTTTTCCGGAAATGGCAGAGAAAATTTATCACTTCATCGACATCACGCAAATCGACCGTAATCCGAAGGAATACACCAAATACTGGAGAGATGTAACACTTGGTTGCTGGCCTTTTTCAACCATTGATCACGCATGGGCAGTAACAGATTGTACGTCGGAAGGAATGAAGACTGCTCTTTTATATAACAACAAGGAACACATCAACAAACAAAACCCCATTGATGTGGAGCGTTTAAATCCTGCAGTTGATTGGTTGTTGTTTATGCAAAATAAAGACGGAGGCTGGGCTTCTTATGAAAAGCGAAGAGCTCCGAAATGGATTGAAATATTAAATCCTTCGATGTTATTTGAGAACATCATGACAGAAGTGACCTATACGGAATGTTCTTCTGCCACCATGCAGGGATTAAAGGAATTTTCAGAAAATCACGATTACCGCAAAGAAGACATCAAAAGGGCGCTTGATCGCGGAGGGAAATTTTTACAATCCAAACAAGATCCCGACGGTTCCTGGTATGGCTGCTGGGGTGTTTGCTACACCTATGGAACCTGGTTCGGTATTGAAGGTTTATTAGCTACCGGATCTAAAAATGATTCACCGGAGATTCAAAAAGCCTGTGAGTTTTTGTTGAGTAAACAACGCACCGATGGCAGCTGGGGAGAATCCTTCGAATCGTGTGTGGAGCATAAGTACATTGAACACGAGGATGGGCAAATAATCAATACCGCATGGGCCCTTCTTGCTTTAATGAAAGCAAAACATCCGGACAAAACCGCTATTGAAAAAGGAATTGCCTTTATTCTTTCCCGCCAGGAATCAAACGGTGATTTTCCTCAAGAAGGAATTTCCGGTGTATTTAACGGAAACTGCATGGAAACCTATACTTCGTATCGAAACATTTTCCCTTTGTGGGCAATTGCGCGGTACAAGCGCTATTATTCTTAAAGTACTTCTGCGATCTGGTATTTATTTTCAATGAAAGTCAAACACTTAAATTTTACTTCTTACTAATCTTCAGAACCGCCCTGTGATTTTTTTGATCAGATATCTCTAATAAATAAATACCACTACTTTCTTCATTTAATTGAATCTCTATTCGATCTTGGATACAGATCCATTTTGCATTCACCACTTGTCCCTGTATTGTTTTAAGAACAACAGTCAGATCATCAGTTTCTTTATCCAATTTAACGGTAAGATTCCCCTCGGTTGGATTTGGATAAACAACCATTCCCGCTTCAAAATCAGACTCATCAATCCCCAGCACTACTTTTGTGCTCAATTTATTTATGAAAATATCATAACCGATAGCTGGACTGTTTAGGTTAAAAATGAGCGCGGAAGGATCAAAGTCTGCGGTTTCATTAAAATAACCGGTCGTGTATAAATTAGTATTCATATCCAGAGTTATGGACTGCGCCCAAACTTGACTTGTTCCTGCTAACAGACCAGCCCAAACAAAATTACCCAACGAATCTAACCTGCTTATGTAAGAATCAGAATTTCCTCCTGTAAGATTAAAAACTCCCGGTCCCGGGTCAAAATCGTTTGTTCCAAAACAAAGACCTATTGTATATACGTTACCATTCGTATCCAATGCTATGGATTGCCCATTGATTCCACCAAGTGGTTTCGCCCATAAAAGATTCCCGGCTGAATCATGTTTATTGATAACAGACACGTATCCGGAGGGAGCTCCTCCGCTGGAATATACATTGTTACTCTCGTCTATTGCAATAGCGGATCCCTCGCCTGGCCCCATTTCTTTTGCCCAAACGAAATTACCTGATGGGTCAAGTTTACTAATATAAATCTCTGTTTGATTGGGTACTGATGTGGTAAGAAGAAAAGTCCCCGAACCCGGATCAAAATCAATTGTTCCACCAATAGTCCCGGTGGAATATACATTACCACTTTCATCTACTGCTATGGAATAACCAACTCCACCTTGAGATTGTGTACCGGTAAATTGTTTCGCCCAAACAAAGCCGCCGTCAGTATCTAATTTACAAACATAAATATCGCTTGCATTAAATTGAGAGGTCATATCAAAAGTGGAAGTCGGATGCGGATCAAAATCTATTGTTCCGTCAAAATAACCCGTTAAGTAAACATTTCCGGCAGCATCAACTGCAATAGCATTGCTGTGAGCCGGGGTTGGAAATAGAGCAACAAAAGGTCCTCCTATTTGTTTCGCCCATATAAAATTGCCATTTGCATCTAATTTTTGAATAAAAACATCTCTGTCCATTCCTTGGGACGTTAAAGGAAAACTTCCCGCTCCCGGGTCAAAATCGACAGTGCCTAAAAAAGAATTGGTGATGTATAGATTACCAAAAGCATCTAGTTCGAGCGAACTTTTTTCGTCAATAGAAGCACTATCTCCAAATTGTTTCGCCCATATTAAATCACCAGAAGTATCCAACTTACATATAAACGCATCTTTTTCTCCAACAGAGGTCAGATTGAAAACGTTTATACCCGGATCAAAATCAACCGTTCCAATAAATAGCCCCACTATATAAACATCATTATTTTGATCCGTTTTTATAGAAGTTCCTTCATCCCAACCTGCACCACCTATTTGTTTTGCCCACTGAAGGCTTTGTCCGAAAGAGTTTGTACTCAGGATTGCAAAAATCACACTGCTTAGCAGGTATAAATGAAAAGATTTTAATGGCATTTGCTATTTAGTTTTAATTATTACCAACTGTTCTTTTTCTGATTTACCAAAGATCGGTTGTTCTTTCCTCCTTTTCCAAAAAAGCAGGTGTTGAAAAGGTGTCAAACCACGAAAATCACTCTATATCAATACATTAAAAGTAAAAAAAGATTCTTCAAGAGTCAACAAGATTTGAACTACTTTGAATATTTGGAAATTTAGAATGAAATCAACTGTTTATAGAAGATTGGATTTTTTCCTCTTCCCGGAACGAAAATCGAAACCTGTTTAGAAGATTACTAAAGCGGACAAACGCCCAATTACCAGACAGGAGAATCTCAAAGAACACCTCATAATTGCCCCTGCTTTCCCTGGTTCTCCCATAAAAAACGAGACAGAGCGGTCGAGATCAACCAAAACCACATAATTCACTAAAAGTAAGATTATTATATCTAATTTTAGCCTGATTTACTATTACTTAAAAAACGCTATGAAGCACAAATACTACCATCTAATGGTCTGTCTGATTGTTATATTCAACGGACTTTCACAAACTACAACATTTAATTACACAGGAGCTGTTCAAACCTATACTGTCCCTTCGGGCGTTTCAGTTATTCAAATAGAAGCAAATGGTGCACAAGGCGGCGGATCCTTCGGTGGAAATGGCGGCCAGGCTATCGGAACTTTTTCAGTGACTCCCGGTGCGGTTCTGCAGGTTTATGTCGGTGGGAAACCGTCAGCACAATTAGGAGCCGGAGGTTTTAACGGAGGCGGAGCTGTTTTGGTTCTTCCTTGCACAGGTGGCGACGGCTGGCCAGGAGGCGGTGCTTCCGATGTCCGTACAACTGCTTCTTTGGCGAATCGCATGATTGTTGCCGGTGGCGGTGGCGGTCAGGGATGGTCAAATGGAGTTGGTGGAGCTGGTGGCGGCACAACTGGCGTCGATGGAATTGGAATCTGGATTCCAGGTACAAATGGAAAAGGAGCTACAGCAATTGCCGGTGGCGCCGGTGGATTTTACAGTGGAAACGGTGGTTCATCACCCAATGGAATTTTTGGCATTGGAGGAAATGGCAGTCCGGTGGATACTTATTGTGCCGGAGGTGCCGGAGGCGGTGGCTGGTATGGTGGTGGCGGAGGATACGTTTCTTCAGGAGGAGGAGGTTCAAGCTACATTTCTTATCCGGGAACTACCAACGCATCAACAACTTCGGGAGTACAAACTGGAAACGGAACTGTAATCATAACTGTGATCTGCTCTTCAATCAATGGAGTTGTTTCTACAAGCACAGTTTGTGAAGGTCAACCAATCACACTTTCTGCATCCTCAATCAATGGTGGAACAATTTCCTGGAATAACGGTGTAATGAACGGTGTTCCTTTTATTCCGGCTTCCACGGGTACTATCACATATACTGCAACAAGTTCCAATATAAATGATTGCGGTTTCACTGCCAATATCACAGTGAATGCACTTCCTTCAGTGGATGCAGGAACAGATGTAGCAGTTTGTGATGGCGAATCAGTGGCACTAACAGCTGCAGGAACCGGAACATTCGCCTGGGACAATAGTGTAAATCAATCCATGCCTTTTACCCCAACAGCAACCACAACATATACTGTAACAGCAGATAATGGTGATTGTACAGCAACGGATGAAGTAACGGTAACGGTTAATGATTACCCAACGGTAGACGCAGGAATAGACGTAGAAATTTGTGATGGAGAATCAGTCGCGCTAACAGCTACAGGAACTGGAACATTTTCCTGGGACAACAGTGTTAATCAAGCAATGCCCTTCACTCCAACAGCAACCACAACGTATACTGTAACTGCAGACAACGGAAACTGTACCACAACGGATGAAGTAACGGTAACGGTTCACAATCTTCCAACAGTAGATGCAGGAACAGACGTAGAAATTTGTGATGGGGAATCAACCGCATTAACTGCAACAGGAACAGGAACATTTTCCTGGGACAACAGTGTTAATCAAGCCATGCCCTTTACTCCAACAGCAACCACGACATATACTGTAACCGTAGATAATGGAGATTGCACTACAACGGATGAAGTAATGGTAACGGTTCTTGATCTTCCAACGGTAGATGCAGGTGTAAATCAAACAATTTGTCTTGGAGAGTCAGTCGCACTAACAGCAACAGGAACGGGAACATTTTCTTGGGACAACAGTGTTAACCAAGCCATGCCTTTCACTCCAACGGCAACCACAACGTATACCGTAACAGCTGATAATGGTGATTGTATTGCCACTGATCAGGTTACAGTGAATGTAGATGCTGTTCCTACCGCAACCGTAAATCTTTCGGGAGTTGCAACATTAACTGCCACACCTGCAGCTCAAACTTACCAATGGATCAATTGTTCCACAGGTACAGCAATTTCGGGAGAGACATCCAGCACATACACAGCTACAGCAAACGGAAGTTATGCAGTGGTTTTAAGCAATTCAGCAGGTTGTTCAGACACATCTTCATGTGTCAATGTAACTTCACTTGGAATAAGCGAAAACGGTGCTTTAGAAGGCATTGTATTCTCCCCGAATCCAACAACCGGATTTGTTCTGATTTCCATGTGGGAATCAATAACTTCAGGAACGCTAACCATTTATGATATGCAGGGAAAACTGGTACTGGAAACAATGACGGTTGAAAACGGTTCTTCATTTGATCTTTCACACGTGCAATCAGGAGTTTACATGATTCACATCGAAACAGAAAACAGCACCGGAATAAGCAGAATGGTTAAAAACTAAAGAATTACAGCAAAAAAAGCCCCGAAGCGATGGAAACATCTGCTTCGGGGCTTTTATATTTACAGAGAATTTTAAAGGTTCTCATAAGGATTTATCGTAAAAAGATTTACTGCTAAAAAGAAACTTAAAATCAAGCTTTTCACACAGATCTTTTCCTCGTTCTCTTGCCCCATAGCGGTCAGTCGCAGCTGATCTGCTTTAGGCTCATTCTCCAATCTCACTCTCACCCCAAAAAGAAAAAAGCATCTTACTTGCGTAAAATGCTTTTTTCTTTTTGGAATACTTACAAAAATATCAGGTATTTTCCGAGCATTACTTAGATGCAGCCCGAAAATGGGAAAGACCACAAAAGTTTTACAGCTTCACCATACTATAGCGGGCCAAATTGCAATAATAAACACTATGAAAAGAACAGCATAACTTCCGATAAAATACCATTTAGAATAATTACTTGACCTATAATTAGGATACTTATTTAAATAAAAATCATACTTCCTGTTACGAAACACAAAAAAATAAACAACTATTCCAACAATGCCATATATCGCAGCAAATACAAATACCTTATTCAACAAACTGTTTTCAAAAACAACCACATGCAGCCTCCCAAGCTTTGATCTAATCAAAATGTTATCAAAAATTATCAAAATCGTTGATAAATTAATCACAAAATTGAATGTCAGAAAAGCCCAAGCTCCAAACTTCCAAAACCCAGCAGTTTTAGGATTTTCCCTAAAATGAAAGAGGGTTCCAACAATTACTTTAACTAAAATATTCTTCATAGTAATGACACCCCGTTTAATGCTAACTTTCTTGCTTTAACTTAACAGTGTAAAGATAGCCATTTTAGAATTCGTGGCTATCTCATAAATTCTTTTTATCCTTTCACCAGGTATCATTCGTGCAGCGTGGTTTCTAACTGCAGGCCGGTATTATCAATTTGATTTTTCCAATCGGATGGAGCTTCCGGCAGAACACCTCTTAAAGAAGGTGGGGCATTGTAATCATCAATAATAAAAGTAACCAATCCATATACCCCACAACCTATTCCAATGACCCATCCAACAGGGTTGGTAACATATCCCAAGGCAACTAAAACAGTTGTGGTACCTCCAACTATTCCAACACCCAAATCCATCACATCTCTTCCTTCTATATATGTATTGGGGTTACCGTCTGACCATTTATCATACATCTCAAACCCTGTGACAAATGGCGACACAACAGATGCTACCCCTCCAATAATTTTTACAGCACCAAATACTTTTACATACTTCGTGTTTTTTCCAAATACCTTAAGTATTCTATAATTCTGATTTTCCACTGGCACCCTATATCCAAAGGTAAACATTGACACCTTGGTTTTTAATATCTCAGTAGCTCGAAGATGAACCATTTGTTCAATCATAAAAGATTCATTTCCAAATAAATCATTATAGGTTTTGGTTGTCGCTATTATTCTTTGCACTTGTTTCCATATGATTACTTCACCTATATGGACTGATCCATCCGAACCTTTATAGTTTTTGAAATTACCACTAGCATCAAACATTGCGGTATATGTTACTCCTTCCTGTTCAAATTGAAATATATCATTCTTTTTTACACCTTTATAAGCTACACCATTACTATGTCCAATGATACCATTCTTATCCGCATCCCTGAACCTAGTCACTTTAGCACCCCTAGGAAGTGTAACTCTCTCACCTCCCTCCAAATTGAGCTTCTTTTCCTTTTCCTTCTTCTTCTTTCCACCGGTGTTCTCTGCTGTTAATCCTTGTGGATCAGTAAAATATATCGGATTATTGTCGTATGCGCAATAGGGTGATAAATAGGGTGAAGACGCCGACATCGGATCTAAACTCTTCCATCTTCCAATTCTAGGATCATATTGTCTAAACTCAGTAGTGTAGCTATTTCCTTCTCCACTTACTTCTTTATCCCCTTCATATCCGTTAAACCCAAAGCGATAATAGTCTCCATCATTTCGTCCGGATTGCTCTGTTCCGAATGGATCGTAATCCGTATAGGAAAGCACAGTTGGCACATAATAATCTGTAATTTTATCGGCTATGGAAGATGTTTTAACTCCTGTAGTCAAGTTATAAACACCATCGTCAACACCCCATTTACGATCGGATACCATTGCCAACACATTTCCTAAATAATTCGATAATTCATAAAGCTTATTACCAAAAACTACGGAGCCTTTACTTGTTCCATATCCAAACTGGCGCGCAACATGAGGTCCTGTGGTTAAGCTGTTGTTCGGAGCGGGGGTTCCCCCCAACGTTGTTGTTGTACAAACCGACAAAGACTGATTGCCCCAAATACCTGGTTGACTAAAACTCAACTTGATGTATACCACTCCGGCTGCATTCTTGTCGTGCCACAACGAAGCACTTACGTCTGTAAAGAATGTTCTCTTATTAATCGCTTCTACCAATCCTTTTACATTTGCATCAAAGAGACTGACATTGTTATTCCAGGCGTAAACGTCATTCAGATCGATACCACCAATTTTATACTGCACATAAGTTGTTGTTCCAGTTGTTCCATAAGTGGTAGCGGATACATTGATTATAGCCGTTGCACGATTACTGGATTCCAAATAGGCAGTATTTGGTAAAGTACTCAAGGTCTTATCCTCTTTCCTGATTCCTAACCGACTTGATCCGTACAATTGAAAATCCACTAATTTCATCGCCGTAGTATTTAACCCAGACGTTGCAAACGCTCCAGCGACGTCTCCCTGCTGGAAATATGTAGCCATTACATTACCTTGTGCATCAAGTGCATAATAGGTCGTTTTAATCTGTGTCGCATTTACGACATAAACACCTCCACTGAGTACTTTCGGTTTGGAAATCTTTACTACTCTTCTTCCTAAAGCATCATAGCGAAACTCTAGATCCTCATCGTCGCTGGTGTTGAATCGGGTAAGCTTAGTAAGCTTATTTTGAACATTCCATTCAATAGTTGAGATTTTCTCCTGAAGATCCTGGGTCAATCTTCCGGATGCATCGTAGCGGTAATTATTTGTGGAATTCACATTGGTTGTGCTGTAATTACCCATATCATCCACATCATCATTGAATGCCGTATTAATAGTTTGACCATCATTGATATGATACAAGCGGTTACTCTTCAAATCACCCGCGATTCCACCCGATAATTCGTAACGGTAGGTAAAATCATCTATTGTAGCACCCAGATTATTTTTACGGTTTAAAGTTTTTAAATTGCCATTCAAATCATAACTGTAAGAACTGTAATGAGCGCTGGTTGCTCCGGCACCTGTCCAGGAGTTATTCGCAACCTGATTGACAGCAGTATAGGTTTGTGCTTCCTTGATACGTTGCAATTGATCATATTTATAAACTCGAGCCACATTCCCCAATACCTGGTTGTTTAATTTCATTATTGAAGTAAACATTGCACGAATATTACCATTGTACAAATTGACCACATTCGGTGCACCCGTCAAAATCGCATTTTCATTAGCAGAAAGCCAGTTATTAGCTGCTGTTGGTGTAACAATCGGTTTGTAATCGGTTTCCGTCCCTGAATTAAAGTAGGTCAAGCTATATCCGATTTCATCTTGTGCGACATAACGATTCTTATGTGGCAGTATGCCACCATCCCTGCCTAAATCCCGGGTTGCAACACCGGAATTACTATTCACACCTTTCAACCAACCATGAACTGTATAAGCATAATCAATACCCTGCACTTTATCTTCTCCCAACTCCACTCGAGCTAAAGGGCCATGTAAATAATAACTATAACTTGCATCAGTATCCCATTTTACCCCATCACGAGATGTTTGAACCTGAGTCAAGCGGTTATCGTCATCGTATTGATAACTATGTATAAATTGATCTTCTTTATCCTTTTGATAAATGAGTTTTAGAACTTTTCCGGAATATACTTCATATTGATACTCCACTCTTTTGTAACGATTATTGGCACCCATTAATGGAATATCATTTAAGATTTCTTTCGGGTTCCCGTGTGGATCATAATCGTAATAAATTGCATTGTCATAGGATTGAATCGTTCCTGTATACACACGATAGGATAAAGACGCAGCAATCTGATTGTTCAAATCCTTCGGATTCCAGCCTAATGCTGTATTTAATGGTACGGTTTGTTTGTTGTATATTGTTTTTGTTACATCATACGTTGGAGCACCGGATGTTGCAATCGGGTAAGTATTTACATCTTTCGATCCAATGGCAATGCTCATATTCACATTGGCTATCACCCCACCTTCTATCGCACGTCCTAAAGCATCATAACTAATGTAAGTGCATTTAGTTGCCTCAGCTTGCTCGGCAGTTTGAGAATAACGCGGCTGCTGGACTGAATTATACCAAATCCTGGAAACTCCACCATCCGGAGTGCTAACCTTCGTTACTTGATTTAAGGAATTAAACGTATAGATTGATTTTAAGTCATGAAGTGGCTCAGTGGTGCCATTCCAAACTCCATCAGCGTTAAATGCTTGTGGAATAACGATGTGAACCCCTGCCGGCGGTACGGTTTGTACTAAATTAGCAGCCTGATCATAGTAGTACAGTGTATAGTAATACTCTTGTTTATCATACGAAATAGAGAAACTCTCTGTGGTATTATTAAAACAATTCGTAGAAAATGACTGAATTAATCCATTCATAAAATCTTCATATGCTTCAGCATACGCAATTGTACCAAGTATATTTGCTTCATCCAAAATATCCTGAATACAATCATCCACCCAAGCCTCAAAGGAAAAATTACTATCCAAACTTGGATCTACTGGTTCGCAATAGTCAAATGAGATAGTTGTTGCTTTCAATTCGCAAATACAGTAAGTGGATATTGCTAAGTCTGTATCTAATTGCGATTTTAATGTATAATAATTAATCGCATGTACAGAAGATGTCCCGTTCACCAGGGTAACTTTCACATTGAATAAGATCGGATTCAACGAAAATGGATTGGGATCCAAGTCATAACTTAATATCTCTATATTCGCAATATCATTTATAATATACTCCACAAAAAATAGTGTACTGTTATTTATAAGCCTCACCTTCATAGCAGATGATGTCCAATGGCCATAACTAAAATCCGATGCTATGGATGCTATCCCAGGGGATGTTATAAAATTTGTATAGTGTGTGCTTGAGAAAGGAACATCTCCAACTAAGGTTGTTAATAAGGCAAGATTCTTATTCAAAGTAGGACCAAATACGGTAACTCCGGTGTAAGTTACTGTTGTAGGATTCTGACAGGTATCATCCACTGCCATTGAACCCAAGGTAAAATAATTAGGGCAATTGCTGCTCAAAATTCCCTCTACAGCCAAAAGATCACTATTCCCGGCAATAATATCACTCATCTGAATAGCTCCAAATTGATTAGAATAACCGTCACAATTGTTTAAACAATAATTCTTCAGATGATAACGAACTTGATTCAGCTCACTCTCATCCAAATCATTACAATTCTCTTCAATCTCACTCATCCAAAATACCACGTTGTTCTCGCAGGACTGCGCACAATTATCGTCCATTAAACTCATGACATTAGTTTGTCCGCCAGAAGTAGTAATTGATAATGGATTCGGAACATTTGCATTCGGATTATCTAGATAAAGACATGTTGAACTGTATCCATTTTCTATGAACTCTTCCCGCTCACCAATATAAAGATTTCGCATATACATCCAAACTCTATCCTTGTACTCTGTTGTACCTAATACCAATGGAATACCATTAGCATCATTAAATAACGTTGGAGTCAATAAAGGCATCTGATTTGTTACAAAATCATACAAACTCACTCCTGTTGTATTATAATTACTATTCAATCCGGATAAAAACGAACTAAAACTGCTGGAGTACAAGGGATGATAAATTAACGGATCAGTCGACATTACCAAATCTCCTGAACTATTAATGTATTCAGGCTGTGCATCTAGAAAAGTTGTTGTCAGGTTTACTGTAAAAGGATATTGTTTTGCAGCAGCCAAACTCACACATTTTAGATAGTGACAATGCTCCGGATGCGATTCTATTGCTATTAAATCTACCCATTCACTTCTCCAATGATCACTCAAATCCTGTAAACTGGTGGGAGTAAATGTACCACCGGAAGGTAAGGGATAACTAATCTGCCAATACGAGGTGGTAATTCGCCAAGGCATATAACTCTCGAAAACCCACCCACCCGGCGAGATATCCTGCTTAAACAATCCCAGCATCATATTACACATACCAGGATCTTCTTGCATTTCTTCCTCCAAAACAGTTGATGTAGATTCAGCACATTTGATTGAAATACATTCATTAATAATATTTTGATCACTCACTGATAAAGATGACAATGTTCCTGTCAAGGGAATACCTAATTGTTCCCTACATTCCTGCTCGTAATAGGATGCACAATCTAAACCACACCCCATGGTTATTACATTGGATGTATAAGTATCTAAGTAGTCATTTAAATTAGGGGCTCCTGGCAGAACTGGTGCCTCATTTTGCATAAAATTCAATAACGCAGCCTTATCAACCCGCAAAATCTTTTGAATCCGGTATTCTCCCTGCATCGATAAAGCAAGTGAATAGGAAATAGCGCCCGGCAAAGTCGAATTAAAAGTAGGGGATTGACAATCTAAATCACTTCCCGAATATCGCTCCTTTATCGTTGAAAGCGGAGTCCCGGGGAAACTTGTGGAAGTGTAATTTAAATTAACGGGGGCTCCATACGGATCAAATACCTTAATCTCTAATTCATAAAAACAAGAAGCACATGAACCACCGAAATATTCGTTAATTGCATTCACTCCTCCCTCCAATAAATCATATTTCAAGGTAATTGTACTGGTTCCCTGATTAAAATGCTTGTAATCAACCTCACTCTGAAAATTTCCATCATCATCGGTGGTGATTAGATTCATGGGCATCAATGTGGAGGTTGTAGTAACCTCTGCACCCGCGGGATTATTATCCAAGGGAAGTAAATTGGTTGGAGCCTCCCCCATTAAACCAGTCGCAATTGTCCTATTATTCTGATCTGAATAAATTACTGAAGCTTGCCCATTCTCGTCTATCACTATTTGTTTATTATAATGACTTAAATCCCCAACATTGGATCCAAATAATTCGCGCAAATCACGCTCGGTAGGCTTCACATAGTAAAAGTGTTTTTCATGTCCACCACCGATACGATGAGTTTTACCTACTCCCCCGCTGACTCTTAGTCTACCTAAATTATCGTTAGTAGAAATTACTTGAGAATAAGGGTACCCTTCAGCGTCAGGAACCCTATCCCGATATGGATCAGACCATAAATTATTGGATGGACTGTAGTACTGGGCAGCACCGCTCGCACTACCCATAGCTGGACTTATTCCTTGGTCAAAATCCGTTTTATCAAAAGCGCCTCCTGAAGCGTCTTGATGTAAATTAGTGTAATAGTTTAACGAATTCCCATTTATGGGAGTTGGTATTACTTGCACACTTGAACGTCCTTCGTAGTCATATAAAGATGATGCAGCAACAACCTGACCCGTACTTTTTTGCTGTGTTAACTGTTGGCGGGCACGCAATGAACCATCGTAATAAGTCATTGTACTAGCTGACAGACCATTCTCAGAATACCCTACCTGATACTGCCAATTCTTCTTCCCTTCAAAATTCGTTGAAATCGCTAAACTCATATTACCGGCACCTGATTTCTTACCATAAGACCACCCGCCATAATAATAAACCTCTTTCACACCTGAAACCCGAAAGAAATACCCCTTAGCCCGAATTCGATAATAGATTGTCCCTTTCGGATAAATCAAATCCAATACATGCTGATGCTTATAGGTCGTTATACGAACCGGTTCCTTAAATTCAAATGGCCCTTGTGGAACGGAGGCAGAATAGGTAAATTGATCTTGAAGGTCTATATGAACCCATTCAACATCGTATTCAACAGCACCCGTAACATGATCCCAGTTCAATTCATTTCCACTCGTTAATGACATTTTAGGTAATGCCGTTGAAGACATTTCTACTATACGGTCATTAAAAACCATTGCTTCCAGGTGAATATCGGCAATTGGAAGATCCGAAACCGTTCCGGGAACCCATACATTAGAAAGATCTTTTTTCTCAACGTTAATTCCTGTAATTCTCCACGTCATTGTATTAGCACCAAGTACTGAAGATTTAAAATCTGCCCATGCACTATAATTCGAAGCTCCTGATGGGGTAAAATCAATAACTAAACTCTCTTGCTGTGAAGTGACGGTATTCATCGCTGTTACTGTTAATCTCCACTTCGTGGAAATAATCAAATCACTATGAGAATTTCGGTTATAAACTAATTCAAGTCGAAACCTACGATCCAAATTAAAATTCACTAAAGATCCCGCATTCGTTAACGGATCTTCTGCAAGAATAGTACTCCCTACCCCTATATTTGCGAATGGGTAATTCGATGTGGTCAATAATTCCTGTGAGGAAACCAAATAACCATAAAAACTAACCATTATAAGTATTAATAGCTTTTTCATAACGATTTAAGTGTTATTTAAGAAATGTTTCGGCTGATTCATTGTAAACAAATCCATACCCTGAAAAATTATCTGTCGGTATAACTTTATTATTCTGGATGGTAAAGTAAAATGTGGTTTGAAAAATACCAGGATCAAAAACAGGATGCTCATCTAACAAAACCTTATTGGTTGCCCTGACCCCTTCCTTTTCTATGATTTCTGAATTATAATAATAGTCTACTGTGCTAAGCATATCCCCATTAAACCGAAGCTCTATCAAGTTAAAATACGACTGGTTTGAACGAATATAATAGATGCGGTCTACTCCATCAAATGAAAAATAAATCGAGTCTGAATGCGCTATTAAACTATCAAGTCCCCCTAAAATAGTGGAGAATGAATAACTTTCTTCTTTCTTTTTCAAACTCTGATTATCGGAATATATAATCGTTCGTTCCTCTTCATTGATGATTAAAGTGTTTGCTTTATTTACCAAAATTTCTCCAAATTCTGTCTTATAAAAATATCCATCCGGAGTAATCAATACACTCAATCTACCGTTTTGACTAGTAAAATCAGAGGTATCATTCACAGCATAATCTACCAAAAACTCAAACGTGGACAATTTTTCCAGTTTTTTATACATCCTCTCAAATTCCAACGATAAATCCTGTGAAAAAACGCCGGAAACAGTCAGAAACAAAAAGGACATCAAAAGAATCAACCTACTCATCGTTAATCTTTATTAAGGAATGAACGTGACTCCTGTACCGTTATAATACCTTTTGCAGTCTCTTTCTTAACTAAGAACAAATTGCCCTCATCATCATAATAGTAGAATGTTGCATAGTTATTCGCATCAAGCTCCGCTTCCAAACGCTGATTTTGATTATTGTATACATAACAATCCATCACGCCATCACGCGGCTGAATTCGCAAATCATCATACAAAGCATACTGAAGAAAACTTCCGGGAGAAGCAGGGTCATCAACTTCTTTGGTTCTGGGCAATACTATCCGAGCATATTTTGCTCCTGCAGGCATCACAAAATTCAAGGTGAACTTCTGCCACTCATCAATAAAAGTTCCACTTAAGATATCGGACTCGTTGTAAGTAATCGAAGACAAAACAGCATTCGACTCATTGACAAACTCAACCTTAAACTGCGATTGAAAATACCCGGCTGTACTATGAATCATTTGCAATGATTGATTATTTGCAGTACTGAACCAACCCGAAAATTGGTACTCTTTCCCTTCAATTAAGTTCAATCTTCTTTGTAAAAAGGTTGCTCCGCTTACTGCTGAAACTTTCAAACTCTTATCCCCCGTATGACCCTTGGTATTATCCAACACTACAGAATTCACGGTTCCACTGGCTCCAGGGTTTGGAACTGCTTTTCCTAAGAAAATTTCACCTCTCCAATTACGTCTGTTCCACTGAGGAATATTCAATTTAGGTCCCGCAGTCGAATTCAATTGGAACTGAGCCCAATTTGGACTTGTAACTGCGGACAAATCTGCAACGCTCAAACGCACCAATCGTTCTTCTTGCGGATAGAATGTTTGAGTTCCATTCTCATCATTATTGAACGCATCAAAATGAATTCTTACAACGAAACTAGTATAGTCACTCAGCATTGTGGCCGGCGCATTTGTACTAAAAAAATTCCCAACTTCATTTGCCCAAATATCAAATCGATTCTCAACCCGAACTTGCGCGGAGTTCAAATTTGTAGCATAAAAATTTAAATTATTGGTTGAATTTGCATCAATATCTATGGATGCAGTTGTATACTCTTCGAAGCTCTCAAATCCAATTTCCGTATTATGCGCATTACTGGAAACAGCTATCGGTTCCATCCCATTTCGCCCGTATAATGACGAAGAATAAACCCCCAATGCATTCTTTGATTCAATGTTTGCACTGGATGGATTCGTCATCGTAACTTGATTCAAAAGTCTCCAATTCGATGGTATACACGTAGATAGTTTGCTCTGGGCTAAAATCTGTGCAAAATTAAATAACGGAACATCATTCATTATTCCATCCGTTTTCAAATTTACACCGATACTCTGCGATCTGTCATCTATATAAGCATAGGTCCTAATCGGTTGAAAATTACCCCCAAAACCCTTCGAATAAAGTTGATTATCATACCAATTGGATGGATATCCACTAATTTGCCGCGTATCCTTATACCAGTACTCTCCCAACTCAGTAGCTGTAATCCCAATGACTTTATCAATTGTTCGACTTCCAAAATACGTCATGATAGTAGTAGGATGCTTAATATCAACACATTCAGTGGGATACCTGTCATATGTTGGGTCTTTTAACGCCGTAATTTTTGATACTTCTGTTGTAAGGTTATTCTTTCTTCCCGACTGAATGATCCTTGCTAAATAAAGACCACTCAATGTTTGAAAGGTTTCCAACTGCAGTTTATTATCCACTATATCCTGCAAATAACACACATATTTAGGTCTTGTATCATCTTCACCACCAATTACTGAAAATGGAATTAGTAATATACGATCCCCTTTTACAAAACTCGCTAAATCCGATGTGTTACTTACCCCTATGGACAAGATCCCGTTAGAATAGCTTTGTGTCGTATTTAATAATATCGTTTTTCCAATATTCTTATACGAAGCCCCGGTACGATCATAGATATCACGAGCCAAAATGGAATAATTATAAACCTTATCGTCATAATCATTTGTAACAGTTGTCAGAAGTGGCTCACCCGTCATATCATCAAATAGCACATTCGATGTTTCAATCGTTGAACCTTCCTGAGTAGCAATTATCCTTTTCAAAATACCTGATTTGTTAACAACCTTATTGGAAACGATAGTACCTACCTTTTCTTCCTGCCAATTGAAAGAAGGAATCGGGTATAATAATGGTAACCAGGTAAAGGTTTCCAAATTGAATTGCAAAGAACCTGATATATTGCGTTTTTGCAAGTAATTGGTTCGCGGAATAAAATCAATCTCAGTCCCTAAAGTTCCAGTTCCAATCTTTGCTTGTGTTAAGTTACTAGGATCTGTATCCGAAAACAAAATCTCAACATCGTTAGCCAAAGAACGGGTAATAAAAGTCTCTCCAGCTCGATTTGTTGTTAATTTCTCTTTATCAAAATACTCATATTCCATAGATGAAGTGATAACCTCATCAAACTCTCTTGGTGTTGAAATATCGTTTTCCGCAACCAGTGCAATTTCCTTAGCGCCCTTTGGCTTACCGTGCATATTGTTCAGTTCCGTATAATATCCCTGAGTAGCAGCCATTCGTAAGCGATCAACATTCGCAAATAACGCAGGAACAATTAACCGCGATTTGCGGAATGTGCTGTTTTGCTGTAAATCAGTAACATCATTTATAATAGGGAAATCCTTTGATGTGAAAAACTCTTCAACTGTGATTCCAGTATAATGCTTGATAGGACTTGCCGTAAAATTAGACTTCTTTTCATAGGTGTTTTTCGACATAATGCGAACCTGACTGTATCCTACACTTGCTCCGGGAAAAATATTCTCATTTCCGGGATCTTCAGTGTAGGTATTAGCAACATTTTTCGCCAATACATTCTTTTCTTCCCATCCCCTAACCGGATTTCGAAACGGATTTTCGTCTCCTCCTACCAAAGGTTCATAAGTAGCAACACCTGAACTAATAATTTCACCATCTGAAGTGGGCATATCATACTCATATATCGTCCCATAACACGACTCATCTTCTGTTCCTGTCACAGCAAATGCCTCATTCCAGTTATCGTACAAACGAATTTCCCTTACCCTATGACCGCCACCATATTTCACCTTATCAAAGCTTCTTAGTCTTAAATAAGAGGAATTCAAATCAATATGAGACAAGCGCGCATCTCCATCCTTGTATAGGGATTCTGTATATTTTCTGAACTTATTTCCGAAGGTTACCATACTACTTACCAATGAGGTACCTATCGCTAATGCAGTACTCTTATTCAAATCATCCATAGATGCTCCCGCAAGATTATCGACCAAAATATCTGGCTGGTTATAACGAATATGACGTGCTCCGACCTCCGTAAACGGATGATACTCGGTATCTTTTCCATTAACCTTTAAACGTCCTAGCTGAACATAGCCCCAAAGATAATTGCCGCTAACCAGACTCGTTTCATCTACTTCGATTGCTTCAACCAAAGAATATCCTGCAACCGTCTCTTTCGTATCTTCTTCCTTCGTTAGGTTAATGTTCACTTTGAAATACAAGTATTCACCCTTTCGAATGTATTTTTCCATGGCCTTTTTCAAATTCTGACTACCCATGGACTGCGGAAGAGGCTTTTCTAATTTAAAATAAACCTTTCTTGTATCTGAAGACGCATTTTTATCCGAATTTATCTGGTTCTCAACGGAAGAACTGTAAGGTTCCAAACTGGCAACTTTCATCATTTGCATTGCAACCTCATTCTGAACATAAGCATACGTATCACTTTCATAGTCAATCTCATACCTCCCGCCAGAAGGAAGATTTATCGCCTTCAGATTCCATAATCCGGCACGACTATTCATGATCGCGTTACTCAAATCTTGATCAACGTATGGGTCATCAGTATTCTTAAAGGGTTGATAATTCCCCCAACGATCTACCGAATATTTGTCATAAATTTGATTACCCGTGCCTGAAACCCCTTGAACAATATGATTATACTCAAACTCATAAGGACTAGTCGCACCCTTTGGATTATCCCGATACGTAAACCAAACTTTCCTTAACGTCAATTTACCCTGTCCTGTATTATTGTCAGGAGTTCCCAAACATAAAGATTCGTTACCCGGAAAATAGTCAAAATGACATGTTTTAATGGGTTTTGCGTTTGTGTTAAAAGATCCGTTAGGATAGCGTTCCGTCTTTAAATAGATATTAATCTTATTGAGCTGCTTATATGCCGCTGAACCCCAACCCCCTGAAGTGTTTTCATTCGAAATCTCTTTGCAATCCTGTCGATCACTCAAAACAAATTCTGCGACATGTGTTTTGGTTTCTACCGTAGCAACATACCAAATCTCTTTCTCACCATAACTGTAGTTCGCTGTTCCATCTTTGAAGTTTGTTTTATATCCCCTGTTGTAATTGGCACCCAGAAACGGTGATTTCCATTGGTAGTTTCCGTGTGCTTTATAATAATCAAAACGAACCCAATATCCCAAATCCCCATCAGATGGTCCCTTTGTTTGATCAAGATCTACATAATCTTGTCCAAGAATAGAGGTCAACATATAGGAATGTGCATAAGTCCCTTTTTCAACTGAATGATACATCTTATCAGTACCCTGAACTTTATAATCACTGGCATTCTGAGTAGTATTCATCTGAGTTAGCATACCATCATTCTCTTTTACGGTATACGTAACATCCCGTTCTTTTTTATTCTGTGCAGCAAGTCCATAAACATACTTCATCCCTTCCTCAGTAATGGCTGTATAACCACCAATGTGATGCGCGGGAAGATCCCTGCGAATGTTATCATAACTCTCCAAGTCCCCTTTGTTAAATCCTTCGTCATTAGAAGCCGGATGTGTATAATATTTAAATGCAAATTCAGGAATGATCGTTGACTTACCTGATCCGCTTCCAGTCATTAAATTCCTATTCGTAAATGGTTCGATGTCTTGAGATCGTTTACGCCGATCCGCTCTGAATGGCTGGAAAACGACAGTATTACCCGCTTGATCCAGATTATGTGCCCGATAAAAATTATCTTCCGCATCTATTGCATAGGCAATCGGTAAATTATTCGATATCGTTGCTCCATAATTTGATTGTAAATCATCATGAGTAGATTCTCCATATCGCTGAAAATAAACAGAACCCATGAGGGAGGCATCTGTTTCACCTACAACACTCGGCCCTATTGAACCAGTTGGCCAACCTTTAGCTGTTGTACCACTGAAAGAATAACCAGCCTCCACGCCAAACCGCAGGTTAATCGGAAGAGAAACAGCCACATCAATTGTAACCGTACCACCATGAATTTCCGAATGACTATAAGGTGATTCTGCATTTACGATATCTGTACGATGAGGCCTGAACGAACTCCCTATACCCTGACCATTAACAACATAGTTATCATACGTCAAGGTAGGAATCGCTAATCGACGTGTATCCTTATGAACAAGACCATCATTTTCAAGAGAAAGATCCTTTACCCGCATATCGTCCTCGGGTTCAGGCGATCCTTGATTTTGAAAATACAAATAACCAACTCCCGAATAGGTCTGCTCAGTATTCTTGTTTTTCAATTGATTAATATTAAAATCTATCGAGGTATAACCAGAAATCATATTACCAGCTACATTCATACCCATCTTCCACCCAGTATTACCACCACCACCTTTTATTGGCTGAGGCGCTGAAACAGATATCAATGGCTGCGCAAAACTCAAAGTACTGGATGTTGATCCCGAACTCCATGCTTTTTTAAATTTACTACTGGATTTCGCCCATTTTGAACTGTTCCATTGAGTCTGAACATTTATTGAACGCTGCCATCCATTCCTGTCAAATCCTGTTGAAACACTTAATGATTTATTGGTTGTGTTACTCTTCTCGGGATGTGAACTTATTCCTGCTGAAACATTTCCGGAAATTCCCTCTCTGGAATCCATTTTCACATTAAAACCTAAATCTCCCGATATTTTTGAGCCGCCTCCATTTTCAAGATTAATACTTCGAAGTTTCAACCCTAATGAAAAATCGTTCGAATATCCTAATCCTCTATAATTATTGTAATAGATCGTATTACCTGCACCAACCGTCGCTGCTGCCGCTGCTACTACAGATCCAGGTTCTGTTCCAAAAAGCTCATAATTAAAACCATTCCTCATTGAAACAGTCCAATCCTTCTTCCTGTCTACTTTTATTTTTACAGCGTCACTACTAAAATCATCCGGTAAATTTCTTACTTGACGTGTAATGGTTCCCATGTTGATATTCCAGCCAAGTCCAACCCAGCTAGCCTCCTGATCCATCTGAACTCCCGCATGATAAGCCAAATTAACTGGGTATCCGCCATTGGGTCCGGGCAAATTAAACAAGGGAATATTATAGGTGAAATCTCCGGTAAACGGATCAACCATCTGATTCGTCCCAATAGGTTCAAAAGATTGAACCTCTGGCTGTGTAGGTCCACCGTCGCCGGCAAACACATAATTCATACCAGTAGAAGGAAGTAGGAATTGAATAACCAGCAAAAGTGCTAGAGCTTTGGCAATCCTTGTTTCTCTAATTATTAATATCATTTTATTTAATTTTAGGAATGTTCAGGTTGTTTAATCTTGTAATATCTAAGGGTATTATCGATCCGCTGAATGCTTGATCGCTAAAAATCAGTTCTCTTACCGGATTGTTTTTCGTAGACTTATCAAATGCCAGATAAAGAGTTATAAACGGAACTGTACTATAATGATTCTCAAATTGATAGTGCCGCGGAGCAATCGTATCTAACTTTCTCACTAATAGAAAATCAAAAGAAGCAGATTCTATAAAATAAAACAACTTCTTGTTATACTCTTCTTTATCCTCGGAATATTGAGCAAGAATATCATTTTTAGGGCAGCTGATTTTAAAAGAAAATTCTTCCATCCCTGAATTATCCTTATACCAACTTGCAATTTCCTTCTTGCCAACCACCTCTTTTTTCACGATTGCATTCATCAAACGCAATTCGCGAGGATTGTAACGCAATTGATAATTCAGTTCTTCGAAATCGGTCTTGAAAACAAGCGAATCCTTATGTTGTAAATACCACTCCTTAAATGCACCAATCGACGGTTCCTGCCCATCATCACGGGATAGAAAACTAAGACAGGGAACTGTAAGTAAAATCAGGTAGTTTATTAGCCTCATTGTTACTTTTTATTGATAAATCTGATGATATCTTCGGTAATATCACAGCGGTCAGAACCAAACATAATATTGCCGTCTCCTCTGGCTCCCAAAATAAAATCGATATCGTGTTTTTTTCCATATTCCGAAATAGACCGATTAATCTCTCCCCATATGATTTCATCAAACTGCTTTGTCTTTTGATCATACTGCTGAGTCAATTGTTCCTGCTTTCCTAACAACTCTTCCTCTAACTCTTTCACAAAAGATGCCTCTGCTCCGGAGGCCTTGTATTCACGAATATCACGCTGTATTTCCTCTAACTGGGCATTACTGCTTTTCTCCAGTTCCTTCAAATCCTTCTGGAATTTCTTATAATAAGATGATTCCGAATAAACCTTGCTCATTGTTACAAAACGAGTACGCTCCTTTCCATATCCTCCCAGGAAAAATCCTGCAGCAGAAAATAGCCCAATCAGCAACAAAACAATTAGTATAATCAAGTTCTTTCTCATCAGATAACCTTAAATTTTAAATACTCCTTCTTTCCTCTATTATCCCTTAACTCCAGCAAATAAACCTTTCCCTGAGTCAAACCGGCACTGTTGAGATTAAATGAAATCCAATTGATATTCGAATTCTTCGAAACAAGTGTAAGTACAACGGGTGAATCGTCCGTTAAACACTTGATTGAGTAATTCAGATTTCCATCAGAATCGTAATAATCCTTATACCTAATCCGGAGTATTTTATTCGAATTCGGTAAATCCACAATCTCAGGTCCTATGCTCTCTTCAGGAACATAATACAAGTTCGTATTAGGGCATCCTTCAGCCGAAGTTAAACTCAAGGTTAAAGAAGGTCGGGAACCAGCTGCTGCATCCGACGAATTATAAATTTGATATCTAGTCCCATAACCATTATAATTAGCCAATTGAAAATGACATCCAAAATTTTGGGTCGAATTAATTTTCCAATAATCAACCAAACTCTTAATATTGATTACAGAGTTTCCACTGGTGTATATTGAATTAATGGTTACTGATGGGGGGTCAACACTACTCGGTTTATTCGTCCATGCAACACTCATTTCGTTCCAATTACTTGTAACCAATTTTACTTTTGTATTATTCGCGCCATCAGAAGAAGGAGAATGAGAATACCCATATAACGTCAAATTCGCAGAGTTAACAACATAATTGGGATCAAACCACAATCGAAATCTCAATAAACTCTCACCCCATGAATCAACTTCCCCAGGCAAGCCAACGATATGCTCACCAATCTGTATTAGTCCTGCACCATAATTCCATTGCGTATAATATTGCGCGCTAGGTCCCGAACCCGCAACCCCATTTTGCATAAATGAATCATCAATATAATTCGGTTCGGGAGGAACTGAAATACTGAATGTCGCACATCGAACACCAATAATAAATCCGTGATAACTAACGTCACTTGGATCGGCACCCGTTACTCTTAAACCATACCAGCCATAGGGTTGGCCTACTAAATTTAAATTCGTAGCACCTGAAATCGCCGTTAATGTGGATGAAGTATATTTATACCATTGATACGTTTTCGCACCGGATGACCCATTTAATAATGTGGGGGAAATAGTTCCATCGCTGGCTGTCGTATTTGAAGCATTAACAACATAGCAGCCATTAACCGATACCGGCAAGTAATATTGAATTTCTAACTCCGGGTAGTAATAAGTATTCCCGGGCAAATACTCTTTTGAATAATAAATTGCCGGTGTCAACGTTCCGGATTCCGGATTCCGTTTGATTCGCCAACCATAATTAGGAATACGGTTTTCAACCAATGCCTGAACATGGTTCTTAACATCGAACTCTCGAACATCTCTGCTGCCAGAAAAATCAGTAATGGTGACCTTGCTCGATAGTGTTACTGTAGCTGCGTTAGTATTGTTTACAATCCCCGAGTTATTTGTCACCGTTCCTTCCGACCAAGTCGAATTAGCCAAATCCAAATGGAGCTCTGTTGATCCTATAGCAACCAACGACTCACTCTTAATGCGTAATCGCAGTTTCGCCGAAGTAATAATCGCATTTGGAGAAAGAGATGATAAATCAAATTTAACAAGTGATCGAGTGTAAAAATAGGATATAGGGGAGAACGAATACAAACCATTGGAAGCGATTAATTCTGTTAAAGCACCATTATTTACACCCGTATTCGCTGCACCACTTTTCACGTAAGCGTCTTCAGCAGCATAAAAACCAACGGTTGTAATACCCTGAGATTTACTTGAAAAGGTGAAACTACCTATCAATACAAACAGCAATATTATGCGATTCATTAATTCTAATTTAAGTGGCTATCTTCGATTCGAAATAAACGAATTCAGAAACCGATTTAGAGTACAAGGGTAGAAATTATTTTTGGAATATGCATCATTTTTGAAGTAAAATTAAACCTCAAAAAAAACTATTTAATTAGTTTAAAATTACACAACACCTTATTCTATATTGATTGGTGACAACACTAAAAACACCGTTGTTTACAACCGAATTTCTAAAATTCAACACCCCAATTTCCAATCGAAATCAAAATGCTTTTTAAAGTTCTCCCCAGTTCAGTTAATTCATACTCAACTGCAAGAGGTTTTGTATCGATCACGCGACGGCTAACAATATTTACCCTTTTAAATCAAGTAGTTACAGAGCCGATACCTTTATCAAAACACCTTCTAATCTTCTTAACAAGTCCCCGAAGCGAGTTTTCCCGTTTCCAAGCAAATAACCAACGATCACTAGTTTCCATTTACCCGATAATAAATTCAGTTGTCTCTTTAATTATATCCAAAGAAAGCTCACTACAGGATAAAGGTTCAATTTTTGTCTTTTACGGATTCATGATAATTAACTATTGGTTTTATTATAACATAACTAGGCTGTTGTCGTAATTTTGATTTGGGAGCCAATACTTACCCAAAGATGAAACGCTTTTAGCTGAGTAATCTCTGACAGAGGAAAAATCAATGTTTTTTTTTACGGAAGATTAAAAATTATCTTCTCCCTCTATGCCTTTGCTGTCATTTGCTTTACCGAAGTGGTACGCGAAGGTTAAGAGCTTCAGCGCAAGAAAAATGGAGGAAATTAGATTTATGCTTCGAACACGACTCACGCTCTCAGCTATCTGTTCTCCCTGGGATTCAGTTGAGCTTATAAATATTATGTCTAATAGCAAATAATACCAGCCCTGCTGTGTTTTTACAACCAATTTTAAGCAATAGATTATTTCGGTGACCGTTAACTGTGCTCTCACTGATAAATAATTTTCGTGAGATTTCCAGGCTCGTATTTTCCTGGCAAATGAGTTCGAGGACTTCTCTTTCCCGACGCGTAATGTCCATTTCTCCAAGCACAACCTTTTGTTTTTTTCCGTGCATAAAATGATGCATGGCTTTGATGGTTTGCTCATTAAAATAGTAATCGTTCGCTACAACAGCCCGAATTGCTTTTTCCACCTCACCGAAATCAGCGTTCTTGGCCAGATAAGCATTGGCACCAGCTTCAACCATCGCTTGAATGTATTTTTCTTCTTCATGTATGGTAAGAATAATGTTTCTTGTGGCTGGGTGCTTTTCCCGCATGATCTTCATAGTTTCCAATCCGTTTAATACGGGCATGTTAATGTCAATGAGGGCTACATGAATGGTTTCCTGACAAGTGCCAAGCTGTTGAAGTAAATCTTCTCCATTGGCACATTCCAATACAACCCTTAAATCAGTTACGGCATCTAACAGAGATATAATCCCTTTACGGAAAAGCACCTGGTCTTCGGCTATAGCAATGTTAATCATAATTCGGATGTTTGATTGAAAGGTAAACTTAACGTGCAATTGAATCCTTGGTCAGGAGAAGAAATGAAATGCACATTTCCATCTAAAGCAAGAACACGACTTTCAATGTTTTTGATGCCAATACCTCTTTTTACTTTTTTGTCGGTTAAATCTACACCAACTCCATTGTCGGTATACTGCAGATGCAAGTGGTTTTCATAGCTGTTGCAACTAATTGCAACGGAGCTTGCTTTGGCGTATTTTAAAGTATTGCTAAGCAATTCCTGGATAATGCGATAGGTAGCCAGCGATACAATTGGATTCGTCTCCTCGGGTACATTGCCAAATTCAAAATGAATGTCAATTCCGGATGCGGTTGAAACAGATTCCGTATAATTGGTTAAGGTTTGGTTCAGACCGAGTAATTCCAATTCAAAAGGTATAATAGCGTGTGAAATACGGCGTACACTATTTATTCCGGTTTGAATGAGCTGTTTACTTTGTTGCAGCGTGTCCTTATTCTTTTCAGTTTCCGGATTTAACTGTTGAATGGAGAGAGAAAGCGTCGAAAAAATTCCGCCTAGTTCATCATGAACATCCCGGGCAATACGCAATCGTTCTTCCTCAGCTGATTGGATATTACTACTGAGTAGTTCTTTCCGGTGTTCGGCTTCCATACGAAACAATTCTTCCTGTTTCTTCAATAGGTTTTTCTGATAACGGATAAAAAATAGAATGGCTCCACAGGCTATCAGAAAAAAGGCAGCCATTGTTATGATAATACCATAATAAAAATCTATTTCCTGTTGGTTTTGCAAAATCCGGTAAATATAAAAAGGTAAAGTACAATTAATAAAAGCGTATGCAGCGTCCAGATATTCATCTGCAGAGGATGCCCCAAATGATTGATGTAATTACTGAAAGCGAACAAGATAAGGGAGCCGGAGAAATAAATGAAGAATCCCGCATTCATATATTTCAAAGCATCTTGCTCCCGAAAAACCAAGTTGCTTTCAATGGTCAGCGATCGTATAAACCAATGAACGGAACAACCAATGAAAATAAAGGCTTCCAATGAGCGCGTGTAAATATTAAAGCTCTGCAGATTTTCCAGAACAAAGGCATCTAAAACGGCAAATAACAGAAATAAAACCAGTATCAGGTAAAACCAAAACCGGGTAAAAAGCGGTTTACTTTGAAAAGAAAAGTAGGCAAACAATAGAATAAATTCAAGAACGGTAAATACATGCAACAGTGGCAAGTTGTTTATACTTTTTGTCCACAATAATAAAGATACCGCCTGTGTTACCACAGACAGCATCAGATACCAGGTCATTATTTTCAGAGTCTTGCTTAACCGATTGTAACGAACAACTGACAGTAGAAACGGAGCGATAATAATCCAGGGACCATAGTTAAATAAAAACGCTTTTAGCTCCATTCAATTAGAAAAGCTAATTACTTCTTTGACTTACCTGAACAAGTAGGAGGACAAGGATAGCTGAAATCATAAATGGCAGAATAATCTAATTGCTTACCATTTATATCGTCAGGGATCCGATCCATTAGCTCTCCGGGATTGATCGCTACTGGATTATTGGGATCATCATTGCGCTCAAACCCAAGAAGTGGTTCTATCAATAAGCAAGGCAACGGTTCCTGCGCTCCATGTTCATTGGTATAGTCCTTTATTCCAAGACGGCAGGAAAATCCCGTTATTGGATAGTTATCTTTTCCGGATTCACTTTGATTATACGTTTTTATACGTTCTGTTAAGTGAAGCAGATCCTCTACTGAAAGACTGAACGCATCAATTTCCAGCACCTTATACCCAGGTGGAAATGAGCCATTAAACCCTTTTGGAACAAAAATATAATTGTCATTTTGCCAGCGATAAATTCGACTATCGGCTTCAGGAATAGCAATACGAAAATGCTCAGTAGAATCGTGGAGTGGGTTCATAAAATGTGTTTTTTGCAACTAAGATATCAAAATAATGACACCTCTGAACCTAAAACACCTAAAACCAGATAAAAATATCTGGTTTTAAAAACCGGTATTTCTGTGTAAAGAATTTCCTCCCCCTTGCTGTTACTTTGTCTTGTTCAATAAGCGTTGCAACCTTAAAACAGTGGAACTGAGCCCACTCAAAAAAACGAAATGTTCCTGTTCATTTAACTCAACAGGAGGCGGAACCCGAAAAGCCTTACGAGTAAGGAAATTTAAACTACCCATTATGGCACAAATTTTTGTCGCAATTACAGTCGACGCAATTACACTCGCAACAAGTAAAACCGGAGGTTCGTGGAATTCTCCTATTAGCTTAGGAAGCTACAGTTCTTCTGATGTTTATGTAGAAATGATGGCACAAGGAAGTGCTGTTATCAACGACCAAGGAGGATCAGAATTAACTATTTCTGCTAATGTCGGTGATGAAATTGTATTCACTATTTCAGCTCCTGGTGCTGGTCAAAATTATTATCCGGTGCTTTACAACACGGTACTAAGTAATACTAACGTAAGAAATTTAGGTCCGAATACAGCAGTTTGGAACAACTATTGCCTTCAAACAGGAGGTTCGGGAAATCAGCCGACTTTTGCTAATACTGTTCCTACAGGATATCCGGATGCAGGTAGCCCCAACACATTTATTTGTGCACAATGGCTGTTCCAGGTAAACGGAGCCGGATCAACACAGTACAACATGTCTTTTGCAGTCTTAGACACCCAAACCGGAAAAGCCCTAGGCTATTACATTTGGGATCCGTTCATTACCGTTAATAATTAACAATCCGCAATAAATTGCAGAACCGACCCTCACTTTTTGTAAGGGTCGGTTTCACAACCAAAACCGCTTAAAATAGGAACTGTTCCTGTTCAGTCAACTCAACAGGAGGCCTAAACCGAAAAGCCTTATGAGTAGGAATAATTAAAAATGAATAGTATGATCAGATTTCAGTTATCGGCTCTTAGCCAAAATGACAATTACGACAGCAACGACATCACAGCCACTGTTACTTATGCAGGCGGTACATTAGAACCGGGTTCATTCACAACATCCGAACCCGTTGATTTACCGACCCCGCCCACACCTTCTGAAATTCCGCCACCGACTCCAACCTGGTTTTTAGATGTGAGCGGGAATACAAATGATGCATATTTCACAGTTGAAATCGTAGATGACAATGTGAAACCAACTCAAAAAACGCACATAAAGATATCGTTGTCAGAAGCGATCGGATGGGCACAGAAGAATCCTCCGTTAAATAGTACGGAACCTCTTAAGACCAATCAAATCTGGCAGAAAGGTCAACATGGGATTTTCGGATATGCCGAACAAGGCACTCCTGTAGCAGGATTTGAGGAAAATTGGATATACACCATTACTGCAGGTGTCATAAACCCGAAAGTAAATCCCTAAATAAAACTCATTCGGAAGGGATAAAGACAAAAGCACCAAAAGTTTCTATGCGGTGCTTTTTCAATCTTGAAATGAAATATCTCACAGGTAAATCCGTAACATTCAGGATAAACCAGCTACTGTTTATTTGACTTCGTTCAATTAACAGTGGAGTAGATCCCGCGAAAAACAAACTGTTCCTGTTCAGTCGATTCAACAGGAGGCGTAAACCGAAAAGCCTTACTAGTAGGAACAAAAATGATACATCATGGAAAATACAACTACACTTAACACAATTACTCTAAACAATATTACAGCCCTGGATACTTCTAAGTATACCGTTTGGGTTGCCGGTTTCATACAACAACCGGATCTCTTCATGTATCTGAATACGGATGGTAATTTTAGTGCAGACGCCGGCAATTTCATCAACATCAATAATGGACTGACCGTCAATGTACCAAACGTGACAAATTTAGGGAACAATCGCCTGGTGTTTTTAGTGACAGAAAACACAACCACACCACCGGCACTTTCCCCTATGGTTGGTTATACCGCCTATCCGTTTAATGCTACTCCGGGTGCTTGTCCTCCGGGTCCTTACGATATTTTTGAATTTGGTCCCAATGCTCAATACGATTTATCTGCAGTAGATTCCTTTGGTTTGAATCTCTCCTTTACCGTAACCAATGATAACTTGGTTTATGGAGCAATCCCTGCCATTTCGCGTCCTGAGATCGGAGAAGCATTTACTACCTTTACAGGTTCTGATCCGCTTGGAACTGCATTTACACAATTACTATATACCAGTCCAACAGGTACCGGCTATCCTGATTCAATTATGGGTCAATTTTCCGCTATCGTTTCACCAAAAGACTGGTTAGCAATTAACTCTGGTGCCAGTGGACTGAGTGGTTATTGGACCAATACCATCAATGACTTTTTCACCAATGGCAATCAACTCAATCTATACTTGAACGCAGCCACAGTTGGCAACTATTCAGGCACAAGTGACGGCACACAATTCACATTGACAGGGCCAGGCGGATTAACAATAACCATTCCGGCTAGTGATTTTGCTGGTAACCAAGGGTTCATGCAGGCAGTACGCGGTATCAATACGGGTGAAAAGCAGAATGAATACGATGCTTTCAGCCAAATAGAAGCTGCCATTTTCCAAGCCATTTCACGTGGAGTCTTATTGGACGGAGTCGTCGCTGAAGGAGGAAGTATTTCCGATAGTTATACCTCAACAGCGTGGACGAACATTCAAAACTGGTACACGAATCACAAAAATGCTTACAACCAGAATCCGAGTGTTTATGATGTATATGCCAAGTTTTTTCATTGTGCAAGAAACCATGGAGGAATCATCATGGGACTTAACTCAGCTCAAAACCTGGGAATGGCTTACGGATTTAGTTTGGATGAAAATCCAAATGTTGGAAGCTGGCCTACCGGCAATAATGTTCCAGCCAAAACCAACTACTCGGTTGGATTAGGTCAGGATGTAACACTTACTATCGGACGATGGATACCCGCGATGTAAAATTACTTGATTCACCTGTTCCCGGTCATTGACCGCAATTGCAATCACAGATTCATTGCAGCAGGTGAAAACCAATAGTGAGAAAAAAGCGAATTACGGCAGTAGTTCGCTTTTTTTTGTGAACCTAATGCAACCAAGTTTGAACACTAAAACGTAATTTCTACGCTAATAGAAACGCTACAAAAATGATTTTGTACTTAAAGTGGTATGCCAAAATTCATCAGTGTACTTTAGACCAGTACCAATGGCTCTATCCATGGTTGCATGAGCGAATAGTATTAATCCAATAAGCATCAATTCCCGGTTTTTTTTTGCTAAACCCAAAAGTCCTATAATAACTGCAATCCCTCTGAAATGAACCAAGTTATAAGTAATTGCCCCAACGGTATTATCACCAAGATACCCTAGCATACCCAAATCAGGCAGCATTACTAAGGCTGGAAACCACCACCATTTATAATTTAAACGTGTGAATAGATAGATACAGCCAAGAAACATGATTAGTTCTTCAATTTGAATTACGATTTCCATACGAGTTGTTTTTTTGTTGTTAATAATTGAGTTTTTGATACAGCAGCAGGTTAACTAATTAATACTGCTACTGTATGTTGATCTTTAAAAGACAGCTTTATTTCCAAGCCATAAATCCTTCGTAAGCAAAGTATAGTACAGTTACATAAACACTGTATTTGATTAGTTTCTTTACTACTTTATAGCTTTTAAAAAGTAATGGATTCACCCCCCATTTGTTAGCTGTTGTTTTTGCTATTTGTTCCATTTTGATTGATTTTTGTTATTATTAAAAAGACTTTTTAATTTCGATTGTCCAATTCTCGATACTTTCAGGAATGGGTCTGTCGGCTTTGTCAAAAAAGAAATGTTCTTCAACTTCTAACCCTGAGTATAGGTAAATCCCTTTGTCTGAAGTCAGCAGTAAAGCTTTGTCCATTCCGATTGCTTCATATTCTGCTTTTGATTTTCCGTGTGTATTGATAATGAATGCTTTCTTGCCGACAAGTAATCCTTTTTGGATACCTTGATCGTAGCGGTAGGCAAAACCATAGCTAAAAACGCGATCAATATATCCTTTCATTATGGCTGGTAAACCAGTCCACCAAATTGGGTGAATGAAGGTGATACAATCTGCCCAGGTTATGAAGTCTTGTTCTTGCTTTACATCTTCTGCTACCAATCCATTACGCTGACCAGCCATATCTTCCAAAGAAAGTATCGGGTTGAAGTTTAATTGATACAAATCCCTTACTATCACTTCGTGTTTACCTTGTTCAAGATGTTCAACAAGTGTGTTTTTTAAATAGCTATTTAAACTATTGGGATTTGGATGGGAATAAATAATTAAATGTTTCATCGTTTTGTATTTTGATGAAACAAATGTAGGATGCGGCTATCGGCAAAAATTGTAAGAAAACGAAATCAGGATATTGGATTGCAAATGTCCTGTTGAAATTGGAGGTATTTAGTCGGGCTAAGATTTAGGTAGTGTTTAAAGTCTTTTATAAGTTGACTTTGGTCATAATAACCGCATTCTGCTACAATTTCGAACCAATCTATTTTTGAAGTGGAAGAAGCCAAACTTTGTATGAGTTCCACTGTTTTTAAGAATCTTTCATAGCGATTATGCTCTTTAGCGGAATAACCAAAGTGCTTTTTATGATTGAGTTGTATATTTCGCTCTGTTTGGTTATTCTGACAGGCAACAGATTTTATTGAATTTAAGGATTGCTCCTTGAAGTTTGCCAATTGTTCTGCAATTTTATTTCGATTTACTAAATAAGACTCACTGAATTTAAGGATGTGCTCAGCTCTTGCATGGGTATCGTTCAATTTACTCAGTTCAAACCATAAAATACTGAAGCAGTCATCGTTTACTAAATCCTCTGGATTCATAGGCACATGTTCCGTAATAGCGGCATTACCAAAGAAGCGGTAAAAAGCATCGTCTTTAAAATTGATGGTTAGTATTTCGGAATTTGGAGGAAGAGCGTAATCAAAAGCATGCTTAATTGGGCCAATCATCAGGTATTTATCGACTTCTATACGCGTATTTTGTTTGGAAAGTAAGTAGGGTTTTTCTCCGAAACTCAAAATTAAAATGGTTTGGTAGGAAGGCAATAATGTTTTAGTGATGAGTTCGTTTGACTTATTTTCAGCAAAATAAAAATGAGTAAATACTTCTTCAAATCTAGTCGGTATCGCTATTCTAAAGTTATTGTATTCAGGATTGTTTTCTATCATTTTGTTTGCTTTTAAAAACGATTGTTGATTAGAATTACAACAGTTCAAATTTAGCACTTCTGTACCAATTTCAAAAAACAGGTAAGAATGGTAAAGGTGATTGATTTGTTTTAGTATCAATCCTAAAGTCCAACTGGATTCGAACTGCTTTGAATAATAGTAAAACACAATAAAATCAATGGTTTACGGAAGATTTAAGACATCCTTCTCCTTAGCACCTGCGCTGGCAGCTTAGCTGAACGCCGTAATTGGGCAAAGGCTACCTCGTAGTACGTTTCAATGAAACGATACTCGTCTTCACCAGCCATTGCTGGTTCTTTTGCCTACTTTTTCTGCCTTGGCAAAAAGTAGGAAGGGTTTAATCTGAAATCTTTTGGAATGAAAAAGGGAAGCTTTCGCTTCTCTTTGTGAACTCTTGCGGGGAAAATTCAAACTTTTTAATGGAGGATTTGTGTTACTCGCTTTTGGTCTATAATTCATTTAGCAAGTCTTGGTCTGTTGTTTTCAAGTAAGTAAGTTCAACCTCAAACTTTGTTCGTTTGCTAACAGATCTCAAAATTAATTCTGTTTCGCTAATTACTTTTCCTTTAAAACTTAAAAGATCCTTTTCCGCCCAGGTGTTTGAGGAATCAAGAATTTCATTTTCAACTTTAAAGGAAATGGTTTCATTTCCAAAATCTTCAAATGCTCCACAAAAAGTATATTCAGGTTCTCCATTAACAGCATGTCCTGTCATAGAAAATCTCTTTAGTTTTTTTGCAAAATATTCTTTATCACCCGTAATCTTTTGGAATATTACATATCCGTTTTCGTAAAAACGCAATAAGCTAAGAGTTGTAGAAGTGCTACCATCCTTCATTTCATTGTGATAAAATAATCCGTCCATAATTTTCGTGTTTTTATTTGGGTTTTCTATAATTATAGGGTCTTGCCGGTTGAATAGCCGGATTTGTTGGTTTTAATGAACCATTACCGGTTTGTTCATTCGATGAGCTACCGGATTGATAATATTCCGCATCATCGGGGTTGTTATTATGGTAAAATTCTTTTCTCCGATAGTTCTTATAATCAATGGTGTCATCAGGAGGTAGATGTGAACAGTGGTATTGATAGACTTTTTCGTAATTATTCTCTTTAAACCGAGTCATAAACAATTGATAATCCATGTAAAAATTACAGGAACTATCGGAACTTATATTGTAATTAACAAAAACAATGCTGTCAGTTAGACTTTTGTTATAGTGAATTTCATAAGTGGAAGGAACCGTTGAATTACAACTAGTCAAAAAGACAGTTAACAAGGTTATAGTGAAATATACTTCTTTCATTGTTTTAAACTGTGTCGTTATGTGCTTGCGGAGAATTGTCTTGCAGTTAACTTGTTATTGATAAAAATAAGTAGATTTTTTTGTTTAAAGAGCGGTTCTCAGCTTACCTGAAACATAAGAACGAAAATGACGAAAAAAGAAAAGCATCACTATCGCGATGCTTTTTCTTTTTTCGTGATCCTAATGTCAGATGTTTAGAACTATTTGATAGACGATTTAAATTCTTTACTCTAATTCTCCCTCACTCTCAATACTCACACTCGTCCCTGAAAGAAAAAGTCTAAATTAAGTGTGAGAATGGGGCTTACTTCTTAATACCTTTATACTATGATACAACAATATACGCTGGATTTTCTGTCCGATCTAAAAGCAAATAACAACCGCGATTGGTTTCAAACAAACAAAATAGTTTATGATAAGGCGCATCAAAACACCATTACTTTTGCGGATTCTCTGCTCGAAAAAATGAGGGTTCATGACTCCATTGAAACACCATCGGGGAAAGCAAGTTTGTTTCGTATTTATGCCGATACGCGCTTTTCAAAAGATAAAGCTCCCTACAAAACACATTTCGGAATCCGATTCAGCAGAGCAACAGCATATTTGCGAGGTGGATACTATTTTCATCTGGAACCAGGAAACAGTTTTATGGCCGGAGGATTCTTTTCTCCAAATCCGGATGATTTAAAACGCATTCGGGAGGATATTAGTTTCAATTACGAAGAATGGAAAAAGCTGGTAAGTCAGCCTAAATTTATAGAGGCATTCGGGGAATTAAAAGGTGATGGAGTAAAAACAGCCCCAAAAGGTTTTGATAAGGACCATCCGGCTATTGAGCTATTGCGGAAAAAGCAATTTATTTTGAGACATGATTTTACGGACAAAGAAGTACTGCAATCAGACTTTGCGGAAATACTAGATCGAACACTCCGGGAACTTCGTCCGTTTTTCGATTATATGAGTGAAGTGTTAACTACAAATTCGAATGGGGAATCGATCTTGTAAGAAAGTCAATAGATTTCACCGTTGACATTAGTCAAAAACGGGGATAAAATCAATGGTTTGGAGAGATTGGGCTTATCCTCCCCCCCTTAGTCCCCCTCCAGCGCCTATGCTAGAGCTTCAGCGCAAGCATAAAGGGGGAAATAAAATTGAAGCTTCGAACACGGATCCCGCTCTCCGTTCTCATTCTCGCTCTGAAAGAAAAAGAGCTCAGAGTGAGTGTGATAGCGAGAGAAGAGTGCAAAAAGAAAAAGAGCATTCAACTTGCGTCAAATGCTCTTTTTCTTTTTGTGACCCAATCAGGATTCGAACCTGAGACCTACTGCTTAGAAGGCAGTTGCTCTATCCAGCTGAGCTATTGGGCCATAATGTCTTTTTTTTTATACTGCTTAAAACTACAGTTGCTCTAACCTCCCGATCCCTATCGGGATGAGCTATTGACAGTTATTTTGTTGTCATTTCGAGTAACGAAGTGTATCGAGAAAGACAACAGTAAAACAAAAAAGGGGATGATTGCTCATCCCCTTTTCTTGTGTCGGGGCGGCAGGATTCGAACCTGCGACCTCCTGGTCCCAAACCAGGCGCGATGACCGGACTACGCTACGCCCCGAACTAGGCTTTTATTTCAATGTACTTCAATCGTTTTTGAAGTCCTTTCTTCTCTGTTTTGAGGGTGCAAAGATACTCACTTATTTCACTTGTGCAAGACCTTCAGAGAAAAATAAGGCTTTCGCCTTCACTTTTTATGCGGAGAGAGCGAGATTCGAACTCGCGGTACCGTTACCAGTACGTCAGTTTAGCAAACTGGTGGTTTCAGCCACTCACCCATCCCTCCAAAATTCTTACAAAGAACGCGTCTCAGGTCTCCCTAAGACAGGCGCAAAATTAATAAATGCATCGTTCTATCAAAGGATTTTGACTAAAAAAAAGTAAAAAAAATGATTTTGAGTCACTTTACATGATCTTAACAGATGCTTAATCTCTAAAAATCAAGTCTTTCAGCTGCTCACGCTGCTCCCGCAAATTCTGAAGAATTGCGCTTCTTTTGCGCGCAAATCGACCAAATCGCTGTTTTGAGTTCAAATGATGCATGTAGCGCATGTAATAATGAGCGAAAGTCCCGAACAAGGGCAAAACAATCAAATAAAGCAATGTTTCTAACCAAGTCAATTCAAAACAAAAATGAGCAATTAAACCAAATCCGAGATAATTCAAAGGATACAACAATAACCCCAGTAAAATGGTTAAAGGCGCATGATATTCCACTTCTTTCGTCATTTTGGGAACAATCCAACCGATGAACCAATACGGAAGAAAGTGATGAATAAAACCAATCAGGAAAATAGGAACCGTCCCTATGACAAATAACCAGCTTTGAATAAACTGTCTTAAAAACAATACAGGTCTGTAAGGTCGATCCAGAAAATCAGGCTTTATTCCCAAAAATTGAAGCGATGCAAATACATTACTCGTCTCTGTTTGAATTTCATCCAGCTTCCAAGGACTTGTTAAACTGTACTCTTCTAATCGGGACTGAACGGATTTCATGAAATTCATTTCACCTGCCACATCCGTCTGTTTGGTATATTTCGTCACAAACAAGTCTGTTAGCTGCTCAATCAAATCCTCCCGTGCAGAATCATCCATATTCACAAACACGCGCGACAATTCAATCCGGAAACGCTCCGTAAGTAATTTTGCCGCATTCGCCTGATTCAACTCATATTCTTTCCACAAATCGTCCAATTCGATCGGTCTTCCAACTTGCACCAATACTTTCCCCCGATACGAATCAGCCGAAACATAATTCAAACCGATTGGAACCACCTTCAATCCCAACTTCCCTTCGTTTCTTCGCTCAACTTCCAAAGCAATTCGCGCAGTTCCTGTCTTTATTTCCCGGAGTTTCCGCTCCAAAAAGCTGGTTCCCTCCGGAAAAACAACCAAAATCTCCCCCTTTTCCAATAACTGGTAGCAAGCTTCAAAGGAATCCTTGTTATTCACTCCCGAAACAGCTCCGTCAGATTTCCGGTTGATCGGAATCATTCCCAGTGCTCCAAGCAGTTTACGCTTAAATGGTGAATTGAAAAAAGTAGCTTTTGCCATGAAATGAACCCGTCTTCTATTCGCAAATCCAACCATCCAGGCATCCATCAAGGTATTCGGGTGATTGGCAATAATGACCAAAGGTCCCGTTTCTTTATCCAGCAATTCCCTATTTACCACTTTGATCTCGCGGTAATAATGTCGGATTCCGAATGAAATAATTGCCTTTAAGATTCGGTATAACATATGTGGGTTTTAAACGAAATTACTTTTTTTTTAATTCCGAATTACGAATGCCTAAATCCTAATTAGTGATTAGCTCTTAAAAGATGTGAAAAAGAATCAAAGTAATAAATCTCAATAAAAATCAACTACATAGGACAGGCGAATAATCCAGACCAGACAACCCTATAATTCGGCATTCGCAATTCGCAATTCATAATTACCTTTGTAACATGATTGAACGCGCACTTTTCAGACACTTAGAAAACTCCTTCCTCATTGGAATCGGGTGTGAGTCTGAATTTGTGCTCAATTCCGATTTGAATTGGTCTGCATTAGATGCATTTATTCAGGAACACGAAGGTCGAACCCTTTTTACTGTCATCAATTATCAACTCGGATTAGACATCATCGCTATTCAGCACGTTCCGAATCAATTGCCCTTGCTTCGCATTTGGGTGCCCGAGAGTACGTATTTGTACGAAAGCAACACTACCTATCTACTTGAAGGAAAACACGATGAAACCCATCAAAAGTTAGCAGAAGAGCTATTTGAAGCAGATCAGGCAGCTCCACCCATTCAATGGACAGCAAAAATCGATCAGGCCAGCTATTTAGAACGTGTCAATAAGTTGAAAGATCACATCCAATTGGGAGATATTTACGAATTGAATTTCTGTCAAAAAATTGAATCTCAAAACATCAAACTCCAATCGATCCAACCCTTCTTCCGGAAAATGTGGGAGTTTAACCCTACCCCGTTTGCAGGTTTAGTGGAAACCTCTCATTGGATGTTCGCCTCTGCAAGTCCTGAGCGGTTTATTCAAAAGAAAGGAACAACACTCACTTCCCAACCCATCAAAGGAACAGCTCCAAGAGGAAAAACAGATCTCGAAGATTTACAATACAGAAACAACCTCCAAACGAGTCAAAAAGAGCGCGCAGAGAACGTCATGATCGTAGATTTAGTACGGAATGATCTATCACGGGTTGCTGCAAAAGGAAGTGTCAAAGTGGACGAGTTATGCGCAATCTATTCCTTCCCGACCGTTCACCAAATGATCTCAACCATTTCCTGCGAACTGAAAGATAAAACTACCTTTTCGGAAATTCTGAAAGCCACATTTCCCATGGGTTCTATGACAGGAGCACCAAAGAAAGCAGCAGTCGAATTAGCTGAGAAATACGAAGGCTTCTCCCGTGAGTTTTACTCCGGATCTTTTGGAGTCATTTATCCCAATTCAGACTTCGACCTGAATGTCTTGATCCGCACCTTATTCTATGATACTCAAACACAAAAACTTTCCTGTGGAGTTGGTGGCGCAATTACTATGTTGTGTGATGCAGAAGCTGAATACGAGGAATGCAAAGTTAAAGTCGATAAAATCCTCTCACTTTTTGGCACATGTCAGTGGTAACCGAAGCACTTTCCCTGTTAAACCTGCAATCGTTTAATCTCTGTGTTGCCACTTCCGGCGGACTCGACTCAACTGTTTTGCTCGAAGCACTCATTCAACTCGGTTTCAAACCAAACATTCTTCACATCAATTATCAGTTGCGTGGAGAAGAAAGTGAAAAAGACGAAGCATTTGTTCGCTCACTAGCAAAGAAATACCAATTGGAGATCGAAGTAGTTCACTGTCCGCAAGAACTAACGAAAGGAAAGGGAATCAACTTACAGGAAGCTGCCCGAACCTTTCGTCATCAATTATTTCAGGACTTCATTCAGAAATCACCTGATAATCGTGTGTTACTGGGGCATCATTTGGATGATCAGATCGAAACCTTCTTTTTGCAATTGCTTCGTGGTTCCGGCATTTTCGGATTGGGAGGAATGCATTCGGAGCGAAACGGGATTATCCGTCCATTCTTAGAGCTTTCAAAAGCCGAGCTAAAAAGCTTTGCAATCGAAAATAAAATAGATTGGCGGGAAGATGCCAGCAATGATGAAAACAAGTACAAGCGAAATCAATTCCGCAATCTACTCATCCCTCAACTTCTGGAATCCAATCCGGAATTAAGCAATTCCATTCACTTGATCCAATCCGTGTTCCGTGATACACAGCAAGAAATTAGAGAAGAGTTGAAACCAAAGCTGCAAATCTGGGAAAAACAGTTTCAGATTTCTTTTGAGGAATGGACAGCACTAACAATCGAACAACAAATCGGTTGCTGTTCCCATTTCGGATGGCCGTTTTGGACAATCGAACGTATCCAAGAATTAAAAGATTCGGAACTCAGTTCAAAAATCGACAAAAGTCCGTTATTTAAAACAAAAGACGGTTTTTCCTGGAATTCCAATTTCGCAGAAATAATGCAATGGGAATTCAAGATTGAAGAAGTTGAATTCTTACCGACCCATTTCAACAAATGGGAAGTTTATTTGGATTCGAACAAATGCACACTTCCAATCAAAATGGATTTCGCAACAGCTTCAGATACAATACAACGGATTGGTGTTAATGGAAAAAGCAGCGTTTTCAAACTATTAAAAGATTCCGGAATTCCCGAACAATGGAGAAATTCCTATCCGGTTTTCAGATCCGGAGAAGAAATTGTTTGGATCCCGGGTATTTCCATTTCGAAAAAGCACCTCGCAGACTCATCTACCCAACTGATAATCAAAGCATATAAAGACTTCGTAGATCGTTAACACTTTTTTTTCACGAAATGTGATTTTGAAATTATTTTTTTATTAAATTTCGGATTGTACACTCTTAAATACCCACAAAATGGAACCAGTTACAGTCGAAAAAGAGGTCGTAAAAGATTTGTCTTTTAAACATCCTGTTGAATTTGAACAACAATCAGATATTCGTGCAAAATTAGAAGAAGCCACGCGTTTAGGTAATGGTTACCATCATAAGGTTGGCATCATTTTTCACGATGATGAAGGACTAAAAAGAATCAATACAACTATTTGGGCTACCGGCCAAAAATATATCTGCCTCAAAGGCGGCATGTGGATTCCCATTGATCACATCGTAGAATTAAAGTTTTAGCTTTTCAAGAAAAGTCATTAAACTCCTATTGCCAAGCAGTTTTCGTTTTGTAGCTTTGGAAGTATAAACTAAAGCCCATGCGTAAACTGCTTTTTTTATGCTCTTTTTTATTGATTGGAAGTTCTCTTTTTGCTCAGGACAGAGTGAAATGGGATTTCTCATACAATCCGAGCACGAAAGAAATTCAAATGAAGGCCATTATTTCTGAAGGTTGGCACTTATACAGTCAATACATTAATAATACCATCGGACCTGTTCCGACCAGCTTTACATTTACAGAAAATCCAACGATCAAATTTGAAGGAGAAGTCAAAGAGCCCAAAGCCATTCATGAATACGATGAAAACTTTGAAGCTGCCTTAGATTTTTTCAAAACAGAAGTCACATTCACACGCAAAGTGACCAAAGCAAAATCAGGAGAAGTAATCAAAGGCTATGTCACCTTCATGGTTTGCAATGAAGTCATGTGCCTTCCTCCTGTTGATATCGATTTTTCCATAACAATTCCATAATATCCAAAAAAACTTTATGAAATCCTTATTTAAAAGTTTAATCCTTCTTGTTGGTTTATCCGCTCTAAATACTGTCAATGCTCAGATAGAACTATCCCAAGATATGGCTAAGTGGAAATTTTCCGTTGAATATGGAAAAGAATGCGAGGCTACCATTACTGCAGAAGTTAGCATTGCCCCTCACTGGCACATCAATGCCTTGGTTCTACCAAAGGGAACTTTCGGAATAGCTACCGAATTTAAATTGGACAAATCTCCTAATTACAAACTTGTTGGAACCGTTAAAGAGCCAAAACCCATTCAAAAACATGATGATATTGCAGATGAAGATCTAAGCTATCACGAGGGTAAAATCGTTATCAGACAAAAAATAAAAATCCTTTCAAAAAAAGATTTTGTACTAAACGGTTCGTATTTGTTCCAACCATGCGATGCAGATCATTGTCTCCCTCCTTATGATGCAAAATACACCGTTAAAGTAAAAGGATGCGAAGATTTAGCAGCTCAGGTTGAAGAAACAAATGAGAACACTGCACAAACTCCGGTTGAAATATCCAAAGAAACTGAGAACAACGATAATCCAAAATCTTCAGTAAAAGAAACCAAAAACGACAACACAGCTGAAGTAAGTATCAAAAAACCCGAGAAGAAATCATTATGGGGAGTATTCTTTGCAGCATTCTTCAGTGGTTTCATCGCCTTGATTATGCCGTGTGTTTTCCCGATGATTCCAATGACGGTAAGTTTCTTCACGAAAAGAAGTAAAACAAGAGCACTGGGAATCCGTAATGCATTTATCTATGGTGGATCCATTATCCTGATTCACGTATTACTTGCCGGAGTTGTAATTGCAACCCGATTATCAAGTCTTTTAAATGAACTTTCAACAAACCTTTATTTCAACCTGTTTTTCTTTTTAATGCTAATCGTATTTGGTTTGTCTTTCCTTGGAGCATTCGAAATTCAATTACCCGCAAAATGGGTCAATAAAGCAGACGCAAAAGCAGATAAAGGTGGAGTAGTAGGAATCTTCTTTATGGCACTAGTACTATCCTTGGCTTCATTTTCTTGCACAGGACCTATCTTAGGAGATTTGTTGGTGAGTATCTCAACTTCAGGTGGTGATCTGGCTCTTTTAATAGGAATGTTTGCCTTTGGACTAGCACTTGCTTTGCCATTTATGCTTTTCGCTATTTTCCCTTCCTTGTTGAATTCCATGCCGAATTCCGGAGGTTGGCTGAATGTAGTCAAAGTATTTTTAGGATTCCTGGAGATTGCATTTGCATTCAAATTTTTGGGTGCTGCAGACACAACCATGCAATGGCATTTATTGCACAGAGAAGTATTTGTTGCAATCTGGGTCGGAATATTCGCAATGCTTTCATTATACATGCTTGGAAAAGTGCGTTTACCACACGACAGTCCGGTTGAGAAACTTTCTGTTGGAAGAACCATGATGGCTACTGCAACCATTGCATTTACCATTTATTTAATTCCCGGTATGTGGGGAGCACCATTAAATTTGGTCAATGCCTACCTGCCTCCTGATTTTTACGCAGAAGTACCGGGTGGATTAAGCAACGGAGGAGGAAATACAATCTCTGTAGCAAGTTCAACGGATTCAACAGGAGCAGAAATTGAAATAGTGGAAGGAATGGAAAAAGGTCCACAAGGAATTATGGCATTCAAAGACTACGACAAAGCATTGGCTTATGCTAAAAAAGTAAACAAACCGCTTTTCCTTGATTTCACAGGTTGGGGATGCGTCAACTGTCGTAAAATGGAAAACTCCGTTTGGGGTCAGCCTGGGGTTATTGAACACTTGCGTAATGACGTCGTAATTGTTTCTTTATATGTAGATGAACGAACTGAATTGCCGAAAAAGGAACAAAAAACGATCAAGGTAAACGGACAGGATTTCTCAGTTACAACTATCGGAAACAAATGGACAGCGAAGCAAATTGAAGAATACAAAACGGCTTCACAACCTTATTATGTACTCCAAACTCCGGAAGGAAAAGATATTCCGGTCGGATCAGCAGATTATCAAAATCATGGCAACCCGGCTGTCTTCCAAAAATGGCTTGAAAAGGGTCTGGAAAAACACAAAAAATAGTTCAGGTTTACCGTTCATCAATAAAAACCCTGTATTAAGATAATTTTAACTAAAAATAGTTTACCTAATTACAAAATACATTTAACTTTGTACTGATTTAGGTGGTTAGGTTAGGTTGATTAGTGAATGGAGTTCGGACGCCTGTCTGAACTCCATTTATCATTTATAGGGTTTTCTTCAGGAATTTTAGTCTTAAAATCGGGATGTCTGAATATTCTAAAATCCAAATAGCTAAATTCGCACCATGAATCAATGGTTGCAAACTCACATCGAATTCCTCAAAGGAGTTGGTCCGCAAAGAGCCAAATTACTGAGGGATGAATTGGGAATCGCAACCTATTATGACTTGCTCTACCACTTTCCCTTTCGCTACATTGATCGTTCCAAATTCCATTTGATTAAAGACATTCCGCAGATTGACGGATATGTTCAGTTAAAAGGTCAGATTATCTCTGTTTCGGAAACCGGAACCGGAAGACAAAAACGTTTGAATGTCAAGTTTCAGGACAGCACCGGGATTATTGACTTGCTTTGGTTTCAAGGCTATAAATACATTTTGCCTAATCTGAAGTTAAACACAACCTACATTGTTTTCGGGAAAGCAAAACCGTATGTCAATACCTGGAACATTTCCCATCCGGAACTAACTCCCGCAACCGGAAATGAAGCAAATATGGGTTGGCAGCCTGTCTATTCTTCCACTGAGAAATTGAATGCCTCGGGTTTGCATTCGAAAGGAATTCAAAAATTGGTAGAAGGATTGTTAGATCTTGCTTCTAAGGTTTATTTCGAAGAAACGATTCCTCTTAAATTGATTAAGGAATTAAAGCTTCCACCCTTCGGGGCTGCCATTCACGCAATTCATATGCCTGCTGATGTAGCACTGGCTCAAAAGGCACGCACCCGATTCAAATTTGAAGAACTCTTAAATCTCCAGATCGAATTACTGCTCAGAAAGTCGATCAATATGCAGAAAAGCAGCGGTCAGGTAGTTTCTGAAGTAGGACAGATCTTTCATGATTTCTACGAAAACAACCTGCCTTTTCCATTGACGAATGCCCAGAAAAAAGTACTCAAAGAAATTCGCAGAGACATTGGCTCAGGATTTCAAATGAACCGCTTACTGCAAGGTGATGTAGGAAGCGGAAAAACAGTGGTTGCTTTACTCACAATCCTAATGGGAATCGGCTCAGGATTGCAAGGAGCATTGATGGCGCCAACAGAAATTTTAGCGAATCAACATTTTGTAGGTTTAAGCGAATTATTGGAAGGAACCTCCGTTAAAATTGCCCTGCTGACTGGTTCCACAAAAAAAGCTGCCCGAAGAGAAATTCACGAGAAACTGCTTAGCGGAGAAATCAATATTCTGATCGGAACGCATGCATTGCTGGAGGATATCGTCCAATTCAAAAATTTAGGATTGGTTGTAATTGACGAACAGCATCGTTTTGGTGTGGAACAACGTTCGCGTTTGTGGAAGAAAAACACTTCGCCTCCGCATATTTTGGTCATGACTGCAACGCCTATTCCGCGAACACTTGCTATGACTTACTACGGAGATTTAGACGTTTCAGTAATCGATGAACTTCCTCCGGGAAGAAAACCCATTACCACCAAGCATCATTTTGAAAAAGACCGTTCGCTTGTTTTTGGATTTATCCGCAAGGAAATTGCACTCGGAAGACAGATTTACATCGTGTATCCTTTAATTCAGGAATCTGAAACATTGGATTACAACAATCTGATGGACGGATTCGAATCAATTAGCCGTGCTTTTCCACTACCCGATTACAGAGTAAGTATCGTTCATGGAAAAATGAAAGCCGATGTTAAAGACTACGAAATGCAGCTCTTTGTAGAAGGAAAGACTCAGATCATGGTTGCTACAACAGTAATCGAAGTTGGTGTAAATGTTCCGAATGCATCTGTGATGGTCATTGAAAGTTCCGAACGTTTCGGTTTGTCTCAACTGCATCAGCTGCGTGGTCGTGTGGGTCGTGGAGCCGAGCAATCTTATTGTTTGCTCATGACCGGAAATAAATTATCTGCCGATACCAAAAAACGCATTCACACCATGGTGCGCACCAATGACGGATTTGAAATTTCAGAAGTCGATTTGGAACTACGAGGCCCCGGAGATATTATGGGAACTCAGCAAAGTGGGAATCTGGATTTGAAAATTGCAGATTTAGCGAAAGATGGCCCGCTTGTTGCATTGGCACGGGACAAAGCAAGAGAGCTTTTAACAGAAGACCCACGATTGGAAAAACAAGAACATATTTTCTTGCGGCTGGAGGCAATAAAAAGACTTCAGGACAAACCAAATTGGGCAGAAATTTCGTAAACTTGAACAATGAAAAAACTTCTTCTACTTACAATTGCACTTTTAAGCTACTCCCAAGCTGAATCTCAAATACTTACAGGAACATTGGTTGACTCGGGTCGTAAATTATTGACTACTGAGGAAAAATTCATTATTCCGGCAACTGCTGACGGAACTGTTGTGGTAGAATTAGCCGTTAATCGCGAAGGAATTGTAACAGGAACGAAAATCATTGGTGATCAATCTACAATCAAGTCTACACCTTCCAGAATGAAAGCTGAAAACGCTTCTAAAAAGTTGAAATTTACTGCCGGAACACGTTACGCACCATTCGAGCATGTACGTGTGAAGTATACGTATAAAGTTCAGTGACTTCGACTCCGCTCAGTCACCTTTAATACTTAGCTAATTTAGATTTAGCTTCTTAAAAATTATTTGCTAGGCTTTGTTTACCGCTTGTGAATATGCGAAATATCATATTCTGAACTAAAATATTGAAAACCGGTGACTGAGCGAAGTCGAAGTCAAACCGGATTTGAAAAAACAAACTCTTCTGAGTTTTCTTCCAGGTAAGAAAGCATGTCTAAAATTTCCTGTAATTCGAAAGAAGTAACCAATTTGGTTCTGAACTCCTTGAAGTGCGCAATTCCTTTGAAATAATTCGTATAATGGCGCTTCATTTCCACCACTCCCAAGCGTTCACCTTTCCATTTCACACTCATCATTAAGTGATCACGGGCAGCTTCTACTCTCTCCTTCACTCCCGGAATAGCCAAATGCTCACCGGTTGCCATAAAGTGTTTTACCTCGTTAAAAATCCATGGATAACCGATACTTGCACGACCAATCATAATTCCGTCAACTCCGTAGCGATTCTTATATTCTACTGCTTTTTCAGGTGTATCGATATCTCCGTTTCCAAAAATGGGAATTTTGATTCGTGGATTATTCTTTACTTCAGCTATGTGACTCCAATCTGCTTCACCTTTGTACATCTGCGAACGCGTACGTCCGTGAATCGATAACGCTTCCACACCAATATCCTGCAGCCTTTCTGCCACTTCCATGATGTTAATCATTGAATCGTCCCAACCCAGGCGCGTTTTCACCGTAACCGGAAGTTTCGTAGAATTGATACAGGCTTTTGTTAAACGAACCATCAAGTCCACATCTTTCAAAACACCTGCTCCTGCTCCTTTACTCACTACTTTCTTCACCGGACAACCAAAATTGATATCCAATAAATCCGGATTGGTGGCATCTACAATTTTAGCAGACATGGCCATGGCATCTTCGTCTCCACCAAAAATTTGAATTCCAATCGGTTTTTCGTAATCGAAAATATCCAGCTTTTGACGGCTCTTAATCGCATCACGGATCAATCCTTCGGAAGAAATAAATTCGGTGTACATCAAATCGGCTCCGTGTTTTTTACACAAAGCTCTGAACGGTGGATCACTCACATCTTCCATTGGAGCCAAAAGAAGCGGAAATTCACCCAATTCAATATCCCGGATTTTTACCATGGTGCAAAGATACAGCTAAATTCAAAATGATGTCCTGATAATTATCAGGATCAAAATTCAAAAGAGTTTTCTGAGATTAGCTGGCAGAGTCGATTTCATTTTTGACTTTTGAATTTTGCATTCACTAGTCTCTTTTCTGTACAAAATGTCCTTTTTTGAGAACATACGTGGTTTTGCCAATATGCATGGTAGACCCATCTTCAAATTTGTAGAAATCCAGATAATCAATACCATTAAAGCTTAAAGAACCTTTTGTTTTATAGGCCAGATCCAAATAATCCTCGTTTAAAACGGTTCCTCCACAAACCACCACATGCACCGGAATTCCAATGCTCCCAACCAATGCCATATCTCTGGGTGAAGCAAAATTATCTGCAATCAGAATCAATTTTTCGGTTCTTGGATAGGATTTCAATCCGTAAATCAATGCTTCTATATTGTTCTCCGGTAAATCACCACCGGAACCTTTTGACATGACAAAAATCATCTGCTCGGAAATGGAGTCCAGATTACTTGAAGTGTAGCTGTAAACACCACCGGTCTGACCAATTTTCTTCGTTTTATCTTTTCGATTATCTCCATCATTAAAGAAGATAAATTGCTTAGGTGACTGAATCTTGTTTTTCAACTGAGATGCAATAAATTCAATCACCTGTGCATTAAACGGAGCCATGCTTCCGGTCACATCACACACCAAAGTGGCTTTCGACCAATCTACTTTCGTGAGAGATTTACTCACTTGATTGGACGAAGGCAATGGTTTGATCGCACTGTAATCATAGGCAGGCAATTTCGGCTTTAGTTTCGGAGGCACTTCCGTTGCGAACACTTCTAAGGGAGATGGAACCACACTTCCCCTGCTCATGAAATCTACAGAAAACTGAACCATGCATTCCGTTGGTTTCCCGTTCAATGTTCCCGGAGTCCAATCGGGCATACTCTTAATAAACTCACTGACCTCATCTTTATAGGGAGAAGGCCCCGGCATATTGGGGAATATGACTTTTGTAATTTTACCTTCCTTGCTAATGATGAATTGTACATCTACCTTTTTTGGACCTGTCGATTCAGGCGGGAAATTGAGGTATTTTGAAAAATAATCAATACGTGCCCGCTCACTATGCGGAAATTTTGGAAGAACAATTACCGGCTCCACATCCGCTAAAGAATCGCGTTCCAGCTTCTCGGTTTCCTTTTTCAAATACGTATCATAAGCATACGACTTAATCTTACCGGAAGCAACTTCGCGAAGGAAATTCGACTCCACTTTCGTAGTAACGGCATCCGGAAGGTCGTGACATGTGATCACAAAACCATGAAAAAAATTCTTCCCGTCTTCTGCAGACTTACATCCTGTCTGAGCCAGCAGTATCCATTCTATTCCGGATTGATCCAAACTATTCGGAGCAGCCAGAAATAAGTTTTCCAAGCGCTTTCGACTCAGTCCATGTTGGTCAAATGACTCTGATTTTCGATACGTAGTATACACCAATTCGATTTTCAAAATAACTTTATCTTTTAACGAATTGAGTAATGCTGCATCTGTAAAGATGGCATTGTTGAAAGCTGTTTCAAGGTAGATCAGATCCTTTCGAGACGATTTAGAATACTTCTCAATCGTTCGGGGAGTTGTTTTTAAGACGAAATCAATTTGCTCCTGAATAGTTTGAGCATTTAAAAACAATGGAAACAGGCAAATAAGGAGTAAACGGTGCTGCATATTCAGTTGGTTCTTAGTTCCATAATGCATCCGGTAGAAAATGTTACAGGTTCCCCAAAATCGCTTCTTTTCCGAAGTACAATGCGGAACACCAAGAACTCACGATAATAAAACCAACCAAACCTGCTACGGATTTATGCAAAGGGTTTTCCGCTTTATTTAAGAAAACAGACATTAACCACATCCAGGTTGGAACGATCAGCCACTCAAACATGTTCATCATCAAGCAAATCATCATAGCAACTGCGTTGGCAATCTGGAGCCATCGATACATCGTTTTATCTTCAAAAGCAAGCAAGATTTGCCAGGTAAAAAAGGACAATGCAAAGGCCAGGAAAAACCAGGAAGAAAACAGAACCATTGAATCCAAATTGCGTTCAAAATCGCTATCTGTAAATAGTAGCTGCATGATAAATTTGGACGAAACGGCCAATGAAAGTGTCCAAACTATCAGCATTGTTTCCTTCAAACGGATTTTCTTTTTATTTGCAATTAACAAAATAACCGCAACCAAAAACAATCCTGCTTTATACAAACCGAAAGGAAAAATAAATACTCCATCCTGCATATAGATGGATAATCCATACATGCTGGCGGTTAGAATAGCTAGTAAAACGATTCGTTCACTAATCATTTCTTAGCCAAAGCTTCTTCGATATAGTCGAATGTGGAAAGAATAACCGGTTTGCCGTCAACCACTGCAATATCGTGTTCAAAGTGAGCACTTGGCTGACCATCTGCTGTTACAATAGTCCAGTTGTCTTCTAATTGAATGACCTTTTCCGTTCCCAAATTGATCATCGGTTCGATCGCAATGGTTAAGCCATTCATGATTTTTTTTCCACGACCTCTTTTTCCGTAATTTGGAACCTGTGGATCTTCGTGTAAAGTTTTCCCTAATCCGTGACCTACCAATTCGCGGACAACTCCATAACCATGTTTTTCAGCATGTGTTTGAATTGCCCAACCAATATCATCGATGCGATTTCCGACTTGAGCCTGATCGATTCCTAAATACAAACACTCCAAAGTAACATCCAGTAATTTTTGCTTTGCTTCTGAAACTTTACCGATTGCAAATGTATAGGCGTGATCTCCGTAATATCCTTTGTAAACAGCTCCGCAATCTACAGAAACGATATCACCTTCCTGAATTGGTCGTTCAGTTGGCAATCCGTGAACTACCTGCTCATTTACTGAAATAAGTAACGTACTTGGGCATCCGTACAATCCCAAAAAGCCCGGAATTGCATCTTGTGAGCGAATATAAGCTTCGGCCATTTTGTCCAATGCCAATGGAGTAACTCCCGGCTCGATCATTTCTGCTACCTTACCCAATGTTCTGCTCACGACCAGAGCTGCCTGGCGCATAATTTCAATTTCTTCGGCTGTTTTATATTTAATCATACTCTTATTCAAGAAATTCATCCATGCAAAGATACTTTAAATTGAAAATTGAGAATTGAAAAGGTAAAAGAAAAGCAAGAAGGAATGTCTAAATCTTTTCAATTTTACATTCTCCATTTTCAATTACTTCTCGAATCGTCTAAGTTGAAACTTCTCAAAAGTATATTCTGCCGTATAGATTTTCAGTCTTTCATCCAGGTTATACCAAGGCGAAATTTGACTATTCATTGGGTTTGTCAATACCTGAATTTCTTGCGCTGGCATGTAGCTTTGTGCCAAAAGAACCAATTTCTCTCCATCCACGTTTTCAACCATGTCCACAACGATGACAGCATGACCGGGAGATCCTCCACGGATCAACACATCACCAATTTCCACATCTTTCAATTCAATGGAACCCAATTCTTTTTCAAGAGAAAGCGTACTGGCATAATTGAAAACCGTTTCCATGTATTTTAAAAAAGAAGCATAGCTTTTATCTGCGGTAGCTGATTTCTGCCAAAACACCGAATTTCCATTCAGAGCCACCCGGTTTCCTTCCCGCCATTTCGAATACTCGCAATTGAATCCGCTGACAAACCGGAAATGAATATCCGAATACCGTTTATTGTGGAACAAGTATTCTGCACGTAAACGCATTACTGCATCCGCACATTGCTGTAAATCACGCTTACCAACAGACATATTGATCACCGCGACATGTGCACTTTGATTTCCTTTCAGACTTCCATCGTACAAATGCACTGCTGAGCCGTGTCTTTTAAGAGGCAAATTACTTAAATAGAATCCGAAACTAGTGCTATCCTTTGCTTTTCGCGTATACCCATCAGGTGGTAAGAAACGGGTGGCAATCGTTGTTCCTGAGGTATCAATTGTTTGTTCAATAGCATAAACTCCGTCAACTGTTTTAGGAGGATTGAGGTTACACGAAGCAACAATAAGCATTGCGAATAGAAATGCAGCAAGAACTAACTTATTCATAGGTACCGAAGGGTTTCAAGTTAAACGCAATTTAACTAAAATATTATTAGGCAATAGTAGCTGGTGATTCTTTTAGAGATTGGTTAATTAGTTTAGATGTTAGATATATGTTTCCATCGTTAAAAATAGTTACAACCATTGGGATATCATTGGGATATCATTGGGATATTTATGCTTAATCATCGGGATAACATGCCGTGACCGTTCTAAAGAATATACAGTGTTATGGATGCGAGGGACGATGAATCGCGTCCCTACCTAATTTGGACAAAAAAAACCGACTCATTTCTGAATCGGTTTCGGTTATTCAAAACAGTACTGACTGCGCTAACGCTTGTCTTTCATCGCAAGCAATACTTGCTCTTACTTTCCTTTTGGAACGTGTGTATCCGTGAATTTACTTGCTGTATTATTCCAGCCATCAATTAAAGCTGAACGTTTCTTATTCAATGATGCATTTGTTGCATTGTAGGTATTCACTCCTGCATTCATATCATTGACTGCTTTATTATATCCGTCTACATCTTTCTGAGTACGCTTCTTTTCAGGAATCTCATCAAAAGCCTTTTTTACTTTGTCAAAGTTTTCAGTTACCATGAAATAATCAGCCATTTTGGGAGTCTCATTCGTTGCTTCATCGATGTAAAAATCCAACAATTTTTTAGTTGCTTCTACCATACTTTTATCGTTCTTGTACGGTTTTACAGCCTCTATTTTTTTCAATCCTTCTTTTGCTGTTGAAATCAATGCATTTCTGTTTTGTTCGATTGCATTAATATCTTTTCGGTTAATTGCATCCATTAGATACAACTCTTGCTTAAAGCTTTTGAAGAAGATTAAGTAAATCTCATTATAGGTATCGTAAACCTCACCGGCAATGGTCATTTTTTTATCCAATGCATCTTCAGATGAAATCAGGTTGATGTTATTTGCACCAGCAAATACTTTTTGCTCTCTTCCAACCATATCAGATGCTGCAACCAGTTTGTCATTCGCGCGGTCACGTGCCAACATGTATGCTTCCATTGCATCGTATGACTCTTCCGAAACGGCTTCCATGTCTACGATTTTCGCATAATCTTCTTTTAATACAATATTGTTGATCCGAAGGTATTCAATAACCGAATCACGAAACTGAGTTGATCCGTTGAACGCTTTAGCAGATTTCGCTTTAGCTAAGGCCTGACTTGAGGTTTGAATTAATTCCGCTCTTCTTTTTTCTACTTTGCGCGCACTTTTACCGTGGGAAACTGAGCTAGTATAGTCCCACATGTCCTGCTGAATTTTACCGTATTCTGCCGTAAATACATTCATATACTCCACAGCCGTTTGTGCGTAGGTATTCGCCGTTCCGAAAAAGGCGATCATTAAGGTGATTTTAAGGATTTGATTTTTCATTTGTTCTGTTTATTACTTGTTTAATTGTAGCCATTCATTCATTATTCCAAGCGCTTCAAAAAGTTCAATATCTACTTTCAGACGCGTTGCAAAATCTTCAAAATACTTTTTTAATATCGGGTTTCGATCATATACTGTTTGATCAAAGGAGTTGGATTTTACTTCATAACTCCACTTTGCATTATTTTTTAATGCTTTAAATTGCTCTGCCGTTGCATGATCTTTTTGGGACTCATTCCAATAAGTAGTAATATCTAATGAAACCATTTGATTTCGGTCATAACTTTTTCCGATCGAATCCAGGACCTGGTAATATCGTGCATAAATTCCTTCAGCACGTTGTTTGATAGAAAACGCAGTCAATGCTTCTAACGGTAAATCCGTTGATGCCGGAGTATAAACAATCTTCTTGTCGATCGCGCCCGGAATCAGCCAATTTTTGTAAGTCCCTTCACGCTCTTCGATGGTGTCGAAAGCTGTCATTCCCAGTTCAATATCAGGCTTTACCCCAACTCCCTGGTTTGACTTTCCGTTTACGCGATACAGAAATCCTCCCGTAATATTTGAATATCCATAATCGGGATTTTCCTGAAGATTTGAAAAATCTCCAATCAAGGGATCCAAGGGATAAACCATTTGACTGGTTGCTTTCCCAAAACTGGGAACACCAACAATAATCGCTTTCTTATAATCCTGTAAAACCGCAGCTACAATCTCAGAGGCAGAAGCACTACCGGCATCGATCAAAACCATTAATGGTCCGTCATAAATAAGTCCGCGGTTAATATCTTTCAAAACCTTCACTTCCCCGGTATTGTCCTGAGTGGCCAAAATGGGGCCGTAATCAATAAAAATTCCCGAAAGAGCAACTGCTTCATATAAAGAACCACCTCCGTTTCCGCGCAAATCGAGAATCAATCCTTCCATGCCGTCTTTCTTTAATTTCAGAATGCATTTTGCCATGTCATTTGCACAGCCCAGCTCATTCACGTCAGCGGAATGGTCGGTATAAAAATCAGGAAGGCTGATATACCCGATATTTTTTTGACCGGTCATCAAGGCATTCTTAATATTGTCATTATCGTTGTAAACGAGTGTTTTCTCCAAATCCACCTGAACTTCAATTCCATCCTTATCTATTACCAAAAGCGAAATTTCTCTTCCCTGAAAACTCATGAAAGCTTCTGACAATTCCTTTAAACCACTGATTCCGGTTTTAACTTCAAGCCAACTTGAACTATTCCGTCCAAACTTGATTCTTAGAATTTGATCGCCTGAGAAAAGCTCATTACTTAACCAAGCTGAACTTCCCGGTAAAATCTCCGTTAAGATGACTTTATTCTGTTCATCCAAGCCATAAGTAATTCCAAATTTTTCCTTTTGGGTGGAAAGCTCTTCTATAAAACCTTCTTTTTGGGTTGGGCTAAAGTATAAGGTATGCGGATCAAAACTCATGGCAATGGCATTCAGATACATTTCCTGCATCAGCTTTTTGGCTTGAATGACCTCAAAATAATTTGAGTAACGGGTTTCTATTTTTACCCGGGCTCTTTTTTCAAATTGAGCTAAGGAGTCTTTCAATAACACCTTCGAATCTTTCGGGTGCATGGAAACAATCTCCGAGAAAATACCTAAACACAAATTATTTTCCCAAAAGGACTTATAATTTACTGCTGTCAAATTTTCCTGCACTTTCGGATCGTACTTCTTTGTATTATTCAGCAAAATTGGTTTACTCAGATATGCTTTCTGAATAGCTTGAATTTCTTTACATCGTTCTAAAACAATGCGATTGAATTCCGAGAAATAATGCTGGTTTCCATTTTGAATATCTTCATTCAATTTGGAGCTCAATCCTTTTAAGTAAGTCAGATCTTCTTTTTTGAAAAGCTCTTTCTTCGAATCCATAAAAGAGTAGAAATAATCGTGCACCTGATTTCCGAAATCCGCATCAATGGTGCGTGGTTTTACGTGTTTGCTTTGGATCTTCTTCACCAATAAGCGTACATTCACAGACAAAGAATCTGGTTCTCCGGCAGATGCATAAACTGAAACGAATGTAATTAGTAAGGTGGCTGTAAATAAAGATCTTAGACGCAAAGTAAGTGTTTTTCAGCCACAAAAGTACTACGAATTTTGATATGGAAAAAGCACCCGAAGGTGCTTTTCTATTATTTGATGAAATTTCATTCAGTCAGCTAAGACCACACTGTCCCTCGGTTTTTCCATCTTGTGAGATGGAGTCTCAGGCTTCTCCAGCTATAGCTGTCCCTCGGCTTACCCGTCTTGTGAGACGGAGCCTCGGTCTTCGCCAGCTATAGCTGGCTCTTTTTCTCAATTCGTTTCTTCATATCATCCAGATCCGACATGAATGAGCCGGTTTGGGCCAAAAGCATCGCTTCTTTAATTGTCTTCTGCGCTTTTTTGAATTTCAACTGTTTTTCTAAAAGCAGTGCTTCGTAATAAAATAGCAACCCGCGATCAATTCCTTTCCGTTTTCGCGCAAAAGCCAGCAACTTGGTCATTTCTTCAAATTCTTCCTGAATTAACAAGCAATCTAAGAAATAAGTATAGGTTTCCAGATAATCAACACCTGCTGCAAGCGCTTCTCTGAAGTAGCTGTTTGCCTGAGCATAATCTTTGAAAATCTCCAAATGAACTCTTCCCATCAGACAAAGTGCAATCGGATTATTCTCTTCATACGCCATGGCATAATTCAACGATTCCAGAGCTTCCTCCAGATTGTACGGATAATAATCCAATGCTTTGATTAAGTAATTATTTGTTATCATAATTTCATTTTTTTAAATGAACCGTAGGGATTCACCGTGGTGAATCTCCTACTGGTTTAGTTCTTTATGCAATTCGTTTTTCAACTTACTGCGTTGTTTCTTGAATGACTTCGTTTCCTTTTGCGCCTTCGCTGAAGCTTTAGCGCAAGCGTTTGGGTTTAAAATCCATTCCTATAAACGTTCTCACCGGATTTCCTCGTTCCAGTTCATGATGCTGTGACCACGTTTGATTCACCACTTCCACCAGTTTTTCACTTTGGACTTTCTCCAGCTTTTCGCGGATGCGTTCCCGTGCAATTTTCTTGTTTTGCATTTGCGAACGACTCTCTTGAACAAATACGGTGGTCCCGGTTGGTGAATGAGTAGCCCGAACTGCAGAACTGACTTTGTTGACGTGTTGTCCGCCTGCTCCGCTGCTTCGAACGGATTGATAAACAATCTCATTTTCATTCCAGGAACTCATTTCTGCCGGATTCACTTCGAAAATGCCTACGAACCAGTTTTTTCTCCCATGATTGGGACGATACGGACTTTTGCTCCTTGGCTGAAGCTTCGGCGCAGGCCTATGAATCCATTGAATCGTCCCTAACCATGTTTGAATCGCTTCTCTGACCGCATTTCCTTTCACCCGGATGGTAGCGGATAAAATGGTTCCGCTTTCTTGTCCAGCAATGCGATCCATCGTTTCGGCTTCTAAGCCTTTTTGTCTCAAATCTGCGAGCAAAGCACCCAAAATCTTTCCGGCTGCCAATTGGCATTCCAAAGGACCTTTTGCGGTAGTGATATGTAGTAATTTTGTTTCCATTTCTTTGTTGTGTTTAACTGATGTTTTTCCTTCGCTTAAGCAATCTGATATTACCTCGCTAAATCTTTCCGCAGCAGCAGACTATCGCTGTCCCTCGGCTTGCCC
>DLHO01000028.1 GCA_002483265.1 Flavobacteriales bacterium UBA7666 | reverse complement strand
AATCAATTCTGACTTCATTTATCGAGCAATAAAAATTAGACTTAGATAATTTAAAATACGCATACTATTTTTAGACTTATTCTCTGTAATTCAGGTTTTTTGAATCGACGCTTAAAAACGAAAATCTTGATTATATTCGTCAATAAATAAGTTGTAGCCAATTTTAAAGACGACCACAATGGGACTATTCGACATATTTAAAAAGAAAACAGAGCCGACTTTCGACAATGAAAATCGACTTGAAACTGTATTGAGAAAAGCTGTAACAGAAGCCGCTTATCGACCTGAGTTTTACAAAAGACTTCTTTCAGAAAAATTAGTAGTGTTGACTGCTAAGACAAACTTACCTGACGGTGTTCAGACTTTAGAAAAAGACACGAATGTAAATATCGTTTCACTTCAGGATGGGAAAATTCCGGTTTTTACATCGACAGGAAAAATCTTTGACAAAGGAATTATTAAAGAAGAAGTTCCTTTTTTAGAAATGAAAGGTGAAGACTTGTTCAATCTTGCAAAAGGTGCGACTTTCGTTTTAAATCCATACTCTGACTATGGAAAGGAATTGCTTCCAAATGAAGTAGAAAGTATGCTCAACGGAACCGTTTTGACTGACAGTCACAAAAAAATCGTTGTTGAGAAAGAAACACAAGTTCAACTGGGACAACCTGCAAATTATCCGACAGACATTATTAACTCACTTAAAATATTGTTTGCAAGTAAGCCGACAGTAAAAAAAGCATATTTAGGTTGGATTTTTAATCCTTCTTCTGGAGAACCGCCACATTATATTTTTGCTCTCGACATTGAGGGTGACACTCAAAGCATAACAAATGAAGCTGGTTTTACAGCAAAACAATTTTTAAAACCTGACGACATCATCGACTTCATTCAAATTGACAATAAAGGTGGACTTAGCGACTATTTCGTAAAACAGACAAAACCATTTTATGAACGATAGAAGAAAAACTGGCTATAACAGCACCTACCCAAAAGGCGGGGTTTCGTGTTCTAAAGACAGTTTTGTGGTTAATCAAACATTAGTTTTTCAATTCAAGTTTTGTGGTAAAAGTCCCGCCCTTCGGGTAGCTGCAAAACGTTAGCAGTAATTGCACACAACATAAATGAACGCAACAGAATCAATAACTTGTCCAGCAGAAGGAGATAAAATCTTAGCACATTATCGAGGTTATTATGAAAGTGTGTTTATAATTTTTCACCCTTTTATTAAACCGAAGATAGGATTTGAATTTGACCATGAGAATGATTATCTAGACAAAAAAAGTATTGTCGAAAACTTTGATAAAGTCACTTGGCTAGAAATGGTACAGGAATGCGGTTTTGAAGATTTAAACAGATTAGATATTGCATTAAGAAATTGGATTGGTGGTTTAGTTGCAAAATATCAAAATCAAGTAGAAGTTGATAAACTTGAAAACGTTTGCAAACAATTTAAAATTATAGAACCTGGTGAAGGGAGATTTTCTGACTGTTTAATAGATGAAATGATCTCCTCCATCAAGAATTTAGGATATAACAAGATAATTTTCGGCGACGAATGGGGTAAAAAAAAAGAAGCGCTATTAATTGCAGATATCGAATTCAAAAAAGAAGATTTTGATTCTTCCATTGATTTCATTCCTAACAATATGTACACTGAGGACAAAAAACTACTTTATTCCGTGCATTGGGATAGCCATTTTACTTTATTGTGTTCAGATTTAGAAACATTAAAAAGCATAGTTGATAAATACCAATTCGAAGGTTTTTATGCGAATAATGAAACAGAAATATATTGGAGTGTTAAAGATTAATACTGCTAACACACGTCTAGCGCAAGAGCCGGAATTGTGGTTAACGCAAAACAAACAATTGAAAACAAAACGATCTAGGATCGCAAATAAAATTAACTTTAAAAATCGGCTCCTGCGCCAGGCGTGGGAACGTTATGGGCAACCGTAGGACGACAGAAACACTGAATATTACAGACAATTAAAATGGGATTACTTGACAACATACTTAAGAAGACAACTCTTGACCAAATCAAGACGAGTTTTCATTTTTTGACGAGTGACTTTCATTTTGAATTATTACGAGCAGAGAAAGTTGAAAATTATCGTGCAGACAATTTTTTAGTTTACCGTAATGACCAATCTAAAATTCAAATCGAGATTTGTGCTGACGAAAGTTGGTTTCATTGTGAATTAAGACGAATTGTAAATGGACAACCTGCAAATTATAGTGACAAATTAAACACTGCAAGTTTTGAAGATTTAGCCATTTTAGAAAGCAATCACAAATACGACCACTTCGCCTACTATACAGGTGGAAGCACTGGACTGACAGGAGTTATGGAAAACACAGCCAACCTTTTAAGGAGAAATTCAGCATTTTTAACAACAGACAATTGGATTGACGTTCAAAAAATTGAAAACCTGAAAGACCAAGAGTTTGCAAGACAATTTGGTAAAATACCAGACAAATCAAAACCAACTTTTTTTAGTAAAATAAAAAGTAGTTCAATCATGTTGCTTAGTGACAATGGCTATCAACTTACTTTGGACAGTGATGAAGTTTCTCCATTTGACCAAAATTCAATAACTGACAAACTGGTATTTCAAAAGGAGAATACGAAAATTGAAATTGCCCAGGTTGACTGGAGAGATGACTATTTTATTTACAAGGTTTTGAAAAACGACACCAAAATATTTGACATTGACATTAGTAAAATCGACCTTGACAAAGCAGTTGAATTGACTACAAATAAACTGAAAGCAAACCTATGACAGAAAAAACGGCAGCCCATAACAGCCAACTGGTTCAATGGCGGGTTTTGCAGGTACATTAACATTTTTGCTTTAAATTTACTGTTATCTAACTGGACAGGTTGGTGCTTTTAATCCCGCCACTAAGCCAGTTGGCAAACCGTTAGGTGCAAGCGTAGAAAATCTAATTAAAATTTACAAAAATCGATTCAAATTAAACTTAATTATATCATGACCTGTTCGATTCAAAATTCTTCAAATCCATTAGCATGGATAGCTACTGTTAAAGATGTTGCATTAGTAGTTTTATCTGCAACCGCAATATTATTTGGATACATTCAAAGTAAAAGATCTATTAGGACTGAGTGGATAAAAGGATTACGCCAAGAAATTGCAAAGTTCATATCTACAGCATCTAGAATTTCTGTAAGTGAGGTAGAGTTTCGCAGAGAATCAACGGAAAGTATAGCGTTAATTAATTTGTTCTTATCTGACGAAAACAAACTTCACAATGAACTTTTTACAAATATAAAAGCTTTAGAAGTGTTATGGTTGGCTCATCGTTTAGGACAGAGAAAAGATGAACATATTGAAAACTTCGTTCAAAAAGTTGACATCTCAGCCAAAGCAGTTTTAAAAGCAGAAGGAAAAAAAATATTTTAGAAAGAAACGCTAGCACCTAACAGCACCTATCCAAAAGGCGGGGTTTCGTACTTCGTCTGACAGCATTTTTATTGCAAAAAGTTTATATCTTCGAAATCAAGTTTTGTGGTAAAATCCCGCCCTTCGGGTAGCTGCAAACCGTTATAAGTAATTCAACTATGCCTGAAAGACACTCAAAAATATAAGTATCCATATCCAAAAACAACCTTGTCATAACCAAGGAAAAATACTTTATGATAAAAAAATTGACTCCACTAATTCCTATCCTATTTATCTGCCAACTCAATGCTCAAATTCAAATAGTTGATAGTATTACTTCTACTCCCATTCCATACACCCATATAAGAGTAATAGGCAAAAACGAAGGGGTGATGTCTGACTACAATGGGTTTTTTACGCTAGATTCAGCTGTTAAGGCAAGTGATTCTGTACGGATTTCATGTACTGGTTATCAACCTATAACAATTGCTGTTAACAGCATTTTTCATTCTGATCGAATTACATTAACACCTGAAGTCCGCGCACTTGAAGAAGTTCTTGTTTCAAAAAAGAGAGGAAGTTATAAATTGAGAGAACTAGGAATCACAAAAGGTCCCAAAACGCAATTCTTTGATTATAGTGTTACAGCGCAAAATGGAACCATACGTGCGGTTTATATGCCCAATGAATATTCTCTCTCAGGAATACTAAAGTATGTCAATGTGTTCGTTACAGAAAATGGTTTTCCTAACGCCCATTTTAGAATTCACGTCTATAGTATTTCACATTTTGCTATAAAACCAGATAAGGAGCTTACCTCTTCAAATATAGTTAGTTCTGGAACAACTGGAAATGAATGGATCAGAATTGACCTGACGTCGGAACGAATTTTAATTCCAGAAAATGGCTGTTTTATTGGTGTTGAGTGGTTTGACCATCCTCAAGCATCCTACTTTCAAGATACGTTAACATTCAAGGGGGTCACCCAAGTCAACAATAAACTAAAAGACACTATTTACACCCATATTCGAAGTGGAAATGGAATTGTTCTCGGATCGAGAACGGAGTCTTACAAATTTACCAAAAATAAGTTATGGTACAGGACTCCTCTGTCCGACGGTTGGGTGAATTGGTGTGCATCAACTAACGAAGCTCTTTTTAACATACCAGACACACTTCAAAGTGGTCACGTTTTTATTCAAAACGAAAACAATACTTTTTACCAAGTTCCTTGTATTAATGTAGAAGTTTCATTTCCCAGTGAAAAAATTGATTTAAAATACGATGATCCTAAAAAGAGAAAACTAAATAAGTTAGAAAGAGTAAAGGAGGATAATTTTATGTACCCTCAATCTAGTATTCTTGAATTATTTAGCTCTCTGATCAAGGCAGTTGAAAATGATGATATCATTTACATATTGAAATATTTATGCGTCTACGGTGACGATGAATTAAATGATATTCTATCAACAATGAAAGACAAGGAAGATTCTATCGGCACATATTTTTCGGATAGTGACAAAGAAAAAATTATCAATCATTTTACAACTATCATCAATAATCTTGACGAAGATTCTATTGTAAAATTAGATCCTCACCACTATGAACTAAAGGTTAATGCTGAGTTGTATAATCTAATTGTAAATAATGGCAAGTGGAAGATCAATCCATACACCTATCGTATAATGAAATAAATACTTATAACACCAAATAAGCAAAAGCGCCAAAAGTACTAAATTTGAAAAGGCGCCTTTGCCTATTTGCAAAACGTTATGCCTCCAATTTCATAGAAACTTCAAATTTTTCAATCGTTTCGAGTTGTAAAACCCTTTCCAAATCTTCGATTAAAAAGTTAGAAGTTTCTCCGCTTGAGGTCACAAGAGAAAGTTCAACATTAGTGTTGGACTTTTTTTATTTCATAAAGTTGATACGGCTGTAGAGGTTTTAGGTTTCCTGTGATCAATACCAAATTAGTTCGTGTTTTTTTCCTTTGTGACAAATTGTACAATCAATTTCGATTGCTAAATGCTAATTATTGTGGGTAGTGTGATTTGAGTACAATAAATAGCTTTGATTATAGTGCCATGTTTAAAAGGAAATTCTTATTGTTTTTTATAAGAATCACACCTTAAATGTATTATCAGAAACAGTGGCGAATGATAGAATTAGTTGTTCGGTTTTTTAAGGTGTCGTATACTGTTAATTTCTAGTTGTTTAAAGCCTATAAGAAGCTTTCGGTGTGTAAATTTCCTGCAATACGTATAAAAAAAATAAAAAAATAAGCCTATACTTGTCCTCATCCATCACTATAAATAAAACCCTATCACATGAGTGGCAAACTCTTACCAAACACAAAGAAACGGCTTCAGTTTTTCCGCTCACCATCATTAATCAGAAAGTAATCTACCACCCTTGTTAAATTTGAAGAAAAAAAACTATTCACTTATGAAAGAAAGATTATTTAAAAGGGTCTGTTTTTCCCTATTGCTAAGTCTGAACTTGCTGTTTGCCTATGGGCAGAAGTTGCAAAAAACACCAACAGCCAATTGCTATTTTGATGAGCTGATGCAGGATCAGATCAAAAAAAATCCGGCTGTTCAGGATCGAATAAATGAACGTGATCTGCGTATCAACGATTACATAGAGGAAAAGAAGAAGAATCCTAACCAAGGGACTGAAAAATCACTGAGCGCCAACCTGATTATTCCGGTGGTTGTGTATGTGGTTCATCAGAATGGTCCTGAGAATATTACGGATCTCCAGGTGATGAGCCAGATAGATGCGCTGAATGACTACTATGACAATTACGGAATTCAATTTTGTTTGGCTACTAAAAACGGCCCACAGAATTTAATATCGGTAAGCACTCCTTTGGGAATCACCAGCGCGACTCCGGGGATCTTTCATTATGCGAATTCTACATTGACAAATCACAATGTTTCACAGCAAGCCGCATTGATGTCTATTGGAAGTACACTTCCGGCAGATCAGTATTTAAAGATCTTCGTGGTGAAAGGGATTACATCCAATACCTTGCCTCCGGGACAAAAAATATTGGGATACGCTATGTTCCCTGATCTTGCTACCAGTGCCACAGATGGTATCGTGATGTCTTACGATGCTTTTGGAGATGTGGCCAGCTGTTCTTGCAGTACATTGGAACCATACAGTCAGTTGGGCCGGATATTGGTGCATGAAACAGGACATTACCTCGGACTTTACCACACTTTTCATGGCGGTTGCCAGGGTATGACAGCTTCCGATTGTTCAACGGCAGGGGATAAGGTGTGTGATACACCACCAGTAAATAGTCCGAATGCCGGCTGTCCGGTTGCTACATGGAATACCTGCAACGAATCACCGAATTTACCCGATGACATTCATAACTACATGGACTATGTTTCCGAAGGTTGCATGACCGGTTTTACGGATGGTCAGAATGACCGGATGCTGGCGCAGATTAATTTGTTTCGTGCGAATCTGGTCAGTTCAGATAACCTGGTTTATACAGGAGTTAGCTGCAATGGTGGTCTTCTGGCAGATTTTACAGTCAGTAATTATAATCCATGCGTAAACACAGCCATTAATTTTACGGCTATTGCAAGTCCGGGAGTAACTTATACCTGGGATTTCGGTGACGGTACAACTGGCAGCGGATTAACGGTTTCTCATACATATACGGGCGTTTATCAACCGGCAAATGTGGTGTTAACAATAAGTAATGGAACGAATTCAGTGTCATCTACCCAATCAGTATTTATAAATTCCTGCTCACCGGTAAACTTGGACCAGGGAAATTGGTATTTTGGACAAAGAGGAGGAATGGACTTTAGTTCGGGAGCACCGGTATATGACAACGCCGCATTTATTCATGGGAATTACATTGATGAGGCTTGTGCCGTTCAAAGCAATGCGCAGGGTGACTTGCTGTTTTATACCAACGGAATTGAAGTATGGGATGCGAATCACGCCGAAATCAATGCAGGAAATCCACTTCTTTCGGACCTTTCCGCTAATCATGGTGCACTGATTGTACCCAATCCGGCCAATCCGAACCAATATTACCTGTTTACAAAAGATGGAGGAATTGGTTCTCTCAATGGAATGACAACCGTACCTGGTACGGATGGGTTCAGATTCAGTATTGTGCAAATAAATGCAGGATTAGCTACAATGACTTCCAATTGGAATGTAGCCATTACAACACCTGTATCCCTTGGTTACGACCTTGGCAACGGTGGAGCAGTGATAGGAAGCGAAGGAGTTACCGCAGTAAAATCATGTGACGGATACTGGATTCTAACCTCCAGTAAAAAAGGCAGTCAGTATTTCATTACTATTTTTAGTCTTACCTCTAGTGGTTTGGCTTTTCATTCCGAAACATTATGCCCCTTCAACGCCATGCAGCAATCACTTGAAGCATCCCGGGACGGAACGAAAATAGCTGTTGGATCCGGATCAGGTGGTTCCATCGAAATACATGGACTTGCTGTATTTGATTTCAATCCATATACCGGAACACTCTCTAATCAGCTTATTCTGAATAATCTCCGGACCTATGGTCTTTCATTCAGTCCGGATTCCAAGTTGTTGTATTGCAGTGCATGGAATACGGGTAACCTGTTTCAATATGATTTGACCGCTCCTTCACCAGCAACATCCGGAATGGTGTTTTCTAATTCGGGATCTAATACAGCTTGTGCTATGCAGCTTGGTCCGGATGATAAAATCTACCTATCCAGCGGAACAAATTTTGTTCAGGTAATTCATGCACCCAATGTAAGAAATACAATCGCTACACCGAATGCTTGTTTGCATACGGCAACCGGTCCGCAAATGCAAACGAATCTAACCCATAGTATGCCCAACTTGATTGATGCAACAGGGAGTTTCGTGTTTTCGGATTCGCTATTCTTTGAACAAATAGCTTGTTTGGAATACCAGTTCGATAATCAGCTTTGCTCCAATACCTGGAGCTGGAACTTTGGTGATCCGGCATCCGGTGCATCGAATACTTCGGCTTTACAGAATCCGATTCATATTTTTTCTGCTCCCGGAACGTATACCATTACGGTAAGCGGGGGAGGAACAACCCTTTCAACAACTGTTCAGATCGGTACATCTTCCAATATCGGAGGATCTCCAACTATTTGCTTCGCAAATAGTGCTACCGGGAATTATGTAACAAACCTGCTACCGGGCCAAACAGCCCAATGGACTATAACAGGAGGCGGAATTGCGGGTCTTGACAATCAATCCGATGTTACGGTTATCTGGACAACTTTACCTGGAACAGTGGCGCTGATAGTTACGGACATCACGACCGGTTGTACATCAAGTTCTTCCGCAGTGATTACTGAATTTTGCGATACTTGTGACTGCACACTTGATCCGGATTTCGATTTTATTATCGACAATACTGCATGTGAGGTCACTTTCACCAGTGAACATGGCGGAGGTTCTTGTTTGCAAGACATTACCTATAGCTGGACTTTGGATGGAGTACCTGCAACAGGAAGTAATCTGGCATATACCTTCCCAACTGCTGGGTCACACCAGGCTTGCTTAATAGTAACGGCTACCTTAGCCGGACAACAATGCTCGCAGCAGATCTGTAAAACAGTAGAGACAAGCTGTACACCTCCGTGTGATTGCCTATTGAAACCAGTATTTACCTATTCGGTTGACGCAGCTTGCAACTATAGCTTTGAAGGATTTACAGGTGGCCCTTCTTGTTTGGAATTCGTAGAATATGAATGGAATTTCGGCGACGGAACAACAGCTAGCGGACAAACACCCAATCATGTGTTCCAGGCTCCAGGTCTTTACATTGTTTGCCTGAAGGTTACTGTATACGACCATAAAGGCAATGTTTTGTGCACAGAGATTATTTGTGAACGAGTAGATGTAACCTGTATCGCTAGCTCATGTCCATGCGAATTGAAACCGACGTTCAACTTCTTGCTGGATGAAACAACTTGTACTTACACATTCGAAGGCGTTTCGGGTGATCAGGAATGTTTCGAATTAGTAGAATACAATTGGAATTTTGGTGATGGAACGACAGGATACGGTCAAACCACTGATCACCAATTTTCAACAGCCGGTACTTATACTGTTTGTCTGGAGGTTATTGTTCGCAACAATAAAGGAGTAATTCTTTGTTCGAAAACCTATTGCAAAAAAGTAACAGTAGTCTGTGTAGGTTGTGAATGTAAATTGAAACCTAAGTTCGAATACTCCTTAGACGAAAAAACCTGTATGTATACCTTCGAAGGTGTTTCAGGTGGACCGGAATGTCTGGAATTCGTGGAATATCTCTGGAATTTCGGCGATGGTACAACATCTATGGGACAGGCAGCAGGTCATATCTACGGTTCATCGGGTAGTTACGAGGTGTGTCTGACAGTTATTGTACGAAACAATAAAGGAGATATTCTTTGCGAGGAAAAAATCTGTGAAACAATTGAGGTGACATGTAAAGATAAATGCGAGTGTAAACTGGAACCGGTTTATTCAATGACACAAATCGGTAGTTGTGAATTTCTCTTTACCTATGCTTCAGACCCGACATGTGTCAGTATCACTGAGATCAAGTGGTTGGTAGATAATGTTGATATGGGATCAGGACAGAACTTCGTTTTCCAGTTCCAGGTCAATCAGAGCTATACGGTTTGCATGGTAGTTTCAGGAATAGGAAGCAATGGCGAAAAATGCGAGAATAAGTATTGCCAGGAGTTCTTCTACACGGATTGTTACATGTTTGGTAACAAATCAAATAGTGTAAATCAAGCATCTGTCTCTTCGGATCAGCAGATTCAATTGTATCCGAATCCGACAAGCGATCAATTCCAATTGAAGTTCATTAACTCCTTTGACAATAAGGTTGAGGTAGTACTCAAATCCATGGATGGGAAAGTAATAGGAAATACGACCTATACGAACCTGAACGGATCAAATGAGCTTACAGTTCAGTTGCCAGATATGATCTCCAACGGATTTATCATGGTTGAAGTGAAAGCAGGAAACCAGGTTTACATTGAAAAACTAATGGTTTGGAAAAAATAAAGACAAGGTAACGATTTGAAATAAACGCCCGCTAAAAGCGGGCGTTTATCATTTAAATAGGTTTCTATTTAGAGTTTCTTAGTATATGCCTGCATTCTTGGGGGGGGGTAATCGATTCCTGACAAGAAACCTTCGGGTAGAATCCTACTTATTCAAACTGCTAAAAACCAAATCATTCAGAAAGGCAATAATTTCACTTTCCTCTTTCGTATCACCAAAATCGGTCAACGACGGCAAATGATTCATAAAGAAATTTTGAAAATGTGCCATTTCAATAATCGTAGACGCAAGTGATTTTGGGTATTTGTATGTTGGATTGCACTCTGAGATAATGTTTCCAATAACTGCACAAAGATCTTTATACGGCTTAAAAAACTGTTGCTGATTATCTTCTCCCACCTGCTTGGTAAGGTATGCTTTCGATCCTTCTGAAATAATAATTTGATGCAACAAACTTTCATTGATGTGCGTTGTTTCTTCATCGTCTTCCACAGCGGTTGCCAACAGATTTATAACGCGCTTTAATTTTACCGAAGGATTGTCAATATTGTTGGTGTGAAAGCTAATTTGAAATTCGAGCCAACCCCAGTACCAAGCTGTTAAGTATACCAGCAACTTGTGCTTGTTTTCAAAATAGCGGTAAATACCAGCCTCTGTTGTACCAATTTTAGTTGCCAGTTTTTTGAACGTAAACGCTTCAAAACCTGCTTCGTAAATAAGTTCCACACTGTGTTTCAGGATATTCTTTCCTAACTCGGAACTTTCCGGATTTCGAACGAACAAAGCCTCATTCATTTTGATTTGCAACTGTAGCTTCATTTGAGTATGGTTTACTTTTGTTAAACGAAGTAACAAAGCTAGTAAAATTATTTATACTTTTTTATGTGATAGTATTGCTATCAAATAAAAAACTATTCCTATCTTTGACCGAACTTAAACATTTCGTTATGTTGCTAAAGAAACGAATTCCGGCTTCCTACATACTGAACAAGGTGAAATACGACTTGGTTTATGTGCTGATTGTATCTTTAACAGTTCTTTTTATTACTGAAAAGTATAAAGAATTGCTCCCCGAAATGCCCTTGACAATTCCTGCATTTATAGGAACTGCCATTTCAATTCTTCTCTCCTTCAAGTTAAGTCAATCCTACGACAGGTGGTGGGAAGCGCGTAAAGTATGGGGAGCCATTGTAAATGATTCACGCAGTTTTGTCGTTCAATTGCAAACCCTGACTTCGAATGGTGACTCCGCAATCATTAAACAAATGGCGTTCAGACAAATTGCCTGGTGTTACAGTTTAGGCCAATCGCTGAGAGGTTTAGATCCAACCCAGAACTTAGAACAATTTCTTTCTCCTGACGATCTGAAAGAACTAGAACAACATCAAAATAAACCCCTGGCATTGATTCAGTTAAACGCAAAGGATTTGAAAAAGCTAAAAGAAGCCGGTCAGTTAGATGTTTTTGCGCAGGTGCAACTCGACAATACACTTGTTCGCTTGTGTGATTCTCAAGGAAAATCGGAACGTATAAAATCAACCGTTTTTCCGGTTACTTACAGCTTATTTCTCCATGCTATCATTTACCTGTTTGTCATTACACTATCCGTTTCGTTAAAAGACATTGGTGGAATTTTTGAAATCCCTTTACTGCTGCTCATTTCTGCGGCGTTCTTGTTGTTGGAAAAATCAGCAACCCACATGCAGGATCCATTTGAAAACAGACCAACCGACACTGCTGTGACTGCTATTGCTAGAACCATTGAAATAAATATCAAACAACTCTTAAAGGAAACGGATGTCCCACAACCATCCCAATCCGGAAAATTTTATTTACTATAATTATTAAAATCAAACAAAATGAAAACCTTAACAAAAGAAATGCAGACAGCCATTACTCCTTCAAAGGCTTTGGAGCTTTTAAAAGAAGGAAACAAAAGGTTCGTAAGTAACCTGAAAGTGAACCGAAATCTGTTGCAACAAGCCAATGAAACATCAGACGGACAACACCCATTTGCTGTAATTCTGAGCTGTATTGATAGTAGAACTTCAGCCGAATTAATTTTTGATCAAGGTCTTGGAGACGTTTTCAGTGTTCGTATAGCCGGGAACATTCTCAATGAAGATATTTTAGGTAGTATGGAATTTGGATGTAAAGTAGCCGGCTCAAAAATCATTGTAGTTCTGGGACATACAAAATGCGGAGCAGTAAAAGGTGCTTGTGATCATGTTGAAATGGGAAACCTGACAGCATTGCTGACAAAAATAAGACCTGCTGTTGACGATGAAACTGCAACAAAAGAAAACCGCAATTCAAGCAATGCTGAGTTCGTGGAAAACGTTGCAACAATCAATGTAAAAAGAACCGTCAAGTCAATTATGGAACGCAGTCCAATCCTGAAAGAAATGATTGAAAGCGGACAAATCGGAATTGTTGGAGGAACACATGATATTACTACGGGTGAAGTGAACTTTTATTCGGACACCATGCGATTAGGTTTATAATGAATTGAGCAAGCTCAGCGAAAATACCTTTTATTCGAGCACATTCTTTTATCTGTTCCGTAAATCTACACGAACGGAAGCTGTTAAAAGGATGTGCTTTTTGCATTTTATCCTTTTGATAAATCACATTGCTTGGTTGCACGATATTTTACTCATTTCCCCATCATTTTTGAAACCAGCGTATTTTGATCAAAAGGAAAGGTCTCTTCCGTTGCTCTGAGTTGAACGCTGAGGCTTAAAGTTTTATCGATTTTGCAGGCCATAAATTATTGTGTAAAAATACCCGTTTGCCAACTTTAATTCATATAAAAATGATTAATTTAATCGTGATTTATAAAACCTCTATTCATGGCAACAATTAAAAACCTAGAACTGAAAGTAGTTCGTGGAAAAACAAAAAATCGTGCTAAAATTTCATTAAAGTTCGACGTAACATTTACCCAGGCCGAACGTGCACATCGACTTAAATTTGGTATGTATACCGGAATCTATGAAATTGATTATGCAGAAGATTCCATACTACCAATACCGAATGGGTACGAAAGTCTAAGTATTCTCAATCTTAAATCTACTGGAAATACCACGGCCAATAGCGAAGATGATTTTATCACTTGGTTACCCCCTCAAGTCATTAATCCAAATGGCAGAACAAAAATAAACTATGCGCTTGAAGCCGAAATACTTGTGAAAAACAGGAATGTTTCGAACGAAACCTTCAAAGCTTTTGTTTACGTTATCCCGGAGATATTTGCTGGTTTTGGATGGAGTGAAAAGGCAACTATTCCAAAAGAAACAACTACTGGTAACCCAACTGATGTGAAGCAAGAACCTGTGAAGGATGTGAAGGATGTGAAGATCAATGAGCAGAACACTGCACAACAAGAAACAAAACCTGAGCCCGTAACAAAGGACAAAATAGTTAAAAAGGCTGCGCCAAAAATTGTAAAACAAGCACAGACAAAAGCATAAAAAAAATGGGGGAAGTTAACTTCCCCCATTTTTTATTACCATAAGATTCATTAAATCTTGGACTTAATTGCGTTATAAACAGTAAGCCCTTCACCTTCTGTTTTGTAGGATATTTGTTCATGAGTATAAATATCCGCATTGGTCAAACTCAATTCTTTCTTCAGCAAATTCACCAAATAGGCCGTTGAATCTGCTTGAGCCGTTGGAACCGCATCCCATGTTTTAGTAGACTCTTTATAGTTTCCAACTACTTCAATCCCAATAGCATCACCGTTATGAGGGTATCTGTTCGGATAAGACTTCTTTTTTTCATGGTTATGTACTTTTTCTTTTCGATCTCCGTAACTAATCTTTTCTGCCCAAATGGCTTTAATGATTTTGTCGTCATCAACCGAGCAGGATTTCTCCTGCTCACATCTCGATCGAATCTCTCCAGTATGAGGTGCCATTCTATTTACTCCAACTATTTGGACGATTTCACCATCTTTTCCTACTACGAAATGAGCTCCTCTTTTCCCGGTAAATCCTTTAATCGTGTTATTTGTATCATCACTTACCGTTCTGTGTAAAACAATTGCAGCTACCGATGGCATAGCGCCATTATCTACTTTGCTCATCTTTTCAATTCGTATCTTGGTATCAGAAAACCAACCATCAGAAAGTGTACTGGTTCCACTTGCCGGTTTTGCAGGGCTAGGAGCAGGAGCAGCGGAACCTTTCTTCGAAATCGGAATTTCAATTGTTTCGTTCAAACCAGGCTGCCAGGAATCCGGTTTCCCATTTTTTGCCGCGGTCATTGCTGCAAGTTCTTTTACTTGTTTGGCATTTGATGCGTCAGAAGACGGAAGATTCCACTTACTGCGGATAATTGACCACAATCCTTCATCGGCCTTAACCTTATATGTGGTCCAGTTATAATCGTTTGGATTCAGACTTCCTGTACTTGAAGGAGATGCACCTTTTTTTGCTGTCGGAATATGAATTGCATCGTTTAATCCGGGTTGCCATGTGTCTGTTTTACCATTTTTGGAAGTGGTCATCTCCACAAGTTCTTTTACTTTTTTCACATTCGATGCGTCAGAAGCAGGAAGGTTCCATTTGCTGCGAATAATGGACCACAAACTTTCATCTTTCTTAACCTTATGTATTTCCCAGGTATAATCGTCCGGATTCAACCCAAAAGCATGGATAAAGCTTTTTCCTTCAGAGATTCCGTTGGATGAATAAACGAAACTATTTGCACGGGTTTTCCAACCTTTCAGGAATTGTTCCATTTGAGGTTTCTTTTGTACCAAATGCTCATAGTATTGGATGCGTTTTGCTCGGAACGAGTTGAACACTTGTTCTCCATTCAATGCATTTATTGCATCCAATGTATCCCGATCCATAATTCCAGTAACAGGAACCGGTTTTCCTAATCCATTCAATGTGCGTTGCATGGTACGAATAGCATTTGATCCGGCATTGATATAGAAATCCACGTATTGATAGGCAACCTGTACATCCTTGATGTCTTCGCCTGACAATTTGTTCCAATAGATCTGCTCGTAAATTAACCCAGCTTGCTCATCGGTCAATTGTTTTAAATTCTCCAAAGTCGGTTCGATCGCTAAAAGTGATTCTCCATATTTTTGAAAAGTTGCTATGGTTATTCCTTTATTGGTAGCACCTCCCGGATCAGCCGGATTATTTACAAATCCTCCTTCATGCTTTAAAATGGTAGGTAAAAAGGCTTTAAACTTAGCACTTTTAATATGGGGGAAAGGATCCGAGAACGACTTGGATGTAGATAATCTTACGGATGTTTTGAATGTTAAGAACTCGTCCTCATAATTATCAACGTTCCCGTAAACACCATTTTCAAATAAATCGTACTCTGCATTTCTACGTTTGAAAAGACCTCTTACTTTGATACGGTTTGAAGTCACAATATCCATTTCAAGGGCGGCTTCCGCGAATCGTCCTGCATTGAGATGCCTGCCAAAATTCCGTGATAGTGTGTTATCGGGGCCGGCATTATAGACATAACTTACGGTGGCATCAAATTGATGTTGGTTCAATGTGGTTGTGACAAAATCATTGACTTCGTTTTGAGCCCATGCTAAATCACTTTGCAACAAAGTTTCAGCCCGGGCTTCCGTAATTCCGTTTTGGAACTGATAGGTTCCGCGCCGGTAAGCCTCCACTTCCGTATTTGTTAAACGATGACCGTGACCAATGGTTAAGAAACCAGTCCATGTAGTTGGGTTTTGCACATTTGGGTTTGCATCATCATAGACATGATCACGGTATCCTTCACAGCGTTTCAGGAATTCAATCCCATTTGCACTTATGCGTAGAGGAGGGTTGGCTAATCCTCCGCTATACCATGATTGGCCTTTGCTTGTTTTATTATTCAATTGAACATAGGTGGTACCTTTTATCAACATACCTTTTTTGACCAATGCCAATAATTGAGATTCAGTGTACCCAAATGTCATTTGTAAATGGGGTTTGTCTACAAAACTTTTAAAATCTCCACCCCATTCAAAGCCCATTGATTTGGCTTCTTTCCCAATTAAGCTCCAACGCTTTTGGTCATAGCCTTTGTCGTAACCGAATTGCGGTTTAATTTCTACCACATCAATGGCCAATCCATAATTGTGATAACTTTCTCCCGCACGCGCATTCGTTACAATTTTTCCGGGTTTCGTTCTGCCTTGCGCATATAATTCATCTTGTTCTTCAAATGTACGATACGGATTACCAGTTACGCGTATTTTCATTGCGTGCTTGGTATCCATCAAATTGATATATTCGGCAACGGTTATTCTTATTTCAGGATGTAGTTCCAGAATTCTTTTATCGGTGTGAACATCCCAGGTTTTTGGAATACTTAGGGCAGATACGCGGGCTTTTTCGTATGAAAGACTAAGGGATCTGGAACCTGACGTTGTAGTTACAATTGTCGCATTATTTCTTACAAAACCAAGATGTCCGTGATCGTTATGTCCATTCTCTCGAGCTACATTATTCAGATTACCGCTGTTTCCCTGGAAATTTAAAGTGAAACCAAATAGTCGGGCAGTATCAAAAAGTGTTTGATTATTTGCTTGGTTAAAATTCGGACTGGTAAATGCATTTGGCGCCTGAAAACTAGTTCCTTGAGCATTTAAATAGCGAAAATCAATATCTAAACCAGTGCGGTTTCCATTATGACCATGACCTGCATGATGAGGAAAACCAGTTTGCCATGGATCTCTTCCGTTTGAAGAAGACATGTCTCCAAGTGAAACGGTAAACTGATTGTTTGCATTCAATCGACGCATCAAACCGAACAATGCTGCAGCCGTAATAGGTAGTAAAAAATGATCTCCAGGACCGTAAACAACTCCATTATCAGTTCCTCCGGCATCCACTGTTCCGTATCGTGCAAAGCCAACTCCGTTATCCGGAATCTGCACTAATCCGCTTGCATTGGCAACTAGGGTATAGGTTGGTTGTTGGTCTCCTTCGAAAAAATAGCGGTGTGTCGTATTCGTTCCCGCAGTATAATTTATGGTTCCATTATTAGCTACAACGTAATCATGGGAGGTACCGGTTTTTGCCAAAGATAAATTTGACAATGACCTTCCATAGCCTAAGCCTTGAGGAATTTTCTTTTGTGCCTTTTCAATTTCAAGTAAAACATTTCTTTTTTGACGTCTTTTTATGAAACTTTCCATAATCTGAATTTTATTAATTGTGAGTAGTGATTAATTTATTTTTATGGTATCAACAGCTATTAATTCAAGCCGTTTTGACTTTAGTAGTTGTTCTTCAGAAGGCAAATGCAATCGATGCAAAACACTGTTTACAGGTTTTTCATTGAGTATTTTCTTCCATTCGATATTCCCCGAACCTTCGTATGGTAGAATCGAAAGTTCGAAAGCCCCATCCTGACCTGCAACTTGGATTCTTGCTTTTGCTTGTAACAAGCTGTTTTTTAGTTCAACTGGATACGAGACCATCAACACAAAAGAACCTTTGCTATCCGTTTTTGCAAAATCCACGACAGGTTTTACTGGCAAACGTTTACCTTGAACAAAAATTCCCTCCAATTGCACAGACATTCGTGGAAGTAGGGTGTTGCTACCACTACGCATTAGTTGTCCTACAACAAGCAGATAGGCCGAGGAAGCATTTTGCGTTGATACAGGCACCGCAGGTTGTTTTAATCCACTTCCGTTGATTTGAAAACCATCTTTTGGTGGCAGGCTAAACCGTTGAACCCTACTTTGAAGTTTCAAGAGTCTATTCATAATTCAACTGATTCATTTGTTTCCACCTCATCAACAATAATTTGGGCATCTTCGTAGTTATTGTTGGTTTCAGTACTTTTCAGGATCTCTGAATTTGATTCGGTTAAAGATTCCATATATTCAAAATCTTCTGCCATTTCCATACCGTCCAAACTCATTGCAGCCTCTGTAACTACTTCTTCCAATTTTTGTTTTTTCGAATTTTCCTTCAATAAGTCAGCGTCTGCACTATCAAAAATTTCTTCCAGGTGGACTTCACCCAATTGGAAGGTTTGAAGCCGATTCATATCCAACGCGAATTGTTCAAAAAGGGCTTCATCTTTTACCATTTTTTCTTCAACCTGTTGCACAGATTTATCATTTGTCTGTTTCATTTCGGCTTCTTTTACATTGCTCTCATCTGCATACTCCGTTAATTGTGCTAAGCTTTTCTGACCTGACAGAACGGCTTGCAAATCACGGGCAAATTGATCATTAATGTCTTCGTCTTCTATAGCGGAGCCATTTCCTGAATTCGAGTTTTCTTCTTCAAACAACTGGTCATCAACCTGAAAAACATCTGAAAAAGGATTGTTTCGATCGGCTGGTTCTTCATTTAAATCGTCTGAAGGATGGATGTCATCATCATCATATGCTTTAGCTGTAGCATAGCTATCCTCACTAGACAAATCATATGCTTTTGCCATTACTAGTTCATTTTGATCTTCACCGGTGTCCTCAAAATGGATGTGTTCAACCTCTTCCTGATCTTCGTCGGCTTCAAATGCCTCATGCGAATAGCTGAATGCATGAGATTGTATACTCATACCATGATGATAGGGTGGAGGACTTTTTTCGCGGGTGTTTTTGTTTACGATTAAGCCATCTTTAAACATCAATTTTATTGGTTTTTTATGATCATAATGGCCTTTTGAAGCTCTTTTACGCATTAATTTCTTAAATTCTGGTACCATAATATTTTTGTTTTTTAATGCAAGCTCATTTAGAATTTGCAGTAACATTTAGATTAAACACCGTGTGTTCATCCAATTGGACAATCAATTGGTTGTCTTTTTTTGATGGTAACTCGGCCAATTCCAACACAATTTGATTTGCACCCGCTTGAATAACTCTTGCTTCCTTGCTATTTAACAATGCTCTGAGCTGATCCGAATTTTTAATTACGAGATTTTCCCCTTTAATTGCCAGAACATTTTTTCCTTTAACATTGGCCAATTGAGCAGCAAATACTTTTGGTGGATTTTGCCCCCGTTGAGCTTTATTTATTAAACCCGCTAATTTTTTAAAATCAATGCTACCTGAAGAACCTTCACCTGTTGTTCCCGGTTTACTGACCTTAATATTTTGATTTTGGATTTTTTCCACCTCCTTGGCAGATCTTATTCCCATTCTGTTCAATTGAAGTTTGGTTTCAGGATCAATGTCTTCAATTTCATCCAAAGCGATATCGTCCGCTTCAATTGGTTTTTTTGCTGTTTCCCGAATCTGACGATCTGTTATGGATCCTAACGAAAGGCTAATTTTAGAAGAACCCGATTCACCCGAACCAGCGGTAACAAAACGAACATCTTTTCCATTGTATTCCGGAAAAACATGTAATTCCATCGAAACATCTTTTACAGCATAAGTCAACGGACTACTCAATCCCTTAATGGAAAGCGTCTCACGAGCCTTGTCCAGCTCGTATACCAGAGAATCAATAAAATCCTCTAATTGCCAAGATTTATTATTCTTGTTCGCCATTGAGATCTTCTAGTCTAACAATTGTTAATTTCAAATTTTGTATTGTCGGCATAAAACTCGTTTCGATATGTTGAGTAGGAGGTGCCGAACCTAAAGTAATTGTGTTGTCATCATTCACCAAAACATCTATTTCCAATGGTAGATCAACTATAATCTTGTCAACCTTCAGTGCTTCCCAAAAATCAGACTCCGGTGCTGCATGCGTAATGGCAGACAACGACTCGATTAGTACTGAAAAGGGTTGAAGCTTTTCGTCAATTTGATTATATATTTTTTCCGTTGTTTTCAAAAGTTTTGGTTGAAATTTTATAGTCAATATCTACAGGAGTTGCTGTCACTTTTTTGTCAAAAACCACCTTCATGCCATCTAGTAATACTGTCGAATCTTGTGCGCTAAATGCACCGGAAACAGTTTGGGCTAAAGGGAATAATGTTTGCTCTGTCATAGTTACTAATTTGAGGTTACACCTATAAAATGTGCCGAAACAATGGAAGGAAAGTATACGACTTCTTCGATTGTATTTTCAACATTTCCATATTGATTCACAGCCCCTTCCTTACGCAAATACACTTCTGTTGCCTGAACTTCAGGATAAACCCAAAGTGCGGCCATTTCACCAGTCTTCCCTTTATATTCAAGACCTGTTCTAGAAGCTTTTTGCTGATTTACAATAAAATCTTCCGCTTCCACTGCGGCAAGTTGCTGATCAGTGAGCATTGGAAATGATCCCATTGCAGGTAGTAATTGATTCAGTACGGTAGGACTGATAATCAATCCGGATTTCATTTTACCCTCCATTTTTCGAGGTCTAGCAGGAGACATCAACTCAACGGTTTCCATTTGTGCATTATGGGTTCTTCCGTGCTCCAATGCAAAATAATATTTGCATTCAAACTCGTAGCGCACAACATCCTCAGTAAAATCAGATTGCCATACTTTATGCCAAAACGCACGATATGTATTGATATCATTTAAGGGAACAGGTTCTCTTGATGACCCAATTCTATCATAAAAATATCCTGAAGTAACAAGAATAGGAAGATCAATCGACGCGCCTAGCTTTTCACCGTTCTTTCCACGCCAAATTACCGCAACATACGCCTTGTACTTTTCACCAGGAATTAAATCATCTGCAAGATGAGCCGGTATTTCAGGTACAATTGATAAAATCCTTTGATTCGATCCGTTATGTTCTAGGCGGTGTTGAATCAAGGTTTCACCATTTTCACGTCTTACGATTATTTGAACAATTCCTTTTGGGATATCTTTTGGGGCGTTAATCTTTAAAGGAAAACCCATTGCTCTGCCATAAGAAAAGCAAAAACACGATTGATTTCTATAAGACAACGCACTTAAACCTTGAATTTCCAAACGAGCTAAAGCACTGGTCTTGAATTTAATGGAAGGGAAGGGGTAGGTTTTTACTCCCATTTGATTTAAAAGCCCTTGTACATCAGCATCTACAACTCCCGGATTTAGTTTAACTATGGTGTCCAATTCATCTTTGTTGATCTGAGCACCAATGGTTCCTAATTTCTGTAATCCATCTGTAATGGTAGAAATTAAGGTCATAATCGTCATTGGATCCATCATGGCACGACTTGTATTTGTCGCACTCATTTGATTCAAAAGCCCTTGCACATCAGCGTCTACAACTCCTGGATTTAGTTTAACTATGGTGTCCAATTCATCTTTGTTTATCTGAGCACCAATGGTTCCTAATTTCTGTAATCCGTCTGTAATGGTAGAAATTAAGGTCATAATTGTCATCGGATCCATCATAGCTCCTGACCATTTATTCGATCGGGCATAACTTTTACTTTGACTTTTGGCTTCTTGATTTGATGAAGTTGAGCCCAATAATCCTTTTAACAAATCCAATACCTTTTGTAACTGTTCAGGATCTTGAATCAATTTTAACACTTGATCTTGCAAACTGGCTTTTCCATCTCCTTTTTGATTCTGTTTTCCGCCAAGTAAATTACCTATAACAGGAATCGCTTTCGGCAAGAACTCAATCAATTTATCTAAAAATAACGCATTTGAAACGGGCTTTTCTTTGTATTGAAAAGCGACACTTCCCATTGCTTTTTCTATAGAAATCTGATGGGGTGTTTGCATTGAAAAAGAAACTGAATTTTGCACGGAATGGGTATTCGTTGACATTGGAATTGTGCGAACAATAGACGAAATAGCGATTCCATTTTCCTCTTTGTCTTTGTAAGAATACAATTGCACATACGCAGATTCATGGGTAATTAAATTTGCGGGAATCTCAAAATGTATTCTACCAAATGATGAATCCGGAATAGGTCCATACAACGGACTTGCAAACTTTTGGTCCTTAATTAAAGGGACGCCATATCGGCTGAATGTCTCAGCACCACCAACAATAATTCGGAAATAGCGGTTCTTACCGATATCACCAGAAAATTGTTGGTTATTCCCTGAATTCACATCATATTTTAAGAGAGCAAGTGCCATAACAATCTATTATTTTCCTCCGGTTCCTCCTGACGGATTTGAACGATTTGGATTAGTAGCTATTTCGGTATCACTTTCAATTTTGTAGAGATCTACAAACTTATCCAGCTTGAAGTAGTCTGTTGAGAACTGCAGTTCTACGTTTCCTGATAACTTTGCCGCTAATTCATCATGCATAGAACTTTTTGCAGACGAAACGCTCACCGAGGTTGATTGTCTCGAGTTACTCGTACCACCGGAAGGACCTCCGAATATGGAACCGATTAATCCACCGCTGGCCTTTACGTGCGTTCCTCCGGATGAACTGTTTTTGTTCATTGCTTTGTCTTGAAAAGCTGCATCAGTTGTGGATTTAAAGTCAAATGCAACACCTGCTTTAATGGTTCCTTTATCAACGACCATTCGGGTAATTCCCATCATAATCATTTGTTGAAGGATTTTACGGTGTTCTTTTGCCATTTTAAGCTTGGCATCCATTATTGCTGCTTTGACTTCATTGTCTTCCATGTCAACAGGTTCACCATCTTTTCCCATTAATTTAGCTCCTTCGTCGTCAAAGGATAAATTAAAATTATCATTCGAACTTGCCAATTCACCGAATGCATCCTCATCACTCACTTGTTTTACAAATTGAGCAACCGACTTAGACGCTTCTTTCATTAAACGAATGTAATTTTCGGTTTGTTCCTTCATTACGGCCATGTTTGCATCAAACACACCCTTAACAAGGTCTTTTACGAATGTTGGAAAATCGACTGTATCAACGAGTTCGTCAAAAGCTTCAACGCCTCTGCCAATATCTGCTTTATGTCGACTGTCTTTGATTAGATCACTGGCTCTATCCGCCGTTTGAGATCCTCTCATTTTATCAAGCAACCCATTGTTTTGTTGTTCGGACAAACGTTTAGCATTTGCCAGTACCATGTCTTTGTACATGGACATTTGATCAGGTCTGGACATCACTTGAAATGCGCTGCTCCTACTAAGGACTTCTTTTGCTTCGGAGCGCGCAAGATTTTTTATTTCTTCAGGAGATAACTCTGGCATAATTGAATATTTTAAGTTTAATACTTGAACAAATCATTAATTAGTTTGATAAAAAATTAATTGTCCCAATCCTCAAATTCTTCTTCAACTGCAGCCAATTCCCCTTTGGTGATATCGCTATTACTTGTCGTGGTTCCTTCCTGACTCAAGGCTATGATGTAAGACTCTGCTGATTGAATGAAACTGATAAATTGGTTATTATCAAACATAGCATCATTGAAATTTGAAACATATTGGAACAATTTGTAACCCTCAACCGCTGCTGTTTTATAAGCCGTAATATTCGGCGCAGTGCCGTACGTTTCTTTATGTAAACCATCAATAACAGACCAAATGTTCTTACTTCTTCCAGGAGCAATTTGATTGATAATTGAATCGTCTGAAAGAATTTCCATAGCATCTTGCAAATGGTTGTACATTTCAGTAGCCTGAACATGAGCCATTCCCGTGAAGAAGGACGTTAAGTTGTATTGAATTTCACGAATTAATTGAGTGATTGGTAAACGAGAAACAAAATCACGATTATTGGATGTTTCTGTTTTAGTAATGTACTCAACTATTTGATGCATTAATTCTGACCAAAGACGCGAGAAAGATTCATTTACAATTGTTCCTTCCAATAAAGTTGCATCACTTAAATTAAGTACTCGTTTGAACAACATATTACGCTCATCGCTATTTGCTCTTTCTTCAAGTAACTTATAGAAACGATACAATTTTCCTTCAGCCGCAGGATCCGAAACATACACATTTCCTCTGGCCCATTTCAAAATCAACGCCTCAGCCAAATTAAAACATTGTAATTGCTCCCCCAATACATAGGTGTAATACAATGCACCCGCACCTAATATATTTCTAGGAATAATTCCTTGTTTCGCAGAACTTTCAAAAAGGTCAACAGAAAAATCCCATGTATTTTGACTTCCTTTAATTCGATACAAATCAATAGGATCAACCCCGCCACTTTCTACACGCAATGCATAATCTAGTGACAGTGCAAAATATTCATCAAATGAATGGTTCGTAACAGCTGCATCCAACGCACTTATGGTTTGAGGAATAGCCAATTTCATAGAGCTCATATAATCAACCATAGCATCGATTATCTTGTCTGTGAATTGATTTGGATCTACATCTCCCGAATTGTTAATGTACTGGCGAACAAAGTAATTAATCGGCCCCAATTCTTTTACCTTGTAGTAAATAGCTACGATAGCATCTGCTGATTCGCCTGTGGAAATGGATATGTTGGATTGCATCACAACACTTAACATCATTTCACTGATTTGTGTTGCCAAATCCGGATCTGACGGTAAGCTGATTCCTCTTGAACTTAGTACTTCTTCGATTAATTCACTATAGAAATCCTGAACCAATTTCTGTAGACTGCGCATACAAGCTTGAAAGATCCCATTTACGTCCGTATTATTCACATTTTCCACGAAAAATGCATAATCCAAACAGGTAGCATACAAAGCAGGAACAGAAATAATTTTTCGTTCAACTGTAGATAAATTAGCGTTATTGATTAAGCCATTTACCTGAGTGATCACGCCTGTTAATCCATTATCATTGATATGCTGGCGTATTTTGTCTTCAATATTCATTTTTATAATTTTAAAGTTGAATTATAGATTGTTATTTTGTTTAACCGCTTTATTTTTTGGGATTTACTTCAGGGGATTTAATGACAAGTGTGGTTGTCTTATACTTTGTTCTCAAATTTTGCAACGCTACCATGGATAGCTTGTCCATAACCACATTCAACTCATTTAGTTTTAAAATGTTCGTTGTCAAATTGCCCATTGATAGTTTTTCAGGAATAGTTAGATTAAATGAAGGTGTCAAGCTAGAACTTGAAACCACATCAAACTGGGAAAGATTAATTGTGTTCATATTTATTAATTTATGTTTAGTTTATATTTAACCATTTGCAAAGCATCCTCTAGATTTAGCATTCCATAACCGGCTTTCAAGTCTTTGAAACTTTTTCCCAGCTTATCTGAACTATGTTTAAGGATGTATTTTATTTGTTGATCGTTCAGTGATTTTCCTTTTTGATTGGCATAAGATTTAAGTAAAGCTATTGCGCCAGTAACAAAGGGTGTTGAATGAGACGTTCCGCTCGAAAAGGCATATTTTCCGTCAATATGAGTACTGAAAATATCCGTTCCGGGAGCAACAAAATCTACCTGATCCCCAAAGGTTGAAAAGGCTGCAGCCCCTATCATTTCTTTATCCAATGCTCCAACACCAATTACATGTGGTAGGGAGGAAGGGTAATATTTCGCATTCAGACCGTCATTTCCTGTTGCCGCAACAATGGTAACTCCTTTGTCCCGTGCGTATTTCACAACCTCTTCGTGTGGCAAACCACCACCTTCATGTACAATTCCAAGACTCATGTTGATTACTTGAGCACCTTGATCGACTGCCCATTTAATGCCAGAATTGATATTGTCAATCAACCCTGCACCAACACGATCATCGCCTCTTTTCATTGCGCCCAATACGCGTACCGGAAGTATTTTGCAATTTGGTACAACTCCGGGAGACATATGAATTCCTTTAGCTCCAATAATACCCGCAACATGAGTACCATGTCCAACCTCATCTTCCGGATCGGCGTCATATCCTAAGAAATCTCCGATAAATTCATTTGCACCTGCTATAATATCTACAAAATCATACCCAGGTAAAATACAGTGTTGTAATTCAGGATGTTTCAACTGAACACCAGTATCCAGAACAGCAACTATAACAGATGGGTCTCCCAAAGTATCTTTAGATACTTTATCTAATCCAATCGATTTACGAACATTATCATAGCGATAAGAATCCTTTTTTCCTAAAGACATGGTTAGTTCTGGAAGTGGGGTACTTGTAATTCCACCCAACTGAACATGTTCAATTTCCGGGAGCAATTCCAATCGATTCAATAATGCCGACGGAATAGTGATTTCTTCTAAAAGAATGAATCTGTAAAATCGGTTTAATTCCGCTTTAATTTCATCTTCAGTCCAAGTAGTATACTTTTTGGGATATTCGGATGTAACAACATAGCGGAGATTATATTCATTAAACAGTTCTTCAACATTCGCCGAAAAGGATGAATTCGCTTTTGCTTTTCCCAAAGCAACATCTCCCCAAAATGGGATATCGGGTAAATTAAAAGACGGTAAAGTCTTTAGAACTAAATGTGGTTTCATTTAGAATCGTGAATAGGGTTACTTATAAAAATCGTTCGAATATATAAAAAATATTTGAAATCAAAATTTTTTCGATTTTTTTTTGAATATTTTGCTAAGTGTGACTTTTATAACTATTTATTGAAACCTAATTGGAGTGTATATCGTTGATTTTCAGTGATAAAAACAGTGGTGAACGTCAGGGCTTTTTATTTTCTAGTGATTCACCCATTTATTGGAAACTACTTGAATTTCCGCATGAAATCCCGGATTCGATTGAGATTTCCAGAGATGATTTTATAACTGCATTCGAAAAAAACAGGGTATATATGCTGTCAACAGATGGAAAAAAAATTAATACTTGAACATTGCCTGAAATCGTTAAATCTCTAATTTCATAATGTCACAAGTTTTCATGAACCAAAAAAACGAATTATATTCGTTAGTGAGTGATAGACTGCGTAAAATGAGGCTATTATGATATTCTTAACAACTATTGAGCATTATGAAAAAGTTACAATTCAAAGTAAGTATCCATGCACCGATAAGCAAGGTATACGATTTTATGCTTGGCATAAACAGTAAATCAAGGTATGAACAATGGACTTCTTTGTTTAATCCTACATCTACTTATGAAGGAAGTTGGGGAAAAGGAGATAAAATTCTATTTGTTGGAGTAGACGAGAAAGGGGAAAAGGGAGGTATGGTTTCCAGGATCGCTGAAAACATTCCCAACCAATTTGTTTCGATTCAACATTATGGAATTTTAAAAGCTGATAAGGAAATTACAGAAGGTCCGGAAGTAGAAAAATGGGCAAACGGATTTGAAAACTATAGCTTCGAAGAATCCTCCAAGGTAGACGGCAAGCCGACAACTACAAACGTTACGGTTGACTTAGACACAACAGAAGATTTTGTAAATTATATGAACGAGACTTACCCAAAAGCACTCAATAAGCTGAAAGAAATTTGTGAAAAATAGTTATTTTAAGAATGTCATAGAATGTCGAAGAAATAAACACATTGGTTTAGTGTCACTGATTTTCAATTGGAATTTTAAGTTTTAAAAGTGTTATTTATTTTTTAACCGAAGGAGTTTTAGCAGGATCGAAGGTTCTTTTTTATTACATTTACCCCGATGAAAAGTTTGAAGAAAACGTTTGTACTATTTCTTATTCTGGTAATTACCTTGCCAGGGGAAGCAGCACATGCTTTTTCGTTTGTTCCTGAATTCATTTCGCATTACAAGCACCACAATGAAGAGCATCACCAGTTAAGTTTTCTGGATTTTATCGGTCAACATATTGGGCTCAAAGATCACGAAGGCTCCAAAACCCACAAGCAGAATGAATGCCCTTCGAAACACTATCATATACTTGTTTCGTTAACATTTGTTCTTGAAAAGAAAGCAACCTTTGAAGCCGTAACGGAAGACATCGCCTTTTTCGCCGAAAGAAATCCTTTACCACCTTACCAAACTTTTTTCTCTGAATTTTATTCCGCTATTTGGCAACCGCCAAAGTTGAGCTAATCGATTAATTAATAATTATTGCAGGGCATTCTATGTCTTGTATCGTCGTGCAATTTGTTTGCCGGCTATTGTTTTACGATTAGAAGACTCACTATGTTAGATAAAGTCATTCAATTTAGTATTAAGAATAAGTTGATGATCGGTATTATGATCATCGCACTTATTGGATGGGGAGCATACTCCATCAATCAATTACCCATAGATGCTGTTCCTGACATCACCAATAATCAGGTTCAAATTATGACCGTTTCACCAAGCAACGGAGCTGAGGACATAGAGCGTTTCGTGACTTTCCCTGTGGAACAAACCATGTCAACCATTCCTCATATTGAAGAAGTACGTTCCTTTAGCCGTTTTGGTCTTTCTGTTGTAACAGTTGTTTTCAAAGAAGATGTTGATGTTTATTGGGCTCGTCAACAAGTGAGTGAACGCTTAAATGATGCTTCGAAAACCATCCCTCAGGGCATGGGAACTCCTGAAATGGCTCCGTTAACAACAGGACTTGGAGAAATTTATCAATATGTCATTCATCCCAAGAAAGGTTACGAGGATAAATACGATGCCACGGAACTGCGTACCATTCAGGATTGGATTATTCGTCGACAATTATTAGGGGTAGAAGGAGTTGCTGATGTAAGTAGTTTTGGGGGATTCCTAAAGCAATACGAAATAGCATTAGATCCGGACAAATTGAAAAGTATGAATGTTGGCGTAAAGGATGTATTTGCGGCTTTAAAAAAGAACAATCAAAATACGGGTGGTGCATACATTGATAAAAAACCCAATGCTTACTTCATTCGAAGCGAGGGGTTAATCCAATCCATTAAAGACATCGAAGAAATAGTTGTTACCACGCCAGAAAACGGAATTCCGGTACTTATACGAAACGTTGCTGAGGTGAAATATGGAGCAGCAACTCGTTACGGAGCAATGACACGGAACAATGAGGGAGAAGTTGTCGGAGCAATTGTTATGATGCTGAAAGGAGCGAATTCTTCCAAAGTAATTGCTGATGTGAAGGAACGAATGACCCAAATTGAAAAAACATTACCTGAAGGAATTGTAGTTGAACCGTTCCTTGATCGAACCAAACTGGTGAATAATGCCATTGGAACTGTTGCTAAAAATCTCGCTGAGGGCGCATTGATTGTCATTTTTGTGTTGGTATTGCTTTTAGGGAATTTCAGGGCCGGATTAATTGTTGCATCCGTAATTCCATTGGCGATGCTCTTTGCAATTTCACTCATGAACTTGTTTGGAGTAAGTGGAAACTTAATGAGTTTAGGGGCAATCGACTTCGGGTTGATTGTAGACGGTGCAGTTATCATTGTTGAAGCAACTTTACATCACTTACAACAGCGAAATAAACAAACCGTTTTATCCCAATCCGAGATGGATAAGGAAGTGTATACGTCAGCCTCTAAAATCAGAAACAGTGCAGCTTTTGGAGAAATAATCATATTAATTGTTTACTTGCCAATTCTTGCATTGGTTGGTGTAGAAGGTAAAATGTTCAAACCCATGGCACAAACGGTGGTTTTTGCCATTCTTGGTGCTTTTCTTCTTTCATTGACGTATGTTCCCATGATGAGTGCGTTGTTTTTAAATAAGAAAATTTCATTGAAACGCACGATTTCGGATCGGATTATTGACGGATGCCAGCGCGTTTATACACCCATGCTCGCTTTTGCTTTACGCTCAAAAGCCTTAGTTGTTGGAGTTGCTATTACTTTGTTTTTCTTTTGTTTGTTTTTGTTCAGCACAATGGGATCAGAGTTCATTCCAACATTGGAAGAAGGTGATTTTGCTGTTGAAACACGTGTGTTAACCGGAAGCAGTTTATCTCAAACAATTGAAGCAGCCACTAGAGCAGGTAAAGTATTGAAAGACCATTTCCCCGAAGTAAAAAAAGTGGTTGGAAAAATAGGTTCTAGCGAAATACCAACTGATCCCATGCCAGTTGAAGCCTGTGATTTAATGGTCATTTTGAAAGATAAATCAGAATGGACAAGTGCTTCAACGCGAGACGAACTCGCTGAAAAAATGCAAGCAGAACTGGAAAAACATATTCCGGGAGTGACGTTTGGGTTTCAACAACCCATTCAAATGCGTTTCAATGAATTGATGACTGGTGCACGGCAAGATGTTGTAATCAAAATCTATGGTGAAGACCTGGACAAACTTAGCAAATACGCTAAGCAGATAGGGGCTATTTCACAACAAATTGATGGAGCACAAGACATCTATGTGGAACAGGTTTCAGGTTTGCCACAAATAGTAATTGAGTTCAAGCGAGATAAAATTGCCCAGTTTGGAATGAATATCGAAGATATCAATACGGCTATTCGCACAGGTTTTGCGGGCGAAGTTGCAGGTTTGGTATTTGAAGGAGAAAAAAGATTTGAACTGGTTGTTCGTCTTGATAAAGTGAATCGCCAAAATTTGGATGATGTTCGCAACCTGTTTATTGAATCGCCCACAGGTCAGCAAATTCCTTTGGAACAATTGGCAACGATTGATTTCAAAGAAGGACCGAATCAGATTCAGCGTGACGATGCAAAACGAAGAATTGTAGTGGGGTTCAATGTTCGCGGAAGAGACGTTGAAAGTATTGTGGAGGAAATACAAAAGAAAGTGGATTCGCAAGTGGAATTTGAAGCCGGGTATTATCCTACCTATGGTGGAACATTTGAAAATCTTCAAGCTGCTAAAGATCGTTTATTGATAGCCGTTCCTGTAGCACTTTTGCTGATTTTCTTTTTGCTTTACATCACGTTTAAGTCAGCTAAACAGGCCTTACTGATATTCACCGCAATTCCGCTTTCTGCAATAGGCGGGGTATTTGCCTTATGGATGCGTGGAATGCCATTCAGTATCTCGGCAGGTGTAGGTTTCATTGCGCTCTTTGGAGTTGCCGTTTTGAATGGAATTGTACTCATTGCAGAATTCAACAGATTAAAAAAAGAAGGTATGAAAGACACCGTGGAAATTATCAAAACAGGAAGTGCCGTTCGGTTACGACCTGTTATCATGACAGCATTGGTTGCTTCTTTAGGATTTCTTCCAATGGCTATTTCAAACGGAAGCGGAGCGGAAGTTCAAAAACCATTGGCAACAGTTGTAATCGGTGGTTTGTTAACCGCAACCTTGTTGACCTTATTGGTGCTTCCAATTCTATACTACTGGTTCGAAAAACTCAAGCCAAAGGTGAAATCGGTACCTAATATCGCTGCAGTTATAGCGTTTTTGCTTTTCTCCGGTTTTGGTTTTTCACAAGGAAATTTGCTGACTTTGGATCAGGCTATTCAACAAGGATTGACCAATAATAAAGGTGTTTTGGCAATGAATCAGCAGGTTGAGTATCAATTGCAGTACAAGCAAACGTTGTTTGAACTTCCGAAAACGGATGTTAACCTAATGGTTGGTCAATACAATAGTATCAATCACAAGGATAACAATTTGAGTATTTCTCAAACGATTCCCTTTCCAACTGTGTTTTCTGCCAATTCGGAATTAGGAAATGTGCTTATTGAACAAAGCAAATTGAAAACAGAATTGACTAAGAACGAGTTGATTCATCAAATTAAACAGTGCTATTTCTATTTACAATACCTCTATGCAGAGCGGGATATTTTAATTGCACAAGACAGCGTTTTCAAGGGGTTTGTTTCCGCATCTTCCCTAAGGGAGAAAACGGGAGAGGGTACTTTACTTGAAATGACCACTGCGCAAACTCAGGCAAATGAACTTAGTAATCGGCTTGTCCGAAATAAAGCAAACCAATCGAGATACCTTTTGCTTCTGCAAAATTTAATCGGTAGTAAAGAACCCGTTTCAATCGCCGAAACCGAGTTAAAGGAGGAACAACTTCTTTTGGTGAACGATTCAAACGCAGTTGCCGCGAATCCTGAATTAGCATACATCCAACAGCAAATTGAAGTTTCTGAAAGTCAGCGAAAAGTAGAAATTGCCAAAGGGTTGCCTGATATTACCCTCGGTTACTTCAATCAAACACTTATTGGTATACAAAACGTAAATAATCAGGATGTCTATTTTGATGGTTCCAAACGTTTTCAAGGTTTTCAGGTTGGTTTGGCCATTCCCTTATTTTTTAATGGATATAGTGCAAAAGTAAAATCGGCAAATCTTTCAACCAAAGTAGCAGAAAGCAACTATGAGGCCTACCAGGCAGATTTGCAGGGTAAATACCAACAAGTCTTGCAGGAATATCTGAATAACAGAGATAACCTGGTGTTTTATAAGGAATCTGCATTACAAAATGCTGAATCAATTTCAGTAACCGCAAAAAAAGCTTATGCGGGTGGAGAGATTGCTTATTCTGAATACCTGTTTAGCCTCAAAACCGCTAACGAAATACAGGAAAGATATCTGGCGGTCTTACTTCAAACTAACCTGAGCGCTGCTAAGCTTCAATACCTTACAGGCACAAAATAATTATTCAGCATCAAAGAAAATAACTATGAAATCATTCATTCAATTAAGTATACTAATTGCAACCTTGTTTCTTGCAAGTTGTAGTTCGAACGAAAAACCTGTTGAGAAAGAAGCGCATCATGAAAATGAAAGTCTCGTAGAACTCACAGCAGAACAATACCAGACTATTGAACTTCAAACCGGAAGGATAGAACTGAAGTCTCTTAGCGGAACAATTAAAGTGAACGGAATGCTGGATGTTCCGCCACAAAATTTAGTTTCGATTTCTGCGCCCTTTGGGGGAACACTTAAAAATACAGAACTTCTTCAGGGTATGAAGGTTCGAAAAGGGCAAGTGGTAGCGATCATTCAGAATCCTGATTTCATTGGTGTGCAGCAGGATTATTTAGATTACAAAAGTCAGTTGGAATACCTCAAACTGGAATACGAGCGCCAGGAGGAATTAGCTGTTGGAAATGTGAATGCAAAGAAAACCGTTCAAAAAGCTAAAAGTGAATACGAAAGTATGCGTGCCCGGGTTAACGGATTAAAGGCAAGATTGCAATTGATGAATGTTTCGATTTCGTCCTTAGAAAGAGGAACGATTCAAAGCTCTGTTTCCATCTATTCACCAATTGGCGGTTATGTGACGCAGGTTAACACAAACATCGGTGCTTTTGTTACTCCTTCAGATGTGCTTTTCAAAATTGCAGATACTGAGCATTTGCATGCTGAGCTAACTGTTTTTGAAAAAGACGTTCCCAAATTGAAAGTAGGACAGAAAGTACGTTTCACATTAGCAAATGAAGATAAAGAACGCACAGCAACCATCTATTTAATTGGACGGGAAATCGGAAGTAACCGCACAGTGAATATTCATTGTCATTTGGATAAAGAAGACAATCAGTTATTGCCGGGTATGTATCTGAAAGGGTTGGTTGAAAGTGGAAGTGTGCAGGTTACTGCTGTTCCTGATAAAGCAATCGTGGAGTTTGAGGGAGAAAAGTATCTTTTTATTGAGGCTAAAGCCGATCACAAAAATGAACATGCATTTGAAATGATTGCTGTGAAAACGGGAGTTAGTGAGTTGGGTTATACGGAAATCATTTTACCGTCTGATAAAAACCGGGAAACAGTAAAAATTGTAGTTAATGGAGCTTATGATATTCTAAGCAAACTTAAAAATGGAGAACAAGCAGGTGGGCATTCCCACTAAAAGTAATTCACCTGGCAATAACGATCTTTTGTACGAAGGATGGTTGTTGTAAAGGGGAGGAGTAAGCTTACAGCTCACGAGTAATTAATTGTCACGTTTTATTAAATGGTTAGCCGCCCGATGAACTTCGGGCGGTTAGTCAAAATTAGTTGTTTCAGGATCCCGAAGAGTCGGTACAAGCATCAGGTTCACGATCCACATTTATTAATTCAGGTTATTGATCGGAGCCAAGATAAATTGAAATCATTTTTCAGATGATCCGGACAGGGATGCCAAAACGTTTTCTAGGTTGATCATGGATAGTTTAAATCCTTCTGTGAAGCCCATTTCAATCATCTTCTCCATGCGTTCAAGGGATTCATTATAAATGATAATATTCACTTTGGTGGTTCCGTTTTGTTCGCTAAATGTGTAGTCCCATTCAGAACCCGGCAATTCGGGGTTTTCGTCTTTGTCGGCAAATGCATTAAACAGTTTGAAATTGGTTTTTGGACTAATGGAAGTGTATTTCTGAATTGCCCAACGCTCATGTCCTTCCGGACTTACCATTGCATAAAATCTGCGCCCACCAACTTTAAAATCCATAAACTTTGTTTTCGATGTCCAGGGCTTTGGAGCCACCCATTGATCAAGGATTTCAGCTTTGGTAAACGCATCCCATACCAACGGCAATTCCGCTTCAAATTCTCGTGTTATAAACACCTTTTTTGCCGCTTTATCAACGGTAAAATCAAATAGTAAATTGTTATTCATATGTTCTCTTTTTAATAGGTACTAACTCTTGATTATTTTCAAAAACCGATCACTTTTCACATGACCGCGCTAACACTTGTCTATTTTCAAAAGCTTTGCTTTTTCTTGTTTTTCATTGTTACTAATACGTTGTCGAGTTGATTGAATTGAGTCTCCCAATTTTTTCTGAACTGGTCTATCCATTGGTCAATCTCCTGCATTTTTTTTGGATTGAAGTGGTAATAGATTTCTCTGCCGGACTGCTCCGGTTTAATCAATTCGCATTCATGCAATACTTTAATGTGTTTTGATACTGCCTGACGACTCATATCAAATTTTTCCGCCATCGCATTGGGTGTTAATGCCTGAACAGCGATTAGTGTTAAAATAGCACGACGTGTTGGGTCAGCTATGGCTTGAAAGATATCTTGTTTCATTTTCAAAAGGTTATCGCGCAACTCACAGGTTGCAAATATATACGCAACTTTTGGGTTGCGCAAATTTATATGCAATTAATTTGAAGAATTGATGAAGCTTTTCTGTTTTTTTCTCTCAAAAATGCCTGTTAATTCTGGGGTTGGGGCAAATAAAAGATCAATCTGAAAATTCTCTAAATTTAGTATTTTCTGGTTTTGAAGGGAGGTGTCCGGTTAATTTTGCAGTCTGATTTTTACTTAAAAAGTATTTAATCTCAGTGTAACAATGAAATTTCTTCCCGGTGCACTAATATTGGATGCGAACGTTCTGTAATTTTTGTCTAATATATTTTCGCAGGCAACCTGAGCAGACAATTTAGAATTAAATTGATATCCGATTCTTAAGTTGTAAGTAATCCAATTCGGCATTCCGTCTGCTGTTGCATATGCCAGATTATCTTCCCCGCTGTCTGAGTAATCCGCTAGTTTTTTCCAACCGGAGTATTGACTGAAAAACTCGGTCTGAAGTTTTTTCCATGTAAACTGAAGGGAAGTTTTTCCATATACGGGCGGTATATGGTCTAATGGTTTTTCTTCACCTTCAACATAAACGCGGCCGTGTGTATAGTTAATGGAAGAAGCGAGAACCCAATGTTTCAGAAATTGAGCTTTAATACTCCCTTCAGCACCATATACTATCCCATAATTCGCATTTTGAGCTGAATAAACATCTACATAATTATTATTGTAAAAAGCAGTATCAGAACCATTCAAAGTAGATGGGAGAATGGCAATCACATTTTCTATTCTGGAATAATAACCCAGAGCTGATACCTGAATATTATCCTTATGCCGATAGCTTATGCCCAATTCCCCGGTATATACGGTTTCAGGCTTTAAGTTTGTATTTGGAACCACCAATTCCCCTGAGGTATTGCCTGTTTCAACTACCGATTCAAAGACTTTTGCCAAATCATCAATATTGGGAGCTCTGAATCCGGTTGATCCGTTCAATGAAATCCGGAGGCTCTTAGTTGGTTGCAAAATCACTCCCAGATTACCATTCAGAGCACTATTGTTTTGCTTGGCTTCGCTGTAAGGAAAAGGGTAAAATGTCCGATCATTAAATTTAGCTTTAAGCTGAACGTAATTGGCCCGGATTCCACCGCTTAAAATAAACTTATCCGAAATCTCAATTACATCTGTTACGTATATAGCAGCTGTTGACATGGAAGATCCTCCATCGGGATAGCGGGTATCTAAAGAACTTAATGTATCAACTACTATGTTTTGCTTATTAGCAGTGGATTGAACGTGATCATATTTAGCAAACAGGCCATATCTGATTTCATGTTTTCCCAGCCTTTTCTCCAAATCAAAAAGGAAGGTACTAACCAACACTTTTTCAGTTCTATGATTTAAAAAATCTGATTTATAGGCTCTGTCATGTCGGCTTTCTTCAATCCATTGCTGAGAAACATTGAGTTTCATCTGATCATAGATTTTACTTTTTTTGTTGATGGATAAATCATAACCGATTAAAGTTCTGAATTGAGGCCCATAATACCATTCTGAAAAGCGGGGAAGGTCATTTTTTGTTTGGGTAAGTCTGTCGTATCGATCGATATCAGAAGAATTTGAAAGCTGCATATTCAAGGTATGGACAATGCGATCGTTCTGCTTAAAGGCCACTTTTTGAATGATATCGTATTGCGAGTATGCTGATCCTGTCTGCTTATTTTTATTTGAATTATTCATCATGGAATCTACGCCATTGATTCGTTCAACATAGAATGTTCTTTCACCAAAATCGGGATACTTACTGCTTCTTATTTTTCCTTGCATTAAGTCACCAAAATGGGAATACGTAAAACTTGTAAATGTAGCCCAGCGTTTCCAGCCAAGGTTCAAAGATGCATGTCCTGAATAACCGTTTGCAGCTGAAAAGTATCGTGCGTATGAATTCGTTTTGATTAGTATGGGATCAGTTTCAGAGAATTGGGGTTTCATGGTATGAAAATGCATCACACCTCCAAGGGCATCTGATCCGTATACAACGGAACCTGGTCCATAAACTATTTCTACACTTTCTAGAGATGCCGGATCGATTGTCAGGACATTTTGAAGATGTCCCCCCCTGTAAATTGCATTATTCAATGGAACACCATCAACCACAAGAAGCACTTTATTGGTTTCAAAACCTCTGATTATGGGTGAGCCGCCTCCCAATTGTGATTTTTGAACGAAAACTGCGCCGTTTGATGCCAGTACATCTGCACTGCTACTTTGATTCATTCGTTGCAGCTCTGAACTTCTGATTATTTCAATTCGTTTCGGAACATCCGATTTCTTTTCTAAAAATCTGCTTGATGAAACGGTAACTTCATCCAGATCGATGTTTTTTTCGAGTAAGGAAACAACAGTCAATTCATAGTTGGAGATTTGTATTGCCTTGTCTGTATAATTCGGATGCTCGAGTATGATCTCAACCGGAACGCTTATTCCGGTTAAATCCATTAATCCGACAGCATTTGATGTGTATGTTTTTTGGTTTTGAACTACAACAACGTTGGCAATTGGCTGTTTCGTGTAGTCATCTACAATTTGAAGTTTTTGAGCATGTGCTAAGGAGGATATGCAAGCTATAATTGCTAATAATACTTTGTTTTTGAGCATGATGAGGATTTGGAAATAAGGGTTTTATCGCAATAATTAACAATTTGAGCGCTAAGTAATCTGTTTTTTTAACATTGTCAAACAAAATACCCACAAAATAATATCCTATTCTTGGATTTGAATCTAAAAGAAATTAGATCAGCCTGCAAAGACTTCTCACCTAATGGTTTTTGATTTTTCCTACTGTTTGGTTGGAGTTTAGTCTGTCAGAGTATTGGATGTTTTATATGGACTAAAAGTTTTACGTATATAAAAAAAGGTTTACAGCGCTTAACTTTAAAACTCATTTTAAGATACTTTTGAATTTGTTTATGCAATTTTATTCTGCGGTTCAGTAAGAGATAATTATGATGGTTGAGTATATTACAATTTGCTTTTTTTCATTACTTGGTTCCGGACTAACGTTTTTTTCGGGCTTTGGTCTCGGAACTATTTTGGTTCCCATATTTGCTATTTTCTTTCCTTTGGAACTTGCTATTTCATTAACGGCCATTGTTCACTTCCTCAACAACGCATTTAAACTCTATTTAGTAGGAAAAAATGCAAACCGGAACATTGTATTAAAGTTTGGTATCCCGGCAATTGTGTCGGCATTTATCGGTGCATCCATTTTGACCCTCATATCCGATATGGAGCCAATACTAGTGTATTCCCTGTTTAATATCACTGCTAGTGTTACAATTACGAAGCTTATAGTTGGAGGATTGCTTTTCTTTTTTGCGCTTTTTGATATCATTCCCAGCTTATCGAAACTGGAGTTTAACAAGAGGTATATTCCTTTGGGGGGATTTTTGAGTGGTTTTTTTGGTGGATTATCGGGAAACCAAGGAGCACTTAGAACGGCATTTTTGATACGTGCAGGTTTGTCAAAAGAGCAATTTGTTGCGACTGGTGTAGTGATCGCTATTTTAATTGATATTTCTAGGTTAGGGATTTATTCATCGGATATTGTAAAGCATCACGATAAACTGGATTATTTACTCTTGACGATGGCCGTTTTATCCGCTTTTTTAGGAGCATACGTCGGAAACAAGCTATTGAAGAAAGTAACTATCCGATTTCTCCAAAATTTCGTTGCAATCATGCTTTTACTATTTTCCATCTTCTTAATGACTGGAATTTTGTAAACTCATTTTCTTATCAATTAGAATCATTTTGAAGCTCTGGTATAACAATTAAAGCGCTAACTTCTACTTCATTATTTGAATCCTAGATCGATTTAGTCGAAATGGTAATGTCCAAAATTTAGTTGTATACACATTATTGATATAGCAATTGTCGGATTTCCTGTACCAATCGAGACGAAATAAAAGAGTGTAGTTTTGTTTTAATATTTTGATGATTACTCAGTTGTAGGTACTATTTTTTTATTTAGAGGAGATTTCAGATAGAAAAAAAACACCAAAAATCAATTGGCTCGAAATTTGAACAAAATAGGGTGTTAAGTTGGAAATACAACATTCAGGTCATGTTTTAAGGTAATTGTTTGTTTTTTAATTATGGAAAGGAAGTTTGTTAACTTTCAAACCTGAAAATGTTGTTTTTTAGACATTTAAAAAGCAACAGAAAAAAACCAATAAAACTAATATTTATGAACGGCAAACGGCAAATAGGAATAAAGCTTATGTTCCTGCTTTTTATGTGTGTAAATTTTACCTGTCTTGGGCAGGATGAAACAAAGACATATAATCCCAGAAAATTTCGAAAAGAACCGATTTGGATTGAAATGATGAATGATCCAAATGCGAACTATTATCAAACAATAGAAGCATTCCGCCTATTCTGGAAGGATCGCATATTGCCTGAAGAACCCTTTGAGAATCACGAGACAGATACATTCGAAAGAGAAGTTGGTTTAGAACAAGACGAAGAATCGAGGGAGGAACGTATCCGTGAGCATGCCCGAAAAGAAAAAAAGAGAAAACGAAACGGGAAACCCGATGAAACACTGCTTTATGCTTCTCAAGTTCGTGCGTTTAAAGGATGGATCAAAGCCGTTAAACCTTGGGTTCTTGAGGATGGTCGAATTGTTTCTCCTGAAGAACAGCAGAAGATAATTGATGCTCAATCCAAAGAGCTAAAAAAAATAGAAGAACTCAATACTCCAAAAAAGTAATTTCCGATGAAAAAAATACTACTTATCTGCGCAATGCTGTTGAGTATCTACTCTCATGCGCAATTGGCAAACTGGACACCGGTTCCTGGCGGAACGAATTTCCCGACGAACAATTCAGGGCAAATACACGGGTTCTGCAGAATCAGCCAAATGAAATTTCACCCTTCCGATACCAATAAATACTATGCGGTTACCGGTGAAGGTGGATTATTCCTATCTACAGATCAGGGGACTAATTGGGTCGTTGCTCCGGGAACGGATGTATTAACGAATAACTGTGCTTCAATTTGTATTGATTATACCAATGATCAACATTTGCTTTTAGGAACAGGTGACGCTAATTATTATTCAAATAGTTCAGCTGGATTAAGAAAATCTAATGATGGCGGTGCAACGTTTACTGCTACTAGTTTGACAAACTGTTTGGTCATTGAAATTATTCAAAATTCAACAAATTCTTTGCAATACATTGCTGCCACCAATAAAGGAATCTATAAGTCTACAGATGGTGGAAATAACTGGACAGCATCGACTGCTACAAATATTCCTTTTACCGACATGAAAGTGAATACAGCGACAAATTCTCAAATTGTATACGCTTGTACTGAAGAAGATGTTCCGCGCTTTTACCGATCGACAAACTTTGGAACATCCTGGACACAAATAACCAACGGAGTTATTGCTTCAACAGCAAACATACAGTCGGGCTCACGCATTGGTGTAACTCCTGCCAATCCAAATATTGTGTATTTATCAGTTGTTGGGGGCGGAGGTATTATTCTGAAATCAACTGATGGTGGATTGACTTTCAGTACCCAAAAAGCAGAGGGAAGCCCGTATATTACTTTTTACGACGATGATGTAACCGAAGGTGGTCAGGGAAATTACAATCACACCATTACGGTAGATCTTGTGGATCCGTCTAAATTATGGTTGCAGGCACATTGTACCTGGTATTCAACAAATAGCGGAGCTACCTGGACGTTGCTAACCCACTGGTGGGAAAAATGTCACACGGATATGCACCAGATTCAGCAGGCGCCATTCAACAGAAACAAATTGTATAGTATGAATGATGGCGGGGTTTGGATAAGTCTTGATGGAGGAAACGTATGGACTCCAAAAAGTAATGGACTTTACGCTTATGAAATAGGTAACAAATGTGGTATCGGTAGCCAGATTGATAAAAATTTCATTTCCATCGGAACGCAGGATAATGGACGCGTTATCGCGAATGCAACCGGCTGGTTTACAACTGGAGGCGGGGATGATTATGATAAGAGGCAGTGTGACTATAACGGGAACATTTATTTTGATGGAACAGATCGACAACTCAATCATACAGGGCCAACTGGAGGATATGGTCTTCCTACAACCAATTGGAATGCCTTTGGATTTAACCGTACAAATGTCAATTTAGGATTTGTTGGGGTAACAGATGTTTATCGTACCACAAATCTGGCAGCCGGAACTCCAACATGGACTCAAATATCGACGTTCAATCAAACAATCGTGGATATACACAGCAGTATTGCTGATCCAAATCGTTTATACGTGTTGGTTTCAAATGGAGATGTATATGTATCATCTAATGCTTTAGCTGCAAGTCCAACATTTATTTTACGCACTCCACCAGGATCAGCGAGTTCGCTTGGAAGTGTTGCGGCCATAGCCAATAATGCAGATATCGTTTATGTATCGGAAAACAATGCTGTTTACAGATCAGCAGACGCCGGGGCAACCTGGACAAACGTAACTTACAACCTTCCGAATGTGAACCACAGACGAATTTTGGCGGAACAATTCGGCGGGACAGAAGAATTAGTGTTTATTGCTACAAATAATGCGGTTTATTACAAAAAAGCAGGTGCAGTAACTTGGACGAATTATAGTACGAATTTGCCTGCAAGAAAATCTCCGACCGAATTTTCCATGTTTGATGATGGGACCAATCAGGCGAGAATCAGATATGCAAGCTTTGGTCGCGCCATTTGGGAATCTTCATTTGATAACCTGAGACCTTTTGCTGCAAATATTGTGGTTGGAGATAGTGCGATTGATTGTGACAATTCTTCCGTTCTTTATACTCAGGCATGTTTAGGTGCCAATAATACACCCATTACTTATTCTTGGAGTTTCTCCGGAGGAACACCGGCAACTTCAACTGCGGCCAGTGTAAATGTAACTTACCCTTCAACCGGAACCTATAATGTAACACTAACTGCAACTGATGCATTAAATAATACATCCACGAAAACAATTGCTGTATTTGTTCAGGTAAACACGCAGCTTGCTTTGCCGTTAACTGAAGGATTTGTTACTACGGCGTTTCCACCATTGGGTTGGAGTCAGGTCAACGTAGCAAATGTTTCGGAATTATGGGAGCGCAACGCAGTTGTCGGATCTCAGGGTTCAACACAAAGTATGCAGTACAGGAACTATGATTTTTACAATGGGAATCACGATGAAATGAGAAGTAGTACTTATGACTTCACGGGAGTATCAAGCGCTACTTTAAATTTTGATGTTGCATTCAGAAGGTATTCAGGTGTGAATTCGGATTCGCTTGCAGTGCTGGTTTCAACAGATTGTGGTGCAACGTTTACTACGGTTTACTATAAGGGCGGGAATGCATTATCAACAGTTCCGGGAGATTATACTCCGGATGGATTTGTGCCAACACCTTCTCAATGGCGTACAGAAACTGTAGACTTAAGTCCTTACATTGGGAACCAAAACGTGATGATAAGTTTCCAAAACAGAGGTCATTTCGGACAAAACATATATATAGATAATATTAATCTGACAGGTGTTATTGCAGCTCCCGGACCTAATTTCGGTGCAGCGCCTTCAGCAGTTTGTACGGGAGAAAATGTAACTGTAACAGATGCTTCTATCGGAGTTGTTACTTCTTGGGACTGGGATTTTGGACCAGGAGCTACACCAGCAACAGCAACAGGTATTGGTCCTCATACGGTTTCTTATTCTTCCTCAGGAACGAAAACAATCACTCTAACTGTTAATGGCGGAGGAGTGACAACACATGATGTAACTGTGACAGGAACACCTGCAGTGCCAACTATTACTGCAGGAGGACCAACTACATTTTGTTCAGGTAACAGTGTAACATTGACATCATCAGCTGTAACCGATAATACTTGGTCAAATGGAGAAACTACCCCTTCAATCACCGTTTCGGCTGCAGGAACCTATACAGTAACGGTCTCAAATGGGACTTGTACATCAGCTTCTACGGGGACAACAGTGGTCATTAACCCGAATCCGACTGTCACATTTGCAGCCATTGCAAATCTTTGTCTGGATGATGCCGCATTCACCCTTACTCAAGGAACTCCGGCTGGAGGAACTTATAGCGGAAACGGTGTAAGTGGCGGGCAATTCAGTCCTGCTATTGCTGGAACAGGTGTAACTACGCTGACCTATTTATTTACGGATGGAAATGGTTGTTCAGGAACTGCGTCGATTGATGTACAGGTTGATGATTGTTTGGGAATTAAGGAAAGTGAATTATCATTTGTTTCAATTTATCCGAATCCATCAAACGGATTGTTTACAGTTGATGCCGGAAAGTTGATCATAGAGAATATTATCATTTACGATAGCAAAGGCAGGGTTGTACGAGAAATCAAAGATTCCAAAAACACTACCGTGAAGATAAATATTTCAGACATGGCCAATGGAGCATACAGCGTTAAAGTAATAGCTGCAAATGGGCGGCAGACTGTTCCGATTGTATTGGAACGGTAAATATATATTATATAAGGAAACCCCGGTTTTGCGTATGCAGGATCGGGGTTTTGTTTTAGTCGTAATTTTGAAAAATTTCGTAAAGCTTCGCATAGATTTCCGTAATGTAGAGAAGTGTTATGAGAATGGCTTTTCTTCCTAAACATTCACTTTTACCAACTAATTTCAGAACTTATATTGATTATCAGTCGATTAAGTAGTTTGAAAATAATCATTCATTTGTGTCAATTGGTCATTAAAAGCCTCTAATCAATCAATTACAATCCGGAAATGTGGTTTTCCGTAATTCCGGCTAAAATAATTCCATATACTTTTAAAACTGAAAACCATTCGGAACTGCAAGGCAGCTTTCTATTCACTGGATAAGAAGTGTTCATCTGTTACTAACTCGCTATTAGTTGGTGTGGATTTAGTCTGTTATTCCGCTATTTACTGAACACTGAAATGAAAGATACGCAAGCTTCATTCCTAAAAACTGATGGTGGAAAGACCAAATCAAACGCTATTGACGTTCCTGCTATTTCATTGCCGAAAGGTGGAGGAGCAATCAAGTCAATCGATGAAAAGTTTTCCGTAAATGCGGTTAATGGAACCTCTTCTTTTTCAATTCCCCTGCCGGTTTCTTCTACCAGAGGAGCAGAACCGGTTCTGAATCTTTCATATAATTCCGGTGCTGGCAATGGAATCTTCGGATTAGGCTGGAATTTGAGTCTGAGTTCCATTAAACGAAAAACAGATCAGGGATTACCCCAATACCTGGATGGAATTGATTCCGATACGTTTTTGTTCTCAGAAGTCGACGATTTGGTTCCTGAGTTTAAAAAGGATACGGATGGAGTTTTTGAACTGGATCCTGACAATGAATATGTTCTGAATGAGCGTGATTCGGGAGATGGATTGTACATTATCCGGAATTACAAACCGCGTATTGAAGGATTGTTTGCCCGCATTGAACGTTGGATGGAAAAAGCAACAGGAATTATCAAATGGCGGGTAATCACCAAAGAAAATATTACAACACTTTTTGGATGGACTGCAAATGCAGTTATTTCAGACCCGGAAGATTCGACTAAAATCTATGAATGGCTACCTGAATTTGTGTTTGACGATAAAGGAAACTGTTCGCACTATCTCTATAGTGAAGAAGATGAACTTGGTTTGGATAATTCACTGCTGCACAATCGAAATCGGTTCAAAAACGGTTCGATTACCTACACCAACAGATATATCAGTAAAATATGCTATGGAAATAAAACACCTTACAAAAAATTCGGTGACGCATTTCCTGCCGAATCAGATTATTTGTTTCAAAACGTATTTGATTACGGAACAACGGATACCGATATAGAACCGTTCGACCAATTAAATCCCTGGGATTTCAGAGCGGATGCTTTTTCAGACTACAAAGCCGGTTTCGAGATTCGCACGACCAGGCTTTGCAAGCGGGTTTTACTTTTTCATTTTTTTGAGGAATTGGCTGTAAAGCCAGATAAATCAGATAAACGGACACTGATAAAATCTATCAATTTTACTTACGATACTGCTATTGAGCAAGATTTTACTTTTTTGACAGGGAGTACTTCGTGCGGTTATATCAAAAAGAATGATGGAAGTTATTCGCACAAGCATTTTCCACCATTGGCATTCGGGTATCAAAAACACGAATGGAATGATGAAATAAAAACAATTTCTCCCGACGCATTGGTTCATGCGCCAGTAGGGTTGGACGAACAGAACTATCAATTCACGGATTTATACAATGAAGGGTTGTCGGGTATACTAACCGAGTATGAAAATGGCTGGTACTATAAACACAACTTGGGGAACGGGAACTTTGAGCGTGCAAAATTAGTTTCTCCCAAACCATCCTTTTCAGGATTGGGCAAACAGTTGCAACTTGCTGACCTGGATGCAGATGGGAGTAAACAACTGGTGAGTTTTGCTGCTGAACCACGAGGCTTTTTTGAATTGGATGACGACAATCAATGGCACGGATTACAATCATTTAAAGACCTTCCGAATATTGATTTCAGCGATCCGAATACACGCATGCTGGACCTGAATGGCGATGGAAAACCAGAGGTGGTTGTTTCGGAAGACCATGTTTTTACCTGGTATGCATCAAACGGTAGGGAGGGATTTGAGGCAGCGCGGGTGGTCCCAAAAAACTTCGATGAAGAAAGTGGCCCTCACATTGTTTTTGCAGATTCTCAGCAAACCATTTATTTGGCCGATATGTCTGGCGATGGGTTGATAGATATTATCCGGATCCGGAATGGCGAAGTGTGTTATTGGCCAAATCTCGGATATGGTAAATTCGGGTCGAAAGTGGCGTTTGATCATGCTCCCGTTTTTGATTATCCGGATAAATTCAATCCTGCTTATTTGCGTTTGGCAGATATCGATGGCTCAGGTACAGCGGATATTATTTATTTGGGTAAAAACAAATTTACCTGTTGGAAAAACCTGAGTGGGAATCGTTTTGGTACAATCCCCTTTGAGATTACTTCCTTTCCTGAAATCAATGATCACACCAAAATTACGCTATCAGATCTGTTGGGGAATGGAGTTGCCTGTATTGTCTGGTCGAGTTCCCTGTCTAAGGATACAGTAGCTCCCTTAAAGTACATTGACCTGATGAATAGTAAGAAACCACATATACTGGTTTCGTATAAAAACAATCTGGGGAAGGAGGTTTCGTTGGAATACACTCCTTCCACCAAATTTTATGTTGCAGATAAACTGGCTGGAAAATCTTGGGTAACCAAATTGCATTTTCCCATTCATTGCATTTCGAAAACGATTACGGAAGATAAAATTTCCGGACATAAATTCACCAGTGAATACAGCTACCATCATGGATATTATGACCATGCAGAACGCGAGTTTCGAGGCTTTGGAATGGTACAGCAAACAGATGCAGAAACCTTTGAACATTGGGTGAAAAGCGGTGCTTCGAATATTACTGATGAAACATTGCACCAGGAACCCGTCATCACAAAAACATGGAATCATACGGGTGCCTTTTTGCGGAATGACACGATCCTAAATCAATTTGCCAAAGATTATTGGTATGAAGAAATAAAGCGACAAGGATTTCCGGTAACACATCATGAAGTTGCTCTGCCAGATGCAAGACTGGTCGCTGCGCCAGGAATTGATTCAACACTATTGGATAATTTTTCTATGCAAGAATGGCAGGAAGCCTATCGATCTTGTAAAGGAATGGGATTGCGCACTGAAATATTTGCGAAAGATGCAGTTAAATTTGAGAATACGGATGCTGCGCGTAAAAAAGAACTGACACCTTTTTCAGTAGCTACTCACAATTGCGTGATTGAATTACTGCAACCCAAAGGAAAAAACAAGCATGCAGTATTCGTTGTCAAGGAAAGTGAATCCATTTTTTACAAATATGAGCGGAATGCAGTAGATCCTCGCATTTCACATAGTTTGAATATTGAACTCGATAAATATGGGAATGTCCTGGAATCAGTTTCGGTAGTATACCCGAGATTGGTTGCTGATTCAACACTTCCAATGGAAACAAGGGGGGGACAAAACAAAACAACGATTCTTTATATCAAGAACCGTTTTACCAATGATGTCATCGGAAATGACGTTTATCGTTTGCGCTTGCCATCCGAGACAAAAACATACGAACTGAAAGGCGTTTCAAAGAATGGTGTGCTTTATTCTTTAAACGATTTCATGGACATCCTTTTGGATACGAATTCGGATACTGCCCTTTATCATGAGTTGGACAAACCATTGAGTGGATCAACTCCGCAAAAACGATTAATAGAGCACGTTCGTTCCACATATTATAGGAACGATCTTCAAACAGGATTACCTCCCGATCAGTTAGAATCACTGGCCATTCCTTACGATAATTATCAATTGGCCTATACAAAAGAACTGTTACAGGATATTTATAGTGATAAAAAATCAGACAGTGAATTGGTTGATTTGATGAAGGAAGGTAAATTCTTTTCGACCGATAGCGATACAAACTGGTGGATCCCATCTGGGAGAATGAATTTTATCGATCCGGATGTTCCTTGGGCCAATTCCCTTGCCAAAGCTCGAAACAGGTTTTATAATCCAGTTTCCTATATAGATCCTTATGGTGCAGTAACCAGAGTGAAATTCAATGGTGCCGATTGCCTCTTCATCAAAGAAACGACAGATGCTTTAGGAAATAAATCGGGTGTAGACACCTTTAATTTTCGTACGCTTTCCGCTAAAAGAATGAAAGATGTAAATGGTAACTTTTCGGAAATCATTAGTGACGAATTAGGCTTGATAAAAGCAGTAGCGGTATTTGGTAAAGGTGATCAGGCAGATGAACTGACAGGGATTTCAGAAATAACAGATGCTGTAGAATCTGCATCCGTTCTTAGTTTTTTTCAAGCAGCCGACTCGGTTAATCTTACCACGATTGGAAAAAATTTATTGAAGCATGCCACGACCCGTTTTGTATATGATTTTGAAGTTTACATGGCAACCGGTAAACCCGCTGTGGTTGCTGCAATCAGCAGGGAGACACATTACCGGAAACCGGATAAGAGTTTAAATCCTGAAAGTAAGGTTCAAATAAGCTTTGAATATTCAAGTGGAGTTGGTGAGGTGGCAATGAAAAAAGTACAGGCTGAGCCGGGACTTGTCAAACAAGTAGTTGTCGGTCCGGGGAATACTGTAATGGTTACGGAGATTGATACAAGCAAACTCATACCCAAGCAACTTCGCTGGATAGGAAATGGAAAAACGATTAAAAACAATAAGGGTAATGTAGTAAAACAATATGAGCCCTATTTTTCAACCACATGGCACTACGAAGATTACAAAGAATTGGTTGAAACAGGAGTCACTTCCATCATGTACTACGATGCCTCCAGTCGATTGATCAAAACCGAACTACCGGATGGCACTTTTTCAAAAGTGGAGTTCGCTTCCTGGAAACAGGAAATATATGATGCCAATGATACAGTGCTGGAAAGTGAATGGTATGCATCCAGAATGGCAATGAGCTCAGACCCAAAAGAAAAGCAGGCAGCACTCAAAGCTGCCAAACATGCAAATACACCCCACGTACTCCATTTTGATACGTTGGGAAGACCTGTTTTATACATAGATCATACAAAGAACATTCAAACGGAAGCAGATGAATTCCTGTATACACGCACTGATTTGGATACGGAAGGAAATCTTCGCGGAGTTAGAGATGCCCGAAATAACTCGGTAATGCTTTATAAATATGATATGCTTGGGAATCTAGTATATCAAGACAGTATGGATGCCGGAAAGCGTTGGTTGATGATTAACATACTTGGTAGTCCTTTGCGTACCTGGGATGAAAGAGATCATGAACTTCAGCACTTCTATGATATAGCACATCGTCCGCTTCAAAGTGTAGTGATAAATACAGTTGGGAAGCCCGGAGACAACCTATTGAATAACATCTTTGACCGGATTGTTTATGGTGAAAGCCTGTTGTTAGCTGACAGAAGTAATGAGGGGCTATTACAGGCAAAAAATATATTGGGGCAGGTGATACGTCATTACGATACGGCAGGATTCATTGATACTCCCAACTATGATTTTAAAGGTCAACCGCTATCTAATACCCGAAAATTGTGGCGTAACTACAAAGAAGTGGTTAACTGGACAGATGCCAACCTGACGAATCTCAGTCTTATTTTGGAACCCGGTACCGGGTTTGTTTTTGAGACTGAGACAGATGCTTTAGGCAGGATTACACGACAAACTTCCCCGGATGGAAGTGTCATCACTCCCTCTTACAATGAAAGCGGCTTGCTGGATGGTGAAGCTGTGTTACATCCGGGCGACATGCTTGCTTCGACCTATATCAAAAAAATTCACTACAATGAAAAAAGACAGCGGGAAAAAATTAGCTACGGAAATAATGTATGCACCAAATTCCACTACGACAAGGAAACGTTTAAACTAAAGAAACTGGAAAGTAAGCGTTTATTAAACGGTGAAGTTCTTCAAAACTTACATTATACTTACGATCCTGTTGGGAATATCACCTCCATAGAAGACAAGGCAATTCCCATTAGTTTTTTTGCGAATTCAATCATTGAACCTATCAGTGAATATACCTACGACGCCTTGTATCGTCTGGTAGAAGCAAAAGGAAGAGAAAACAATACAGCACTCAATTTTGGCACTTGTGATAATTGGAACGACAAACCTTTTATGCATACTGTCAACTCGGGCGATTCTCTGGCTGTGCGTAATTATACCCAGCGTTATCAATACGATGAAGCAGGAAATATCAAGGAGATGAAACACCTTGCTTCCAGTGGTAACTGGACAAGAAGGTATGAGTATGAAACAGGAAATAACCGCTTAAAAAGCACACATATTGGCGATAACGGAAATCCAGCCAATTACACGAAATACAAGCATCATGAGGCTCATGGTTTTCTGAGAGAACTACCTCATTTGGAGCAGATAAGCTGGAATTTCAAAGAAGAAGTCGTGTTGACTTCCCGACAGAAGTGTACCGATGATAACATTCCGGTCATTACTTATTACCAATACGATGGAGACGGTCAACGGATCCGGAAAATAACAGAAAACCAAGCTGAAGAAGGAGATGATCCAACAAAAAAGGAAGAGCGTATTTATGTAGCAGGTTATGAATGGTATAAAAAACACAGCGGCACCAATGCAGGATTAGAACGGGTAAGTCTGAGTTTGGTAGATGAAGGTCATCGTTTTGTGATGGTGGAAACCCGCAATGATATTAACGATGGTACTCAAAAACAATTGGTACGGTATCAGCTGCACAACCATTTGGGTTCCGCATCATTGGAACTGGATGGATCTTCGGATGCTAAACTCATTTCATACGAAGAATACCATCCTTTCGGCACAACAGCTTACCAGGCAATCAATGCAGCTATTAAATCTGCAGCGAAACGCTACCGGTATACAGGGATGGAACGAGATGAAGAGACCGGAATGGAATACCACAGTGCCCGGTATTACTTGCCGTGGTTAGGAAGGTGGTTGAGTAGTGATCCGATTGGAATCAAAGGTGGAATGAATTTGTATGGTTACACCAATAACAATCCTGTTAAGTTAAAGGATGTAAGTGGAAATCAACCCCAACCCCAGGAGATAATTACTCCCGAAACAGCTCTGCTTGCTGCAACAGCCTTACAACGAGCTTCTCTGGCTTGGGGAACAACAGCTGCAATTTTTACAGGGGGGGCAGCTGGAGCTCCGGTAGTAGCCGCAGCACCGGTAGCAGCACCAGTCGTGGCAAGTGCATCAATAGCAGCGCCGACAACACTAGTTTTAGGTTATGCTCTGGCTCTCTCAGGAGCAATGATAGGCGCGCTCCATATACATATGTCACGTTCGGCGTCGATCGTACGATATGGTAATCCATACGGAATGTCATCTACAGCTATTGCTTTCCCTGTAATGCGCGCGGTACAAGAGATGAGACATTCCCCATTTCCAACCCCGGTGCCATTACCACAGCCCCAGCCAGATGAAGCACCAAGAGTTAGATTAGCCGGTAGGGTTTATGTAACCTACACCAGGTATAACACAGCAACTGGCCTTACTTATTCTGGAAGGACAAGTGCGGTAATCGATTTGAACCAGCCATGGGCACCACAAGCTGAAGCTGCAGTTAGGGCGCGCGAAGCAAATCATCACATTGATGAAAGAACTGAACCCACAGCAGGAAGTTTTCTTCCTGCAAGAATTGATAAATTTGCTGTAGGTTATGCGGTTGATTATGGTCAGCGTTATAGGGATGTTGCATATTTGGCAATTCGGGGACGAGAACAGCAAATGATTGATTACTTTGGGGCTCTTCGTCTAACCCAACAGGGAAGCTCTATCCCTCTACTTACCTTTACAGGTGGGGCATGGTCAGACACAAACCCGGGTGCGCATCTTACGGAAAATGATGTTCGGGGTATAGCCAGAGATAACCCATTAGGACGTATATTTCACGCTGCTTCTGATTTGGCATTCCAGCCTCTTGCTCCCTATACAGGAGATTTGGCACCATAAAATAGAATAAACAGAAAATAAAAAAAACGATGATGGAAATCGGAACATATGTACAAATACCTCTTCAGGATGGCACTTTTGCCTATGGAAGAGTCCTATCCAATCCCTATGTAGCATTTTATAATTTCAATACTGAGAAGCCAATTTTAGATTTGGATTTGATAGACTCAAAGCCAATCCTTTTTAAACAAGCAGTCAGATTAATGGATTATAAGCGATGGAAAAAAATAGGACAAAATGAGCTTAAAGGGGAATTAACCAAACCCGTTGTTAGGTTTATGCAGGATTTAGCAGACTTCAAAAAGTGTGTAATCTTTGATTCAGCTGGAGGTGAACGACAAGCTACACCCGAAGAGTGTGTCGGAATCGAACGAGCTGAAGTTTGGGAGTTATTTCACATAGAGCAGCGCTTGTTTGACACTTTTAACGGACGTCCCAATCAAGCAGAAATATATGCAAGAGTACGCCTGGAATAATTGAAATAAGTGACAATCATCCACATTGCTGCAAGAATGAAATGTATGCAATGTGGAATTGTTTCTTATACTGAACATACAATTCACTAAAATAAAATCACTATGACACTGAAAAGCATTCTCATCAGCGGACGTTTGCTGAATAAACACGATCTTCCTATATCCGGTCTTCGTATTGAGGCTTGGGACAAGGACCTACTAATCGATGATTTTGTCGGAGAAGCCACAAGCGACAAGGCTGGCTATTTTCAAATCAGTATTACAAAGAAACGTTTCACAGAATTATTTTTTGACAATACACCGGATATCTACTTTAAGATTTACTCGGATGGTAAACAAATTCATAGCACGGAAAATTCCGTACTGTGGAACATGCAGCGTGATCAGAAAGAGCTGAAGATAGTTCTTGATATGGAAGTTGATGACCATAAAGAGTTTGCCGGAGATGATGTAAGAAGAGTGTATGGAGTGCTACGCAATGAATTTGGAGTATTATTAAATAATGCAACGGTAACGGTTTTTGACAGGGATCTGCGCAACGAACAATTACTTGGAAGTACTGTTTCAAAGGAAGGTAAATATGAAGTAAAGTATACACCAGATCAGTTCCAGAAAGCTGAAAAAGATGCCGCTGATATTGTGGTGAAAGTAAGCGACGAAACGGGAAAAGAAATCTATAAATCGGCTATTTTTTACAATGCACCAACTGATTTGGAGATGAATATAAATCTCAATAATGCGTCTTACAAAGGAGCATCGGAATGGGAGAAATTAACGGATACTCTTAGTCCTTTATTGGAAGGTATTTCACCCTTGGAATTGCGGGAGGATGAACAATTTCAGGATATTTCATTCCTTTCTGGTGAATCGGGGAGAAGTCAGTTGATTATAGGAACCTGGATTTTTTGCCATCATTTAGTTGAAAAAACTGCGAGAGAAAAAATGCCATTGGAGGCAGCTGTCTTTTTTGCATTCCTGCGTCAAGGACAGCCAGCTCTATTATCTGATACTGTTTTACAGGATATTCAGGATTATGACCGCGTAGAATTATTAAAGGATAAAGTTCTGAAGGATTTATCTGCGATTAATCCTGAACTGCAAAAAGAATTGCTTGAAAAAGCTCTTAGCGATAACCTGATTCCTGCCCTAATAAAAGCGGAACTAGCTAATATCCTGTATACACTCCGACTTATAAAACTCAATTATGCTGCTGATGATTCATTTGGTGCAGGTAAAGGAACCATCGATCAATTACTTCAACTGACACCGAGTGCGGCTAAAGATAAATCAAAATTTATCGAGGCTTTCACTGATCATATTGGTCCGATGAGTGCCTTCTGGAAAAAACTGGAAACGGATCAGGTACTTGAAAAAGAAGTTATAAGAGATGTGAAGTTGAATTTTGAGCTGGGTGCTTTAACCCGCAATCATATACCATTGGTTGCAGCCTTGAACCAGCAGTTTAAAAAACAGAATCTTACAAGTAAACGAGATCTGGCGAAATTAGACCGACAGGAATGGGCAGAAGTGTTTAAAACAAAGGGAACTGACGGAAAACCGGTAGGAGTTCCTGCTAATATTGACGGAGATACCGAAGAAGAAAAATTTCAAACATTTGGAGCTATTTTGGAGCAACGTTTTGAACGCGCTTATGCAACAACAGCGTTTATGGCTAAACTGGACAGAACAGAACAAAGTGCTGTAAACGTAAAGAGTGATGTGGTTACATTTTTGGATAATAATCCCCATTTTCACCTGGATAGGTATCGCATCGATCATTATATTGCCGAAAATAGAGAAGCATTGGATGCTGTTAAAGACAAAGAAGGCGTTATTCAGCAGCTAAAATCTATTCAGAGAGTCTTTAAACTAAAACCTACACATCTGGCAGTGGATGCCCTTTTAAGCCGAAACATAGAATCAGCTCAACAGATTTATTTTATGGGGAAAGAGCAGTTTGTTACTTCCTTAAAAGATACGGGAATTAACAAAATTGAAAGCAAAAAGCTCTATCAAAAAGCAGAAAATGCCTATGCTCTTACTTTAAGTCTCTATGGGAATTATAACCATACAGTAAACGGGTTGATGCCTGCATCAACCCTTGGACTTAGTATTTCTCCCGAAGAAGAAGCTAAAATAAAAACAATCCCGAATCTTCAGACACTTTTTGGTTCCCTTGATTTTTGTGAATGCTCTTCATGTCGGTCGGTGTTTAGTCCTGCCGCTCACTTTGTGGATATATTGAGGTTTTTGAATGAGCGTAATACAAACGGTACAGACATCAATCTGGGTAAAAAAGTAAAACAGGTGTTGTTGGAACGCAGACCCGATTTGGGAGAAATGGAACTGAGTTGTGAAAACACCAATACAGCACTTCCATATATCGATCTGGTAAATGAAATTTTGGAAGATGCAGTGTCTCCTCCCGATCCGATCGTATTGAACAGCGCCATTCAAACGGAATTAACAGCTGGTACCATTCAGCAGAATGTAAGAAATGAATTGCTGGCTAAAAAAATACCGATTGATTCAGATGCTGAAGTGTACCTTCCGGATAGCAGAAATCAATGGGCGATCCGTGATAAACAGCATGCATATAAACTGTTTATAGCAGGAGGGAAATTAGTTATTCTTCCCACCAAACAAACTCATTTAACATCTGCAGAATTGCGGGCTAATCCGGAATACACAAACCCGGAAGCTTACGATAAATTGGCTTTGGAGGTTTTTCCGTTTAATTTGCCCTTTAACTTGTGGAATCTTCAATCCAAAACTTATTTGGATCATTTGGGAGTTGCTCAACCTCGATTGTTTGAATCGTTTCAGCAAAAATTAGCAGATAATGTAACACTTGCTCCGACAAATTTTCAAATTGGTGCTTCATATCTGGTGCTCAATGAAACAGAGTGGAAAATAATATCGGGAACACTGGCTGGTAAACAGTCCTGGGATTTTTGGGGGTTGTTGGAAGATGGAAATAACATATCACATCCGGATACGCCGGCAGATCCATCTACAAATGTTACCGGAACATGGATCAATGTGTTGAGTAATGTTTCAGTAATGTTACATCGGACAGAACTTAGCTATAAAGAGTTATTGCAAGTTTTGGATATGCAGTATGTCAATCCTTCAAAAAGTATTTACATTAATGATAATACCGATAGTAACGCTGCGAATTGCGATACAGCTAAATTTCAAATTGTTGGTTTAACAGCCGATGCACTTGGAAGAATCCATCGTTTTATACGACTATGGAGAAAATTGGGTTGTTCGATGTGGGAAGTGGATATGTTGTTGCTCGATACCAATTCCGACCCGGCTATCGTTGATAAACAATTGACGGAAAATGTGCTTCAAACTATTTCCGAAATGGATCGCATCCGGGTGAAATTGGATTGGGATTGGAGAATGACTCAGGCGCTTTTTACAAAGATAGACCACAGCATTTACCTGGATAGAAGCAAATCCGATGCACCGGCAATTCAAACCCTGTATCAACGCTTGTTCCGCAATAAATTAGTAGATGCTACAGCAGTGTTTCCGGAAAGTCCTGATTTGATTTCAGGTCCGATATCAGGGGATGGTACACCGGCTGTTCCTGATAAAGTTCCAGGGATCCTTGCGGCATTTCGCATCAGTGAAGAAGATTTGAATGGTATTTTGGATGATTTATCATTGAACGTAGCAAGTCCACTGAATTGGGATGTTTTAAGCAAGATTTACCGAATCAGCAGTTTAGCAAAAGCTATCGGATTAACGATTGATCAGTTCAAGCGACTAAAACGACTTTGGGCAATAAATCCGTTTTTGAATTCAAAAAACTTGTTGGATTTCATTGCTTTGAAGGAAAAGATAGAAGCTTCTGAATTTGAAATAGCGGAACTGGATTATTTATTGGCACATCAGTATAAAGCAAAATCAGGAGTTGCACTGGAAGACAAAGCGATTGTAGCTGCGATCAAGGAAATCCGGGAGGGCTTGCAAAAGACGGAAGATGATTTACTCATAAAAACAGAAGAAACATTCGAAGATTATATAAAGAGTAAATTAGGATTGCTACCTGTTTTTGTAAACGATACCGAACAGGGGAAAGCTTTAGCAATCATTAATGGAACCTGGGAAGATACCATCACGGAAACCAGGAATACACTCATAGACCATTATTTTGCAGGTGTATTGGATTTGGCGGTTGCCAAAACCAATTTTGCGCCGCTTCCTCCGGGTTCGGGTATGGCCTTACAAGATCGTTTTGAGTATTTTCAAGATGAGTTGCAGAAATATTTAGTTAAAACCGGAAAAGAATTATTCATCAAACAAAAAATTGCTGAACTGTTTCAATTGGAAGTGCCAAGTGCAGATCTGGTGCTTTCCAAACTCAAAATTTCTTCGGAGACAACCACATTGTTGCAAAATTTAAATGATCCGAAACTACTTGAAAAATTAAACGGTGCTTACAAGTTCACGGTAAATGAGACCAATTTCGCGAAAAGTTTCCAGTCGCTCAGATTACTTCATAAAGAAGCGCTGATCATTGGAAAACTGAAAATCAAGAGCGACGAATTAAATTGGTGGCTTGCAGGAACACACGCCAATGATTTGAACTGGCCGCATCCGAAAGATTTTCCGATAGACACGAATACTTCCGTTTCACTAAGCAAATGGATTTCTCTGGTTGATTTTTTCGGTTTCAAAAGCACCCTTCCAAAATCGGAAATAACTGCATTTGAATTTTTAGATAAGGTATTGGATGTAGCGGTTCTTGAGCCGGAAACAATTACACTGCTTTCAAAATTAAGCGGATGGAAAGAAACCGATATCACTGATTTGGCTGCGGCATTCCGTTGGAATGTGAAACAGGAACTGCGTAAGTCGGATACCTTCATCCGATTAAGTCATTGCATGCAAATTCTGCTTAGACTGGGAGTGAGTGCAAAACGGGCAATTGACTGGACGAAGGCGGAACCGGTATTTGAGGATGCCGAAAGTATGAAACAAACAGTGAAGGCTAAATATGATTTAGCACAATGGCAAAAAGTGATCCAGCCTCTACAAGATGTGTTCAGGGAACAAAAACGTTCAGCCTTGGTAAGCTGGCTTACTTCCCGGTCCAATCCGAACTGGATGGATACGAATGCCTTGTACAGTTACTTCCTCATCGATGTGGAAATGAGTGCGTGTATGCTAACGTCACGATTGAAACAGGCAGCAGCTTCAGCTCAATTGTTTGTACAGCGTTGTTTGATGAACTTGGAATTAGACATTGCAGTTAGATCTGAAAAAATAGATCCTTCAGACGATTTGGCTGATTCTAAATGGAAACAATGGAAATGGATGAAGTATTACCGCGTTTGGGAAGCCAATCGGAAAGTATTCTTGTATCCTGAAAACTGGATAGAGCCTGAATTACGGGATGAAAAATCACCTTTTTTCAAAGACCTTGAAAACGAGTTGATGCAAAATGACATTACCAAAGAAACTGCAGAACAGGCATATCTGAATTATTTGGAGAAATTGGATCATGTTTCCAATCTGGAAGTCCGGACCATTTACAACGAAGTAATAAGTAGTACGCAAGAAGTACTCCATGTTTTCGCACGTTCACGTAGCAGTATATCACCAGATTATTTTTATCGTAAAAGGATCAATAAAGGACGTTGGACAGCCTGGGAAAAAGTGGATCTGGAAATTGCAGGGAATCATTTGGTTGCAGGCATTCACAATCGGAGATTACACTTATTGTGGCCACAGTTTTTGGAAAAAGCGGTCGAACCAACCAGTTTTAACATTCCTACTTCCAGTTCCGGTGGAACAGTTGGATCTCCAACCAGGTATTGGGAAATTCGCTTATTTTGGAGTGAGCTTAAAAAAGGAAAATGGACGCCAAAAGTATTGTCGGATGCACCGGAAGTAATTTTTCAATCCGCAACGGTAAATAAAAGCACTGAGAATATTTCCCTAAAAGTAAAACTCAAGCCATTTATTGAAGTGCGCTTGTACAATCGAAACGGGACCAATAATGCACCAATTGGTGAAAAAGAAAGCGTATTTAAAAAAGTAGGTAGGGAGCTTATTTCAAATGAAAGCGAAGCAACTACCGAACACTTGATTACGGCACCAAATAGTTATTACAAGAATGGTTTGCATTATCACAACACTTCCTCATTCTATTTTTATTACAATGTGGTTGAAGAATCCGGTAAAACGCATAATCTTCAGGCTGCACACAACGCGGAGACCCTTCTTCTATTGAATAAGATAACTCCGGCTAATACGGTTGTTGATTCAAAAGCAAGGTCTTTTCAAAAAAAGGGATCCTTTTTCTTTTGGGATGCATCCAGAAATTACTTTGTTGATTATGCAATCGATAAAACACAAGAGTATATCTCTAAGCAATGGCATACGCAGGAAACCAAATCATTTACTTTCTTTATTCACTATCACCCTTTTACGGAATTATTTATCAAGGAACTCAATATTTGGGGAATCAATGGCTTATTGAATCGCCGTATTCAAGTAAGTCCGCAAACCATTCCAGAGGCACCTGCAATCTTTAATTTTGCAAATTATCAGCCTACGTCCCTTGTGACTAAAAACTATGTGTTAGCGGATAAAACGAAATCACACCCGGTAGAAGATGTAGATTTTTCTTATGAAGGAGCATATTCACTTTACAATTGGGAGTTGTTCTTTCATGCTCCTTTCCATATTGCAAATAAACTGGCAAATAACCAGCGTTTTGAAGAAGCATTGGAATGGTTTCATTATATTTTCAATCCAACTAATACAGACAATGCTGTGAGCGATCCTGCCACCCCACAGCAAAAATATTGGATTACGAAACCTTTTTACGAAACGACCAAAGCCGATTATTACAAGCAAAAAATAGAAAATCTGCTACTTGCAATTGCTAAAGGTGAGGGAGAGCTTGCTTCGCAAGTGAATGAATGGAGAGACAATCCGTTTAATCCGCATCTGATTGCCAGAATGCGCACGGTAGCTTACCAAAAAAGTGTTTTGATTAAATACATCCAGACGATTATTGCTTGGGGAGATCAACTATTCCGCCGGAACACAATTGAAACAATCAATGAAGCTACGCAGTTATATGTTTTGGCCGATGCCGTATTGGGAAAACGCCCGAGTAGCATTCCTAAGAAAATAGCAAATCCGGTTAAAACCTTTTATCAATTGGAACAAGATGGAGTAGATGTATTCGGCAATGCGTTGATGGAAATAGAAAACCTGCTTCCTGCCGTATCTTCAGCTGGTACGATGGGAGAAGAAAAACCGGAGCTACCACGATTGGATGTCCTGTATTTCTGTATCCCAAACAATGAAAAACTGCTTTCAATGTGGGATTTGGTTGCGGATCGCTTATTCAAAATTCGTCATTGTATGAACATTGATGGGATGGTTCAGCAATTGCCTTTGTTTGATCCACCTATTGATCCGGGAGCTTTGGTTCGTGCTACGGCAGGAGGTCTGGATTTAAGTTCCGTACTTGCCGAGATGAATGCACCGATGCCTTTGTACCGTTTCAATTTTATGATCCAGAAAGCTCTGGAATTATGCAATGAAGTAAAATCGTTGGGAGCGGCTATGCTATCAGCATTAGAGAAAAAAGATGCAGAGGCTTTTGCCATCTTACGCAGTAGTCATGAATTGACCATGATGGATGCAGTAAGGGACTTGAAAAATAAACAAATAGAGGAAACACTAAGAAACTGGGAATCGATGAGTGAGGGTAAAAAGATCACTCAGGAACGAAAAGCGTATTACGAAAAGTTAGTTACTGATGGTTGGAATGCAGGTGAAATTTTGAGTTTTTCATTAACAACTGGTGCTATTACCGCAGAAACTGTGGCGACTGTTTTAAATGCTTTAGGAACAGGAACCAGTCTCATACCTGAAGTAACTGCCGGTGCAGCCGGATTCGGAGGAACTCCCACTGTAAATGTTCAACTCGGAGGACGAAGTGTTACATCAGGTATAACAAAAGCTGCAGAGGTAACAAAAGGAGTGGCTAGTATTCTTCAAATTGGAGCAGCAATGTCATCTACTGCTTCAGGCTATGGTAGAAGAGCCGATGAATGGGATTTTCAAAAGCGCCTTGCCGAAAAAGAGCTTCCACAGATCAGTAAACAGATCGCAGCTGCCGAAGTCCGTAATCAAATGGCAGGATTAGAGCTTCGTAATCACGATCGTCAGAAAGAAAACCTGGAGAAAGATCAGGAATATATGCGTAGCAAATTTACCAATCAGGAATTATATGATTGGATGATCAACCAAGTTTCTACGGTCTATTTTCAAAGTTATCAGTTGGCTTTTGATATTGCCAAGCGGGCAGAACGTTGTTTCAGATATGAATTAGGATTGAGTGATTCGAATTATATCCAATTTGGTTATTGGGATAGTTTGAAAAAAGGACTTCTTTCCGGAGAAAAACTCTTTTTCGATCTGAAACGTCTGGAAAGTGCTTACTATGAGCAAAATCGTCGGGAATATGAATTGACAAAACATGTTTCTATTGCTCAGTTAGACCCGGTTGCTTTACTGAAGCTAAAACAAAACGGAGAATGTATTCTGGATATTCCGGAAACAGTTTTTGATGTGGATTATCCCGGACATTACTTCCGTCGACTGAAATCAGTAAGTTTATCCATACCATGTATTTCAGGACCTTATTCAACCATAGCGTGCACACTTACCTTAAGCAGAAATAGCTTAAGAAAAGAAAGCAGGTTACTTGCGGGAAAATACGAACGTGATTTTGCAGGTGATGATCAAAGATTCCGAGATGAGATTTCGGGGATCCAATCCATTGCTACCAGCAGCGCGCAAAACGATAGCGGGATGTTTGAATTAAATTTCCGTGACGAACGCTATTTGCCATTTGAAGGAGCGGGAGCGATTAGCAGCTGGCAGATTAAATTGAATAAGGATTTCAGTCAGTTTGATTTGAGTACGATTTCAGATGTCATTATTCATTTGAAATACACTGCACGTGAAGGAGGTGAAGGATTAAAGGATGCTGTCGTTTTGGAATTCAATAAGAAAATGAATAAGATCGCATTGGCTGAGGATAAGAATGGTTTATTCCGGGTTTATGATATCAAAAAGGAGTTTTCAACTGAATGGCATAAATTTTTGCAGCCTGCTGGCTCAGGTGATCAGCAATTAATATTGGAAAATCTTCAGGATCGCCTTCCATATTTTACACGAAACTTTGCAAATAAAAAAGTATCCAAAATTGAAGTCGTCGCACTGGCAAAGGATAGCAGTAAAGTTTATAAAGTCATGGTTTCACCCTTAGGGAATACCGATGCTGATCTTCTAAATCTGGCAGTTGGGACAACCTATCAGGGATTACATAATTCGTTCGTTGATCTTACTGGAAGTGAAGTTGCTCTGAATACTTGGACAATTAAAATGAAAGAAAACGGGGCAGGTGATTTCAAATCTCTTCCTGCAGATGCGATTGAAGAATTGTTCCTAATCATTAACTACGCTATAACCTAGTATGTTAAAAGAAGAAGAAATAAAAAATCTTGTTGATAAGATCGTAAACCGCATAGAGCCGGATAAAGTAATTGTATTCGGCTCCTATGCAAAAGGGAAGGCAACAAGCAGGAGTGACCTCGATTTGTTTGTGATCAAGAATACTTCATTACCGATGTCACAGCGTGATCAGGAGATTAGACCTTTTTTGTCTAATCTCCTCATAGGTGTGGATATTCATGTGTATACCCCGGAGGAAGTGGAAGAGTACGGTTCAGAGGAATATTCATTTATACATTCGGTGATGAAAACCGGAAGAATTGTATATGACAAATCGGATAAAGCATAACTTTGTGGAATAACAATGAATGGTGATGGAGAATTTTGACAATAAAAAACATTGGGAAACGGTTTATGAAACCAAAACACCTGATCAGGTGAGTTGGACTCAGGAGGTTCCCAAGACCTCACTTGATTTTATCACCTCACTAAACTTACCGAAAACAGCAAGTATTATTGATGTTGGTGGTGGGGACAGTAAACTCGTTGATTTCCTATTGGAAGCTGGTTTTGAGAATATCACTGTCTTGGACATTTCGGCAAAAGCACTTGAACGGGCAAAGAAAAGGCTTGGTTCAAAAGCCGGTTTAGTGAATTGGGTTGTGAGCGACATTACTGTGTTTAAACCCAATATGACATTTGACCTTTGGCACGATAGAGCTGCTTTTCACTTTTTAACTACTACCGAACAAATTGAAAAGTACCTGGAAATTGCCCGCAATTCAATAAGCGGTTATTTGACCATCGGGACTTTCTCTGAAAATGGTCCGAAAAAATGTAGTGGATTAGACATTCAACAGTACAGTGAAGAAGCACTGATTTCCGAATTTCAAAATGGATTTGAGAAGATTCGCTGTATAATTGAGGATCACACTACACCATTTGACACCACGCAGAATTTCCTGTTTTGCAGTTTTAGAAGGAACTGAACTAATCCAAAAAAGGCATCCCCACAGGAATGCCTTTTTTGCTAATTATCAAATCGAAGTGCTTCTTATTCTTTCACAATCTGCAGTGTAGCAGATTTCCCTTCGTTGGTTGCTATTGTAAGTGAATATACACCACGCGCAGGAGTAATAGTAAGATCAATCGACTTCATTTCTTCGTAATGATATTGCTCAACCATTCTTCCAAGCGCATCCCGTAATGTTAGGGTTACGTCATGATAAGCTTCACCTAAGTCAATTTTCACAAGACCCAAAGTAGGGTTGGGGTATGCTTTTAGTTCAGCTCCAAAAGAATGACTTTCCACTCCAAGGTTTGTTATACTTACACAATCGCTGGTGTCTGTGCAGCCATTAGCCGCGGTAACGATCACAGCATAGGTACCGTTTGCTTCCGGAGTGAAGCTTTGGAAAATTGCAGGATCAATCGGAGAAAATGAACCGTCGCATTTCACCCACTGATAGGTACCGCCAGTTTCAGCTACAGTCATTGTACCATCGTCGGACAGTGTTACAGAAACATTGACTGATTGAATTGTTAAGTTCAAAGTTACCACCGAATCACAACCTGCTGCGTTTGTTCCTGTCCACGTATATGAACCGGAAGTGGTATAAGTTGTTCCGTGCCACAAATAAGTTCCGCAAGCTGAAACAGAACTGCTGGATGAAGTAGGTTGTTTGATCGTTAAGTTCAAAGTGACTACCGAATCACAACCTGCTGCGTTTGTTCCTGTCCAAGTATATGAACCGGAAGTTGCATAAGTTGTTCCGTGCCACAAGTAAGTTCCGCAAGCTGAAACAGAACTGCTGGATGTTGTTGGCTGTTTGATTGTTAAGTTCAAAGTGACTACCGAATCACAACCTGCTGCGTTTGTTCCTGTCCAAGTATATGAACCGGAAGTTGCATAAGTTGTTCCATGCCACAAGTAAGTTCCACAAGCTGAGACAGAACTGCTGGATGTTGTTGGCTGTGTGATTGTTAAATTCAATGTTATAACGGAGTCACAACCTGCTGCGTTTGTTCCTGTCCAAGTATATGAACCGGAAGTTGCATAAGTTGTTCCATGCCACAAGTAAGTTCCGCAAGCTGAAACAGAACTGCTGGATGTTGTTGGCTGTGTGATTGTTAAATTCAATGTTATAACGGAGTCACAACCTGCTGCATTTGTTCCAGTCCACGTGTAACTTCCGCTTGAAGCATAAGTTGTTCCATGCCATGTGTATGTTCCACATGCTGAAGCAGAACTGCTGGATGAAGTCGGTTGCTTGATCGTTAAGTTCAATGTTGCTGCCGAATCACAACCTGCTGCATTTGTTCCTGTCCACGTGTAACTTCCGCTTGAAGCATAAGTTGTTCCATGCCATGTGTATGTTCCACATGCTGAGACAGAACTGCTTGATGAAGTCGGTTGTTTGATTGTTAAGTTCAATGTTACAACGGAGTCACAACCCGCTGCATTTGTTCCTGTCCACATGTATGAACCGGAAGTTGCATAAGTTGTTCCATGCCATGAGTAAGTTCCACATGCTGAAGAAGAACTGCTGGATGAAGTAGGTTGTTTGATTGTTAAGTTCAAAGTGACTACCGAATCACATCCCGCTGCATTTGTTCCTGTCCACATGTATGAACCGGAAGCCGTGTAAGTTGTTCCATGCCACGTATAAGTTCCACAAGCTGAAACAGAACTGCTGGATGAAGTAGGTTGTTTGATTGTTAAGTTCAATGTTGCTACTGAATCACAACCTGCTGCGTTTGTTCCTGTCCAAGTATATGAACCGGAAGTTGCATAAGTTGTTCCATGCCATGAGTAAGTTCCACAAGCTGAAACAGAACTGCTGGATGAAGTAGGTTGTTTGATTGTTAAGTTCAATGTTGCTACCGAATCACAACCTGCTGCATTTGTTCCTGTCCACGTGTAACTTCCGCTTGAAGCATAAGTTGTTCCATGCCATGTGTATGTTCCACATGCTGAGACAGAACTGCTTGATGAAGTCGGTTGTTTGATCGTTAAGTTCAAAGTTACAACGGAGTCACAACCCGCTGCATTTGTTCCCGTCCACGTATATGAACCGGAAGTTGCATAAGTTGTTCCGTGCCACAAGTAAGTTCCGCAAGCTGAAACAGAACTGCTGGATGAAGTAGGTTGTTTGATTGTTAAGTTCAATGTTGCTACTGAATCACATCCCGCTGCATTTGTTCCTGTCCACGTGTAACTTCCGCTTGAAGCATAAGTTGTTCCATGCCATGTGTATGACTCACAAGCTGAAGCAGAACTGCTGGATGCTGTCGGTTGCTTGATAGTTAAGTTCAAAGTGACTACCGAATCACAACCCACTGCGTTCATTCCTGTCCAAGTATAAATTCCACTTGAAGCATAAGTCGTTCCATGCCATGAGTAAGTTACGCAAGCTGAAACAGAATTGCTGGATGCTGTCGGTTGTTTGATAGTTAAGTTCAATGTTGCTACCGAATCACAACCTGCTGCATTTGTTCCTGTCCAGGTGTATGAACCGGAAGCCGTGTAAGTTGTTCCATGCCATGTGTATGACCCACATGCTGAAGCAGAACTGCTGGATGCTGTCGGTTGTGTGATTGTTAAGTTCAATGTTACAACGGAGTCACAACCTGCTGCATTTGTTCCTGTCCACATGTATGAACCGGAAGTCGCATAAGTTGTTCCATGCCACGTATAAGTTCCACAAGCCGAAACAGAACTGCTGGATGAAGTAGGTTGTTTGATAGTTAAGTTCAAAGTGACTACCGAATCACAACCCACTGCGTTGGTTCCTGTCCAAGTGTAACTTCCGCTTGAAGCATAAGTTGTTCCATGCCATGTGTATGTTCCACATGCTGAGACAGAATTGTTGGATGTTGTAGGTTGCTTGATAATAAGGTTCAGCGTTTCTGTAACAGCACAGCCAGATCCATTAGTGCCAGTCCAAGTGTACGTGCCAGAAGTAGTGTAAGTTGTTCCATGCCAGATGTAAGAAGCACAGGCTGAAATAGAACTGCTTGAGGTCGTTGATTGATTGATCGTCAAATTCAATGTTACTACTGAATCGCAACCAGCAGCGTTTGTCCCTGTCCAGTTGTATGAACCGGAAGTAGTATAAGTCATTCCGTGCCATGTATAACTATCACAAGCTGTAGCTGCATTAGTGGAATTTGTTGCTTGTTTGATTGTCAAGTTTAAGGTTACTACCGAATCACAACCAGCTGCGTTTGTTCCCGTCCACGTGTATGTTCCGTTTGAAGTATAAGTTGTCCCATGCCACGTGTAGGTTCCACATGCCGAAACAGAACTGTTCGATGTTGTGGGTTGTTTGATGGTTAAGTTCAGCGTTGCAATGGAATCGCATCCCGCTGCATTTGTTCCAGTCCACGTATATGAACCTGAGGTTGTATAAGTTGTTCCATGCCACGTATAAGTTCCACATGCCGAAACAGAACTGCTCGATGTTGTTGGCTGCTTAATTGTGAGGTTTAGTGTTGCTGTAGAGTCACACCCGTTTGCATTTGTGCCCAACCAGGTATAAGTGCCTGAAGTAGTATAAGTTGTGCCATTCCATGTATAGCTGTTACAAACACTCAGAGTCGTATTGGAAGTTGTTGCGGTGCTGATAGTTAGGTTCAAAGTAACGATACTATCACAGCCCGAAGTATTCAATAAGGTGTCTTTGTAAATGCCTGCAGTTGTTAAGGTCATTCCGTTAAAGGAATAAGAACCACCCGGACAAATAGATGCTGTAACCATCGTTTGGTTAATGCATGGATCCAGCTCGTAGGCACCGATGTCTACTGTTGTATTTTGGATGCGCGTATTACCGTCCAGGTCAAGAGTTACTCCAGCCGGAATATAGGTGTTGTTTCCATGGTTGATTGCAATGGAGTTCGCTGCTACGTGAAAGTCATTCGCCGCTGTATCAGTAAAGAAAGGAGGGAGGTTGTAATTTGTTGCGCCGTTGGGGAAGTATTGGATGATCGAGTTGAACGGCAGGTAAGAAGCTTGTCCGAAGTAATTGTCTGTTGACTCATTGTAGTAAACGATCGAGTTGTATAGACTTTTGGTTGAATTATTATATACTCCGGCACCTTTGTCGTCTGCACTCACACTGCTGGTAGATTTATTCTCTGCAACGGTAAGGCTCGACATGGTTGTCGTAGCTGCGTTATAGATCCCGCCACCGTAAGCTTTATTGGGACTAACCACACGGTTGCCCGTAATCAGACAGTTGGAAATAAATCCTGTACCTGTCGTATAAGCGCCACCTCCGAAAACATCACCTTTGCTTGCCTGCGCTGTATTCCCGGATATTTTCGTGCGGAAAATATGTCCTGCACTGGAAAAATAGATTCCACCACCATAGGTTGTAGGAGAATTTGGGTTGCCCATATAGGCCGTATTGTTTGTGATGGTGCAGCCATCGATGTGAACCTGGTAAGTTGTAGGTGTGGTTTCAATTGAAACACCTCCACCTCTGGTAGCACTCTGGTTAATGTCGGAATAAGCAGCCGAGTAGACCTGGTTCCCTGCAAATTCGCAGTTCAACAGTTTAGAAGGTCCGGTAGATGGTGCTGATGAGATTTCGGAACAAAAACCACCGCCTTTTGTCAATGCCTGAACAGAATAACCGGTATAGGTGGCATTTGCATCCCCTTGGTTGTTATTGTTGAAAAAAGAGGAGTTTCGTACATTAAAATAAGTACTTGTATAGATTCCACCCCCGTATGCAATTGCATGTTGGGCATTGTAGGTCATATAATTTTCCGTCATATAATTCATGGTGGGGTACAGGACGTTATTGTTAAATGTACAATTGTCCACGTCCAATGCGCTTGCTGTAAAGAGTCCGCCTCCGTATGCTGCGGCCGGTGAAGCTGCGGTACTGGTGTTGTTAGCGGTAACTGTTATGCTGTTGCTGCTGAAGTCAGAGCCGGTAATGGTCAAGGGAGCACTTCCGTATAATCCTGCTCCTCTTCCGGAAGCACTGGGTTTCGTCGAAACAATAGAATTGTTTGAAAAGGAGCAGTTGCTCACTTCAAAGGGAAGCGCACCAAAAACACCTTCCAATAAAGCCCCTGCACCTGAATTCATTCTACCGGAATTGAGGGTGTTGGAATTGAATTGAGATCCTGAAATGTAGGCTTTTATAGTTTCAGAAGTGCAGATACCACCACCCCGGGTATAGACGCCTCCGGTAACGGAGTTGGTCAGGAACTCGCAGTTCGCAATACGCAGTGTATCTCCATAGAAATAAGCTCCGCCACCATATGCTTCACCGTAAGTGCTATTTGCAGCTACAGCCAGTGCGGAGTTGTTATTGATCTTTGTTCCGGTGAGTAAAAGTGTATTGGCAGTTGTACCGCTAACGTATAATCCGCCGCCGTAAGAATAAGTGCCCAATGATCCGTTTTTTGAAACGGAATTGTTGAGAATCTGTGAATTGGTCACAATCACGTTGGAAACCCCAGTGCGTCTCAAGCAGATTCCACCACCGTGAACATCACCGTAACCACCTGATGTTACCTGGTTGTTAGTAACAATCGTATTCGTAATTTGCACAGAAGCTGAACCACAATAAATTCCACCACCTCCAAGGAAAGCTGCGCCATTGTAATAAACATTCGCTTCTACCAGTTTATTGTTGCGGATCACCGAGTTCGTTAAAGTCAAAGCGCCGCTGTTTTCGATATATAAACCTGCACCTGCACCACCTGTTGTTCCTTCTGATAAACAGTTATTGTCTGCAATGATCATATTGGTCAACTGGATGGCACCTCCATTCTGGATAAAGATTCCTGCTCCTTTTCCACGTACCACACCGGCACGCGAGTTACCACCAACGATCTTGATTCCATCGATAAATACGGAAGTTGTGTTTCCTACTAAGTACATGACACGGTAAGCATTGTCTGCGTTGTTTCCCGCTACACCGATATCACCCGAAAGAATGGTCTCGTTCGTACGGTTCGCTCCGGAAGCAGCAGGTGCTAAGTCAACACGTTGGCTGAGATTTGTTTCCGTACCTGCGAAATTTCCATAAAGTTTCACATTATCACCCAATACGAAACTGTTATTCGGGTCATTCATATCGGAAGTATAATACGTTCCGGCAGCAACCCAAATTTCGTCGCCACTGGCTGCAAAAGCAAGTGCCCATTCGAGACTTGTGTAAGCGTTTGTCCAGGAAGTACCATTGTTGGCCCCTGTGGCATTTTGTTTCACATAGATACGTGCTGCGAAGGTATTCGTGCAGCTGATGATCAGGCAAAAAACAAGGATGAATTTAATGAAAGAAGCGTGTTTCATTGGGTGAGAATCGTTTGTTGGTTTAAATAAAAGAGGTGCAAAATTAGTATTTTGACCGCGAAATTTGAACAAAAGTACACCTTATATAAGGGGAGGAATTGTTGAATTGATATTAGGGGTGGTTTAATTGGGATTCGCAGGGAATGGGAATATATTCGTGGTTGAATGAGAATGAGAATCCAAAGCAGATTTTACTGTGGTTAAATTATAAACCACATAGAAACATAGGTTACATAGTTTTCTTAATGGATATGCTATGTGTTCTATCTGCCTATGTGGTTCAAATCAAGAATTTTTCTTGCTGCGAAGAAATTACTCTACCACCAATTTTTGATTGGATATAGTGCCTTTCATGTCCATAATCTGCACGAAATAGATTCCTGTTGTCATGTCGCCGCGCTCAATTACTATTTGTTCACCGGTTCCATCCAACTCACGGATTGTTTTACCTGACATGTCCAGGATACGAACCGATGAGATTTCAGCTTTTTCGGATAGAATAAGGGTTTCAGAAGTCATTGGATTGGGAGCCAATGTAAAAGAATCGTTTGAGGAAAGTTCATTGATTCCAGTTGTAGTTGGAACAGCCAATTTGGCAATGTAATTATCAGTTTGTCCAGCTGAAGTATGGGTTAATGCTGTTCCTCCGAAAGTAAGGGAAGGACTTAAGAACATTCCGTGGATGTAAACACCACCCGAAGCGTCGATATCCATTTTTCCTATATATTCTTCCGAATTGCCACCTTCTATTACTCCCCAAAGCTCGTTCCCTGCTGAGTCATACTTTACTACCAATATATCGGAACCTGTACCTGTTTTGATGAGTGTAGAGGTACCAAAGAAAATCGTCGGGCAAATGGTACTACCACATAAGAAAATCTCATTGAGGTTGTTGACTTTCAAATCAACTCCATCAATCTTACCTGTAGCAACCGTTTCTCCCCATAATGGAGTTCCGGCAGGATTATATTTCATAATTCCGTAAGAAGTAGTGGGGCATGTGAGGGTGATACTGCCAAATGTGACACTTGTTTCACCAAAACTGGCAAGCATTAGCGCATTTCCTGCATTATCGAAGGCAACACTTTGTCCGTAATCAGCACTGCTTCCTGACCATGAACTGGACCATTGATAAGTGCCGGCAGAATTGAATTTGATTATAAAAAGCGTAGCATATGCCGTGTTTGTTATTGTTCCTGTTCCATCTGTCATGGAAGGTCCGGAAAATTTCCCGGTAATAGCAAAATTGTTCGCTGCATCGGCAGCAATGTCATAAGCGATATCATAACCTGTTCCTCCCATGGATTTGGCCCATACTACATTACCTGCCGACGAATACTTGACCATCAATAAGTCCTGATAGCCTGCAGTGGTAAGATTGGAAGCACCAACAGCAAGTGTAGGGGTGCCAAAATTCCCTAAGAGAAGTATATTGCCGTTTGCATCCATAGCAAGCGCATTACTTGATTCAGTACCCGTACCTCCAATGGATTTTGCCCATAGCACGTTTCCGGATGGATCCAGCTTGACCAGAAAAATATCCGTGCCTCCACTGTTTGTCAATACCGTACTTCCAAAAGTAACCGTTGGACTTTCAAATTCCCCCAGGATATAAACATTTCCTGCAGCATCGGTTTCAATGTCTCTGAGATTTTCATGCAAGGAGCTTCCAAAGGATTTTCCCCATAGGATGTTCCCCGTCGGACCGTATTTAACGATGTAGGAATCGTGATAGTAGGTGTTGGATTGATTGGTGAGGGTCAGATTGCCAAACGAAATGGTTGGGCTCACGTAGAAACCAGCCAAATAGGTGTTTCCGCTGTTATCAACTGCTATAGCTCTTGAAGCATCTGAGGAACCTCCCTGGCTTCCGGCAAACGACTTGGCCCATTCCCATTGCGGGGTTTGTGCTGTTGATATAATCGTAGAAAATAGAGTGGCAGTGAATAAGGTAAATCTTCTCATGGTAAAATTAGTTTTGGGTTTTGGGTTTAAGACGAGGCAGATGAAGTTGGGTTGCTTTTTTATTTCCAATAGCCGATCGGTTTGGGTTTATATCCAAATTAATCACATTCACCTCAAAACCAACACCTTCTGCATCCCCGTTTTACCATCCTGATCCACTATTCTCAACACATAACTCCCGGCTTTCAATGTGTGTGTATTGATCGTCACCTGAACCGAGTTTGAGTTTCCTTCCAGTACGGTTTTTCCCAATTGATCCACAAGCTTCCAGTTGCTGATGTTGCTTTTGGAAACAATCGTCAACTCCTTATCAGCAGGGTTGGGGTAAATACGGATCTCTGCCGCGGATGTGTTTTCGGAAATGCCGTTGATCACAGCTGCATCCATTCCCAATCGCAGTCCGTTACCGAAAGTGGTGGTCCAGATTTCACGTTCGTTGAGGGGATTGTTGATGGGAACGGGACCAAAGAAAACACGTGTAGGGTGTTGGAAAGGGTATTCAAACACATTGGAGAAAGTGGGTGAAGCAGAATTCAGATTGCTGCTATACCACAAACCGTCCGACTCCGTTGTCACATAAATCTCGTTCGGATTCGTTGGATGGATTGTTGCCGATTCTACGCGGTAAGAATCAAAAATGCGCACCCAGCTTGTTCCGCGGTTCGTTGTCTTATACAATCCACCCAAATCATTTGCAGGACCTCCCCAGCCACTGTGTACTGCAGCATACCAGGTGTTTTGAGTAGCATCATGCGGATCGATGATGATATCCTTCGTCCAATAGTGCATGCCGGGGTCGCTTACATCCTGCCAGCTTGTACCGCCGTTTGTCGAACTAAAGATTCCCGAACTTTCCGTAAATACATTACTAGCCCTGCGGCCACTCCAGCTGGAAATCACCGTTCCGTCGTTCAGTACACGCACGTTGTACGGATGGCCTTCCGTTCGTGGAGGAGTTCCTGTAATGGCCCAGGTAGAAGCAGCGTTACTTCCAAGGTTGGTGGTTTTAAAGATTCCACCGGTTTGACTGTCGATCACGCTGGCATATAGCTCGTTGGCATTGTTGGGGTTGATAGCCAGCCAGATTACCGGCATGCCGAAATCATGCAGCATGTTCCAGTCTTCACCATCGTTGGTAGAGTAGAGAATAGCGCCGGTACCGTTATCAATCTTGTTGTCTTGCAGGTAGGTACTTTGATACATGTCGTGCACACTCGATACTGCGGCATACAAGGTTCCATTCAGTGCTTCCACTACGTGATAGACTGTGTTGTAATTGATTCCCGAATAATCTTTGGACCATTTTTGTCCACCGTCCGTACTGCGAATTGCCGTGATATCGGTATATCCTGCGAAAATGTTGCCACTGTTAATCCAGTGCATATACCACGATGCCGTGTTTTCGAGACCATTTCCGGCATAAGATTGTCCGGTTGGTGTTGGACTTCCTGCCGGGTTTTGATCAGCTGCATCGACATAAGCCTGCTTCCAGTTCGCACCACCGTCTGATGTGATGTGTGCATATCCGAAATCGGTAATGATGACGGTATTTGCATCGTTTGGAGCCACTTTGAGCCCGAAGACAATTTCACCGAACCACCAGTCCTCATCGCCCTGATATCCGCTCCAGCCTGTGGTGATATTTTGGTTGTTTGTTCCCAAAAAGGTTTCCGACCAGGTTGTGCCACCATTCGTTGTTTTGTAAACTACCGGATAACTGTTGTTGGTATTTGTTCCGCCGACATAGAATGTATTGATATTGTTTGCAGCAGAAGAGATCAGGAAGAGCTCATGATCCGTATCGATGTTGTTGTAAACACTGGTCCAGTTTCCTGCTCCTACATCCAGCTTAATCATTCCGGTACAAATTCCAATATCGAGTGCTTTCATTCCCGGATAAAGATCGGTCTGGGCTGCAATGGTTCCCATCAAACGCGTTGTACCTCCTGATTTTGCTCCTGTAAACGAGATGAAACCACTTCCTGCCGGAATTCCGCTTGCGGCACTCATAGAAAAACTCGTTCCGCCATTTGTGGAAACCAATAATCCCTGACGTGTTCCGAGGTAGATATTCATTCCGTCCCAGAAAACACCCGCAATATGAAAATCATTCATAGAGAACACCGATTGAAAGCTTGCTCCTCCGTCATTCGAAAAGAACAATTCATCATAGGAAGCCACTAACAAGCGGGTTGTTGATTGCGGATCGGCAGACAAGTACCAAGTGTCGGCTCCTGTAGGATCTGCGGCTGTAGGTGACCAATTATTTCCACCATCCGTGCATTTCACAGGGAACCGTTCGTCTGTGATGTAATCCATATTTACGGCATAAAGGATATTCGCGTTGGAGGTAAACTCGACGGTATTGATTCCCCCGGTTGAGATCATTTCCTGAAAATGAACAATATCCCAATAACCGCCTTTATCCACCGTATGAAAAACCTCCGACATATCGCATTGAAGATAGATGTTGTTGGCATCCAGCGGACTGATGCTTGGACAGAATAGCGCGCCGCCACCACCAATTCCACGACTTTGCCAGTCGTCAGGTTGAGCGATAGCAATTATCGGAAACAAGAGCAGGGTGAATAGAGCTTTCTTCATAATGTAGTTTTGAGGAACTTAAATTACAATTCTTTTTGTATAGATCCCAGTTTGGGAAGAGGTTTTCGGAACTTTACAGATAGATAAATCCCGAAATTTCACCACAAATCTCCGAAGGACGCAACCTAATGAGTTTCTTGATTGTATGTATGTCACAAATGCATTAAACAATACTCAAATGAAAATCTCTCGAATCACTTTATTCTTGCTACTATTATTAGCAGGGAATTCTTTAGGCCAGTTCACTTATATAGGAACACCTTCTGAAAAAGTAAGTTCTGCTACGAATGCGCTGATCAAATTAAAACAAGATACCCTCTATGTGCCAACACAGGACGGTTTGTTTAAAAAATCAGTAATGTCTAATGATACTTTGTGGATTCCTGCGGGATTTCAGGGGATGAAAATCAATGATTTTGTGCTGATCGGGCAAGACTCAATTGTTTGCGTTGTTGACAGCACTCAGGGAAATACGGTATTTATATCCATCAATAACGGGGCATCTTTTACTAATTCTACCAATGGTTTTGGCGGAACCGGGATTGATTTTCAATCGGGTTCCAGGTTGGATGTAAATCCGAACAATCACCATGAAATTATTGCCATGACTGGATCCTGCGTAGCTCGATCTACTGATTTTTGTGGAAGCTGGACACCTATTTATTTGACCTGGGGTTATTCGGTTTACCAGCCAAGCGTGCTCCGGTACCAGCCATTAAATAGTGCCTATATTTACACCGGAGGAGAACTTTCTCTTTTCGATTCGTATTTATCTTATTCTCATAATTCGGGAACAAACTGGGCAATTTCAGCTGTAGAACCCAACAATGCTGTCAACGGTATTGCTTTCCATCCCACGAATGCCGACACTATTTTGATTGGTAAGGAAGGCAAAATAGCTCGTTCTATTGATAAAGGCATTACTTGGTCTGATGTATTTACAACTCCCAACTATGAATATATTTATTCGATTGTTTATGATGAAAGTAATTCAAATACGTTATACGCAGCAGGCGCAATCAACGGGACGAATGATACCGTGCGCATTTTCAGAAGCCTTGATGGCGGTTCAAACTGGGGAGAGTGGGTAAACGAAACCTTTCCAAATAGTGATAAGCAGGTAATCAGTATGATTATGCACAACACTATTTTATGCATACTGACACGTGATCATTTTGGAAATTTAACGGGTGTATATAAACTGGATCCTGCTACCGCATCTATTCCTGAAATAACAACGAACGATCAACTAAACGTTTTCCCTAATCCATTTTCTTCAGAGACAACTTTGCAGACAATCAAACCGTTAAAAAACGCAACCCTAACGATGGAAAACTGTTTCGGTCAGACAGTGAAACACATCGAGCACCTTTCCGGGCAACTACTTACGCTTTCCCGCGATGATCTTCCGGGCGGAGTGTATGTTATTCATCTAACGGAAGAAAATAAAATCTACACGCACAAATTAATCATTACTGACAAGTAATTCCTGCTTAAGGTCACAGAAAGAAAAGGATGATAGCAATTGCGTCATCCTTTTTCTTTTTCAGGTTATAATGAACTCATTTTCATCCCACTACCAATCTTGTCGCAATTGAATACTTCGTGTGTTGAGTGTGTTTCCGGACAAAGCTGCGGGTGTAGCTTCCAATGAATCGGAATACAGTTCTACAGCGCCAACATTTCTTTTTGCTGCGATGTAATACCGCACTGTGGAAAGGCTAGAAAACAGTACATTTCCCTGCGCATTTGTTACAGCATTTCTCTCGCTTCCATTACAGGAATAATTATTAGCGGTCATAAATGTCTGATTGCTGTAAATGCAAACACTGGCATTGGCTAAAGGATTTTGTAAGCTGTCTGTTACATGAATACTTAAGAGTGTGGAATTAGTGATCCATTCCAATTCAATTTGCTGCGAAGTAAGATCAGCAGAAGAAAGTGATACTAAAAGCGTTCCCTCATAAACGATTGGAACTCCGTCTGCATCCGGGGAAGTGGATAGTGTTCCCTTGATTGAGTAGCTTCCGGGCGCCAAATTAGGGAATTCATAAGAGCCATTTGCAGCGGCTGTTGTGGAAGCAACTTCTTCTCCCTGAGTATTCAGGATACTGATGGATGCACCGCCAGCAGGAATATTCGTACCAGTTAAGGGATTATCAAAGCGAACAGTTCCCGAGATTTTATAGACTGCCTGTTCTCCGGGAGTAGTCAATATGAGTTTGATTGGCTTGAGTTCTCCATCAATGAGTTCAAACTCTTCTGTTTCTGTGTACACTTTTCCACCGGTAGTGAAAGAAGTTTTAAGTTCGTAAGTGCCACCTTTGAGTGATTCAAACCGGAATTTTCCATCAGCAGAAGCCGCTTCGAAGAGCTTTTTGTACATTTCGTCTTTTTTGACGGATAACGTAATAACGATATTTGTTGCGGCATGTTCTTGTTCATCATCTGAGTCATAGTAGACAGTTGTTCCTTCGATAACCGCAGTACCATTCAGGTATGTCTTGCTATCATCTTTTTTACAGCTTTGCAACAGTATGCTGCTCAAAACTAAGAGGTAGAAAAAAGTTCTCATAAAGCGATTCTTATTTAAAAATGGTTGTAGTACTTGTTCGAACATTGTTTTTGAATAAAGCATTGAAAATTCCATGATCGAAACCAAGGGTAATAAAAGGAGCAGGAGTAGCCCATGCGCGGTTATTTATAGCAAGGATGCCATTTCTGGAATAGAGTTTTTCTGTCATACCGAAGTGAAATCCTGCAGTGATAGACATTCCATCTACGATTTCGTATCCGACACCGAGATAAATATTCTCTACGATCTCCTTCCCGATATTTAAGCCAAGGAAAGCAAATGATTGTCTTTTCGGCTCCTGTTTACGAATATCATTTCGAAGAAAATAATACTGTAATCCGAAGACTGTTTGAAGTCCTGCATTTTTCTCATCGAGGGTATAGGTTTGGTCGTCGTTCAGCGTATAATCCCGTTGAGTCAACCAGCTGTAGGAAGGTCCGATTTTGTATCGGAACCGGTAAAGTTTGTTGATGCGGTACGCTCCCTGTGCAATGGTGTCTTTGTTGCTGATTGGGTTTAATACGGTGTATGTAACCTTTCCGGGAACTTCCATGACATCACGAGGTTTGATCTTTGAGTTTACTTCGTTGGTTTGGAAGCGTGGTTTTTCAGAACGAGGAAGTGTCTTTGGAGGAGTTTTCGTGAATTGTGAAGCCACAACTTCCTTGTAAATTTTGAGAAGCAAATAGTATTGCAGGAATACTTTTGGATCATCGGATCCCGAAGCGAGGTGCGAAACGTCAAAAGTAAGCTCTTCTTCAAAGGAAGTAATGTCTTTCGTGATTTTTTCAAAAGAATATTGAAACACATAGTCTGTTGCTGCCTTGTCGTTGTGTACGAAAATATCCAATACAGTCAGTTCATCGATCTCTTTCACGGTTTTTTTGTTCATGAATTGCTTTTCGCTCCCGTCAATATGATGCATCAGGTTCGATCCGAATACTACTTTGTTCAGGAAGAAATCGCTCGTTTCCAATCCGAGTTTGGCTGCTAAAGGTGTAGCGGAAGTAACAGAAGAAACACCTGTTTTTTCGAGTTCTTTCAACTCAGCATTTTTTGCTTCTTTTTTGGTATGAAGATCTTTGATCAATTTCAGGTATTGATCAGGAGCAGGAAGACTGTCCCCTTTGGTGTGAACAATTAAGTTTTTGGAAAGAGCGTTCAGGTAATCGATCTGTGCTTGCAATACAGCGATTTCTGAAGTTAGGGATTCAGACGTTTGAGCGGATTTTTCTTGCTGATCTCCCGCTGTTGTGGATTCAGTTTTTCGCACCTTTTGAATGATATTCAGTTCAGACCATCCGGCATTGCTTAACCAAAGCTGCTGAAGTAAAGCATCTCTGAGGCTCTGTCCTCCTTTAGCGGCATTGATTTTTTCGAGCTGTGTCATTATCTCCTGCTTCAAAAAACCATTGGCAAATTGAATCTCTTCTATAAACTTCGGATCGTATTCAAAACCCGGATTCTCCTGCTTATGCGCATATTGTTCCTTTGCTTTGACAAATAATACATCAAAATCATTCTGTTTGGAGTACTTCAGTAAATTTTCTTTGAAGATTCTAAACTTGGGATTGGCAACTAAAAATAACTGCATTTCTATTTCGTTCACCTTTGCCTTTATATCCTCTTGTCTTTTAATAGTTATTTTGAGCTGCTCATTATAATCTTTCAGATACTTGTCCAAGAGTTCATCCAGATTTAATTCCTTGAAGCTATGTTTTTCTGTTGATGTCTTAAAGATCGCTGTCCAGTTAAAAGCAGTTTTTTTCTGTGCGAAAATAGAGTCAATGTGTTTTTGGAACTCAGTTATCCCATATGATCCTGGAAATAGAATCGTCAACTTGGTGAGCAAGGGATCACATAGTTTAATGATTTCTCGTTTCGTACCAGCTAAATTAGTTCCATCAAGCGTTTCATAAAACGGTTTACTCTTTTGAAGAATGTCTTCAAGATCCTGTATATCTGCTGCGGAGAAAGAGGGAGAGATCCACGGTTTTTTTTGCTGGAAAAATTGCCAATTGAAATTTTGCTTTCGAACTTGTACTTCGAACCGATCAAATCCTTCGGCTACAGTGATGAGCTTGGATTGTTTATAACTGATGGCGGCCTGCTTTTGAAATGTGTTAACCAAAAGCGTATCGGTTGTTGTTTTTCCTAATTGTTTGCCGTTACTATCGAACTGAGCGACTTCCATAATGTAATCAGGCTTTAGCAGCATATTTAATTCTGGAAGATTGAATTTGCCAGGTTTAACAGCTGCTGTAATAGCATCGTCAAGCTTCGCAAATTCAGCTCTGTTGGAGTTATTCAATTGATCAACATATTGAGATCGGATTTGCAAAAGATGATAGAGGCATTCGTTTCGAATATCTGCTGCCTGATTAGCCCCAAAAAAAGTGTCGGCAAATTCGAAGCTCTGATAAAGTGAAAGGTATTTTTTTGCAGATTCATTGATCAAATCATCCACATTTTTTTGAGAACAGGTTAATTCTATATGGACTGCTTTATAGGGTTTGAGTTTTTCCGGTGGTTCGCCAGTTAATTTACCTGATGCGTCGAAGTGAAGCGTGTACTGCGAAAATAAAGGCATGGAAGCCAATAAAAAGAAGAGTAATACTGTTGTTTTCATGAGAAAAGGTTTAAAGGATTGGTACCAAAGCTGTTGTATACAAAGTTTATTTCCGCCAGCATGGCGTTGGAAATGACAGATGCCTTTTTGGATGAGTTGTGAATTCCCGCGGCAACGTCTGTATTGTTTGAGAATTGATGAGCCATTATCGCACTTCCGCTAAATCCACTCACACAAGGAATGTCATGCCTTACTCGAAAGGGAGTTGCCCATTCAATGGAGCCAATCAATCTTTGTTGATCCGCTATACCGGCAGGGTATCCGATTGCAAATGCCGGAATGTTTAAGTCTCCCGGAGCTAACCTTGTAAGTTTAAAGAGCAGGTCTGAAGGGACTTCTTTTTCCAAAACAAGGATTGCATAATCCTTTCCGTCATTGTTAATGCTGAAATAAGCTTCAGGGATATAGGCTGCCTCTACGTTGACCTTTTCAAAATGCTGTAAGGGATGACCATTATTGAAAGCAGGCTGAAATAGCACGATATTTTTCCAATTTTGACCGGGAGCGATTAAGTGGGCAGCCGTCAATACGATTTGGGGTGTGATCATAAACCCTGTTGCACACTCTATTATCCCTTCCTGACCAAATGTGGCAGTTCTCCCGGTTGCGGTCTGATAACCTTGCACTCCCAGTAAATCTGAAGGTAAACCATTATTAAAATGAGGATGAGTGCTTCCAGGTTTCCAGGGATCCGGAAGATTTCCCGGAGGAATTGTGTTTAGTGGTGGGAATTGCTTGCAACGAAGCTGTCCTCCCATTACTGGTTGTACCATAAGCGAATGTGTTTAAGCAAGAATTAGTTTTCGTAATATCTAAACAAAATAGTAAAATAAATAGATTCAATCTCTTGTAAACAAAATTACAGCTACCTGTGCCACAATGAAATACCTCCCGGGAGTGATTTGATTGATTGGACAGGGTGATTCTGAGAATTGAACCACAAATACCTCTTTCGTTCGCAATCAATCACCCTGAAGAGCGATTGATCCAATATTTCAGATGAGCCACTTTTGTTCCATACATAAAATGGAGTCCAGTGACCATTGAAAAAACGGGGCGTTACCGAAAAGCCAAATGAGTAGGAACTAAACGAAACGAACATGAGAACTAAAATATTCCCGGCTTTGCTTGCGATTACAATACTTGCAGGATGCGGCCAAAACTCTAAAAAGAAAGAGGATGAGAAGCAATTGTCTAATGAAAAGGCATTTGCTGAATTTTCAATGTATCCTGATGAAATGAGCAGTACTTATGAAAAGGGCAATTTTTCTGATTCCCTTGCTGATTTTGATGATCATAAATCAGTTGTGAATACCTGTGATGGAGTACTTGCTGTTGTTTACCAAAAACTGTCTTTAAAAACAGATAAAGAATATTTGGAAAAACTAAATTATTTGTACGAATCAACATCTCAGCAGGACCTGAACAATAGAGGAGGTTCTTCACTGGGGATTTCCGTACCTAATTATGGCTCTTTATCATGGGGTTCTAACAAATCAAAAGTTCGGAAACTATACGAGAAGTACAAGACTCAAGTCAATTATTCGCTGAGTTATAATGAGGTAATGGAATTAAATGAAACTTACAGCCGCAGCGAAGATGTGGAAAAAGCAATAAATGCATGGACTTCTTGTATCCGTGAGACTTATAAAATTCCTTATTTACGCTATACAGAAAGTTCAGACAGTATTTTGATGGTCGAATTTGAGATGCAGCCGAACCAGTATCGCGGGCCACGAGACAAGGTTAGAGTGACTGATATCGTATTTTCAGACAACCTGACTTTTATCAAATCTAACTTTTCTAAAAACGGAAAGATCAGATACAGTGGAACCTATTCGATTAAATTTAAAAGAAAAAACTCAGGCAAGGCATTTGTCAAAGTGGATCTGGAAGAAGGGAAAATAATTCCGGTAGAGATACCGTCGAACAAACCAGAACCTAAAAAGGAATGGGTAACAGTTAAAGAATCCTATCAATACAACGTGGATATTAATGTAAGTGCCAATTGGATGAGGTTCACGGCACCAGACGGCTCCGTTCAAACAGTTACATTCAGAAATCAGGACAGAAGCCATTATGTTTTAAGTTTCAACATTAAAACGATTTTAAAGAACCCGGAGGCTGTGATCTACGATTATTACTATTCCCCAACGAAAGGCGGAATGGGTGATTTTCAAAAGAAAGGAATCAAATTAGAACCGGACGGAACTTTGTCAGTGGACTGCTACATGGTAACAGGTGCAAAGAAAATGACCGGGAAATTTACCATCTTCTATGGGATTAGTAAACTGGTTTGTAAGGCAAACTGTGAGGAAGAAGAATAAAAAAACAGCTTCAAAGTCAAAGCGTTTTATTTCAAAACCAACTAGTTAATTATTAATGTAAATCTTTATTTCAAATACTATGAAAACAACAAACATCCTTATCGGTATACTTAGCGTGGCAGTGGTAACACTCAGCATTATTCTTTTCCGTGTACTTGCAGAAAGAAAGGAACAACAAACCGCAACTGAAGAATTTGCTCAATTCGATTCCCGAACGAAAGAAAAATCATCCGGAGGAATGAAGGAGAGATCTGAAACTTCTTCCGCCCAACTAGATGAGAAATTAAAAAAAACACTCTGTGCTTCACTGTTGATTGCAAACGATGGGGAAGAGATCTCATCGCAAACGGCTGCACGGGAAATCCAGGCGTTTGAAGATCTGTACGCAACAGATAACGTAAAGGCTTTTCACATGGGGTTGAGTAAATTGGATGCCATGCTTACTAAAGCAAAACAGTATAACACTACGCAGGAAGGCACTCAAAACCCGATAATTGGTTTCCGGTTTTACAGGGCAATCTCAACACGGACCTTAGGCGGTGGACTTCAGATCAATAACAAATTTGATCTGGTCATTTATCCTACACTATCCATGGATGTGGATTTACAGTCGGGGCCGATTTATGGGCACACACGTCCATGCCCGAAATTGTGTACGCAATAAGTTTTTAACATTTCTCGGGAATTCGTTTAGAATATCTATTTTCAAATCAAAACTTAAACTACAATTCATGAAAACAAAAAATCTAATTATCGGAGTATTGACCGTTGCCGTTGTTATACTCAGCGTCCTGCTTTATCGTTCACAAAATGATAGGGGAGAATCCTCAAATAGATCTGCTCAATTCAATCAAAAAGAATTGGAATTCTTTTGCGTAGAAAATTTGGATCCGAATGATGGAAGATCCATAACTCTCAGAAATGCCAGGACAGCTGTAAATGAATTTGGAAGACTTTATCCGGGCGACTCTGTAAAAGCATTTCATATTGGTTTGAAAACCATGCGTGCGATGATGGACAGTATTCAGCTTTATAATCAACAACCAGGGATAACTGATACGATTGCGGGAGTTCGATTCTACCGTGGAATAACGACACGGAATTTTACCAGTTCAACAGGGACGACTATAGAGGTCAAAGACAGACATGATTTGGTAGTTGTTCCTACTTTATTATCCGGTTATGATCTTCATGTTGTTCTTGATTCTGTGCCATTGTTTAGAAGAACTGTTCCGATCTATTCATATACGCGTCCCTGCCCTAAATTATGTGGCTATAAGTATATTACGAAATAGTAGTAAAAAGAATACATTTACTGTGTGACGCTTAGAGAATTAACGATACTTCTTGCAGATTGGTCAGATTACCTGGTCATTCCTGTTGCTGCCTTGTCGTTAGTTACGATTCGAAGAAATGGGTATTTTAAGATTCTGAGTTGCTACCTGTTCTTTTTGGCGCCTTTAACCATTGCTACTGCAATTACTGCAAATTATCAAATGAGTAATTATTACCTCTATCACATCATCGGATTGGTAGAACTGGTCTTCACTTTTTTGTTGTATCGCAATTTGGGATTGAGGAAGAGCTGGGATGTGGTTTTCGGAATTGTAGTAACAGCCTATTTGGTGGATTCAATTTACCTGTTTGCGAATGGAAGGGAAGAGATCAACAGTCTTGGATTGTCCTGTTGTATGTTGTTTGCGATCGTACTGGGTTTCAATTTCATCTGGAAACTCTACCAGGAAGAGAAAGTAGAATACCTGGGTTTCTACCCGTATTTTTATATCAGTGGTGGGCTTACAGTTTTTGCGTCGGGAGCTTTTTTTGGTTACCTGCTCATAGCGCGGATGTCTGATGAAATAATCCCTGCAGAGAATTTCTACTACTCGTGGCTCATTATTTCGGGCTTTACTTATATTAAATTCATTTTGATTGTGTTAGGAATTTTTGTGGAAAGAAAGTATGCAAAGTGATTTGACCATTGTATTGATTGGGACGACAGCTATGGTGATAGTGGTCGTGAGCCTGTTTGTATTCACGTTTCTCTACCAGCGTAAAATGCGGCGGAGGCGGAATGAACTGCGTGAAATTGAAAAACTCCTGAAAGTAGAGGAGTTGAATGCCGCGTATGCTTTGCTGGAAGGGCAGGACAAAGAGCGTGAACGAATTGCTCAGGATCTGCATGATCGTTTGGGTGGACAACTCTCCACCGTTCAGATCTACCTGGATTTATTGGAAAAAAGCCAAATCACACCCGAGCAGGAAGAATTGCTGGTCATTCTGCAGCGGGAAATGAACACGTCCATTCAGGAAATGAGAGCCATTGCCCACAACCTGGGAAATTCTACACTGAATTACTACGGATTGAGTAAGGCACTGGAGCAGCTGTGTCAGGTGATCCACGATTCGAAAAAGATCGAAATGGAGTGCTACATTACGCTGGAAAGCAACCTTTCACAGGAACTGGCAAAAGACGTGTATCAAATGATCCAGGAATTGATCACGAATACCCTGCGTTATGCGCATGCCTCTAAAATTCGTTTAGAAGTAACCGGAATTCAGGAAGAGTTGACAATCATTTATGAAGATAATGGCGTGGGCTTTGATCCGGATCAACTTTCTCCGGGAATGGGTTTGAAAAGCATTCAAACACGCTGTCAGAAACACAAAGGAAGTTTTCATATGGAATCCTTGAATAAAGGCGCTACATTTATTATCGAAATACCACTCCATGGAGAAGCGTAAAACAAATATTCTGATTGCTGATGACCACCCCATTGTGGCGGGCGGAATTGCAGCTATTCTCAATACTGCCGATGACCTGAATGTAATCGGGATTGTGGATAACGGACAAAAAGTGCTCGAAAAAGTAGCGGAAACTACGGTAGATCTGGTGCTGCTGGATATCAATATGCCGGTAATGAACGGGATTGAATGTACCAAACAACTCAAAGCCCGATATCCCGCAATCAAAGTCATTGTCATCACCATGTATAACCGCAAGCAATTTATTCGTGAGTTGTTTGAAGTGGGAGCAGATGGCTGCATCTTAAAGAGCAATTCGGGAAAAGAATTGTTAACTGCTATCGAACGGGTCATTTCCGGGAAAACCTATTTCGATCAATTGAATGACTTTATTGATGCCCCCAAAGAATTTAAGGAATTCAGACTCAGCGAACGGGAAATAGAAATCATTGACTTAATTGCAGAAGGATTTACCAGCAAAGAGATCGCAACCCGGCTTTTTATTTCCGAACACACGGTGAAAACCCATCGAAAGAATATTTTCCAAAAGACCAACGTGAGCGATTCGGACGAGCTCATCAAATGGGCCATGAATAATCAACTGATCCGATGAGGTTTTAAATTTGGCTCTTTCCGGAGATCTTTTGAACATTTTCCCATAGACTAACGAGTTGCCCTTGTTTTGTTGGTTGAAATAGTTATATTCGAAATCACTATTCACAAGATCATTGAATGTACGTTCAGGCAAATAAGCAAAAAAACGGTAATCAGGTTGAAGACAAGCGGAATGTTCAAAAAGTGGCTGCTGTAGATTCGGTTGCGCAATTTCAGGACAATCGTCCGGAATTTTCAAAGCTGTCGAACATTCAAGATGCGGCAAATACCAGCCATCAGGCAAAAAAAATCACACAGCTTCAGGAAATGACGGATCCCGGTTCGTCGAAACAAAATATCCCCGTTCAAAAACGTGAAAACACGACCGGATTGCCCGATGGGTTGAAATCCGGAGTTGAAAACCTTTCGGGACATTCCCTGGATGATGTGAAAGTGCATTTCAATTCGGATAAACCGTCACAATTACAAGCGCATGCATACGCACAGGGAACGGATATTCATGTGGCGCCGGGTCAGGAAAAACATTTACCTCATGAGGCATGGCATGTGGCGCAGCAAAAACAGGGAAGGGTGAGACCGACTTTGCAAATGAAGACAGGTGTTGCGGTTAACGATGATACGGGCTTGGAGAAAGAGGCCGATGTGATGGGCGAAAAAGCCTTGCAATTTGTACAAACCGGGGAATCCGAAGGACAGAACAACAGTTCTTCACAGACCGGGAAGGTTGCCCAGTTGCAAGAGGCGGAAGACTCTGTTTCTGAAGACGAATCGGATCAGGAGGAAACCGATGAGGAAGACGAAGAGTTGAAAAAGCTATTGGAGAAGTTATCAGGATATTCCTTAGGTGATTTGGATGCCGTGGATGAATCCGACAATAGTACCGATGAATCCGGGCTCCCGGATGAAGGAGATTCATCAGCTGTTGAAATCGATGACTCCGAAGAAATCCAGCTTGCTAAAAAGGGGAGTGTCATTCAGGCCATGAGAACCCCTCCTAAGCGAGACAAGACCTACTATTTAAAAAAGTTACTCAAGAGTTATCGCAATTTGATAAAAACGAGGGATTTATTAGAATCAGGTGAAGCCCGTTTGAAAAATAAAAAAGAATACCAATTACTTGACTCGGGGTTTGAAAAAACGCCTCGTTACTTCTTTAAGCTGAAAGATAGTATCCAACCATTTCTTAGCGTGAAAACAAAAAGTGAGATCGATCGGCTTCTATTTTTTAATAACCGGCTTTATTTTAGTGTATGGATTCCAAAATTAAAGCGCGACCACAAAGAGCTGGTGTCATTTCTTTCAAAGTCGGATGTTGCGGAAGTAAATACAACTGCAGTGGCTAATTGGCATAGAGACATAAAAAGCAAAAACAAAAAAATCCTCCACATTATAAATAGTTCTACAGATACTCCAACTCAGCACCCGTGGTTCCTGATGGATTACGAGGATATTGTAGACAATCAGGCAGAGAAAGCGAATGAAGCCATAGAAGCAGGGATCAATCATTTAATGATTACAGGAGATAGTAACCTGGATTATGTGAAAAATAATATTTTACCACTTGTCTCAAATGGTACCTATTATCTTCCGTTGGTTACCTTTAAAAGTGCTGATTTTTATGATATAAATGAGTCGCGGTTCATTGGTGTAGATTACCAGATAAATCCCAGCTACACGAAATATGTCGATCCTACTAAAAAGGGACAGGGAAGTCAGGCCATCAAGATTCTCGGAGATTCAAAAGATGTAAAAGTTAAAACGGATATCCGGTTTATACCGGGAAGTCTTACGGTAGGTGACGAAACATCACAGGTAGGAATACAAATGGAAGCCGTGAGATTAAGTCAGGATAGTCCCATTGGTTCAGAGGCCGGAAAAGACACCAGTCAGAATGCGATGATGGATAATCTTGAAAAGACTCTGGGTGATAAACGGACCAAATACATCAAAGGCCATTTGTTGAATGATCACTTAGGCGGCCCGGCTCGTCCTTACAATCTTTTCCCTATCACAGATCAGGCAAACAGCGATCACCTGGTGTTTATGGAAAAGTACGTCAAAGCAGAAGTTGAAAAGGGGTATGTGATGTATTATAAGGTGAATATAGCCAACCATTCGGTCAAAGATTTAAAACCGAAACAGAAGAAACATGGAAGGCGTTATACTGTAAATGCCGATATCCAATGCGAGTCTGCCAAAATAGACAAAAGTGATAAGCCGATAGAAAAACATAACATTACAGTGAAATCTGTATGGAGTGGTGGAGAAGTACTGGATTCAACCGGGAATAGAATCAGACGAAAAAGTGACCCGTCTAAAGTGGGTAGTGAACTGGCAACTCATGCAGACTATACGCGTAAAGTAAAACCGGGAAAAGTAAATGAAGGAGTTACCAATCCGGATGTAAAAGCCCCGGATCCCAAAGTCCATTTGATTCACAAGAAGTCGGGTTATGATCAGGAAGACCAACACAAAGGAAAATTAAGTGATAGCGATATTGACTCTACTGTTAAGGGAGCGATTCCTTTTACCATTGGTGGAGATCAAAAAGATGATATCAGTAAGGCATTACAGCCGGCCGTTGCCTCAGCAGTAGGAAAACACATTGCCGGCCTGATTTGGTCTAGTAGTTTTATAACCGGTGGTAAATTGAAAGTGGGAATAACAGAATCCGAATTGATTTCCATAAAAGGAGTAGGCCCTGCTACGATTGCCAAGTTGAAGAAGGATTTTGAGATTAAATAGATAGTAGGATTTCAGGATGTTAGGACGTCAGGATAAGACAAAACGTAGTTTTGGAAGACGATGACAATTTGCTCCAGCGAATAATGTCTGAGGTAGGACATGAGATCCCGATAACTATCTGGACTGTTGAGTGTCAGACTCCGTCAGAGTGGATTAAGGGGGAGGATGAACCCAATCGTCAACCAAGCATACGCTCCAATTGATTTATCTTTCTTCCTAATCTCTTCCTACTTTTTTCCAAAGCAAAAAAAGTAGGCAAAAATGCTTTTGCCCACTTGCCACTCAAGCAGCCTTCCCTTTCGGACCGATTAGCGGAAAGAAGGGATCAGGATCCCAAATGCAACCACAGCAGTCCGCTGTGGTCTTTAGCACTTTCCGAAATCGATAACCGAAAGGGAAAGCTTTTGTCTCCGACCGTTCACTTTCTTGTTACATGGCAATTGTTCTATTTATAAAGAAATGGGAATCTGCAATTGGGCGGTTGTCCGCTGTTTCAATTCTTTTTGAAGTAAGGGATTATCTTCCGGGATTAAATTGATCCATAGACGGAATATCAATCCTTCTGAAGTGTAAATAGACTTCCTTTGTCATTCAGCTTCAAGGATTTCTCATCCAGGTCCTCAATGAGGATTAATTCACCTTTGAAATTGATGTATCGTTTCTCTTCACCGTCTTCCACGATATCGTATTTATCCTCGGGCTTGTCAGATACCTGAAGCATTTCATTTTTAAAGATATAGGAGAGCGTTTCATTGCTCCAACGCGTATTCTTTAAGAAGTCCTTTACCTGGTCTAAATTCAGATTCTCAAATTTCATAGCTGTGTCTTTTTTAGTAAAAATGATCTCACTAATTGTTCTATTAAGATAGGGCTTTTTTTGGTAGGATTTGTGGTATTGCTTTTCCTGTTTATAATTGATCTACTTTGTTTAAAATATATACAATCATCGCTATATCTATGCTTTATCTATGGTATATCTATGCCTTATCATCGGTATAAAACCGGTTTGAATATGGGTTTTAAACGAATTAATCTTGCAGGAAAAATGCATTTATGATGTACTAATCTGTCTTTTAGAGCGTTGTATCTTTTAACTAACATTATTCACGATGGCATATCAGGCAGGACCACTTCGGCTGAAAGGCAAACTCGGAGACCTTTCATTTTACTACAATAAAGAATATGGTTATTTGGCGCGTCTGAAAGGTGGGCCGGATAAGGAACAAATAGCAAAGAGCCCGAAATTTGCACGAACCAGAGAAAATGCTTCCGAATTCTCTCTTGCGGTAAGGGCAGGACAATTAATTCGAAGGGCAGTAATGGCATCTGTGGGACTGACCGGTGATTCGAAGATTTCTCAACGATTAGTGGGGATTCTTGTGAGGATGGGGAAAACTGATCTTTCCGTTATACGTGGAATGCGGAATCCTGCGACGGTATTCAACGAGCCAGATTCACGAGCTCTGCTTCGATCCTTTGCTTTTTATATGAATAGACCTTTAAGTTCTGTTTACAGCGGGCAGATTAACTGTGATATTTTGACCGGTTCTATTGTATTGACTAATATCACGAGCGAGACGCTCGCGCCAGCAAGTGAGTTTTTCCGCGTACCGAAAGGTGCTACACATGTGCGGATAAAGGCCGCAATGGCTACTCTTGATTTTGATAGTAACTTGTACATGATCTATCCAGCGCCGGCGTATATTGCTCCGCTGGAAAATCCTATGTCGACAACCGAGTTTATTTGTGAGATTGATGCAACAGACACACATTCCCGGATTGGTATTGTATCGATTGAGTTTTTACAGGAGAAGAACGGAGAATTGTACGTGTTGGTTGATGGGGTGAGTTTGGGGATTGTTGGGTAGGGAAGGAGTGGGATTCTGAAGGATTGGGGCAGGTTGCTCTCGTCAGGAAGGGGATTAGAGATTGTCAGTATTGAATCCAATGAGTTATTTTAATCATCAAATCCCTCTTTAAATAATCGTAAATCAATTTCTAATTGATTTTTACCAACTGATTTTAGAAATTCAACAATATCAAGATGGCAATCTTTGTATTTTCCTTTTCTGCAAAAGCAAGAGTCATTTCTTCCTAGCTTTTCTTTTGATAAAATAAATTCTAAAAGTAAAATCGCCTCTTTCGTTGAATCAACTTTTAGGTCTTCAAAATAGAATTGTCTAATACCCTCAAATCGATGCAGAAATTCACCATTAGCAAATTTTCCTTCTTTTTCATAATAGAGCTGATTAGCGAAGAAGGGATAGATTTTGTCTTTCATGAATGAAATTAAGTTAATCCCTCTTGTTTTCATTACCAATAACTTATGTTCAATATCTAAACAGCAAATTCCAAGTTCATCGACGTGTCGATGCTCGACCCTCTCAATTTTCTCGTTGATTTCCTGAACCCTTAAAACACAATGTGGGTAACTGAAAGGCACCTGAATCTTTATTTTAAATGTATCCCAATAATTTCCTTCGACGTCACAAATGTCAATTTCACCCGAAATCAACCAGGCGTTATTAGTCTGGTTGATAGAATAATCATATAATTTGGGAAAATGATCGGTTAACTGCTTAAAATCTTTTTCAAACAATTTTATATTTTTTTTCAACATCAAAAATCAAAATATGGTTTGTTTTTTTCAGCATAAGGAATTAAATCTTTAGGATTCCGATTATTATATACCATTGGGTTACTTGACTTTATTGAAAGTTGTCCATTTTGGTCAGTAACAACATATGAAAGTCTTTTCAAATATTTGTCCCATTGGAAATCGTATTGGGTATATCTAAATCCTTTTTCTGGAATTTGAAAAATATAACGTTCACTTTCGTCATTTTTTCGTTTAGAAACGGTGGTGAAAAACTCATTTAATTCCATTACCTGATTTTTGATGTTGTCTCCAATAACGATCCCATTGTTCATAGCTTTAATTTGCATTTTGGCAGCTAAGCTGGTGTGCAAACTACATGTAGTTATCTCACTTATATCACCAATTCCTGCCAATGCCCAAACTACGTGCTCATCATGCCCCAAGTCTATACCAATTCTTGTGTAGATATTTTCAATACCGTTTTGAAACAACAAGTCCTTTAAATCAGTATTCATATAATAAGAAAAGAAGGCTGAACTTTGGAGAGCCTGCTGCACGGCCATTTCTTTTGTTATATTTTTTCCTCCGAAATAAACAAATAGACCATCTCCTTGTAATCTGTGGACATATCCCCCAAAGACCAAACATGTATGAATTGCAGCTTTTTGGATTGTATTAGATATTGTCATTACGGTTAGCGGATCATATTTTTTAAACAGATTTGTAGAACCTTTAATGTCAATGAACATTGAAACAATGTAATGGTTTTCGGTATCTCCTGATTGTTTCAAATGAGAAAAATGCGGGTGAGAACCGGTTGGCTGATTGAAATTTGGAGTAATTCCGGTTTGGTTTGCTAAATCCATCATCTCCGGAAGAACTTTATTAGTTGGAATACGCGAATTTATTTCTGAAAAAAGTTTTGCTTTCTCCAGCCTACCATCTGCTGAAAAATGATGTTCTTTGACTACGCCTTTTAACATAGCTTCACGTATTGTATTTGTGTATGGGTTATAAATATTCATTATTATTATTTTAAATGTGTTAATACAAGGATTGTTAATGGAATGAACAACATAAACTGAATAGCAAATAAAGTTGCCACCAAGTGCAATTTTGAAAATTTGGCTTTCAATCCTTTCGCTAACTGATATGTTTGAATTCGTAGATCTTCAATTTCTTGTTCATTAGAAATCGATTCTGAACAATCAATAAAATTGTCTTTCCCCATATTACTTACTGATTGAAAGAAAAACACTGAATCTGTTTCGTTTGTTAAATAGGGACGCGATGCAAGAATGGTAATTAACATTATTGTTAATCCTAATCCCAAAATGATTAACATCAGAATGTTGACGAACAAATGATTGTTGGTGTTTTTCATCATAGTTGGGTATAGTCCCAATATTCCTCCAAAAACAAAAACACTAAGGGTTAGATAAACATTACTTTTATTATTAATACTGTCATAGTAATGATCATATCGATCAATACAAAACTTCAATCGTTCTTTTTCTTTTTCCATTTTGTTAACCTTTTGATTTTTTTTGATCGTTTCCATATCTGTTTTTTCTTTGGTTTGACCATTCTTCATAAGAATCGGTACTTATGTTCTCCAGTATTGTAATCATTTTGAATATTATTAAATAGGATCTTTGCGGGGTACCCCACAGATTATTGATTTAAGGCTTTAGATAATGTATGAAATCTTTTGTTCTGCAGTAGTAGTAATTTTAATTGTCATCTTTCAAATTTTTGTAGTTAACTCTAGAAATAGTATGATTTTCAATTAAACGGGCTCGCAGGGCCTTTCTAATTTATTCGTCAATTCTGAGTCACTATAATTTTATTAAATAGTTTATTTTCGAAAATCACGTTCTTATTATTGGGTGATTAATAATATTTAATTGTTTTTTATGTAAAAATGAGAGTTTTTCGTACAAATTTATAATTTTGTTTTCAATTGTCAAAATATTTTTTTGATCTTTAATCGAAAAATCCTCATATATTTCTTAATTTCGAATAAAAAACACTTATATACTTGTTAAATGCTCGTGAAATTCTCGGTTCGAAATTTTTTATCTTTTAAGGAAACTACGTCGATTTCTTTCGTAGCGACTTCATTATCAGAGTATAGAAATGACAATTTGTTTCAATCACCGATTAATGATCTTAGTTTACTTAAGAGTATAGTCGTTTATGGATTCAACTCAAGTGGTAAAAGCAATTTATTTAAGGCTATTGGTTTTGTTAAGGGGTTTATCTTAAATTCTTCAAAAGATTCAATTTCTGGTGAAGAGATAATGGTTGAAAGGTTTAAATTGTCTACCGAAACTGTTGATGAACCTAGTTTTTTCGAAATTCAATTTATCGACAATGGACATAAGTATCGATATGGCTTTGAAGTAAATACGGAAAGAGTATGTTCTGAATTCCTTTATTATCAAAAAAAAACAAAGGAATTTTTGTTGTTCGAAAGACGGTTGCAAAATATCGAATTAGGCAAAAAATTCGATTTGGAAAATGAAAAATTAATGCAGATTACAAGAGAAAATGCACTGTTTTTATCTGTATGTGCTCAATTCAATGACACTCTATCCAATTCTCTTATTCAGTCTATTCGTGAAATTAATTTTATTAGTGGCATTGATGATCTAGGTTCTACTGATTATACTGCGAAAATGTTAGGTGATAGAAAATTTCATCTTATGGTTAACAATCTTTTACAAAGCGCAAACTTGGGATTTAATGAAATTCGGGTAAGAAAGGTTTCAACTGAAGAAATTTTGATGAAATCAGATTTTCCTAAAGAATTACGTAAAATTTTAATTAAGAATAATCCAGAGAATGTAATTATCAGTACTAAGCATTTGATTTATGATAAAAACAAAGAAATTGTTGGTGAGGAATATTTTGATTTGAATTCAGAAGAGTCATTAGGTACGCGAAAATTCTTTGCATTGGCTGGACCACTTATTGATACATTGACTAATGGTACAGTATTAATAATAGATGAGTTCGATAGTAGGCTTCATCCAGTTTTATGCAAAGCAATTATCAAATTGTTTAATTCCGCGGATAAAAACCCTTATAATGCTCAACTTATTATTGCCTCTCATAATTCTTCATTCATAAATTCCACTAACAAATTGTTTAGGAGAGATCAAGTTTTTATTGCTGGAAAGAGCAAGTTTGGTATTACAAGATTGGAAAGTTTATTTGATAAAAAGGTTCGAAAGGATGCTTCATTTGAAAAAGACTACTTGGCAGGTAAATATGATGAAACAACAATTGAACTCTCCATTAGCAATCAATTAAACCTTGATTTTTAATGTAATTTGTTCTATATCCTCTAACGAGTACTTAGGATTTTTCTTTTTTATCATTTTCTACAGCATTGGATTTCTCATTCTGACATTACTCAGTATATAATTTCTCTGCGTTATCAGCGCGTACCCCCTCAGATTATAACTTTTATCAAAGTTATCTTCGTCTTCAATCGCTACCGCGCTTTCTTGTTGGAGAAAAACGGGGGAATCTCCCATGTTTAAATTAATTCCCTTCCTCAGGCAACTTCTCTTTTTATGAAGAGTAACTAGACAAAATCATTATAATATCTTACTTATGAAAAACCTTACTCTTTTCATGCTATTTCTGGTCGGAATTGCCCAGAATGTGATGAGCCAGACGGTTACTGGAACCCTAACACAACCACCTTGTAATAACGATGGGATTTATTCCGTTACCACTACCGGAATTCCACTTCCAATAACGTACACCTATTACATAAACGGAACCATGATTGTTCACGCGAATGTAAATTCCGCAAGCGATCAGGTGACCAATTTCGGGATGTCTACGAGCAGTTACATTTACTGTGAGGCAACCAGCGGAAGTATCAGCGCTTATGCACAAACCAGTTATACACCCCAATTCTCTTTTGATGTAATCGGGACTTCACCTCTTTGCCCTGCAACAATGGGAACCATTACTGCCAATTATACAGGCGGAACTTTCGGACCATTTTCGTATAGCTGGACAAATACACAAACCTTAACTACTTATTCGGGAAATAATGCCAGTGTTCCCGTTGGAGATTATGGCTGCTTAATCACCGATCAAACCACCGGTTGTGTATTGGAGGTCGTTGATTCTGCAATTACGATTCAGCAATTATCGAATATCACCGCAACCATCAGCACAACACCTGCAAGCTGTACGAATGGAACAGCAACAGCAGTTGCTTCCGGCGGTATGGCTCCTTATACCTATGCCTGGGCAAACGGGGCAACCAACGCAACAAACACCGGTTTAAGCCAGGGATATTACCCCTTAGTAATTACAGATGCACAAGGTTGTCAATCCAACTTCTTAGGAGCGTATATTTCACAAAACCCTCAAATCATGGTGAACACAACTGTTACCAATGCTACCTGCGTCCAAACAAATGGAAGTGCAATGGCGTTTGGTTCAGGTGGTGTGAATCCTTATACATATTCCTGGAGCAATGGTCAAACGGGGAATACAGCCAGCAATTTATCAGGTGGTAATTCATACACGGTTGTTGTAACAGATGCCAATGGGTGTGTGGGACAAGGATTTGCGAATATCAATTCAAATACACCGATCAATGTTTCGTATACGAATACACCGAGTCAATGTACTGCACCAACCGGTTCTGCTACCTTGTCTGTTTCCGGAGGTACGGCACCTTATACCTATTCATGGACTTCAAACCCATCCGTTAGCGGCCCTACCATTACCAACGTTGCACCGGGAACCTATTCTTTCCAGGTAACAGATGCTGTGGGCTGTGTTAGAACCGGAGCTGTTGTTATCAACCCGGTAAGTACAATCAATGCAGCTGTTCAGCCATCTACAGTTGTTTGTCCAAATACAACAGGAACAGTAACAGCAAGTGTTTCCGGAACAAACGGACCGTTTACGTACCAGTGGAGTAACGGGGCAACAACCACTTCTATCAGCGGCGTTGTACTTGGATTCTATTCGTGTGTTATTACAGATGCAGTGGGTTGTTCGGTTACAAAAGGCAATTCATTGAGCGCAATTTCTCCGGTGAATGTAGGGGTATCCACAGTGGCTGCAACTTGTATTTACAATACAGACGGATCTGCAAACGCGGTAGTCAGCGGGGGAACAGCTCCATATGTTTATTCGTATTCAAATGGAACTACCACACAAAATGCAATCAATTTAGGTGTAGACGACTATTATTTAACCGTAACAGATGCCAACGGATGCAGCAGTTTAAAACATTTCTGGATTCAGAATGCAAATACCAGCCAGGCGTGTTACTGTACGATCTCTGGAGATGTTTACGTAGACGCAAATGCGGATTGTATTCATGATTCAGGTGAAAACGGGGTAGAGAACATCATGATCCACTGCTCAGGTTTTGGTTATACGTTTACAGATGCAAACGGACACTACAGTTTCAAAGTTCCAACAGGAACCTACACTATTTCGGAGCAGGTAAACCAATACTATCCCTTGTCAGCTTGTCAAAGCAATTCAAACTCGGTGAGTGTAGTTGCAGCTTCCGGTTGCAATACGGTGGTAGATTTCTCCAATGGGGTAACTGCGCTTCACGACCTGAAAATTGTAACAATGAATTCAACCATTCCTCCGATTCCGGGAAACAACTACCAGCAGAAAGTCATTGTAAGGAACGAAGGAACAGTGACCGAATCAGGAATTCAATTGGGGTATGAGCACGACGATCAAATCCCTTTCCTCAATGCAACTTTACCAAGCTTTTTACAGCTAGACCCTGTTGGAAGTCCGTATGCATACAGTGTGCAGTTCGGATTCCCTTCGCTTACTCCAAATAGCACAAGTGTTCTGATTCTCAACCTGGATGCACCTACCAATATTCCATTGGGAACCCTGGTTAGTTTTTACGATACGGTAGCGAGCGCTGCTCCAATTGCTGTGAACTGGTTATTAGACAACTCGCCCTGGAATAATGTGAATACGTTTGAAACAACTGTTATTGGTTCGTATGACCCGAATTACAAAGAAGTAACTCCAAGAGGAACGGGAGTAACGGGATTGGTTCCATTGGAAACAAAAGAATTCGATTATACCATCCATTTTCAAAACGAAGGAACCTATTTTGCACAAAACATTTCTGTTACCGATCAACTGGATCCGGATTTTGACTGGACAACGTTCAAGCCCGGTTATTCCGATTACGATTACACCACCACAGTGAGCGAAACGGGCTTGGTGACCTTCCGTTTTGCAAACATCAATTTACCATGGAAAAGCGGATATGGAGATGCATTGAGTTCCGCATTGGTTCAGTACAGTATTCAGCGCAAAACAACAGCTGTAGAAGGAACTGAGTTTACCAATACGGCAAACATCTATTTTGATTACAATGCACCAATCACCACCAATACAACGGTAAACACCTTAGATGAACCCGCAAGTGTGGATGAGGTAGCAACCGGAGTTGATGGCATTACAATGGATTTGTACCCGGTTCCGGTAAGTGATAACCTGACTATCCAGGTAAATAACATCTCGAAAAGTGAAACGGCACTGGTAAGCATCATCGATTTAACCGGCAAAGTAGTTCTTTCTGATAAAGTGAATTTGGAAGAAGGATCCACATTGGTTACTAAAAACCTGTCACACCTAGTGAACGGAACCTATTTGACCCGCGTTCAATTCGAAAACGGATCATCCATTGTGAAGAAAATAGTTTTGAATTAATAATTAATAGTAACAGAAACCCTGATTCGCTGCGGCGGGTCAGGGTTTTTTGTTTTGGGGTGAGTAGCTCGTAAAACCTTTACGAGGTGGGAACCTATCTTTGCTGGAATGAATCAAATCAATACAAGTATTTTTAAAAATGTAAAAATGATTACTCATTTATGTGTAATCATTTGTTTTTTGCTACCTTCAGTGCATGAGTCATTGAAGTGTAACAAAAAGAATAAACCACATTATTTGTCGTAGCATTTAATCCACTAGCTATTCATTACTGAATCTGCATTCAGCAAAAAGAGAATAGAATACCGATGAATTACCGGTTCATCACCACGAAACTTGATATGACAAGGAAGCCGAAAAGTGTCATGTGAAGATTTATCCAGAGTAGGCACTTTAACTATTATTCATTATCATGAAAAGAATCACTTATTTCCTGTCATTGACAGTTTTACTGATCACCACCCGATCATTCTCACAAGAAAACACCATTTCAGAGCAAGGAAACATTGGAATTGGAACCACTACACCAACCGAAAGGCTTCAGGTTTCGGGAAGAGTCCGCATCGATTCAACACTTGTGGTGAGCGACTCCGTAAACATGGCATCCAGTGCGCGGGTCGGTGAAGATTTAAAAGTAGAAGGAAACCTATACCTTCCCAATATTCCGGTACTAAGCACTATTAATGAGGAATACATTCTATTCACCAATTCGGAAGGATTAACCGAAAAATCAAGTGTTACCGAGTTGAACCGGATTCTGTATTCCAAGCACTGTTCCGCAGTTGGCGGAGTTGTTCAAAGTCCAACATGGGCAAATGGGCCAAACAAATTGTTCAGCGAATGCCCGGAAGTGAAAGTTGGGATCGGAACAACCACACCATCACGAAATTTGGATGTGATTGGAGATATTAAAGCTTACTCACATATTTGGGCGAATGGTTCACTTTCGGTTGGAGCGGATCTGAACCCCTTTTCCAAATGTTTTATTGCAAATACTAATCGCACGGCTGCAATCCAGGCAAGTACGGTAGGTAATGTAAAACCTTACCAACGTTTGATCTACTTTGAATACGATAATGCAGACACCAAAATCATGGAAGTTGTAAATACAGCTACCGGCAGAACTCCTTTTGCTCTAAAAGCGGATGGTGCAATGGACATCGACAATGGAGTTACAAATACGCTTCATTTGGGAACCGACGGAATGTTCTCAATCAGTAACAACACCAGAAAAACATTTGTTGTTGAAGCAAGTGGACTAACCAGAGCGCGGAAAATAAAAGTAGATGCCGATGTTTGGGCAGATTATGTCTTTGAACCGGATTACAAATTGATGCCATTGGCTGACGTGGAAAGTTTCTTGAAAGAACACAAACACCTGCCATCTATTCCATCTGAAAAGGTTATGAAAGAAGAGGGGATTGATCTGGCTGAAATGAATGTGAAAATGATGGAGAAGATTGAAGAATTGACTTTGTACCTGATTCAGCAAAACAAGGAATTGGAAAAAATGAAAGCAGAATTACAAACTTTAAAAGAGCAGAAATAATGAGAAATAGTGCACTGGCAATTTTAGGAGTGATTCTTTTCTCCTTGATTGCACCAACGATCAGTTTTGGTCAAAGTACAAGCCCCAATATGCAAGGATGGCATGCCAAATATTGGTTCTACCGCTGGCGTCTAAGAAATGACTTTATGGTTATGGGGGAAGGAGACGGACAAAGTTTAGTTGCAGATACCAGGAACAAATATCGTGGGCAATTTATGGTATGGGGAGATGTGATGATTATGCACGGCTATTACTTAACGATGCTTGCCTTAGAACATAAAATTTTGCAAGACAAAGGAAGATGGGAAGACTTGAAAAATAATGAGCGGGAATTGTATTATGCTATTAAGGCTTTTGAGCGTGTAGACTACAATTCAGAAACCTTTTATTCTGCCGTTAGTGGTAATAATGATGATGTGTTCCGTGCAGGAGATGAGGCACTTCCTCCAGATGTGAACGGATATTTTTTCCGGGATGACGTACCTCCAAGATTCTTAAATACGGACCCTGATATTGATGGCAATAATCAGTTCACTTCTAATTATTATTCGCTGACGAATAATAAAACAGGTATAGATTATGGATTACTTACCTATAGTCAAAGTGATTATTCGAGTTTGTGGGGGATCGGTCCTAATGGTGACGATGGTGTGTCAACAGATCCTCCAAATATAAATGTTCCTCAGAATCCTGTAGTTAATTATCAAAAAGGATATGACGAAGAAGTGTATGGTTATGGAGAAGAAAGTCAGGATCAGGCAATTCGACTATTACTTGGTTTTTTCACCATTATCAAAAGCATTCCGAATACAACTTATTCTATAGACAAAGACAAGGATGGCACAACAGATGCTACCATGAATTTTTATGAAGAAGCACAGCGCCATAGTACCAATATCATCGGACGAATGGCAGGTTACTTTAGTGGTACAACCATTGTTGGCCCTAGTCAGGTTTCAATACTTCCCCATTGGGCGGATGCATTAGGTGCCATTGGAGCGCAGTTCTGGCAGATTGAAAATCCGCGTCACAAACAAGTCTCAATCGGGGGAGCACCTTATATTTACATGACCCCTATGCAGATAGTATCTATTCCTTTATTTACAACAGCAAACGATCTGGGGATAAACTCAGGGAATTATGCTACATTGAGCTATAATTCTTCTTCTGCCACTGTCTGGAATTTAGGTTTAAACGGCTACAATGATTTTGTGAATGCAAAAATGGCATTGATCCTGAATGTTATTTCCAATAGCGGGTCAACTTTTGTACCAATACACCGTTTCATTGCCAATAAAAGTGCAGATAACCATGTTGATGGTTTGTACGTTCCGTTGTATGATTATTTCTGGGGTTGGGATCCTCAAAACGAAAATGACGAGGAACGAAAACAACATGCCTATGATTATGCCAATCTCATGTTAGAGGCAGCACCATGTGTCGGGCCTCATAATTTTGGCTATACGAGTATTATTAATCCGCGCATCGGAGGAACAGACACTGCATATTCTGCTGTTCAAGACCCGGATGGAATTCCTTATTATTGGAATGTTCCTTTTGTTTTTGATAATGAACACAATGTATGGGATGATGGATTTACAACAGATGGCACGGATACCATGATTACCGAAGGCTGGTTTTCCGGAGTTGATTATATGCTCTTGTATAATTTGATTTATGCGAATAATGACGGGGATAAACCCTTGTACCACGATTTGATTAATCGGGTAGTGGATTACGACATTAATACCGACGATTATACGGACATGATGGTGTATTCGGGAGAAGGATTGATGATTGGAGCTTTTGAAAACCTGAAAGTGAGTGGGAATATTTATGGGAATACTCCGGTTACATTAAAAGCTTTGGAATATGTGCAATTAGATGAAGGAATTTACGACCCGAATGATCTGCCCGATGGGATTACCATTGAAGTTGGAAAGATCACCTGTGGAAATGATTTTACGTCGTCAAACACACCTTATTCAATCGCTGTAAATAATTCCTGTCAAACTTGTAGTTTGGAAAATCAGATTGGAAGCTTTGTTGCACCTGTAGCAAGCGGAAAGGATCATAGTTTACCTGTGAAGATGCCAACTGTTTCAGAGTTGGGAGAACTCGCACAAGCAAATCAAGCTTCCCGATTGGATGTAACAAATTCTGAAGAGCTTATTGCCTATCCGAATCCGGTAACCGATTTTTTTCAGATTGTGGCAAGCGAAGAACCCAATCGAGTGATTTTGATGGATTCATACGGATCGGAAGTGAGGGTATTTGATTCTTCGGATAAAATATTCGATATTCGTGAAGTGGCACAAGGAGTTTACACCATTATTCTAACATTCAATAACAATGAAACAAAACACATTCAAGTGGTTAAGCTGTAGTTTGATACTCCTCTTTTCATTTTCTTGTAAAAAAGAAAAAGGAGCATTAGACGATTTATCTCCGGGCAAATTTGATTTTGTTTATATATTAAACAATAATTCAAATCAAGACACTATTACTGGGGAATTGACAGGGCCTTATATAAAATCTGGGTTGTATATTTTTAGGGTAAGACAAGAATTATCAATGGATAAACAACTTAAAGCTTTCACGGTTGGAACTTTTAAGAGTGTTATTAATGGTTATTTTATAGCTCAGGTAAATACAGACGCTACTATAATTTACGAAGATCATAGTTCTGATTATTTACTTGTTCGTTTTGAATCGGGGGATACCCTATCAGGTAGCCTCAATTTAACCAGAAAAGAATAAAACAATGATTAGATCGATACTAATAGTCTTTTTACTTACCGGATTTTTTGTTTCCGGATGCCTTAAGGAAAAAGGGAAGCGTGAATACGAAATGCAATTACTGTTTGATAATGGCGAAGTATACAAGGATGAGGGGATCTTAGATGAGACCAAAATATCGGAATATGATGGTAAAGCCGTATACACCACTTTTTTCAATGATTATTATTTCCTGAAAATAAATGACAAACTGGTCAGTTCGGGTCCACTAATAATTGTTAATGGGAAAAATGGTGACATTTACTTTGAAGGAGCTTACACCCGGAAAGGAAGAGCCTATATTGTAGATGACGGTTATTTTGAAGTCATTTGGCGCGATGCTTACGGTGATCCTTTGACTAATTCAGTTTTGACTGGCAAATGGACTTTGAAACGGAAATAAACTACTTAGAATAAAATGATCTCCCTTGAATTTAGTTTGAGGGGGACTTTTTGTTTTTTAATACATCCTAGATTACAAACAAATCATGGTGAAACAATATTGATCACTTAACAATTGCACATTTGTGTGCAGTTTTTCGAAATTTAAATTATATTTGACCAACAAATGCTTTACTATTCATTCGATGAAACCGATTATTCATTCGCTAATACAAATCCTTCTCTTTGTTTCTGTTGGTAGTTCTTCATTTGCCCAGGAGATCTGCAACAATAACATCGATGACGATGGAGATCGGTTGATTGATTTGTATGATGTGGAAGATTGTCCTTGTTCTATCGGAGATACTTTTAAGATTTCATTGATTCCCAATCCTTCTTTTGAGAATGTGAATTGTATTCCAAATGGCCCTGCACAACTAAATTGTGCAGAAGGTTGGAGTCAGGCAACTTTGGCAACCTCCGATTTATTTTCTACTGATGGCTTTATACCCAATTTTGTGTCCTTGCCACTACCGGATGGGAATAATTGTGTAGCAACTCGTATTGATGCGGATTGGATGGAATACATTGGTACCTGTTTGAACGGCCCTTTACTTGCAGGACAATCGTACCTGTTAAGATTCAATGTAGCTTCAGATATTTACAATGGAGAAATTGACTTTTCTGACTTTCCGGTTGATTTGGTTTTATTTGGAAAAACGAGCTGTGATCCATTTCCAATCCAAACAACATCTTGTCCGGAAAGTTTGGGATGGAAAGAAATCGGTAAGATCAATTATTCGATGAAACATTCATGGATTTCAACATATATCTTCTTTACTCCAAAAGAAGATATTTATTCAGTCATGCTTGGAGGGCCGTGCGATTTCCCGGCAGTAACAGCGCTTTACATTTTCTGGGACAACCTGCAGTTAAATCGGGCAGATGATGAAATCATCTACTACGTTCCGAATACCTTTACTCCAAACGGAGATGAGGACAACAATATCTTTAATCCGGTTTTTGTATGCGGTTATGATCCCTTCGAGTATCGTTTTGAAGTATATGATCGCTGGGGAGAAACAGTATTTACCTCTTTGGATTCCAAAGCTGGGTGGGATGGAACATACAACGGTTTACCAGCGAAAGAAGGAGTTTTCGGATGGAAACTGGAATACAAAGCAGATAATACCACGGAAAAGAAAGTATTAACCGGACATGCAAATTTACTTAGATAACAGAGCCAATTAATGAATAATCCCCTTGAACTTGATTTTAAAGAGTAACAGAATTTTACTTCATACCCATTCTCTTGAACCGTAGCTACTGATAAGTCTGCTACCGGTTCATTCTGTCTTCTTCTTCTTCCTGATCAACTCCAGCGCATATTCCTTCACTGCGTCCCGTTCACTAAAATAATCTTCCATACTTTGACTTACCGGGTAGTCTGGTAAAATCCCTGTTTCATCCGGGAGGGAAGTAGCTGTAGATACATGGGTATTATTGGCGATGAAAACCAGCATTTGCGTGTTTTTGAGTCTGCAGATCTTTTGTCCGGCAGAACAAAACTGGTTTGAACCCAATTCTTCACCGATGATCGAACCTAAGTTCCAGGTTTTGACCAATGACATAAAGTGTCCGGTAGTTGAATTGCCCACGCCGTCAGTCAGAAACCAAAGTCTGCCTTTGTAAGTTTTGGAAACCGGTTTGATTTCATTTTCGCCGTATGATAGCTGTGTCTTTCCGTCGAACTCCGCTCTGGAGTAATAGGTAAACGATTTTTTGGCAAGATACCTCAACAGGTAAATACTCGATTCCGAAGATCCACCGAAGTTAAAGCGCACATCGATAATCAGATCCTGTACCCTTTTCTTTTGAATCTGTTGAAAGGCACTGTCTATAAAATGCTCGAAAAAGGTGAGGTTACTCCATGGATAATAGTTGAACGACTCGATGGTAAGAATGGCCGTTTTGTCTTTGCGAACATCCAGACAAATCCCTCCACATTTGCGTAACGGATCATCATACGGAGCTCTGAATTCCTGAATTGGATTCAGTTCTACCGGTTTGTCTTTGCCTTTGACGGTGACAGTATACTTTTGGGGAAGCCCAAGCGCATAGGCGATCATACCGGTAGACCACCAATTGAATTGATGCCTCTTGGTAGTTTGGATCAACCCCTGGGTAGAAATATGCGGATAGATTGAAGCAATTAGCTTCGAAACGGAAACTCCGTTGATGTGGGTGATTTCATCTTTTCTATTGACTCTTTCGGTGTTGCTGAGCGGATCCACCACATACAAATGTCCGTCTATCCAATGTGTTTGTAACGGAAAACGGAAAGCAGCGGGCAGCATTTCATTCTCGTAGTAAAATCCTCCCGAAGTGTGCGAACAATGAACACTGGCAACAATTTCACTACAGTGCCAGGTAAATTCACCATAGGTAGTGTTTTTGGTAATCAATGCTTTTTTTGCTTCGATAACCCCAAAGAATGCTTCCTTCGAAGTAAACTTGAGCGCATTCGGATGGAATTTTAAGAGCAGTTCTCCCAATTTATCCAGATCAGCTTTGTATTGTTCAATGGGATAGATTTTGGCGAATTTCTCCTGAGGAGTGGCGAAAACACTATCAGGAAACTGGATCAGCAGGATCTGGTCTTCGGCATGAAAGTTTTCGGGATCCATAGACAAGGAAGTTTGGTAGTTTTCCATCGCTTGCTTGCTCTCTCCGTTAGCCAGGTAAGCGTCGCCCAAACAGTCGTATGCATTTGATGAAGCGGGAAATTCGGAAGACAACAACCGAAAGATCGCAATTGCTTCCGAAGCTTTGTTAGACCACAACAAGGAATAGCCATACATGGTGAGTTCAGTTTCATTGCGGAAGTCATAGGTGTCCGGACTTTCTTTTTTCAGCTTATAATAGAGGGCAATGCGATCTTCTACCGGCAGATGATCGCGTTCTTTGATTTTTTCTACGATGGAACCTTTTATAGAAACAGGAAGTGTTTCTGCTTTGTCTGACGTTTTTTTGTTCACTCCACAGGAGATCAGGTAAACGAAGCTCAGAACGATTAAGGATAGTTTTCGGAAGGTTATTAGTGACATGGAGTTTTGTTTGTGGCAAAGATGGAGCAGGGGGGCGAGGTAACAGGTTAATGAATGTAAATTAGTGCAAATTCAGATTTCCAGACGCATTTTCGCACCTTGTTTGCAAACAGTTGAAGGGAGTATCAAACAAAAAAAGTAGTTTTAGAGCAAAATGAAACCGATGCGTCTGATTGGATGGTTGATCTTACTTAGTTCATTACTGCCCGTTGTTTCCTGGGGAAAACAGGATCCCAAATGGAAACAGGATGAACTTTTAAAAAAAATGCGCACTACCAAAAGTGATGCAAAGAAAATTCAATTGTATGCAGAGCTCTATGACGTATACATGGAGTTTGATCGCAAACGGGCATGGAAGTGCCTGAATGAAATGTCTGATTTGGCAGAGCAGATTCATTCGGATAAAGGAATGGAACAAGCCGCCGGCTTAAAAGGACTTTATTTTCACTCTGTTCAGCAAACAGATTCGGCGTTGGTCTATTTCCGGAAACAATTGGAACACCTCAAACCAAAGCAGCTTGTTCAAAGAGCAAAGGTTTATTGCAATATCGGATTGATGTTCAATACGATGAACAAACCCGATTCGGCGCTTAATTATTTCAATCAGGCATTGACTATTTGCAGAAAAACAGATTGTAGAAATACCTATTGCGCTGTTTTGAACAATTTGGGAATGACCGTTTTTACACTGGGGAATACCAAAAAGAGTCAGAAATACTTTGAAGAAGCCTATACCTGTACGTTAGAGCAGGAAGAAATGGCCGATTTGCCCAATATCATCAATAACCTCATTGTAGCCAATGCTGCAAATGGAAAAGGAAATCCGGATAAACTTTTCCTGGATTTATTGCAAGATCGCAGATATGTTGTTTCAAGCGAAGTAAAAGCAACTGTCTGCATGAATTTAGGTTCTTATTATTTTCGAACTAGTCAGTGGCAAAGTGCTGAAAGGTATTTTTTGCTTTCGGATTCTATTTTCAGGAAAACCGGACAGCGAAATCCGGAGATTTTACATTGTTTGGGGAATATTCACCAGCAGCAAAAGCAATACACGGAGGCTATCCGCTATTTTCGGGAAGTTCAACACCTGTTTCCAAATTACAATCAGTCGGGAAATCTATACCGGGATATAGCCCGCACGTATGTTGCACGAAATGAATTAGACAGTGCTCTGTTTTACTATGAACTTGGATTGACTACTTCTGATTCACTGAAGCTGCAAGCTGTTTCAGAAGCATTGGAACAAACACAGCACAACCTGGATTTTCTGCGTAAAGAAAGTGAACTCAGGGAACTAACGCTGAAACAGAAAGTAAGGGAAAGCAATGAGCTCCGAATTCGAATCATAGGGACAGGAATCATTGTCATCTTATTGCTTCTGGTAATCATTACAGTATTGTTTTTCCGCAAAGAACGCGGAAAGAGGCGATTGAATGAAGCCCAGTTAGAACGAAAGAATGAACGCATTCGTGAATTTGGTGAGAAAGTGGAAAGCAGGAATAAAGCCATTGCAGAAATTGAACGGAAATTCACTGAATACCGTGACAAGCAAGACATGCAGGAACAATTGAAGGAAGATGTAATTGAGTCCTTGTTTTTGGATGGAGATAAGGAAGTATTCGGATATTACTTCGAAGATCAGCACAAAGGTTTTTATGAAGCATTGAAACGATGCGCACCTTCATTAACCAATAATGACCTGCGTTTGTGCTCACTTACCCGCATGCGTTTGAGTTTGAAAGAAACAGCAGAAATCCTGAATCTTTCTGTGGATGCAGTGAAATCCGGACGCTATAGAATCCGCAAAAAATTGAATTTGGAAGCGGATGAGAGTCTTTCTGATTTTTTGAATAGTTTGAAATAGAGGGTTTTAATCCGGCTGTCACCTTTTCAATACCTCGTTTTTTATGAAAAGTAAACGAAACAGGTAATCTTTGACGGATCAGAAAAACAAACTATGAAGAACTTATTTTTAGCATGCTTGCTTTTTAGTCCGATTCATAACTCATTCGGCCAACAGCTCGATTTTGCACGTACGCAAAACCAGATAGGAACAGAAGCTTCCATCAAAGTCATTCACGACCATGCCGATCAGGTTATTTTGACAGGTGTAAGACAGATTATAGCACCATTAGGAGGAACGAACGGAGCATCTAATACCTGGGTAAAAAAATACGATGCCAACGGCTTACCACTCTGGACAGTTCAAACCAATTACACCGGAACGGTGAATCAGGAAGGAGCCGAAGTTACCGGTATTTCAGTAGACAATGAAAACAATATCTACCTGACGGGAGTATTCCTTTCGCAATCCATTATGCTTGGAGGAATCAATTATTCCGTTCCGGCAAATCAGAATTTGAATCTCTTTTATGCCAAAATCAATTCCAGCGGCGTTGTTCAATGGGTAAAAGGAGTGGAAGAAACGCATTTCCCCAACAACATTTGTATCGGATCAACCATTTCAGTCACACCGGATAATGACTTGATTCTTACAGGAGCTTATTTCAAAGGAGTGATTATCGGAAACGATACACTGGCCGGAAATCCGGCCTTATCATCCGGTATGACACCTTATGGGTTTTATGCCAAATTGGATGAGAATGGAACTCCGGTTTGGTCTAAACGATTTTCAAACCTGGTCACCGGTGCTTACAACTCCTTTAGCGGAATTGCTTCCACAGCGATTGATGAAGACGGAAATTTATTCTTTATGATGGGGCTCGATAGTGCTGTTGTAATGGGGAATGATACCATTTCTTCGCCTTATTTAACGGCCGTTGTAAAAACAGATCCTTCCGGAGAGTTTATCCGCGCAGTTATTCCGCAGGCAAGTTACAATATCACCCGCGGAATCACTTTGGATGCATGTGGAAACGTTCTTTTATTGGGGGAGTTTCTAACTGCGATACAACTTGAAAGTACCACGCTTACGGCAGTTTCACCACGAGATGTATTTGTAGCTAAATTGGATAATGACCTGGATTTGGTTTGGATGAAGCAATTCTATAGTTCCGGAGCCGATCTTTCGGGAGGGATTGCCTGCAATGACCGGAATGATGTGTTTTTTAATATGGAATTTTGGGGTGAAATTAATTATGCAGCACCTTTTACACCAGCTCCATTAGGAACGATGGATGCGCTTTTGATTAAACTCGACGAAGATGGAAATCTGATCTGGCATAAACATTCCACCGGACCCGGGAATACTTCAGTAGCAAATGTTTCGGTTTCTCCATCAAACCAAGTGGTCATGGCCGGAAGGTATCAGGGACAGGAAAAATTTGACGGAACCACCATCAACAGTACCCCGACAAATTTACCGGATGTTTGGTTTGCCAGTTTTGAAGACACGACTTTGGCTGCTCTTCCTGCAAACTGTTTGGAAGACTTGGGATTAACTACCTTAACCAATACTTCAACTATGCTCATTTATCCGAATCCTGCTCAGGAAAACGTATTGATTGCTGTCCATGGATCAGCTCAAAAAGCGCTTGTAACAATCACAGACCTTGCGGGTAGAATAATGCATTCGTCTCACGTGCAGGAAAAAACACCACTGATTTCAATTGCCACGTTTCCTGAAGGCCTGTATATCGTTCGAATGCAATTGGAAGATGGTGAAATCTGCAATGGAAAGTTTATGGTGAAGCGCTGATTTGTCCGGATCTGCTTTGGATTATCTCCTGATAGCTATCGGGAGTGATTAATTCCCATAACTATAGGACTGCTTCTGTTTCTCATTTAATCCGAAGCGATCTGCCGTGGTGGATCTGATTTGGATTCTCACTATCCTAGGATTTATGTAATTTCTTTCATGAATCATTTTTTATATTGCGGCTGATTTAATCTAATTTATAAACCAATGAGCGATTTAGAGAACAAACAAAACGTACAGCAGCAGAAGGTATCGGATCACCAGTCCAATGAACGAACGCTGCTTGCCTGGGTACGAACAAGTGTAGGTATTATGGCTTTTGGTTTTGTGGTAGTAGAATTCTCTCTTTTAACCAAACAGCTCAATTTATCACTTGAAATAGAGATTCAGGGAAATAATTTGGGATATTCCGGACCTATTGGAATCGTGATCGTAGCAATCGGAGCAATGAGTTCGTTGTTTGCCTTATTGCGCTACCGTCGTACAAAAAAGGATATTGACTCAGGATCCTATCATCACAATGTCATACTACTGAATATCACCGTCATTTTGATTTTTTTAATCAGTATTCTATTGTTGGCTTATTTGATTAAAATTAGTTCGTAGGCTCATTTAATCCGAAGCAGATCTGCCATAATGGATCAGCTTTGGATTTGATTCTCTTCCGTTTTGCGTTCTTCTTCTCATTACGGTTCAATAATTCTTAATTTTCACCACTAACAAGCAAATAGAGTATCTGTAAGACAGTTTATTAAAAAATAAGCTTCTTCATTGATTTGAAAATCCCTTTCGGAATATCCGGGAGGGATTTTTTTGTTTTCATTCCTCGAGTTCATGCTTTTTAGATGAACTATCCGGAACTAATTGGTTCACTACAAAACTATCTTGTCTTTTTTGAATTCGACCCAAGATCCCTTTTGTCCAAAGAGTGTAATCTTTGCCTGTAAAAATAAGAAGAACACATTTAACAAAAAGTCCCAATTCGTTAATTTTCAAAACTTTTGAGCTGCTTTTAACTGAAATAAATTATATTCGAAACAACTATTCACTATCCGTTAGATGTACGCTAAAATAAATAAACATTCAGGGAAGGATCAATTCGGTAGTAAGCATACTACCCGGAAAGCAGTTCTTGAGGATAAGGCGCATCACTTCGAAGATAGCAGGCCGGAAGCCCTTCAGCTAAAAAAAATACAAGAGAATGCATCCCGGAATTCGGGTGGGGCAACCGATTTTCAATTGAAAAATGAATCTTTGGCGCATTCCGTAATACAAGAAAAACCTTCTTCGGAGAGCAGCAGTAATGCTCCTGTGCAGTTAATGCCGGATTGGATAGCGAAGCTGATTTCAATGGCCAGTGAAAATAAAATACAGTCGGTTGCAGCTGTAGGTGTGGGAGTTGCTGGCATATTACTTTACTATTATTTTAGAGGAAAACCAAATGTACCACCCGTTATTAAGGAGAAAGTAAAGGGGCCTCCGGATTTTTCCACGCTCAGCAGTTTAGCGGAAACAATTGGTGCAGATCCTAAAGAGTTGAAAGACCAATTGGAAAATGGGGGCGGAAAGATAACGGTAAATGATCTGTACAAGTTTGGATTCGATCCTTCGAAGACAGCAGCAACCGGAGTAGTTCCTCCTAGTTTGACAGTCAATTTACCTGAAAATGAAGATGCAAAGTTTGCAGAGTTGCTTCAACGTTTTCACCAGTTTAAATTTAATTATATCGGGAATACCGCAACGGGCGCTTCCGGTTTTTTGAGCCGGCAGGGCGATTGCGCCACGTTGGTAGATATGTTCTTACTTGCTACCAAGGCTGCCGGGATAGACGGGGTAGAAGTGGATACGGATGAAGTTCCCTTATTGGTTCCTGCAGCACCGATCCATGGGCGGAATGCACAAAGCAATGTCGACGGAATAGCATGTTGGGTTTTCCATAATCATTTTTGGTGCGTGTACAAAGGTCAGGCGTATGATCTGTTATTTATGAATAATGGACCAAAGCCGGTTTCACATAGAATCGCCACACATAAATACAATGAAATTAGCTACTCCATTTTCGATAATGGGAAGGGAATTATTGATGCAAACATGTTCAATGCTCTCTCCACAGATTTAACCAATGGAAAGGAAGGTTATGTTTTTGCGTCAGAAGAAGAAGTAAGGCTATACATTGACAAGTACAAAGGGAAGAAATAGGATGTAAATCCGAATGATCTTTCGAAATGTTATTCAATAAATAGTTCTTCCCGGCTACAATAGCAAGTTTCTATTGTCGTAAGCAAGTTTTGCCAATTTATAACCTACATGAGATTCAACAGTCAGGTTTTCAATCTCAGGCACTTCAAAGAACATGGGGTTTTTTCCAAATTTTCGTTTGTTATTTCTATTGAAAGCCGCTCTGTTGAAAATGTTGAATACGGTATCTTCGAAGATTACAAAGTGTGGATCATTGCGCAGTGTAGTTACCGGATAATCTGCATTGCCATACAAACGCTTTTCAACCCTGGAAAGACTCATCAAGGAATCAAATTGCTGATATTCATCATTCAGAACATAAGTGTAATAGCGGTCAATAGCATCTTCGATTGTTTGAACTGAAAGCAAGGGATTGATACATTGTGTCTGCATAAAATGCTCTCCGTCCGTTTTTCCAAGCGCGTGCGCCGTGAACCTGTCCGAAGTAGGCATTTCTTCCAGGATGCGTTCATTGGAGTATTGATCAGAAAGGGTATCCGCATTCGGTAGACCAATAATAGAGACTTTCCCATTACTGCCATAGATGTTTTTTACTTTATCCGAATCGGTCGTAATAACAATTTTATTGATGGCCTTAACAGTAAGCAATTTGTCGATCATTAATTGAAACAGAGGTCTTCCTCCGAAATCTTTTACATGTGCATCAGTAAGGCTCGAATTAACTATAGTATGTACTTCCTGAACGGTAATCAATGCAGTGATAGCTGGTTTATTCATGTGAATGCGTGTTTTAGGGGCAAGAATAGACATTTTTCTTGAAAGTCAGATCAAATTGGCGAGTGCTTTCCCATTTTTGATGCTAAAATGAAGGATTTATGTAACTGGAAAGAAAATAACTGTAACCCGATTGGTGCGACACTTAACTACTTTTGACGAGTTGAAAGTTGGTAATGTAGCAAAAACCATTTTTGTTTAGGTTAAGGGGGACGAAAGTTCCCCTTTTTAATTTATACACCATCAGTGTAACTTGTAGAATTAAGCTTACTACCACTTTCTTCTGCTATCATTTTCTCTCGCTCATCACGTGTAAGTATTTTGTCTTTTGGAAAGATAATAGGAGAGACCAGGTAATACCAAAGCACCGGAATGAATGCATTCAAAATAATATTGATCGTTTTCTGCTGCCTCGAAAGCGTAATGCTTTTACCTATCTTCAGACTGGTAAAAACCGTGATAATCAAATAGGGAATCAAGAGTAATTTAAGCATAAGAGGTTATATTTAATTCGCAATTCGCAACTGGCAATTAACTTCTCAAAATTTTCTCCATCTTCTTCCCCTTAGCAAGCTCATCCACCAATTTATCCAGGTAGCGCGCTTTTTTGGTCAACGGAGTTTCTATTTCCTCAATGCGGTAACCACAGATCATTCCTGTGATTAAGTTGGCATTGGGATGAAGCGTAGCTTGTTCGAAAAACGATTCAAATGTAACTTTCTGATCTATGAGCTCTTGTTGTTTTGCCACATCAAATCCGGTGAGCCATTCAATCACTTGATGTAGTTCCTGAACAGTCCGACCCTTCTTTTCAACTTTTGTTACATAATGCGGATAAACAGAAGCGAAGGTCATTTTCGCAAATTTTTGATCGTGTTCCGGAGTTGTACTCATAGTCTGAAAGATTTAGTCAAATGTAAGAAATTTCATTTTTAAGCTGGCGCGAGCTTCCAGCTCGTGCCGGAAGCTCGTCCAATTCGTATCTCGATAGTTATCGGGACGCAATTATCCCTCACATTCCCGGAAACCGAATAAAGTTTCCAAACAAAAAACACGGATCCCTTCACATATTGATCAGCGTGATTCCGCTCAGATCCGCTTTTCCGTTCTTTAAAAACTCGTATGTCAAACGATCTGCCTGACAGTTGATAAATTGGATTTGCTTCAGACTCTTATTTTTAAAAAAGGTATTGGTAAGTAGCGCATTTTGAAATGTTACCCGCTTAAAAGCACAGTTTTCAAAATAACAATCGGTTATCAATCCTTCGAAAACAAGATCCGCAAGATACATTCCCTGAAAAGAGGTACTATTCCAAACCGCATCAACAACTCCGTTTTTAGCAAAGCCGCCGGATTTAAATACTGCCTCAGAAAAATCGGCACCCGAAAAATCGCAGTCGCTGAGATAACTTCCCGAAAACGTTGTTTCTTTCAGAATGCAATTCTTGAAGAGATCACTAGTCATGTGAGAACTCTTTAAGTGACTGTTACTGATATCAGAATCTGAAAAGTCGCAGCCAAGCACATGGTTATCGCTTAGCTGAAGTCCTGAAAGTTCAGAACCAATAAATTTGCAGTTCTTCATATGTGAGGAACTGAATTTTTCATTCAAATTTTTCAATCCGGAAAAGTCTGCATCCTGCCAGCTCCCCTGAGACATGTTCCAGTTCAGTTTTTTTCCTTTCTTCAGCTTTTCGGAGGTGATTGGTGTTGGTTCCGATGATTCCTCAACCGATCTTTCTTCCCCTGATACTGAAGAGAAACCTTCTGAAAAATAGTTCAGATCCACACGGAGAATTTCTGCCAAACGGTTCAATGTAATAATGTCAGGCATGGATTCTCCGCGTTCCCATTTTCCAACTGCCTGCGGACTAATAAACAACAGTTCCGCTAATCCGGCTTGAGAAATGGTTGTTTTTTTTCGTGCTTCAGTGATTCTTTCACCAATGATTTTTGTACTTAACATAACAATCTTTTTTATTGATTTCGATAAAACAAAGGTATTGGGGCTTAATCCCGGAATAAGTAAAAATACAACTACTTATAGTTGTTATAGTGCTATTTTTAGTTGTTTTTGACAACTAATGGTTGTTTATTGACGAATCCTTTTCTTTTCTCCAATTCTGTAAAACTTACAACAATTAAATTTTGCAAGCAATCAGCAGTTCTTTAAATTCAATATTCATTTAATAATAGAGAGTATGATGTTAGAAGCCTTAATAGAAGAATTTGAGAACGAAGTAGAAAGCACCCGTAAGTTACTTCATGCCGTACCTGCGAAACACCTTGGATTCAGACCTTCTCCAATCTCCTGGACAATGGGAGAACTTGCCCAGCATATTGCAACGATCTACTACTGGTATGTGGGAACACTGACCAAAGATGTGTATGATATGTCAACAGATGATTTGGAACGCGGTTCGCCGGATGACATTCATGCCACACGTGATCTTTTTGAGAAAAATGTGGTAAAAGCAAGAGCAGCATTGAAATCACTAAAAGAAGACAATTTGCAAGATCAATGGACGATGAAATCCGGTGACAGAACAATTATGGGGCCTTTTCCAAGAGGATCTGTAGCACGAAGTTTTTTGTTCAATCACATTTATCATCACCGCGGAGAAATGATCATTTACCTGCGTTCAACAGGAAATGAAGTGCCGGGTCTTTACGGACCGACATATGAGGACGGCAAGGTAGATAAGGAAAAGTAGATTTAGGCTGAATTGAAAAAAATGAATAAATTTCATCTATGAAGTCCTACTATATCATTGCATTTGATCTCAAATCAGTGATCCGATTTTTTCGTTGATCGATTTCAATAATTCGTTCCTTGTAGTTCCTTGATTTTTTGTATATTAAGGCAGTAATTGGTAACTTTTTTACTTAATTAAACACTACTTCATTGAAACGATCTATATTAAACTTAAGTATTCTTGATAGTTTGCTGGAAGGATTTCAGGTAATCGACTACGATTGGAAATACCTCTATGTGAATACCACGGTTGCAAGTCAGGGGCAAAGCACCATTGAGAGGCTGATCGGTAAAACCATGATGGAATGCTATCCGGGAATTGAAAATACGTTTATGTTCAGTCAGCTTCGAAAATGCATGGACGAACGCGTTACACTTCAGTTTGAAAATGAATTCATTTACAATGACGGCAGTAAGAATTGGTTTGAATTACGGATAGAACCTATTCCCGAAGGAATTTTCGTTTTATCAACCAACATCACTAATCGGAAGAGGGCAGAAGAAGAGTTACTTCAATTGAAAGACGATTTGGAGAATAAAGTGCAGAAGCGAACCGCAGAACTCCAAAAACTGAACAATGAAAAAGATGTCATTCTAAAAGAAATGCATCACCGGGTGAAGAACAACCTGCAGATCATTTCCAGTCTCATCCGTCTGCAAATGGAAGAAGGTAACAACAACTTCAACGGCGTATTAGATAAAACGCAATCCCGCATCGAAACCATTGCCAGCATTCATGAATCGCTCTACAAACACAAAGATCTGGCGCTGATCAATGTAGCAAACTATTGGGAAAAGTTATTCAAAGATTGTTTGAATTCGCTCGTCAATGAGCCCGACAATTTTAAACTGAATCTCGATATCGACTACCTGGAACTACCTGTAGACAAAATGATCCCGCTGGGTTTATTGATCAACGAATGGATCACCAATTCAATCCTGCACGGATTTAAAGGAAGAAATCAGGGCTCCATTTACCTCGGACTAAGTTTGAAGGATGGCCTTTACCACCTGACCTACAAAGATGACGGTACCGGGTTTTCTGAAAATTCGGGAAATGATGGAGATCACCACTTCGGGCACTTTTTAATAGATGGTTTTGCAGAACAACTCAATGGAACGATCCGAAGTGTGGAGGGTAATGGTGGAGTGCATTTTGAACTGGAGTTTGAGTGATACACTCCTTTTTTATCTCCCACGGACGGGCACGGAGGAACACAGAGGATAGGTAACGTTCATACTATAATATAAAGAAATAAAACAGGAAATTCAAGTCGGGCTTATATAGGATTTCAACTTTCTTCATTCGAACTTTAAGTATGACAGAAAATGAAATCAGCTATGAAATTCGTTCGGCTATCTATGAAGTTTATTTCGCTTTAGGCCCCGGACTACTCGAATCATCTTATGAGTTTGCATTAAAACATGAATTAGAATCTCGTGGATTGAATGTTAAATCTCAAGTGAAGCTTAGATTATGCTACAAAGAGGCCGTATGGGAAGATGCTTACAGGTTGGATTTGTTGGTAGAGGATCAAATAATTGTTGAAATCAAATCTGTTGAGTCATTGAATAATATTCATCATAAACAATTACTGGCCTATCTCAAATTATCAGGATTGAGACTAGGAATATTGGTCAATTTCAATACAGATTACTTAAAAGCAAACATTTTCCGGAAACTGAATGGCTATTAGCTTTATAGCATGAATACTTTAAGTCCACAAATAAAACATAAAAAACCTCTGTGTTCTTCCGTGTTCCTCTGTGGGAAAAAGAATGCGTAATCACAATACCAACAACCCCGCTTCCCTCAATAGTGCAACTTGTTTTCCATACCAGAAAGGTTCAAAATCATCTTCACTGTTCTGTTGTTCAAAATCAGCTTTAATTTCGTGGAAAAGACTCACTTTACTGTTAGAAACAGAGATTTCCGGCAGTGTCTTGCTCAGCCAGAGTCCCTGAGATTTACTTACCTGAATTTTAAAACTGTCCTTTCGGGTGTGAAAGCTTAATTCAGCCATTTCCCACTGATTCCCTTTTTTGGACTTGGTATAAAAGTCGATCGAAGGGGATGTTCCAAGCCAAACAATTTTGGAACTGGATTTTATAAAACCGGTTTCGGTTTCGTCAATTGCGTTCTCAATAAAATGGGATGGGATTTGTGTTCTGGGAACTTTGAATTCAAACCAGCTTTGCAAAGGGAGGTCGAAACCAATTCCGTGCATGTAATTGTAAAGTGATTTTTTGAGTCCGAAGCTGAACTGTTCGTGATCAATTCCTGTTTTATCCTGATGATACAAATCGTTATTGGCAAAAGTTCCGATTCCCGTTTCCCGGATCACACTAAATTGTTCCGGATTCAAACCTATCGGGCTGTGTGCAGTCATGGCAAATTGATGCCAGAATCCCGATTGCAATACACCGGTTTCAAATAATTGACGCACCATTTCAAGTGAATCAATGGTTTCCTGAACTGTTTGAGTTGGAAATCCATACATCAAATAAGCATGCACCATAATTCCGGTTTCAGTGAAATTGCGGGTTACTTTGGCAACCTGAGAAACCGTTACTCCTTTGTCAATTAATTCCAGCAAGCGATCTGAAGCAACTTCCAATCCTCCTGAAACAGCAATACATCCGGATGTTTTGAGTAAAATGCATAAGTCACGCGTAAAACTCTTTTCAAAACGAATATTAGTCCACCAGCTTACCACCAGTTTCCGCCGGATGATTTCCAATGCCAATTCGCGCATTAGGGCAGGGGGAGCAGCTTCATCCACAAAGTGAAACCCGGTTTGCCCCGTCTGAAGAATGAGTTCCTCCATGCGGTCAACCAAAATCTTTGCTGTTGCAGGTTCGTAGATCTTGATGTAATCCAGCGAGATGTCGCAAAATGTACATTTTCCCCAGTAACAGCCGTGTGCCATGGTCAACTTATTCCAGCGCCCGTCGCTCCACATACGGTGCATCGGGTTCACAATTTCAATAACAGAAATGTAGTGATCTAGCAATAAATCGCTGTAATCGGGTGTGCCCAGATCTTTTTGTTTGTAATCCGGTGTTTTGGAATTGTTCAGGTAAACGACTTCCTTATTAACAAGTGCAAATGTGCGTTTCAGTTCCTGAAGATCTCTTTTTCCATCCAGGTATTCCACCAGGTTTTCAATGGGAGCTTCGCCATCGTCGAGCGTAATGAAATCGAAAAATTCAAAGACCCGTGCATCCGAAAGCGAACGGAGTTCCGTATTTGGGAAGCCGCCTCCCATAGCAGTTTTTATCTGTGGATAATGCTGTTTAATGTATTGTGCTGAACGAAAAGCTGCATATAAATTGCCCGGGAATGGAACTGAAAACGCGGCTATCTTTGGGTCAGTATCCCGGAGTCTTTCTTCGAGTAATTGAAGTAAGATCCGATCAGTATAAGTTATTTCTTGTTGCAGTGAGTCATACAATTCATCAAAACTGAGTGCAGATCTTCCCAAACGTTCAGCATACCTGCTAAAACCAAAGTGGGAGTCAACAGTTTCAACGATCAGATCTGAAATATCTTCCAGATAAAGTGTTGCCAAATGCTTTGCCTTATCCTGTGTTCCCATGGTTCCAAAAGCCCAGTCCAGTTCATCCAGCTGATTAAATCGCGATGCTTCCGGTAAAAAATCATCCTGACAAATAGGGTGGGCCAAACTCGGATTTCTACCTTGTAAAAATAGAATAACCGCATCAATGGTTTGAATGTAATCGGCTTTCAGAGTAATGATCCGCTCTGCATTTTCACTTAGCTGAATATTTTTTGTTTCAATTTCGTCAAAAAGAGCTGTCAGACCTGTCTTTGAAAACAATTTCAGAATCACCTCAATCCCTAAATCAGCCTGAACGGAAGATATATTTTTTGTATTCAAAAATCCTTTCAGGTAAGCCGTTGCCGGATACGGAGTATTGAGCTGCGTAAAGGGCGGAGTGACTAATAAGAGCTGATTTTTCAAAACACGACTTTATAAAGATACACCTGCAAAAGTATCGCTATTTTATGGAATTGCTAATCATTGTACTACAACAGAAATTATATTTTCGGTGTAAAATCAGTTTTACCAATGATTCCACTCTTGGGCTCACGAGTAGAATAACAGGGATAACAATTCCGTATACCATTGCTCAGGATTTGAGTAACCGATCGGTCACATTCAAATTTTTACTCAAAAAAATTGCGTAGTTAAATAACTTCATATATATTTGTAGTCAAATAGCTACACAATGAACTTAAGAAGAGATGTATTTCAGGCAATAGCCGATCCTACAAGAAGAGCCATTCTGTTGTTGGTGGCGTCACAGTCCATGACAGCCGGGGCAATTGCTTCCAATTTTGATACTGCACGACCAACCGTTTCAAAACATTTGCAAATTCTTACGGAGTGTGAATTGCTCCGGCAAACACAAAATGGTCGGGAAATTTATTATCAAATCAATGCAAAAAACATGAAAGAAGTAGCCGACTTTATCGAACCGTTCCGCCAACTATGGGATGAGCGATTCAACAAACTGGAAGAAATCATGAAAAACTTTAAAAAGACATAAGGCTCAAGACGCAAGACTGAAAATTAGTCTAAAGTCTATTGTCTTTCGTCTTAGGTCTTTTTGACTGAATACTTGAACTTAAAAATATGGAACGAAAAACACACATTCACGCCGAAGACGGCAAACAGGAATTAGTCATCACCCGGGAATTTGATCTGCCTTTGGATTTGCTTTTTACAGCATACGAAGAAGCTGAAATTGTAGAACAATGGATGGGAACAAAAGTGCTGAAACTGGAAAACAAAAAGCATGGAAGTTATCAATATGAAACCACTGATCCAATGGGAAATAAACACGGGTTTCATGGAACAATACATGAGTTTATTCCGAACAATAAAATAGTCAGAACCTTTGAAATGGAAGGTGCAGCTATTGGGCCACAATTGGAATTTCTGGAATTCGAGAAATTAGCTGATAACAGAAGTAAATTAACAATGCAGGTCATTTACCGTTCTGTTGAAGCACGTGCCATGCAATTGGCTTTGCCATTCGCAATGGGAATTAATATGGCACATAACCGAATCGAAGAACTTTTAGCTAATTATCAAGGGGGACGAGCTTGATAATTGATAATTAACCAATTAATAATTAAGAAATGAGAACAAAAAAAATTAGCTATTGGATTGCCACAATCTGGCTTTCATTAGGCATGCTTTCAACAGGAATCGTGCAATTGCTTAAAATGGAGCAGGATGTAGATCGCATGGCAGAATTACAATATCCGGTTTACCTCTTAACCTTATTGGGGATTTGGAAAATATTAGGAGTAATCGCAGTTCTGATCCCGAAAACTCCTGTTTTGAAAGAGTGGGCATATGCCGGTTTTTTCTTCGCAATGTCTGGAGCAGCATTTTCTCACATCATGTCCGGAAGCCCGGCTAGTGAAATATTTCCTTCACTCTTGCTTTTAATTCTAACTGTTGTATCTTGGTATTTCAGACCGGCTGGAAGAAAAGTTGCAGTAATAAATTGAGTGTATGAATCCGAAAGTCGATTGGTTCTTCGAGAAAGAAGAAAAGTGGAAAGAAGAGGTCGCTGAATTGAGAAAAATAGTACTCGAATGTCATTTGACTGAAGATCTGAAATGGGGTTGTCCTTGTTATACGTATGAGGAACGCAACATTGTTTTGATCCACGTTTTTAAAGAATACTGTGCGTTTCTGTTCTTCAAAGGAGCTTTGATGAAGGATCCGAAAAAAATCCTCATTCAGCAAACAGAAAATGTGCAAGCCGCAAGACAAGTTCGGTTCACCAACCTAGAAGAAATTAAGAACCTGGCAGCGGATCTGAAGAAATACATTTTTCAGGCAGTCGAAGTAGAAGAATCCGGTGAAAAAGTGGCCCTGAAAAAGACCAAAGAATTCCCCATGACAGAAGAATTGGAAGCTAAATTTAAAGAACAACCAGCTTTAAAAACCGCTTTCGAAGCATTGACTCCCGGTCGACAAAGAGCTTATTTACTGCATTTTTCGCAACCCAAACAAGCCAAAACCCGTGAGTCGCGCATAGAAAAGTGTATTCCTGACATACTGGAAGGAAAAGGACTGAATGATGTGAATGAATACTTGATACAAAAAAAGAATCGAAATGAATAAAGTATTATCTGCGCAAGAATCAGAAGAACTGCTTAAAGTACTGAAAACGCGTTTTGAAAAGCATATGGACCGTCATAAAGGAATGGATTGGTCGAAAATACAAGCCAAACTGGAATCGAATCCAAAGAAATTGTGGTCACTCGATGAAATGGAAAGCACAGATGGTGAACCGGACGTGGTTGGCTACGATAAACAAACAGACGAATACATCTTTTACGATTGTTCAGCTGAAAGCCCCAAAGGACGAAGAAGTTTGTGCTATGACCGCGATGCTTTGAATTCAAGAAAAGAACATAAGCCGGCCAGCAGTGTATTAGACAGGGCAGAAGAAATGGGAATTGAACTCTTGACAGAAGAGCAATACCGCGAATTGCAAAAGCTCGGAAAATTCGATTTGAAAACTTCCAGCTGGGTACAAACTCCTGCAGATATCCGCAAATTGGGTGGAGCAATCTTTTGTGATAATCGATTCGGAACTATTTTTACCTATTGCAATGGTGCAGAATCCTATTACGCTGCCCGCGGATTTAGAGGAGCACTAAGAGTTTAATGATTCAAACAGATTCGTTGATAGAAACGAACTTGAAATTTCTCAAAAGTGTAACCAAATAGCCCGATTCAATCTTTCCAAAACACCTCCTTTTAGCTTTAATTTTTTATACTTCATGCTTCAAGCATGGATAGTGTATGGATAGAGCATGGATAGAGTATGGATACTGTATGAAAAGGTTAAGTATTTAACACTTGATTTTACTGGATTTCATGTGTTTTTGAACTCTTTTCCAACAAAAAAAAGGGGGTGGGCAGAGTCGGACCCACCTGTCCACTAAAAAAGTTGGTTCCTTTCAATTACACACTTTTGTAAAGGGAGCTCTTCTCTTGTTATCTGTCAATCACTTAATTTATGTGTTCTATGTGCACAATATTGTTAAAATATAGCGACCATTAAAACAATCTCAAATGTAAATTAATGTAAATTGGATAGAAATACGTCAAATAAAGTGCGCATTCCCGTAGATTTGTAATCATGATTACCCGAAAATTGAAACTCGTCACATTCGTTTTGCTAAATCTTCTTTTAGGAGCAGGAACTTCCTATGGGCAATCTTCAAAGGAAGAACAACACACGCTCGTTTCCATGCGAATGATCGGACATCAGATTTTGCTAAATGATGGCGATAGCGTTTCACGGGTTTTTCCCATTGAAAAAGAAGATGATCGTTACAAAATCCAATTTGGGTCAGCTTTTGCATTTAATCCAAATGAATTGGTAGCTACTATCGATTGTTTGGTAAGTGAAACCAAAATTGCAAGAAACTACATCGTTGAAGTGAGAACATGCGAAAACAATGAAGTAGTTTACAGTTACGAAAAAGGAGATTCTTTTAATCCGGATTTAATGCCTTGTGGACCGCGCTTTCAGCCAAAAGCATGTTATATCGTGTTCCTTACAATTTTAAGAAGATACACGCTGAATGTAGGTTCCTTATATCATGCTCCTCCAATTGAACCATCTTCAACAGCAGATACAGAAGCAATTTCTACGACAACTTCAATAACAACCACTACCCAAAATAAAGACAAACCAACTTCTCGTAAGGAGCAGCCAAGTTATTCCATGATCGCATTACCTATCGGTTCCATTTTCGCCTTTATCGGTTTATTCGTTTATTTCAGAAAGAAGAAAACGGCAACTACTTCTCCTATTAATTCAGTTGATTCGGAGACTGTATTGGTGGGAGATACTCCATTTGATCAAAAGAATATGACACTTTTATGTGGAAACGAAAAAATAGAACTCTCCAGTAAAGAATCCGATTTGCTTTCCCTGCTTTATGCCAATGTCAATAAAACCATTGAACGAGAGTATATTCTAAAAGTTGTTTGGGGAGATGAAGGAGATTATATCGGAAGAACCCTCGATGTCTTTGTTTCCAAATTGCGCAAGAAACTCGAATCAGATCCACGCGTGAAAATCGTAAATATCCGCGGAATAGGCTATAAGTTCATTGTAAACTGATCCCCTTCAATTCTTGATCATTAAATCATTAATACTTCCCCAACCCCTGACATAGGGCTGTCACTACCCGCCTTTATTTTTGCTGAAACATTAAATAATACAATTTATGATTCAGTTTATTTCAGCCATTAATTGGCTAAGCGTATTGGTCGCATTTGTTGCTTATTCCGTTCTGGGAGCACTTTGGTTTACCTTGTTTTTCAAAAAGCAATACGCCAAATCATTGGGAAAAGAAAACGAACCACTTCAGAATTCTGCTCCGATCTTTTTTATAGGCCCTGCAATTTGCTCCTTGTTAATTACCATCACAAGCGCATTGTTAATTCATGCATTGGGAATTCAATCACTGGCAAAAGGAATTGAATTTGCGCTGATCGTTGGAGTTGGGTATTTGTTTTCCAATACGGTCAATATCGCCATCAATCCAAACATGCCCAAACCAATTCCTTATGGGATCATCAGCGGTATGTTCCATTTGGTTGGAATGTTGATTGTTTGCAGTATTATTGTTGCAATGGGTTAATTAAACCTGGTCTCATTTCTCAATACATCCCGACTGTGTCAGTTCGAGTGCCAGCCTCAGCTGGTTTATCGAGAACGAGCGGTCGGGATACTCGAAGTGACCAAATAAAATACAATGAAATGACCGAAATAGCAGTTTTTTATCCGGAAAATAAAGCCGAATGGCGCAAGTGGTTGGAAGAGAATCACTACAAAGTGCAATCCGTTTGGGTTGTTTTTTACAAAAAAGCATCTGTAAATCCTTCAATAACCTGGAGTGATGCTGTTGATGAAGCCTTGTGCTTTGGCTGGATCGATAGTAAGAAAATTGCTATTGACAGTGAAAAATCGCATCAATTCTTTAGCAGACGCAAAGCACAAAGTACCTGGTCAAAGATCAATAAAGAGAAAGTCACCCGCTTAATTGAGTCGGGATGGATGACAAAAGCAGGTTTAGAAAGTATTGAACGGGCCAAAGAAAACGGTTCCTGGACTATTTTGGATACGGTAGAAGAATTGATTATTTCGGATGATCTGGAAGAAGCATTTGAAGCAAACCCCGGGTCAAAGGAATTCTTTCTGAGCTTAAGTAAATCAATACGAAAAATGATGCTTTACTGGGTAGTTTCGGCAAAGCGGCCCGAAACTCGCCAGAACCGGATTATCGAAATAGCCGAATCGGCAGCGCAGAAACTCAAACCAAAACAGTTTTAAGACAATCGTATTTGTTTACGATCAGTAAATACTTTAGTCATTTAAAAATTAAGTTTAAAGAATAAATGAAATTAAAAAACCTTCTGTTTACCCTATTAATCTTACTGCCAATTCCGGCATTTGCTCATGGCGAAGAGGTTCTTGTATCTCTTTTTTATGATCTGCTGACTATCGTTGTATTGACCATTTTCATTGCATGTCTCAAATGGAAATCAAATGGTAAAATTCTTTTGGCGATTGTTTTGGTTGTTTCAGTATTGGTTCCTTTTGTATTGACTGGCAAAATGCCTTATACCACAAATAGAATGCTCATTGATTCGCTTTGTATCGGTATTCCAATGACCTGCGTTTTGCTTACTTATCTCATTTTCAGAAGAAAGTTTACCTTGAGAAAGAAAAATTAGTGACTTTGTTTTAAATTTAGGACAATGCATTGAATAAATAGTAAAGACAATGGAACAATGTCCGATTTGTTATCATGAACTGGAAGTGCGGGATTGCGCTCCCTGCGATGATTGTGGTTGGGATCCGAAAGAAATAAATCACTTAAAACAAGGGATTCATACCTATAACACCTATGAAGTTTATAAAGGACTTCAATTGACCCTGTGTAATTTTTGTGATGTGGACTTTGGTTCCTACAGGCCAGAGCATTTTGGATTTACCAATGGGAAACGGCTCGGTTTCCAGCATTTTGAGTTTGTACGGGAATTAACCGATCCTCAGGTCGTAAAGGATAAGTTTTGTTCGCACTGTTCCGCACGATTGACCTTCTTAAACTTTTTAGATGCTATCAGGCAAATGAATTCGAATAAAAAAGATTAAATTAGAAGAGCTTAAATCAATCGAATGAAACATACTGCCTTCTTTCTTTGTCTGATCTGTTTCTTACTTGTTTCCTGTAGAAAAGAGAAACCTCCTTCTGATAGTTGTGACAGCTTCGAAACGTACTATATCACGTCTGCCGATCTGATCAATTGTGAGTACAAAACAGGATCATATTGGATCATTATTGATTCTGCAACCATGTTTATTGATAGTGTAAGGATAACTCAGATGGGGCAAGGATTTCCCAAGCTTTCGTGTGATATGTTTGAATGCCATTCATATATGCTAACATCAAATCTTCCGGGATTAGATCGTTATGCTGTTTTTGCCGGAGGCTTGTATAAAGGTTTTTCCGGCAACGCTTATTCCGGAATAAAGATTTATGATGATTATGTCAACCCGTCAACGTTCACGTCAAATGAAACACGATTCGATTCGCTTTTTATTTATGATCAGTATTATTATCGGGTACTTCGAATGGAAATTGAAGATGATTGGACGGAATGGCACAACCGAAGTGTCTATTATATCAATTCGGATTATGGTTTGTTGAAGCATGAAATCTATGATGATAATAACTATCGTATTTCAAATAAAATTCTCATGCGTAAAAACATAGTGCGTTAAACAACTTTCAATGAGGGCCAGTTCAAAACTGCTCTTTTTCTTAGCTAGGTCAAAGAATACAGAATTCGTTTTTCACGATTATCTACAATCTACTCATTCGCATCCCGATAGCTATCGGGACGCAATTTGAAATTATTTCTTCCTTTTAATAAAATAGAGAGAAAGAAGTAAAGCAAAACCACTTGTTGGTAATACATACCACCAAATAGAAGTTTCCGTTTCCGGATTGAGAGTATCTGCTATTAGTATGAGAAAATTGTATTTCATGTTGAACTGTTTTTTTTGTTGTCAATGCAGATTAAAAAACGCCTAGTTTGGTTTATCTAATTTATCACAAAGAAGTCAGGAACACAAAGAGATGGATGAAATAATTTTGCATCTCTGTGTCTCCATGGGTGAAAAAAAAATATAAAATATTTGCGAAACCGAATAGTTGCATATATATTTGTGAAACCGATTGGTTTCAGATTTAAAATTCAATTCTATGAGAAGAGATGTTTTTCAGGCAATAGCAGACCCAACCAGAAGAGCGATTATTATGCTGGTTGCTGTTCAGTCCATGACACCGAATGCCCTGGCCGAGCATTTTGATACAACACGTCAGGCAGTTTCAAAACATTTGCGGATTCTCACAGAATGTGAACTCTTAAAACAGAACCAGTCGGGAAGAGAGATTTATTATCAACTCAATGGAGATAAAATGAAAGAAATCGATCAATGGCTCGAACAATTCAAGAAGATTTGGGAAAGCCGCTTCAGCCAATTAGATGATGTATTAGCAACCTTAAAAAAAGAAAAAGAATGAATTCAAATCTGCTTTTTGATTTTTCCGTAAACAAGGAAAACAACACAATTAACGTAACACGTGACTTTGCAGCAAGCCTATCCCTAGTTTGGGATGCATGGACGAAACCCGAGATATTGGACCTTTGGTGGGCGCCAAAACCGTATCGGACTAAAACGAAATCCATGGATTTTAAAGAAGGCGGAGCATGGCTTTACTGCATGATTTCTCCGGAAAATGAAGTGCATTGGTGCAGGTTGGATTATCGGAGAATAGAAGATCAAAAATCATATTCCGGGTTAGATGGTTTTTGCGATGAAGATGGAGTGCTCAACATGGAATTTCCACGTTCTTTATGGAATAATGTGTTTTCTGCCAAAGGGGAGAATGCAAGCGTAAATATTACGATCAAGTATGAATCGTTGGAGGATTTGGAAAAGGTCATTTCACTTGGATTTAAAGAAGGTTTCACCATGGCAATGGATAACCTGGATCAATACATCGAAGCAAAATTCAAACTGCGAAGTGAATTGAAACCAAAACAATTACCACGGGTTTGTAATTACCTCAATTTCCCGGGTAATACAGAAGAAGCATTTTTGTTCTATCAATCAGTGTTCAAAACAGAATTTTCCGGTAAGGGAATTCAACGCTTCGGAGATATTCCTGCGGATGGAAATCATCCACCGGTATCAGATGCCATTAAAAAGATGGTGCTGCACATTGAACTACCAATCGCACCGAATCATGTATTGATGGGAACAGATGCTCCGAAAGAAATGGGATTTACATTGACATCGGGAAACAACATGCATATTTCCATAGAGCCGGAAACGCGCGAAGAAGCAAAACGCATTTTTGATGAACTTTCAGCTGGCGGAAATGTGACTATGCCATTGGAAGACATGTTCTTTGGATCGTATTATGGCTCTTTCACCGATAAATACGGTATCAACTGGATGATCAACCACGCGAATTGATAGAGTAAAAGTGAAAAACTGTTTAAATACATGAAACTTTTTGGCGGGTTCTTTTTAAGTTTTAACTTGTAAACGTCCTTCACAAATTTGAAATGATAAAATAAAAGATGATGAAACATAATTTAGCAGTTGATTTTTCTGTGGACAAAGACAACAGGACAATCACCGTAAAGAGAGAATTTGCAGCAGGAAGATCCTTGGTTTGGGATGCTTATACCAAAAGCGAGATATTAGATCAATGGTGGGGGCCAAAACCATGGAAAGCAGAAACAAAAACCATGGATTTCAGAGATGGTGGAACCTGGTTGTATGCAATGGTTGGACCGGCAGGAGAGAAACATTGGGCGATTGTAGATTATACTAAAATCCAGCCTAAAGTGTCGTTTGCAGGATTGGATGCATTTACGGATGAAAATGGGAAGATTAACAACGAAATGCCCCGGTCAAAATGGGAAGTCTCTTTTGAAGATAAAGGGGAGCATACGGAAGTGAAAATTTACATCAGTTACGACGATTTGGCTCAACTGGAAGCTACAATTGAAATGGGCTTCAAAGAAGGCTTATCGATGGGAATGGAGCAATTAGACGAATTATTATTAACTCTCAAAAATTAAGTAGTATGAAAAACAAAATTTTGTTTGTGTTCAGTTTATTGTTCGGATTGTTGTTTATCAACTCGGGTTTGAATAAGATCTTTCAATACATGCCAATGCCAAAGGATATGCCGGAAAACATGATGAAATTAGTGGAGGCATTCGGAGCAATCGTTTGGTTGATGCCTTTGATTGCAGTGGTGGAAATAATCGGTGGAGTTTTGGTCATTATCCCTAAATACAGAGCTCTCGGAGCAATCATGATTTTCCCCATTATGATTGGAATTTTGCTGACTCATATTTTCAATGCACCTTCCGGATTGCCCATCGCTTTGATCTTGTTTGCTGTTTTGGCCTGGATAATGATTGATAACCGGGCAAAATACGCAAGTTTGTTTAAATAATTATCTGCTAGGCGAGGTTCAATCTCATGTTAACTGAATCTATAATTCGTAATTAGGCATTCGTAATTGGTTTTGTTACCTTTTTCAACTCCCTGTATTATAGGAGTATGAAAACTATACTTCCACTTTTGTTACTCTTTCTTTGGATAGGAAAGACAACTACCGCTCAAGTCTCCATGAGAGAAAATATTCGCTTCAATGACACGTTAAAAGTAGCGAAGTACAGACCCATTGAAAACGGATTCAGTGTGGCTAAAATCCGAATGACTCCCGGCGAGCATACGATCCTGAACCCCGAAGACGTAAAAGCTCTGAAAGATCAAACCATTATTCGCGTCGATCTGGTTTATTCCGATTATCCATACGGTATGGATTTCTCTGAGTTGAATCGCCGGCGTATACTGGAATTGTACATTCTGCTTCCGGAAGCTTTTAACAGCAGCATCATTGATTGGAATATTGTCAAGCAAACGGGTGTTGAATCTACGAGAGAGATGCAGAGTTACTTTCATGGTTTTGAAATTTATTACCGGAAAATGCCCACGTTTCAGGAAGAACACAAACTCATTCTGGATGTAGTAGAACAAAAAACTTCTCCTCAGGATTCAAGTCTTTTGAAAGTCTTTGAAAGACAGCCGACATGGAAAAATATGCTCGTGGTAACGGATGTTACAGGAAGTATGGCTCCCTATACCGCTCAAATTTTGCTTTGGATTAAAGCAAATCAGAAAATGAAAACATTCAAACAAATCGTGTTCTTCAATGATGATGAAGAGAACAGCAATACGCAAACAAAATCCTTGGATTCTACCGGACTCTGGACCATCGAATCATCCAATGCAGACAAAGTGATCGAATTGGCTTTTAAAGCAATGGAAAAGGGACACCACATTGAAAATGATCTGGAAGCCATTTGCTATGCCATTCGAAAATACCCGGAAAATAAAAACAATGTGGTTTTGATAGCTGATAACTGGGAAGATCCGTGTGATATGAAACTGGTGGAATTTCTGAAACTGCAAAAGGTTCCCTTGAAGATTGTGATTTGCGGAGTAACAGATCGTTTGAATCCGTTGTATCTGGATCTTGCCTATGCAACCGGTGGAAGTGTACACACCATGGAAGAAGATTTGACCAATATTGCCCAGTTGGGAAATGGAAAAACCTTTAAATTGAATGGGATGACTTTTATGATGAGCGCAGGGAAATTTGTTCAGATTGAAGACAAATCAAAACATTAATAATCGAAAATGTGTTCGATCGTCATCTCGCGTTGTTGGAAATAACGAAGGAGTTCTGAAAGGTGTTTTACGGGAGTAACGAGTGCAATACGTTTGATTGTGGGATCATTTGAAATACTCTGAGTAAATAAGGTGCGTGTTTTCGGGTTGTAAATTCGGGTGTTTTTTGGAGCAAGAACAGTAATCATGATAGCAGATTTGTTTCCGGCAATTTCTATAAATGAAACGTCCTGATTCGCAATTTTAGTTGCTGCCGTTTTAAAAGCTGTATAACGGGGAACTCGTAAGATTCCCGTTCCGTCTTTTAGAATCTCGACAACTTCGAATGTGCTGTCTTTTTTCATTCCGGGTGTTACCTTATTTACAACAACAGCAGTAGTGGAAAGAGCTTGCCCGTACATGGAATGTGCACCAAAACGGATCAGATCTCCGTATCCTTTTTTTACCGCCAATTCGGAAGTAAGCAGGTATTTTCGTTCCATTTTACGAATTATGTTCGGACCCCAAAGGTCATTTTCCGACCAAAGCAGTTTTAATTCGTTCTTAAAATCATAGTCATACCAGAATACTTCGTGCAGTGATTTTGCATATTTATCTGTGAATCGCTGATCAAATTGATCTTCCTGTGTCAGTTTTCCTGGATTTGTTAACCTTCCGATTACTGTTTCGTACCATGCTTTTGCACTGTATTCAATATCAGTGCTTCTTCCAATGATCTGGATCATCGTATGATATTCCTCATTGTACGGATAGTTTTCACTTACCGGCTTTTTGATGATCTCATAACTATCCCAAAACTGGTCTAAATGATCCATGTATCTGAAATCCGTTGAAGTGCGGTTTTTGAAAAACAATGCCTGCTCCTCCGGGCTGAATACCAGAAACCATTCCGGGTAGGTTAAAAATGTCTGATCCGGTTTTCTTCTGTCTTTTTTAGGAGTTAGAATTTCACCTTCCGTTTGGAACCATTCTTTCGGAATAGGATCCTTGTACGCAATGGTTGTTTTAGTGGTGATTGTTCCTTTGTAGAGGTGAATTCCCCAGGCAAGAAAAAGAGCTAGAAGCGTTAAAAGGCGAAGTCGTTTCATAGTCTATTCTTTGATAAAACACATCAATGTATTGAGAGAAGGGTCTCTGTCCTGAAGAATGCGCTGTTGTGTATCCTTGAATCCATTAGATTCCAGAATGGAAGACCATTCAGAAACAGATCTGAAATGGCGGTATTCATTTTGGTTGAATTCCCACGATTCTTTTAAGCCTAAATTGAAAACCGTATGAACGAGTGAAGCAAAAGTGACCATTTCATCCGTTGCACAATCGTGGTCACGCATAATGAACTTACCTCCCGGTTTTAAAATCCGATGAATGGATTGAATGTAAGCAGTTAGTTTTTCATCTGGACAATGATGAAGGCCAATATAACAGGTTACAACATCTAAACTTTCCGATGGAATCTGGATTTCAGTGATTGGTGAATAATCGAGCTGTAAGAATGTTCCGATTTTGGAAAACTGCCCGCGCTCAAACAAATCTCCAATTCCATTTCCGGGAGCAATGTCATTTTGTAAATAAAGTGCTCCGGTAATCTTCATTTGTTTTTTCAAATAGCTAATATAGCGTCCGGTAGATCCAATTTCCAGGTATCCGTTTAACGATTTGGGATTCCCCAAAATTTGAAGGGTTTGTGCTCCGATTTCCCGTTTTTGTTTCTTCAATGCCGGAAGCGCGTAAGAGAATTCTGAAAGGAACGGTTTAATACCCGGCAGATTCTTCTGAACATTCTTGTAAATCTCTTCATCAGTTGAGAAATTGGAGCAGGCATCCAGAATCAATTGATGGAAACGATCTTCCGGGTAAAGATGAAAAATACCTAATAGGAATGCATACATCTTGTCACTTCCGCTGGTTTCATCCATGACCATTTTAAATTCTGAATTGCTGGTTTTCATTTTTTGTGTGTTTGAGTAGAGTGTATTCCATAAATGATTTTGGAACTTGTTTGTCGGATCCAGTGTCTTTTTTAATTCGAATAGTTCGTTGGCTCTTGGATAAGCGCGGTGAAACTGATCCGGGGTTTCATATACCTGATAGGGTAAATAATAGGTTCCACCAAGCGAAATAGCAGTCTCATTCATTTCACGTGTCCAAACTGCAACTCGTGTCTTGGCATTTTCTCTGGTTCGCTGCTTGTAATAAATTACAAAAGCAAATACTTCCTCTTTTGCCCAGGAAAGATAACTTCCCGGATCGGGAATAGCATGCCGGATTGAAATATTGATCACATTCACACGATGTCTCAGGTAAATTTCCTTCATGCTTGAGGAGAACGCATCAAATTGGGAGATGGGAATAAAGTATTCACGTAGTACATAAGTAGATTTCTTTTTTGATTTAGGTTCCAATTCCATGACATCGTAACCAGCTTCGTAGTTTTTCCAATGAACGCGTTTTTTCAAATAAACAAGGGGTTCGATGAGGTATTCCCGTCTCCATTTTCCGAAATTTGTTTCTGAAAATGACCATAAGAAATAGCGCTCAATGGGATAAGAATCCTTCAAAGGCATTAAGCGTGTTTTCGAAGTCGGTTTTTCATCCGTTTTCATCCAGGTCACCGCATTTACCCATTGATATTTTGGCGCAAAAATATTGGTGTTGTGCATGATTGCATCCGGATTATTTCGGATTATCTGCTTAAAATAATCGGAAAACTGACCAATCGGCATGCGCTTGGAAATGCGTTTCATCTTTACGTTTTCGCTCAGTTCCAGTTTCGCTCTAACGATAATTCCCAATGCATTGTAGCCGCCTATTGCACCATAGAATAATTCGGAATTTGTTTCCGGAGTTGCTGTATGTATTTCTCCACTTGCAAGTAATAAATCAATACTTAAAACGGAAAGAATGACCGGTCCTAGTCCTACGTAACGTCCGTGTGCATTGACACTTAAAGATCCTCCAACTGTGAAATTCGCATATGACTGCATGATCTTAACACTCAAATTGTGTGGGTCAATGAGTCTTTGAATGTCGCACCAGCGAACACCTGCCTGAACGGTAATTGTTTTATTTTCCGGGGAGAATTCCTCTATCCGGTTTAAAGAACGCATATCAATATGCAAACTTCCGGAACTTGCTGTTTGTCCTCCCATACTAAACCTCCCGCCGCCAACTGAGATTGGAATGCCGGATTGAATGACTAATTCGCACAGGTCTTCAACAGTAGTTGGAGTTTGATAATCAGCGACTACCACCGGATTTAATTCCGTTACATCATTTACAATGTGTTCAGAAGTCTTTACATGCGGAATCTTTTCTCCCTTTGGATTGGTTAAGTAATCTTCTTTCTGTCCGGGAGGCAATCCGTATTTATTCTGTGCTTTATTTCCCTTTCGAAAACCCAATTGCAAAAAGAGCCAGAATGGACCCAGAATTGGAATGAACGTTAAAAGTAAAAAATAAGCTGATTTATTTCGATCGTGAAGACGTTTCGCAGCTGTACACGTGAGTGCCCAATAGAGTAAAGGATAAATCAGAAGGGTAGAGGTAAAACCAATGAAAATATTCAACAGGTTGAATAGAATATAGAAAGCAGTCCAGATAAACAACTGAGAAGTCCAGAACGTTAAGCGATCAATTCTTCCTCTGGAAGTAAAAAGCAGGTATGTAACCGGAAAGTTTTGTTTCATATAGATTTTCACAATGATACATATTTTGATGGATTTGAGATGTCAAGACTACAGGATATTAAGATTTTAGGACTCAGACTTAATACTTATAAAAATATAAGATCTTGATGTCCCTAACATACTGACGTCTTAAAATTTAGTTTAACTTAAGTAAATGCTGGCTTCATTTTGTTTTAAAATCATTAATTCAATCATAATTAAGCGCTCACATTCACCCCATTTGAGGAAACTACTTTTGGTGCACTAAAACGAAATAGTACACGTATGAAAAAACAACTCCTGGCAGTTTTTGGATTTGTGATAGCGAGCTCCGCAGCTTTCGGACAAACTAAGGGACTCATTATTTCTGAAATCTTAACCAACCCCAACGGAAGCGATTCACCATATGAATATGTTGAATTGCTTGCAACAATGTCCATTAACTTTTCATCAACACCCTATACCGTTGTTTTTACAGATAATGGAACTGCAACTTCCAATGGATGGAAAGCTGGAAACAGTGTGAGCTATGCCTTCCAAATTAATACAGGATCTGTTGTTGCCGGACAAGTTGTTTACGTAGGAGGTTCATCCATGTTGCCATTAAATAATGGTGGAGTTGCTTTACGTACGAGAAATACGAGCAGTAATGGTGGGGATAATTTTGGTTCAAGTAATTCTTCAGGTGTTTTGGGAAATGGAGGAAGTAATTGTGATGGAGTGGCAGTTTTTAATTGTTCCGCATCATCAATTAGTTCTTCAACTGTTCCTGTGGATGCCATTTTCTTTGGAAATGCAGTAGGAAGCGCCTACAAATCAAGTTCATCCGGTTATCAAATGCCTGTAAACGATAAATACTCCGGAGGGAAACTAAGCACAAGTACTTATCTTGCTCCGGATCCGGGTTCAGACGAATTGGTGAAAGCAACGGGAGGAGTTTTTAATCCAACAACCAATACATTTACAACGGCTCGTACATTCAGTGTTACAACTAGCGCGAGTTACAATACAACATCCATTACTCTTGGAGGAGGTGGGGGCACTTCAAATGTTGCTCCAACTATCACATTGGCAACTCCAATAATTTCAGGAACAGCACCAGCAACCGTAAGTTTATCAGCAACAGCTGCTGATTCAGACGGAACAATAAACAAAGTGGAATTCTTTAATGGCTCAACCTTACTAGCTACTATTTTGAGTTCACCTTATACCTATTCATGGACAGGAGTTGCAGCAGGAACGTATTCTGTTACAGCAAAAGCAACAGACAATTTGAACGCATTAACTACTTCTTCCGTTAAAACAGTCACAGTAAATGGAGGATCCAATGTAGCGCCCACATTGAGCTGGAATACCACTGCTTCCAAATATGTAGACTTGGCTTCCGGGAAAGTAGGTTGTGTAAAAGGAAATGCAACAGATCCGGTAAGTGTTACAGGATTGGACTTTAATGTCGGTGATGAGAATTTGGCGACAGTAACATTTACTATGACAAGTAACAAAACCGCGGTGATTGCGAATGGTGCATTCTCAGTAGTTGGAACAGGAACCGCTCGTAAACTGATTATCAATCCAACAGGAGTTGGTTATGCGACCATTACTTTCAAAGTGACAGATGCACAAGGATTGAATAAAAGTATCACGATGAATATTGGAGTTTCTGCATCATTACAAACGGCTTCTATCAAAGATATTTATCATGCAGGTGTAGCAGATGGTTCAACAGGAGTTGCTGTGGATAATGACTATATGTTCGTAGCAGATGATGAAACGAATGTGATCAAGTTATTCAACCGCAATAATTCCGGGCTTTCTTTGTATCAGTTCAATGCAGGTTCTTATTTGAATTTGAGCGGAACTGAAGTGGATATTGAAGGTTCTTTCAGAAGTCCTACAAATCCTAATCGTATTTATTGGATCGGATCATTGAGCAACTCCAAATCAGGTGAGGCTCGTGCTGACAGAAATCGCATTTTTGCGACAGATATTGTTGGTACAGGAGCAAATGCAACGCTATCTTTTGTTGGTTATTATAGCAGTTTGAGAAGTAAATTGATCACTTGGGGAGACAATAACGGATACAATTTCACTGCAAAAGCAGCAACGGGAATTGAACCGAAACGCATTGATGGATTTAATATTGAAGGATTAGAAATGGGGCCTGACGGAACAACTTTATATATTGGCTTCCGAGCACCTTACGTTGGCTCAGGTACCAATAAAGCATTGATCTGTCCGCTTCTGAACTTTGAAACATGGTTCAACAATGGAACTCCTTCAGGGACTCCAACATTTGGTGCACCAATCGAATTGAACCTGAATAATCACGGGATTCGAAGTTTGGGTAAAAATGCCGCCAATCAATTTTTGATCGTTGCAGGAAGTTATGCAGCCGACGGAACGTTTGCTTTGTATTCCTGGAATGGTTTAGCTTCTTCCGCACCGCTTGCATTGGCAGTTGATTTGACGGATTTGAAGCCTGAGGGAATCGTAACCGTTCCTGCTTCTCTTTCCGGCACTTTCCAGGTAGATCTGATCTCAGATTTAGGATCGAATGAGATTTACAACGATGGAGTAGAGAATAAAGAAGTTTCAGCAGCTCAGCAACGCAAATTTTTAACTTCTACCTTGAATGTAACGGCTCCATCTGCAATCATTGTTCAAACATTGGGTATCACAGATGAAGCTAAGAATGGCTTCCTTGGATTGACTGTATATCCGAATCCAACTGCCGATCAGCTAATCATAGACTTCAATCGGTCACTAAATTCGGATGTGACATTTCAGATTTTTAATCTTGCAGGAACATTGGTGAAAGAAAGTAAACTCGAAAATGTTTCTTCCAAAGCAGTTTTGGATGTAAGTGAGTTGATCTCCGGATCTTATTTGATACAATCATCTGCTTTTACAGGAAGTTTAAGAATGATCAAACAGTAATCCCGCCCAATAATTTCATAGTTAAAAGCTATTCGTTTGCCGACGGATAGCTTTTTTGTTTTCAGAGTTATTTCTCAGAGAATCTATTTGTTTAAATTTGATGCAGACATTTTGAATTATGAAGAATTATATCCTGGGTATTTTATTGTTATTGAGCTCTAATCTGTTTTCTCAGGGAAAACCATATGTTGAATATTATGATTTGATAAATAGGGCCGAAGAACAATTCGTTCTGAAAATGGATTCAACTTGCTATATGTATTATGATATGGCATTTGCAAGTAATAAACCTTTTCTCAAGGATCCGTATATAGCAGCTCAAATAGCTCTTTATTTAAACGATACAATTCGCTTCGAACATTACTTGTCCATTGCTTTTCGAAATGGAATGCCATTGAAAGCAGTAACGGCTAGTAAATTGATTCAGGACAAGTACTATCCTCAATTGTACAAAAAGGTGGCGCGTGTATATCAGCAATATGGCAGACAGCAAAAAGTAGATTCTGTTTTGTTGGGGAAGATTTGCATGATGTGTTACCAGTCAGACAGTTTGAAATTAAAAGTAGGAGGTGAGAGTCAGGCATTTTATAAGAATGAAAATGAGACGAGAGCATTTTTACTCGAGAACTTATTGAAAAAGGGTGTTTTTGCAAATGAGCATTTACTGGGAATTACGAGTAATGCAATGTGGACAGAGTTTTATAAGAAATACAACCGAAAGGATTTGTATGCAGGAAATGGACTTACGAATGCACAATATTCGGAAGAATGCGAATTACGCCTGAAATGTCCGATGAATATTCTGCTACATTCACAATGTTTTTTCCAGGAAAATAAAAAACTGTTGTTTAAAGCTGTTCAAAGTGGATACCTTCATCCAAAGGATTATGGAATTTTGGAAGAAGCATCCGTTTTATGGTTCAAGGAATCTACAACAAATCCGGCGGAGAAATGTGGGCGTCCAGTCGAAATTATATCGTATAATATCTTCGGTACTGATCCCAAAAGTAAAGTTCAGGTATATGATGCAACGGCAGAAGGAGTAAAGCGTGCAGATGCAAACAGAACGAAAATTTACATGCAAAAATTCACTATTGATAAACAGAAAAAAGAATTGGAGGAAAAATACGGTTTCGCATTCTTCTTTGATTTTTTGGATAGACCTTAATTGAAACAATAAAAACCCCGAAGCAGTCCGCCGCGGCAGATCACTTCGGGGTTTTTGTTAATGATCAGAAATTAATTGACGCTGAAGCGCGCAGTACGAGGATTTGAAACAGCTCCTGTTTCTGTAATCAGATAAATACCACCATGTAAATCAGGTAATTCAATTTCATAATTCCCGTTGAGAAGTGTTACGGATTTTGGCTGAATGAGTTTGCCGTCCAAACTTTGGATCACAAATCCCGAAGCATTCGAGTGGATGATCAGATGTTCGTCCTTGTTTACCGGATTCGGATAAAGGATCAGGTATTCTTTACTTAATTCTGAAATTCCCAATTGATCAATAACCACACATTCACTGGTGTCAATACAGGTGTTATGATCTGCAATTACTGCATAAGTTCCATTTGCCGATGGAGTAAATGTAAACCCAAAAGCACCTGTTCCGGCTGCAGTTGTTCCATCTAAACAGTTTATCCATCTCAAACTTGTTGCTGTTGGAGCATTTACGGTAATGGAAGTAATGCTTTCAGTTACGAAATTAATGATCGGGTTGGAAACGTTTACAATGCTTACCACTGTGCTATCATCTCCGTTGACATCTTGCAATACATCAAAATAAGTTCCTGAAATAGAATAGGTGTTTGCACCGATAGTCACAGAATCTCCATGACACAAAGTGATGAATTGCTGTGTTACATTGCTTGTGAATCCAATAGTAACTGGACCAGCTACCGGTAAATTTCCAGCGCTGAAAAGAATTCCGTCATTCGCCCCATTACACAGACCGGAAGTTCCGGATGCAACAAAAGCCCATTGAGTTCCGTTCCAAACCGTCATAGAAATATCTGCGCAATCACTCAAACCGCTTTGCATGGCATTGTTCCAGCCAATGGTTACTCCAACCAGATCACTTGCATTTGAATTGGTAAAATCCCAATATTCCAAAACGCTAACACTTTGCAAGGGAGCTTCAACAGGTGTCAAACTGCTGTAAGAACTATTCAGGTAACCAACTTTGATTTGAGTACTTACCGAATTAGGAGGAGTAATGCTGAACGGACGGTATCTGTCCGGAAGACTACCAACAGGGAACGTAAATTGATCATTTCCGGTTTTTTCAATGTAGCCGGTAATGAAAGTAGAATCTGACTGACCGTCCAAATAGATATTGTCTGCTAATTTGATTAGGGAACCCGGGGAAGGTACAATGATTCCGTCCTCCAAAACGAGCATGGCAGTTATGCTGGTTGCTGTGTTTAGTGAAATCCCGTATCCTCCGTCAGCAGGACCATTGGCTTTGTTTTTAACCTGTAAGCCGTGTAAAATCAAGTTGTTGGAAGGTTGGTTAATGCTTTGGTTCTTAGTTCCGTTTAGGATCAATTGATTTGAATTGTGATTGAATGAGCCCAAAATGTCCATATTTCCACTGATGCGTAATTCGGCAGGGAAAATGTGAATCATACTTTTTCCTGATGGAATGGAGAGATTACCCAATTGATAGACCGCAATTCCCAGACCATTTGTATTTCCATTCAATAAGGTATTTCCGGATTGAAAAAAAGAAGTGTTTGACCCATAAACAACACCGTCGTTCATCCAGTTGGTCGTATTGAGATCTTTCCAGGTTGCACTGTCTGCCAGAATTAGTGAATCTCCACCCAGCAATTGAACACTGGTTCCGGAGTTTTCCAATACAGTTGCCGATCCACTTAACTCCAGGTACATGCCCATGGTACTTGTAGGATCATTTCCGATTGTTCCTGTAACTTTTACCGTTCCTCCGGTTGAACGAAAATACCCTTTTCCGGCTCCGGGAGCGGCTCCAAGCCAAAGCAATGCACCATTGATATTGAGTGTTCCTCCGTTTTGCTCGAATGTTGGATAATAAACTCCAGCTTCGTTTTCAAAACCAAATTCTGCATTGGTAGTAATTGTTCCACCGTTTTGAATAAGTTTACTTGAACCTAAAAGGCTTCCATCAACTAAAGCAATTGTTTCACCTACAGTGACAATTCCGTCATTGATAGTTCCGGTAGCGCCCAACTCGAAAAGTAAACGCTGTCCGCTGGATAAACTCCCACCGTTCATTTCTAAATGTGAATCATCTACAAATATCAGCCGGGCATTATTTCCTCCACCTATTAAAGAAAAAACTCCCGAATTGGTGATGGTAACCACCGTTCCGTTCCCGATTATTTCCACCTGATCCGAAGTATTCAGAGTTGCAGAAATAGTTAAATGTGCTCCGTTTTGAACCAACATTTCTGCGGGTGTAAAATTCGAGTTTAGATTTACAATGGGTTGCGCCATCGCACCGGTATAGTTGGCCGGATCAATTTCAATATTATCCCCGTTTGAAGGAGTTGAAGACCAATTGGAAGGATTATTCCAGTCTGAACTAACAGCACCTGTCCAATTTTGGCTGAATGCATGATTCAAAAAGAAAAATGCGATGAATATGAGTATATTTTGTTTCATGATATATCATTTTTAAGGTCTTACTATTTGCTACAATGGCAGAAAATACAATACGACCAATATTGTTTAAAGATTTTAATAGAAGATTTCGAAGTATCAGACCAAACAAGGAGGTCTGAACAATGTCACCAAAAGTGGATTCTTAGGTTGCCGATTTTTGAAAGAGATTTGTAAATACGAATCAATTGATTCGAATCGGCTTTCTGAAATGAATCTGGTACTTGGAATAACTGCAATTTGAAAGGAAAAATGACCATCTACTTTCTTGAAAGGCAATTGCATGTCTCTATCCTGATCTTTGTCATTATTATCATTTCCCAGATAATGCATCCAAATGAAATCAACGATCCCAATACTAGTATCTTGTGTTTGGTGTTCTGCGAAATGAGTAAAAAAATCAGGCAGCTTAAAGAATTCTCCAAGCGAGCTGTTAAACATAAAAATGGGTAAAAGTATGTATACAAATGCCTTTCTCACAGGTACAAAGATACGAAAACAGAATTTAACCCCTTATTTTGAAAACTATCCTTACATTTACTCAACGTTCTTTACTTGATCAATTATCCAGAAAAGGTTTCTTCTCCACTGTTGTGGATGGAAGTAATAGGGAATCGTGTGAGAATCACGAACTGTCGCGCAACTGTAATTCACTTTGGTGGAAAGTCAGATACCTGCCGTTTTCTGATCCGTCATTTGACGGAATTGACCATGCTTTCGCGATTAGAAGCTCATGTCAAGGTTGTTTTTGTCCTTTATCATTAAAAGGATCTATCCGCCTGTACATTCCCTTTTTTTTCGAAAGCGCAGAACATAAATTAAAAAGCTTATGAGTGATCATGAACGAGTAGTTTGTCCGCGTTGTAATTCCGGCTTTGAGTGTAAAGTTGGCTCGATTTCACTTTGCCAATGCACTTCTGTGAATTTAACAGTTGATGAAAGTCAGTATATCTGCGACAATTACGAAGAATGTTTGTGTGCAGTCTGTATGTTGGAATTGAAAAAGGAATACAATGCAAAGAAATTAGAGCAAAGGTTCAACCAGATTTCCACACTTTTTAAAAAGAAAGAGTCATAAATTGAAAATGCACTTCGACTCCGCTCAGTGTCCTTTCAATAATAAGAGTGTTTAGGTGACTGAGTGGAGTCGAAGTCACAAATTAATTAAAATAAATGAACATAGAAGAACGTATCCAAAAAGCGGAAACACGCATTTTTAAAGCTGTTTTCCCAAATACAACCAATCATTACGATACCTTATTCGGAGGAACTGCTATGCAGCTGATGGATGAGGTAGCATTTATTACCGCTACTCGGTTTAGTAGGCAACGAATGGTAACTGTGAGTAGTGATAAGATTGATTTTAAAAAACCGATCCCAGCCGGAACAATTGTAGAGTTGATTGGTAAAGTAACTTATCTTGGAAGCACCAGTCTGAAAATTCGGGTTGAAATTTTTGTTGAACAGATGTATTCCGATATTCGTGAAAAGGCCGTAATTGGCGAATTTACTTTTGTAGCAATTGATGAGAATAAACAACCGGTAAAGATTCTAAGAGACTAGTGTTGAATCACGAGTTTTTGAGTGATTACCGCTTGATAATTCAGGCATTGATCATTGATAATTTTCCTTTTGTGACCTCATAGTTTAAAATATCCCCCCATTTTATAATGATTTTGTAAGTCTTTTTAACTGGTTATTTCCTATTTTCGGTTGCGAATAAAACGCTTATGAATCGGTACATTCTGATTATTGTTTACGGTTATTTAATTACTCTTGCTCTTTCATGTGAAAGTAGTGGGAGCAAGCAGATATTTACCAGTGAGAATCAGGAACAAATGATCATGGATTCGTCACATAATTTGCCATTCACGTGCATTATTGATACACCATTTTGTGCAGATTCTGCCTGCAGTGGAATGTATCGCGGAGTTGAGTTCGTATCAGAACGCTATATCAGTCGATTGAATTTGAACGGTACAGATGTGGCGCACCAATATTCCAATAAAATGTGTGAATATGTGGGGAATAAATTGAAGCAACTGTATCGTGACAATTTATACAGCAAAGTTGATTTTAATCGCATCAAAATCTCTACAAGGGGAATGAATGGAGATTCTAATTACGTGGAATATAAAATCTATATTCCTTTCAAGCGGGTTCCAAAAAATCAGGCAATGACCGCCTTTGATCATAGTGGAGGATGGGGACATAAACCCGAGCTCAAAAAGAGAAAGCAGGATTTGTTGTTTAGTCCGAACAAAATTGTAAAGAACAGAAGGTTATGGATCAGCAGACTATTCCGAACTAAAGAAGGGCTGGAGGAATACTGGATTCAGTGGCAACATACGGATTTTCATTAGTCTCTAAGATTGTCATCAATCATTGACTTTAGACAAGGGAGAATAAGGTGTTAAAAATCAAACAACGCGAATAAAATTATTTTCGAGATTTGAAAAAGAATTGAAGAAAATATTCTCAATTAGCATAACCGTGAGACTAACATATTTTTCAGGAGTTTGGATAAAAATTGGTTTATCAATTATTGATTTAACTTCAGTAGTTACAACTAAAAATGTTGTTTTTTTAATTGTCAAAAGCAACAAAAACGGCTGAATTATAGTCTATTGAGTAGCATTTTATTTTTTAATATTATGCTCAAGTAATCTTAACAAAAACAGACTATATTATGAAGAGAATTTACGTTTTGTTAGGTTGTTTGCTGCTGTTACAGTGGGCAAATAATCTCTCAGCACAAGTCATCTTTAGTGAAGACTTTAGTTCCGCAACCGGAACAACTCCGCCCGCAGGATGGGTTAATAATGACATCGAAGGAGGAGGAGAAGTTTGGTACTTCGACAATCCCGGTGGCCAAACATTGAATCTTCCAATTTCAGATCCGGCGGCAGTCTTTGATAGTGACTTTAATATGTCTGGTTCAGGTCCGGAAGATGCGGCATTGGAATCGCCAACATTTGATGCAAGTGCGGTAACGGGTTACATTATGTTGTCTTTCGATCATTATTTTTATGATGCAACTGAATTTGGTGGAACCGGAGGTCAATATTTTGTTGAGGTTTGGGATGGAACAACCTGGGTGGAAGTTCTAAGTGGAACTAATGATACACAAGACCCAGAACATACTTCAATCAATATTACTGTAGCAGCTGACGGAGCTTCGGATGCACAGGTTCGTTTCCGTTGGACGGGAGAATATAGTTGGTTTTGGATTGTGGATAATGTGATAGTTGAAGAAGTAAGTTGTGCACCAATCACTGATTTATTAGTTGATGTTGCGACACCGAATTCAATAGATATTTCCTGGACGGCAGGAGGTTCTGAAACAGATTGGAACATTGAATATGGTATGTCAGGATTTACTCCTGGTTCAGGAACTCCGGGAACAGCGAGTGGGACTGCAGTTTTCACAGCAGGTTCGTTAAGTGCAAACACAAATTATGACTTCTATGTACAGGCTGATTGTGGAGCAGGTGATGAAAGTGTTTGGATAGGTCCAATTACGGGATATACAGGATTCTGTGAGTTTGAAGGGTTTAATTCAGATACCTACATTAATAGTTTCTCCACTACAGGTGGTGCTACCTCTAATGTTTCTAATTTAAATTCAGGTTACGCTGCAAATGGGTATGAAGATGCAACTGCAATGACCGTTTCACAGTTTGAAGGAGGGCCGGAGATCAATTTTTCTGTAGATCTTGGTTCACCGGGTAATACTTTTGGTTTTGGTATTTGGGTTGATTGGAATGATAATATGATCTTTGAACAGAGTGAGCAAATGTTTGAATCCTTCAACTACGACAATGCTTTTACAGGCTCTTTCGGAGTTCCTCTAGGTGTAGCAGTTGGAAACTATAGAATGCGCATCCTTGCAGATTATAACGATGATAATCCTTCCGACGCATGTATGCTAAGTACAGGAGACGGTGAAGCAGAAGATTATACGTTTGTGGTAGTTCCGATTCCTTCTTGTTTACCGGTTTCAGACCTTGAAATAGATGGTGAAACAATCAATACGCTTGATATTTCTTGGACACCTGGTGATACGGAAACAAATTGGAATATCGAATGGGGTGTACCTGGTTTTGTTCCCGGAACAGGAAATGGTTTGGATTCAGCACAGCAAAGTTCTTCTGCTTCATTTACAATAGGTGGTTTAGACCCTTCAACTGTTTATGATGTTTATGTTCAAGCTGTTTGTAGTGCAACCGATTCATCTTATTGGACTTTGGTAAGTGGATCAACACTTTGTGCGCCAATTACTGCTTTGCCATGGACAGAGGATTTTGAATCAATGACTGATTTTGATTATGGAATCTATCCTCTTTGTTGGCTAAGTGAAAACACGGAATGGTTCTCAGATAATGGTGGGAATACAGGAGTTTTGGCTAATTCGGGATCAAATTTTGTAGGAATATTCGGAGGGTCAAATGATTACATATGGACTCCTGAGTTTGAATTGACAGCTGGCAGAACTTACGAATTCAGCTTTATGTGGGCTGGTGATGGCAATGAGGGTTGGAATGGTTCGGTTTACGTAAATTCTTCTCAATCATCTTCAGGTGCTGAGCAATTGGGGGCTGACTTTGTAACTTCTTCAGAAACGACTAGCGAGGATTACAAAAGAGAAGTATTTTGTTTTACCCCTGATTCAACTGGAGTTTACTCATTTGGTGTGGAGATGTTAACAGGATTTTTCTTCAATTACGTTGCTTCATTTGATGATTTCAATTTAATTGAACGTGCAGCTACTGCAGGAACGAATGGTGCAATTGATGCTTGTCAGATTTCCGGGTTGGTTGACTTGAATAGTCTCATTACGATTAATGACCCACAAGGTGACTGGACCTTCTCTCCAAACCCTGCTACGATTATAAATGATTCGATGTTTAATCCTCAGTTTGTACCTGCCGGAACGGTAAGTGTAGATTACATTACTTACGGTTGTTTGGTAGATACGGCATCTGTATTGGTAACTATTTTCCCTCCTTCATCTGCTGGTTTGGATGGTTCAATTACGGCATGTAAAAACGAACCGGTTGACTTGCATTCAGGATTGGGTGGAACCGTTAATATGGGTGGTGATTGGTATAATCCAACACAAGATTTGATGCCGAATTCACAGTTCAATACAGGAACATTCCCGGGAAGTTTCAACTATCAATACATTTCCGGAAACGGTATTTGCCCGGATGATACTGCAAGTGTAGTTGTTACTGTACTTGGAAACTGTAACTGGTTGTCAGTTGATGAAAATACGCTTGAATCAATGAATGTGTATCCGAACCCTTCAACCGGATTGGTTTACATTGAATCTGCTATGAGTACAGGATCATTGAATCTGGTAGTAACTGATATCAATGGACGTGTTATTGAAACCGGAAGTAATTCGATTACGAGTGGAGTAAATACGATTAATTTGAATGGGGTTCAAAAAGGAACTTACTTCTTTAAACTTTCAAACGAAAATGCTGAAAAAGTATATCGTGTAGTGATTCAGTAATCAAATATCAGCCACAGCTGATTAGAACAATATAAGAAGCCCTGACGATAATTGTCAGGGTTTTTTTGTTGATGCGAATTACAAAAATGGCTTTTTGATAATTTCGCAAAGAGATTCCATTACCTTTGCAGCATGAGTTTCGAAAAACAATTGAATGCCCGTAGCGGTGAAGTATGTGAATTAAGTGGATCTGGCGATGATTTGCAGGTGTATCAAGTACAACCATCAGAAGGTAAATCAGTTGACGATTTCATCTTGATCAGTCAGAATTTAAAAGACCAATTGGAAGGAACGAAAGAAATTGTTCCGAATGATTGGAGATGCTTGAATGATGCGATGTGGAGTGAGGTTTCTGCTGTGAAAGTTGTTTCCTTCCGTATGTTGAACAGTTTGAAGCAAGAAGGTTGGCCAAATGATCTACTCGAAATGATTTATTTGGATGATGCTGAACTTTCGTGGGCAAAATCAGGAATGGAGGATGAAGATGCGATCAAGCATATTGATTCCAACGGGGTGGTTCTAAAAACAGGAGATACCGTGGTTTTGATTAAGGAATTGGACGTAAAAGGTTCTACCATTACTGCAAAGCGCGGAACAGCTGTACGAAATATCCGTCTTGTTCACGATGATCCTACTTTAATTGAAGGAAAAGTCGATGGACAATCCATTTACATTCTAACACAATTCGTAAAAAAATAATTGATAATTGAAAAGGAACCTTGCTATTGCTTGTTCTTATCAAAAGCTTGGCTTTCTCTTCTTTTCAATTTTACATTGTCAATTATAACACATCATGGTACTCCGGAGTTTTGTCGAAGACGCTTTTTGCAAACGGACACAAGGGAATGATTTTAATTCCTGCTTTTCGTGCAAATTCAACAGCAGCCTGAACCATTAGATTCCCAACGCTTCTGCCTCTGAATACAGGATTTACTTCTGTATGATCAATAATGATCCGATCATCGTTTACCCACGCATAGGTCATTCTTCCGGCTTCAACACCTTCTTCGGTTGCTTTGAAAAATCCTTTATTTTCTCTGTCAAATTGGTTTACTTCTATCATAATTTATCGTTGGTGACTTCGACTCCGCTCAGTCACCGATTTATAGGTCATTGAGCGGAGTCGAAATGACATTTTGAATTATATTCTGGGTTCCGGCAAAGGAATAAATTCTGTTTCTCCGTCAATTTTAGGAAAAGTTTGATCGATCCAAGCCTTTTTAGCTTCTTCAATACGCTCTTTTCGGGATGAAACAAAGTTCCAAAAGATGAAACGTTCTTCAGGAAATGCTTCTCCACCAAAAATATAAACAGTGGTGTTTTCTGCCATATCAAAAGTGCATAACTCAGTATTTTTTGCAATTAAGATTTGCTTCGGGCCAAATTCTTCTTCCCCGTCTTTTATACTTCCTTCCAAAATGTATAAAGCACTTTCTCCAAATAACTCTTCACCAATGCTGATTGTTGTTGCTTCCTTACTTTTGATCTCCAAAAAATAGAGTGGGCTATATACTGGAACAGGCGATTTTCTTCCGAAAGCTTCACCGGCAACTAGTTTGAAATGAACATTGTTTTCAGTCCAAGTAGGAATTTCCTGTGCTTCTATATGTGTAAACGAAGGTTCCATTTCTTCTAATTCAACAGGAAGCGCCACCCAGATTTGCAATCCATGCATGTGTTTTTCAGAATGGCGTAAATATTCTGGTGTTCTTTCCGAATGAACGACTCCTTTTCCGGAGGTCATCCAATTCACAGCTCCCGGCTGAATTTCAACCACAGAACCAATGCTATCACGATGCATAATGGCACCTTCAAATAAATAAGTTAGCGTCGACAATCCGATGTGTGGATGAGGACCGATATCCAAATTTTGATGATCATTCAATTTTACAGGTCCCATGTGATCAATAAATACAAATGGACCAACAGCTCGTTTCTGACGAAAAGGTAATAAACGACCAACTAAGAAATTACCGATATCTGCAGCGCGTTCTTCTATGATGAGTTGAATGTTTGACATGAAATGGATGTTTTAATCAAAAGGAATTCTAAATTTAAGAACTTATCAACTCATTTTTATCAAAAGAATAGACTTTTAATCACTTTATTGAAGGAATTTCTATTTGCTGATACCTGCTGTTTACACATTACTTGGTAACATTCAGGCATTTCGAACAGGAAGAATTAGTTGGTAGTCGTGAACAAAATTAATTTAGTGCAAATTATAACGAATAGACTACTCGGAAAATGATCAACAAACTTGGGAAAATCCTTTTGGCAATCGGGTTTTTGACATTCATCACGCTTATTGGACTGGATATCACCGGACATTCACTGATTGGTAGTAAAGGTGCCTCAATTATTGTCCTTGTTATATTGGTGTTTCTGATATTTTCAGGGATTACTTTGATCTACATTCAAAGCTCTGTGGAAAAAAGAAAACGGGTTTCTCAAATCATTTTAGGGTTTGTGATTTTCCTGTTTTTTGCTGGTTCCGTCTCTAAATTCATGAGATATCCGGGAGCAGGAATTGAAATTGTCCTCTTCTTTTTCCTGTTGTGTTTTTCATATTTCCCCTTTGTCATTAAACGACGGTTCGAGCGCTTAATTGAAATTATTCCTTCCAAATCAAAAGCAATTTACCTGAGTGTGATGGACTTGATTGGGTTGCTTTGTTTTGTGATGGGGGCTCTTTTTTTGCTGCAGCAATGGCCTTTCGCATTACCACTTTTGGGAGTCGGGATCGTTACTTTCTTAATCGCGCTGAATGGATGGAACCGAAGTTTTAGAAGTGAAGTAGAACTGCGCAAATCTGCCGAAACCGAGTTGAAATCGACATTGGAAGAATTGCATAGAACGCACTTAGAAATTACCGAAAAGCATAAGGAAATCAAGGATAGTATCAATTATGCAGAACGCATCCAGCGCAGTTTTTTAGCCACAGAATCCACTCTTTCTGATAATCTCAGTGAATATTTTGTCATTTTCCAGCCACGAGACGTAGTTAGCGGGGATTTTTATTGGGCATCTAAATCGGTGAATGGAAATTTTCTTTTGTTAACCGGAGATAGCACGGGGCATGGAGTTCCCGGAGCAATTATGAGTTTACTCAACATCACAAGTCTGGAAAAAGCAATTGAGCATCAATCAGAACCTGCTCAAATTTTCAATGAGGCAAGAATGACCATTATTGAGCGGTTGAAGAATGATGGAAGTTTGGAAGGAGGAAAAGATGGAATGGACGGAAGTTTAATCTCATTCAATAAAGAAAAGACGAGTTTGACTTATACTTCTGCAAATAATTCGATTTGGATAGCTCGTTACTCGGAAGAAACAAGTTCTTACGAATTGCTGGAATTTATTGGAGATAAAATGCCATTAGGAAAACATGTTCACGATACTATTTCCTTTACACAAACGGAGGTGGCATTATTGAAAAATGATGTGGTTTATTGTTTTACAGATGGTTTTGCTGATCAGTTTGGCGGACCAAAAGGGAAGAAATTCATGAAGAAACAAATGAAAGAATTGATCCTTCAACAGGCGGTTCTTCCATTAGAAGAACAAAAGAAAACCATTCTTAAAACATTTAATGACTGGAAAGGCTCCAACGAACAAATTGATGATGTAACCATGATTGCTGTTCGGATTTAATGAGGTGTCCTTTGATAAATTGTGATTAATTGACAATTAAATTTGCGATTTACAAAATCTAAATTCACTTTCTTTTCGTACCTTGAAAAGATGAGTTTCTGTGCCACAACCGGAACTGTAAGACCCAATAGGAAATTACTAAATACTGAACGATGAAAAGAGCGATTTGGAACAATACTGTTATTGCGGAAAGTGAAAAAACGGTAGTAATAGAAGGAAATCATTACTTTCCTGAAGAAGCGATCAAAAAAGAATATTTCAAAGATTCAGATACGCACACGACCTGTCCCTGGAAAGGAATAGCATCTTACTATTCGCTAGAAGTGGATGGTCAAACAAATAAAGACGCTGCATGGTATTATCCGAAAGCATCTGAGTTGGCTAAAAGCATTGAAGGAAAAGTGGCTTTTTGGAAAGGTGTTCAAGTAATTGTTGATTAATTGAGCAAGATGCATTTGAAAGAAAAGTACCTGAAAATAAGAAATAGAACAGAATCTATTTGCAAACCACTCCAAGTGGAGGATTATGTGCCACAGCCGGTTCCGTTCGCAAGTCCTCCAAAATGGCATTTAGCGCATTCAACTTGGTTTTTTGAGGAAATGATTCTGAAGAAAAATCTTTCCGGATATAAAGAATTTCATCCCGATTTCGGCTTTTTGTTTAATTCCTATTACAATACAATAGGTGAACGAACTTTCCGTGCAGATCGTGGAAATATAACGCGTCCGGGAGTGTCAGAAGTATATGCATATCGCGCACATGTAGATCTGGGAATGGCGGAATTGTTTGAAAAGGATTTATCTTCTGAATTAAGAGAGTTGATTGAATTAGGTTTAAATCACGAACAGCAGCACCAAGAGTTATTAATTACAGACTTAAAATATACACTGGGACATAATCCTATTTTTCCTGTTTACGATGAATCGGTGAATTTATTGGCAGATTCAAATACGAATTCCGGTTGGCTTCCCATGGAAGAAGGAATTTATGAAATTGGTCATGATGGGGGAGCTTTTTGTTTTGACAATGAATTGAATAAACACAAAGTTTACCTGCAAGCATTTGAAATCTCTAAAGCCTTAGTCACAAACGGAGAATATATTGAGTTTATTGAATCCGGTGGCTATTCCCGCTTTGATTGCTGGCTGGATGAAGGTTGGTCCTGGTTGAATGAGAACAAGATCACTAATCCGCTTTATTGGCATAAGATCAAAGGGAAGTGGCATTATTTTACACTTGCAGGCTTAAAAGAAGTGGATCCGAATGCCATTTTGGGTCATGTATCTTATTACGAAGCACAAGCTTATGCTACATGGAAAGGACTTCGCTTACCAACCGAGTTTGAATGGGAAGCAGCTTCGGAATTGCTAGATTGGGGGAAACGTTGGGAATGGACCAATAGCGCTTATTTACCTTATCCCGGATTTAAAACCGCAGCGGGAGCAGTTGGCGAATACAATGGGAAATTCATGATCAACCAAATGGTTTTACGTGGAGCTTCCGTAGCAACAGCATCAAATCATAGCAGAAAAACCTACCGAAACTTTTTCCACCCACATTTTCAATGGCAATATTCAGGAATCAGATTAGCAAAGTAAGATGATATTAGAACAATTTAAGCAAGATGTAAGGTTAGGACTTTCTCAAACTCCCAAACAAATTCCTTCCAAGTACTTTTATGATAAGCGGGGAGATGAATTATTTGTGCAGATTATGAATATGCCGGAATATTATCTGACTCGCTCAGAAATGGAAATCTTCCAGCAGCAATCGCGCGATATTATCTCCAGTTTTGATATTCAAAAAGGGGAAGAAATTGAAGTGGTAGAATTGGGTGCGGGAGACGGAACAAAAACCATTCACCTCCTTTTCGAATTGATTCGTTCACGCGTTACATTTAAATACATCCCAATCGATATTTCTTCCAATGCTTTGATAGGACTGGAACACCGTATGAAAGAAGAAATTCCGGAATTAGCCATTAACAGTTTGCATGGAGATTATTTTCAAATGCTCAGTGATTTGAAAAAATCCCCGAATAGAAAGATCATTTTGTTTCTGGGTTCCAATATCGGAAACATGTCAGACGAGCAGGCAAAATCATTCATTGCTTCCTTAAGTGCTAATCTAAATAGAGGAGATAAGATTGTTTTGGGAGTGGATTTAATTAAAGAAAAAGAAGTGGTTCTGCCAGCATACAATGATGCTGCAGGAATTACGCGCGATTTTAATTTGAATTTATTGAAACGGATGAACCGTGAGTTGGATGCTAATTTTGATTTAAATGCCTTTGTTCATGATCCTGAATACCACGAATCAGAAGGAATTGCAAAGAGTTTCTTGAAAAGTACGAAGAAGCAGGTGGTCGAAATTAAATCGATCGACAAAGAGTTCCTATTTGAAGAAAATGAGCGAATTCACACGGAAATTTCCAGGAAATACAACGATTCTATTCTGAAAAAGATCATTGATCAATCTCCCTTATCGATACAGCATTGTTTCACAGATCAAAAATCGTGGTTCGGAGATTACATCATCAATCGCGTTTAATTTGTTAAGCTTTTCCTAAAATAGAAAGGAAGCCCACATGTTTCTATTATTTTAGAGCCATAAAATCGCATTATGACAACTACCGGCTTAGAAAAACAGGGTTTCGCTAATAAACAGCTTCCTGTAATTATAAAAGGAATCATGGCTTTTATGTTTCTGCTTTCTGCAGTGGCAAAGTTGTATCCTTCCCCGAATATGGCTCTGCCCACATTTGAAGTGAAACAATTGATCCCGATGGGATTCAGTGAAACCGGTGCAGCTTATTTTTCCCGTATTTTAATTGGTTGTGAATTGGCTTTGGGAATTCTCCTGCTACAAAAGAATTACTTCAAAAGATTGGTGATTCCCATGTCATTCTTAATGTTATTCATTTTCAGTGCTCATTTAAGTTATGAAATCGCGTCGACTGGAAATAATGGGAACTGCGGTTGTTTTGGCTCGTTATTGCCAATGACTCCTGTTCAGGCTTTGATCAAGAATATTATCGGAATGGGATTGTTGGTAATCCTGTACCAGAAAACTTCCAAGGAATACGATAGACTGAATTTTTCATTTGTTGCGGCAATTACCTTTGCTTCGATTCTTGGGGTATTTATGGCTGGACCGATCCAACGTAAATCCAGTGATGAATTGGTTGAAGAGATGATGAAGGAAATGGAATGGTCTGATACTGATTCTAAAAAAATGGAATCAGAATTAGATGCAGCTTTAAAGAAAGAGAGTATTCAAATTTCCAAAGATGAAAAAAAGGGGATATCAGATAAGAAAACGTTAACTGGTATTGATTTGAAAGAACTGGAAAAAGATCATAACGTTGAGAAATCTGAAGAAGAAAAATCAATTGATGAACCCAAACAAAGAAAATCCGGATTTGCATCTCAGTTCGGAGATATCGATAAAGGAAGAAAGATCCTTTGTTTCTTTGCTCCTGGTTGCGATCATTGTAAGGAAACTGCAAAAGCATTGACAGAGATGGCGACAAAGGATGCCGATTTTCCTGAAATCAAGATTGTATTCATGGATGAGGAATCTGAGTTGATTCCTGACTTTTTCACTTTCGCAGGAAGAAAATATCCATTCAAAATACTGGATGTAGGTTCATTCTGGACAGTTTTGGGTGGAACAAAAGATACTCCGGGTGTATTCTATTTGTGGAATGGAAATGTGGTAAAAGAATACGACGGAATTAATGAACGTGCATTCAAAAAGGATGAATTCAAGAAGATTGTTCAAAAGAAGTGGTCTGAGCTGAAGTAAGAGAAAGCACTGCTTTCGATAAAAGTCAAGCGTCAGTGCAGTCATGAGCACTGCTTTCGATAAAAGACAAGCGTTAGGGCTAGTCTTGAGAAACAATGGGAGATGATAAAGATTAGTAGCGATAGACACCTCTAGTATCTGCTCATCTATTGGAAGTTAAAATAGTATAATCATTAAATAGCTTTGTGGGTTATATAATTCATATATTGATGAATTGGTTATCTTCATGTTTCATTTTCGTCCTATGAAAAACCTGTTTGCTATTCTTCTTTGTCTGTTGTGTTTCTTTTCGGAAGCTCAAAAAAGCCGTCCTTTTGATGAAGACAAATTCTATTTGGAATTAAGTTTATTAGCTCAAAAGAAAGATTTTTTTGAAGTAAAAGAGTTGCTTACAGCGAATAAAACCCGAATTGATAAGGAAGTCTATTTCTATTATTGGAGTTTGGTTGAAAATGCATTTTCCAACTTCAAGGAATCAAATGAAGCAATCGAAGATTTTTTAGAAGGTGCTGGAGCTATGAATAACGATTCACTTTTCAAAGAGATTTTGATGGTGAAGCAATTGAATCTGGTCAATTTATTTGAATACAAGGATGCGTATTTAACCAATCAATACATTTTGGATAATTTCAGCCATGTTTGCACAAAAGAAGAAATGGCTGATTTGTCCAATACAGGAAGTATCTGGAAAGCATTGGAAAATTCTGGTAAACAGCATATTAATCATTCAGCCGATGTGAAAATTCAACTGTCGCGGGATAATGCAAAGCTGGCAAATGTTCCAGTGATTGTATCCGGAAAGACGAAGAACTTTGTATTTGACACAGGAGCTAATTTTTCAGTCATTCAACGCTCCGTAGCTCTTGAAATGGGATGTGAAATAATTCCGATTCAATTTGACGTTTCTGCAATTACGGGGGCAAAAGTCAAGAGTGATTTGGCGGTTGTAAAAGAATTAACTATTGGAGATCCCGGAGGGTCGGGACAAGTTGTGAAATGTGAAAATGTAGTTTTCCTTGTTTTTGATGACAAAGACCTTACTTTTTCGGAAGTAAATTATTCGATTCAGGGAATTATTGGATTTCCTGTGATCCGAAATTTGGAAGAAATACACATTACAAAAGAAGATGAATTGATTATTCCGAAAAATCCGGAAGTATATGGGAAGAGTAATATGATCTTAAACGGTTTTGTTCCGGTTGTACAAGTTATTCAAGATTCCGATACACTGCAATTTTCATTTGATACGGGTGCAGCTCAAACTTCTTTAAATAGTGCTTATTACTGGAAATATAAAAAGCGGGTAGAGAAGAAGGGTAAAAAACAGACCTTGAAATCAGGTGGAGCAGGTGGAATGGTCGAATACGAAGGATATGTATTACCCAAAGTGACCATTTCCGTTGGATTATCCGAAGTGACATTGCATGATATTCAGGTTCGAAAAGACCATGTTGGAGAAGTCAGTGCGGATTTCGATGGGAATCTTGGACAAGATTTCATCAAACAGTTCGATGAAATGATTATCAGTTTTAAATACTCAAACATTCTTTTCAAGTAGAAAATAGTTCAAAGGGTTCAATGAAATGAAAAGTGAAATATTTGTAATTGAACTATTGAACTATTGAACTATTGAACTATTCTTATTTTGAAGCTCCGCTTGTAGCTTTATTTTCGACTGTTTTTTCCTGAACGATTGTTTCGGTCTTTTTTGGGGCTGTAACCATCACTACTTCACCGGCTGCAGTGCGAACTTGCGCAAATAACCAATCGTACATTTCATCGGCACGAAAAATGCGTTCCAATGCCCCATGATTTGCTCCGATAATTTCAGTATAGATCAGATTTTTCCCATCGTTACAATTTTTGATTGCTGTTACCATTTCTCTCGAATAACGAACAGGAACTGCCTCATCTCTGTTACCATGCTGTATCCACATAGGAATACTTGCTAAGTTGCAAGCATCTTTTGGATTTCCACCACCACAAAGCGCCACACCTGCTGTAATTTTGTCAGCATGCTTTCCTGCAAAATGCATGGTTCCATAACCTCCCAGGCTCATTCCACAGACATACACGCGATTGGTATCTGTTTTATATAGTTTTTGAACATATTCTAACACCTCCAGAACTTTGTCAGGGTTCCATGATCCGTTTGCTACTTGAGGAGCGATAACTATAGCAGGAACTTTTCGTCCTTTTTCAATTTCATGGATCACTCCGTACTTTTTCACACGATTTAAATCCGTTCCACTTAAGCTTTTTCCATGAAGAAAGATCAAAATAGGAGGGTTGTTACTCAAAGTACTTGAATCCGGAAGATTCAACCAAAAATTGTAGTAGGTCTTTCCTCTTACTGCACTTAGTTGTGCAAAGGAATTTAGACCTATAAATAAACAAATTATGACAAGAATGTTTTTCATTTTTTGTAATTTTTCTTTCAACTTATTTTTTGCAACGGCACTAACGTTTGTTGCATGATCATCTGCTTAGCAGATTCTTCTTTGGGGTCGCTAAGATAGGGATTTTATAATAAGTCTGATTTTAAGTTTTGGTTAACTGTCAAATTACAGATCTCTGTAAAATAAATAGATACCATGGTATTGGTTCGCTATTTAGCGAATTGGCGAATTGGCGAATTGGCGTCCCGATTTGCTCTCGGGATGGTGAAATGGGGTATTAGGATGGTTACGAATTAAAAAAGGCTCCCGTTAGTAAACGGAAGCCTTCGGAATAATTAATTCAAATGTTTATTGCCTTGCAGCATCAAGCATTTGCTTGTATTTAGCTTCTTTTTCTGTGTTTTTAAGCGCACGTGCAATTTTCACTAAACTATTCAAAACATCTACATCTTTAGGAGAAATCGCTATATACTTTTCTAACGGATCCATTGCAAAACCATAGAATTCAAGACTTTTAGCAAGTAATTCATCTGATTCTTTTTTCGCATTCGGAGGTAAATTACCTGCTTTCTGACGTAGCTCAAATCCTTTACTAGAGAAATAACTTCCTAAGTTATAATAAGCATCTCCGTAAGCCGGATCAATTTCAACTGCTTTATTCAAGTTCGCCAAAACAGTTGGATCGTCGTTCATTTCCATTGCAATTGTTCCTAAAGCAAAGTATAAATGTTTGTCTTTGGGAGATTTAGCAATAGCCTGCTTCAAGAATTCAACAGCTTTTTCATTTTGTCCGGCTTTGATATAAGCCATTGCAGTCGAACGGTAAATTAACTCCGGTTTGTAGTTTGCGTCAGCAGCTTTTTTGTAGTATTCTGCAGCTTGAACATAATTGGAATCATTTTCAGCAGCAATACCGGCATAATAAATAGCTGTGGTATCTAACTGGTTCAAAACATTCGTATAATCATTAACAGTAGAAAATGCCATCATCGCTTCCTTGTATTTTTTCGCATCAAAAGCGGCAGATCCGGTAGTGTAAAGTAGTTGCTTAACTGTGTTTACACTATTTTCAATATCCGAATCGTACTTATTGGAAAGATCGTAAGCATCTTTGTATGCTTTGATCGAAATTTCCTTCGCATTTTCCGGAACGCTTTTGTTGAATTCAGCATCACCAAGCATTTTTAAGAAAAGCATAGAAGTGTAAATCTCACCTTTCAAGAACAATGTCTTCGGACTTTTTTCTGTTTCTACATTTGCAGAAGCCAAATCGATTGATTCTTTTGCTTTTAATAACTGCTTTTTCATTTCAACCATGTCTCCTGTCATTTGAGCCTTCTCAAAATTCTGGAACGCTAGAGCTGCATCGGTTTCTACCTTTTTTTGAGCAAAAGAAAGTGACGAAATCATGATGATTCCCGCTATAACTGCTCCTTTAGTAATGTTCAAATAGTTCATAATTGTTTATTTGCTGTGATTTTGTTTCCAACTTTTATGCCAGTATTACCGACTAAGATGCAAACAAAATGCGTTTTCCATATTTATTCCTCAGAATTAGTTTCAGTTGATTCGTCAGAAGACTCTTCTGTTGGCCCATCAATAATAGTTCCTCCTTCTTCACCTTCAAATTCTTCCTCTTCTTCATCAGAACGTGGAACTCTTGCTACAGCTGCAATAGCTGCTGCGCCTTTCAGGTTAATTAAACGAACTCCCTGAGCCGCTCTTCCCATTACTCGAATGCCGTCAATATGCATACGAATGGTAACACCAGCTTTCGTGATAATCATCAAATCATCTTCATCAGCAACTGTTTTGATCGCTAAAAGAGGTCCCGTTTTATCCGTAATGTTAATGGTTTTGACACCTTTTCCACCACGGTTTGTAATACGGTAAACCGGTTCACCATCTTCCGGATCATCCAAGAATGATCGTTTTCCGTAACCTTTTTCAGAAACTACCATAATAGTCTCAGCCTTTTCTTTTACGCAGATCATTCCAACCACTTCATCCGTATCGTTTTGCAAAGTTACAGCACGCACACCAGAAGCATTTCTTCCCATTGGACGAACTTTTGCCTCATTGAAACGAATTGCACGACCAGCTTTTGTAGCCAATACCATTTCGTTCGTTCCATCAGTCAATCGTGCTTCCAATAATTCATCGTTTTCACGAATAGTAATCGCGTTGATACCATTTGCTCTTGGACGAGAATATGCTTCCAAAGAAGTTTTCTTGATGATACCTTGTTTTGTACACATCACGATGAAGTTGTTCTCAACGTATTCTTTATCCGTCAAATCTTTGACTTTTACATACGCTTTGATTTTATCATCTTGCTCGATGTTCAACAAGTTTTGAATGGCTCTTCCTTTTGCCGTTTTGTTTCCTTCCGGAACTTCAAATACACGCATCCAGAAACAACGACCTTTCTCTGTGAAGATTAATAAGTAGTTGTGATTTGTAGCAACAAATAAATGCTCCAGGAAATCTTTGTCACGCGTAGTAGAACCTTTCGATCCCATTCCACCGCGGCTTTGAACCTTGAATTCATCTAAGTTCGTACGTTTAATATATCCTGCATGAGAAATAGTAATCACCACTTCTTCATCCGGAATTAAATCTTCAATCTTCATTTCTGAAGCAGAGTACTCAATTCGTGAACGACGTGCATCACCATATTTCGTGCGAATATCAATTAATTCGTCTTTGATGATTTGCATTCTGCGTTCTTCACGAGCTAAAATATCTTTCAAATCAGTAATGAAAGCCATTAAATCTGCATATTCTGAACGTAATTTATCTTGCTCCAGTCCTGTTAGTTGACGCAGACGCATTTCAACAATCGCACGAGACTGAATATCAGAAAGTGCAAAACGCTCCATCAAACGCTCACGCGCTTCTTCCGGACTCTTAGAAGATCGGATGATTGCAATAACTTCGTCAATGTTGTCAGAAGCAATAATTAAACCCTCTAAGATATGTGCACGCTCTTCAGCTTTACGCAATTCATACTTCGTTCTGCGAATAACTACTTCATGTCTGAATTTCACAAATTCAGTAATCATTTCACGTAAGTTCAATTGACGTGGTCTTCCATCAACCAAACAAATGTTGTTGATAGAGAATGAACCTTGAAGCGCAGTATACTTATATAATTTGTTTAAAACGACATTCGGAATAGCATCACGCTTCAATTCAAAAACGATACGCATACCATTTCTGTCAGATTCGTCACGAATGTCAGAGATACCTTCAATCTTTTTGTCATTTACCAGTTCAGCAGTTTTTTTAATCATTTCTGCTTTATTCACTTGGTAAGGAATTTCCGTAACAATGATTTGTTCTCTTCCTCCTGATTCTTCAATTTCAGCTTTTCCGCGAATGACAACACGTCCACGACCGGTTAATAGCGCTTCACGAGCTCCATCGACACCATAAATAATACCTCCTGTTGGGAAATCGGGTGCTTTTACATGATGCAATAACTCCTCATCTTCCAGATCATTATTATCTACATATGCAATAATGGCATCAACAACTTCACCTAAATTGTGAGGAGCCATATTTGTAGCCATACCAACGGCAATACCACTTGATCCATTTATTAATAAGTTGGGGATCTTAGATGGTAATACGGTTGGTTCCGTTAAGGAGTCGTCAAAGTTTGGAGCGAAATCAACTGTTTCTTTGTCCAAATCATCCAACATCTCTTCAGCAATCTTGCGTAAACGAGCCTCAGTATAACGCATTGCTGCGGGACTGTCACCATCGACAGAACCAAAGTTACCTTGCCCATCAACCAAAGGGTAGCGCAAAGACCACGACTGTGCCATACGAACCATGGTGTCATATACGGAGCTGTCACCATGCGGGTGATACTTTCCTAATACTTCACCAACAATACGAGCTGACTTTTTGTGTGGTCGATTGGAATAAACTCCCAAATCTTGCATACCATATAATACACGGCGGTGTACTGGTTTAAATCCATCGCGTACATCCGGAAGTGCACGAGATACAATCACTGACATCGAATAATCGATGTACGCCGATTTCATTTCATCTTCGATGTTAATCTGGATTATCTTTTCTCCATCTGCCATCTTGTCATAGTTTTAAATTATGCACGAAATTTGCGTGCTAAAAGCAAGTTTCGAAATTAGTTTTTTTATGGCTACGAAAAAGAGGGGTAAAAGGATTTTTACTAACAAAAAGCGGTGAAAAAATGCTATTTCGATGTACTTATTAACATTTAATGTGTTTGTATATTTGTATGGTGCACTTGTTGTACCTGAATCTTAAATTAAGATAGTTATGGAAGCGAAATTTTCACCCCGGGTAAAAGACGTACTTAGCTTTAGTCGAGAAGAAGCTTTGCGTTTGGGGAACGACTTTATTGGGGTAGAACATTTCTTGCTTGGAATCTTGCGTGAAGGAGAGGGGAACGCCGTGCGGATCCTGACCGGATTCAATCTGGATTTACAAAAGTTAAAAGCAGAATTAGAAAAACCATTACTGGAGGCATCTAAATCGAATTCGCCCGGTGGCGCGAATATACCTTTGGTAAAACAAGCAGAACGTTTGTTAAAAATTACGTATTTGGAAGCAAAATTGTTCAAGAGCCCTATGATTGGTACAGAACATTTGTTACTTTCGATGCTAAAGGATGAAGATTCCGTAGTGTGCAGGGTGCTAAATCGCTACGGAGTAAATTATAATACAGTTCACGAGGAATTAGAAAATATGGTCGACGAAAATAAATTACCAAGAGCAGAAATGTCGTCTTCTTCTGAAGATGACGATCAAACATTTGGAGCTAGCCAAAGAAAAGCAACTGACCCTAAGTCTAAAACTCCGGTTTTGGATAATTTTGGTCGTGACTTAACAAAAATGGCTGAGGCAGGGAAGCTTGATCCAATTGTAGGACGTGAAAAAGAAATTGAGCGAGTTTCTCAGATCTTATCACGTAGAAAAAAGAATAATCCGATTTTGATCGGAGAACCAGGAGTAGGTAAAAGTGCAATTGCGGAAGGATTGGCATTGAGAATTGTTCAACGCAAAGTTTCCCGTATTCTTTTTAATAAACGAATTGTTTCGTTGGATTTAGCTTCGATGGTTGCAGGTACAAAATACCGTGGTCAGTTTGAAGAGCGCATGAAAGCTGTAATGGCAGAGATTGAGAAAAATCCGGATATCATTTTGTTCATTGATGAGATCCATACCATTATTGGTGCCGGTGGAGCAAGTGGTTCTTTGGATGCATCAAACATGTTCAAACCAGCTTTGGCGCGTGGGGAAATGCAGGCAATTGGAGCTACAACATTGGATGAGTATAGACAATACATTGAAAAAGATGGTGCATTGGAGCGCCGTTTTCAAAAAGTGTTGATCGAACCTACAAGCATTGAAGAGACGATTCAGATTTTGAATAATATCAAAGAGCGTTACGAAGATCATCACATGGTTACCTACACCGATGAAGCGCTTTCGGCATGTGTGAAATTGACTGAACGATACATCACAGACCGCCATTTACCGGATAAAGCAATTGATGCTTTGGATGAAGTAGGTTCTCGAGTTCATATTACAAACATTAATGTTCCTCAGGAGATTATTGATATTGAACAGGAAATCGAAGAATTGAAAGATCAGAAAAATGAAGTAATCAAGTCTCAACAATACGAGAAAGCTGCTGAATTGCGTGATTCTGAACGAAAACTTCAGGATCGTTTAGAAGAAGCTAAGAAACGTTGGGAAGAAGATTCGAAAGCAAAAAGAGTTGTTGTAACCGAAGAAGATGTGGCAGAAGTTGTTTCCATGATGTGTGGAATTCCTGTTACACGTGTTGCTCAAACTGAAATGGGTAAATTGGCTACGATGGCTGATGAACTTCAGGGGAAAGTAATCGGTCAGCAAGAAGCGGTTGAAAAAGTGGTAAAAGCAATTCAACGAAACAGAGCAGGATTAAAAGATCCGAATAAACCAATCGGTTCGTTCTTCTTCTTAGGGCCAACCGGTGTTGGTAAAACACAATTGGCGAAAGTACTTGCTAAGTATTTATTCGATTCGGAAGATTCATTGATTCGCATCGATATGTCAGAATACATGGAGAAATTCTCTATCTCTCGTTTGGTAGGAGCGCCTCCGGGATACGTTGGTTACGAAGAAGGTGGTCAATTAACGGAGAAAGTAAGACGTAAACCTTATTCAATCATTTTATTGGATGAGATCGAGAAAGCACATCCGGATGTATTTAATTTATTACTTCAGGTTTTGGATGACGGACATATGACAGATGGCTTAGGTCGTAAGATTGACTTTAAAAACACCATTTTGATTATGACTTCAAATATTGGAGCACGTCAATTAGCTGATTTTGGAACAGGAGTTGGTTTTGGAACTAAATCTCAAACTGATCAACGGGATGATAATGCAAAAACGGTGATCCAAAATGCATTGAGAAAAGCGTTTTCTCCGGAGTTTTTGAACCGTATGGACGATATGATTATTTTCCATTCATTGACAAGAGAAAATATTCATAAAATCATTGATTTGGAATTGATGAAATTGTTTGATCGTATTGCAGTGTTGGGTTACCATGCTTCCATTACTGAAAAAGCAAAAGATTTCATTGTGGACAAAGGATATGATGAGAAATTTGGAGCAAGACCATTGAAAAGAGCAATCCAAAAGTACATTGAAGATCCATTGGCAGAAGAGATCATTAAAGCAAATCTGCAAGAAGGTGATACCATTGTTTTGGATATAGATGAAGCAAATACAGGTTTGAAAATTTCTATTGAAAAAGGAAAAACGAAAGCTGCAAAGAAATAATCAAAATTCTTTTAATAATTAGGGTGGGGACGCAATGCTTTGCGTCCCCACTTTTTTTATCTTTGGATGATGAAGCTTAGATTAACATTCCTATTATCTTTTGGTTTTTCTGGACTGGCGTTTAGCTATGTGGAAATGACACGTGTTGATGCGAAGATCTTTATTGCAAATCCGGAGATAGACTTTACCAAAATTCAGGTAAATAATGAGGTGCTTAAAGTGAAAATGGTGGAGTTTTTGTTCAATAACGATCTTCTAGACCATATTGGAACAAAAGCCTACGATCCTTCCGCATTATTTGTAAATTATTATAGGCAATTTGCTTCGTTGTACCAGCTAATTGATCTCAACAACGATCAGATTCCTGAGCTTGTTTTTAACGGATATACCGGAGAAGAAAAGGAAAAAGAGCAGCTGCAGATCTTCACAACTATAAAAGGAGAGTTGGTTTCAATATACAATGAAATCGGGCATCTGTTGGCGTATAAAGTCCATCCGAATACGAAAGAAATTCTATTGTTTCATCATCAATATCCGTGTTGTGAAAATGCTTCACACAATTTAAATCGGTTGCGATTGGTGAATGATAAGATAATTCTGGTTAAACGGTATTTTTTGGGTAGAGATACCGGAATGCTTGGCCGCTTTTTTCCTGAAAAATCTAATTTCACCGGAAAGTTTTATTACACAAAATCAAAGATGAGCCTTTATTGGTCGCCGGAAGAAATTAATCAAGCTGCTTGGCCGAGAAGAACCGAAAAGAATATCATTTCCAATTATTCCGATTCAACTGTATATTCTATTTTGGCTGAAAAAGGAAAATGGCGTTTTGTTATTATGCATGGCGCACCAGTTATAGAAGAAAACCGGGTAATCAATCCTGCAAATTTTTCCAATACCTGGATTTACGGGTGGATTAAAAAGGATTGACTTTGACTCCGCTCAGTCAAAAAAACCGAACCATCATCAGAATAAATTATTCTGAAAACGATTCGGTTTTCTCTGAACAAGTAGGAACGCGATTAATCGCGTTCCTACTTGTTCTATAATTATTTAATTCATGTCAGTAAGTTTCCAGTTTTGAACGAGTTGATAATGTTTATTCTGAAATATCGTCATCAATTTGTCCGAATCAGATTCTCTTCCGGGACTTCGTTTTTCAATAGACTTGAATGTTTGTTGAATGATCTCCAAAATATCCGATTCCATTAATATTTCCGAAGTACTCGTGTCAAAACCATAGTTTTTGTAAACTTCAATAATCTTATTCCGATCATTTTGCTCTTGTGGTAGCAGGATGCTCTTTTTAGATAATTCATTGAAAAAAGGCAATAATTTTGCACTCAATTCAATAAAATGCCTCAAAACAATGGTAGCTTCATTGATTTGCTGAATTGCAGAGGTCTGAATAAAGCGTTTCTTAGCGAGTTTGTTTTCCATGACATTTGTTTTGTCGTTACATACTAAAGACGATTGGGAATATAAATGGTTGGATTTAAAAGGAAGTCTTTGATTAAACTACTAATCTCGTTGATTGAAATGGAGTTTCGTGTGATTATTTTATTGCTAAATCAATTATTGTTTATAAAATTTCACAAATCATTCTGCTTTGGTTCGAATAAATAGTGTTGCTAAATCGATGTAAGCCGTATATTTGCACAAAAAATCACGACATGCAGATACTTAACGGTAAAGAAACAGCTGAAATCATAAGAAAAGAACTAGCTATTCAAGTGAAAGAGCGTAAAGCTGCAGGTCGAAAAATTCCTCATTTGGCAGCTATTTTGGTCGGAAATGATGGTGGGTCGGTTACTTATGTAAATAACAAATTGAAATCTTGTGAAGAGATTGGATTTGAAAGTACCTTGATCCGTTATGATGACTCTGTTTCGGAAGAAGTCCTTCTGAATAAGGTGATTGCGTTGAATGAAGATAAAAGTATTGATGGATTTATTGTACAGCTTCCACTTCCGGCTCATATTGACGAGATGAAAGTTACGTTGACAATTGATCCGAAGAAAGATGTGGATGGTTTTCATCCGATCAATGTAGGAAATATGATGTTGAACATTCCGGGATTTGTTCCTGCTACACCTGCCGGAATTGTTGAATTAATGCGTCGTTACAATATTGAAACTTCCGGAAAGAATTGTGTGGTAGTCGGAAGAAGTAATATCGTTGGAACTCCTCTGAGCTTGCTTTTAGGAAAGAACACGAATCCCGGAAATTGCACGGTGACACTTGCTCACTCCAAATCTGAAAATATCAAGGAAATCTGTTTGAATGCAGATATTTTGGTTGCTGCGGTTGGAATTCCCGGATTCATTACCGCAGACATGGTGAAAGAAGGAGCTGTTGTAATCGATGTAGGTACAACACGTATTGAAGACGCTACAAGAGAAAGAGGCTGGAGATTGGTTGGTGATGTAGACTTTAAAGAAGTTGCACCGAAAACAGCTGCAATCACACCAGTTCCTGGTGGAGTAGGGCCAATGACTATTGCATCTTTGATGATCAATACATTGAAAGCAATGGAGTTGAAAGGAAAATAAACAATTGAAAAATTGAGAAGTGAAAATTGAAAAGTCTTTTCAATTCTTCATTTTACATTTTCAATTATAATCGTTCTAGCGGTGTCTTCACGCCATCAACTAATGAATAGCAAGCCAGTTTGTCTTTAAAGACAGACGATTTAAATAAGGAACGATTAAGCAGCATTCTGACACATTCTTGGATGCCTTCTGCAATAGAAGGATGCGGATGAACCAACTCTGAAATGACATGGATTGGAAGTCCAAGTTTCATAATTAAACCGATTGTTTGAATTGCCGTAGAGGCATGTTCTCCAACAGCGCGCATTCCAAGAACTTTCATATCCGGATCATTTGTCACAATAATCTTAAAGAATCCTTCGGTTTTCCGCATGGCTATTGCTCTGGCAATTACAGAATAATCGATCTTTACGACTTTTACGGGAATATTTTTTTCCAGACATTGCATTTCATTGATTCCTACTGCTGCAACTTCCGGTTGAAGAAACATAATCGTACAAACATTATCATAACTCAAGCGCTCACGGATTGTTCCAAAAGCTCTTTCAACTGCATGTCGCGCCTCAATTTCACCCATGTTTACCAAAGCAATTCTGCCTGAAACATCACCAACTGCATAAATATGAGGAACATTAGTTACCGTATCATCATCTCCAATATGCTGCCCGCGTTTTGACATCAAAACACCTGCATTTTCCAACTTTAATGATTCGATATTCGGTACACGGCCAATGGAAAGGAGTGCTTTTTCAACGCGAATGACTTCACGGGAACCATCCGGATAGCTCAATTCATATTCGACTTCATTTCCTAAGTTTTCAAGTCGTTCTAACTGAGCATTGTGGTGAATGGTAACTCCTTTTTCTTCTAAATTTTCACTGACGATATTCGTGATATCTGTATCCTCAAAAGGAAGAATGCGATCAGCTCGGTCTATCAGGTATACTTTTGTTTTTCCAAAGTTGGAGAAGATTGTAGCATATTCACAACCAATTACACCGGCTCCAACGATTACGAGACTTTTAGGATAATCTGTCAGATTTTCGATGCCATCGCTTGTCAAAATAGTTTGCTCATCGACATTAACGTCTTTCATTTTTCGTGGTCTGCTTCCACTGGAAATAATAATGTTTTCTCCATAAACTACTGTCCGGTCGCCATCATTTTGAACAATCTCTATTTCATGATCGTTCAGAAAACTTGCATTGCCGCGTTCGTAGCTAAGCAGTTTGTTCATCGTTTCGGTCTGCAAAAGCTTCAAATGGCACGAATACTGGAATTTTCGTTCAAATACGGCTTCATCAACTGTTGCCATCACGTCATCCCAGGAAAGGTAGAATTTTTCTCTTCCTTTACCGCTAATTGTATCATTTACCGAAGCAATTTTCTGGGAAATTTCCCATAATGTTTTCGATGATAAGGCGCCGTTATACACACCTGCACCGCCAACCCGATCTTTTTCAATTAAGCAGACACGCTTACCATAATCGATTCCGCGCATTGCCGCTGCATAGCCTGCTGGTCCACCACCGATAACAACTAAATCAAATTTTTCCATAAGTCTCTTGGACTAAATTAAACAATACTTTAAAATTCAGCATCGGTTTCTATTAATTTTGTGGTATGAATTTGAAAGAACTGATTGATTACGGAAAAGCGGAGAAGGAATTTTTCAACAAGTGGATTAAAAAAGCTAAAAAAGCAAATAATCGAATCCTGGATGAACAATTTCACACCTTGCACAACGAAGCATTTCGGAAAATCGATTGTTTGACTTGTGCAAATTGTTGTAAAACGACAAGTCCTATTTTCAGAGATGTGGATATCAAACGCTTATCGAAACGTTTGCGCATGACTGAAAGCAAATTTATCGACGCATATTTGAAAATGGATGAAGATCAGGATTACGTGCTTCGAACGGCTCCATGCCCTTTTTTAGGGGGCGATAACTACTGTTCTGTCTATGAAGACAGACCTTTGGCATGTCGGGAATATCCACATACAGATCGCAAGAATATGTATCAGATTTTAGATCTTACCAGAAAGAACATGGAAGTCTGTCCGGCAGTGAGTTCTATAATGCAAGAAATATCTAAAAAAATATAACAAAAATTACAACCTTTTGTATAATTTGGCGTCTCTTTATAGAACTAGTTTTATCCAATTTATAGCATGAGGTCTATTCTTCTCTCCACATTACTACTGCTAATCAGTACTCTTTCATTTAGCCAAAAGGCAAAAAATAGTGATTACACCGTTACAGGTGCAGGAACTGTTTTGAATGCCTATACGGATGTTACCGCAAATATTACTGCAAGTGCAACGAGTTTGACAGTAGCTTCCAGCACTTTGACGAATGGTGTTAACCTCACAGTTCCATTGGCTGCCGGTGATTTGATTTTGATCATTCAAATGCAGGGAGCAAGTATGGATATTAGAACCGATCCTATTTTTTGGCCCGGAAATTATACACTTTCTAACTCTGCTATGGCTGATTTGGGAAATATGAATAATTATCGTCCGGATTGGGGAGCAGTTACCAATTACAATAATTCAGGAAAATACGAATATGCGGAAGTACTTTCTGTACCCAATGGAACGACAATTAATGTTCGATGCGCATTAAAGAATTCGTACACATCATCTGGTCATGTGCAAGTTATTCGTGTACCTAGATTTAACAATTTGACTTTAAACGCTAATGCAACAGTTGTTCCCGGATTTTGGAATGGATCAGCTGTCGTTGCCGGAGGATGGAATGGCACTACAGGTGGTATTGTAGCTTTAGAAGTAAATGGAGCATTAAGTTTTGGAGCAAATTCAAAAATTAGTGCATCCGGATATGGATTTAGAGGTGGAGTTGTAGATAATGCTTCAGGAGGCCCGGCTGGAAGCCCTGGAGAGATGGGGAAGCCTGCTTATTCAACTCAGAATGAAGGAGCTGAAAAAGGAGAAGGAATCGGAGGTTCTGCTACAGCAACGGGTGATTTAACAGTGACTTATTTTTCAAGATATGGTTTAGGAGCTGCTGCCAATGGCGGTGGTGGTGGAAACTACAAAAATGCCGGAGGAGGCGGTGGTTCTAATATTGGAACCGGAATGTACAACGGAAAAGGTGTTCCAACTCCGGGATATGCCGGCTTTTGGAATTTGGAACAAGCAAATATGGCAACTACGCCAAGTGCAGGAGGAGGAAGAGGTGGATATACTGGTTCAACCAGTGGTGCGTTTTTATGGAATCCGGATGAATCAACAGTAGGGCCTAATAATGCCGGATGGCCCGGAGATTATCGAAGAACAGAAGGTGGGCTTGGAGGTCATCCTTTAGCATATGATGCAACGCGCGTATTTATGGGCGGTGGGGGTGGTGCCGGTGAAATGGATAATTCTGATGGAGGTAGTGGTGGTGCTGGAGGAGGAATTGTGTTTCTTCAATCTTACGGAACCATTACTGGATCATCATTGATTGAGGCAAATGGCGCAAATGGTCAAAGTTCTAATCCAACAAATGCAACAGCTTCAGGTAGTACAAAAAGAGGTATTGATGGAGCCGGTGGAGCCGGTGGTGGTGGTGGTATTATTATTTCAAATGGGACAGCACTTCCGGGTACGCTCACATTAAGTGCAATTGGTGGAAATGGTGGAAACAATGCTATTGTCTCTGGTTCAAATACAAATCCTCGTGAAGCAGATGGTCCCGGTGGCGGTGGCGGTGGCGGTATGATTGCATTTACTTCCGGTGCACCAATTCAAAATGTTGCTGCGGGAAATGGTGGTATAGTTGCAACAACAAATTTGACGAATGTGGTAGCTAATTTCCCTCCAAATGGTGCTACGAATGGTGCAGCTGGAACAAGCTCATTACCTCAATCATTCTATAATTTAATTCCCAATAATGCATCGGTTTGTACCGGAAATACAGCAAACCTTTCTGTAACGGTCCAAGGTACTTTACCAGCGCCAATTACAAATGCAAATATTACCTGGTATACAACATATACGGGAAATACTTCAGTTGGAACAGGGTTAACATTTACTACTCCTGTTGTAACAGCAACAACAACTTATTATGTAGGATTTTGTCCTAACGGAACATTTAGAGTTCCGGTGACAGTAACTGTTGGAGGACCAACAATTTCCGGAACAGCCGTGGTGGCAAATGCTACTTGTTTAGCAGGTGGTTCAATCACCGGATTATCTACTTCAGGTGGTGCTCCAACTCCGGTAATAACATGGAATGGTGTTACAACACCAACAATGAATTTGACAGGCGCTTCTGCAGGATCATATACTGTTACGGTAACAGATGGTATTGGATGTACTGCAACTTCAGGACCTTATGTCATTGGTTCAACTGGTGGACCAACAATCAATTCAACCAATATGGTTGTAACGAATGCAACTTGTTTAGGTGGTGCAGGTTCTATTACAGGAATTACAGCTACAGGGACAGGTTTGACTTACAACTGGAATACGGGAGCTTATTCCACTTTGGATATTACCGGATTAACGAATGGAAATTACAATTTGGTAGTTACGGACAATAATGGATGTACAGCTTCACTAGGACCAATTAACGTAGGACAAAATCCGGGACCAACCATTAATACGACCAATATGGTTGTAACAGGAACGACTTGTGGTTTAAATAATGGTAGTATTAATGGAATTACAGCAACAGGAACTGGTTTAACCTATCAATGGAATGGAGTAACTTCTGCATCATTGGATCAGGCAAGCTTAGCTTCAGGAAATTATAACTTATTGGTTACGGATAATATCGGATGTACAGCATCAGCCGGTCCGATAGCAATTGGTGCTTCAACTGCACCTGTTATTAATGCCGCATCTATTGCAATAACTCATGCGCATTGCGGTCAGTCAAACGGAGCAATTTCAGGATTGTCAGTTTCTGGTGGACAAGCCGGATATACTTATTCATGGAATGCAGGTGCATATACAACATTGAATTTGAGTGGGATTCCGGCTGGTAACTATACGTTGACGGTTACGGATAATTTGGGTTGCATGGTTAATGCAGGTCCATTTACAGTGAATGATATTGCAGGGCCGGTCATCAATACGACAAACATGGTCATTACCAATGAAACATGTGCTGGAAATGACGGTTCAATTACAGGAATTACAGCTACCGGAACAGGTACATTAACTTATAACTGGAATTTGGCAGTAAGTCCAACTTTGGATCATACAAATATTCCAGGAGGGGCTTATGGTTTATTGGTTTCTGACGCGTTTGGATGTAATGCTATCGGAGGGCCGTTTAATGTAGGTTTATCTCCTGGTCCATCAATTAATGCAACAAATATCGTTGTAACAGGAACTACTTGTGGCTTAAATAATGGAAGTATTACTGGAATTACAGCAACAGGAACTGGTTTGACGTATCAATGGAACGGAGTAACTTCTGCAACATTGGATCAAACAGGTTTGGCATCCGGGAATTATACTTTGGTTGTTACAGATGCAGGAAGTTGTACTTCTACTTATGGTCCGGTTGCAATTGGTGCATCAAGCAATCCTCTAATCAATTCGGCTTCTATTTCAATAACTGATGCTCATTGCGGACAATCAAACGGAGCAATCTCGGGTCTTGTTGTTTCAGGTGGACAAGCAGGATATACATACAATTGGAATTCGGGAGCTTACAATATTTTGAATCTTTCCAATATTCCTGCAGGAACTTATAACTTACAGGTGACGGACAACTTAGGTTGTATTGTAAATGCAGGTCCATTTACAGTGAATAATATTGCTGGCCCAACATTGAATACTACAAATGTTCAAACTACAGCAGAAACCTGTGCAATGAACGACGGAACGATTTCCGGATTAACAACTACGGGAACCGGGTTGACTTATACCTGGAATGGCATTGCAAGTCCAACTTTGAATCAAACAAATCTGGCTCCAGGAAATTACAATGTAGTAGTGAGCGATGCATTTGGTTGTACTGCAAGCGGTGGCCCTTTTGCGGTGAACGCAGTTGTTCCTTTAAGTTTGAATCAAGTTTCTCAGGTAATCACCCCAACGGGTTGTGTAGGAAATACGGGTGCTATCAGTGGAATACAAATAGTAGGAGGGATTAATCCTACAGTTTCTTGGTCAAATGGCCCAACTACATTGAATATTTCAAATCTGGCTGCAGGATCTTATACCATAACGGTAACTGACGATCAGAACTGTTCCGTTCAGGCAACAATTAATGTTCCAACTACTTCTGGTCTTACTATCAACACGAACAACGCAGTTATTTTAAATGACAATTGTGCAGTTGGATCCGGATCAATATCGGGTGTTACAGTATTAGGCGGAACAGCACCTTATTCTTATTCTTGGAATAGTACACCAGCACAGAATACAGTAAATGCTTCTAATTTGACTACAGGAAATTATATCCTAACGGTTACTGATAATAGTGGATGTCAGGCGACAACAACCTTATTCGTGGGTGTTGTTCCTCCTTCAACAATTGATCAAAGTAATGTGGTAATCACCAATGAAAATTGTGTTGGAAACAACGGAGCAATAAGTGGTGTGCAAGTTTCAGGAAACGCACCATTTACTTATAGTTGGACTGGAAGCCCATTAACAACTTTGAATATTACCAATCTGAATTCAGGAGTTTATACATTAAGCATAACGGATGGTAATGGCTGTGTTACGAATGGTACACCAATAACAGTTGGATCGGATGGAATTCCGAATGCAGATTTTACTATTTCAAATCCAATTGCATCGCCGGGTGAAGTTATTAATTTCGCGAATGCAAGTACGGGTGGTCCTTTCCAAAGTTATAACTGGACAATTTCAGGAGTAGGATTGATCGGAACGGGTTCTTCTGCAAGTTACAATTCCATGGTTGAAACAACTTACACTATGACTTTGGTTGTAGAAACAGTTGATGGCTGTATTGATTCAATTACAAAACCATTCGAGATTTTGGGTGAGATAAAGATTCCGAATATCGTAACTGCTAACGGAGATCATACGAATGATGAATTCTATATTACCAATTTGAAACCAAATTCGAAACTGATCATTCAGAATCGTTGGGGGAATTTGGTGTTCGAATCGGATAACTACAAGAATGATTGGGGAGGAATTGATATTACTGGCGATAAGTTGGTTGATGGTGTTTATTTCTACCAATTAATAACTGCGGATGGTAAAATGTGGCAAGGAAATGTTCATTTGCTCATTGATTAAGATAAGTTCTTTTTTGCTTTGCTATATTTACTGACTGTTAACAGTTGATGCAACCTGGTACGCTTCACATAGAACCCAAAATGATATTGGCCTCTTGGATTCAAGACGTTAAGGATAGTCATTTCAACTCAGTTCAGGTTGCTCACTTCGGTCCTTTGAACCAAGATCTGGTAAATAGCTTTACACTTACGACCGAAGACTTCATGATTTCTGCAGGAGATAAGAAAACATTGGTTAAACGTGTTTTTTCTATCTTAATCGAGGGTTTACAGAATATTTTGCTTCACGGAAAAAAATGGGACAATGAACAACAAGCATTGATTATTGTTGCGTTCAATGACAAAGCTTATCGAATTGCTCTGGGAAATCTTACCGAAATTTCCGAAAAAGAAAAATTAGCCTCTTATCTGGATCGCTTGAATGCGATGGATGAAGAGGAAGTAAAAGCATTTTATCTGGAAACTCTGAATAATGGATTGATCTCAGATAAAGGAGGAGCAGGGCTTGGTTTTATTACCATGAGAATGAAATCAAAAAGTTTATTGAATTATCAGTTTATTCCAGTTAGTGACGAATTGATGCTTTTTACTATTTCAACAGATGTAGATAGAGTGCAATAAGATGTCTTTTTTTGTAGCCTATCATCCTTCTTATATTCATTCCGTTCCCAGTACACACCGTTTTCCAATGGAAAAATATGGGTTGCTGCACCAGCAATTACAGTATGAAGGAATGTTGGAAGCAGCAGATTTTCTGAAACCAAATCTCATTGATCTTGAAATTGTTCGTCGGATTCACTCAGAAGAGTATTTAACGAAGTTGTTGAACCTGGATTGTTCTCCAAGAGAACAGCGTGTCAGTGGATTTGTTCATACTGATGAATTGATTCAACGCGAACTAAGAATCATGGAAGGCACGAGATTGTGCGCTGAAATGGTTAAAAATGGTGGAGTTGCTTTAAATATTGCAGGAGGAACACATCATGCTTTTACAAATAGAGGCGAAGGTTTTTGCTTGTTAAATGACCAAGCTATCGCTGCAAAATGGCTTTTGGATGCCCAATTGTTTAAACGGATTTTGATCATTGATTTGGATGTTCATCAAGGAAACGGAACTGCTGAGATTTTTAGAAATACACCGGAAGTCTTTACATTCAGTATGCACGGCGGAGCGAATTATCCAATACACAAAGAGGAATCGGATAAGGACATTCATTTGGAAACCTTTTTGGACGATAAATCTTATTTAGAAATTCTAAGAGAAGAATTAACTCCTGTTTTGGAAGCATTCGCCCCGGATTTTATCTTCTATCAATGTGGTGTAGATATTTTGGAATCAGATAAGTTGGGTAAATTGAAAGTGACGCAAAACGGTATTCGTTTAAGAGATGAATTTGTACTCCGTTTTGCAAAGGAAAAAAACATTCCGATCGTTTGCAGTATGGGAGGTGGATACAGTAAAGATGTGCGTGACATTGTGAATGCACACATGCATGTTTTCCGATTGGCTTATCAATTATTTTCCAAATAGTTCACGCTTCGATTCCGCTAAGTGTCCTTGAAAATAGTATCTTGAGTTAAAAGTTGACCGAGCGAAGTAAGTCTCTTTTAACAAAATAATTACTAACAATAGTTGGTAGTTTATTTTCTCAGATTATCTTTGTCTGGAATTAGTCTAAATAAAGATGGTTAAAAAAGAAGTTTCCTCACAACAAACGATTTTACCTCTATTCACTTGTAGTAATTGTTCTTGCGACAAAAAGAAAGATTGTTGTAAGAAATATAAAAGAAAAGGATATCACTGTAAAAAGTGTCCGAAACTTTAGTTTTAGCTAAAGCATTCGGTTATTTTTGAAGCATGTTTCGAAAGGGGGCTTTTTTGGTGTTATTATTCATTCCTTTTTTCGGAAAAGCACAGGATTCTGCAATCTATTCAATTGGAGCAGATTTGAATTACCATCCGCAAGATTTCTTTTTTCATGTTCGTGGTCAATTAGTCAAGCAAAACCTGTCTCATGAAGTGTTTTTAGGATTCGGAATCAAAAGCACCATTTTTCAGGGACAATTTAGACCACAATTGGGTTATGATTTATCGTATAAACTTAAAATAGCATCTTGGTTTTCGGTTTCCCCACTTGTTCGAATGTCTTATTCTCTTCTAAATACAAAAGTTCCCGAAAAACATCCGTTCATTCATACAGCTGAAAGTTTTATTGCCTGTAGACTTGCTCTTGGAAAAAAGAATCAATTTGCCTTGACTGGCGGAATAGGTCCATCAGTTGAATGGAAGTATGATGCATATTATGCGAAGAGAAACCATTTTTTTATGTGGAATTATTTTGCGGAAATTGGATATTACCATGAGTTCTAAATTCCTTATACCATTTGTTGCCTTGTTTCTTTTTTCATGTAAGAAGCACAAGGATCTTTATCCAGATACGGTAATCGGTGGGCATGCTTGTGCAGGATTGCATATTTCAAGCAGTAATTACCATGATAATAGTCTGGAAGCATATAAATACGCCAGAAGTTTTGATAAGGTATTTATGGTCGAAGTAGATGCTCAATTATCTTTAGACGGAACTTTGTGGCTTTTTCATGATTCTGAATTAAGTATTGAAACGAATGGAACTGGATTTGTTTCTCAAAGAGAAGATGCTTATTTGTCCGGATTAAAGTACAATTCACTTGAAAAAGAGCGTTTGATCCGCTTATCAGATTTGCCTGCCGATCTAAAAGGAATTCGCTTGCTGATAGATTTGAAAGAATCAGATGGTACAGAAACCGGAATGATTGATTCTACCCAATTGATCAATGTATTGAAACAGGCAAAAGAGTATTTTTATAACGGTGATTTGGGAATGGTGACTAATACCAGGCGATTTGTGTCGACGATTAAAGGGCTTGGTTTTCGGGTTTATTACAATGTGTTGAATGCCAATCAGTTTTTGAGTTATTCTACTACATTCTTGTCTGATGGAGCCATTTTCCGGAATTCGGATATTGAAATTTCAGATGTGAATTCTGTTAAATCTCTTGGAAAAGAAGTGATAATATACGATGTTCGATCTCCGAATGGAATTAAGTCTGCCTTAGAGAAAGTTCCCAATTATTTATTGACAGACGATATTAAAGCAACCTTAATTGAAAAATACAAATGAGTAAAAAAAATAAAGACCGGGTAAATATTGTTTATTCTACAAATCCTGATTTTTCTTATGATTTTGAAGAAAATGAAGAACCCGAAACACTGGAGCCTTCCAAGCAGCTGTTGTATGTTTCACTGGATAAAAAGCAGCGTGCAGGAAAGGAAGTGACCTTAGTAGAAGGATTTATTGGTTCTGATGAAGATCTGAAAGAATTGGGGAAACTATTGAAATCGAAATGTGGAGTAGGAGGAACTGCAAAAGACGGTGAAATAATCATTCAGGGATCTTTTAGAGATAAAATTATTGAATTGTTGACAAAAGAAGGTTATAAAACCAAACGAAAGGGAGGATAAAATGGAATTTAGATGCCGGATTTACGTTTCAAAATTTATAACCAATAACCAACCCTATGAAAAAGTAAATATCTTCCGACATCCAAAATTCCAAATTAAAAATATCAAAATAGAAAAATGTGAAAATTCTTTCGATCCTGTTTCAAAAATACATTAAGTTTTCCTTAAATCAATAAAAAATGAGTAAAATATTCACTTTATTGATTGAACGGTAAAAAATTGATTCTTAATATTTTCAAACCGAAAGAATAGGTTTTAAAACGATTTAGTTTGAAGATAGAAAATCGAAAAAAAGATTGACTAATCGAATCCTTTTACTAAATTTGTCTCGATGGAAAAGCAAGTCATTTTAGATGAACAGCAGGTTCAATTAACCATGAACCGTCTTGCTTATCAATTAATCGAAAATCATGACGACTTCTCAAATACCGTATTAATTGGTTTACAACCAAGAGGAATTTTTGTGCTTGAAAGATTGAAAGAAATTCTTGAAAGTGTAAGAGGAGAAAAAGTTACCTGTGGTCAACTGGATATTACATTCTACCGTGACGACTTCAGAAGAAGAGAAAAACCATTGATCCCCAATGTCACCAATATTGATTTTACAATAGAAGGAAAGAATGTGGTCTTAATTGATGACGTTCTTTACACAGGAAGAACCATTCGTTCCGGATTGGACGCATTGATGGCTTTTGGTAGACCACTTCGGGTAGAATTGATGGTGTTGATTGACCGAAGATTTCAACGCGATTTACCGATTCAGGCAGATTACGTTGGAAAAGCTGTAGATACGCTTGATTCCGAGCGTGTGACTGTAGAGTGGAAGAATAGCGAAGGAAAAGATAAAATTGTATTGTATACACCCGAATAATGGAGCATTTAAGTGTTGATCATTTAGTTGGAATTCGAGACTTGACTCGTCAGGATATCGAATTGATCTTTAAAACTGCAGATAGTTTTAAGGAAGTTATTAATCGACCGATCAAAAAAGTTCCCTCACTTCGAGATATTACCATTGCCAACCTATTTTTTGAGAATTCTACCAGAACAAGACTTTCATTTGAATTAGCGGAAAAACGATTATCTGCAGACGTAGTAAATTTTTCAGCCAGTTCCAGTTCTGTAAAGAAAGGCGAAACACTGATCGATACAGTAAATAATATTCTTTCCATGAAAGTGGATATGGTGGTTATGCGCCATCCAAATCCGGGAGCTGCAAAATTCCTTTCCGAAAGAACCAATACGTGTGTGATTAATGCCGGTGACGGAACCCACGAACATCCAACTCAAGGATTACTGGATGCTTTCTCGATTCGCGAACGATTGGGTTCGGTTGAGGGAAAGAAAGTAGTCATTGTAGGAGACATTTTGCATTCGCGCGTAGCTTTGTCCAATATTTACACACTTCAGAAATTGGGTGCAGAAGTGATGGTTTGCGGACCAACGACTTTGATCCCGAAATACATTGATACTTTAGGAATTAAAGTAGAACACAATCTCAGAAGAGCATTGGAGTGGTGTGATGTTGCAAACATGCTTCGAATTCAGCTTGAAAGACAGGATATTCAATACTTCCCAAGTTTGAGAGAATATTCCATGCAATACGGATTGAACAAAGAGATTCTGGATAGTTTGGATAAAGAGATTATCGTGATGCATCCCGGACCGATTAATCGGGGAGTGGAGATCACTTCTGATGTGGCAGATTCCAAGCAATCAATTATTCTTCAGCAAGTTGAAAATGGTGTTGCTATTCGAATGGCGGTGATTTATTTACTTGCTGCAAAGATCGGACGCTAAAGTCTTTTCATTTTGAGACTCCAAGAAAGAATATTTTGTTACATTTGATAAACACAGTGGCAACATGAACTTTATTATTGCGCAAGATACCAACTTTACAGTTATTCAGTCTTCTGTTGAAAAACTGGATGCTTCGAATGCTCCCGATCTGAAAAGCGAATTACTCATTTTAAGTAAGAATGGAGTAAATTCAATCGTTTTGGATCTTTCTAAAACAAGATATTGTGACTCTTCCGGATTATCCGCAATCTTAACAGCAAATCGCCTATGTAAAGACACAAACGGACAATTTGTTCTTTGTGGTTTGCAGGAAAATGTGGCAAAAATGATCCGAATTGCTCAATTAGATAAAGTTCTCAATATTTCTGAAACACTTGCTGAAGCGAAATCAGTATTGATTTAAAAAAATGAACTTTGAAGTAACCATATTAGGTTCAGGGGCTGCATTGCCAACTTCAACTAGAAATCCTACTGCTCAATACGTACACTGCAACGATCGGCATATTCTAATCGATTGTGGGGAAGGAACACAGGTTCAGCTGCGTAAGAATCATGTGCATATTCAGAAAATCAATCACATTTTAATTTCCCATCTTCACGGAGATCATTTTTTCGGATTAGTTGGTCTTTTAAGTTCCCTGCATTTATTGGGAAGAGACAAAGGATTGACGATTTACGGACCGGAAGAATTGGAACAAATTATTCTATTACAACTCGAAGTAGGAGGAGCCAAATTGGGTTTCGAACTCAATTTTATCGCCTTGAACGGAAAGGAACACCGTTTGCTTTTTGAAGATAAATTGATTGAGATCTGGACTTTTCCACTAAGCCACAGAATTCCGACAAACGGATTTTTGATTAAAGAAAAACCGAAAGAACGAAAATTAAATGCAGATCGATTTGACGAAGCAGGACTTTCTTTGACACTCATTCCAAAATTGAAACAAGGATTGGATGTCGAACTCGAATCCGGTGAAGTCATTTACGCAGATGAGTACACTTATTCGGCAAAACCAAGTAAGTCTTATGGTTATTGCTCCGATACTATTTTTGATGAACGAATCGTAGCTTACATTAAGCAGGTGGATGTGTTGTATCACGAAGCGACCTTTTTGAATGATAAACTGGAACGCGCAAAGCAAACATTCCACTCAACAGCCGCTCAAGCTGCAACGATCGCCAAGCAAGCAGAAGTCGGAAAGTTGTTACTTGGACATTTAAGCGCACGCTATGAAACAGGCTTAAAACATTTCGAAGAAGCATCTGCAGTTTTTGAAAATGTACGCGTGGTTGAAGACGGGGAAACCTATCGTATTTAAGTTTAAAAGTGCGTTTCGACTCCGCTCAACGACCTTTTTAATCTAGCACAAAAATATTCAATCAAGGTGACTGAGCGGAGTCGAAGTCAACCTTGTGTAATTCGTCTCAAATAATTAATCTGTCCCAAATGATATCCCAGATGACTGGCCAATTTCGCAATCATGTGATTGGTGGTCATGGAGTAACCGAAGGGTTCGTACGGATAGGTTTTATGGAGCTGCTCTTGTGTCAGTGAACCCAACACTTTTTCCAGCATTTTGGACGTGTTTGACAGTTCAGCAATCATTTCCGATTTGGTTAAATAGCGCTCTGAAAATTCTGCATCGCGGTTTCTCACATATCCTGTTTCACCCAGCGTGGCTCCGATAAAATGATTCAGGTTTCCGATCAGGTGTTGTGTCAGATTCCCGATTGAATTCGAGATTCCCGGCGGAACATGCCACAAAAGTGTTTCTTCATCGCAAAGTGTTACTTCTTTCGCTAAAGAATCCAGATCTTTGGTAAAACAGCGTTCAAACTCATGGTTCATATCAGTAAGTTAAATGTCGTTCCTTCTTATCCTGGTAAACATCCGAAATCGTAACTAAAATACCGGTTTCTTCCACATTTCCGAAATCCGGATTTACAGCAGTTCCAAAGGTTTTCATGGTTGGAGAAAGGTGCATATAAATGTTTACTAAAGGCGGAACATTTTCCCCGTGTTGTCTCACAAACGTATTCAAAACCTTGAATCCATCTTTGAAATCAAGACCTTTAAGTTGTTCTTTGACAAATGTGGTATCATACTCAGTTTTCAGCGGATGATAAGGAACCATCAGCTTTTCAGTATCCGGAAAATAGTGGTGCATGAAATGCAGTAGGAAATCCCGTGCTTCTCTGTTGTAGTTTGGGTACATAGTTACTTTTCCAAAGAAATATTTGATAAGCGGGTAAGTGATAGTCAAAGCTCCCAATCCATCCCAAATATTATCCAATGCAAACAAACCTTTACGCGGATTCTGTGCGGGCTGATAATTCGGCTGAACCCAGCTTCTACCTAATTCACAGGTTGTAGGCATGTAATCTTTGATAAAGTGTTCCGAAAAATCAAAATAATGCGTTGTCGATAAATGAATTTCTCCGTTTTTATCAATGGCATCTTTACATAAAATAAAGCGGTATCCACCAATGATTTCTTCATCTTCAGGTGACCAAACAATCAATTGACTGTAGCAAATCTCCTGAGTATCGAATTCATCCAAATCCAGTTCTTCACCAGTTCCTCCTCCCGCAAAACGGAAGGTAACTTCACGCAGTCGGCCAATTTCCCTAACAACGTTTGGAGCATTATGAATATCCAGAATGTAGATCTCGTTATCTCCTTTGCGGGTAGTTCTTGCCATACCGACCTGAGTCAGTTCTCGCTTTAGAATTTCTTTGTCTACAGCAGGTATTATTGGTTTCATACGTTTTGTTTCAATGTATAGACCTTATTTCTGAACCATTCGGCCCATTCAACGTCAGAGGTCTTGGTGTCTAATGTGCTGGCTTCAACTGGTGTGCCAACGGTAAATTGGATGTGCTTTCCTTTTTGACGGAACATCTCGTCAGCCAGATAGAGCATTTCTATGTTTGCTTTTATTCCAAGAAATTTACGAAAATTCGCCAAACGATAAAAGAAGTTTGATAATTCTCCGTCAATATGCACCGGAATAATTAATTGATTATTTAATCGGGCTTGTTTGACAAATGCTTTCTTCCATTCTAAGTCTTTTACCACTCCGTTCTTTTTGCGACTTACCAAGCCTGCAGGAAAGACACAAACCAGTTGGTCGGAAGAAAACAAACTGTTAACCTGAAGTAAAGAGCTGCTTTTTGTTTTTCCGTGTTTATTAATTCCTACAAAGATGTCCTTTAAGGGCTCTAAATTCAGAAGCAAGTCGTTCACAATGAATTTAATATCTCTTCGATGATCGCGCAATCCATCAACCAAGGCCATGGCATCCATTCCTCCAAGCGGGTGATTCATGACGATCACGCATTTTCCGGTTTTCGGAATGTTTTCAATTCCTTTGATGGAATAAGTCACACCAATTTCTTCCAATACTTCTTTACAAAAATCCTGATTTCTGGAATCGTGTGTTCTTAGGAAATCGTTTATTTCCTTTTGATGAAGAATACGCTCTAAGTATCGAATTATAAAACCCGGAATCCATTTGATCAACCGTGGATTCTTACTCCCGATCAACCGTCGTACATTAATGAAATCTTCGTGTTGTTTCATAAAACAAAGGTAATATCTATCTGCTAGCTGAAAGTTAAAATTGTTAAAATGAAAATAACAAAATGTCGTGAATAACTATGATTCAAAGGTTCAAAAAGTTCACTTCGACTCCGCTCAGTGACCTTTGAAAGAACTTATTATCCGGTGACTGAGCGAAGTCGAAGTCACGGAACGCAGTACAACGTATCAAACGACGGTGAATATCCTGCCCACAATCCAATTGCTCCTCCCTGAATATTGGAAGGAATCGTTGTTGGTGAAGCAAATGGATTTCCGCCAGTTCCAAGCTGCATGTATTTCTTTTCTAAAAACTCGTATACATTCGCATCAATTTTGGAGAATTTAATGACCACAGAATCTCCTACTTTGTAATAGCCTTTATCTACATCTGCAACTGTTTCATCCTCCCAGGTGAACGGATTTTCATAATAGAAGTTGAATGTTTGACCTCCAAAGAATTCATCATCGATCACCGGACTGAATGTTGCTTTAAAAGCAGGATCTTTTGTAGTTCCATCCACGATATTGATTCGTTTCACTTCCCACATATAAGCATCAAATCCCGGTGGATCAGTCAAGCTTGCCCAGGAATAGCCGTATCCTTGATTTGCCCCCGGATCTTGCATCCAATAAACGGAATTGAGTGGGGTAGGATTGACAATCTGTGTGCTGGAAGTAAAAACTTCACCGTTTAATTCCACTTTTAAAGAATAGGTTTTTCCTACTTGTCCCCAAATGGCAGTGTTGAAAGTAGAATAGGCACACAAATGATAATTTGCCAATTCATCTTCCGGAATTCCAAACAAAGCAGCTGCCATTGCCTCAGTTCCTGCAGGAAGGTTGTCCGAACAAATTTCATCCAGAATCACGGTCGTTGTTCCGTCTGAAACAGTAACAATTGCACCCGACTGGAAACTGTTTAGAAAAGCATCCAAAGTAGTTGGCGAATAAATATCCTGTGTTTTGGAAATGAGAACGATCGGAGGCATTCCTGTTTCGATTCGTCCGTCAATCACCACTTTTTCTTCATATCCGGGAATATCAATCTTCACCTCCTTGGTGCAACTACCAAGAACAAGAATCAAACTGAATAAAGTAATTAAAACTCGAAATTCCATGTAACACTAGGTAAAATTGGAAATAAGGATACTTGCTTAACCGATATTTTAAAATCGTTTGAAGTAATATTTCCGTCGTTATCAATATACAAAAAATAAGGGTTTGCACGGTTGTAAACATTGTAAACAGAGAAAGCCACATTCTGTCTGAACTTTTTCTTCACTTCCATCTTTTCACCGGTTTTCTTGTTAATTTTTGTCTTGGTTGGTTTGTCATACCATGTTGCCGATAAATCCAATCGGTGATACGGTGCCATGCGCGTAGAATTTCTTGGCCCGTAATTGAAAAGCAAATCCTGATTATTGAAATACCAGCTATTAGGAAGTGTTAAGGTGTTTCCGGAAGCGTAAATGAAGGAGAACCCAAAAGTCCAGCGCTTGTTTAATTCGTAACTTCCAACGAGGGTCAAATCGTGTCTTCTGTCATATTTTGCGGGATACTTTGCATCCTGAATATCCGGGAAATAGCGGTCTGATTTTGCTAGTGTATAACCAATCCAACCGGTTAGTTTTCCGAATGTACGTTTGATGAAAAACTCTGCTCCGTAACTCCAGCCGGTTCCGTAAACAAGCAAATTATCCGTGTTGTCATTCACATTGTCAGAAGGCAGTGCTCCCTGTTTGAACTCGATGACATTCTCCATTTTCTTATAGTAAACCTCCACAGAAGTTTCCCATTTATTGTCGTTGAAATTCCGGAAATAACCCAAGCTTGCTTGCCAGCCCTTTTGCGGATGTGCTTTGTCCGTACTCGGATACCAAATATCGGTAGGAAGTGAAACGGCGCTCAAACTTGCCAAATGCACATACTGATTGTTGTAAGTAAAGCCGGCTTTGATTGAACTTTTGTCTTTCAAAAGGAATCGGGCAGAAATACGTGGTTCAAATCCAAAATACGATTGAATAATTTCTCCTTTTTTGTAGGTTTTTGTTGAGTCAGTATGACCGGTTACGCCTTTGTAATAGCGAGTAAATGGCCCGGTGAATTGGTACATACTCACACGGATACCTGCATTGACACGAAGCCAGGAAGTAATATCCACTTCGTCTTGAAAGTAAATACCGGATTCATGACTGAATAATTTTTGAGCTAAACCCGTATCGAAAACCACTTCATCCTGCGATGCAGAAACACTGGTAGGAGTGAAGGTGTGAAATAAATAATCAACTCCCATTTTGATGGAATGCCGTGTATTCGGGAAGTAAGATAACTCCACTTTTCCGCCATAATCGCGAATTCCGGATTTCAATTCAAATTTAAACTGATCTTGTTCAGAACCAAAGCTGAAAAGATAATCCGTCAAAGTTGCCGTAGTATTCATGAATAATTTACTGCTGAACTGGTGATTCCATCTCAAAGCAGCAATTCCATTCCCCCAAGGCATTTTTACACTGAAATCCTCTTTTTTATTACCGAAATTGAATAGATCTTTTCCATAGTATCCGCTTAGATAGATCTTATCTTTTGGTCCCAAACGATAATTCAACTTAGCATTCAGATCGTAGAAAAAATAGCTGGAGCCATAAAAAGAGCTCGACTTCTTGATAAAAGCCTTCATGAACAGATCGATATACGTTCTTCTTGCTGAAACAATGAATGATCCCTTGTTTTTTACTATTGGACCTTCTAAGGTCAAACGAGAAGAGATTAAGCCCAATCCACCTGTAACTTTGAATTTTTTGTTATTTCCTTCATTCATGTTCACCTCCAAAACAGATGAAAGTCTTCCTCCGTAACTTGCAGGCATACTTCCTTTTATGAGGTTGACACTTTTTACGGCATCCGAGTTGAAAACTGAAAAGAATCCGAAAAGGTGAGAGGCATTGTAAACTTGTGCATTATCTAATAAAACCAAATTTTGGTCCGGTCCGCCGCCACGCACATAAAATCCTTGTCCGCCTTCGCTGACAGAAGAAACTCCGGGAAGTAATTGAATGATTTTTAAAACGTCGACTTCTCCCAGAAAAGCTGGAAGTTTTTTGATTTCATTGATATCCAGTTCAATTTGACCGATCTTGGTTGAGTTTACATTGTCTGCTTTCTTGGCGTTGATTTCTACTTCGTCAATTTTGATCGTTTCACCCAGCTCTGCTTTGATTACAGTATCAGCTGTTAAGTTGATTTCCAAGGTGTCATTTGGAAGCCCGCCTCCGCGATAAATCAGTTGATATTGCCCCTTAGGAAGCGTTAATGAATAAAACCCGAATTCATTGGTGACTGCTCCTTTTTGAATGCTTGGAACAAAAACTTGTCCTCCGATAATGGGTTCACCGGAACTTTCCTCATTGATATAACCGCTAATAGTTGCATTTCCCTGTCCCCAAGAGGCAGAAATAGCAAATAGAAATAAGATTTGTATCGAAAGGGATTTCATTCAAAAATTAGTGTGAACGAATTTAATGCTTTTATGTCAAATTAAGCCTCGATTTCTGTGCTTTTTCTTAAATTTGAGCTTCGAAAAATAGACAACAATGAAAATTTCATCCGCTTGGTTACACGAGTTTTTACCGGTTCATAAATCTCCTGAAGAATTAGATCAACTTTTAACAGACACAGGTTTGGAAGTTGAAGGGTTTGAAACCATCGAAAGCGTGAAAGGCGGCTTACAAGGAGTTGTAGTTGCGGAAGTGATTGAATGTGAGCAGCATCCGAATGCAGATCGTTTGAAAGTGACAAAAGTGAACAATGGTAAAGAAATTCTACAGGTTGTTTGTGGAGCACCGAATGTGGCTGTTGGCCAGAAAGTTATTTTGGCTCAGGTTGGAGCTGTTTTGTATCCGAAACCGGATGAGCCTTTGAAAATGAAAGTTTCTAAGATCCGCGATGTGGAATCACATGGAATGCTTTGTGCTGAAGATGAACTAGGTTTAGGAACCAGCCACGCAGGGATTTTGATTTTAGATCCAAGTGCGAAACCGGGAACCCCGGCAGCTGAATACCTGGAACTGGAAAGCGATGTTCAGATTGAAATCGGATTGACTCCAAACAGAGCAGATGCAATGGGACATGTTGGTGTTGCTCGCGATGTGTTGGCTTACATGGCTTGTCATGAAGGAAGTACAGCAAAATTGCAATTAAAGGAAACAAAGAAACCTGTGAAGGAAGCAGATCTGTCTGTTTCTGTTACCGTTGAAAATACAGAAAGATCTCCACGTTATATGGGGATTACACTAAGCGGAGTAGAAGTAAAGGCTTCTCCGGCTTGGTTGCAAAATAAATTGAGAGCAGTTGGTTTATCACCAATCAATAATGTGGTGGACGTAACGAATTACGTGATGCGTGAGCTGGGAACTCCACTGCATGCATTTGATGCCAAAATTGTAAACGGAAAAGTCATTGTTCGTACTGCAAAAGCGGGTGAGAAGATGATTACACTAGATGGAGTAGAGCGCGAATTGCATGAAGAAGATTTGGTGATTGCAAACGAAAAAGAAGCAATGTGTATTGCAGGAGTTTTCGGAGGGAATCATTCAGGTATTTCTGATTCTACAACAGAAGTGTTTTTAGAAGCTGCTTATTTTCAACCCGTTTCTGTTCGTAAAACAGCAAAAAGACACGGTTTGTCTACCGACGCAAGTTTCCGTTTTGAAAGAGGTGTAGATGTGGACTTGGTTCCTTACGCTTTGGAAAGAGCGGTTCAACTCATTCAGGAAGTTGCAGGAGGAAAAGTAGGAATGGAAGTAGTTGATATCTATCCGAATCCAATTCAGAAAAGAATTGTAACACTTCGTTATAATAGGATCAATCAATTGTTAGGGCATACGATTGCTCCTGCGATTATTCAAAATATATTAACTTCTCTTGATTTTGAGATTCTTTCTTCGTTGAACGAGAGTTTAGAACTTTCCGTTCCGAATTACCGCGTAGATGTAGATCGTGAAATTGATGTCATTGAAGAAGTATTGCGTATTTATGGTTTCAACCTGATTCCGCTTCCTGAGAAATTGAACACTTCATTGGTGGTGAATGAAAAACCTGATTTGGAGCGTTTGGGAGTGAGTTTGGCTGAAGTTTTAGCTGGAATGGGATTCAATGAAATGATGAACAACTCATTGACAAGCCCGCAATATGCTGAAAAGTTGGGTGGAAATCAATTTCCGGTTGCAAAAGCAGTTACGATGCTGAATCCTTTGAGCCAGGATCTGGCTGTGATGCGTCAAAGCTTGTTGTTTCAGGGAATGGAAACGGTTGCACACAATCAAAATCGTCAGAATCCGGATCTGCGTTTATTTGAGTTTGGTAAAACGTATTCGTTTGCAGATGATATTTATTCGGAAAACAAGCGTTTATTGATTCTAATGACGGGGAATAAGCACGAAGAATCGTGGTCACAAAAATTAGAGAAATCGACTTTGTTTACGCTAAAAGGAATTGTTTCCAATTTGTTCGACCGCCTTGGTTTGGGATCTTTTATTCAGGAAGAAAGCTTAGAAGAACAAGCTGTTTTGGCTGATGGTTACCAGATTCGCATTTTAAAAAATGTAGTTGGAACCTTAGGTTGGGCAAATCCGAAAGTGAAAAAGCATTTTGGAGTGAAACAAGACGTTTTTGTTGCTGATTTGGATTGGGATGCGATTTTGGATTCCTTGAAATTGGTAAAAGTTCAATACAAAGAATTGCCCAAAACATTTGAAGTCCGACGTGATTTCTCCTTGTTGTTAGATTCCAAAGTTCGTTTCGCACAAATTGAGCAGATAGCTAAGAAGGTGGATAAGAAGATTCTTCAAAAAGTAGGTTTGTTCGACGTTTACGAAGGAAAGAATTTAGCTGAAGGAAAGAAATCCTATGCGGTTTCATTTACATTCCAGGATTCAGAGCAAACATTGAAAGATACTCAGGTAGACGGCATTATGAATTCGATCCGTGCCGAATTGGAAAAACAATTGGGTGCCGAGTTGAGATAGGAATAGAACGTATTTGATTTAATTAACTTTTAGAATAAATGAATGTAAAACTAACACTGCTATTTGGGATGTTTGTTTTTTCGTCCTTTGCTCAAACAGAAGAAGACGGTTTCATTTGGGTTGAATTTCCGAATGCGAAGGAAATATCTGTTGAGAATGCGAATCAAATAAAGACCTATGAAAACACCATGGAATCCGTGGTGAATTATTTTTATGCCTCACGCATTCGCAAAGATTCGGAATGGGAAAAGGTGCTTCCCAAGTCAGGGGAAAGGTCGGAAAGGTTGCTTCGTGAGCTGGTGAAGTATGATACTTGGACCATCTTAAAATACCATATTGTAAGTTGTACTGAATTTGAACCAGGAAAATACTGGGTGAAGATTTACATGCAAATTTCTTTTAATGGAAGAATAAAAGGTGGAACGGATGAAGCTGATGTTGAGCTTATTGACGGAAAATGGGTAATCACCAGTGTTCCAACCTAGATTTACATTCAAAAACTTTATACCGAAAGGAAAACGAAGATGAACTCATTTGTAGTTACAGGAATCGGAACGGAAGTGGGAAAAACGGTAGTGAGTGCTGTTCTTTGCGAAGCATTGAAAGCAGATTATTGGAAACCGGTTCAGGCTGGAGATCTGCATGCTTTAGATAGCGACTTTGTAAAAATGAATACTTCTGAAACAACCATTTTACCAGCAAATGTATTATTGAATCACGCCATGTCTCCGCACGAAGCAGCGCGATTGGATGGAATTGAACTCACGGAAGAAGATTTCGATCTGCCTCATTTTTCAAAACAAACCATTATTGAAGGAGCTGGCGGAGTGATGGTTCCTTTGAATGATGAAGGATTGTGTTACATTGATTTATTCCAGTTATGGGAACTTCCGGTTTATGTAGTTACAAAACATTATTTAGGAAGTATCAATCACACCTTGCTAACATTGAATGCATTGATGTCGCGCGAAATTCCGATTGCAGGCCTGATCGTGAACGGTGAACGGAATGAAGCCTCGGAGCGGATTTATCAGGCTCATTTTTCAGATTTACAAATCACAACAATTCCGGAAATAACGGAGTTTTCGAAAGAAAGCATACAACAAGCAGCCAAATTATGGATAGAGCAACTGCCTTAGAAAAAGACAAGAAACACGTTTGGCATCCTTTCACGCAAATGCAAACGGCGAAAGAACCCTTGCACATTGTAAAAGCTGAAGCAACCACCTTAATTGATTCCAACGGAAAAACATATATTGATGCGAATTCATCCTGGTGGGTAAACGTTCACGGACACGGTCATCCGTATTTGGGGCAAGCCCTGACCGAACAATTTTCTCAGTTGGATCACGTGATTTTTGCAGGAGCAACGCATCCGCAGGCCATTAAACTGGCTGATCGTATTACTTCCTTGCTTCCGGATAAACTGGAAAAAGTATTCTTTTCTGATGATGGTTCAACGGCAGTAGAAGTGGCTTTGAAAATGGCATTTCAATACTGGTTCAATAAGAATGAAACCAAAAGAAGGGTAATTGCTTTAGATGGTGCTTATCATGGTGATACCTTTGGCGCGATGTCCATCGGCCAGCGTGGATCTTTCAACAAACCTTTTGAACACCTGTTCTTTGATGTCGATTTCATTGATTTCCCGAAAGAAGAAGCGAGAAGTCAATCCTTGATTCAAGCCGAACAAATCCTGAAATCCGGTGAAGTTGCTGCCGTAATTGTAGAACCTTTGGTTCAGGGATCAGCAGGAATGCGCATGTACGATTCAACTTGGTTGGATGCATTTGTTACGTTGGCTAAAAAGTATGATGCATTGGTCATTTTTGATGAAGTAATGACGGGCTGGGGAAGAACAGGAAAGTTGTTTGCTCATAATTTCTGTGAACAGGAACCGGATATAATTTGCCTGTCAAAAGGCTTAACGGGTGGAATTCTTCCTTTGGGTTTAACCGTGGCAACGGATGAAATCTACACTGCTTTTTTGCATCCGGAAACGGCTAAAGCCTTGCTCCACGGACATTCTTTTACCGGAAGTGCTTTGGCTTGTGCGGTTGCGAACGCCAGTTTGGATTTGTTTGAACAGCCTGAAACCTGGGATTCCATCGAATGGATTGAAGAGCGTCACCGTTATTTTATCGATGCTTTGAAAACGCATCCCAAAGTAAAAGAGATTGGTTTGTGTGGTACTATTTTACGTTTTGAGGTAGAAACGGGTGAGGGGAACAACTATTTTTCTTCCATTCGTGACAAAGCATATGATTATTTCCTGGAAAAGGGGTGTTTGATCCGTCCGCTGGGGAATGTATTGTATTTGAATCCACCGTATTGTATTTCAGAAGAAGAGTTGGATAAGCTGCATGTGGTGTTGCTGAACTTTCTGGATAGTTTATAATTGCCCTGTCACTTCGAGTGATTTTTCGAAACGTAGTGAGAAAAATTGTATCGAGAAGAAAGGGCATGCATCAGTTAGTACGACTGTCGTTCTCGATACTTCAGCATAGCTGAACTCGAACTGACAGTGAGAAAATTACCCCCGGAATGCTTTCAAAGCTTCTAACTCAAATACAATTTTTTCCAAATCCACTTGAATTACCTGAAATTGCTGACTTTCCTCAAAGATCGGATTCTGAACTATAGCTTTTACGGGTTTGAAGTCCATTTCCTTCTCGCGATGAATATGCTGATAGAAAATAATCTGAACCGCTTCCATGTATTCATTTAGAATCGGAGTCAACCTTTCGGAATTTTCTTTTTCCAACGCAAATGCCAGACTGGTGATTTCCCGTGAAATACGAATATTGGAACCCACTTTGGCAAAATGAACATCTATTTGCCGCTGATAAGCCTGTGGTTCTTCGTACATCCGCTGAATACAGGCAAATAAGTTATTGTTTGCTGCTTCACTCAAACGCCGGCTTTTATGCCAGGTAATTCCAGCAGGAAGTTTTTTCTGATAACTGAGGATGACCTGATTCAAAAAGAATAAGTTCTGATTGAAAGAACTATTTAAAAGTGCCGGAAAGCGCTGTTTCTCCCAGATAGGCCAAAAGGCGAAGCTGATAAGAATTGCCAGTGCAGAACCGATCAAGGTGGAAAGAACTCTCCACCAAATGAGATCCCAGGAACCTTGTTTGGAAAGCTGCATCATTACAACCAGCATGATGGTTACAAAGAAAACTCCGACTTTGTAATTGTTTCTCAAATAATAGGCAACAAAGAAGGAAATGAAGATCAGGATGATCACGAAGGTTTCGTGTTTGATAGGTAAAAGCATAATTGCTCCACCAACTAAAATTCCGGCAACCGTTCCAATAATCCGTTCAAATCCCTTTTTCCGTGTTGCACCGTAATAAGGTTGAATAACTATGAGCAAGGTCAAGGCAATCCAGTGGCCGTGATCAATTTTGAAAAACTTGAAAATGAAAACAGAAAGAGCTAATCCCAATCCTACGCGCAGGGCATATTTAAACTGTTGGGAATCAATATTGAAGATTTCGCGCACAATCTGGAACAAAACCCGGGGCTGTAATCCTGCAATAAAATGATTGAACGACAATTTATAATTCTCAAAATAATTGCTGCGTTTGAAATTCAATTTTTGATTCATCAGCTGGATCGTATTTTCCATGAATTGCTGACATTGATTCAAGCTGACAATAAATTGGTTTAGTATTATCTTGTGATCTTCCGATAAATCCTGCTGTTGTAAGTTTTCCTTTAAAATTCCGGCTGCAATCTCAAAACGTTTGATTCGAACCTTAGCCATCGTTAAATCTTCTCCACGGAAAGTAAAAATGACAATAGAAAGTCGGGCAGAGGCCTGAGACAAAGCAGAAAGTGTTTTGTACAGAATGGAATGATTTTGAAGTAAAACGGGTTCGTTTTTAATGGATTCCAATTCTTCATGCAGTAATTTGATACTGGCTCCAAAATAAGCGGCAGACTTGCGAATCTCGATCATTTGATCGTAATGTTCTGCCTGGAAGCGCGAGTTTTCTTTTCTGCCATTAAATAATTCAATGGATTTATCGATTGCACTTCGAATTTCAATTTCTTTAGCTGTAATTTTTAAAAGGTCTGCTTTTGCTTCCGGCTCTAAAAATTGTTGAATGAGCGCATCCAAATAGTCCGTATTGCGTTTCCAAATGGTTGCTACAGATCTTCTCAGAGGATTCGATGCCGAAAATGGAAAGGACAGAAATATAATTGCGATTGCCCAAATTGCTCCGAATAGAATGTATTTTCCATAGACCAAAGATTCGGTAAATGTGGTTGGATTGGAAATTCCAAAAAGATAGAAGAATCCAACTCCCACACCAATGGTGGAACCATAATCACTCCAGTTTCGGATCAAAGCCGCAAAAATCCCGATTACCAGCATTCCAATGACAGAAAGCGTAACGGAATCGCCAATGTTCATTCCCAGTATTGAAGCGATCAAAATAAGGATCATTTCAACCAGCTGGATAAGCATCTTTTTATAATGTGAGCCTCTGTAATCAATCAGTGTGAGCATGTAGGCTCCGAAAGCTGCCCAAATGATGTGATAGGAAAAACCAAGGAAAATCGGAAAAACAATTAAGGGAACATTTAACGCCAAAACTACCCGAATGGACCAACTGATTGTAGGCTCCAGATATTCCTGTTGAAGGATGGTGTTAAATTGCTTAATCGGTTGAAACCGCATACGAAGTGAATTTCTTAACAAATATAGTTAATCCTAAAGGAGTTCAAAGGTTAAAGAGTTCAAAAAGTTGCCTTCGACTCCGCTCAGTCACCTTTAACCTCAATTGGAGTCGATAATTTAAAAGGTCATTGAGCGTAGTCGAAATGCCTTTTAATTTAAAGCTTGGCGATTTTGATTATTTCTGAAGTATTTTTTCCTTCCACCAAACAAACATATAAACCCATTGGAAGTTGTTTGATCTCTAAGAAACCGGCGTCGTTTGTTTTTAAAGTCTGAATGAGCTGGCCTCCAACGGAGAAGACAGAAATTTTCGCATTGGGTTCTGAGATCAGATTGAAATAGTCTTTGCTGGGATTTGGGAAGAGCAACGATTCCTGAACAGTGGCAACCGGCATAGCCATTTTATAAAAATCGGAAGTGCGGGTGAAATTGTCTTTTAAACCTGTGCCTAAATAAAATTGACCTTTCAATGCAAATCCCTTGGCGCCTTTCAAACCGGTAAGAGGAAGTGAATTGACTGCTTTCCAGGTTTTTGTGTGATCGAGTTGGTAACAGTCGTTTTGAAAAACACTGTTTTCATCCATTCCGCCACAAACTAAAGCATTAAAATCGGTGCTAATCGCAGTTCCATAAGAACGTAAACCTGAAGGAAGCGGAGTTATTGCTATCCATGTTTCTGTTCCGGGATTATAGGAAAACCAAGCTGCGGAATAAGTTATCGGATTGATATCAAAGCCTTCACCAAAGATTCCTTCGTTCAATAATTGAAATCCCAAGACACTTCTGTTTGGCCCACCGGGATAATCTGAAAGCCGTGTCCAGGAATCCAGATCTGCGTTGTATTTCCAAAAATCTGCCAATGTTGAGTCGGCAGTTGTGCCCATTCCCAAATAACCGGTTTCCTGAATGTGAAGTGCGGTTGCATGCCAGCGTGCTAATCCCGGAAAATCATTCAGTTGTTTCCATGTGTTGGTAAATTCATCGTATTCCCAAACATCTTTTAAGGCTTGACTGGATTCAGAATAACCGCCAATCAAATAGGCTTTGTTTTTCAATGTGAAAACAGTTGAATATTGTCTTGCAGTTCCGGGGAATGCTGCTTTTTCATTCCAGGAATTGGTATTCGGATCGTATTGAAATAACTTATTGCTTTCAGCGAAGGTTCCTAGATAACCTGTTACGATATAACCGAAGCCATTTAATGAAAAGCAAACTCCATCGTCTCTTCCGGCTGTTGGAACGGAGCTGACGGAGGTCCAGGTTTGGGCATTGAGGCTGATAGTAATCAATAAAAACAGGACAAGTATGCCTTTCATGGTAAAGTGTTTGTTTGACTAACGCAGAATATGGGGAAATCGTTTGTGAGAATTAAAATAATTGAGAATTATTTAGGAGCACGAGCTGTAAACTCGTGCCAGCTAGTTTTTTTGTGTTACAGATTTGTATATTTAGAGCGAATAAGAATATCCAGGAGGAAAAAGATATGATAAAGATGGAAGTACATATTCTTGAAGGTCAACTAGATATTGAAATCAAGAAAGAGGGCGATCATTACAATATCTTAGTGATTTTATCCAAATCTGCCTATCATAAAGAAAATGGCAGAGCATGGAACGGGGTAACGATCAATAATACAGAAGTTGAGGAAATGATCCATTTGATAAAGGAATGTTATAAAAAGCCGTCTATTCCAAAACGGATAACAATTCTTGATGGAATGCAGGTTAATATAACCTTAAAAGAAGAAGGGTCGGAGATTCATTTTTTTATCAGAAACAATTTTGATGAAGGAACCAATGAGTTTCAATTTATGCAAAAGTCATTTGATTTGATCAATGAAATGATTCCAGATGAAGCTCTTAAAAAATATAGCCAGGTATTTTGGGAATAGAAATGCAGGCAGAATAACTCAGTTACTGAGAAATCATTTGTTTTGCTGTATCAGACCACATAGGCGTTAGTGCAAACATCCTACGAATTGCGAATTATTTTTGTTTAATGACTTTACATTTATGTGTAGTTACAGTAAAGCTTTTAAGAGTTTGGATTCGATACAAAAGCATCTCATTTTGAGACAAAATAGTGCTGAAGATCACTAAAACAGGGTGTTAAATACTTAACCTTTTCATACTCTATCTATGCTTTATCTATGCTCTATCCATACAGTATATACGCTTGATCTGCGGAGTAGCTAAATTTTACTATTTAGAGTGTTTGCCTGAGGTTACAGTTTTGTGTAATTAGCAAGTGAAAAATACAGGCTGTTAGTTAATCAGCCAATTCTTAAAGTTTGCTTAAGAGTTCGACGGATTACTTTCGTTTGATTTCCATACAATTACTTTCTATCGTTTGACAAATCTGATCAATAGTAACGGAAGTTACATTTCCGGAAAATGGTTCACCAAACAGGTTGGCTAACTGATTAACAGTAAGGAAAATAGTACTTATGGTAACCATAATTGGAATAGCCAATAACTCCAAGCCGCTTTTTTCTCCTCCCAAATCAATATCTCCTATAAATAGGGGGATTAATAAGACATATACTGTCACAATGATTCGGGTGAATGCACTGTAAATCATTAAAAAAGGAGTATTTTTAATTCGTTCAGCCTTTCCTTGAATTTCATAAAAGCGATTAATATGCTGCATCAAATCATTTTTTTCAATTGTTGCCTTCGGAGAAAAATCACACTCAATTGCATGAGTAATTGCGACTAACAATTCATTCGAAACTTTGTTATTCAAATCAATCCGATACCGTATAAGAAGTTCATTTGTTGCTTCATCAAAAGTGGTTTCTGTTTGATTGTGCATTTCTCTTTTCAACTGACGAACGTATTCAATCATAAGCGAGATCAAATCATCCGTTTTTTTATGATCCGAATGATTCGGTAGTTTAAGGATATTGTACTCATTTCCGTAATAGACATAGATTTTAGTGACAAAACTTCTGGTGTTATTTGTTAACTCACCGAATATTTTTCTTGCTTCCCACCACCGATCATATGCGGAGTTCATCCTGAATCCTAAAAAAAATGCAATTGCTAATCCGAAAACTGAACCAATTTGAGTTGGAATTTGATAGATCTGATCTCCTAAATATTCTTCTGTACCAAAAATAATTAACGAATAAATACATGAAAATGCCAAATAAGGCGAGGCTATTTTTACGAGTTGCAACACCCCTTGTTTTTCTGTTGTAATCATCGTTTAGTTATTCATTATGTTCATCTGAGTTTCCGGATATTACTTTATTTTCACGGATTTCCGTATGACGGATTTCACCTCCGGAAGTTCCCGTTTGTTTTCCAAAGAATAATACAACGAAGGAGAAAGCTAGTACAATCAAACTTGCAGGTTTGGAAAGTCTTTTTTGTTTCCAGCTGAACCACAGGGATAGAAGTGAAATCAATCCCAGGCCGTAAGATAATAAGGCGAAAAGTTCGGCTTTCTCCTCATGCTCATGAATAAAATTTTGTGAAACACCTTTGATTTCTTCAACCACTTCTTCCGCTCCTTCACCGCTCGACATAGCCATAACGGTAGCAATAGAACCTAAAATGAAAACGAAATAACCTGTGCGTTTAATGGGTTCTGAACGGGAAAGGATTCCTGTTACCAACACAATTGCTCCGACCAGCGGAAAGATCAGCGGCAGATGATTTACCACCAAATGAAAATGAGCATCATTCATAATAATACAATTTTATTTTATTAAACATTCACTCCAAAGAGATAACCGACCAATGCGGATAAGCCCATTGCCAGCGTTCCCCAAATAGTAATTCTCAAAACAGCTTTCGGTACTTTTGAACCACCTGTCCTTGCCGAAATTATTCCCAAGATAGCCAGGAACAAGATGGTAAAACCATATAGCCAATATTCCATAACTTGAACTGGAGCAAACAAAACAACTAATAACGGTAAAGCTCCTCCGATTGTAAATGCTCCACACGATGCCATGGCTGCCTGTATTGGTTTAGCTTGACTTACCTCATTTATTCCTAATTCATCTCTTACATGAGCATCCAGCGCATTGTGCTCCGTCAACTCCATAGCAACCTGCATAGCAGTTTCCTTTTTTAATCCTCTCTTTTCATAAATCTGAGCTAAAATATTCAATTCCTGTTCCGGCATTTCCTTCAGCTCTTCAATTTCCCGTTCAATATCTGCCTTTTCGGTATCGGTTTGAGAACTTACAGAAACATATTCGCCGGCAGCCATAGATAAAGCTCCAGCTACCAAACCGGCTACAGTTGCCAAAATAATCGGTTCTCTTGAGTTACTTGCTGTTGCAATTCCTATTGCAAGACTTGATAATGAAATAATCCCATCATTTGCACCCAAGACAGTTGCTCTTAACCAATTACTGCGGTGAATAAAGTGATTATCCAAATAGTTGTCAATTGTTAGTAATTCAGATTTCTTTTTCATGGTTTCTACAAATTCATCAGTAATAGGGGTACTAGAGATCTTCCTTAGCTAAATTTAGCGGATTTTAATAAACAAGGATATTCAGAATAAATCATTTCTACAATGATATAAATCAGTTAGTTTATTCAATTTCCTACTTCAAAGGTCTTATTAGTTATATGTGAAACTTTTCGAATCTACGAATTGTTAATCAATCGATAAAATCTACAATCCGAACATGTTTTACAATTGTATTTTCTTCTTGATTTTAAGATTCAACTCTTGTTTCAAGTGCTCTTCATTACATCGAATTATTTGTAACCGAAGTTCATAATTGTTAATACTGTAATTTCACCCTCAACCCCAGTTTTTAGAATGAAATAAAAAGGTGAGGAATACTGAGATCTTGCTCTGAATTTACCTGGAATCCTATCTGTTTCTTACTTTATAAGGAAACTGCGGTATCCTTTATTTTGATTGGATTTCCTTGGTTTTAGAGGATTTGGGAGGTTTTAGCTAAACTTCTCCAAAGGGTAGATCGAACCCCGTAGATAATTCGGCATTATTTTGTTTCTTCTACGGCTTGTTGAATCAATTTCCCGACTTCTTGGATTTGTTCTTCGGTGATGTTTAAAGGCGGAGAAAGCCGGAAGCTGTAAGGGTGGGAGAGAAACCAAAAGCTGATGACTCCCAATTCTAATAAGCGTTCTACGACTTTTGCCACGCGTTCGTCGCTTTCCATGTCGCAGGCAAACATCATTCCCTCTCTGCGGATTTCGAAGATTTCATCGATTTCTTTCAGGTAACTTTCCAGCATAGCTCCTAATCGTTCCACTTCTTTGAAGTCAATTTCGGTATCGAATACTTCCAATGTTCCCCAAGCAGCAGCGTTAATCACCGGATTTCCACCAAAAGTGGTGATGTGCCCAAGCATGGGGGAGTGACTCAGCTGATTCATGTATTCGTATTTCGAAATGAATGCTCCGATTGGTAAACCACCTCCCAATGCTTTTCCCAAAGTCAAGACATCGGGGATTACTCCGCTGTGTTCAAAGGCAAACATTTTACCGGTTCTTCCCATTCCACATTGAATCTCATCGAAAATCAACAAGGCTCCAACTTCGTCACAGCGTTTGCGTAATGCTTTCAAAAATTCATCAGAAGCTTTGCGAACTCCTGCATCTCCCTGAACGGTTTCCAAAATCACTCCGGCAGTTCGGTTGGTGATTCGTTCCAAATCTGCCAGCTGGTTCAATCGGATAAAATCCACATCGGGTAAAAGCGGGCGGAAAGGAGTTTTCTTAATTTCATTTGCTGAAACGCTTAGAGAGCCGTGTGTGTTTCCATGATACGAACCTTTGAAGGCAATCAATTGTGTTCTGCCTGTAACACGTTTCACCAGTTTTAATGCTGCTTCATTGGCCTCTGTTCCGGAATTTACAGGATAAACACAATCCAATTGGTTGGGAAGAAACTTGCGGAGTAAACGTACCATTTCAAGCGAAGAATCCTGAATAAATTCTCCGTAAACCATCACATGCAGGTACTTGTCTAATTGTTCCTGAATGCGTTTGATGACTTGTGGATGGCGATTTCCAATATTGGTTACGGAAACACCGGAAATCATATCGGTGTATCGTTTTCCGGATTTATCGTAAATAAAAATCCCTTCCGCCGATTCAACATCAATTAAATAGGGAAAGGGATTAGTTTGTCCTAAATGGTTTAAAAAATCTTCTTTACGGTTTGCTTCCATGAGGTTTTCTATCGTGCGGATCTCCTTCTCTGCGTTCTTTTAATCGCTCCAGAAGAACTCGTCTGAATTCATGCTCCAAACTTAAGAGTTTTAAGGTTCTTTTTTCACCAATGATCTTAATAAATTTTTCACTGTACTCTTTTTTCAAGTCCAGTTCTTTCTGATCGTTTTCGAAAAGCGTTGCCAACTTCTTTTTTGCATCATCATTGGTCATTTTATCCTCTGATTCTCTCAATTCTTTATTGATTTTACGACAATCTTGACGCAATTCTTTCATTTTGCCATCCATTTCATTGTAAATGGGCCAGAATTTCTCTGCCTCAGCAGTAGTCAAGTTCAATTCTTTGGTGATAAAGCCGACTTTTAAGGCTTCAATTTTGTCTTCTTTGTCATCGCCCGGACCTTGAGCAAATGCAGTTGTTGCAAACAGCAGAGGAATTAAGATTGCTGCTAATTTCTGGATCATTCTCATTTTTTTCATTTTAATTTTCACTAATGCGTAATACTGAATTATTTTAAAGCTGCAATACTATTTGTTCCTTCAGCTTTTCCATCTTGTGAGATGGAGCTTCAGTCTTCAAAAGCTGCGCTTTTTCTTATCATTTTCATTTTTTTCATTTTAATTTTCACTAATGCGTAATGCTGA
>DLHO01000014.1:17943-140501 GCA_002483265.1 Flavobacteriales bacterium UBA7666 | reverse complement strand
ATGGATTCAGAATGAGAATGAGAAACAGACCGCGTTCGCTAAAGCTACAAGCGGTAGTGAAACGAAAATGAAGAAAAAAGAAAAGCATCACTTTCGTTATGCTTTACAGAATCCTTTTTCCGTCTTACATTGATCCCGTTCCACACAGCTTTGGAACTCATTACACGACCTATCCCACTATCCCCAAACTAACCCCATCCGCCAATCCATAAAGCCCTCCGTTCTTCTCCTGCAAAAATGCGATCGCAACAACACCAATTCTTAAAGGGGTATTAATCATGTCAACCTCACAAGCAAAATCAGCAGACGGCATGGAGTTTTCCAGCGCAGCAATATAAACTGGCGCCGGATAGACTTTATACAATTTGTTGTCAAAATCAAGTTCAACCACTGCTGCTTTGATTTGCACATGGGTAGCACCTTTCGGTACACGGAAAAATTCACTGGATACAGAACCTGTAAAAACAATGGAGCCTGTCGCCGTATCGCAGTGGATCTGGCTGGTATAAACTGAAGTGAGCGGCTGGGTCACATAAAAAGCAAAAGATTTCAGCAATCCCCTTGAAGCCGGCTCATTAAATACTGTTTTGGGGTTGCGCATACCACGTATCGCAGAAAGATCAGTTTTCCCTATCCTGACAAGTAAACCCGTTAATCGTTGAGAAACATTCGAATCTCCGCTCAATCCAACCGAAGCTTTAACCCCTCTTCGAATCAGCTTCCCAATACTAACAGCAAGCGAAAATTCAGTATTATTTTCCCGTATCCGCACAAAATTCCGACCATTAGCTATCTGTTCTTTACTCGGACCACCCTTCTGCCGGACCAAATACCCACATTGTTTGTTATAGTAAAATGAAAGGTCTCCGAGTTTGCCTTTCAGTCGAAGTGTTCCAGCCTGGTATGCCATGATGAATAATGTTGGTTATCCCATACAACGCGCTAAAAAACAGATTAGTACATCACAAATGGATCTTTCACCAATTTTAACGCATCCCATCTCCGTATTTATCCCGATAATAAACCAACAATAACCCATGAATATCCCATGGATATCCCAATAAACGTACCTATTCTTAACACAATTAAGGCATTCGAACACCGATTCTGCTCCCTATAACTGTCTGGTAAGTATTGAGGGAAAAGAAAAAGCATCTTACATGCGTAAAAACTATTAGAAGAATCTGATAGCAGACTTCGTTCCTCCAGTAGCTGCAGGTTCGCCACAAAGTGCAAAAGGCATCCCCGAAGAAATGCTTTTTCTACTTTAGTGGTGACCTCGTCAGGATTACAGATCCTCTCGTTTTGTTCATAACGAGCATGGAACCCGCCATTCCGCCACGGCGGATGGCTTGGGTTTTTCATTTCAGTTGCTTACAAAAGCACGGCTTTTGCCACAACTATGAAATGAAAAACCCGGTTCATCTTTTGATGAACCGGGTTCCTTTCGTGACCTCGTCAGGATTCAAACCTGAAACCTCCACAGCCGTAATGTGGTGCTCTATTCAGTTGAGCTACGAAGCCTTGTCGTTAGACGGGTGCAGCGCCTGTGCCGTAGCTTCAGCGCGGGCACAAAGATAGGTGCTTTTTTTGTTTATGCAAGCAATCTTTGCTGTTTTTTTCGTTGGATTGTGAATTCCTACTGGATTTCAGCCGTTATTCCTCTTTCTAACAGCGCAGTACACATCGGTTCTAGTTTTTCATATTCCCCACGTTTTACCTGACATCTTCCATTGAAATGGATGATCCATGTACATTGTTCTGCCTGTTCTACTTCGTGTTTGCATACTTTGATCAAGGATTCGATCACGTGGTCGAATGTATTGTAATCATCATTGTATACAACCAAATCTTTCTGGTCTGTCAGTAATTCTAATACCTCTGTTTCGTTTTGTTCAAGCGTTTGCATCTATTCTGTTTGTTTTACAAAGTTAGTACTTTCTGAGACCACATTCGTCATAGTCGAAGAGATTATTCCGTTTTGATCCGGGCTCCATGTGTTGTAAAAAGTCCTTCAACTTCCTTTCGTTGCTCTTCTCCGACCACATTCATCGAAATCTCGATCGTGGAAGAACTTGTTTTTACTTCATATGGAAGTGTTAAACGCAATAACCAGTTTGCCCACGACCCCGGAATCTCTTTAAAGTCCCATATTCCTACAACTAACTTTTTATTTGGTTCATTCAATTCATTTGCCTTAACAGGAATTTGTACCAAGGTATCGAACAAAATAGTGTTGTTTACCAAACGTGGTAATTCTTCGTTTGCCTGAGTTTTAATGCGCTGGTCTGTTTGGTCAAAATAGAAATCTCCCTGAACGCGCAATTGATTCATAATCTTTCTCGGATACTCAGAATAGATCTCCTTTGAAACTAAAGCATATTGGTTCAAAATCGGTTTTTCGATCACCGGATTTTCCTTTGCATATTCTTTCACTACCTGATCGCTTACCGGAGTTTCCTGAACTTTCGGTAATTCCTGTTCCTTAAACAAAATGGCTTCTCCCTGCTCTGCAAGTAACTTTTTGGCTTCCTGCAAAGAAATGCGCTCCCCATTGAAATAAGCCGTAATAAAGGCATCGGAAACACCTTTTTCAACTGCTTCGGCTTTCTTAGGTCGTGCTTCATCTACCGAACGGAAAGTTCCGGTGGAATAGCGGATTTGTCCGTTTTCCAAACGACGGGTCACCAACGGATTGATATCATGCAGCTGCTCCTTGGTTGCCGGGCGATTGTACACTCCGACTTGGACTGTATAGAACAATCCTTTGATCTCCTCACTCGCAATGGCCGTAACAGCGCCAGGAGCTTTGTTGTAATCACCAACCTTCGGTTCAGTTTTATTGTATTTCGCTATGGTATCTGCAGGAAGCTGTGCAATGGTATTTTGAATAACTTCCATCACAATCGAATCCTGACGCATGGGTTTACACAAACCTTGTTCCTCCAATTGTCTTGCTTCTGCCAAACTGATGCGTTTTCCATCACAGTATGCAACAACAAAGGCATCTTTGTAACCTAAGGCACGAATGTCTTGCTGCGCATCCAATACTTTCTGACGATTCCCGAAATAACCGGCCAAATAACGCGTGATTCCATTATCCAATTTCTCACCGGTTACAGGAGTAAATTCCTTGAAAAGGGCTTCCGGAATCGGTTTTGCAAATGCTCCGACCTGAACGCGGTAAACCAAACCTGTTGGCGCTTTCACTCCTACCGGAATTGCTTTTTTAATAACACCCGGATCTACTACAGGATCTTTCTTGATCTCAAATCCCGTTCCGACTTCCGGTGCCAGTACATCTGCAATACTTGCTGAAACACTTGATTTCGGCTGAACTTCGCGCGTTAAAACATTCTTCCAAACTTCTTTGTCTCCTTCTACTCCATTCAAAGCAGTATTCAACGTATTTTCTTTCTGAACGATTTGTTCGTTTTTCGTTGTCAATTCATTGGATAACTGCTGAATCTGAGTTTGAATTTCTGCTCGCTCTGCCGGATCCTTCGTTGCAACGTATTCTTTACGCTTCTCTTCCAATTTGATCTTTGTCTGGTTTACAGATTCTTTCAAACGATTGATTTCCTGCTGCTGCTCACGCAATTTAGGGTAGTCTTTATTTGATGCAATTGCTTGTTCTTCTGCAACTGAAACGGTTTTGGTTAAAGCCGGATCGTTGAGCACATCGTAGGTCTTTTCGCTTGAAATTGTATTTAACTGCTGATCTATTCTGGTAATGGCGTTTTCAAATGCTTTTTTCTGCTGGTTCAATTCCTCCACCAGTTTCGGATCCAATCCTGCTTTTTGAAGCTGGCTTTCAATTTCTCCTATCTCAATGGAAAAGCGTCTTTTTTGTTCCTTTAAAGCAGTTTCTGTTTGAACAAGCTGATTCGTTTCTTCGAAGATTTTCTGACTAGTCACATATTCAGTTGCAGCATCCAACAAGGTCACATGACTCGTTTTCTCCAAAACTGGATCTTGTACATTATTGGTGGTTGAAATACGATTCAAAACGACATTCTTTATCGGATCTGAAGTTGAAACAGCTTCCAAAGTCTGTTTCTTTTCTGCCGTTGTATTTCCCAAAGCAAGAATCGTTTTTTCCTGAATGGCCGTTTCTGTTTTCTGCTGTGCTTCTTTATTGGCAGCTAATTTATTCTCTATCTCCGTTTTTTCTTTCGGAGTAGCGGTATTCAATTGCGTCTTTAGTTGCGTTTCCTCCTCTTTCAATTTTGCCAAATCTGCTTGTGGATTTCCGGAAGTAACCGTCTTAATTGCAACCGGTTCAGGAGTTTCAATCTCAATGATTCCTTTTCTCTTGCGGATTTCTTCTAATTGCTTCTCCAGTTTTTCAATCTTCTTCGCATCCGGTGCTTCAGAACGCTTTTCCTCATCTATTTTCGATTCAATACTTTCAGACAATTCATTTAAAATCTGGATTTGTTTCGCAGCTTCTTCCTTACTCGTTGGTTTTTGAGTCATGGCAAAGGTATATTCACTTCCCAAAACTGTTTCCAGACTAGGAACCTCTGAAGTTGGATTGGCAACAGCAATCGGTGTCTCTGCTTCCACAATTTCTTTTCTTGCTTTTACCTCATCCAATTGCTTTTCCAATTGGGCTATTTTCTTCGCATCCGGAGTTTCGGAGCGTTTTTCCTCTGCTATTTTAGATTCGATGCTTTTTGACAACTCATTTAAAATCTGAATTTGTTTGGCAGCCTCTTCTTTACTTGTTGGTTTTTGAGTCATTGCAAAAGCATATTCACTTCCCAAAACTGTTTCCAGACTTGCTACATCTGAAGTTGGATTGGTAACCGGAGTTTTATTCGCAGATGCTTTTAATTCTTCTTCCGTTTCTTTCGATTGCTGCAACAGTTCTGTCAACACCTGATTTTCTGCAATCTTCTCTGCGGAGAATCCCTTTTCAATCGTCTTCGTATTTGCCTGAATCTGCTTTTCGATGGCAGTCTGTAATTTCTTTTCTTCTTCTAATTTCTCAAGTGCTTCCTCTTTGCTCAGATTCTGAATTTCATCCGTGCTTAAAGTCTGATAGGTTGGCATCACTTCCTGACGTACTTGTTCGTCTTTCAATTTTGCTAAGGCCTGAGAAACGGCGGTTTGTTTTTGCTCATCCAGTTTCGATTCATGGATTGTCTCCAATTGGTTCAGATCAATCAGTTTGTTAATCGAAACGGAATCGACTGGGTTCTTTGCAATGATCTTCTTGGTCTTATCTTGCTGATCCTTAATATCTGCAATCAATTTCACTTCTTCATCGATCACCAACTTTGTTTTTTCTTCCGGAGAAGAAGTTCCCGCTTCGATCTTAGCCAAGTTCTCTTCGTAAGTCGGTCGGACTTCTTTTACCAAGTCATTCTCGGTATTTTTAGGTTCAATGACCGCTGCAGTGCCTAAGGTTTTAATTTCTTCGTTTCTGGAAGCAATATTCTCTTCGAACTGCTTTTTTAAATCTTGCAATACTTCTTTGCGTTTGGTACTTACGGCATCTGTGAGCGGATTCAAAGTCGCCAATTCTTTGTCAATCCCATCGATTGTTTTATTCTCCAATTGATTTAGCGCTTTCAATTCTCCCAGTCCGTTCTTATCGCCTATTGCTTTCTTTTCCTCTTCGTAATTCGGTGCAACCTGGTTCAATTCCTTTTCAATTGTTATTGCAGCAATTTGTTCGTTTTGATTGGACTCCAATTCATCCAATTTTTCCTGACGCTCTTTAACTATGGCTTCTTTTTCTTTTTTCAGACCGGTTAAAGCATCTTTTTTATCCTGCAGTTTTTGATTCAACGGATCTTTCGTCAATGCTTCATACACCTGATCCAATTCTTTATCCACCTGATCCAGCAAAGTTTCATCCACTTTATTCTGAGCTTTCAAACGCTCTTCCACATTGGAATTGTTTCCTGCTGTCTTTAATTCCGTTTCGTAATTCGGCATCAACGCAGTCAATTCTTTTTCAGGAGTCGTGGTCGCATTTACAGGAAGCTGTGATTCCGTCAAAATGGTTTCCTTGTTTTTGGCATTTTCCGTTTTGATGGCCAGTACTTCTTTCTTCTGATCAATCAATTTGGTATCACTTGGATTCTTCGCCAAACCTTCATCAATTTTTGCTAATTCCTGCGTCAGTTTTTTGTCTAATTGCTCGTTATTCTTCACTTTCAGAGCCACTTTTTCTTCGTGTGTCAGATCTGTTTGTTTATCAACCGCATCCTGAGCAACGGAATAATCTTTTTCAAATCCATCCACCCGTGTTTTTGACTCCTCCGCAAGCACATCGTTCGTTCGGGCAGTAATTTGAGTAGTATCAATGGATTTAACTTGTTCCTTCACGTAAGACTCCAAAGAGCGTACATTATTTGAATTGATTACTTCCACTTTTGAATCTGCTTCAGCTTGTGTTGCCGTGCGATTTTCATTGGTATGCTGCAAATTATTGATAAACGTAATTTGCTTGGTATTCCCCACTTCTTTCTTGTGCAGATCCACTACTTTTTCATCCAAACGCTTCACTTCTTCCGAAACCAATTGTTTTTCAGATTCTTTGGAATCAATTTTAGATTGAATGGCAGGTTGATCTTTTGTTTTCGCATCGGCCAATTCGGTTTTAAGCGCCGCAATTTCCTGATCCAATTGGGAACTGCTTGCCTTGTAAGAATTCAATTGTTTCTTTAATTGCTCGGATTGTTTTCCAATCCCCTCATTTTGAGCAAGTAATTTATCTACCGGATGGGATTCTTTTTCATTCTCAATGCTTTTGACCAAGTCAGCTTTCGCAATCACAGCATCTTTCAACTCATCGTATTTCTCATCAATTACCGACTTGCTTACTATTTCTTTCAATTCAGTAATTGATTTGAGTTTTTCCTGCTCTTTTGGAATCAATTTCGAAATACTGTCTACAAATGTGTCAATCCTTAGAATTTCTTCTTTTAATTCCTGAATTTTGGTCACTTTGTCATTAGCAACCAATAAAAGTTCGTTCTTTTCTTCTTTTGTATCGGCGGTATTGGCTTTTGCAACGTCTTTCTTCACTTCAGCCTGTAAAGCTTCAACTTGAGTAGCTTTGTCAACAATGGCAACCAAAGAACCTGTTTCCAAACGGGTCAATCCATCTACTTTTTGTTCTTGCTTTTGCTGAATGGTTTCAAACTTCGAAATGATCTCCTGATTCGAGGCTCCATCCAAACCAATGTCTGCCAATACTTTCTTGTTTTCTTTCTGGGAATCCAGTGCATTGATATCGAAACTTCCTGCATTGACATTCAATTCTGCACGTGCACGAATGACTTCTGCCAAAATTCCCTGCGCATCATCTACATCTTCATTGAATTGGTCCACCACCCGAACAACGTCTTCCTTATTCAGCAACTCTTCCTGAATTTTCTGCTTCAAAGGCTTAAACTCCTTCAAAAATGGAATGTTGACTTGAGATTTATGAACGCTTGTGCTTCCTTCCACAGTCATTTCGTAGGTGTACTTTCCTCCTTTTGGAAGTGTGATCAGGTAATTTCCTTTATCATTTGATTTAAAAACCCCGATTTCATTTCCGGAAGCAAGTTCTACGACCTTAATGGAGATCTTTTTGTTTTCAGGATTGATGGAAGAAATAAACTCTCCTTTGACAATTGCCAATTGAAGCGGAACGCGATCTACCCGAACTTTGTATACGTGAATCTTTCCATTTTCACTTTGTCGGGCAGAAGCGAAATAGGCATTCTTTTCCAGTGAATCCACAACGTAAAACAGATCATTGTCCGGTGAAGAAATCGCAAAGTCCATATTCTCCGGCTGACCGAATGAATTGTTTTCAGGGTCAAATTTTGAGCGGAAGACATCGAATCCACCCATGGAATTGTGGCCTTTTGAACAGAAATACAAGTATTCCCCATTCGGACTCAAATACGGAAAATCTTCGTCAAACTTGGTATTCACATTTCCGGTAATCAAAGCAGGAAGTCCCCATTTTCCATCCGGAAGTCTCTTTCTGCAATAAATATCTTTACTATCTTTCTCCGAATCTCCATAAGATGAATAGTAAATGGTTTGTGCCTTATCCGGAAAATGGATCAGTGGCGTGTGATTCTTCTTCTTGTCGATCTTGGACTGATACTCTGCTGTGATCAGGATGACTCCACCAATGTTTGATAGATTATATAGACGAAAGAAAGAAGCGTATTCAATTTCTTTCTTTTCCAAAACCACTAAATCGGAGATCGTCGTCAGTAACTTGCGCCCATTCTGACACATTTCAATCTGATGGTCTGTATCAAAATTAGGATTGGGTTTCCCTCCGCTTTTCTGGATGTAGAGATTGTAATTTTTAATTGCTTCGTTGAACTGAAAATTTAGGTGGTATGCTTTTCCCAGATAGAAATAGGCTTCCGGAACAATGGATGGATCTGTAATACTGAAATTCAAATACTTGAATGCATCTTGCTTTTTATGCGAATTAAAGAGTAAGCAAGTTCCGTATTTGTAGTTGTAATCAGTAGATCTGGGATTGAGTGCAATCAGATGCAAATATTGTGGAGTTGCCTCTACAAATTGCGCTGCATCGAAGAGTTTATCGGCTTTCAGCTTTAAATCAGCTTCGGTTTCTTGAGCAAAGGAGCATTGAGCTGTTTGAATAAACAGAAATAGTAGTAACCAACCATTTATTCGTTTAAATGACTTCAAGCTCAACATCTTGTTTTAGAGGCAATACGCTTATTTCTTAAAAAGGTTCATTTTACTTTCTGTTCCATCTAATAATCGCGTGATATTCTTACGATGGGCAAAAATTACAATGAAAGCTAATAACGTACCAAAGATAGGTAAAGCGTATGTATTTATCGGAAACAACCACAAACAACCTGAAAAAACAATAGCCGCACTGATTGATCCCAGAGACACATACTGGGTTGTGATAAAAACAATTAAAAATACCATGAGGCAAATACCAGCTGCAAGTGGCTGTAATCCTACAATTACTCCTAGTGAAGTTGCTACGCCTTTTCCTCCTTTAAATCCGGCAAAAATGGGAAAAACGTGTCCCAAAACAGCCATGAACGAAGCTACTAATTGAATGTGGGTTAAATGAGCTGAAGAAAAAGGAACAGGCAGCACAAAATACGGAATCAGTACTGCCAGCATTCCTTTTAAAATATCTATAGTCAGAACGACTCTACCTGCTTTTTTTCCAAGCACACGAAAAGTATTGGTTGCTCCTGCATTCTTACTTCCGTGTTCTCTTACATCTAAATCATATTTTGCACGACCTACCCAAACCGCTGTTGGTATTGATCCTAAAAAATATGCAGGTATAGCCCATAAAAAATCAGTCCAGTTCATTATTCAAAAATAGCATTTAGTTTGCCTAAATACACGCTATTTGTTGAGATTTGATATAAGAAACCTTTTGTTTTACGTTTATCTTCTTTGATTGCATTGATTCCATTTGCAAGTTCTGAATCACTTGTGATGATGTTTAAGGTTCCATCTCGTTTCAACATGTTGTAATCCAACAAGTAATCTGGTCCTCCCGGAACTTGCATCATCATCGTGAAATGGTCGCCATTGGAAGAATAGATTTGTTCAAATGCCGCACGGAATACCACTTGTCTCATGACCGGTTTTCCATACAAATTCACAATTGCAGCACCTTCCAGACTTGACATCAAACCACGAATATCTTTGGTCAATGGAATGTTTTTCAAGTGAACTCCTGTGATCACAATTGATTTTTCCATTTCGTCCGGTAAACGTTTTACTTTTTTGTCTTCGGAAAGAGTATAATCCGATTTGATCTTATCAGCTGTTTTGCGGTCACCCCACATCAACAAAGCTTGCTCGATGTTTGTTGTTTCGAATGATAATGGTTTCGATCCTTCATAATCAACAATACGCTGACCCATGCTTTCGAAGAGTCCTTTATCCATTGGCATATTCAATTTCAAGGTCGCATTTACATCGGTTTGCCCACTTTGCTGATTGTAAGAAACGTTTCCAATAGCATCTACAGTAATGTCACCGTAATCCATTCCCATATTGATCTTTCCTTCACCGTTCATAGAACAGCTTTCTGTATGCAATGAAATGAAGTTACCCGGCTCGTTGCGATTCAATAACTTTTCTTTCGGTCCGATCTGGAATTCTTTCGATGAGAAATCATACTGCAATACTCCGGAAGCAGTAATAAAAAGTGGATCGTTTGGATCTTCTAATGAAGAAAGGAAGGTCGGATACAAACGGATAGAATCTTTCTGACGGGAATCTCTCCAGACAATACCCGCGGCAATTGCTTGCCCATCCAACGTTTTCATGTTTGGAGTAACGGGAATCTGAATGTTCTTAGGATCAATTTCCGCTGTAAATGACATCCAGCTTTTTGCAAACTTCTCACAATTGTGATTAATTCGGGTTGCACCGGTAAAGCTAATCAATGGATTTGCAGCTTTTACTTTCATTGCACCGTAGTAATCGAAGTACTTATTTAGCTTGAATCCGGATTCACTTTTCACTGTTCCTGTTGCAACTGTCTGCGAAGTGGAATCCACACCAATTTTATCCATGTGGATCATTGTCTTGGTGGAATCCGCATCGTAATACGGGTAATCTCCTTCTGAAGTATATTTTCTTCTGGCAGAAATGGTCGTGTTTGCATTTAAGAAGGTGTGATACTTCGTTACGTAGTTGGCAACAATTTTCGAATTTAGAAGCGGATCCATTACCGCATTTTTGTGAATCGTCACTTTTGCGCTATCCGGATAAATACGAGCATCTGCCACATCAATGAAAGTCGTATTTGAACAATACAATACTTTTTTCTTCATGGAGAATTTCACTTTCGGAGCTGCAAATTGCAGGGAATCCTGATCCGGATGAATGGAGAACATATTCGGCTGTGCCAGGTTCAAATCGGTATTGATATTGATATCTCCGGAACTATTTCCTCCTCCTTTTTTAGACAATTCCATTTCATCCTGATCCATTAACCAGGTGAAAATATCCACTTTCGCCGCATACTTGATTACCGGGAAGATTTTCAATTCTTCCCCGTCATTGGACTTAAAGTCTCCTTTTCGATCCTTAAATGAAATATGTGCATTTACGTTGTTTGAAGCAAATGCTAGCGGACTTTCCCCTTCTTCCGGGTAAGGATTTTTCAAATTAAAAACGGAGGTATCTGAGTAAATATCGTAGCGTTTAAAACTAAATGCATCGGAACCCAGATTTGCTTTTTGCATGGTAATAATTCCGAACCCAGTCATTCCTGTCGGCTGAACAATGGCCGTTCCTTTCATTTTAGCTTCTCCGTTAAAGAAGGTCAATTCATTTTCTTGTGTTGAAGAGGCCTTCAATACATTTTGTCTTGGAACATAGGTAATAAATGCATCCGGAGATGTTACATCCGGGAATTGAACTCCTGCTTCTATCGGTTTATTTTCAAACTTAGCATATCCCAATGTTGAATCGGGTAAGAATGTAAATGCTTTTGAATCAGAGATGGAATGAATGAAATTAATAACTCCAGCTCCTTGCAATCCATTATTTGACAAAACGATCTTGTTTTTGTACATCGCTTTTGTTCCGTAGAAAACGTGTCCTTCCGGTGGGGCAACTGTACTGAACCCAAGCGAATAATCCGGCATGATTTTCAAATCTTCCTTAATTACAGGGAAAATTCCTGCAGAAACCAACTCACCTTTCAAACGGAAAGATCTTTCGGAGAAATTATCCAAACTATCCATTTCAAAAGGAATACAGGTATAATAGAAACGAGCAGAATCGTACGCTCCTTTAAATAAATCGGGTTGATTGTAATAAACCTTAGATGGTTTGGTCGATTTTAAGATCGGATATTTGGTAATATCTTTCTTCATTCCCGCACGGTTTGTAGGGTCATCTACAAGGATTTCTCCCACAATTCCATTCACCGGGGAACCTAAAGCAATGGATTTATTGCCATCAGCCTGAGAAAGCGGTTTCGCACGGAAATAACTTTTATCCGTTTTGATCAGGTTGATTTTGTTTGCATCGTATGCATAATTTGCTTCCAGTGTATGCACTTCAAACTTCCCGGAAGAAGCCCATCCTGTGAATTTAAAATCTCTGTTTTTGCTAATTTTCACTTGTGCTCTATCCGGTAAAACAAACGCACCCTGCGCATCTGAAATAGTCACTCGATCCACTGCTTCCAATGCAATCTCCATGGTTCCAAGATTCATCATACCAAAATTCGGCATGGATCTTCTTTTGATTGCCAAAATGGAATCCTGCGCAGCCACTTTCTGAAGAGCCGGATTATCTTTCAATTGTTCCGGAGCAAATTTCGGTTTTGGTCGCATATCGGAAACAAAGATTAAGTTATCGTAATCACGCTTACCTGCTCTTGCTTCGATAAATACCTTTGTTTTTTGGTTTACTTTAACGATCTTATTTTCGGTATCGTAGCTGATAAATCCATAAGACGCCAAATCCAAAAGCTGTGTTTTAACTTGCTCTACTGTTTTACCAAGTGCCGTTGCAGCTTTTCCTTCGGTCAATGTAAACTCATCAAATTTGTAGCAGTAATTATATAAGGATGCCAAAGGATGTATTTGATCCATTCCCTGAAGACGGTCGTATAATCTTCCATCATAGAAACTCATGGATTCAAAACGTGCAATTCGTTGTTCCTGACTTGTTCCGAATTCATACGTAAAGACTAAATCTGTTCCGGTTCGTTTCCAAGCTACTTTTTGAACATACCATTCCAATTGGTGGTACGAATCTGTGAACGGCGATTGCAAAACACCCGATTTCCCTCTGGTTAATTCAACCATATTCGAATCCTTGGTGTAAGTAAATCCAACACCCGGATGGGTAATCGAATCTTTCTCCCCGACATACAAGGTAGTTTGAGTGATGTTCGAAACAATTTTAGCAGGTTCAATGGCGATGTATTGTGTTTTTGCCACTAGGAATTTCTTTCCATTTCGCTTGATGGTCAACTGAGCCAATTCTGTTGCATTACCGATTCCAATTACGCTTGCGCCTTCCAATGAAAAACCTCCCACATAATCCATGTCAGGAAGTACATTGTTAATCGCTAATTTTCTTTCGAAGGAAATAAATTGCGGATAATTGCGATCTGCCTCACGAATGATTCGGAATGCGCGTTCATTCAACGTTCCTTTTACTTTCTTTCCCGGGAAAAAGGGGCTAGTTAAAGAAACCGTATCCGCTTTAATAAAATTGGATTTCATTGAAGCGTCGTAATTACCCAACTCAGCAAATGTTTCATTCTCTTTCAATCCAACTTTTACCCAGTTTACTTTACCTCCCTGCCCGATCCATTTTTTCAATACCGGATCATAGGTTCCATTGGTATTGTAGACAACCAATGAATCTAAAAAACGTGCTTCACCTCTTTTTGCTCCCTTATTAGGAAAACCACAGACCAAGCGACCATTTGTAAATTTAATAATGGGTTTATCAACGAACTCAAATACATATGCACCATAGAAATACCATTCTTCATTGGAAGAGCTTGCTAACATTCCTTTGGAGAAAAATCCGGCAGATAATTCGATGAAATCTTTGAATTTGTTGACATTTTTAGCATCCAATAATTTATCTACTGAACTATGCCAAGCGGTGAATGAGGATTCAGGTTGTTTGTTTTTTACAAATGAATAAACGGAAAAAACATAATTGTAAATCTCCGGATATGCTTTCAAACGTTTGCTTTCCATTAAATTACAGGTCGCAACCATTTTCGTGAAGTATTTATCCGGAAAATCAGTTGATTTGAGTAAAGCTACAGAAAATTCATCTTTCAAAAAGTCTTTCTGTTCTTTATTCAAATACTCACTTGTGAGTGAACTGATGGCCTTTACAAATTTTTCTCTGTCTTCAGGATAAGACTGAGAAAATGAATTCGCAGTGCACACTAATGCAATTAAAATGAATACCCATTTTTTCATAGTTCTACTTTTTTAAGTTTCATGGATGCCCATGTTTCTTTATCTCTAACTTCCACTAATTCAAAGCCAACTTTCTTAGCAGCATCTTCCAGTTCCGAAACATCAGAAGTGAAAAAACCACTTAAATAAAGTAAGCCATTATCAGAACACAGTTTTGCGTAATCGGGTAAATGTCTTTTGAGCACATTTTTGTTGATGTTAGCAAGGATCACACCAAATTGATTTTCTTCTATCGAATCAATGTCTCCCAACAATCCACGAATCTTTGAACAGTCATTTCGCGCTGCATTTTCCAGTGTATTTTCTACTGACCAGGATTCGATGTCTACTGCCAAAATATCCTGAACTCCCTTTTTCTCGGCCAGAATTGCCAATACGCCCGTTCCGGTCCCCATATCTAAAACACGTGCAGGAATTTCCTGCAAGTCCATTACGAATTGGGACATTAAATAGGTTGTTTGGTGATGTCCGGTGCCAAATGACATTTGTGGCTGGATCACAATAATATCTCTGTTTGGGAAATCAGCCACATCATGAAACGGGGCAATAATTGCCAGACGAGAATCTACCAAAACGGGATCGAATGATTCTTCCCAGGTTGCATTCCAATTTTGGTGTGGAATTTCTTCCAGTTTCCACTCCACTTGAATTTCGGCATTGTTATGAATACAGGTTTCTTTCAAAATGGATGAAACATCACCAATTTGAACAGGCGCAAAGGCCTGAATTCCCGATTCGGTCTCTACAAAACTTTCAAAACCTAATTCTGCAAGTTCTGCAACGAGAATATCCGACCAAGGTTCTCTTGGCTCGATATTAACTGTTAATTCAAAATAGTCCATGTTCCTTCAGCTACTAAAACGGAAAAATCTGCAGCTTTCAAAGACGCCCCTCCGATCAATCCTCCATCTACATTTTCGCAAGCGAATAACGCTTGAGCATTACCTGGGTTACAACTTCCACCATATAAAATGGATGAATTTTCTGCAATTGCTTTTCCATACTTCTCTTCTACCCACGATCGGATAGCTGCGTGCATTTCTTCAGCTTGCTCTGTACTTGCTGTTTGTCCTGTTCCAATAGCCCAGATTGGTTCGTATGCCAATACCACTTTTCCAAAATCAGTTGCTGAAAGATGAAACACACTTTCCTCCAATTGATTCTTTACATAACTCAAAAAAGAACCGTTTTGTCTTATTTCCAGTGGTTCACCACAACAAAAGAATGGCCTGATTCCATGAGTAAGCGCTGCATCCAGCTTTTCCTTCAGCAAGACATTGTCTTCCAAAAAGTATTCTCTTCTTTCCGAGTGACCGATCAAAACCGCTTCAATTCCGGCTTCTTTTAACTGCAACATGCTTACTTCACCGGTAAAAGCACCGCTATCTTTTGAATAGGCATTCTGTGCCCCCACTTTTACTTTTGTTGAAAGCGCTTTGCAATCACTCACATACAACATCGGTGGAAAAATATATACTTCTATTTCCGAACCAATGTTCATGTTATTTACTTCTTTACACAATGCTTTGGCCTCATTTTGAGACAAATTCATTTTCCAGTTTCCTGCTACAATTTTCGAACGCATTCTATTTTGCTAATAAATTACTTTGAATCCAATTAAATGTTGGTAACGAATTACCGGTATATTTTCCTTTCACACGACCGTATCTCAATACCATCAAGGCTGGATTGGCGCGTGAAACTGCTTTCAATTCTATCCCATCATTGATAAAGATCGGTACATGTAAATTGTGCTTCTTTTTGAATGCAGCAATTTCTTCATCACCCGATCCAACAACCAATACGAAAGGAATATTCGCTTTTTTCGCCTTCGCTGCTACGGATTTGATTTCATTCAAATGATTCAGATCAAATTCCTGTAGGTTCTTAGAGAAAACAACGATCACTTTTGGCGCAGTGAACAAGAACTGACGAATACTTACATCCGATAATTCCGGATTATCTACCTGAATTGTATCCAGAATCGTATAAGTGTCAACGGGATAAGACTCCACGTTATATTCCACTTCCGGAATCTCCATTCGTTCCTTAGTCACTTTATCTTCCAGGCGCAAACCCGTTATTTTCGTGTTTTTGAGCTGTTTTTTTACAACTGCCAATTGCAACTCATCTTCTGACAGGTTTTTAATACTTCTTGAAGGATTGAATTGAGCGGTGTCAATGGAAGGTAATCTCATTGGAATGATTTCTTTATTGATCATTTCCAGGTATTTCCATTCCTTGGTTTTTTCCCAGATCTTGGAATTCATGAATTCCTTACTGGAACTGTCATACTCTTTTTTAGCCCCCGTTTTGATGTTTTTGTAAACCAATAAACTTTGATACTTACCCGGATCACCATTTTTTGTGAAATCAGACAGGTAATTCCCAACCGCATAGGATCTGTAATCCCGCAAAGGATCGTATTTCAATACATACCAGATGAAAATTCCACACAGGAATGTGACCATCAATGCCGAACTGTAATGATTTCCGATTCGCTTATTCTGTGCGCGGTAAATCCACAAGGCAGCGAGAATAGTAATCAATGAGAAGATAATTGGAAAATACCAATCGAACACCCACGATAATGCAGAGATTAAGAGCATTGAAATCGGAACATAAATCCAATTCTGACGCACATTATTGGGTTTTAAAAGACCTTGAGCAGCAAAAATCCAAATTACCAGATAAAGCAACACGATATCTTTCCAAAGAGATTCTTTTGGTGTCAATGATCTTCCAACAGAACCTTTCATGGCATCACCAAAACAACCACAATCAGTAACACATTGAGGAGATTTCATCTCTTCTACTACGACTTCTTTTGAAGATTTTGAAATAATCCGGATCTCTTTATTCGTTTTTGCTTCTTCGATCTTCGTGTCTGCCAGCTGCCCTTCTTTTGCATCTACAAGCGAATACGTATCTCTGTCTACAAATTTCGTTTTTGCATCGCAAGTAGATGTGTGCCAAGTCAGGAACGTAAAGAACAACATCATGATCACCAATAACCAGCTCACGAAACGCATTTTCCCGCCGATAATGACCAGAACTCCCAAAACAATTTCAGCTATACAAATGATCACTGAAAGCGTCAAAGCATGTTGAATGAAATATTCCAATGAAAATCCGGGAGCGCCGAAAAATTCCTTGATTCGATAGGCCAAAGCACCATCTTCAAAGTATTCTTCGAGTTTATAAGAAAATCCAAGTGGATCGTTTGCTTTTATTAATCCGGAAACGATGAATAAACTTCCGACAATAACACGTGAAACGCTTGCAATCATTAATCTTCCCTTAAAGAAAATCAAAGCCACAGCCGAAAACAACATGAGGACAAGGCCAATACTTACGAACAATAATTTTTGAGCTTCAAAATGATCCTGGAAGCCCATTGTTGTAAGCGTTAATCCAATCAGGTTTAAAATTACAAACAGAACATTGAGTGGTAATGAATGTCCTGAAATGGTACGAGTAGTTTTCATAGAAACCGATATTTTAAAGGGTAAGGTGTATTAAAGCAAAAATAGAGTAGTTCAAAATATCAAAATAATTTGATTCAATTCCCTCTGAAGCGATGGTTCGTCCCCCATTATCCTCGATTTGTTTGATTCGTAATAACTTCATCAAAATCATATCAGTTAATGAACTTACACGCATATCTCTCCAAGCCTCTCCGTAATCGTGATTTTTCTTCTCCATCAATTCAAAAGCTTCCTGAGCAACTTTATTGTAAAGATCCAATGCTTCTTCGGGTGTCAACTCAAGCCCCATTTGATCTGTTGATCTGGACTGAATAATTGCCATAATACAATAGTTGACCATTGCACCGAATTCCCCCTCTATACTTTCCCCTACTTTATTCTCATTGGTTTCCTGAAGTGTTCGAATGCGATTCGCTTTTATGAAGATTTGATCGGTTAAACTACTTGCCCGGGCAATACGCCAGGAAGTTCCGTAATCTTTCGTCTTTTTAAGGAAAATTTCTCTACAACCCTGTACGATGTGTTGATATTGTTCCGATGTTTGTATCATCTATGTAAGTATGGAATTTTTAAGGTCTGAAAATACACATTTTTCGCGAGATTGGGCGCTAAACATCCGTGGTAAGTTATTCACTATTTCTACACCGCAGGTGATGGGAATTGTCAATTGTACACCGGATTCTTTCTACCCGGACAGCCAAAGTTCAACCATCGAAAAACAACAAAAGTTGATTGACTTGCACATACAAAACGGTGCAACATGGTTAGATATAGGCGGTTACTCGAGCAGACCGGGCGCAGAGCACATCTCAGAGAAGGATGAGATTGAACGCATCCAATTTGCGGTTTCTTATGCGCTGGAAAGCTATCCGGAGGTCAAAATCAGTGTTGATACTTTTCAATCGGAGGTTGCCAATTACGCTCTGGAACAAGGAGTTCATCTTATCAATGACATCAGTGGTGGATTAATTAATCCGGAACTATTTTCGATCGCGGCAACATATCAGGTTCCCTATGTTCTGATGCATATGCGCGGAAATCCTCAAACAATGGCTCAGTTGAATCATTATGACAATCTGCTTCAGGAGGTGATGAATGAACTGGGCACTCAAATTGAAAAAGCAAGAGCAGCAGGATTAAAAGACCTGATCATTGACCCTGGTTTTGGATTTGCAAAAAACAGTGAACAAAATCTGGAACTATTTTCCTTTATGGAAGCATTTCAACTCTTTAACTACCCTATTTTAGTTGGAATCTCACGAAAATCGTTGATCTACAAAACGCTGGGGATTGAAGCATCAGAATCATTGAATGGGACAAGTGTTTTGAATACGCTTGCATTGGATAAAGGCGCTTCGATATTGCGGGTGCATGATGTGAAAGAGGCTGTTGAAGTAGTGAAACTTTGGGAACGAATTCGATCCACCTAAAACTCGACTTATAAAAAATGTAAATTCGCCAATTCGCAATATTACGAACCAGTGTATCTATTCTTGGAAAGCTAAATCAAAAAACCTTCTCACTTATCTTCGAAACAGGATAGGCATTCATTGTTGCAGAAGCTGTAGCCACCAAGTCTCCTTTTTGATTCATCACTTTTCCTTCTACAAAAAGAATGCGTTTTCCGGATTTAGTCACACGTGCATCAGCTGTCAAAACATCATCTCTAAGAGCTGGAATCAAGTATGAAATGGTCAGATTTACCGTTGAAACGACTTTCATTTCTTCGCAAACCTCTGTTAAACAAGCTACTCCAAGAGCTGCATCGATCAAAGCAGCAACAGCACCTCCATGTGCTGCAAAAGGTGTTGCCAAATGATTATCTCTGACAGTCATTTTATATACCACATGCCCTTTTTTTTCCACTTCAAAATCCATTCCCAGTAAATCACCAAAGCGATTCCAGATAATGTATTGTTGAATGATCGGATGTTTTTTTAGATCTGTCATACTTTTGCTTGCTGCATTTGTACCAGATGTTCCTGAGGAGAGGTCAAATTCAGTCCTTCTTTATCGAATTCTTCGTAAATTCTTCTGTTCAATTCATAGTAAACTGTCCAATAATCATCTGTTTTAGCCCATGCACGAACAGTAATCATGACAGAAGCCCCTAATTCTCCCAATGCCACAAATGGCGCTGGATCTTTCTTCACCTTTTTATCTTCCAACAAGTATTTCAGGATCAGTTGATGTGCTTTTACAAAATCATCTCCATATGAAATAGGAATGCTCCAATCCACTCTGCGTACGTTTGCTTTGGTAAAATTGGTAAGTGGTCCATTTGCAATTGGTCCATTCGGAATTACAATCACCTTATTGTCAGATGTATGCAGATAAGTGTAAAAAATTTGGATCTCTTTTACCGTTCCTTGTAAGGTTTGTGTCAAAATAGTATCTCCTACTTTAAATGGCTTAAAGAGCAAAATCATCACCCCCCCGGCAAAATTGGAAAGCGTCCCTGAGAATGCCATACCAATTGCCAAACCAGCGGCACCAAGAATGGCAACAAAAGAGGTCATTTCGATTCCTAGCTGTGTAATTGCTGTTACAACTACCAATACTTTTAGAACGATTGTCGATAAACTGGATAAGAAAGTTACTAAACCGGCATCTACTTTCCCACGATTAAGAATCCTCACAACCAATCGACCAACCCATTTAGCGAGCCAAAAACCAGCCAATAAGATGATAACAGCAAAAATCAGGTTCGTTCCTGATTTAACCAACCACTGCTTTCCCTCATCTAAACTGAAACCAAAAATACGATGAAAATCACCTGCTAATCCTTCATCAATCTTTCCCTCCACTTCTGCCCCGGCTTTTTCAATTTTTTCCGCTGCAACAAATAAGAATTTCATCATATTTCTCGCTTTTTACGGGAATTTAGGGAATTGTTGGAAATTCGGCTCTCTTTTCTCTAAAAATGCTCGTTTTCCTTCTTGAGCTTCTTCCATCAAATAATACATCAAAGTAGCATCTCCAGCAAACTCCATCAAACCTCTTTGTCCATCTAGTTCTGCATTCAGACCTCTTTTGATCATACGAATAGCTAACGGAGAACGCTTCATGATTGTTTGACACCATTGAACAGTTGTATCTTCCAAATCTTTCAATGCAACCACTTTGTTTACCATTCCCATTTTCTCTGCTTCATCAGCTGTATATTGCTCACACAAGAACCAAATCTCACGTGCCTTCTTTTGTCCTACATGACTTGCCAGAAATGAAGAACCAAAACCAGCATCAAAACTTCCCACCTTTGGTCCTGTTTGACCAAAACGAGCATTGTCTGAAGCAATCGTGATATCACAAACTACGTGAAGTACGTGTCCACCACCAATTGCATAACCATTTACCATGGCAATAACCGGTTTAGGCAAAGCACGAATTGCTTTATGAACATCCAAAACATTCAAACGCGGAACTCCGTTTTCAGAAATGTATCCTCCAACACCTTTCACGTTTTGATCTCCACCAGAACAAAATGCTTTATCACCTTCACCTGTCAAGACAACCACACCGATATCTTGTCTTTCACGACAAATCTCCAATGCATCCAACATTTCCATGTTCGTTTCCGGACGAAAAGCATTGTACACTTTTGGTCTGTTGATGGTGATTTTTCCGATTCCATCGAAAAATTCGAATTTGATATCTGTATAGGACTTGATACTTGTCCAATTTCTGTTTGACATGTTCTGTTTTTTTAGATTTTACAAAAATAGCAATGCTTGCATAAAATATGGCAATCTATCAGATTATAATTTACTGATAAAAGGTAGTTAAGCGGAGTCGAAACTCCCTTTATTTCTCTCCAGTTGGTGTATACATGGTAACACCATTTTTTTGATACTCATCAATCATCACTTCCAGCATTTTAGAAGCGTCAAAAACCAAAGTTTTTGCTTTTCCGATAGTGGAATAATTCATCACTCCTTTCGCCTCGAATAGTGGCAGCAATTCATCGCATTTGCGTTTGGCAGATTGCTCCGGGTTGTGAACCTTAACTTTAACAGGAACAAGACTTCCATCAATTTGCTTTACTGAAGTATCAAATACCTCCGAATAATAAACCGGAAACTTAAAATCAGCTACCGCATCTTCTAATACATGTAATGAAGTTCCAGCGTTATCTAAAGTCACGCCAACATAGAGAATTTTTCCATTTGCTTCAGCTAATCGTGCAAAAGGACTGTTTTTAGTGTAAGGAGTCAGTTCTCCCAAATGCCCGCTTGTAAACCAATCTGCTTTCGGACCAAAACAACACACGGGTTCAGTTGGACTTTCTGAACGTTTTACGCCCGGAAGTGTTCTGAAATATTCCGTAATTGCTCCCATTTTTGAAGGATCGTTTTGAACGTCAAACTGCTTGAGATTTCGAATATAATCCAATTGATACCCCGGATTCGGCGAACTTGGCATTAAAAGATTTCCGGATGTTCCGATCACTGCCAACAAACCATCAACAAACGTTTTTGGGCCACCTTCGACAAAACCAATTTTAGAAAAACTACTGTGAACCAAAACGGAATCACCTTCTGTTATTCCACAAGCGTGAAGTTCTTTGATCAACTGATCCAATGTCAGACCTTCTCCTTTTTCAGCCTGTTCCTGAATGGCTTTTCGACGTCGATCTTTCTTTCTTTCCCGATATGAATTGAGTAATTTATTGGGAACGAGCGAACGAATAAAGTTCTTTAATGCCGACATACTATTCCAAAATCGGTTTAATCAGCTTATTCTCCGTAACGTAAAAATAATGCAGCTCTGTTCCCTTTGTAAGAATATAGAAATCTTCCTGTACTTTTCGGATATTGACATATTCCAATGGAACAACCAATTTTCCTTTATTGGTATAAATTCCGTAAAAAGCTCCCAATGAAACCAGAAAATGAGATTCATCCAACGCTTTTATAGTCGTATGTTCAACCGGAATGACTGTTTCTCCTTTAGCATTGATTGCCCCTTTCAATGTCAATAATTGAATAACTCCCAAGCCCGATTTAAAACTTTCTGCGGCTTCATACATTGGAGGAACAAGGACTTTATTCTGTAAATCAATGTATCCCCATTTACCAGCTTTTTCAAAGGAAATAAGGGAAGAAACTCCTCCTAATTTGGAATAGATGCACGGAATAATCGGTTTCCCGAAACGATCAATAATCCCGAATTTATTTGCCTTCGAAACTTTTGCATACATTCCTACAAACTCGCCTTCTGAACGTGCATTGGTAAAGTAATCAAAGGTTGCGGGAATAACTGTCTGTCCACCTTTATTCAAATATCCGATTTTATCATCTGAAATAACCAGGGCTCTGTCTGAAACGAGTGATCCGATTTCTTCGATTGGAATGGTTTTGATCTCGTTCCCTTGAAAATTGGCCAATTTCACTACCTCGTCTCCTTCAATGATAATTGCAGAATCTCCAAATAAATTGATGGATTCATACAAAGGCTTCACTTTAAAAGAACCGAATGCGTCAATGTATCCTTCCAAACCTTTAAAGGTTACTTTCGCCATTCCTCCGGAAAATGAAAATGCTTCCTGGTATTGTTCCGGAATTCTTGGATAACCCAAACCATCAAAATAGCCATATAAACTATCTTTGATTGCATAGATCAATCCTTCAGAAAACTGACCGATATCTTTATATTGCGGCTCTACAATGTAGGCTCCTGATCGGTCAATGATTCCAAATACAGTATCTACTTGTACGATTGCTCTTCCTTTGTCAAAATCATTCGCGCTTGAAAATTTGAAAGGAATAACCACTTCATTTGCTTTATTCACAAATCCGTATTTTCCGCTTTTTTCTGCCCAGGCTAAGCCCTCTTTAAAGAACCCAACGGTGCTATACTGAGCTTGAATAATAATATTCCCGTTGAGATCCATCCAACCAAATTGCCCCGCATTTTTATAGGGAATGATTTGCTGCGTACTCAGTTTTTTGTCCTTTGAGATTTCGGCCTTGTATGGATAATTCGGATATTCCGTTTGAAATTTTTCTAATCGTTCCAGTGAATAATCAGACATGTATAACTGATAGAGTTTTCTCCAGGCATTTTCTACATTTCTATTTTTCGGATACGTTTTAATAAACAGTTCATAATCTTTCACCTGATTTCGCGCTGTGCTTAAATTGTAAACCTGATCTTGCGCATCAGCCACATAAGGATTTGCCGGGAATTGCTTTTCGAAACCTAAAAAAGAGGAGATTGTTTTACCGTCTGTATTCTCTTTGTATTGTAAACGATGAAAATTATTCAACGCTTCTTTCTTAAAATCTGATTCCGGATATTTTTTCAGAAACAAATCAAAAGCAGCAGATGTATTTGCCGATTTCGATTTCTGGTAAGCAATTGAATCACGGGAATAGATCGCACGAGTTTGTTCAGCTGCCCAAGGATTATTCTTCTGGTATTGATCATACGCCTCCTCGGAAGGATTTTTTAAAACAATCTTGAAAAGTCCACTTGAGATTTCTTTTCTTAGATTTTCTATCGCTAAATAATCAAAATTATGCTTTTTAAGCGCTTCTTTCTGCTTGTCCTTTGTAGTGCTGTAAGCTTTTTCAGAGCGGACAATCTTAACATAGGCAGAATCCAATTGATGAAATGGATTGTCTGTGCGAGAGTAAATGACTGCTAACCCATAATTTGCTGCAGATTCATTTGATTTGATCGACTTTTCAAATTGCTTCTTTGCTTCGAAATAATTGAACTGACTCAAGGCTTTAAATCCATCGTCGATTGAACCCGCTTGGACACTATTGAAAGCACAAACAATAAATAGAACTAAAATTTTAATCTGCAGTGAACTCATGATACAAATATAACCAACTAACAACTTAAAGATATATCAAACGGGACTTAAAAGCTTAAAAAAAAACAAAAAAAAACCCCGACAATACATGTCAGGGTATACTATTTCGAGGGAGAAATTACTTTTTGTATTTTCCGTAACGATTGTTGAATTTATCGATACGACCTGCTGTATCCACGAACTGTACAATTCCTGTAAAGAACGGGTGAGACTTGTGAGAGATATCTAATTTTACCAATGGATACTCATTTCCATCCTCCCAAGTAACTGTTTCTGAAGTATTAGCAGAAGAGTGACACAAAAATGCATACTCATTTGTCATGTCTTTAAATACTACTAATCTATAATCTTCCGGGTGAATACCTGCTTTCATATGTTGTTATTCTTAATTTTGTTCTTATTCGAAAATTGGTTTGCAAAGATAATCAAACTTTTTAATTCACAACAAAAAAAATAAAATGGATTACATTTCGTTACTTTTGTCATGATGAAATTACTCAATCTATTTTTCGGAATTGCAATTTTAACTGTTCTTACTTTAAGTAATTCTTCCTGCAAGAAGAAGAATTTGTTTGGAGACGGTAATTTGAGCTTCTCAAACGACACCTTGGTATTCGACACCGTTTTCACCACAATCGGTTCAACCACAAAGTATTTCAAGATTTATAACCACCAAAGTAAAGCACTAAAAATTAGTGAAGTTCAATTGATCGGTGGTTCAAGCTCTAAATTCAAATTAAACTTAGATGGACTTCAGGGAACGAGTTTTTCAGGCCTTGAAATTCCTTCCGGAGACAGTTTATTTTGTTTTGTTGAAGTGAAATTGAGTGTAAATGGACAAAATCTACCCGTAATTGTAGAAGATTCCATTCGCTTTACCACTAACGGTGAAGATCAATATGTGAAATTAGCTGTTTGGGGGCAGGATATGTATTATCACTATTCCAATACAGGAATGAATGAATTTGATCTGAATGAAGGAACCTGGCCAAACGATAAACCACATGTAATTTATGGAGCAGCTTTCGTGGATTCGGCTAAGACACTAAACATTGTAGGGGGAACAGATATCTACCTGCATAAGAACTCCATTCTTTGGAACTACAAAGGAACTTTAAACATTGATGGCGATTACAACAATAAAGTTCACATTCAGGGAGATCGCCTGGAAGCTTATTATAAAGACGTTCCGGGTCAATTCTATGGTATTTATTTGCAGGAAGCCCGACCTTCGTTAATTGATAATGTTGTAATAAAGAATGCAACTGCAGGAATTCATGTAGATTCCAGAGATCCTGCATACACTCAAAATACGTTGACCATTTCCAATACCGAAATCCTTAACGCTTCCAGTTACGGTTTATTCTTATTTGACGGACCAAAGGTCTACGGAGAAAATGTATTGGTTCATAGCACAGGTGTTCATTCCTTATTAGTGATTCAAGGCGCAGATTTCACCTTTAATCAGTGTGATTTCCTTGGATATGGAGCCGGAGAAGGCACCACACCTGCTGTTGGAATCTCGAATTATTACACAAATTCTCAGGGGACTTTCGTTGCACAAATACCCAATGCCAATTTCAACAATTGTGTCATTTACGGAAGCAGTGGTGAGCATTTAGCTATTGATACAATACAGACCGGCGGATTGATATTGAATTTTCATTTTAGAAATTCGGTGATCCTGAAGTCAAACCTTGGAAATCCAATGTTTACATCTTGTTCAAATTCCAATCCGTTATTTATTAATACCGCACAGGATAACTTTCAATTCTACTCTTCTTCCAGTTTGAGTAACAATGCAAATCAGACCTATTCAACTGCCCAAGATATACGTGGACAAGGAAGAAATTCACCTCCTGACATTGGTGTTTATGATCTTCCATAATACTATCAATATTTTAATTATTTCAAGTCAATAAAAAGTCGGATGAAAAATCCGACTTTTTTGTTAGAATCTATTTTGTTAATACAATCGATCGGTTTGGGTAATGTTATCCTTCTAATTCACCCCACTTTACTTCATGTATGTCCCGTGTTTTGCATCAGTTATTAACACTCCGGATAAATATTTCACCGGTAATAATTCTCATCCTTTAACTGTTTGATTATACAGGAACTTACTCTTCAAACTTTTCACCACAACAACTAATTGGCTTATCAAGTATTTCAACTTTTTCGCGTTGCAACCAAACATGGAAATGACTATCATTGCACTACAACATCACTACATATTGCTTATGAAAGTCAACACATTCATTTTCGTGCTTACTTGTTGCGTTTTTTCTATTTCTTTAAACGCTCAGGTTGTTATCAATGAAGGAAGTAACCGCAATTATACAACCATTGCAGATGAGGATGGTGAATTCCCGGATTGGATTGAACTATACAATACCACTTCAGACACCCTTTCTCTCTTCAATTACTCATTGAGTGATAATCCGACTCAACCACAAAAATGGACATTTCCGGCAATCAATTTGTTGCCGAATGAATACAAGACTGTCTTTTGCAGCGGAAAGGATAGAAAACCCATTTCAGGCTTTACGCATGTGCTTACCGCATCCAATTACACACCAACAACAGGTTGGAATACGCATACATTCACAACTCCTTTCTATTGGGACGGTGTTTCAAATATCCTGGTCAACACCTGTTCATACAGCGGAGCCGGTTATACATTCAATTCCGTTTTCAATCAAAGCACCACCGCTTTTGCTTCCACTTCTTTTGCCTTTCAGGACAACAGCGATGCTGCTTGTGGTTTCTCTTCCGGAAATACGGCAAATCAGCGACCAAACATGAAATTCAACGGTCTTTCTGTTGGAAATGGAACCATTCAAAATTCGGGAACCGACTACCCTGCTCCCTATGGAAACTGGTATTGGGGAGCGAAGCACCAATTGCTCATTTTAGCATCCGAATTGAGTGCGGCAGGATTAACTGCCGGCTACATCAACTCCTTTGGATTCGATGTAGCGAGTACAGATCCAGCCATGGTATATGATTACATCGAATTTGACATGATGCTGGTTTCATACAGTTCACTAACCACAGATTTTGCAATGGTCAATCCAAACAATTACCAGCATACCAATTTTTCCATTTCAAGCTCGGGCGAAACAATCAGTTTATACACCCCTTCACAAACCCTTTTAAACAGCTTATGGGTCAATTGTCAAAATCTGGATGAAAGCCGCGGATTACTTCCGGATGCAAGCAGTAATTCCGTGACATTCGGATCGCCAACACCCGAATTAACCAACAATGGTTCGCAAGGATATAACGGATACTTTCTTCCACCTGTTTTCTCAGCTCAATCGGGTGTCTACGGCACAACTGTTTTCGTAACAATTGCCAATACAAATGGTTCGGGTTCCCAGGTCTACTATACAACTGATGGAAGTACACCAACTACCTCATCAACTTTATATACAGGAAGTCCTGTTCCTGTTCTTTATTCAAGTGTTTTACGTGCACGTGTTTTTGGTACCGGTTTTTTACCTAGCAGCATTACCCAAGCTTCCTATTTATTGGGAATCGACCATGAAACACCAATAATTTCCCTTATCACCGACAACCAAAACCTATATGGCCCAGATGGCATCTTTGATAATTGGCAGCAGGATTGGCAGCGCGCTGCACACATCGATTATTTTTCAGAAACGGAGCAGTTGTTATTCTCCAGAAATACAGGTATGCAAATCGATGGAGGCTATGGAGGAAGTCGCTCACATCCCCAGCACTCTTTCCGTCTGGAATTGGACAACGGAGTTTTGGGCGAAGGGTCAGTCAATTACCCTGTGATCCCAAATCGTCCAAACAGAACAAAATATAGCAATTTTTACATCCGGAACGGAAGTAATCAATGGCTTCAATTCCCTTATAAAGATGCCTTTCAGGAAGAAGCGATGTCTGCAACGACAAACAACTATTATTCTGCCTGGCATCCAGTGACAGTATACATCAATGGATCTTATTTCGGGCTGTATGAATTGCGTGAGAAAATCGACGATGAGTTTTTCAAATTGGCAGATGGTGCACACAAAGACTCTTTAGACATCTTGTCTTTGAGTGCATGGAACAATTCTGTTTTACGTTCAGTGACAGGTGCTCCGGTAGATACATTCAATACGGTTTATGCTGCTTTCAACAACTTAAATCCTGCTTCCACATCTTATTGGGATCAGGCAGACCAGTATTTCGACCAAACTTATTACACGGATTATATCATTGCGGAATCATGGATGGGTAATACCGATTGGCCGCAAAACAACATCAAGATCTATCGTTCGAATAAAACCGATTTCCGTTACCGTTTCTGCACCATTGACATGGAACTTGCCCTGGCACCTTACTCCTGGTCAGATTGCTACGATGACCACATTGCTTATATGATGGGGCAAAACACCAGCAATCCGTTCATCAACATTTGGTTGAAAGGAATCCAGAACAATCGATTCAAAGATTACTTCATTAACCGCTATGCGGATTTAATAAATACCGAATACCTTCCAAGCCGCTTACTACCTTTGGAAGATGGTTTTTTCAATCAAATTGCAGTGGAAATGCAGAAGGAATATGCACGCTGGGGAGACCCAAACAACATTCCACAACAAATGACCAATTTATATAATAGCCACCTTACTTTCCGGAATCAATTGACCGAACGAAGCAATCAGGTTAGAGATCACATCGAAAACAACTTCAGTCTACCAAATCAAGTGGACTTGGTTCTGGACGTACACCCGGCCGGAGCCGGGAAGATTCATATCAGCACGATTGAACCGGGAACCTATCCGTGGAATGGGATTTACTTCAATGGGGTACCGATTAAAATTGAGGCTATTGCGAATCCCGGATTCACTTTTAGTAATTGGGGAAACAACGGAATCATTGCGAATGTCCTTTCACCTGTATATTTAGACACATTGGATGTCACGGCGATTCAATTTGATGCTTATTTCACTGGAAGTGGTTTAGGTTTAGCTGAAAATAGTCAACCTAACGGATTCAATCTATATCCGAATCCAGCACAAGAACTAGCTATTATAGTGAATCTTCATCAAACAGCAAATGAATCTTTGAAGTACCAATTGGTCGATTTATCCGGTCGCATTTTAGAGTCTCATGCACTTTCAGTTGCACAGGCAGAAACACCTGTAAATCTATCAGGTTATCCCAATGCAATCTATATGATCCGCATCGTTTCAGGCACAGAAATAGTTCAGCAAATGCGATTAGTTAAAATTGGAAAATAGTTGAGCGTAAAATAAAAAGATACCTGAAAAACAAAAAACCGGTGCAACCAAAGCTGCACCGGTTAAATATAAAGTTAAACTTAATTAGTATTTAAGGTCTCCGTTTATCTCTCTTACAGCATCTGCTGCTTCAACAAACTTCGCTTTCTCGTCTTCAGTAAGTGTTATCGTAACGATCTTTTCTACTCCGTTCTTTCCGATAATTGCAGGAACTCCCAAACAGATGTCACTTTGTCCGTATTCGCCTTCCAACATCAAAGAACAAGGAATCATTTTCTTTTGATCACAAGCAATTGCCTGAACCATTACAGAAACAGCTGCACCAGGTGCATACCAAGCTGAAGTTCCTAATAATTTCGTCAGTGTTGCTCCGCCTACTTTCGTTTCTTCGACTACATATTTTTGCTGATCCCCATTTAGGAATTCCGTTACAGGAACACCATTTCTTGTTGCTTTGCTCAATAATGGAAGCATTCCAGTATCACTGTGTGCAGCGATTACCATACCGTCTACATCAGAGATAGGGCTTTCCAATGCTTCTGCCAATCTGTATTTGAAACGTGCAGAATCCAAAGCACCACCCATTCCAATAATCTTGTGTCTAGGAAGACCTGAAGTTTTGTGTACTAAGTAAGCCATTGTATCCATTGGATTGGAAACAACGATAATGATCACTTCCGGAGAATGCTTCACTAAGTTTTGTGTAACGTCTTTAACGATACCTGCATTGATTCCGATCAATTCTTCACGTGTCATTCCCGGTTTTCTCGGAATACCAGAAGTGATTACTGCTACATGAGAACCTTTGGTTTTGCTGTAATCGCCTGTTGTTCCAGTAATTTTCGTATCGAATCCGTTAAGAGATGCTGTTTGCATTAAATCCATTGCTTTACCTTCAGCAAATCCTTCTTTAATGTCTACTAACACTACTTCTGAACAGAAGTTTTTCATTGCGATGTATTCTGCACAGCTTGCTCCTACAGCTCCTGCACCTACTACTGTTACTTTCATTGTTATCTGATTAAAATGATAATTAATTTCTATAAATCGCAACGAATTTAAGAATAAAACTTTGCTCCAACCTCAAATTTTATAGAGAAATAACGTTATTTGTAAACAGGTTATTAAAACCAGGTTCAAACAGTATTCAAAAGGTTTAAAGGGTTCAAACATTGGAACTTTTTGAACTTTTTAAACTTTTGAACCCGATTGTAAGGCAACCCTGCAATCAATCCTTCGTTATTGAAAAGAGACAGTGAAACAGAATTGGGAATTAGAAGATATAATTGAAGGCTGTAAGTCATCCGACAGGAGGGCACAGGAGCAATTATTCAAGAAGTTTTATGGGAAAATGCTCGTTGTCTGTCAACGGTATATTCGTGATAAAGATTCAGCCCAGGAAGTTTTACAAGAAGGTTTTATAAAGGTCTTTGAACATATTAAAGGTTACGACAAGAAAGGGTCTTTTGAAGGATGGATGAGAAGAATCATAGTGAATTGTGCGATTGATTCGATCCGAAAGTCTAAAAAAGATTGGGTGCTTAGCGATAACGACAATGATTTCAAATTCATTCCTGAAGAAGATCAACTCGGGGAAGATTGGGAAATCACCACGTTAAAAGCAGAAGTAGCGATGGAAGCAATAAGCAAGCTTTCACCAGCTTACAAAGCAGTTTTCAACTTGTATGTGATGGAAGAATTTACGCACAAAGAAATTGCGGAAATATTGGAAATCAGTGAAGGAACGTCGAAATCTAATTTAGCAAAAGCCAAAATGAACCTTCAAAATTATTTGAAACAAAAATTTACAAAAATCGCTCAATGAAGAACATTGAACAGATCATAAAAGAGTCCCTTGAGAACCATGAGTTGCCCTACAACGAGGCTGCATGGGAATCACTATCTAAAAGATTAGACGGGACAACTCCTTCTCCATTCTATCGCAAATGGTGGGTTGCAGCTTCAGTTGGTACAGTACTGGTTGGATCTGCCCTATTTTTCGCATTGAATTCACAGTCGGATTCGAAACAAGATACTAAAAACAGTACTCCTGTAATTAGTCAAAATTCAACCATTCCTCAAACAAACAATCATTCTGAAAGTCGTTTGAGTGCAAATAATAATGCCAACCCTCAAGCAAACACACTTCAGACTGAAGAACATTTAGTGAATAGAACTCAGTCGACACCGATTGAACACACAACAAATCAACCGATTGATGTAGCTCATGTTTCTTCGAATCCAAAGGATGCTGCTCAAAAAAATTCAACGTCACAAAATGTATCGAATTCTCCGAAAGGAGCAGTTGATAATAGTGGCGAACAAAAAACAAACTTCTTACCAGCAACCTCAAACAAAGCGAAGTACTGCATTGGCGATGAGATTGAAATTGGAAATCCGAATGAAAACACTTCTGTTTCGGTAATTCAAAACAATAAAACAATTCTTACCGTTAAACCGGGAGCTAAGAAGATTCTTGTTGCTTCTAATGAAGGTGCAATTGACTTGGTCGTTGGAAATCAGAAACAAACAATTACAGTTAGCAAACCAACGTCTGATTTATATATCAGTGTTGATCCTACATTGCTGTATGAAGATGGAATCCCTGCAATTCGATTTACAGTTTCCGGAAATAATTCTCCGGTTCATTGGACAGTTGAAAACCACGCCTATGAAACTGAAAACGGAGCATTGATTGTTCATCCTTATAAAGGCAAAGAAATTACAGTTTCTGCAGCTGCTAAGGATCAAAATGGATGTTCGGTTATTGAACCAAAAACAATTACATTATCAGAAAACTACAACTTGAATGCTCAGGAAGCAATCGATTTAAATTCAAGTGATTCAAGAGTTTCTACCTTCATGCCACACGCTTTGAAGGAACGTAAAACTCCATTTGAATTATATATCTACGATGCGAAAAGCGGAAGAGTGATCTACAAAACAACTGACGTATCTGCAGGCTGGAACGGTGTAGACAGCAATACAGGAGAAGTTTTGAAAAACGGAACTGTTGTTTTATGGAAAGTCGTTATGGGAAATCCAAATCCAGGAGAACCTAGAGATTACAAAGGAACAATCGTTATTAAAACGCAATAGAATATTAGCACCAGACTACTACTGGGTATCGGGAAAGGAAACTTTCCCTTTTTTGTTTTAGTTGATTTCGATATTCTTCAGCCTTTTTAGACTCAGGATACATCAATCGGTGTTCCTCCATTTTACGCAGTTTCATCACTTCTTCAATCAAGTCATTCGTCTGATCCGAAAAAAGGGTTTGTTTCAGAAAGTCCCAAACAAATTCAGTTGCTTGATCCGAAGGATGAACACCATCTACCTCAAAATAGCGGTAATCCCGAAGTATGTCATTGACCAATTCGTATGCTGGAAAATAATGAATCGAATCCTGTTTCAATATGGAAACCAAACGAAATAATTCTGATTTCGACAGCGAATTCTCCATTAAACCATCCCTTATATAACGCACAGGGCTAACTGTAAATACAATTTGGATTGTTGGATTCACATTCCTTAATTCCCTAATAGCTTGTTCCCAAATCACAGCCATTTCTTCCGCACGAGTCAATTCTTTTTGAAACAATGATTGTGGCTGCTGATGACAATTCGCAACCAAATTTCCGGTTTCCTTTAAGCGATAGCCATGTGCAGATCCAAGCGTAATTATCAGAATCTTTGCATTGATTAAAGCTTTTTTCAGTGTTTCCAATTGATTTGAAACCAATTTCTCTAATCCTGAAGGATCCATGGAATACAACGTACTACTTGCATCATAGCTTACATTTACGTCTTCCTTTAGTGTAAATTCACTTCGCTCTACTTTACCAAAAGCCAATAATAGTTGTTTTGCTAAAGGAATGGGGTGAAAAATGACTCCAAGCGGATTGTCTAATACTTGAAAGCCAGCTCTTCGAAACCAAAATGACATATTGGTAGAAAAACAAGAGCCCAATTGCACGATCGAATCCCCGTGTTGGATCTTCGGAAAATCTTTTTGATGTAAACTAGCCGCTGAAACACTCATTTTAATTGTTCTAATGTATAGTCGAAAACCCTTCGCCACCCATTCCATTTACCCGCTTCGGCAAGTGTTTCATTGTGCCAGATAAAACAAAAAACACCTCCGTATTTTTTTACTTCCTCTATCAATCCGAACACAGCTTCCATACTTTGATCAATAGTCAGTTTTTTGTATTCCAGCAAGGTTCCATCCATATAGGCAAAAGGAACAATTCTGTAATTTGGAAACGCCTGATTAGTCAGAAGGTCAAAAAAAGAATGTTCATATGCTGTCCCTGCACGAAATCCGAAATCATCCGCATACCCCATCGTGTAGTCTTTTTCAAAACCACGTGCGATCATTCGGTGATACGTACTAGGTAAATTGAGTTTCAGAAAATGCTGTCTGGATTCCGTAATAGTTTTCGATGTGATTTTTTCAATACGAACAACTTCCTGATCCAATCGTTCATCTGAATAATTGCTGGCGTAACTTGGATGCAGCCCCAGATGACCAAATTGACTCATTTCCAATATCAATCCCTGATGCCTCGGATCATTCCATGCAATATTTGTATCGTATTTTGCATAATTCCCCAGCTGCCAAAAAACGCGTGTTTCGGGATATTTCTTAAAAACAGAGCGAATCGTCTCAAAGGAATCGTATGGATCTTCCAGTTCACCTTGTTGAACTAGTTTCCTCATTTTCAATCGTTCTTTATTATTTTGTAAGAAATCTTTTCCATTTGACAACCACGAACGCCAACCCTCCTTCCATTTATAAGCAAAGGTATTGTCGATGTCAAATGAAGGAATAATCTGAACTTTTTTTTGTGATTTCAGTTCATTCAAAGATTCAGGCGAATAAATCTGGAAAAACGCTTCGATCCAATGTTCTACAATTTGAATATGAAGCCATCCAAATTTGCTCTGAAGACTCTCCTTTGCTGTAAATCGTCCATGATCATCCGGAAATGCAGGATGATACTCTTCGTACCTCGTGAGCACATAGAAAATAGAAGCCAAAGGATCGGAAACTGAATCAAACTCCAAACAATCCGTTTGGTGCCAACTCCCCTTTGCAACGCGAATTGATTCACGAAATGTTTCTTCAAAGAGTAAACGGGCTGGATTTAAAATCTGTGACTCATCAAATTCGAAATTAGAGTATGAAATCTTGTTTCCAACAAAAGAATTGAAGACATGTTTATCATTCGTCAATTGATATTCTAAGCCATGCTCCTTGAATATAAAATCCAGAGTATAAATTAAACGAGCTGAAATTTCATCAACGTAAAACAACATTTCTTAAAGAAGTTCTTGATCCGAAAAGCTAAAGTAGCCATTATCTGTGATAATGAGGTGATCCAAAACGGGCATTTCAATCAGCTCTCCGAATTGCTTGATTTTTTTAGTGATCATTTTATCTTCCTGACTTGGCTTTAGCTGACCACTCGGGTGATTATGCGCCAGTATAATTCCCGATGCCGTTAAATCCATCCCGTATTTGAAAATGATCTTAGGATCAACATAAGTTCCTGAAGTACCACCAATTGAAACCTGCTTGACCTGTAATACGTGATTCCCACGATTCAAATAGAGCACAAAAAATTCTTCGTGCGTTAAATCAGAAAAGTAACTTTTGAATTCCTGGTATGCTTTCAGAGAGCTATCGATTTTATTGCGTTTCTTTTTTACAGACTCTTTTTTTCGTCTTCCCAACTCTAAAGCGGCCAAAATGCTCATTGCCTTAGAATCTCCAATCCCTTTTACATTGCATAAATGGGAATGCCTCAATTTTCCGAACTCATACAAATCTCCATCTGTTAACGCAAGTAATTCCCTAGCCAAATCAACTGCAGATTTGGATCCACTCCCAGTCCCAATAAGAATCGCTATTAATTCCGCATCTGAAAGGGTATGTTTTCCCTTAAGCATCATCTTTTCCCGAGGCCGGTCATCCTCAGCCCAGTTTTTAATTGCCAACTGTTTTTGATACATTATTCCACTTTCTTTTACCATGAAGATAAGAAAATAGTTCTGTTCAAAAAAGCCTTTCAAGCATCTTTTTCCATTTTTATAAACATTTTAATCTTAATTTTTAATCAATTCATTTTAATATTGATTTGAAGTATAAACTACTACTTTTATGCGCATGGATTCTTTGACACAAATCGTACTTGGAGCAGCAGTTGCAGAAGCAGTTGCAGGAAGAAAAATGGGTGCGAAAGCCGCACTTCTGGGCGCAATTGGGGGAACTCTCCCGGATTTGGATGTTTTTCTACGCTTCTTTTATGATCCTCTGGATGCCGCACTTGTTCATCGTGGTTTTTCCCATTCATTGCTATTTGCTCTTCTGGCCGGAATCATTCTAACATTCATATCGAGTAAACTCAGTAAGAAAGGTTACAGTAATAAAACATGGTTCTTGTTATGGTTTCTTTCCATTGTAACACACCCTATTTTGGATATTTTCACCAACTATGGGACTCAATTCTTCTGGCCGTTTGACTGGCGATTGACTTTCAATTCTGTTTTTGTAATCGATCCGCTTTACACCATCCCATTCATGATTCTGTTAATTGGGGCATTGTTTATGAAACGGGAATCTAAAAGAAGACGTATTTGGAACTGGACCGGAATTATTTATTCTTCGTTGTATTTACTTTGGGGACTTGGTGTTAAATTGTTTGTTTACAGCAACACCAATTCCTATTTTGAACAGGCAAACATTCATCCTAAAAGAGCAATGGTTACCCCAATGCCACTGACTTCTTTTTATTGGGATCTGATTGTAGAAGACGATTCGAATTATTACATCGGTTACAAATCGCTTTTTGCACCATTTGATCCAAAACAAATAGAGGTGCTTCCCAAAAATCATCACCTTCTTGAAAATCTTAATTGGAACGGGAATTCTCGCTTGGAAGAAATCGAACACATTACCAATGGTTTTTATACTGTGGAACAGCATCTTGACAGTTTGATTATTTATGATTTGAGATTCGGAACCACGACAACCATTACCAACGGACTAAGCCGGACTCCTTTAATGGGATATGGCATTACCCTTAAGGATCAAAAAACACAAAACCTCTTTTCTTACCGTGTATGGGATTTTAGTAAAATAAAGTTTAGCGTTTATTGGGATAAAGTTTTTGGAAAATAACCACGCTTCAACTAATTTTTGAGTAGAACTTCAAATTTCTATTCATGAAGCAGAAAAATTTCAAAACTCAGAAGCAAAAGAAACCGGGAATCGAGTCTAAAATGACTCCTATTCCGGAGTACATAAGTAAAAAATATAAAGCGAGTGGTAAACTCATCAATAAAGTTGCACTAATTACCGGTGGAGATAGTGGAATAGGAAGAAGTATTGCAGTTCATTATGCTCATGAAGGCGCAGACATTGCGATTATTTACCTTTCAGAGAAAAAAGATGCACAGGAAACCAAAAAACTGGTTGAAGCACAAAACAGAAAATGTCTGCTCATAAAAGGCGACTTAACAGATGAAAAATTCTGTAAAAAGTGCATCAAAAATGTATTAACCGAATTTGGGAAGATCAACATTCTGGTTAATAATGCAGGAACACATTTTAATGCCGATACTCTTACCGAAATAACTTCTGAGAATCTGAAAAAGACATTCGAAACCAATGTTTATCCGCTGTTTTATCTTACAAAAGAGGTGATTTCTCATCTTTCCAAAGGAGATTGCATCATAAATACTTCGTCAGTAACTGCTTATCGCGGAAGCGATCATTTGCTGGACTACTCCAGTTCTAAAGGAGCAATATCGACTTTCACAAAATCACTTGCTTCCATGTTGGCAAAAAAAGGAATTCGTGTAAATGGGGTTGCTCCCGGACCAATCTGGACACCTTTGATCGTTTCCAGCTTTGAACAATTGGAAAAATTCGGAAAAGATACACCAATGGGTCGCGCAGGTCAGCCATCAGAAGTTGGTCCGGCGTATGTTTTTCTCGCTTCTCAAGACAGCAGCTACATAACGGGACAATTCATTCATGTAAATGGTGGAGAAATCGTTGGAAGCTAAGAAATCGATCCATTTATTAATCAATAAACAAGAGCATTATGGCACATAGAAAATCCGGCAAACAATTCTTTGAGAATTTCGCCTCTAAAGCATCAAAAGCAGTTGGAAGTCCTTACGCATTTGTGAGTGCTCTTTCATTAGTTGTTGCATGGGCAATCTGTGGCCCATTCTTCGATTTTTCAGAAACCTGGCAGTTGGTTATCAATACAGGAACAACGATCATTACTTTTCTGATGGTTTTCCTGATCCAAAAATCTCAAAATAAAGATTCACTGGCAATACAATTGAAATTGAACGAACTAGTCGCATCTAATAATGAGTCGAGTAACCGATTGGTTGATATTGAAAGCATGACGGAAGAGGAAATGATGATTGTTCAAAAATATTACCACAAACTCAGTGAGTTGTCGGATAAAGAAGAACCTATAAAAACATCCCATTCCATTGAGGAGGCACACGAAGATCATAAAGAAAAATACACCTCGGTTCCCAAGAAACCAGCTGTCCGGAAACCTACGGTTAAAAAACCGGCAGCACAAAAAACAGTAACTGCTAAAAAAACACCCGCTTCAAGAATGCCAAAGGGAAAATAATAATCGAAACGAGTTCAATTTTTCATGAAAAGGTCGATTTTTGATTGATTAAAAAAGCAGATTTCACCTCCGAATTGTTTATAAATGAAAAGCCAAAGAGCAATCGTAAGAAACTTTCGACTTACCTTTGCATCAACTATGATAAAAGTAGAAATGAAACATTGGATTACGATTTGCGCTTGCTCTGCATTATTACTTCAGGCTTGCGGACAAAATGCCGAAGGAACAAAAACAGAAACTCCAAAAGAAGAGCGAAAAGTTCCTCAATTGCCAGAAATCAAGCACACTTTCAAACTTGCTGATTACTTAAGTGAAAATGCAGATTTGGATAAAGATGTGGAAGAGCTGTTTAAAACCTTAGACGATACAGCAATCGTAGCTCAGTTGATCATGCCGGCAGTTGGAAGACTTGGAAACACGCCTAATTCCATCAAAGCATTGATTAGCAGACGCGTAATCGGCGGAGTTTTAATGTTAAACGGCAGCAAAACAGAATTCACATCCTGGATTAAAGAGTTCAATGAACTTAACGGAAAGAATGGAAATCCCGGATTTTTATACAGTGCTGATGCTGAACCAAGTTTATTCAATCGCAAGATTTCCGGTTCTTCAACGGTGAAAAAGGCAAATGAAATACTATCTCTTGCTGAAGTAAATCAATGTGCAGATACAATTGCAGCAACTTTAAAGGCAATTGGGATCAATTACAATTTTGCGCCAGTTGTGGATTTGGCAAAGAACGGAACAGTTGGTTACAGAGGATTCGCCAAAAACGAAGTAAACAATGTTCCATGGTCAAATGCATTTATTGCCCGCATGCAGGAACAGGGAATCATTGCTACTGCAAAACATTTCCCGGGACACGGATTGGTTTCCGGTGATACACATAAATCACTGCAAGCAATTGATGGTGAATTGAAAGAAGTTGCTACTTACCCGGGATTGATCGAAAAAGGTGTTTTGAGTATTATGATTGGTCATTTGGCGGTTGTCAATAACCCTAAATACAATACAAACGGACTTCCTGCTACTTGTTCGAAAGTAATCATCACTGATTTATTACGCAAAGAACTTGGATTCAAAGGATTGGTAGTGACAGATGCGATGAATATGGGCGGAGTTACTGCCGTAAAAGGAAATAGCGTAAAAGCAATTGAAGCAGGAGTTGATATCTTACTAATGCCTTTGGATTGTATGAAATCTCATGGAGAAATCTTAGCAAAATACCGCTCGGATGCTGCCTTTAAAGCAACTGTAGATGCTGCTGCAAAACGTGTGCTTCGTATGAAATTATGCGCAGGAGCGATTAAATAAGTATTAGTTTGATACTCAGAATCGTCCATTGGTCAATTGATTGATGGACGATTTTTTTTTGCTCAATTGATTTTTGGCATTACTTTTATGGTGCTACAGAAACTTTTGAAACTCATATGAAAATAATTGCTACACTTATTGCATTAACTGCCTGTCAACTCATTTACGGACAAATCTTACATCAAACGATCCGGGAAGATAAAACACATGAATATTGGTTTTCTTTAGATCAGTATCAAAAACCATTGAATTACGCGATCGAAATTGCTCATTTAGGTGGAAACATCAATCGTTTGAACGGAAAAATAAGCGGAAATAAAAAAAACGGAGTGGTTACCATTTCAGATACGAAAGGCAAGCTATTGTTCGAAAAGAACCTGAATCCGGATCTTCTTTTTGAATTCGCTACAGATCAAAAAGAGATTGTTATTGAGTTCCTTGTTGAAGGATTTGTAACCTATTCCAAAAAAGTAAATGCTGAAACGCTTTCTGTTCTCGTACTCAAATTACAACCTGAGTCTCAGGAAGCCGTTTACCAAATCAATGCTCAAAAAGAACTTTCCACAACAGAATTGGACACGATCATGCAATGTGTCAACAATTGTGTTCAATATAACGTCAATAAAGATGTGTCTTCCTGCGGAAAAAAAGGAGAATTTACAATTAGTATTCAGCCCTAAAGGAATTCAATAAATCCAAATCGGGCGCTAGAGATCGAATAGAATAAACTACCTTCGCATTCATAATTTCGTTTTCAATAAAGAGTCATGCACGAATCGATCCGATTAAACAAATTTATCAGTGACAGCGGCTACTGTTCGCGCAGAGAAGCCGATAAGTATATTGAACAAGGATCGGTATTCATCAATGGATCACGTGCAAAAATTGGTACTCAGGTTTTTCCAAGAGATACGGTTGTAGTAAACGGACATACCGTTCAGAGAAAAGTGGAAGAAGATGAATTGTACATTGCTCTAAATAAACCAAAGGGAATTACCTCTACAACCGAAAAAGGAGTTGAAGATAATATTGTCGATTATATTGGTCATCCAAGACGAATATTCCCAATCGGGAGATTGGATAAAGACTCACAAGGTTTAATCTTTCTTACAACGAACGGAGATATTGTAAACAAGATCTTACGGGCGGGAAATCAGCACCAAAAGGAATATATTGTAACGGTTGACAAGCCATTTACGACCGATTTTGTAGAACGAATGGCTGCCGGAGTCCCAATCTTAGGTGTTGTCACAAAAAAATGCGTCGTTGAACAGATTTCATCCAACGTTTTTAAGATCATCCTTGTTCAGGGATTAAATCGTCAAATCCGCAGAATGTGTGAATACTTCGGTTATACAGTCACCAAACTGGAGCGAACACGTATCATGAACATTGATCTGAAAGGAATTCCTTTGGGTGAATGGCGTGAATTGACGGATGCAGAAATGCGGACAATGAACGAATTACTAAAAGATTCTTCAGGAGAATCTGATAAACCCGCAAGTAAACCCAATTCTGCCAAGAAAAAACCACCTGTTCAACAGAAGAAAAACGTGCCCGGTGAAAAGCCACGTACTTTTGGGAACAAACCCGGAGGAAATAGCAGAAGTGGTGGAAAAACCACCAACTTTAGAGGAAAGAAATCTACTCCAAGAGGACGGAAATAAAAACAAAAAACGGGACAATCTTTGCGCCTTCGCTGAAGCGTTCGAATATCCCGTCTTTCTTATCTTGAATGGAATCAGTTTGTTCTCAACCAATAATCCAGTTTATTCTTTGCTGTTCCGTTTGGTTCTAATTTGAATGAAGGTCTTTCGTAAAGCGTCATTTGAACGGTCAATTCCATCATTACTTCATCGCGTGCGATCAGTAAATTGCATTTTTCACCTTCTCCCAAACTTCCCACATAACTTTCAACCGAACTATTGTCAACCCGCATACCGTCTGCTGCAATAATTTCATCTCCAACACTCAAACCTGCCGTTTCAGCAGCACTTCCGGCACGAATTGCTTTCACAATGCAGCTTCCGCCCTCCTGAGATAAAGATGCTCCGAAAGAAGTTGTAGATTTTCCGACATAAGTAACTCCAACACCGATTTTTCCAAATACTTCTTGATAATTCGGAATTTCTGTGCCGTTTACATACTTATCAAAGAAATAATCCATATCCTGACCTAAGAATTTCTCCAATGCGTCTTGAAATTCGACCTCGGTAAATCCGCGATTTTTCTTGATATAAAACTCTTCGTAAAGGTATTGCATGAAATTGTCCAGACATTTTGTCCCGTTGAATTTATCGATAATAACGGCATCAAGGTAAGCCCCCAGAATTGCTCCTCTGGAATAATAAGTCATGGTTGTATTTGCGCTGTTTTCATTCGGACGATATCCTTTGATCCATGCATCATAACTTGAATGTGCAACTGGCTGAACACGCGAACCTACTGATCCCTCCACGTAATTTAATGTCGATTGCAATTTTCTCAAATATTCTTCTTTCGTGTAATATCCGGCTCTTATAAGTAACAATTCATCATAGTATGAGGTGAAACCTTCCATTACCCACAGCAAAGAAGTATAATTTTCTTCGTCATAGTTGAATGGCCCCAATTGAATTGGTCGAATGCGTTTTACATTCCATAAATGGAAATATTCATGTGCCACCAATGATAAAAAGTCTTTGTAAGCACCTCCGTATGTCCAGCGATTCACACTTAAAACACACGAATTTGCGTGTTCCAAACCTCCCTGTCCGTTTACAACGTTATGAATAATAAAGGTGTAATTTTTATTGGGATTCTTACCAGCAAAAACTTCATTTTCGGATTTGACAATACGTGCCATGTCTACTTTCAATTCATCGATATCGTAGTTTCCTGAACCAAAAACCGCCACTTTGTGTTTGGTCTCACCCACTGTAAAGTCGAATACTTCCTGATTTCCAATTTCAAACGGAGAATCAACCAATACATCGTAATTCGGGAACTGGAATGTTTCTGATCGCTCGCCTGATTTTTGTTCAGCCGTTTTTTCCAAAGGAGTTGTAATTACTTTAAAATCAGAATGCGGATAAACGGTCACTGTTCCAGCTTTGTCTTTATGTCCGTCTAAATAACAGAAGACACCTGAACTGGAAACAAAACCATGAGTCAAGTCTAAAAAGCTTGTTCTAACAGATAATTCGAATGCATATACTTCATATTGAACGCGTACCTTTTTTGCTTTTCCAGTGGTTACTTTCCATGCATTCTTGGAAGTTTTTTCTACTTTCAAAGCTTGATCTTTTTCATCAAAAGCACGAACCAAATTTACATTTTTAGAGAATTCCCTTACTAAATACGAACCGGGAGCCCAAACGGGCATTTTAACGGTTAAATCACCCGCTTTGCATTCAGAAATTTCCATTTCCACTTCAAAATAATGATTCTGGGGTTTCGTCATTCGCAACGCATATTGAATTTTTTGCGCGTTGATTATTCCTGCAAGGCCAAGTGATACTAAAAGTAATACAGATTTCATTCCTCTATTTTAATTTACCCAAATATACTTCTTTCAAAAGAAATTCATCATTTTCTAATGCTTGTTAACAGCAATTTGACATGCGTTTTATATTGTAGCAAAAGGAAGTACTGAATTTTGCAGTATGAAAAAATCGTTGGTGGTAGTCCTTGGAGGATTTGGTTTGGTGTTGTTGGTTTTTGCTTCGATGTCTTGGTACTTTAATCAGAAAATGCATGAAAAACAGGCTTTGCTTGTGAAATTAGATAACCTATCCACTCAAATACAAGATCACAAGGACTGGATGGATCACCTGACTAATCAGCGCTTTTGGTATGATTCCATTGCAAAAAACGAAAACGAGTATCGCCGAAAAAACAGTTTTGCACACGAATTGATCCGCCAAGACTTAACAGCCGTTTTCTCTTCAAACAAAAAAGTGGAAAGAGAACTTTTAATGACTTTGGATGATATTCTACTAACTGAAGATCGGATTCTGAATGATATTGCAAAAATCGGATTTAAGGAATTCGGATACATTGGAAAAATGCGTGAAGTCATTCATAGTGTAGAAGAAAAATTTCCGCAATTTGATGAACAAATTCTGAGTCTACGCAGACATGAGAAAGATTACATTATGCGGAACGATGAGAACTATGCCCAATCACTGCATGAAGAAATTGCAAATTGGCAGGCTCGCGGAAATTGCCCGGACGAACTAGCTCAATACCTTCAGTATTTTGATTCTGTAAGAAATCGAATCCAAGTGCTCTTCGCCATTCCGAATAGAAATCACTATTCCATGTGGTCCATAAACATGTCCAGTATTCAATCCAATTTACGCAGAATACGGGGCGAATTCATCCGGGAATCTTATGCTTTATCCAATGATTCGTTAACAATGCAATACATCATTTCCGGAATCGCATTTTTGGCCTTAATCTTTGGAAGTGTTTACATTGTGCGTAATATCACCATTCAGGTAAGTCGATTACAGCGTAGCATGAATGAATTCATTTCATCCAATTACCAGGCCTACGAAAGCATTTCTCACCAATTACCTAAAAACGAAATCGGACAAATCAGTATTCAATTCCTGAAAATGGCGCGCAAAATCAAATGGGATGTCCATTTATTGGAAGACCGCGTTTTGAGAAGAACTACTGCATTACAGGAAAAGAATATCCAATTGGAAAAACAACATACAGAAATGATGGACAGTTTGCGCTATGCTCAAAAGCTGCAGGAATCCTTGTTGGTATCCAGAAAACAATTGGCACAGCATTTCGAACAGGCTTACGTTCATTATACCCCAAAAAATCTGGTGGGTGGAGATTTCTATTGGATGAAGGGTTTCCGCGAAAATGGCGTAGAGAAAATACTGTTTGCCCTGGCCGATTGCACAGGTCATGGTGTTCCAGGAGCTTTATTGAGTGTACTAGGCATGAATACCCTAGACGAATTATTCGCTGATGGAATCCGTAAACCAAACGAACTGCTTGATTCTCTTCGCAAAACAATCCTTCGAAGAATTAGTTCTGATGAAGAACAACGAATGGATGGAATGGATATTGCGATTTTCTGTCTCGATAAACGTACCAGAGAATTGTCTTTCTCCGGAGCTCAAATGCCACTGTGGATTGTACGAGACTCTGAAGTCATTGAATTAAATGGTGAACGCGTACCCATCGGCTTTACTTACATGAATCACCTGGAATTCAAATCGCAGCAGCTTATTTTGGAAGAAGATGATAAACTGATCTTTTTCACAGATGGAATGGTTGATCAATTTGGGATGGAATCCAATAAAAAGTTCGGAAAGAAGCAGCTCCGCTATCTTTTATCGCGCTCTTCCAATCAAAACGGAAGTGTTTTGTACAATCGATTAATGAATCAGTTTTCATTCTGGAAGGGAGAAGGGGAACAAACAGATGATTGCACGTTTATGATTCTGGAACCGAAGTTTGTGAAGGCACGAAATGTAAAGATTGAAGTTCCGGTTTCGAATGGAAAAGTGGAGGCTTAAATGAACTAATTGCGAATTGCGTCCCGATAGCTATCGGGATGCGAATTGCGAATTATTTAAATCATTTTAAAATATTCAACAATTTATTTATCAACCACTTAACAATAAATCTGTTCGTATCTTTGGGAACACCCGAATTTCCGAATTCTATAATTCTATTCAAAAGTAAAACGAGAATGCTTTTGTATGAATAGGGTTTTCAAACAAGTCCGGATAATACGCTTTCATTTCTGCGTGCATTAATTCAAAAGGGATATCCGCAAACTCTCCATAAAAATGAAGGTATTCCATAAATTGAGAATTCCCCACATATGGCTGAAAGAGTGAATCCTCCCTTCCATCCCATTCCAATAAGGGAACACCGCTCAATTTACAGATCCTTGGATCAAAAGCAGGCGTACATTTACTCCATTTTCCATCCACGTAAACTTCCACATAACCGTGAAAAACAATTTCATCACGCTTGAGATAAATCTTCAATTTCTCTACACCAATGTGATTTTGAACAATTCCAAAGCCCAGTCTGGCCGGGAAACCGAAAACACGAAAACAAGCACAAGCCAAAAGCGCCTTTTCCACGCACCATGCGCGATTTTTTGAAACCACTACACTGGCTTTCAAGAATTCCGGACGTAAATCAAGGTGATATGGATCATACAAAAAGGAATCGCGGACAGTTTCATAAATAGAAATTGCTTGCTGAACAGGAACAGAATGAATAGGAATCGTTTGTATGAATTGCTGTACTTCCAAACTGGAATAATCCATCTGTAGAGTTTCCACCAAGAATTCTTCCCATTTTAACTCCTCGCTTTGTACGTTCATTCTGCGAAATTAGTTAAATTCGTTGAGTGACGGATTCTGATAAAAAACATTCATTTCGCGAGGAATTTGAGGCTCACCTCGAAAGTCCGATTCCTATTTTGTCCCGATTGCGCAATGTGATTTTTGGGAAGGAATCTCCGGATACCTATACTCAAATAGGATTCTATCTGGGATTAATCATTTGGATTATATTTTTAGTTTGGATTATTCTGGGCTATATGGTGCTTACGAGCACAGAATGGATTGAACAGGAAAAAGGGTTGGATGTTCACTCATTGATCGAACAACGAGGAGAAGCTTTGGGATTTGTAGGTACTGATTTTCAAAACAGCCTGATTACCTTTTACAACCTTGCACTCATCGCGTGGATCGGACTATTTATCGGGTTGGTTTTACAATGGAGAAAAAACACCTGGTTTATTTACTTCATTTGGGGTTCTGGAGCTATCTATCTGCTTTCCATGTGGTTTCTATTGGGATTTTCCTACTGGTATCAAGATACAACCACATTTGATAAGATTGCTTTTTTCCTATTGATAGGGCATTCCAGTTTGTATTACTACTTTCTGAATAGGGAAGTTCATGGCGAAAAAACCAATTTCTTTGGTATTGATGAAGAAGAATAGAAACTATTAAATTAGTTTATTCAATTCTTTAATAAGCTTTTCAACTAATTCAATAGGCGAATTGCGTTCGTTCGGCATAATCAACTTTGCCTGCTTATAAAAATGAACCCGTTGACTCAATAAATCTTCAACAAATGGATGAAATTCCGAATCACTCAGATCTCTTAACAATGGCCGTTGTTGCTTTTCATCCTTCAATCTTTTAATCAGGGTTAATAAACTTGTATTCAAGTAAATAACAAGTCCTAACTCATGCATTAATTGAATTGATCCGTCAATGGAAGGAAGCCCTCCTCCTACTGCAATAACTGAGTGTTTATGTGATTTCAATTCATTCAAAAAACGCATTTCCATTTCCCGAAAAGAAGCTTCTCCATCTTGAGAAAATATTTCAGTAATGCTCTTTCCAGCCACCTTTTCAATCGCCTTATCCGAATCAATGAAAGGAAGCTCTAAACGCTCTGCCAGCAAAGCACCAACGGTTGATTTACCACTTCCCATGAAGCCAATCAGGAAAATATGTTTTTCGTTCATTTTCAAAAGATCAATTTCCGTTCTTTCAAGTCAATAAGTGTCTTCTCCAATTTCACTAAATCTTCCTCCGTATTAAAGGCATTGATAGAATAACGCACATAAGTTTGTCCATTTTGAACCATCACCGGAATCTCAATTTTATACTCCTTGTAAAGGATATTCTTCAATTCAATGGGATTTTCGCAACGAACCGGAATACTTCCCATTTGGCCAATAAACTCATCCGTTACTGGTGCCAAAGGTTTTGAGCCAACTAAATCGCACAATCCGGGAAGCCACTTTTGAACTAAAATCCGGCAACCTTCAGCCACTCCCAGCCAATCATTCCACTTCATGAATTCAATCGCTTTTGGAATTGTGAGATATGCAGAAAAATCGCGGGTTCCGTTAAACTGATGATAATCTAAAAATTGGGAGTTACTTGGAAAATCGGCTTTGTAGCCCCAACTCACCACTAGCGGGTCTAATTGTTTCTGATGTTCCCGCTTTACATGAAGAAAGCTGGAACCTTTCGGAGTCAACATCCATTTATGGCAAGCTCCGGTATAGAAATCGGCATTTAAACTGGTGAGATTTAAAGGAATATGTCCGGGAACATGTGCACCATCAATAAAAACCAGCAAACCTCTTCGCTTTGCCTCCTCACAAATCTCTTTTACGGGTAAAATTAAGCCCGTAGCCGACGTTATTTGTGAAAGGAATACCAATCTTGTTTTATCACTAAATCCTTTCCAGAAATCGTCTAAAAAAGCTTCTTTTGAAGTCAGGGGCAATGAAATGGCTTGTTTGATGTATTTGGCGCCCTTCTCCTCACAATAAAAATCCCAGGTTCTATCACAAGCACCATATTCAATGTTCGTGGTTAAAACTTCATCACCTGCTTTCAAATCCAATGAACGGGCAACAATATTTACCGCATAAGTAGGATTAGGAACATAAACCAAATCATCCGCATTACAAGTCAAGTATTCAGCCAGCCAAATTCTGCTTTCTTTTAAATATTCAGGACCTTTATTCACGATAAACTGAACCGGTTCATACTCCAATTCGCGCTGAAATGCCTGATACTTCTCAAAAATAGGCTTTGGACAAGCTCCAAACGAGCCGAAATTGAAAAATGTAATGTCTTCACGAAGCAAAAAAGCTTCCTTTAAATTGTTGTAAACGATATTCTCTATTGGGTTTTCCATAACTCAAAATGTAAAATTGAAAATGGAGAATTGAAAAGTTATAAGTAAAATCTTAAAAACACGAATTGTCTTTTCAATTTTAAAATTTTCAATTCTCTTAATGTTTCTCCCAAATCTGAACCAATTCCACCAAGGTATCCACGGCTTTTTGCATATCCTGAATACTTACATATTCGTGACGGCTGTGAATGGCCATTTCGCCAGTAAAAATATTTGGACAAGGTAAACCCATGAATGACATGCGTGAACCGTCCGTTCCACCGCGAATAATTGCTGGCTTTGGAGTAATTCCTGCATTTTTCATTGCTTCAATGGCATAATCAGTAACGAAAGGAACATCTTTAATGATCTCTTTCATATTGCGGTATTGCTCTGTAACTTTTGCTGTATATGTTGCTCCGGGAAATTGAGCAATTGTATCTTTCAAAATACCTTCCAAACGTGTTTCATATTCTGCCAGCTTTGCTGTAATGTGGTCGCGAATAATGAAACTTACCGTCACTTCTTCCAAACCACCGGAAATAGCAGTTGGGTGAACAAATCCTTCTCTGTCTCTCGTGCTTTCAGGCGACCATTCGTCTTTTGGTAATGCATCAATAAAGGCGCTTGCTACTTTCATTGCATGCACCATTTTGCCTTTTGCATATCCAGGATGCGCACTCACTCCTGTAATCACAAAAGTCATTGCATCTGCCGAAAACGATTCATCTTCAATGGATCCCAATTCCGCTGAATCGAGTGTGTACCCATAATCTGCTCCCAGTTTTTGCATATCCAGTTGCTCTACTCCTCGCCCAACTTCTTCATCGGGAGTAAATAGAATGCGGATTTTCCCGTGCGGAATATCTTTCTTTTTCATCAATTGCTCTGCCAGATCCATGATAATGGCTACTCCCGCTTTATCGTCGGCTCCTAGTAAAGTCAATCCAGAAGCTGTGATCAAGTCATCTCCTATTTTTTCTTTCAAATACGCATGTTTCTCAGTTGTGATGACTTGAGTCGGATCATCCGGAAGTGTAATCGGTGCACCCGTATATTTGCGATGGATGATTGGTTTTACATTTGTTCCCGAACAATCCGGAGCGGTATCCATGTGCGAACAAAAACAAATCGTTGGAATATTCTCTTTTGTTGAAGTTGCAGGAATAGTTGCATAAACATATCCCCACTGATCTGCTTCCGCATCCTCAATCCCCAAAGCAAGCAACTCTTTCACCAATAAATGAGAAAGGTCTTTTTGTTTTTCACTGGAAGGAAAAGAAGATGAATTCGGATCTGCTGTCGTATCAATTTGCACATAGCGTACAAAACGCTCTTCTACGGAATATGGGGCATTTTTCATTTGAAATCAATTTTTTATAAAATTAGAAGATTTTTAAGATTATAGACGTTATACAAAAGACAACAGACTGAAATTCTATCTAAAGTATTCAGGCTATCGTCTTACGTCCAATCCATTGACTATTTCATCGTTCTTAGTAACTTTAGCTGAAAAATTGAATCACATGAAACTGATCCTTCAATTACTACTAGGCTTATCCCTTATTTTTTTCACCATAAGTTGTCAAAACGCGTCATCAGAGGAATTAAGCCGGTTGCGTGAAAACCCATTTCCTTCTTTTGAAGAAATTTACACGCATGTCAACAAACAACTAACTGCTCCAGGGGAAAATTGCCAGTTTGGCTTAGCTAAAAAAGCTGACGGATATTATTTGAAGATCATTCCTTATAAAAATAGTGAACAGCAAACCCCTACATTGTTAAAAGCATGGGATGCTGCGACGAAAAAACACCTGAAACTTGATTTGGATAAATACCTCGACAAGGAACGTTCCGGCTGGGAAGTTTACACAAAAGGATTACAGAACGTCCGGAATTCCGGAAAGGACTTCGAATTGAACTATTTTTATGGTTACCCGGATTATACCACAGATCTGATCGCATTGATGAAAGATCAGGAAGATTTGCATACGAACGAGCTCGAAATGCTTGCCAGAGCCTATTCTAATGAGGCGTGTGATTACATTCATCCGAATCAGTTGGGAACTGAGATTACAGCTACGAAAGATTTACCTGATCCGATATATGAAAAAATTTCCGAGAGCCGCATTTCCAATTTCCTTCGCTTAGCTGAACAAAGTCTTGCGTGTTATAAAAAAATCAAAAACAAGGATCCCAATTACAAAACCAAGGTGTTCGATGATCTGGATTTAAAGGTCAATCACGATTTAGTTAACTATTACCTGCTGCTGAGATCCGTTCAGGAAAATGAAGCCGCTGAAGGAATGCTAAAACTGGTTTCTTACAAAACTGATGCGATTGCTTATGCGAAAGAATTGCTGGATGATTGTGTACAAAACAGCATTTTAATTACCTCCGGAGACACGGATACCTTTCCGCTTTGGTTTGTACAGGAAAAAATGAATTACCGAAAAGATGTGGTTGTTTTGAATCATTCCTTATTACAAGCTCCCTGGTACTTTGATTATATCAAACATACAACACCGCTTAAATCTTCACTGACAAAAGAAGACTATCGATTTTATTACCAGATTTATGTGGCACTGACTGAAGAATCTGTAACTCCCCCCAATTATCCGGAATGGCTAGCTCAATTAAAAGCCAATAAAGATCCGAAACTGGTCGATCAAAAACAAGTTCTTTCCTATGAAGATGTACCACATGCTCCAAAAAACTTCCTGATTGATATCCAGGGAGTAGCGACCAATTTTTCATCCAGGCAAGGATATCTTGTCGGCGTGGACTTATGCATGCTGGATTTACTTCATTCCAACAAAGAGCGTCGCTTTTATTCCACATCTGTCCATGTCTTTCCCGAAAACAACCTGAGAAACCACTTTGTAAAACGCAATTTGGTATATGAACTGGTTCCTGTTGAAGCGAAATCAAATTGGGACAAGGAATCCAATCAAAAACTACAAGAAAACCTACAAACTCATCCCATAAAACTAGGCCCATCTAAAATCACTGAGATTCAAAAAACGATTCTTTATGCGAAATTATTTGATTGGTTGCTGATGCCAAAAGATGAAATTGAGGTAAACAAAGACGCTTTCGGAACATTTTTAAAACAAGTCCCTTTTAAAACGATTATCGAATCTTCAAACGAGCCCATCATTGAACTATATGCTGCCTCTTTAATTGTAATGGATCTCAAGAAAGCAGACCAATTTCTGGACAGCTACGCTCCTAAAGCACTGGAAATTATTGCTTCAATTGACAATCAGGGAGTTCTTCAGGAAAAAGACGCTGAAGCACTGCGCACTATTTACAAAAGTTATGTCGATCGAAAAAGAACGTATTCCCCGGAAGTTGAAAGTCCTTCAAAAGATTCAGAAATTCAACAAAAAGTGGTTAGAGCACTTACAAACAAAGTCACTATCTTATGTGACAATCCACTGAATACTAAAAATTTAAGCTGGACATTGGAAGATTTGACTGAAATGAAAAACAGGTTGACGGAGTATTAACGATGCCCACCGGCAAGTTGAAGAAGCCCTTCTTTTTTGATGATAAAGATTTTGCGGGTTTGCGTATCGATAAAACCCTCTTCTTTTAGTTCTTTCAGCAAGCGAATCAATGTTTCTGTTGCTGTTCCTACGAAATTAGCCAGATCTTCACGTGAAAGATTGATTGGTTCTTCTCCGTAAATATCTGCAAGGATCATTAACGAATAGGCCAAGCGTTCACGAACTGTTTTCTGAGCCAGATTGGTAATGAAAATAGCACGTTCCCCCAATTCCTTCGACAATTCCTGAATAAGGGAATTCCGTAAACTTGGAATATTATCGAGCATATTCAGAAAATCGTCTTTTGAAACGAAGCAGATATTGGAATCTTCTAGTGTTGAAGCCGATAATTTATATGATTCTCCACTCAGCATGGCGCGAAATCCGATGACTTCACCTGCTTTTGCAATGTGAACAATCTGTTCCTTTCCTTCGTCTCCAAGTGCATAGACTTTCGCTTTTCCACGATTGATGCAAAAAACACCTCTTGGAAAACTTCCTTCAACAAAAATAGTTTGATTTTTCTTATAGGAAGAACAGCTTTTATGCTGATCCAAATCGCCCACCTCATCGGTAGTGAAATGCCCGAAAAGACTATTCGATCTTACGGCGCAGTCCTGACAACTGACATGTTTGTGCGATTTTTCCATTGGTTCCTTCTACAAAGTTAGAATTTAAAGCCCTTATTTACAATTGGATAAAATCCACATGTAATAAATCCTGTATGTAACGTAATTTTTTGCGTTCTACAGCTTCCACCAGGCTTAATGAAATTCCTCTCTTCCCTGCTCTGGCAGTACGTCCGCTTCGGTGTGTGTAATAATCCGGATCATCCGGCAATTGATAATGAACGACAAAAGCCAAATCAGGGAAATCCATTCCACGTGCTGCAATATCTGAAGCAACTAAATATTGTGTTTGCTCCTGAGAAAACATACGCATTGCTTTTTCACGTTCTTTCGGGAACATTTCCCCGTAAATTTCGGTTACTTTCTTCTCGTGTGTTCTTAGAAAGCGTGCGACATGTTCCACATCGCCTTTAGTTCTGCAAAATATAATTCCACGTCCTTTTTTCATGGTACCTAGGAATTCCAGAAGCATCATTGGTTTGTCTTCTTTCTGACATTCCACATACTGGTGCTCAATCATCGGGTTCATGACTTTTTTAGTAGCAATAATCGCTTGTGGAGCATCCATGTGGAGCGTCTTCTTAATCCATTTGGTCAATTCACCGTGAATGGTTGCAGAAAAGAGCCATTTTTTGTGAAAATCGTTGGTTTCACCCAAAATTTTATCAATTTCTTTCATAAACCCTTTTGCGTAAAGCTCATCAGCTTCATCCAAAACAATGGTTTTTACTCTTCGAAGGGAAACGGCTTTCATTCGCACCAATTCCAATAATCTTCCAGGAGTTGCTACCAATACATGGGTAGGACGTTGCAGATTTCGCTTTTGCTCTTCTATGTCGTCTCCTTTCACAATGGATTGAATAAAGAACTTATCCAGATTCTTGGAGAGTTTGAACAGGGTTTTTGTTGTTTGAATCACCAATTCACGTGTTGGAACCAAAACTACGGCCTGCACATCTTTATCTTTCGCATCAATGCGCTGAAGCAAAGGAACGCCATAAGCAATCGTTTTTCCCGACCCTGTATGAGCCTGACCAACATAGTCCTGATGTTTTTCGATCAAATACTTCCATGCATGTTCCTGAATCGGAGTTGGAGTTGTAAATCCCAATTCAGCTAAACGACTTAAAAGCTTTGGATTAATCGGTGAATTCGTTTTCATGATACAAAGTTAGCCGATTTTTTAAGACTTAAGACCATAGAAAGAAGACTATAGACTGAATTAGTCACTTGCCTCATGTCTTATGTCTATGGTCTACTCATCTACCAACTACTTCTTCAATTTATCGCGTTCCTGTCCTAGTTTCCAGATTCGGTAGTTTGCGTATTTGATATACTTTTTCTTGCCTTTGTTTTGTATCAAATCTTGTTGAATTCCCTGATACAAGTAGATCGCATCTTCGTAATCCTGCTTCGTTAATAACTGTTTGCGCTTTGTTCTCTTGTCCAGAACTTTGTTGATGCGCACTTCTAAGAGTTTAAGCCCGGCTCCTTTTACTTTTTTATTGAATTTCTGAGCAGCAAAGGCTTCATCGAGCAGTTGATCCTTCCAATCTTTCTTCAAACGATTATTGAGAAGGGAATCACTTGCAGGAACATGATTTGAATCGGGTGTTTTCCATAAAAAACGGCGGTATCGAAAATCTTTATAGGAGCGCTGCTGATTCAAACATTGAAAAGCTGGATCTGCGGGAAGATGAAACCTCCCGAACTTAACGGGATCGGTAAGCAAAAAGAAATAGTTGATCTCTTTTTTATTCCATTGCCGATTCGTAAAATGACGCACTCCATAAGTGACATCTAAAGGATACCACTTTCCATCAATTCGAACAACATTCCAAGCATGGTTGTAGTAACTTTTTTTCACCGGATGGATCAACTGATGGGTTTTAGCATAACCTGAAACACGGAAACAACCGATATTCAGACTATCACAAAGGGTCACGAAAAGATTTGCAAAGTCACCACACACCCCTTTTTTCTTTTTGATTACTTCCGATAAATACAATTCCCGTTTGATTTCTCTTTTGTAAATCAATTTCAGCTGATTCAGATCATAGGTATAATATTCTCCAATGTAGGTATAGATTGTATATACTTTTTCCAGGTCTGTTTCACAAGAGTCGGCAATCAGATGTGCAACTTTATTCCAGGATTTATCTTCCTTAGAAGCCAATCGTGCAATTTTGTTCAATCGAACGGTGTCTAAATTTTGACCCGGGAAAATATTGGTCTGGTTTTGTCCAAACGCATGAATTCCGCAAAAAAGTACTAAAAAGATCAGGAGAACATTCTTCAAGGCAACATTAATTAGGTACTGCAAAAATAGAAATTTCTCAATCATTGTTGTTCACTTAAAACTATACATCCTAATAACTCCTGATTATTCTCCTTACTTTTTTCCAAGGCAAAAAAAGTAAGCAAAAATGCCTTTGTCTCAATTACTTCATTCAAGCAGCCTCCCGTTTCGAACCGAACTACGAAAAGAAGGGATCAGGATCCCAGATGACAAGCACTTTCCTAGTTCGGAAATCGAAACAGAAGACTTTTTCTTCTAGTTAAACCCAGAAGGACGGGTTGCAATTTTAACTACTAATTGAGATTTCAGGTGTCGTGTAATTGAGACTTTGTACGCGAATACAGCCGTTCAAATCTGGAACAATTCTGATTCCGAATAGTAAGCATCTATTGAATAAAAAGGTTCTCAAAACAAACAATAAGATTATCAGGAGGTTCTTCTTCAAGGCAACATTAATTAGGTACTGCAAAATTAACCTATTATTCCTTTTCTTTTTTAATCTTATTCGAATCTGACTCGTAAACCGGAGGGATATACTCTTCGCAATACTGCACTTCACCTCCCGAACGTTTTGGAATATAAAGCACTTTCTTATCTTTTCGTCTGGTCTTGTCTTTAGACGATTGAAGGTTGCTTGTGATCACTATTTTATCGTAGATCAGTGGAATGAAAATATTCCCTTTGCGATCGACAAAACCGAATTTGGCATCATTCATCACCAAAGCATATCCACAATACAAGTCATTGAAATGACCCACGCTGTCGTACTGTAAATTCCATGCTGCACCTTCCAATGTTGAACGTTTCAAAGAAGTTTCGATCACTTTCCCCTCTAACTTCTCATTGGTATAACCCAGCACTGTTACCGTTGGTTTAAGTTGAACAACTGAATCAACAGTGAAAGGTATTACGTTTTTTAATGTTTTATCAATATCAACGAAACCACTACTTTTAATGTGTGCTGCTCTTCTACTATTTACTGATTTCTCCGTTTGGCTGCTACTTTTTAGTGAATTGAAAGAAGTAGTTCCGTGAGCCCGTTCCCCCTCAGCCGATTGCCAATCAGAAGATTGAATAAGAGAACTTTTGTCTCCTGCTTGGTTTGGTTGATTGATGATGGTATCTCGTAAAGGAATTGATTCCTCTTCTGCCGCAGCAGACATCTGAACTTCTTCCTCTTCTTGCTTGTTTTCTAAAAAAGATTCGCTATTTGGTTTCGTTGTTTCCTGTTGCTTTTTGCTTTGAACCCAATAAACGATTCCTACGGTAGTTGCTGCTGTAACCACAACACCGATAGTGAATTGCTTGATTCTTAAATGACGGAAATGCGCTTTGGCTGTTTGTTTGATTACCATTCGTTGAGAAGCGCGTTTTGCAGCAGATTGAATGAGTTCGTGCATTTCCAGTTCTTCTCTCAGTTCGGGATTGATGTGCAATTCTTGTTCAAAAGCAGTTTTACCTTCTTCCGACAGTTCATTCTGCAGGTAACGTTCTATGAGTTGATTCCAATTTGTTTCCATTTCTTATGCTTTAATTGGTTCAACTGTTAGTTCCTGTTCCTGAATTAGTTCCTTTGCCTTCTGTAAGCATCGGTATTTTTGTGCTTTTGCCACTTTATCGTTACGCAAGCCAATCTTTTTGGCAATATCCACCATGTTCCAACCTAATCCGTAAAATAATTGCAGTAATTCCTGACATTGGGCTCCCAATTTTTCCAGGGTCGATTCCACTTCCCGAATTTTCATTTCTTTCTCAAACCACCCATCTTCTATTGCAGCAATGTTTTCATGCAATTCAGTTGAAATTTGTTTTTGTTCCTTCCGCGCTTGATTGTACCACAACAATTTGCAGGTATTCCGCACATAAAAGAATGGTTCAACGGTCAATTCAAACTCCGAAGATTCGCGTTTGCGGACGTAAATAAGTAGGGCTTCCTGGAAAACATCTTCTGCGCTTACCGAATCGCAGCCCAAAGTCTTCAGGTAACGGCGGATATCCGGCCATTTCCGATAGAGCTGTTTTAATTCCTGTTGCATATCTGCTGGTCCAATCATGGAGGTATTTTGATTCTAATGTCGGGAAAGTGAAAAGGTAAACAATAATTCAAATAATTACGAATTGCGAATGTCGTCCCGATAGCTATCGGGATACGAATTATGGGTTGCCTCTTTAGAGGTGAAAATCTTGCTCCGAAAACAAATTCTAATTGGTTGACCAGTTAAAGTGCAATATTGGATTCTGCCAATAAATACTAAAAGCCGGCTCTGCTATTGCGGGATCATTAATTTAGAGCATTGGCACTAACAATTAAACTCTCTGGTTATGATACAAGTTGTCACAGTGGCATTAGCTGCATTGGTTATCGTTATAAACGGATTCATTGGACATTATTATCCTACAAGCGGAATCTTAGGAATGCCCATTATGATTGGAATAAGTTCTCTGATCCTTGTTTTGGGTTTAAGAAGAGCTGCTACCATATGGAAAAGTTGTTTGGTGCTTTTCTGCGCAATCTTAAATGACTTCCTGATCCGCACCTATTCCGGTGGGATTCATGACAGCAAAGGAGAAGCCCTGATCAGTTCATACCTGTTCTATGGATTGATTGCCGGTTATCTTATTTTAATTCTGGGAACTTTCAACAGTAAGGATAGACTAAGCCGCAAATTAATCGCTTATGCCCTATTTCCATTGGGAGTTTTTATCTACTGGCAAATACGGTAGGGAATAATTATGAATTATGAATTATGAATTATGAATTATGAATTATGAATTATGAATTATGAATTATGAATTACGAATTACGAATTACGAATTACGAATTACGAATTACGAATTACGAATTACGAATTACGAATTGTGAATTGTGAATTGTGAAGAATTTATTTAAGAGTAAAAATCCTTATTCGAAAAAGCAATTTCGATTCTATGAAAAAAGCACTTCGACTACGCTCAGTGACCTTTTTTCTTTAAATTGCAATTGCAAAACTGAAAGCCTGAATGAAAACCCTGTTTCTGATAACATTTCTTTATCCGATGATCTTGTTTGGTCAAAACGAACAGGTAGAAGGGTTATTGAAACTTCATGACCAGTACTTAGAAACATCTAATTACGATTCTATCGTTATCAATTCCAAACGATTGATTGAACTGGATCGAAAGATCGCAAAAGAAAATTACCTGGATTACTACTTGGCTTATGCCGCATTTCAAACAAAAAATTACGAACTAGCAGTCAAACAATCAAAGAAAGTAATTCCAGTTTTTTACCATCGGATCAGAACCGGAAAATCCATTAATAAGAGTTTTAGATGTCAGGATCTTTGTTTTGAACTGGCGGATTATTATCATGAAACTCAAAATTATAAAAGAGAATACCACAACATCTCTCTAATCAATCGAAAATATGATTTCTTAAAGTGCGGAAATGGCAAGTTATTCTGGAGAAAGAATTTGTATAATCGGATGATTGATTGTTCAAATAAACTTGGAAAAACACACCGAGCTAAAAGATTGGAGAAGAAACTGGGAAAATTGAATAACGAATGAAAATCTTAATATTAGTTGCTGTCATTTTCAGCTTTTCGTTAAATCCTTGTTTTTCCCAAAAGGACAAGGAAAAGATCATTGCGAACTTTGATTATATCGAATACTATCCGGATTCTACCATAAAAGAAGCGCGGAAATTCAATGGAACGCACCTGCAAGGAACAACGATAGAATTCAATACTGCAGGCGAGCCGGTGGCAATCGGAAGATATAAAAAAGGAATAAAAACAGGTAAATGGATTTATTCAAGTGGTACATATAGTTTCTTTGTTTTACAAAAAGAAAGTCCGGAACGGATTATCTCTCTAACCGAAAATTACGATCAGTATGGAGATAAAATCGGAGCAATAAGGATTAAATGTGTAAAGAGCCTGGAAAGTGTGGTATTGGAATTTTATCAGGGCTATGATACACTGGTAAACCCAAAAAGTGTGATGCCACGAATATGTTGGTCACAATACCCAAATAGATAATCGAATGAAATTGCTTACCTTCTTATTCTTCGGCCTGATATTCGGGAATGCTTTTTCGCAAAAAGATAGGGAGAAGATCCTTGCGAATTTTGATTATGTGGATTACTATCCGGATTCGACGATTCGTTCTGCACACAAATTTACAGGGACTTCGCTGGAGCGTTTTACGGTAGAGTTTAATGAAATTGGAATGCCTGTTGCTATGGGGAAATACAAAATGGGGAAACGAATTGACGAGTGGATTTATTCTGACGGCTCTTTAACGATCTTTCCCGATATAAAAATGGAATTTTATAGCAATCGGGTAATCATAGTTCCTGAACATACCAGAACAGGCAACTTACATCCGGGATGCGGAACGGGACGAATGCAGGCGCAACAGGAGTTTAGGGATAAGTATCAGCATTTGATTGATCCGGAAGGGAAAGATAGTCAGAGAAAGAACAAGAGCAATTGATCCCCATGAAAACTCCAATTAAATTGACCATTCAAAAGGAGAACTTCCTTTTCTATATACAAAAGGATTTGACAGAACCCTGTCCTGAATGTGGTGTTCCCGCATGCGGAAAAGAAGACTTCTTCTGGTATGAAAAGGATGGAAAACGAATTACTTTGGTTTTGGATGGATCACTTTTGAATTTGATTATTCTGGATTATTTTAAGGTGATCTTTGAAAAAAGCAACTATGCTTCCTTACCCAAATTCTTAAGGGAATCCAATGAATGCATTGGCTGGAGCGAAGCTGAGGACTTTGTAGGAACAGAACTTGACATCGATGATCTATTAGCCGCTCTGGATCTAATTAAAACTGCTGAACCGGAAGAATGGTTGAAAGAAGTCATGATCGAGTATGTTCATGAGTTAAATTCAATTTGCAAGCAAGCTAAATCATTAAATAACGCGCTGTTTGTAGCGAGAAACTAACCATTAACAAAATATGAATCCTCAGCCCCACAATAAAGTTCCCGTTTTTAAGCTTGCACTTGTTTTTACCGGTTTTATGCTGATTGTCAATGCTATTGCCAATCTGATTAGTGTTTCATTTAAAACGGACTATTTTTTGAGTTGGGATTATTTAAAATTCGAAGTGGGTTTAGAAGCTTTAGGTGTATTTCTATGTGCCATTTTCACAGCTCTGATTACTTCTAAGCTTTCAGATTTTAAATTTGGAACTGTTTTTATCAGAATACTCGTTTTTGCGGTTATTTATTTGTCATTTTCACTACTTCTGGAAGGAATTATCTACTTCTATTTAGGCAGTATGGATTATTATAAAACCAATTTTAAACTTTTTAATACCGGAATGAGGTGCTCCTTTCTTTTTCTTGTTGTCTGGATGGTTTTGAAGTATCAGCAAAAAAGAACCACACATCATGAGTAATCGAAAAATCATTTTGCTGGCTTTGGTACTTGGAGTAGTATTGTTTGTACTCGTCTATTTTGGAATTACGGCATTAATAGCAAACGGAAGTTTGAATTTTAGGGGACATTGAATTGCGCACTTTTGAGAATATTTAGCAAATTCTCATCTTGTGACTTCGACTCCGCTCAGTCACCTTTTTAATCTCAATTATTGACTAAATCTGCCTAGAATCCAGTAAAACGGGATGTTAAATACTTAACCTTTTCATACTCTATCTATGCTTTATCTACGCTCTATCCATGCTCTATCTATGCTTGAAAGTCGGGAGAAGGAAAAGTGACGATTTTTGGAGGTTTATAGTAAGCAGTTTTTTTTACACTAGTGTGAAGTAGTCTGGGGTTTATTTTCTTCCGTTTCAATGTCAATTCTCGATACATTCTGCTGATGTCAATTCGAGTGTCTCGACATTTTCAGTCGGGATGCATCGAGAACACATCACAGAATACTCGAACTGACAAAAAATTAAATCTTAATTCCTTTAAAAATTGATAATTCTCACCCAACACGCATTTGGTATCTTTGATTTTTAGGTAATTTCAAAAAAAATCAAACTAAATGGACGACATTGACAATATCGAACTGACGTATTTAAGCATTACGGATTATGAGGCTCTGAAGGAGGCAATGGTAGAATCCTACACGGGTTTGGCTAATCCTTATTGGACGCGGAAACAGGTAGAAACGTTGATTAATCAGTTTCCCGACGGGCAGGTTGTCATTAAAGTAAACGGTCAGATTGCGGGTGTGGCACTTTCCATTATTGTGGATTCTGCCAAATACGAACATTTACATACTTATAAGCAAATCACCGGAAATTATACTTTTCGAACACATCGTCCGGGTGGAAATATCCTTTATGGAATTGATGTTTTTATCAAAAAAGAATACCGTGGACTGCGTTTGGGTCGGCGCTTGTATGATTACCGCAAGGAATTGTGTGAGAAACTGAACCTTAAAGGAATTGCATTTGGCGGGCGGATTCCGAATTACCATAAGTTCTCGAAAGAAATGTCGCCGAAAGAGTACATTGAGAAGGTGAAACGCAAGGAAATTCACGATCCGGTACTTGATTTCCAGATGTCGAATGATTTTCATCCTTCCAAAATTCTGAAGAACTACCTGGAAGGTGATTCGCACTCGAAAGATTACGCGGTTCTGTTGGAATGGGATAATTTGTATTACGAGGTAAAAAGTGAGGCTCCCAGTGCCATCAAAACGGTGGTTCGTTTGGGTTTGATCCAATGGCAGATGCGCCCCTACTCTAACCTGGACGAACTGATGCAGCAGGCAGAATATTTCGTAGATGCTGTTTCGGGCTATCGTTCGGATTTTGCGTTGTTCCCGGAATTCTTCAATGCTCCGTTGATGGCTGAAAACAATCACTTATCGGAACCACAGGCTATTCGTGAACTGGCAAAATACACACAGGAAGTGGTTCAGCAATTTTCGAAACTGGCAATCAGCTACAATATCAATATCATTACGGGAAGTATGCCCGAAATTCAAAACGACCGACTTTTCAACGTGGGGTATTTATGTCACCGCGACGGAAGAATTGAACGCTTTGAAAAAATCCATGTAACACCTGATGAAGCTAAAATCTGGGGAATGGAGGGTGGAAACTACCTCCACGTTTTTGATACGGATTGCGGAAAGATCGGAATTTTGATCTGCTACGATGTGGAATTTCCGGAGTTGAGTCGTTTGCTGGCCAATGAAGGAATGGATATTTTGTTTGTTCCTTTCCTGACGGATACTCAAAACGGATATTCCCGTGTGCGTCATTGTGCCCAGGCACGTGCCATTGAAAACGAATGTTACGTTGCCATTGCCGGAAGTGTAGGAAACTTGCCGAATGTGCACAACATGGATATTCAATATTCTCAATCAATTGTTTTCACACCATGTGATTTTGCCTTTCCGTCAAACGGAATCAAAGCAGAAGCAACCACAAACACTGAAATGATTCTGATTGCAGATGTCGATATTACACTATTGCGGGAGTTGAACCAGTTTGGATCTGTGCGAAACCTGAAGGATAGAAGGACGGATATTTATGATTTGAAGAAGAAGAAACGGAAGGAATAATTCCTAATTACGAATGCCGAATTCCGAATTATTAGATTGTAGATTTCGTTAGAGACGAGTTTAACAGTATAGTATTCTTAATTTGTGGAAGGAGTAATTATCAATTATGAATGATTTAATTATCAAGGAGGAAGGAATAATTCCTAATTCCTAATTCCTAATTACGAATGCCGAATTATTAGATTGAGATTTCGTCGGAGACGAGTTTAACATTATAGTATTCTTAATTTGTGGAAGGAGCAATTATCAATTATGAATGATTTAATTATCAAGGAGGAAGGAATAATTCCTAATTACGAATGCCGAATTATTAGATTGTAGGTTTCGTTAGAGACGAGTTTAACATTATAGTATTCTTAATTTGTGGAAGGAGTAATTATCAATTATGAATGATTTAATTATCAAGGAGGAAGGAATGACTTCGACTTCGCTGCGCCTATGCTGTAGCTCTTGCGCAAACTTAGCGGAGTCCAATCCAACTTTTGCATTCCACATTCGTAATTAAAAAAAATGGTATTATAATTGCATAAAGCGAATTTAAAATCGAAACAATGAAAAACCTATTTACATTACTAGTACTCTTTTTAGCGTCACATGGCTTAAATGCGCAACAAGTTTATTCTGTTAATTACGAATCTCAGGCAGATGTCAAAGTATTTGTTGTAGACTATGAATCACAAGCTGATTTAAAGGTTTACAAAGTGAAATATTCGTCTCAGGTTGGTGATAATGATGGTAAATGGTTCTTTGTTGATTATGAAAGTCAGGCGAAAAAATCCATTTTCTTCGTGAAGTATGAAAGTCAGGCAGATTTGAAGATCTATTTTGTAGAATACGAAAGTCAGGCTGGTTGGAAGAATAACAGTAAGAAGCAGCTGATGTACTAGTAGACTAAAAAGACATAAGACGAGAGACTAAAGACTAATTCTGTCTTAAGTCTTCTGTCTATGGTTTTAAGTCTTTCAAAAAATCGGCTAACTTCGCATTATGTGGCTAAAGAATCTGGTTAAATATTATTTCAGCAAACGCATACATCGCGACAAACTGCATCCTTCTGTTGGAATTCAACAGCGTGGGTTGATGCAGCACTATCAGCTAGCACAAAAGAACAAGCAGGTTCCGGCTTTTAATACAACCGGTTTCAAGGTTTTCTCTCAATTTGAAGAGGATGGATTGCTCCTTTTCCTGTTTTCATTGATGGGTGAAGGAAGTAAAACATTCATTGAAATCGGTTCAAACGACGGAATTAACAGCAATTGCAGTAATCTGGCAATTCACTTTGGCTGGTCGGGATTATTTTTTGAAGGTGATTCGAAATTGATTCGTCGCGGGGAGAAATTTTATTCCAAGATTCCTACTCCCTATCATCCAAAACCGAGGTATGTTCAAGCGATCATTAAACGCGAGAACATCAACGAACTGGTTTCAAAGGCCGGACTTTCAGGAGAGATCGAATTGCTTTCGATAGACATTGACGGCAATGATTACTGGGTCTGGGATGCGTTAACGGTGGTTCAACCAAAAGTAGTGGTAATTGAAACGCATACGGAGTTTGGCTTGGAGAACATCGTAGTTCCTTACGACCCAAATTATATGTATCCCGGAAAACATCCGATCTATCACGGAGCAAGCGTTATTGCTATGAATAACCTGGCTGAAAAGAAAGGTTATCGCTTGGTTGGCGCAAATGATTTGGGAATGAATCAGATTTATATCCGAAAAGATTTACTTTTAGAAGAAGTTCCTACCGTTTCACCTGAATCAACTTTGTGGCATCCGAAAGCAAAAGCGGATTACTTCAGATTTAATGAAATTAAAGATTGGGAATACATTAAAGGCTAGACTATGATAATGAAAACTCTTTTTTCGAAACAGGCTTTGGATAAAAGCATTGATCGAATCAATCAAATCCAGGCAGATACACCTGCGCTTTGGGGAAAAATGAATGCAACTCAGATGTTGGATCATTGCAGTGAAACGATGAAAGTGGCGCGTGGTGAAAAGGAATTGAAACGCATTTTTCTGAGTTATGTCATGGGAAGCATGATGAAAAAATCTTTCTATAACGACAAACCGATTCCTAAAAACGGTCCCACGCATAAAGATTTTATTATTACCACTACTTCTGATTTTGAAAAAGCGAAGCAGGAATTGATTGATCATTTGACAGCTTTTCAGGAAGGTGGAATGGATAAATGTACGGATGCTCCGCATTCTTTTTTCGGAACTATTACCAAAGAACAATGGGGATTGGGAATGTACAAACACCTCGACCATCATTTACAACAATTCGGAGTATAAATTATCATGGAGTTTATTGATGAAGCATTGGACGATTACTGTTGTGCTCACACCACGGCAGAATCTGCTCTTTTGGCCAAACTGAATCGTGACACGCACGTAAACATTCTGCAGCCCCGTATGCTGAGCGGACATTTTCAGGGACGTTTATTGAGTTTACTTTCTAAAATGATTCGACCGGAACGAATTCTGGAAATTGGAACCTACACAGGATATTCTGCTTTATGTATGGCGGAAGGATTGACCGAAAACGGAAAAATTATTACGCTGGATATCAATGCCCAGTTGGAAGACTTCGTTCGCGACTATATTTCTGAAAGTGACTACGCTTCCAAAGTGGATTACCGCATTTGCAACGCCATGGAAGAAATTCCACAAATGGACGAGCAATTTGACCTGGTTTTCATTGATGCAGACAAACTCAATTACATCCATTACTACAACCTAGTTTTTGACAAAGTGAAACCGGGCGGATATATCTTCTCTGACAACGTTTTGTGGTCCGGAAAAGTAGTGCAAACAGAAGGGAAAATTGACAAAGACACCCAGTTATTGAAGGAGTTCAATGAATTGATCCACCAGGATGAACGGGTAGAGAATATACTACTTCCGATCCGGGACGGGATTATGATCGCCCGCAAAAAATAATTTAAAAGGGATTTCGACTCCGCTCAATCACCTTTAAATCATTTTTTCTAATTATCAATGAGGTAATTATCAATTATCAAGACGAGGAATCCTCTTGATAATTGCTCCATTGATAATTGATAATTAAGTATTTAAAGTCCCTTTAAATACTTTTTCACTTCTTTCGATTTCGCGTAATCTACCGGCAGTTTGTCGTAGGCATCTTTCTTCTTATAATCTGCTCCTTTATTGATCAAGAGTCGAATCAAATCCAGATTTCCTGTTCCGGCAGCGATGTGGAGTAAATTTTGCTCCTGAAAATTTAAGGGTTGATTGATATTCATTCCCTCCTTTTCTATCAAGCGTTGCAACAAGGGCAAGTTGATTTTTTCCACACTCAAAACAGCGAGATTACTTACTTGAGTTTTTGAAAGGTTGATTTCAGGGTACTTATTCAAAAGGGCAAGTACTTCCGTCATGTTTTTATCGGCAATCAATTGATCCAGTTTCAGGATTTCCTTTGAACGGATGATTTCCAATTCTGCCAATTCTTTCTTTGTGAGTGCTCCCTTTCCTTTTAAATAGTTCACAATCCCGGCATCTCCTTTTTCTATGGCGATATCCATTAAACTTTCTCCCTTGGGATTAACCGTATTCAATTTTACGCCATTATCCACTAACAGCTGAACTCCCGCCAGGTAGTTTCTTCTTACAATCATGAATACCAAAGGCTCCCCTTCCCGTTTTGTCCAATTCACATCAGCCCCGTTTCGAATTAAAAACAAGGCCAAATCAATTTGATTGTCTTTCAGTGCCTGAGTCAGGTAGGAATCGCCCCAAGTATCTTCCCGATTCGGATTGCATCCGTTTGCTACTGCAAACTTGATAATTTCGGTATTGGAAGTACGCGGCCGCAGTCCACTCGCATCATAAGCATCCATGCTCGCTCCGCTATTCTTTGCACGAACCAATAAATCCATGTTTGACGTATTCATTGCATAGAAAGCCATTGTTTCCCCACTCAGTGATCTCACATCGAGTGAAGCTCCTTTATCATTCAATTCCAAAATTTCCTTTGAATTATCAGAGGACATTAGGAAACTGATGATATTCTGACCTTTATTGTTCTTGAGTTTCAAATCAGGGTTTGACTGTTTCAGGAAATCATACACTTCTTTTTTATCCCTGCCAACTGATTCCATAAAAACCGTATTTCCAACCGTGCTTTGATGGTTTATATTTGCTCCGGCTGCAATCAAATACTCAATGATTGCCAAATTCCCTGACCTCACTGCATAAAAAAGAGCCGTCTCTCCTTCCACATCCAGGGCCTCCAATGTTCCTTTCTGAGCAGTAAACACTTCATTAAACACCAATAAACTTCCGGAATAGCATGCCAGCATTAAAGGTGTTTCATTTGCTCCAGTTTTTTTATTCGGATCCAGTTTCAATTCCTGAATGCAATAATCCATTCCTTCCTTGTAACCCGCTTTCACAGAATAGTGATATGCATTCAATCCCTCTTTATCGAGCACGTTTTTATCTACCCCTTTCTGAATACAGTATTTTGCTAAAACCAGGGATTTATTCTGAAAACAACTCAAAAACATTTTATCCCTGCTTAGGTTCAAGTCGATCAGTTGCTGGCCTAATTTGATATGCGCTCCTTCCACTGCATAGGCAAATGGCTCATCGATATCTGCCCCGCCTTTTACCAGGTAGTAAACCATATCATTCGAATTCATACTGATAGCAGCACTCATTGGAGAAACATAGTGTTTACGGAATAGGCCAGTTCTTCTTTTTTGCGAGAAATTGACATTAAAGCCTTGTTCAACCAAGAAGCGAACCATTTCCGGCTTATTTGCCTCTACTGCATTCAGTACTCCTTCGGAACATTTGAATCCGTGACCAATGAGTGTCTGAACCCAGGCTACATCTCCCGTTTCAATAGCATCACATAAGCCATAGCGTGCAGAAGCACCTTTTGACAAGAGGTATTTAGCAATTTGCTGTGAATTATCATAAACAGCTATTGATAAGGGACATGGATTCCGATCGTAGGGATTGCTTCCCTCATTCACATCTGCACCGGCTTCAACCAAACGTTTTACCTCGACCAGATTTTTAGCTCTTACAGCTTTTACCAAAGGCGATTCGACCTCTGGTTTTTCGGCTGTATTCGGTTCATCTTCATCCTCTTGTGCGCGAATCAAAAATGAGGAAATTAGTAAGAAACTAAGTAGTAGGTATTTCATAAAAATGGGTAGAATTATTTTGCTTATCAAGATCTTTGCTCAGTCTTCACCAGCCACGGCGGATTGCTTTTTTTTAACTGCGCTGATGCTTGTTGTCCTTCGCCTAAAGCAATTTGTCATTGCTTTGCTCAGTCTTCACCAGCCATGGCGGATTGCTTTTTTTAACTGCGCTGATGCTTGTTGTCCTTCGTCTAAAGCAATTTGTTATTGCTTTGCTCAGTCTTCACCAGCCATGGCTGGTTCTTATTGCGGGCGAATTACGGCTTTTTCTTTTTCCAATTCCACATCGGTCAATTTGCTTTTGGAGACAAATCTTCCTTCTTTGAATTCAACCGAAAGTAAATCGTATCCATCATACAGCGTGCTGACCCCTTCATTTTTAAACGGAAGAGCGATTTTCAGTATTCCTGTAAATTCTTTTCCATTGATGAAAAATTCGTGAGATTCCAGGTTATTTAAGAATTTGCTGTATTCTAAGAAAATCTCATCTGTTTCGGAGGTTTTTCTATTTGAAACATAGTAATGAACCACTTTAAAAGTGTTTTTACCATCAATCTTCTTTGGAATGGCCTTGGTGGTCAAAAACAGTTTCTTCTTCTCTGTTACGATACTATTGGAGCAAATGCTGAAATAAGATCTTCCTACTTTTTGCTCGCTGCAATCTTTTTGCGCATTCAGCTTATTGGGAATAAAGAAACTAAGCAGTAAAAGGCTAAAACTATAGAGTATAAATTTGGTTTTCATCGGCTTCATTTTTTTTAAAATTACGAATTCCTAATTACGAATTCCTAATTATGGATTATGGATTTCAGTTACAAGAAAAAATCGTACCAGAAACAAGTTCAAAAAGGTTGAAAAAGTTCAAAGAGTTGAATTGATTTGAACTTTTGAACATTTTAACTTTTGAACTTTCTTTAGAAAATGAGTAACCTTTTCGCTAAAAATACGATATAGTTAATTGGGCATAATTATTGCCTGATTCGAACTGTATTTTAATGCATATGTGGAAGAACTACTTATTTATTGCAGGAATTTCTCTTGCTTTCATAAACTCATTTTACGCGCAGGAAGAAGATCCTTCGTGTTTAGCACCTTCAAAAAAAACTCAAAAACTGATCATTGCCGGACACAATTCTCCGGACAGTAAGTCGGCAGCTGAAAATTTCGGTAAAGCAATTGAATCTGAGCCGGACAATGCAGGACCGTATTATGAATTTGCAATGTATGCCTATACGACAGGTTCCAAGGCTTATGAGACCAATCCCAATCCTTCATTAGGAGATCGCAGCTTCCAAAGAGCAGAAGAATTATTTGAAAAAGCGGCTTCCCTGTGTCCGGATTACCATTCCAACATCTATTATTATTTGGGAGTAATCAATTACACTCAAGAACAAAAAGAGGCTGCAAATGCGTGGTTTGAAAAATTCATTGCATTTAAAAACAATGATAACTCCAGATATGCAACAGAATATACCAAGCAACTTGCCGATGTGAAAAAATTACTGGCTTCACAGAAAGAGGAAACGGAAATGCTCAGCAAAGAAGTTCCTTTCAACCCGAAAAAAGTGACCGGTGTAAGTACGGACAAAGATGATGAGTATTTACCCATGATCTCTCCTGACAACTTATTGATGTTTTACACCCGTAAACAAGACTTGAAGAATCTGGGCGACGTTGTTTCCAATATGCAGGAAGTCTATACTTTCTCCAGTAGAACCGATGATGCAATTGCATTTGATGGAGGAAAATCATTTGAAAAACCGTTTAACAAAGGAGATTTTCAAAGTTATGGAGGCGCAACCGTTTCTGTAGATAACAAGGAAATGATCATTTGTGCCTGTAAGAAAACGGAAGTAAACGGTCAGCCGTATATGAATTGTGATTTATATTCAACGACCTACCAGAAAACAGGTCCCAATCCGAAGGATTATCAATGGTCAGACTTAGTAAATTTAGGTCCCAAAATCAATACACCCGACGGCTGGGAAGCACAGCCTTCTTTGTCAGCAGACGGAAATACTTTGTTTTATACTGCCAATAGAAGAACAACAAAAGACAACGATGTATTTATTGTAAAAAGAAATGCAGACGGAACCTGGGGAGCTCCAAGACCTTTTGATGAGATCAATACAGCTGGGAAAGACAAAAGTCCGTTCCTTCACCAAGATAGTGAAACCTTGTATTTTGTTTCCACGGTTTCTGACGACCGTAAAGGAGTTGGTGGCTTGGATATTTTCTACATGCGTGAAGAAAACGGTGTTTGGAGCAAACCAAAAAATATCGGTTACCCGATCAATTCCAAAGGAGATGAAGTTGGAATCTTTGTTTCTACGGATGGAAAGCTGGCTTATTTCTCTTCTCAACAACAAGGAAAATGGGATATTTACGGCTTTGATCTTTATCAGGAAGCACGTCCGAAATCAGTGACGATTATCAAGGGAGATTTGAAAGACCCAAGTGGAAAACCGATCGAAAATGCGACTATTGAAGTTGCTTACGAAAATTCGGACAAAGTAGAACAGGTCCGTGTAAACGGAAACGACGGAAAATTTGCAGTAGTTGTAAAAACGGATAAACCTCAGGACATCATGGTTTCCGTGAAGAAAGACGGTGCTGCTTTTGACTCCAAGCTGATTACAAAAGAGGAAATCCAGAAGAAAGAGAATCGTGTAAACAATAAACTGGAAGTGAAAGAACTGAAAGTTGGTGAAGCATATACGATCAATGATATCTTGTACGATTATAACTCGGATGTTCTTTCTACCAAATCTCGTTTTATTCTTAGAGAGTTTGCCCGCTTCCTGAAAACAAATCCAAGTATTAAAATCATGATCCAGGGTCACACGGATAGTGATGGTGATGATGCGAAGAACTTAGACCTTTCGGACCGACGTGCAAAAGGAGTTAAAAACTACCTGATCTCTTTAGGAATTGAAGATAATCGATTGGAAGCAAAAGGAATTGGAGAAGCAAGTCCGAAAGTAGCGAACGATACTCCTGAGAATAAAGCGAAGAATCGTAGAACGGAGTTCTTGATTCAGGGAATGTGATCTTCTAATTATCAATGAAGTAATTATCAATTATCAAGGGATTCTTTTTACATTCTTAGAATTCCCTTGATAATTGTTTCATTAATAATTTATAATTGTCTTTATTTCAAATTTCTCGTATGAAAGTTCTTTTGTTACTTCTTGTGTTCCCTGCCCTATTCGCTTGCAATCAAAAAACGACCAATGGGAAAACACTCGTTGTAGATGTTCGAAGCGAGGGGATTTGGAGACAAGGACATGCTTCTACGGGCATTAACATTCCTCTGCCTGAATTGGAAAAACACAAAGCCGAATTATTGAAATACGATACCGTGATTTTTGTCTGTGAAAGCGGAGAAAGTGCTCAACAAGCAACTTCTTATATGAATGCGCAAAAAGAACGCACTACCATCTTTAAGAATGGCGTTTCGTGGACTTATTTTAATTGAAAATTGAAAATGTAAAATTGAAAAGAAGAATACGCGAAGCTCTTTTCAATTCTCATCCCGATATAGCTAACGGGACTCCATTTTCAATTATTGGTTAATTACCTTAAACGAAGTTCTTCTGTTCTTTTGATGTAATACTTCCCGCTCAGCTTTTACTTTGAAGGTATTGATATATGCTTCAATCAACAACACCGGTTTTCCTTCTGCATCCAATACAGGTTTCTTGTCCGGTCCATATAACTGATTGGGCTGTGCTTCTCCGTATCCTTTCGGAACCAGACGAGAGGCATCGATTCCTTTGGAAACCAAATAATCCACACAGGATTTCGCTCTTCTTTGAGACAGATCCAAATTGTAGATGTCTTTTCCGCGAGCATCCGTATGTGAGTTGATCTCCACAATGATGTTGTTATTCAATTCTAAGAAATCAAACAATTTATCCAAAACAGCCTGAGAAGCTGGTCTCAATTTATCTGAGTTGAAGTCATACTCAATTCCTTCGATCTCAATTTCTTCCTGAGGAATCGGTTTCAAATAAAAATCTCTCGTAATGCTTGTTGTTTGCGTAATCGAATTGGTGTTTACACTTGTTGCATCGGCAAAATAATTGATCTTCTGACCTTTAATAAACAACTCCACACCGTATGAAAGTTCTTTTTCATAGTATCCATTGGAATCTGTAACGATGTTATAAGGAGGGAAAACTCCGCGCACATCTTTGAAAGCCAGTTTTACATTCGGCAAGATCTCTTCGGTGTCTTTATTGTATGAATATCCGCTCAGGTAAATATGGATCGGCTCATTGACTACTTCGTAGATGTCGTAACAGCTTCCGCCAACACATGGTTCCCTGTCGCTAGAGAAAAATCCTTTTGATAAACGGGAATCCCACATCATGTAAGCATCATCCCTACTTGAGTTGATGGGCATTCCAAGATTTGCAGGTACACTGAAAAATTCTGTTTCCCGGTCGTAATGCGATTTGAAAATATCCAATCCACCAATACTTCCGTGACCGTTTGAGGAGAAGAACAAAGTGGATGAAACCTCATGGAAAAACGGGGTTACTTCATCCTGATCCGAATTGATCAATGCGCCCAAATTCTCCGGAGCACCGTGAGTATTCCCTGAAGAATCAATTGCAATCTTCCAAATATCCATTCCTCCAAGTCCTCCCGGACGATTGGATGAAAAATACAAGGTTCTTCCATCCATGGAAACATAGGGTTGAATACTTCTGTATCCCGGATAATTAACCGATGAGTCTAATTTATATGCCTCGAAGAACTTCATATTCATCATTCGGGCAAGGTAAATGTTCTGTTCTGTTTTCTTTTCTTCACTCCAACGCGTATAGAAAATGACGTTGTTGTTATTGAAAGACCCGGCACCATCATTTTGAGCACTGTTTAACGGTCTACCAAAGTTGGTTGGTGCTGTCCAGGTACTGTCTTCATTCAAGGAAACCCAATACAGGTCACACAGATATTCTGATTGTTGTTTTTCATTCAAAATAACTCCTCCTGTTCTTGCAGAAGTAAACATGAGTTTTTGATCTTTGTCGAAATACATGGTTGCAAAACTCGCAGTTCCTCTATTGAAGATTGCCGTATCAGCCATTTTAACGCTGATCTCACGCGTTTTTTCAATTTCCTCTTTCGCCAAATAACAACCCGTCATTGCAACCTGAGCAGCGTGTAATAATTCGTCATCTGCCTGCGGAGAACGGATATAGTCTTCGAATTGCGCAATGGCATCATCGTACTTATTGTTATTCATATAGCTTTGAGCCAGGTAATAACTATCATGAGGATACGCCTTTTCGTCAACTGTCAGTTTTAGATGTTTTTCTGCATTCGGATAATCGTGTAAACGGAAATAACACCAAGCCACGTGGTGATGCAGGTATTGTTCCATCGTTACTCTCAATGAAGTATCGACCAGTATTTTTGTTTTTGACAATTTTTGGTTTGTCACCTGAATTTCATACGGATAAGTCATTGTTGACCTAGCCACAGAATCGGAAAGTGCTAATTTGTATTGTTCAACGGCATTTGCGTAATCCAGTTTATTGAAATACTCATTACCCAAATAGATATACATTTTTTTTGATTGTGCCAGTGATAGTCCGGATATCACCAAAAACAACAAGCATACGATTTTAGATTTCATATTGAGAATGCGTATTATAGTCGTGGACAGATTTTGTACTCGGTTGGTTTCTTCTTTTTGTGAACGTAAGTAAAGGATATTTCAAATCCTCCTCTACTTTTAGACGTCGATGTAAGTGATGACACATTGAAATCATAAGCCAATTTAACAGTGTATGCATCTTTCTTTACACCCAAAGTTGCTATCATGGCATCTTTTGCTCTGAAAATAACACCTCCAAGCACATAAGCTCCACTTCCCTTCAGGAAATAACCTGCTTCCAAAGCATAGGTTTGTTCATGAAATTTCTTTTGGTTCATGATCAATACTTTTGGAATCAAATAAAAGAGCTCCGTAATGTTTACACGAGTTCCCAAATGCGTATACATGCGCAAAGGCAGTTTACTTTCTCTTCCGTAGAAGGATTCATTTGGTTGAGTCAGATTAAATAAAGAAACACCAATAAACGGATTCAATCGTGATTGGGACTTTGAATAATAGTACAAAGCACTTGCGTTCAACATTGGAATAAACTTGGATTGTGCACCGAAATCTTCTCCTGTAACAAGGGTCTGATCAAATTCACCACCATTATTCAAGGTATACTGGTTATTGAACGACAATAACTGATATTCGAGTGATTTTTGAGTGACTCCACCTTGAAGACCGAAATTCAAAAAGTGCGTTTTATTCTTATTCAACGGAATATAATAAGCAGCTGAAAGCAATCCCTGCAGTACATTGAAGTTACCCGCCCCTGCTCTAAAGTTATTGATCTGAACTCCAAAACCCCATTTTTTGATCGGCATATCAAAGCTAATCAAGGCTGAAGTATATGGTTTATAGTTCACCGATTTCCACTGAGTACGGTATTGACCATGCACTCTAAAATCACCTTCCACCACTCCAGTGAGGGCAGAATTCAAAAATAAAGGTGCAGCATCGTACATCGACAAATGCGCATCCTGTCCATAAGACAATCCATTCAAGAAGATGGCTAAAAAACATATTCTAAATTTCATGACTTATCGAATTAAAGTTACGTCGCCCGATTCTTTGACAACAAAATTACTTCCCATATCAATCACAAAAGTCCAGGTATAGACACCCAAAGGAACTGGTTCTCCTTTGTAAGTTCCATCCCATCCCACTTCGGAGTCAGTTGATTCAAAGACAACTTGCCCCCAGTTATTATAAACTTTAAAGTCCACGTTTCTGAATGGTCCACCGCGAATAATGAACACATCGTTTTCGCCATCGCCATTTGGTGTAAATCCGCTAGGAAGAACCGGTAGCAAGGCAATTGAGATTTGTTTTGAAATTGTATCGATACAACCAATGTTATCTACGATCATCAGCGTAACCACATATACACCTCCACCATCGTAGCTGTGATTTGTGATTTCCGCATTATCTCCTTCTCCGTCTCCAAAATCCCATTGCCAGGAAATAATATTTCCGGGAGTGACATCTGTGAATGTAATTTCCTGGTTCACCAATGCCGGATTTGGAGTAGCCGTGAATTCAGCAGTTGGAATAGCATGGACATCGATTTGCTGAATAACCGTATTGGTACATCCAAAATTGGAAACCGCAGTTAAACTCACGTTGTAAATTCCACTAGTTGGGAATACAAACGAAGGATTCGCCTGCGTGCTTGAACCAATACCATTGAAATCATACGAATAGTTGTCGATTGTTCCGGAAGGAATGAAGGACGTATTCGTGAAGTTTGTAGGATAAGATTCACACGCTATGGAAGCATTGAATGAAGGAATTGGTAAAGGATAAACAGTAACCGGTTTTATAACCGTATCCACACATCCATTACTTGAAGTAACGATCATCTGAACATTGAAATTACCCGGACTTCCGTAAGCATGTTGCGGATTTTGCGCAATGGAATTACTATTATCTCCGAATGACCACGACCAGGAAGAAAGTGTTCCGGTATTGGCAATTGAAGCATCTATAAAATTCATATTGCTTGCCTGACATACATTTGTGAATGTGAAATCAGCCGTTGGAATTTTGTTAAACGTAATTAATACGGTGTCTCTGTCCGGTGGACATCCAAAATTAGAGGTCGAGCTCAGGATCAAACTGATTGGTCCTCCGGAAACATCTCCTACTGACGGATCATACAATCCATTCAAATAAGCCGGTCCGGGAATAAAGGTTCCGGTTCCAAGTGTTGACCACGTTCCGGTTGTATCTGCACCGATAATGTTTCCGTTCAATTGCACCAATTGATTTTGACAATATGTTTGATCCGTACCTGCATTTACCTGAGGCGGAGAAACAAAGGTTACTCTTAAAGAATCATGTGCAATCGGACAAATACCTGTTGTAGATAGAATTACATCAATAAATCCGTTGGTAATATCCACCGGAGAAATCGTGTAAAACGTATTGATATTGGAAGGGTTTGAAATCGTACCGAATCCTGAAGTTGTCCATAGAGTAGAAAAACCTGAAGTCACAGTTCCTGTAAGATTCAGTGTTGCATTATTGGAACAGATTGAATCCATAGAAGTGATGGTCACTACCGGGAAATCAATGATCTGAATTTCGAGACTGTCCATGACTGCCAAACAGTTTCCATTATTGGTAGACTCTAAATACAAGGTCACCAATCCATTGGAAATATCAGCGGTTGACAAAACGTAATTTGCATTTAAATTGGTTTGAGAAGGCGAAAAACCACCGGTTCCGTCAGCAGACCAGGTTCCGGTCGTTGTGATTCCTGTGATAATTCCACTCAGTCCAACATCTGTTGTGTTTGAACAAACCAATTGATCTCCTCCTGCATCAATAAATGGTGATTCGGTGAAGAAAATAACTACCGTATCCTGATTATTCGGACAAGAGAAGAAACTTCCCGCAGTGGTATAGAAAAGAGCTACGCTGTCTGCAGCTAAATCTGCCGGTGACGGAGTATACGTTGTAGACGGCGAACCGATATTTCCAAATGCTCCCCCATTTCCACCACTCCAGGTAGCAGCAGCAGAATAGTTAAAGGCTCCGGTAATGGGAACAGCCCCCACGTTATTTTTACAGTAAGAATCATCTATTCCGGCATTTGCTTCCGGTGATTGAATAAAGTTTACAACCATTGTATCTCTAACCGGATCACAGTTTCCTGTGGATGCAAGTACAAAAGTCAAAGTTCCCTGTGTGTAATCTGAAGCAGAAGGAACATAAGAAGTCGATAAATCTGTCGCATTTACGAAAGAACCTGCGCCGTTGATTACTGTCCATTGTCCTGTTGTAGAACCTCCTTCAACAGAACCATTTAATAGAACAGCCGGATCTCCGTTACAAAGTGTGGTGTCATTTCCTGCTTTGGTATAAACCTTTCTATTGAAGGCAGACATATAATGATAATAACAACCGGTACCCGCACCACCATTAATAACACCCAAACCAAAATAATCACTGGAATTGGACAATAAATTAGATGATCCGGCAGGAATATCGGTCGTGCTGAAGGTTATTTGAGCGCCACTCCAGAAACCTGCGGTTCCCGGAACCGGATTAAATGCAGAACCAGGCACAAGTGTAGCACTTCCATTCAACAGGAAGTTATTAATTGCCGATGTCGGACACAAAATATTTAAAATAAATGTCTGGGCATTTGTTCTGGTAAAACTTACCTGATCAGACCCTGCACAGTTAACCGGGGGAAGCAATGCTTCTCCAACCTCACAACCAAATCCGCTTGCCTGCAACACGTATATGTTTTTATCCGCATCTACATAAGCAAGCATTTCCGCAGCTGTGAGTACGTATTTCCATGTATCACCCTGATTTAAGAGCTGTGAAAATGTTCCTAAAGTAGTCGTTACACTTACTGAAGTAAAGTTTTGAGTTGCAACAATGAAGACTCCTTCCTGGGAATTTGCAAACATATTTCCCCGGTTCACAATGTAATTTGTTCCAACTACATCCACAGGAACGATTTGATCTCCCATTAAATCCCGACAGCCACCCCCTGAGTTCGTTACCGAATCATCCGAAACGGTTACGGCAATCGGTTTATCAGCAACAACAATGGTACCTCCCAGGTTATTTCCAGGGGTATTGGTTGCCTGCGAAGTGTTTTCAACAGTATATGTTTGTCCTCTATTGAGCGTAATGGAGTATGTGATTCCAACTGGATGTCCAACAACAGTTGCTTTGGGTGTGATCCAAACTGTGGTATTATCTTCCGTTGCAACGATACAGATCATTGACTTCGGTTGAATCGGAGCATAGTTACCGTTTGCCCAGGTATTTTGAAATGGGCATACGAACTCAGTTCCAACCGCATTTTGCCCCTTCAAAGAATAGGTTTCAGGGTTATTTCCTCCCGTAACCACCTCATAAACAATGGTAACCAAGGTGTCTGCTTCAATTTTTATTCCATAATTGAGCACATTATCCGCAGGCTTTGATTCCAGGGTATTTACGATAGAAGTCAAAAAATGAGAATTCAGTGAGTTCGCCGGAACGACAAACGTAGAATCATATGTTCCTGCGGGTTGATAGACCCGAACGGTTGTTGGGGAATTAAAGGTTGAGATTCTCAATACCAATGGGGTGTTCCCGGCATGACTAGGTGTTACCCAAGGAGCGGCAAACCAAAAAACCGAGTCAATCTGACCTTTACTTTCGAATGATCCGACCGTAAAAACCAATGCTAGCAGCACTATTATTCGACGTAATTTCATAAGCTCTAATTTCATCCCGTTATTTATTCTTATCGATTTCCTTTTGAATATCTTCCAGGATACTATTATTCAATTTATCATCTTCCTCCTCTAAAGAAGGTCTGTTTTTCGTAATTATAAATGAGATTCCGATCTCGTGTGAACCGGCACTGTAATTTCTCAATTTTGTGTAGCTGTAATCATAACCATAGGTTATTGCCAAACGGCTTTTCAATCTTACTCCTACAAAAATTCCCATTGCATCCTTTGTTCTGAAATTCAATCCTCCGAAGAATTTGTCTTTGTAGGATAACTGAGCAAGAATTGAAAGCTGTGCCGGAACCGGTTTGGTATATCTGAACAAAATTGCAGGTCTTAATTCCCAGTTCTTCTTGAATAGGAATTTGTAGGAACTCATTAAGGTATAATGGAACTGTAAATTCTGGTTGTAAGAATTAAAGCTCTTTCCCATGACCATGTGATCAATTGTTCCGCTAAACTCAAATTTGTCGCTGTATAATCTGAATCCGGCATTGACATCAAATGCATTTCCTGAGTAACTGTTTCCGGTGAAAATCGGATCCCCTTCATCCGCAATTACAGCATCATACAAACGAACGCGGTATTGAACGAAACCAGGACGTACTCCTAATCCTATTTTCCAATTTTTAGTCATCTTGATTTGATAACCATAATTCAGGTAAATCCCAGTCTTTCCTAGTAGGCCTGTTTGTTCTGTCAATAATTGTACTCCGTAACCGTGTTTTGCCTTGTTCTTGAATGAACCATGAAAATTCAAGTAGAAATTTTTCGGAGCATTCTTAAATCCTACCCATTGATTTCTATTGAAAAAACTCACTTCATGATAATTCGTACTTCCAACATATGCAGGAGAGTAATGCAGTGGGTTTGCGAGTACGTTTGTAAATAAACTTTGCTGCTGTCCATATGAAACAAAGAACAGAGCAACAAATAAGCTTGTAATAAAATTCTTCTTGTTCATCTTAATCTCGTTTTCTTAACACCATTAATACTCCTTTGTATATATCGGGGTCGGCATTTGCGTTCAATTGAATGACAAACATGTAATTTCCATCCGGAACGGGTTCTCCTTTGTACGTTCCGTCCCATGGCGTTTCATAACCGTCGGATGTGAAAACCGTTTGTCCCCACTCATTGTAAATCTCAATGTGCGCATTCGGATAAGCGAGTTTTAAGAAATCCAGTTTCCAAACGTCATTCGAACTATCTCCATTTGGTGAGATGATAGTTGGAATCAAGGTGTTAATTTCAGTTGTAACCGTATTGATGGCAACAAATCGAATCGCACTATCGATACAACCCAAAGCATTCGTAACCTCAAGAATAATGTAATAATTCCCATTTCCATAATACGTATGACTTGGATTCATAGTACTGGAAGTAGAACCATCCCCAAAATTCCAGGAATAAGTTACTGCGTAATCTGATGTATCGATGAAGTTAAATACCGCACCAATATTCATTCCGCCATTGGAATTGTAATAGAATCCGGCATTTGGCAACGGATCAATGGTAATCGGTTCGATGATCGTATCCGAACAACCGTTTACTGTAGATACAATATGTGTAATCGTATATGTTCCTCCACTTGCAAACTGCTGATTCACATCTGCCATTGCAGCGGATCCTTGTCCACCGAAATCGTAGAACCAATAATTGATGGTTTCAGAACTTATAGAAGCATCCGTAAACGCAACTGTAACCTGATTATTAGGACATGAATTAACCGAATTAAAATCTGCAACCGGTTTATCGAAAACTGAAACAGCAATAGAAACGGTGTCTTTACATCCGTTGGAGTTCGTTACTATAAGCTCCACAGGATATGAACCCGGAGTTCCGAAATTATAAGTCGGATTTTGACTTGCTGAAGTTTGACCTGTTTGGAATTTCCATGACCAGTTTGTCAAAGCTCCTGAACCGGGAAGTGAAAAGTCGGAAAATACATTCGGAAGACCTTCACAGACATTTGTTCCACTAAAATTTGCAAACGGAGGTGCTACGAAATTGATTTGAATTCCATCTGAAACCACCGTACACGTTCCGTTATTCGTTGAAGTCAATGTTAAAACAATGCTTCCATTGGAAACTTCTGTTGCGGTTGGTGTATAAGTTGCGTTCAAAGCTGAATTGGATGGACTGAAAGTTCCTGCCCCGCCACTCCAGACACCACCAAACGGCCCACCAATAACACTTGCATTTAACTGAACCTGAGAAGCATTGGAACATTTCAATTGATTTGAACCCGCATCTACTTTCGGTGCGTTATTAATTGAGAGATAAATACTATCCTGAACCGGAAGACAATTCCCGTTTGAAGTAGATTCCAAATAAAGCCATACAAAACCTGCCGTTGTATCTGCAACACTTGGAATATAAGTACAGTTCAAGGAACTATTGTTCGGGGAGAAAATTCCTGTTCCGCTTGTAAGCCATTTCCCTGTATTTGTAGGTCCGCTAACTGTTCCTGACAAACTTACATTGGCATTGTTCGCACAGATGATCAAAGTATCTGCCCCTGCTTGCACGGTTGCTGCAGAAGTAAAACTAACCTCCATGGTATCTGAAACCATTGCACAAGAAACAGCATTGGTCGAAGTCAATACAAATTGAACCGTTCCAGCAGTTATATCTGCAGCAGAAGGAACATAATCCGCATTCAAAGTCATTGCATCGGGTAAAAACATACCTGATCCGTTGGATGTCCAGATTCCTGTAACTGCTCCACCACCAATAATTCCATTCAGCTGAATAACTGAGTTATTTTCACAAATGGATTGATCGGTATTTGCATTTACAAGTGGTGCCGGAGTAATTTCCAAATACATGGTATCTCTGGCTGTCGGACAGAATCCGGTAGTAGAAAGAATAATTCGGATTGGGCTGATCAATGTATCCAAAGGACTAGGCACATAAATATTGGGAACTGAATTCAATCCGTTCTGGAAAGATCCATATCCGTTACTCGACCAAGCACCCGTTACGGCTCCACCACCAACATTTCCAGATAAAGTATAACTCACATTTGCACAAACAGTATCATCTAAACCAGCTTGTGAAAATGCAGTTGCATAAAAGTCCGTATTGTATGCATAAGAAGCCCCTGTGCTTGTTCCACCACCTGTAATCGTTGCCATCGTGAAAATGTCAGCTAAATTCACAATCATATTGTGGCTGTTTACAGGAATCTGAGCAGCACTAAAGAAGATGCGAGCTGTTTTGTATTGTCCACTTGTTCCCGGAACGTTTTGAAACATTCCTGCCGTGATCAAACCGGAACTTCCGTTTAACAAAAAGTTTCCTTCAAATCCGGTTCTTGTAACCAGTACAACTCCTAATGAATCGGAGCTGGAACGAGAAAACGCCATGTTGTTATTTCCTTTGCAGTTTAAACTTGGAACAACTGCCGCACTCAATTCACAACCAAAACCAGAAACATGGTAGACATAAACCGGTTTACTTGATTTGATCGATAAAATTTCATCTGTCATTGGGATCTCCAATGTTTCAGAAGAATTTATTAATGTCGTACTTGTACTTAGTCCTGTAACTTCGATTGAGGAAGCATTCTGTGTCGCGAGTACATAAATACGATCATGAGTTGAAGTTCCTTTGTAAATCGCATAATCCGTTCCGATAAAGGGTGTTGGAATTAACTGATCACCAATCATATCCGAACATGCCGATTGAACCAACTGACCGTCAAACAAAGTAACAGCGATTGGTTTATTTGCTGAAACAATTGAACCTGCAAGGCTGGTAACAGCCGAAACATCTACATCTCTGGCGCTATAGGTTTGTCCCGCATTCAAAACAACTGAAAAAGTTGCATTTGCCGCATGACCAGTAATGGCTGTTCTTGGAGTAATTAGAACGGTCGTATTATTCAATATTGCCACAACCTCGATACCTGAATAAGTAGCAGGAGTTGTTACCGCATTATTCCAAAATTTTTGAAATGGTGTATAGAAGTTCGTTCCAAGCGCCTTCCCTCCTTTCAAACTGAAGCTTTCTTTGTTGCTTGGTGCAATTACTTCATAAACAGCATTGATCAATCCGGTAGCACTGATCTTGATTCCATTGTTTGAAATAATATCCCCTGCCGGACTCTCAATCTGAGCAATTACTGAGCTCAAATCGATGCTGTCACTTGAAAACGCAGGCATTGTTAAAGTCAAAGGAACAAAAGCACCATTAGCGGGTTGCGTTACGGTGATTGTTGCTGCTTGATCGTAGGTTTGAAAACGAAGCTTAACAGGAACTTGTCCAACTCCGGCAGAAACATCAGGAGCTGCAAACCAAAAAACGGTATCTCTCTGCGCATAAGAACTTACAGCGGTGGTAAGGAAAAACGCAAGCAGGAAAAGTTGTATAAATCTGAACATAATAGAGCTATCTCAGTTTGGAGCTCGCAAAGATAGTTGATAAAGCATCAGTTTTAACTAAAATTAAGAAAGTGAAACATGCCATTCACACAGCCAAAACCGGACTTTAAAAATAAAAATCAGTTAGTTACGAATTTAACAGGTTTTTAAAATCGTCGAATTAAAAGAACTATTCAGCTAGTTTAAACTAATATTTATCGATGATTTGGAGGGAGATCCGGTTTCAATTTTGCTGCGCGATCGTGTAAGACAATGCTACCAGTTACTGCTACATTTAAAGAAGAATTCCCGGGAAGCTTGATCACTCTTCGGCATTTTGCCAAAACAGACTCCGGAAGCCCCTGATCTTCTGAACCTAAGAGGTAAATTGCCCGTTTCGGATGCTCAAAATCGTGCAAAAACTCGGCATCATCCGTCAATTCAATGGCTATTAAATGACAATCGTACGGAACATTCTCACACAGATCTTCCAGGGAATCGTAATGAAAATAAGGAATCCGAGCCCAGGTACGTGTCACGTCAGAACTTTGTTTTTTGTAGCGTTTTCCAACTGTAAAAATGTAAGAAGCACCCAAAATATATGCTGATCTCCACAGGGTCCCTATATTGTGATCGGTTTTAGCATTATACACACCGATTGCACAGTAGCCATGAACATTTGAAGTTCTCATAATTATACGGGGAGATTTTTATCTGAATTCAATGCAGTTCCAATATGAAAAATAGCATCTCCTTTGTTCACCAAAGGCGCTTCATTGGTACAAATAATGTATCCTGTTGAGTTGGATTTAATCTTGCGTTCCGAAGATCCATACGGATCACTCACAAAGCCAAGTAAATCTCCTTTTTCAACATGCTGCCCGTTGGTTACTTCCGAATGAAAAACTCCCGACTGGGGCGCTCTTAACCACCTAGATGATTTAACAACGACAGACTCCTTCTCAACAGGTTCCAATTTGAAATTCTTCATATTGAAGTGGTTCAAGATGCGCTGAATCCCAAGCAATCCTTCTTCCACAATTGTCTCGTCAATGGAGTTTGTTTTACCACCTTCAAATAAGAGAATTTTCTTCCCCATTTTATTCAAAGCTTCACGAACAGATTTGGAAATATATCCCGAATGAACAATAAACGGCGGATTGAAAACTTGTGCCAATTCCATACTCACAGGATCAGAAATAAGGCATCGAACCTGAGCAATATTGGAACGTTGTGCGGAACCTGTATGAAAATCAATAACGATATCTACATTCGGCGCAATTTGATTCATGAACTGGTAAGCAAACTGACTTGCCAATGAACCATTTTTAGATCCTGGGAAACTTCTATTCAAATCTCTTCCATCGGGAAGCTCTCGCTTCAAGTTCAAATACCCAAAAATATTGAATACCGGTAGACAAATGATCGTTCCTGCAATGGGTTTATTCCATTTTTTGCGAATGACTCTGCGGATGATCTCCATTCCGTTGATCTCATCTCCATGCATTCCTGCCATTAACAAAACGATCGGTCCGTCCTTCAAAGATCTTTCAACGAAAACCGGCACCTGAACAGGTGTGTGCGTATGCAGCTTCGCCACATCCATGCTGAGTTCAATACTCTGTCCGGGCAGAATTTCTTTTCCAAGTATGTAGAACTTTGCCATTTCTATTTTTTTACATTCTCCTCAATAAAAGCAATGATCTTTCCTGCAATGTCAACACCTGTAGCCCGTTCAATTCCTTCCAGTCCGGGAGAAGAGTTCACCTCCAAAACCAGTGGTCCTCGGGAAGACTGTAGCAAATCAACTCCAGCAACTCCCAAACCTACAGCATCTGCAGCTTTGATCGCAGTTGTTTTCTCTTCTTCCGTCAATTCCAAAATAGTTGCAGTTCCGCCGCGATGTAAGTTGGAACGAAATTCACCTTCTTTCCCTTGGCGCTTCATTGCTCCTACCACTTCTCCATCCACTACAAATGCACGAATATCAGCACCTCCGGCCTCTTTGATAAATTCCTGAACGATCACACGTGCTTTCAAGCCATTAAAGGCTTCCAAAACGGATTGAGCCGCATTTTGATTTTCAGCCAAAACAACTCCCAAACCTTGTGTTCCTTCCAATAACTTCAATACTACAGGAGCTCCTCCGGCAGATGAAACCACGTGTTCCACATTGCGTGAATAATTCGTAAACACCGTTTTCGGAAGTCCGATTCCTTCTTTCGAAAGCACTTGTAAACAACGCAATTTATCACGTGAGTGAACAATTCCGCGAGAGCTATTCACGGAAAAAACATTCATCATTTCAAACTGTCGAACCACAGCCGTTCCATAAAAAGTAACGGATGCTCCAACTCGTGGAATTACCGCATCAAAACCTTCCAAATATTCCGAGCCATAAAACAGAGACGGTCCTTTTTGTTCAATTTCGATATTGCAACGCAAATGATCTATCACATGCGCTTCGTGTCCGTGCTTTTCTGCAGCTTCAACCAAGCGTCTTGTAGAATACAATTGTGGATTGCGTGATAAAATGGCAATTTTCATTCTTTTTCTTGAAAGGCTCATCCCTTTCCTTCGATAATATAATAAGTTACTTATTCTCGTATTTATAAGAACAATTGGTTTTAGAGGTATCTATAAGGAAACGCTTATTCAACAATCTACGACCTAATAATATAGGATTTCTTAAACCGGTTCTTTCAGTCAGCGAAAATACGGTTTCATATGTTTCTCCAAACAACCGAACCGTTCCTTTAACAAAAAATCGCTCCTGAGCTATTCCGTTGGAGCTTTTCACGACCTTTGTTTTAAACTCATTAAAGACCACTTCTTTTCCTGTATATCCTGAGATTCCCGAATCCAGAAAGATCACACGAAGTTGTTCTTTTTCACCAAATTCGATGACTTCAATGGATTGACAATGCATGGAACTGGAATAGGCTCCGGAATCAATCTTTACCGGAACATTTATCAAATCAAACCCCGGAAAGGAAACAAGGTCCTTTCGCCCAATTACTCTCTTATTCGTTGATTCCATATTTCTCACTATCTTTGTAAGGAAGTTTATTATTCGGTGATCGAAATTAGAAAAAAAGCGATTCCGAAAAGAAAAATAGCTTTAAATAAAAAAAAGTTAGCGGAATAAAATATAAATTGAAAAATTATTCCTAATATTGCACCCCCAATTATGGGTTAGTGAAAGAAAATTAGAGTCATGGATTTTATCAGAGAGCTTCAAAAAGAACTAGTAGAATTGAAAGAATTCCCAGCATTTGGCGCTGGAGATACAGTTACAGTATCATACAAAATTAAAGAAGGAAACAAAGAGCGTATTCAGCAGTTTCAAGGTGTTGTTTTACAACGTCGCGGACAAGGTACAACTGAAACGTTTACAGTTCGCAAAATGTCAGGAAACGTAGGAGTTGAGCGTATCTTCCCTATTTCTTCTCCTTTCATTGATACAATTACAGTAAACAAACGTGGAGCTGTACGTCGTGCACGTATCTTCTACTTCCGTGGTCTTACTGGTAAAGCAGCACGTATCAAGGAAAAAAGAAGCTTCTCTCACTCATAAGCCGAAGATTTATCTCAATATATTGTCCCGACGTTCGCTTTGCGAAGTCGGGATTTTTTGTGTTTAAAACTTCCACCTTTGGCATTAACTTTGTTTAGAGCTGTGTCATGAAATTAATCCCAATCATTCTACCTCTTCTGCTTATTCAGGCTTGTAACGGACAAATAGAGTCTGGCAAGGAACCAGTTAGAGAGTTGCCCCAACAAAAAGCTGAGTCCAATCCGATTCAGGATCTTTACGATCAGTATCAAACGAATTCGATTCCCAGTATTTCTTCCGGAACCGTGAGTAATGGAAGTTTAAGTAACGGAAGAATCTTTCCATTCAAAGGCGTCAACTTCATCTATTTCGATTCTAGCAGTTATTTGAATAAACATGCTTTTTCTCATGAAAAAGTATATCACGCTGTGCTGGCAACATACAAGCAGTTCGAAACCATTCTCCCCCATTTTGAATTCGGATTAATGGAATGTTCCAACGAGCATGGTGGTAAGATCTGGCCTCACAGAACGCATCAAAATGGATTAAGTATTGATTTCATGTCGCCACTTTTGAAAAATGGAATTTCCAATACAGACTCCAATACCATGGGACTTCCCCATTATCTCATGGATTTTGATGAAGATGGAATTTACACAGAAGACACCAGCTATTCCATTGATTTTAATCTGATTGCCAGACATATTCTGGAACTCGATAAACAGGCGAAGAAAAACGGATTAAAAATTGAAAAAGTGATCCTGAAAATTGCACTGAAAGACAACTTGTTTGCAACCGAATACGGTAAAAAACTGAAAGCAAGCGGAATTTACTTTGCTACAAATTTGAGCGATTTAATTGATAGTTTGCATGATGATCATTACCATGTGGATTTTACATTTGTAAAATAATTACGAATGCCGAATTACGAATTCGTTTATCGGAAGTAAAGCTTAAGCCATTCACTCAATCAAACGAAGGCTTCAAATCATTTCAGGATTTACTTTCATTAAACATTTTATCTTGTTGAATGTATAAGTACCTTACATCGTTCAAACTCATTATGAAAATTATTCCTTTCCTCGCTCTCTTTCTTTTCAAAACAGTAACTTACGGTCAAGCAGATACTGTCCGAATCAAAGATTTGTTGACAGTACTTACCAAAACTCCCAAACCACGCAATCATCAAAACATTGATCAGTTGAATCTCTGTGCAAAATTCATTTCCACGAATTTCAAAGAATATGCCGATACGGTTTTCTACCAAAACTATCAGATCGGGAGTCTGACATACAAAAATGTGATTGCGCGTTTTAATCCGAAAGCGACTAAAAAACTGGTAGTCGGAGCTCATTACGATGTATGTGGTGATCAGGAAGGAGCAGATGACAATGCTTCCGGAATTGTGGGATTGTTGGAATTGGCGCGACTTTTAAAAGGAAAGCAACTGGATAAATGCATCGAATTGGTAGCTTATACCCTTGAAGAACCGCCCTTTTTCCGCACAGAATACATGGGAAGTTATATTCATGCCAAATCCCTTAAAGATTCCAATGCGAACGTGGTTGGAATGGTCTGTCTGGAAATGATCGGTTATTTTAACGAAGCCAAGCATACTCAGGATTATCCGATTGGATTTTTGAAACTATTTTATGGCTCTCGTGGAAATTACATAACGGTTGTAAACAAATTCAGCAAAGGAAAAGGTGCCCGAAAATTCACCAAACGAATGGATCATTTTGCCAAACTCCCCGTGAAGAAATTCAATGGACCAAAATCGCTCACAGGAATCGATTTTTCGGATCATTTAAATTATTGGAAAATGGGTTTCAGCGCTTGTATGGTAACTGACACCGCTTTTTACAGAAACAAAAACTACCATCATAAAACAGATGAAATGGGAACACTGAATATTTCTAAAATGGCGCTTGTCATTGACGGAATTTTTTTCAGTATCTTAGCTTAAATTCCTGAATTATGAAAATACTGATGTTCACTTCGATCTTGGCAATCGCAGCTTCAACCAAAAGTTGCAATAAAAAAGAAGATTGCAAAGAAAATATCAAAGCAGATTGTATCTGTACGATGGAGTATGATCCTGTTTGCGGATGCAACAATAAAACCTATTCCAATGCCTGCACAGCGCAGTGTCACGGAATTACGAAATTTGTTAAGGGGGAATGCCCACAATAAATTATCAATTATGAAATGACTTAATTATCAAGGATATTCTGGAACAGAACCACCTTGATAATTGATAATTACTCATTTTAAACTTAAGAATGACTGATTTACAAATCGTAAAAGCATATTATGATGCTTTCAATGCCCGAAACTGGGATGAAATGCTTGCTCTTGTTGATGAACACATTACGCACGAACCCAATCAGGGGAAGCCGCGAATTGGGAAAATGCTGTTCACAGAATTCATGCAGCAAATGGATGAAAGTTATTCTGAAACGCTAAAAGACGTTGTTCTTTTCTCTTCAACAACGGAAGGTCGGATTGCAGCAGAATTTGTGGTTCTTGGAACGTACAAAAAAGGTGAAGCAGGATTGCCTCCTGCTCATGGTCAAACTTACGTACTTCCCGCATCTGCATTTTTAGAAGTGCAAGGCGAAAAAATAACCCGGGTGACGACCTATTACAACCTGGAATTGTGGATCGAATTGGTTTCAAAATAAAACATGGAGCAATTGCGTCATGTATTAGAGCTTGGATTTGACATCGCAGAATTGATTCCTCAATTGGGTCAATTGCGCATCCGTATTTTTCATGATTTCCCCTATTTATATGATGGTTCGCAGGAATACGAAGAAAAGTACCTGCAAATCTATAACCGAAATCCGCTGAGCATTGCTTTTGGTGTTTTTGATGGAGAACAGTTGGTTGGTGCAACTACCGGAATACCGTTAAAAGCAGAATCGAAAGAAATCCAGCAACCTTTTCTTGACCGTGGATTGAACATTGACGAGATTTTCTATTTCGGAGAAAGTATCCTGTTAGATCCTTACCGGGGTCGGGGAATTGGTCATTTATTCTTCGATGTACGCGAAAAACACGCATTGGAAAACGGATTCAAGGTTACCACATTTTGTTCCGTAGTTCGTCCGGAAGATCATCCGCTAAGACCTACTAATTATCGTCCGAACAATGACTTTTGGAAGAAACGCGGTTATGTTGAACAGAATTACTCGTGCAGCATGTCATGGCTGGATAGAAATGAAACCGAAGAAACTGAAAAAGAATTGATTTTTTGGACAAAGGAATGGAAATAAGACTTGTACAATCAATTGACCAATCTCATTCATAATTGACTTATCTTTATCGCTGAATCCAATTGAACATGAAACAAATTATCTTACTATCTTCTCTAGTTATAACTCTTTTCTCCTGCAGCGATCCCAAAAAGGATTTGGTGATTACGTTTGAGGATATCAACGGGCTCAATGAAGGTGACGATGTGATTATCAAAAAGCAAAATGTGGGTAAAGTAACCAACATTGAATTCAATAACGATTATAAGATGGACGTTTATATTCACTTAGATAAAGTGGATCATTTGCCCCGCGATTCAAAATTTATAATCGGTAAAGACGGAATATTCAGTAATGCATTGTACGTAGTACCCGGAAAGTCAAAAGCGGATTTAACCAGCAAGGATAAGATTAATGGAAAAGCCGTTGAAGAGCTCAACTTGAATGATGTGGTCAACGAGTTTTTTGATGAAGCAGTTAAGAAACCGGCTCAAACGCAAGACTCTGTATTGGATGAATTGCGGGACATCAAGCATGAGATTCATGAGGTGAATGAGAAGACGCATTGAATAAATGAGTAAAGCCAACACGAAAGCTAAAAATCAGTTTATGTCTAAAATCATTCTCCCGTTCTTGTTTTTCAGCATGGCAAGCAATAGGATTTATTCCCAAACTGATATTGTACTGGCTGAAAACCTAAATACGCTGGGACTTTCAGGCAAAGTAAAAAGTGTACGGGAAATTTCTTACAACGCCAAAAAAGGAAACTCCGGAATTACAAAGACTACCAAAGGATGGCAATACGAGTTTGAAAATGATTCGGAATGCTTCTTTGACACCTTGGGTAATTTAGTTTTGGAACATAAAATACTGCCTTCAAAAAAAGAAGTAATCTATTCCATTAAGTATGATAGTCTGAACCGGATCAGTGAAGTCAACAGGCTTCTCTTTACTCACCGTTTCATTTATGACTCATTAAACCGGGTTGTTTCTTCCCAAAAAGAAAACCGGGATGCAGCGAATTCCAAATCGCAGGTCATTACTGATTACCTCTATTACTACGATTCTCTAAATTTATTAGTGAAAAAGGAAGAATTTGGAGAGGAATCCGGAGTATTCATTGAAACTTTTCAGTACGATTCATCCCGAAATCTAATCTATAGCGAACTAAAATCGGGCGATTTTGTGGAAACTCACCTATACAAATACAACGAAAACCTGTTGCTGATCAAAGAAGAATGGAAGAACAGCAAAGAAGGAATGATAGAAACGACTTTTTACACCTACAAAGACAAGGTGAAGTTACTGGAACGCTGGGTAGACTATGAGAACGGAAAACCGGACGGATCAATTGATGACACCTATGACAAAGGAAATGTAATCAAATCCGTTGAAATGGATCCGGACGGAGAAGTCGATGTGCTGGAAACCTGTACTTATCAGTACGATCTTCAGGGAAATTGGGTAAAAAAAACGATCAACTGCAACGAAAAGTATTACATCGTAGAGCGATCTATTGCGTATCATTGAGAATAATTCAACTATAAGTGATAATAAGAGTTGAGTAAGTTTTCACCCTTTCCAAATTAGGTTGATCTATTCGATATTTGTATATTTGTTAGACAAGTTTTTAAGAAATGAGAACAGTTCAAATAGATGATTCAACTAGTAAGGGTAAAGCATTGATAGCATATTTGCTAACACTTGATTTCGTGAAGGAGGAGGATTCGGATTTTGTTCTTACAGATGAACACCGCCAAATTCTGAATGAAAGAAGGGAAAACAGAATGACCGGAAAATCAAAAACTTACACTTGGAATGAGATAAAAGCTTCACTTGGCAATAAATGAAAAAGAAGTTGACTCTTCGAATTAATGAAATTGCTGCTCACGAAATAAATGAAGCATATTTATGGTACGAAGAACAATCAACAGGCCTTGGTGATCAATTCATAAAAGTACTTGACCACGCTTTCAAAAGCATTCAAAAATCACCAAACGGATTTGAACTATTTGACAATCACAGACAATATCCGTTGAAAAACTTCCCGTTTATAATCCTTTATGAAGTGACAAGTGATATTCTATATGTTGATGCCATTTTTCATACCAGTAGAAATCCGGATAATAAAAAGCGTTAACCTAATTATCAATATTCGTTTTAAATCAAAATAGAACTTTATGAAAACCTGCCTTTATCTTTTTTCTATACTGCCGTCTATTTGATTTGGAACAGTTACTTTTGACTTTCAAATAAATCACCTTTTTCAACCTAAAATTTTGCAAGTAAATATGCTGCAACGAATCAAAAAAGCACCTAAAAAAATTAAATTCATACTTATTGCAGGAATACTTGGAATTGCAGCCTTTGCTTTCAAGTAGGAAATCAAATACTGGGTAAAAACCATTTCAATTAGCACTAACGATTCCTGCAATCAAACAAGCTATCAAATCGACTCCTTTGATATTCAACTTTTAAATCATTCAGACTTACCTTATGTTGAATATCAAAAAGAATACGGGAGAAATGAATACTATGACCGGGATTCTGTTCCGCTTGTGAATCTGAACGACGAACACATTTATCATCCGGTATACATTGCACAGTATACGCTGCGATTAATTGACGTTTTTCAAACAACTTCCGACAGCGCAGTCTTAAAGCAGATAGAAATAATCTCTGAGAAATTGATCTCCTTATCCCACATGAAATATCATGCCCGGTTTTTCCCCTATTCTATCGATTACCAAAATCATCCGAATCATTTCCATTATCACTATGCGCCGTGGTATTCAGGTATGGCACAAGGACAAATTCTTTCTGTATTTGCGCGTTTGTATGAGATTACACACACGAAAAAATACCTGCTCATTTGCAACGAGATTTTTCACTCTCTTACGCTTTTGAAAGGCAAACAGTATTCCCCTTGGGTGATGTGTGTTGATCAGAATAAGTATTTATGGATTGAAGAGTATCCTTCCGAAAAACCCTGCTTCACCTTAAATGGAATGATCTTTGGAATTTATGGGGTTTACGATTATTATCGCATCACAAAAAATCAGGAAGCAAAAAAAATCCTGCAAGCTAGCTTAACAACTGTGAAACATAACCTTCACAAGTACCGAAATAAAAACGAAGCAAGTTATTACTGCCAGGTAGATCAGCTAAAAATTATTCAATACCATGATATCGTTGTTGGACAGCTTTTTCAATTGTACAAGATCACCAAAGATCCGTTCTTCCATCAACAGGCGGAATTATTTGAGTCGGATACTAAGTAATTATGAAATGATGTGACTGAAAATAAATTGGATTTAATCATTTTCCACTAACTTAAAGTCATGAAAGAAATTCTGGAGAAACAACGACTCTTTTTTAATTCCAACCAAACGAAGGATCTGAATTATCGAATCGAGCAGTTACAGCGATTGAAAACGCTGTTATTATCGAACCAGAATCGTTTGAACGAGGCCATTTATACTGATTTTGGTAAATCTCCTTTCGAGACGTTTACAAATGAATTCGGGTTGGTTTTTCTAGACATCGATGAAGCTTGCTCTAAATTGAAAAAGTGGGCAAAACGGAAACGCGTACGAACTAACTGGGTCAACTTTCCAGCCAAAAGCTATATTATTCCCGAACCATTGGGTGTTTCTTTGATCATTGGTGCGTGGAATTATCCCTATCAATTGTCTTTAGCTCCGGCCATTGCTGCAATTGCTGCCGGAAATACGGTAATCCTGAAACCAAGTGAATTACCTTCGAATACAAGCAAGATACTGGCAGAATTGATCAATAATTCGTTTGATCCGGCTTTTTTTCAGGTTGTAGAAGGCGGAATTGACGAGACAACAGCTCTTTTGGAAGAGCGTTTTGATAAGATCTTCTTTACCGGAAGTTCCAACGTTGGTAGGATTGTATACCAAGCCGCTGCGAAACACCTTACCCCTGTTACCTTGGAATTGGGAGGGAAAAGTCCGGCAATCTTTACAGAAGGAGCCAAGCTCAAAATGGGAATCAAACGTCTGATCTGGGCTAAATTCTTGAATTCGGGTCAGACTTGCATTGCTCCGGATTACGTGCTTCTTCCCAAATCCATGAAAGACGAGTTTTTGAGATTAGCAAAAGAAGAAATAGAGCAAACTTCTTACTCCATTGAAAACGGGAATTACATTCAGATCATCAACGACCGGAATCTCGAGCGCTTAAAACGGCTAATTGACCCAAAAAAGGTCTATTCAGGTGGCGAAATTCTGGAAAAGAAACGAATTATTCAGCCGACTTTGATGCACAACGTCACTTTTGATGACTCAATCATGCAAGAAGAGATCTTTGGTCCGATCCTTCCGGTATTAACGTATGATTCGTTGGATGAAGCAATTTCCGAAATCAAAAAACGCGAAAAGCCTTTATCTTGCTATGTTTTCACAAACGATTCTTCGCTCAAAAACAAACTCCTTCACGAACTTTCATTCGGAGGTGGCGCTGTCAATGAAGCAATCATGCACATATCCAACAGCCGTTTACCCTTTGGTGGTGTCGGACAAAGTGGAATGGGTTCTTACCACGGGGAAGCGGGTTTCAGAACTTTTTCTCATTACAAAAGCATTTTAGAGAAAGCGACCTGGTTTGAAACCAAACTCAAGTATTCACCCTATTCTGAAGGGAAAATCAAGTGGATTAAGCGATTGATGGGAGTGAAATAAATCACACTTCGACTACGCTTAGTGTCCTTAGGAATTCTATCAGAAAAGGTGACTGAATGCTTGCGCAAGAGCTAGAGCATAGGCGCAGCGGAGCGAAGGCAACTTTCAACCTGTGAATCATATAACAAATGAAGCAGTTCCTATAGTATTTTCTGTTTGAATATTCGGTACCTTTCTACGAATCGATTATTTAAAAACAAATACTATGAGTAAGGACAAGCAAAGAAAACCAGGATCAAATCCGGAAGAAAAATTCCCGGGATATCCTATTTATCCTGAAAGTGAAGATATTTATCAGACGGACAAGGAAGAAAAAGATTTGGATCCGGAAGATATCACTAAAGAGAAATCTTCGAATAAACCTTCTCTGGATAAAAATCTGGATGTACCCGGCTCTGAATTGGATGATGATCAGGAAGAAACAGGAAACGAAGACGAGGAAAACAATTATTACAGTTTAGGTGGTGATGATCACTCTAATTTGGATGAAGACGATCAGTGAATTCAAAAATTGAGGTGGTTTTAAATCTGGAATCAATTATTCCCATTCTATTTAAGGAGAAGCAGCTTAGAAAGTCTCTAAACTGCTTCTCTCGTGTATTGTTTGTTTGAAGAACGAAGGCGAAAGCCCTGTTATTTTCTTGAACTGATTGGACAAATGTGCCACACTGCTGTAATTGAGCAAGTATGAAATCTCTGTCAGATTCATTTCGTCATACATTAGAAGCTCTTTCACCCGTTCAATTTTATTCATGATGATGAATTGCTGAATCGTGATTCCTTTTACTTTGGAAAACACATTGGAGAGATACGTATAATCGTAATTTAGTTTTTCACTGATGTAATCTGAATAATTCACTTTAGGAGTTTCGTCCGAATAATGAATCATTTCAATTACAACTCCTTTAATCTGTTCAATCAGAATACTTGTGTGATCATCCAAAAGTTCCAGTCCGCATTGAGACAAATTGACTCTGATTTTTTCACGAATCTCTTCTGAAATATTTTCCCTGATTTCTACTACTCCCAAATCTACTTTGGAGGGACGCAAACCTAGACTTGCCAGCTCCTCTTTCACGATTATCTTACAACGAAGACTTACCATGTATTTTATAAATAACTTCATGTCGCTTAATTTTTAAATTAAAAACTAATTCTGTCTATTGAGTTATTCAGGCATCAGTGAATTTCAGGTATTTTTTTGAATTTTAGTTCGCTATAAACTTTGTAAGGTGTGTGAATTGAATGTAAGATAAAGCGAATTAATGGTGTATCAAAGCTTTACTGTTATGTTTTATAATTATTTCACATTTGAGCCATTTACCGTTTAAACAAAAAAAAGACCATTCAACAAGAAATAATGCCAAATGATCTTTCCAAAGTATGGTTATTATCTTAATCTCTCCTACCAGGAATTAATTGCAAAACAATTGCTATTAGCGCAATTACTAATATCAAATGAAATAAACCTCCTGTGTGGTAACCAAAGTACCCGATGGCCCACCCGATTACTACGATAATTGCTATGGTGCTCAATATTGCTCTCATGACCGTTTGTTTTAATGGTAAATATTCATCCTGTCTTCTTTTGTTCATCAGGACATTGTTTGTTAGTTTCACAATTGATTTTTTTATTCCTTTGAAAAAAAGGAGTCCGCCGAGGAAGACTCCTATCTAACCAAACCAATTTTAACTTATCAACTGTTTATTTGTATTATTTCACGTTGTTCTTTCCAAGATCTTTAAAAGCTTTTCCGAGTTCGTCCATGTCGTTATTGAACTCTCTTTTAAATTCTTGCCAGTTTTCTTTGCGCGTATTTTTTGATTCTCTCATTCGAGCTTCCATTTCATCATTGCGTCTTTTAAGTTCATCTATTCGTTCGTTTCTTTCGCGAATAGCTTCTGCTCTTGCATTGATTTTTTCGGCTCTCAGCTTTTCTATTTCAAGCTTGTTGTTATCGATATCTGTTTGCACTGATCGTCGATACTCAGCTACTTCTTCTTCATATTCTTGCTGTGCCTGATTCAAATCTTCTTTCGCGTCCTGAACTCCATCTGCGGCCTTGTCTACCCTTTCTGATTTTGTTTCAGTACAACTTGCGAGAATGACTACCAAAACTGATAACCCCAAGCGGATTAATATTTTTTTCATGACTATCTAGATTAAAAAGTGAATTTGTTTTCACCTATTACAAATATGCAGTTCAGAGCTATTAAAATTCTTACACGTTTTTCACTAATTGTTGCATATTTTACAGAATCTAAAAAAGGTTCAATAGGTTAAAAGAGTATCATTTGAATACTGATTGATCGGATATCAGGAAAATAAAAAAGCGTTCGTCAAATGACGAACGCCTTTCTCTAGATAGAACCTAACAGTTACTATTAGTCATATTAATAGTAGCTGATGGTGTTTCATATCTAAAACTTTTTGACTGTAACAAAGATCTGACTTTAACAAGTAATTATCATTACACAAAGTCATCAGATTATTACATAAATCGCACTATTAAACAGTTAATTACTTTACAAACTGGCTTTTCGCGTATTCCAGATAATCTGCCTGAGAAGGAAGATCCGGAACATTGCACTTTTGTAAATAAGGATAAATCTCAGTAACCATGGTCTGCATGATCTCAAAATTATTAGCAATTTTTGCTTCCTGATAAGTTGTCATGAAATAGTCGTTGATTTTTCCAAGATAAGCATCCTGATCTTTTACATTTTCATCATTGTTCAGAAATTCTTTGCTCAAAGGTGATTTATAATCGTGAACTGCACTTTTAAATACCTGAAGTTCAACCGGGTCTTTCAAATCCAAATTCGGATATTTCTGATAGTACTCTGTGGCATATTTACTCAATGAATCGTTCTCATTTTCTGCCAACACTTTCACATAAGTTTTCAGATCTTCCCGTTTCTTTTTAGACTTTAAATACGTTTTATTCGCTGCAAAAACAGGATTTCCTTCCGGATTTACAATCTCTTTTCCTTTTGCAAGCAATTGTTTCGGTTGTAAAGCCCCAACTACTTTTCCAATCAAGTCTCCGTTTGCATTGAAATACAACAAAGTTGGATAAGCACCAATTGCATACTTCTGCATCACGCTTGGTCCATCATTCTTTTCACCATCCAATTTCAAAGAAATAAAATGATCGTTGTAATAAGCAGTTACTTCCGGATCAATAAACGAAGTTGCAGCCATTTGTTTACAAGGTCCGCACCAAGTTGCATATACATCTACAAATAACGGTTTTTTAGCTGCTTTAGCTTTAGCCAATGCTTCTTCCAAAGTTCCGTGCTCAAAGGTGATTTGACCAAATGTACACGTACTGATAAGAGCTATTATAGCAAGGAATGTGAGTTTCATTTTTATTTTTTTTTGTTGAAGTTACGAAAAGACAAATATTAAGCCAAAGAAATTCAAAGGTGAAAATTAGAAAGCCAAGGAAGACTTAAGATGAAAGACAGGAGACTTTAGACCAAATCCTATCTGAAGTCTTTTGTCTATAGTCTTTAAGTCTTTTATCCCAGTAAATGAATCTCTAACTCCACCAAACGAGGCAACAATACATCATCCTCTAAAACAGCATGGATTGCCAGATCTTTTTCAAAGTGTTCCAATTGCGTCATGAAAATACGAAAGGCCAAAGGTGTCTTCAATCCTTCGATATTCTCTGTGATCTTACTTCGTACTTCGTTAAGATCTTCTTCCAGATTCGAATGGTTTTCGAAGAACTGTTTCAGGGTGAAATTGCCAAAACGCTCACGATCGATAGGTGTTCCGGATTTCTGAAATTCCAATAATGATTCGATGTAAGGGAACAAGAAAACTTCTTCGTACTGAATATGTGCCATCAACTTCTTCTGGTAAGAAATAAAGAAACCACACAGCATCAGCAACACATTATCCGAATTGGTTTGTTTGCTGTATAAACTGTAGATTGATTGCTCTATTTCAGGAAGTTTGATATTCAAATAATTCCCATGCGATTTTTTAAGTGCCTGCAACAAATCTTGGATTGCTACCTCATGAATCAATTCTTTGGGGAAATCGGTAAAACCTTCTTTGGCTAAATTTACCAGCTGATTCAAAGCATTTTCTGAAGAATCGAAAACGGGCATATTGTTCAGCCGTTCTTCCAACAAACGGTCTGTCAAATTAGTTCCCAATTTCGTTTTTTGTTCGTCCTTCATTTCGGTTGTGCATTGTGATAATCAACTAAAAACAAATGTACGAACAGGAACTTGCTTCGTCAATACCGTAAATGTGGTAAAGCTATTTTGGATTGTTAAATTTTCAGAACGAAGATGTCGTAACTTAGCATTCAATTTCATTTCAAATGAAGATTTTCATTCTGCTTACAGTTTTATTTCATTCCCATTTGGTTCTTTCTCAGGGAAGAAACCCAAAGATGCGCGAATTAAATCACGTGGTGGAATTAATGAATGCTTTTAGCCACTGCAATCAGGATTGGTATTTTGATGCCATACAATTGCAGAAAGCACTAAATAGAAGTTCTGAAAAGATCAATGAAAATTATTTTTATTGTAGTAAGACCCAGCATAGCGGACTTTTATCCTATACCGGAATTGAAAGCAGTTTCCGATTCCGGGAAATTACGCCGAATGCTGAAAATCAAATTCCGGCCTATCAATCGGATTATCTTCCGTGGCTGGAAGCAAAAGAGCTTGTTTTAAATATCTTATCAAAACCAAAGAATGAATACGCTTCATTTGCTCCTTTTTTGAACAAATATCTTGCTTCAACAGACAGTTTATACGCCATTCACACGGAATTGAACAACTATGTTTCAGATAAGGAATTCAGAGCCGACAGCCAGTTTCAACATGCAAAAAGAATCTTAAAAGATCATAATCAGTGGTTCAAAGCATGCTACATTCAGTCGAAAGAGCTGGACAGTGTTTTGGTTGAATACTGCAATTTTCATTATCCTCCTTTTCAAACGCACAAAGAATTGCAGCAGGGATTGCAGGAATTGAATCTGACGATGAATTTGTTGACCAACTGGGAGAAAGATCTGTATCAGGAAAACTTATCTAATAATGGAAAATACGATACTCAAATCAGATTATTGAATGCAGAAGGTTTGAAGAATGATTCGCTTTATCTCTATAAAACTCGTGGATACGGGACTTTACGAAGTGGATTCTGGCTTCATACTCGCTACCGTACTTTTTACACTTCTATGCAAAGCCGGATCTATTGGTTTGCATCCTCCAAATTTCCTTCCGAGTCATTTGTAAAGAAAAGCCAGCAGGCTTACAATGATTTTGTACGAAGTTACAATGCCATTGTGGAAGATTATAATGATTACATCGAAATCGCAGACGGATTGACTTATCGGGAAACTTCTTCTTGCTGCCTCTCTCCTTCTGAGATTGACACGAACCAGAATGTATTACTAATGGCTCCCAAACTGCTTTACAAGTTTGAATATTCGGAAGAATTGAGTAAGCCAGAAGCTGCAGCAGATTCAGCGGTTCTGAATTTAAGCCGGGAAGCGATTTTAATCCACCAGGCTCTACCTCATCATTTAATCTATTTACTGGATGCATCTTCTTCCATGAACGAATCCGGTAAATTGGCTCATTTGAAGGAAAATGCAACGAATTTGGTGAAGATTCAGCGCGAAGTTGACCGTATTTCAATTGTTACTTTTTCAGGAAAATCAGATGTATTGCTTCATTCTGTTCCTTGTAACCAAAAGAAGCACATTGAGGAAAAGATCGAACACATTCATGCTTTTGGTCAAACGAATATTCAGCGGGGATTTGAGACGGTCAAAGAGCTTCTCATCTCAGACAAATTGGAGAAAGGAGTGAATTCGATACTACTTCTAACAGACGGAGAATTTCCTTTAAGTGATGAAACAAAAACACTTATTTCCGACTTGAAAGCAAATGAAATCGGAATCTGTTTCGTTTACTTGGGTAAACCATTGAGTAAAAAGAACGCGAAATCCATGGAAAAAACCTATTCAGAGCTGGGTGTTCTATTCTATGATACAAACCGGATTGATTTGAAAGAAGCGTTGTTGAAAATTGCGACGGAATAACTTATTAATTCCGAATACCGAATTAGTTTAAGATTCTATTTTGAGTGTAATTCCGTCAATGAATTGATGATGCTTGCATCCGTTACAATTACAGCATCGAAAGTCTTGTTTTCATTGGATTTAACGACCTCGGGAAATGGATTTCCGGAATAAATTCCTGTGAACACGTCAATGTGATTCTTTTTGATCGCTCCCCCGGTATCACCGGCAAAGAAATAACCATCGTGAGTCACTTGTTCTCCATTAGGTAATTCGATGGTCTTTCCTTTTACTTTGGGAATATAAACTACTGTTCCATAAGGAATAACTTCTTTATCCACTGCTATTGTTCGGAATGGAATCAAACGGTAATTCTTTACTCCGTCTCCAAACCCAGCTGATTTGGTCCAAAGTGTCTTTCCCCAACTTTCTACCTTCAATTTACTGGAAGCATACTTTTTACATGCTCTGCAATCCACAAAAGAGCTGTCGCTCGTTCGCGCAAAATTAATAACGGTCACATTTCCTAATGAATCTCTGACATAAGCTGTTCCTTCCAAGGAAGCGGAGCAAAAATCACATGTATCCGCATACAACCCGGATGGATTTCCATTTGCATAAACAATGGGAATCGCTCCTCCGGATTGAAACTCATGAATGTAGTATTGAGTCGACCAAAGTGATAAAGCTGTTCCATTTTTGACAGGTTCCGGAAAACTGAAATCAGCTTGTGTGGTTTGTGTGAATACACTTGAGCTGATAATCACCAGAACTGCTACTATTATAGCTCTTAATTTCATGTTTCTATTTCCAATCAGAACTCAAGTTTAAGCAAATCGTTACTATTTGGCACTTATTGAAATCAGATTCAGGAAAATCTGTTCGTCTCAAATTAATTATTCACAACCGCTGTCGGTGCATTCACCGGAACTTGAACAAGACTCAGGCTCTACTGTAGAACATTCTGTTTGTTTTGTTACAGCTGCATTGTATTTTGAATATTCAAAATAGCTTAGGAAACTTAAACTAAGAACCAAACCAATCCAAAAAATTGCTTTTGATAGTTTCACTTTACGCTTTTCCTTATCGTCAGGAGCACAATCACATGAATTTCCTGTCTTGCAATTAAGCTTAGGGATTATATAAAGTGAATAGTAGGATATGGTGAACGATACAGCACTAATTGCGATTAATAAGGGCTCGAGTGCATTTATAATGGGGGAATTAGCAATTGCAGAAGAAGAAACACCAAATAATGACGCTACCGGACTAGCGCAAACTCCCACGCATGCACCACTTTTGCAACATGCTAATAAAATTGGAGCAGATGAAGTTAATCCGCCTGTAATAGTTGTCCAAATTGTTCTTTTCGCTTTCATAAATTAGGCTTTGTTGGTATAGTACTTTTTCTTTAACCAAAATGCAATTCGCACCATGATTATCAAGGCCGGGACTTCCACCAGCGGACCGATCACTCCGGCAAAAGCTTCTCCTGAATTAATCCCAAAAACACCAATGGCTACAGCTATTGCCAATTCAAAATTGTTACCCGATGCCGTAAACGATAACGCGACATTATCCGAATAATCAGCACCTGCCCATTTCCCGGTCAAAAACATCAAAAAGAACATAACGGCAAAGAAAATCACTAATGGAATTGCCACACGAATCACGTCCAAAGGTATGCGAACGATCATTTCACCTTTCAAACTAAACATCACCACAATGGTAAATAATAAAGCAATTAACGTGATCGGAGAAATAAATGGCAAGTATTTGTTTTTGAACCACTCTTCGCCTTTTAAACGAATCAATGCAAAGCGACTAATGATTGCTATCAAAAAAGGAATCCCCAGATAAACGCCCACTGTTTTGGCAATTTCAACAATGGTAATATCAATTTTCAATGCATCAATCCCGAATAGAGGTAAAACAATTTCCAAGTAGAAATAAGCATATAAACCGAAGAAAAAGACTTGCAGCAAACTGTTGACTCCAACCAATCCTGCAACCAACTCCCGGTTCCCTTCAGCCAATTCGTTCCAAACAATCACCATGGCAATACAAGGAGCTAAACCAATGATTATGAGACCTGTCATGTATTCCGGATAATCTTTCAAAAACAATACTGCCAAACTGAACATTAAAAACGGCCCTACAATCCAGGTAATGAAAAACGACACCAGTAGTAATTTCGGTTTCGCCAGTACTTTTGGAATTTTAGAGAATTGTACTTTTGTCAATGGTGGAATCATCATTAATATGAGTCCGATAGCCAAAGGCACATTGGTTGTTCCACTGGAAAAGGAATTGATAAACTTCCCGCTGGAGGGAATCAAATAACCGATTGAAATTCCGATTCCCATGGCTAAAAAGATCCAAAGGGTTAAGAACCGATCTAAAAAACTCAATTTTTTTCGCTCACTTGCAGGAGCACAATTATTTACTGACATAACTGAAGATTAGCGGACTAATGAAAAGGCGTAAAGTGTTTCCAATGCAATTTGATGAGAACGTTCATCGTATTTTTGATCCTGAAGTGGCGTATTATCAAATTCTTTGGGATCATCATAAGTTGTCCCAACCCTAAGTTCAACTCCCGGAATGAATGGGCAATTTTCCTCTGCATCGCTGCATGTCATAATTGCAGCGAATTCTGAATCTGGATTGTGTGAATTGTCGTAGACTTTTGAGAAGCAAACACTCGGTTCATCTCCATCGTTGTGATAAACGTGGTAAATCGGATTTTCTGAATCCGTAGTTTTCTGAATATTGAACCCAACCCGTTGCAATGCGCTAATCGCATTGATGTTAAAGGCCGTTGCTTCCGTTCCTCCTGAGAAAGTATTCACCTCTTTAGTTTCGTAGTAATCAGAAGCTACTTTTGCCCAAATTTGTCCTAGATGACTTCTACGGGAATTGTGGGTACAGATGTAAACCAAATTAACGGGTTTATTCTGATCTTGTTTTGAACGGATGTAATTGGAGATTCTTTCCAAAATCTCTTTACGCTCGTTTGGAATAGTATCGAATTGATTGACTAATTCGTCCACGTAGTTTTTGATCTTTGTATTCATTGGAAATCGCTGTTTTTCTTTCTTTGGGAATCGACTCTGATTGAGTAATTCAAAATACGCATCGAATTGCTTTTTGAATCGGTCAACTTGTTCATAGTTGATTTTGTAATGAAGATTTTGATTTGACCTTAGCTGACCAGTAATGAAATGGTATTTTTTGAGAAGCAACAAATTACTTCTTACCGTTCCATCATGCAAACCATTAACCTCTACAATCTGATTCAATTCATCATCACCTGCTTTTGCTACCTCTTCTAATGTTTTAAGACGTGTAAAATGCGAAAACAATGAAAAGTACCTGGCCAACTCTTGCTGACCAAGTACCATCCTATTTTCATTCGTGTTATCGAAGAACATTTACACTTAATTACAGCAACCACTCCCGGGAGCACATGAATTTTCACTTGCTCCGCCCAGTTCAGTCAATTGTATTTTTGCCTTTTCTGAAGGAATACCGCAAGCATCAGACGCCAAACAAGCCGTTGTTTTAGGGATTAGTATAAAATGAGTTCCGTTGAACCCCAGATCATATTTCCCAATGGTTTCACTCTGATATTCCACCTCAATTTCATTATCTTCTATTCCTAGCTTTTCTTCTGAAAGTTTAATGATATTCAATAGTTTTGCCGGTTTTAGACGGTGTTCAAAATCGTTGGCATTCCACAATTGGAAATTGACTACTTGTTCTTTACGAATGGTGCCACCGCAATCAATGAAGTGTTTTTGAATGCTTCCCACTTCTGTAACATGGAAATGTTCCGGAACAAATTTTCCGTCCGGAGTTTGAAACGCTACATTGTCGAGCGTTGGCAAAATGGCTTTGATTTCTGAAAGTTTCATAATTTTCTTTTTAGATCGAAATTTTTAATTTAACAACACTGTTTTTCTTTGTTTTCCAGTTGAAGATTGGCATTAGCTAAGTAGCGCTGCAATTCTGCAATTGCATCTTTGTCAACACAGTAGCAAATAGCCGTTCCTTCAATACTTCCTTTGATTAAACCCGCATTTTTCAACTCTTTTAAATGCTGAGAAACGGTAGGTTGAGCTAGTGGCAGCACATTCACAATATCTCCACAAATGCAGGTGTCCACTTGTATTAAGTATTCCATTATAGCAATACGCGCCGGATGTCCCAATGCTTTCATCCTATTAGCCAGTCTGTTTTGTTCCTCTGAAAAATGATCTGTTTTCGTTGCTCCCATATCTATCGCAATAATACTATATTGCAATATTACGATAAATAAGTTTTACTCAGACAAAACACCAAAAAAAAGTCCAACCTTTCGATTGAACTTTTGCTATAAATATCTGATTGAATACTATTTAGACTCCCTTCCATCGCATAACGTTCCTTATGGAACTATGCTAAATCTTTATCAGCTATTGCTGATTCTTCTTTTTTTCCTTAAAAATACTATCGCTCAATCCACTGTTGACATCATAATCACTCAAGGTAATGGTGATATTTCCTTTTGTTCTGGGTTTAGACTTCGTCTTCTTTTTATCCGTCGACGTTTTATTGATATCTGCGGCTACGCTCTTGGGCATTTTGAACTTCTTGACATCAATTTCAAATTTCAATTCACTTGGTAAACCGTAGCTCAGTTGTGACCCATATTTGAAATCCGTTTTAACCGTTCCGTTGGTTTGAGTGGTTACCTGAGAACGCATGATTACAGCGTTTTTTTGATCTACCCAGATCTTTGCCAATACAATTTCTCCGGAACTGGAATTAGGGATGATATTGATCAAACGGGTATCCACATCACGAATTTTCAGAGAGTCTCCGAAAATGGCTGTGTATTTGGATTTATCAGACAAAAAAGTGTTCAGTTCCGTAAAACCTTGCTTGGGCAAAATGGTAATTCCTTTGGATTCAATTTTTACCTTGTCTTTTTGTTTGAAATAGATCTTTGCTTTTGACGGCATGATCTTGATCATCGGGATATCTGCATCAATATGTGCATTTACCGTGTAATCTTTAACAGTTGCCAACTTGGCGTTGATCTTATCAATGACTTTTTCCGGTTCTTGTCCAAACGCACCAAACGCTGCTAATAAGAGCCCAAATAAAATTGCTTTTTTCATTAGGATGTGATGTCTTTTCTATTAAACTTAAATAAGGTTATTCCGACTAATAAAACAATGTGAGTCAACAGGATGACAATGGAATTCATGATCTCACCAAACGGAACCGGGTTCTCAAAGAAACTACGCCAGGATGCCATATGAGTTGTAAACAAATACGGTTTGATGGAATCAAAAACGCTCACATCCAAACTTCCGATAATGGTGAAAATAATAATGATTGCCATCGTTGCTACGATTGGTCCGATGGAGTTCTCAGCGAAGGCCGACAAACAAATGGAAAGTGTTGCCACAGTTAGCAAGGATAAAAATGCCACACAGAAAGCGAGCCCGAATCGCCACAAAATATCTGCTTCAGGTAAAATCACCAGTCCATCGCTGTTTAGAACCATCAAATCTCCTGTTCCAAAGACCACATGTGAGACCAATAAGGACAAAATTCCTAACCAAAGCGTGATTACCAATGTATAGATAGCTCCGGCAATGAATTTTGAAAGTACAATCTGCGTCCGTGAAATGGGTTTACTTGCCAGCATCCGGATAGTTCCCATTGCTGCTTCTCCCGAGATTAAATCGCCTGTTACTAATGCTATCAATAGAGGAATGTGAACCACCAGCATTTGCAAAATGATAAAAGCAATCAGGTTTCCATTTACCAATTTCCCGTTGAAGGAAAGTGTTTGCTCAAAAGAAGCCGTTACAAAAGAAACCATGGATTCTCCATCTGCTTTCATAGCAAAGATGATAATCCCGATCAACAAGGTTAACGCTCCCAATCCTAAATAACTGCGAGGTTTTGATACGATCTTGATGAACTCGTTGTATGTATTTTTGAAAAGCATCAGGACTGAATGGTTTTAATGAAATAATCTTCTAGTTTGCGCTTCGGTTCGATTGCATGAATTGTAAAACCGGCCAACACCAATTCTTTTGTCAAATCAGGAACCCGTTTTTTTGAAATAAGTACTTCCAGTTCTTTGGAGGAGATTTGGCTTATTTCCTGCGGATTGAATTTCGATTGAATAAACTGAATGGCTGCTTCCACAGAATCAATTTCAATGCGGACCACTGTTTCCTCACTATTGAGGAGTTCTTCTACAGAGCCTTCTACCAGAGATCGTCCCTGATTAATAATTACCATTCGATTGGCAATTAATTCAATTTCAGATAATTGATGGGAAGATAAAAGAATAGTCTTGTTCTGTTCATTCTTCAGACGCAGAATCAGATTCCGTATTTCTATGATTCCCTGCGGATCCAAACCGGTTGTGGGTTCATCCAAAATGATCAGCTCGGGTTTATGGAGTAAGGTTTGTGCAATTCCCAAACGCTGTTTCATTCCATGAGAAAATCCTTTCACTTTGTGCTTTGCACGATCGCCCAATCCAACAAAATCAAGCATTTCCAGAATTTCTTTCTTAGAAACGGTTGCTCCGGAAATCCGTGCGAAAATTTCCAAATTCTTTTGTGCTGATAAATATTTGTAGAAATCGGGCTTTTCGATGATACTTCCAATATTTGCAAGGATCTGAGAGCGATTTTTCTGCAAAGACTTATCAAACAACTCAATAGTTCCGCTATCCGGACTAATGAGTGATAATAAACAGCGGATTGTTGTACTTTTTCCAGCTCCGTTTGGTCCTAAAAAACCAAATACATCGCCTTTATTCACAGTAAAAGAAACGTCCTTAACTGCTTCGAAGGAACCAAATTTTTTGGATAAATTCTGAACCTTGATAATGGTTTGTTGTTCCATGAATCTTAAAACAGATTAGTCTGTCTTTTCATTCAAAAAAGACTCTTAAAATTAGGCATTCTGACGACTCGTTGAGCGGTAAATTGCAAAAATTCGGTGAACGGTACTTTTTAGTCGGTAATGGGAATGTTTTGTTTTCCATTCACAAAAAAACTGAGTTTAGCGGAGCTTTTACATGCCGTTGAATGTACTACTCAATTGCCGATACAGGGGAAACCCCTGTTATTCGTTGGATTCGGGTGAATTTTAACTATTAACGGAACCAATCTGCTGATATTCAAACACCTCTATAAAACAAGTTAGACCTTCAGAGCCTGAAAGTCACTATTTATGCCTCTTCCCGTACCATAGGGTTACCCCCTGTTCTACTTACCCGGGAATATTTCGACCTGCAAAAGACCTAGTTTTACCCAAAATCTATATATGAAAAAAATTACTTAATCTTAAGCATGCTCACAGCTATGCTTTCCACATTCAATAGTTATTCCCAAACTTATTCAAGTTATGGAAGTACACCAACAAATGATAATTACAATTACATCAATTACACCAGCGACACGATGGTTTATATCTTCAACGGTATTTCTAATGGTGCCTACGAAGATGCGGTCTTAACCATTGATGTTGATGCGTATTTTAACCCAGGAAGCTCTTACAATATTTATGGTCCTGGATTGGCACTTGTAGGGAACTTTACAGCGACGAATTTTTACGATTGTACTGAATTTACAGCTGCAATTACAATCCCCATGGCAACTATCAATACTTATGGGACAACTGTAGTTTATAAAATTGTAAAACAAGGAAATGTAAATCCTTATTGCAATTACAACAGAATGAGTGCGAAACTTGATTACAGATATTGTACAACAGGTATTCCTGTACAACAAGCCAATTTTGCTTTTGCTACAGACAGCATTTTTTGTCAATCAGAAGGTCCTTTTAATTTAGTGGGATCACCTGCAGGAGGTGATTTTTTGGGAAGCGGAATTACAAATAACGTATTGGATGTGTCCAATTTATCTTCCGGTGTACATACTGTTACTTACCAATTCACCGAAGCAAACGGATGTTACACAGAACAAGCTACCACATTCATGGTTCTTGAAAACCCGGCTGATCAGTCCATTGCAACTTGTGAAAACAATACTCCTATCTTCAATACAGGGAATATTTCTACCGTTTATGCAACAGACTTGAGTCTATCCAATGTGATCGAAATGGGAACAGATGTTACTTTGAATCCCATTATTATTAGTCCAACGGAAGTATTTTCTGCTGCGGTATCCAGTCCATTTTACTATGCAATTGACTCCATTGACACAACTGGCTATCAAGTAATTGATCATGAACAGCTTACAGGAGATGACCGTGGAGGAATTGCCGTTACAGCAAACTATGTATACATCGTAGGAGATGATGCTACCGGGCGATTTGATCTGGATATGCAAAATGGTATTGACTTACCATTACGTGACGGAATCTTTACTGACCTGGCACAATTGAAATTGTATACTCTTTATAATACTACTTATCCTTTCACACCAAACAGTGATAATGACGATTATTTCACAATGAATGCGTTGCGCTCATTGAACGAAGATTTGAGTTTTGGTAATGAGATCATTCTGTTATCTCAACCGATTTCAATTGGTATCGATGATCAGGCTCTTATCCTAGCCGGATACAATGAAGTGATTGTTGGAACAGCTAATGGAACTTATGATTTTTACCACATCTCCATTTTAAACGGAATGGTTACACCAATGGGACAGCACAACTTAGGGGTTCAAGGTTCTGAAAATTGGGCTGATTGGGGTATGTCCGGATTTGATGGTACGAATCGTCACGGATACTATAGAGATGACAATGGTTTCATCGTTGATTACAATTTCACTGTTGACACAACAATAAACGTCCTAGCAATAACGGATTTCTCAGACATGGCTAGTTTTATTGCTCATCCTACAAATCACCGTTTTTACGGACACTACGAAGGCAGTACGACTGCTTTTGGTGGTGATGATGAAACTTTGTTTTACTTCGAGATTGCAGACAGTGCTTCCAGATTAGCTTCAACAGCAGCAAACTATACCTGTCCGAATAAAATCACGTTTACATTCAACACACTTGATTTAGGAGCAGATACAACTGTTTGTTCTGAAGATGGATTGTATATTATTCCTGGAGGTTTTGGTTACAATTCATATACATGGAATGGTGTAAACAACAACTTCAATTCTTATGCGGTTCAAACTTCCGGAGAAGTTGTACTATCTGTTGTTGATGATGCAAACTGTACACTTATGGACAGTGTAAATGTAACTATTACTGAATGTACTGCCGGAATTACTGAATTGGGTGAAATGGCTATGCAGATTTATCCTGTTCCAAATAACGGAACTTTCCAGATCGCTTTTGATGCATTGAATGAAGATGCTCAAATCATCGTTGTAGATGCTCAGGGGAAACAAATTGCAAACCAAACAGTTACTCAAGGAAACAAATTGGTTGATATGAATCTAAGTGTTCAACCCGGAATTTACTTTGTTCGTTTGGTTTCTGAAAATGGAACTTCACAACGTGCAATCAGTATTCAATAACTAATATAGCATATTGAAAAAGCCGGTTTGAATACTCAAACCGGCTTTTCTTTTATCTCTATTTTGCTGATTGGTAAATTACTTCGTCAAATCTATCTTTTCGCGCTTTTCGCCACAGAAAAAATAGTAGGTTCCTGCAGGCCAGGATTCTGTTTCTACTAATTGGGTTCCCAATATCGCTCCTGAATACATTTCTTCTCCATGAGCATTGGTTAATTGAAACTCCATTGCTTTTGAAGCTCCCAATACCTCTAGCATCAAATAATTCGAATTCGCATTATTGTAAACGTTTATTGTAACTGTAGCCAATTGATCTGCATCAACCGCTTTCGGAAGTTCTTTAGACGAAATGAATGGAGCTGCAACCAAAACGGTTTCCTGCACCAGCATTCTCATTGGAACGGGCACATACTTTTGAGCGAAAATAAACGTATTACTGATTACGATTAAGACGAAACTGATTGAAATAAAACGTGCCATACTCCTTAATTTTAAATGAACTGTTTCAGCTTGGTGTTTTCGTATAGACAACAACTATACCATGCCAAATGAAGTTTCATTTTCGTGTATGAAAATCACGAATGAAGTCAATTTTGAAGGATTGACTTGCTTACAAAAAAACAAGTAAAACCATTGTATTCCTGATAAATAGGCATTTTTAAGCCCCATTCGAATCACGAAAATAATTCATCTAAAAAAAGAATTGCTAAATCGATTAACTGATGTTCAGCTAAAAAAATCAGTCAAAATGAAAAGGGATTTTTTCATTTTGAAAATATATTACGGATCTTTTGATATTTACTCTAAGCCATTTTTCATTGCCCATTTCAGTAAAATGTTTTTTTCCTTCGGCAAACCCAATTTTTCAATGATATTGGAGCGGTGACCTTCAATTGTTTTTTCAGACAGGAAAAGCATTTCAGCAATCTGCTTACTGGTTTTTTGTTGAGCTATCAATTCAATAATCTTTCTTTCAGAAAAGGTTAATTTGTCTAATTCGCCGGTTCCTGTTTCCCGAACACTTTTCAAGTCATTCAGTAATGATCCACTAGCGTATTGATTTCCTTTTGCTACTTCAGATAAACAGTTTTTCAATTCAACTTGTGCATGTTCCTTCAGAATATAACCATAAACCCCATATTCTTTCGATTTGTTGTAAATGGTCATTTCATTGTGCATAGTCAGAAGAATCACTTTTGTTTTAAGTTTTAGTTCCTGAACTTTCTTAGCTACATCCAATCCGTCTAATGCCGGCATATTGATATCCAAAATGGCAATATCCGGTGTACGAAGCTGAATCATGTTTAGTGCCGAAACGCCGTTCGCGCAGGTAGCGATAACTTGATATCCATAAGATTCCACGAAACTTTGAGTTCCCTGAAGTGTAAATGGATGATCATCAGCAATTACGATAGTCATGTTGTTTTCTTTAAGTCAATAGTGATAATGGTTCCGTTTTTATCGGAATGAATTTTTGCAAAACCTCCTATGGCTTTACTTCTTTCAATAATATTATGTAATCCGAAGGCATCTTTTTTAGAAAGTGTTTCTGCGACATGAAATCCCTTTCCGTTGTCTTTGATCTGAATCATCAACTCATCCGATCCCTCGTGAATAATGATTTTTGCGGCCACTGCTTCTGCATATTTGATGATATTGGAAAGCGCTTCCTGAATGATTCTATAAACTTGTAATTCATCTGAGACGGACAAAAACCCGCAGTAAACGATATCGGAAGTAACCATTAACTGATTCACGGATTGCGCACGATCCAGCAATTGGTTGATACTTGCTGATAAACCAACTTTCTCAAACATCACCGGATGCAGATTTCTACTGATACTTCGAATATCCTTAATAATGGAATCGATTTTTTCTCCGGAATGAGCCGTATTTCCCCCTATCGAATGTTTCAGATTCAATAATTCATGGCTCACACTGTCGTGTAAATCACTTGCAATGCGTCTGCGCTCTTCTTCCGTTTTGTCGAGTAATTGCTTTGTATATTGTTGAACGCGTTTGTTTTCTGTTTTGATTTTCTTCTGTCTCTGTCTTGAAAAGGCAATAAACAAGACTAAAAGCAAGCCCATAATCAAGGAAAACATAAGAGCGATCATGGTCTTCCCATTAGAAATGGTTTCTTTCTGAATAGCGATTTGCTGCTCTTTGCGCTTGGTTTCGTGAAGCTTATTCAGCTCCATGGTTTTTGTAATTATTCTCTGATTACTAATCTTATTTTCAGCATCCTTCAGTTTTTCTGAAAAGATGTATGCTTTTTGGTAATCCTTAGTCAGTACTGCATTATCTTTCAACACCTGAGCAAAAGCTATCTGATTTTGATAATCTTCCTGATCTTCAACCGCATGTAGTGCTTTTTCAATCAACCCGATATCCTTAATACCTTCTCCGGCTTTAATCTGATAGTTTGCTAAAGCAATATTGTAATCGGCATCGGAAGCTACTGAATTCAAGGTATCCACATTTTGCTTCATATCGAAAAGAACTGCTTTTGCTTCCGAGTTACGACCCTCATGCAATAATACATCAACATAAAAAGAAGAAAGAGCCACTTCAAGTGATTCATCCCGAATCTTGCTTTTAATAAACAAATGATAAGTCGAATCAATCAAGTCATATTGTTTGGGATCATTCATTTCCTGATAGAGAATGATTTTATTGTGCAATGAAATCAATACATTTCCTGTATCGTTTGCACGTCTATAATCCGCCATTGCTTTATCAAAATACACCTCCGCTTGTGTATAATTTTTGGTATACAGACTTACCAAAGCCATGTTATCATAGATTCCACCCCTACCAGTATAATTATCTGTCTGATTGAACAATGCAAGTGCTTTCGCATTGTATCGAAGTGCTTGTTCATGCTTACCCATTGCAAAATAACAAAACGCCAAATCACCATATCCATGGGCAACCTCCGTACAGGTATTATAATCAAATGGCTTGTATACAACTAATTTCAGAAAGGATTGGATTGCCTTCCGGTAGTTCGCCTGATTGACGTAATAATTCCCTATGTAGGATTCAACAAACAAGGTCTTATCCCAGGGAAGCTTTTGTTCATAGTGCTTTTGAAAGGAGCGAATTGTATCCAATGTGCTTTCCTGAAAAAACGAAAAATACATTTCAAGCTCTGTCAATTCTCCAAGTGCAATTGCAGCTTTATCAAAGTGTTTGCTCTTTAATTGTTTCGCATAATAATTCCGGAAGATGGGATAGTACTTTTCGTTGTGAAAATGGGTTCTTTCCGAAAGCCATTTACATGTGCTATCCAATTTTTCGATAGGATCCTTATGATAACTCATTTTAGTGGACGTTTCCTTGCAAGCGCCAAATGAAAACGCAAACAGAAACAATCCAGTAAAAAGCCTTATCAACTGATTCTTCATCCAATGAGAATTTGAAATATAAAAATACCTGTTTGAAATGGATCATTCGTTGTTTTCATTAAAAACCGAGGGTTACCCCTTAGTTCTCAAAACAATTAAATAACAGAAATTTGTAAAAAGGGTTTGTCCGAAAAAGGCAGACACTTTGGAAAGTAGTTAAAGATAAATAAACTGATAACCCACATAACTACTCTACTACTTATAGCGTAAGGGAAAATCCCCATCAGCTTTGGCTGATGGGGATTTTGAATTTTAATGACTCCTTCCAATCTCTTCCCCATTGGTTCATGTTGGTTTGGAGGAATGAAATTTTAAGAAATAAAAAAACGGAATTCACCAATAAGGAATTCCGTTTTTTTTGGTAGAGGAATGAAATTCTTCTATCCGGTTGCTTGTCTATTAAACAAGCTCTTACGCAATTATTAGTCCTAAAATCTAAATAAAAGCAGAGGCCGCTACTACCTCTGCTTTCCTGTGAAAGCTAACATTAGGTTTCTGTTGTAGTGTCTGCTTCAGTGAAAAGCGTGTGGTAATTTGTTTACATTGCTGATTTTTCGTTATTAATATTATGTTGCAGTGTCGTAATTGCACCTTTCAACTGATGGATATAACTTCGACTTGGAAACTGATCTATAATCGATTCCGGAAAATCTGTTGGAATATCCATTCCATTTGCATAATGCAGGTACAACACATAGTAATTCTTCAAATATTCATTTTGAATGGCTAAATACGTGTTTATTGTATTCATTTGATTCGCTATTGCAGTCATCAACAACTGTTTATAAGATCTGTCAGGAAACTTATTCAGATGTCTCTGAGGAAAATCAAATGAAAGCATTTCTCCGCGGGAATAATGCCAATACAATTCAAAATAAGACTCCAAAGCTCTAACTTCGTCAAGGACCATTTTAGCATCCGGAAGTGGAGAAAGTCTTATGTCTGCAAGTAATTCCATTTTTTTTCATTTTAATCAGCGAGTCATTTACAATTGCATCGTTGACTGAAACAAGTATAGGGTACTTATGGGTGGGTTTTCATCAGAATGTCACGAAATCCGAAATCGATGTCATGAAAAAGCAAAAATGAAGCATGGAACTTTTGAATGGAAAATGGAAAAGTTTAAAAGGGTTAGAAACTCAACAAGCAAAATCGGTGTCTCATTTAAATCAGTTCTAATATTATAAATGAAAACTTCTTTCGATTTCTCACTTTTAACTTTTTACTTAATAATCTTGAATTGGTTCAGTACTTCCTTGTAGTGATCACTAATCGGAATAAGGGATTTGTTGCTCATGACCAATAAGCCATCGGATGGTTGGATCTCCTCTATTTCATGCGCATTGACAATGTGATTGCGATGCACCCGGTAAAACTTAGTGGGATCAAGCAAATTAATGACTTTGGTGAGTGAAATCTGGATCACAAACTTATCTGTTCCCGCAAAAATGGAACAATAACGCTCTTCAACTTCAATATTGATGATATCAGAAATAGCGACTTTCTTGAGTGCGTCTTTTTTCTTGATGAATAAAAAATCGGAACTGATCACCGTATCTTCTTCATCACTTTGAAAAATATCGGGCTGTTCGTAGAATTTCTCAATAGCCATTTCTAAAGCATACAGCACTTCCAGCGGATTAAAGGGCTTTAATAAAAAGCTATAGGGCTTTGTCAATTTTGCACGTTCAAAAATACTTCTGTCTGTGGAACTAGTTAAAAAAACGAAAGGTCTGGAAGATTGAGGAACATTGTTCAGGGTTTCTGCGAATGTGATCCCTTCAGGAATTCCATTCAGAAAAATATCAATCACAACAACATCTACCTTGTTTGCATAAAAAAGCTGTAATGCTTCCTGATGTGACCGTGCCACTCCAACAATATCAAATTGACTTTCCGTTAGTGTAGCTATCAATTTATCGCTTTCAGCAACCGTATCTTCAACAATCAGAACCTTAATTTTTTCCATCAACACATTTCTTTAGGGTAACGATCATCTTTGTTCCCTCATTTTGTCTGCTCCAAATATCCAACTTCCCATCGTTTTTTGCTAGCATTGCTTTACATAAATTCATTCCCAATCCCGAACCGATCGTTTTTTCATGATCTTTTTTCGTCAGTTGAGGCGAATCACTTAGCAATTTCATCCGGGTTTCCTCAGACATTCCTTTTCCGGTGTCTTTCCATTCGAAATGAATGAATTGATCATCTTCGTGCTGTAAACTAACCGAAATTTTTGCTCCCGGATTTGAAAACTTAATACTGTTATCCATGAAATTACGTAATACGATCTTCAGTGATTCCGCATCCACGAATACTTTTACCGATTTGGGAATGGTGTTTTCAAATGAAATCTCTTTCTGGTTTAAAACACCTTTGAAGTTAAATGCAACTTGGTCGATCAACATACTCAAACGATGTTCTTCTTGCCTGAAATAACCGCCCTCCGTTTGCAGCAAAGCCCAATTCAAGAGGTTATCGAGCATATTGTAGGTATTTGTAGCGATCACACTATTTTCTTCCAATTGATTTTCCAAACTGGTGTATTCCTGTTTTTCAACCTTGTCTTTGAGTTTGGTATTACTGACGCTCAAAGCATGTACAGAAGATCTCAGATCATGACTTACAATGGAGAATAACTGATCTTTCGTAGCATTCAGAAGATCGAGTTCTTGTTTTTGATGCAGAATTACCCGCGAGCGCAGTACATTCTGGCGGTAAAAATAGGTTCCGAAAATCACGATTACCATTAGTAACAAAGCTGCAAAGAGATACGTATTTAATTCGGCTTGTTTCAGTTTGTTTTCCGTTTCCAGAAGTTCTACACGCTGTTGTTTGTGGGCTACGGCGAGTTTTTTTTCTATCTGGGCAACTTCATATATTTTGTTTTGATCGTTCAGGGAATCCCTCCAACTTTCATATTCTTTACGGTAAGCCAGAGCAATATCAAAACGCTTTCTATTCTCTTCCACAACCGCCATATTATGAGCAGTAGTTAGCTTTAAATCGTTTGATCCGTATTTTTTGGATAACCAATACGCCTTTTCATAGTAAGTAATTGCTTTCTCATCTAGATACTGTTCGTAATAAACACCTCCTAATTCTATATAAGAAGAAATTAATGAAACATAGTCTTTCCTTTCCTCAATCCTCTGAGTTGCTATGAGAAGGTGCTTTTCTGATTCGGCATAATTTCCCAAATGCAGGTAACAAACTCCCGTATTATGAAACAAAGCATCAATCCGTACTCCTTTTTGGTTACTGGTATCGATACTTTTGAATAAATTCAGAGCCCAGTCGTATTTTTCCTGTGAAAGAAAGATTACTGCCTGATTAAAGCGAACCATTGGATAAAACTCAAAGGTTTTTTGGATCTGACCAAATTCCTTTAATGCATATTTAAAGATTCCCTTTTTATGGAATGCCTCTCCCCTGTAATAATGTACAAAATCGAGAACTTTTCGATCTCTTACCTGTTGTAACAATTTTTGAGTATTCACTAAAACAGAATCCCAATTTTCATGCTGTGCAAAGACAATCGTTTTAGATAAAAAACCCAGATCAGTTCGCTTTTTTGCCAATTCTTCCGCTTTCCGATCGATGAATTGATTATTTTCATCACGTCTAGCAAATGAGTTACCTGAAATCAAAAAAAGTGCCCCAAGCAGAGACACTTTTATCCAATTTGTGAATGTATTCAAATAGAGCATTCTTTTTATTGTTCTGTAGTTCTCACTGAACTCATAACACCTCGCGAAGTTTTCGGACCAACCGTATTCACAAGCATGGTAGTAATAGCTAAAATTCCTCCCAAAGCAATTGGATTACCTGCGGCATCCATAGCACTTGCTTTAAAAGTGCAATCTACTCGTTTAAGCTCAGCTGTTGACTCTGAGCCGTAAACCGCATAAAAGTGCAATTTGCTCGTATCATTCGGATTATAGTATTGTTTAATCGCTACATTGCTTGCATTATAATCTCCAGGAATCTTAAATGACATCGTCACATTTAATTGCTGAGTAGCGGCATTGTAAGCCGGATCAATGCGGAATGTTTCATCCAAAGAAGGTCCGGATGTAGGAAGTATAGGCAGCATCACCGGCTGCACAATGTAATTTTGAATAGTCTCTTTCGTATCCATAAAAACGCATAAATTAGTTAGACAAAAAGTTTGTTATCAAATATCCCTTTTTTTACGCAAAGAAGAAAGAAGTTTCCACTAAAAAAATCGCCCATTCCCTTTGTTTCCTAAAATTATAGTAAATTTTGGTTAAACGGGTAATTAAATAATCCGGGTTATTTCTGAAACAGCACTTCTTCCCACATCATTGACTAAAAAATTCGGCTTATTCACTCAATTTCTAGCTTGATTGGGCACATTTTGTATAAAAGAAAATTCAAACCGTCTAATTTCGCATCCTCGAAAGAACTTATAGCGTACGCTTCGGCGGATAGTCTTTCCGGATTACAACTTAATTTGAAGCAATTCTTGCTCGGTTAGGAAAAGGTCACTCTCCCCCATCGGATTGTGGCTTTTTCTTTTTAATGCAAGGTGAAACCGGAAAAATTAAGACCTGTGAAGAGAAAAAACCTTACTCTGTCGGGAAACTGATTTTCATTCCTCGTTGATTAGGGCCAGTGATTCTAGTTAATTTCAATCATTTTGAGTTTCCAATCCAAATCTTATTGCAGCTTCCAATACCTTACTATTGATGTCTTTCAGTGCTTTGAAACTGATGCAATACCCTGTCACTTTGGCCTTACCCAATTTCTCTCCGAAAGTTTGGGCTAAGTATGTTTTATCGTTAATTCCAAGAATGTAGACAGAGATTCCGGTTTTAGTTGCACTCAGACCAATTCGATAAAACTCTCTGCTTGTTCCATTCGCATAGTGGATGGAGTAAAATCCATATCCTATATCCGGATTGGTAACAATTTTACCGTCACTGTTTTTACCATCTGTGAACCAGAGCTTACAATCGGGCGACACCCGAAGCGTCATTCGATGGATCTCTTGCATGTCACTGCGTTTTGGTTCCGGCTGACTGGCAATATATTCTCTGATTTGTTCTTGAATGTCCATATAAAATCGAGGCTTACATCCTTTGCTATTCAGTCAATAATAATACGCAATAATGCTGAAAAACAAAAAGAGGCCGTCTAAAATTAGACGGCCTCTTTTCAAGAAATTATTAAAATTCCTAGTTCGCTAGTGATACATTCACAGCATTCAAACCATTTCTTCCGTTTTCTGTATCGTAAGTTACGTTATCATTTTCACGGATTTCTTCGTTCAAACCTGTAGCATGTACAAATATATCTTGTTCGTTTTCTCCTTTAATAAATCCGAAGCCTTTTGCATCGTTGAAGAATTTTACTGTTCCTTTATTCATATTCTTTAGTCTTGTGTTCCTTTTAATTCGGAACTGTTATTATAATCAATTCTGATCCGCACGTACTTCGCACGGATTTTTTTACGGAAAATGTTGAAATTAATTGGAGTGTAAAAGTGACTTTACAGTCTGATTGAGATAACAATCTTCTATTGAATTGGTTTAAAGGTACAACTAATTTCCTTTGTTTCAACAATTTATTTGATTTAACATTGCTTTGGATTTGTCAAAATGAGAATCCAAAGCAGATTCCCAATCACTCCAGAGTAAATAAGGTGAAAGAAAAAAGCATCTTACTTGCGTAAAATGCTTCTTCTTTTTGTGATTCTACCGCAATAAAGCTCAAACACTGATCAGCATTTTTTAGATGTATGTTTTATTTTTAAGCGGACTATTGTCGTTGTTCAATAAGTCATTTGCAATTTGCACCATTCCACTGTTATTTGCACCACCCCAAATTGCTCTTCCAAAAATATAGCTCGTGGTGTATTCTTTCCAAGTGCTGCAATATTTTTTTAGATCTGTATGAGATTTTGCCAGGTATTCTTTCAGTTCATTTTCTGAAAGATATCCCAATTCGTAACAGCAACGGGCTAAAAACACACTTCTCCCATAATTCCAACCGCTATCCTTTGTCTTTTTTATTTGAGAAAAGGCAGTGATGATATTCTGTTCAATTAGTTCCGGAACAACATTATTTAGCGTTCTAAAGATGTTCAAATAATACTCAAATGCACCGTCTTCGTCTGGTAAGTTTGATTTTAAGATCTCAACATAATTTTCTTTGTCTTCAAATGCTTTGTAAACAATATCCATGTTTTCATCTTCATTCTTATTATGAAGGCTTTGAAGAATTTCAATCGCTTGATCTTGATTAGAGATCTCCCAGTACTCCTCAACTAATTTAAGGACATCCGATTTATTTAAACCAGTTTCATAAGAATTTAAGTATGCAGACTGTTGTTCGGCATACATTGAACCAATGAGTAAATGATCTAATAAATATCCATTTAACGCATTTTTCTCGTTTAACCGGATACTTTTAAATGCGTTTAAAATTTTTGAAAAAAATCCCATAACTAGTTAGCTATTCCCAGATTAGGAAATTTGTTTTGTAAAATGCTTACAAATTTTTCACCGACTACCTGGTATTTTGCTCTTGATTCTAATTGCTTTTTCAAGTTTAACATATCTGCCGGGTCTGTTATATAATTCAGCCTGTCGTGAATTTCAAGTGATAATGGGCTGCCATCCATATCAAAAGTGATAATGTGTGTTTTTGGCAAATATTCTTCCGAAGATTTTGAATAAGCACCCAGTTGCGATTTTAGGATGCCCCCATATTGAAGTTTGGCACCTTCTATTCTGAAATTATCAAAAACAATGTGTTCGTCTAATTCGCCCACTGCATCGGTGATGAAAAAATGCAAATCACTTCCACTCAAAACCCAAAAACAATCCGTTTCTACCCTTTTAAGTTTTACACCAACTGCAGATAAAGCTACGTTCTTTAGACCATCCGTTACAAGTTCCTGAACTTTATTACTTGTAGACTGAGGCACAGACGCAGAAGTAACTGCATCAATAGATTTACCTTGCATCCATTGTTTTATTTTTGAAAAATCCTGAGTTAATAGTTCCTGTTTGTATTGGTCATATTTAGTTCGCTCAAAATCTAAATCAATTTCTGATTTTGCTGTCTTGTGTTTTTTATTCATGTAAACCATGAAAAATACACCTGCAATTACTACTACGACTGGAATTAAAAATAATGGATTCATAAGTGTTGTTTTATTAATTTGTTTTTAAATGTTTGTTGGTTTTACGTTTTTAGGTTTGGCTTTTGAAAAAATGCCATAGATGATTAGCCCAATAATCAACAATAAAATGAGCTTTCCACCATATCTTGCATAAAATCCAAGTTTTACAAGACTTTCTTTGTTCAATTTGTTTTCACTGATTAATTGGTCAAGCTGTTCATCTGTTAGTTCGTAATATTTGTCACTTTCTTTTTGTGCCAATACTAATTTGGGTTCTTGAGTAATCCATGCAGGAAATATCCATGCAATATTAAATTCCTGATGAATTCTGGCTAAATCCAAATATTCTTTAGAACCTTCTTCTGCAAGATACTTTTCGGTATCAGGTAAATCTGCAACAATTTCGATTACATCCACTTTACCAAATGGAATTTTTGCTTTTGCTGAAGCACTATTCGCTGTGAAAATTGAGACAGCTGATAGCAAGAGAATTTTTTTCATTTACTATTTGTTTTACAGTTTTGGGTTATTTTATTTAATATTTTGAATAATTGTTTTAATTCTTGTTCTGATAATGTGTTTAACGCAATCTCTCTATTTTTTTTTATTACAGGGTTTAGTTTTTCTATAATTTCTTTACCACTTTGCGTGATTTTCAACTCCGCTTTTCGTTTGTCAGTATCGCCAATAGTTTTTGTTAGATAATTTTTGTCTATCATCAACTTTATAATTCGGGTCATTGATGCATAATCCTTAAAAACTAAATCGGCAATTTCAGATTGAGTTTTGTCCTCTCTATCAATGATAATCAGAATTAAAGCTTGGTCCACAGTAATCTTGGGAACTATACTAGATATATTCTGTTGACTTAATCTACGATAAGCTTTTATAGTTTCTTCAATTGAGTAAAGTACGGTGCTTGTTGGTGTTTCAAATTTCATATTTATTTGATATATCAAGCAAATATAATTATTTAATTGATATGTCAATTAATTGTAAAAAAAATAAGATAGGTTAGGTGTTGAAAAGTAAATTTGACAATAAAGCCAACAGGATTCGAACCACTTTGCCAGTTTAAGAAAGAGAATAAAATCAATGGTTTTCGGGAGATTAGAACTATCCCCCCAGTCTCACTCCAGCGCCTATGCTAGAGCTTCAGCGCAAGCATAAAGGGAGAAACAGAAATGAATCTTCGAACACGAATCCCGCTCTCCGCTCTCATTCTCGCTCTGAAAAGAAAAAGAGCTCAGAGTGAGTGTGATCCCGCTGGGATTAAAGATCCCAATCATTCCGACGTGCAGTGGATGAAAGCATACAGCCGCTTTGCGCCTGTGCATTTTTCCGTTTCTGCCTAACTTGACAGCCAGCTGTCAGACTTGCAGAAACGAAAAAAGCATCTTTTGCTTTTGCAAAAGATGCTTTCATCAGAGTGATCCTAATGAGAGATATTTCGAACTATTTGGTGGAGGATTTGAAGATTTTACTTCAGATCTAACACATCTCAAAACTCATGTACTATTTCATTTTTGTGCTTGGCAATATTGAATATTAATTTCCTCTGATTTTAGTGATACTCCATTTGTGAAAACATATAAACTAAATTCTTTGAACTTTCTGCAGATCCCATGCATCCATTAAGCGTTTTAACATATGGTACTTCTTTGAAACAGCTTTCGTACCATTCTATGTCCTTTTGATTACATTCTGACTCGATATAATTTTTTCGAATAATTTCTTCAATTGCCATAAATCTGGTAATGGGATTGATAGAATAAGTCATATAATTCAGTTCAGTAAAACTAAGTGAATCCGAGTTTTCCAAGAATAATTTTCTATTAGCGGGCATGCTTCCTGAATAACCACCTGCCCAATAATAGTAAAGACTTGAACTCGGTCTCATTAGTGAAGAAACCTGTTTTCTAAGTTCAACGAATTTTAAACTATCTGCAATATTACTTATAGGACCGGATACAGATTTTATATTAAATGAAAACGGAGTCAAATCACCATTTTCATTTAAGGAAAAAAAATCGTTATACCATTTGAGATATTTTTTTCTAAGTACTTTTTCATCAGGTAATTCACCGTGGATTTCAATGGAAACTAAGCTATCATTGAAATAGAAAAAATCAGATCCTATTGAAATATACCCACCTGACTTTGCTGGCGACCAAACTTTCCAGCCAAAACCCAAATTGATCAGATCTTTAGATCGTTTTGATGATTCAAAATATTTTTCAAATGACTGAATTGAGCCTTTATCAATCTTCACTAAATGGCTAATTAAGTTTCGATCCAATTGAGTCCAAAATGGATTATACGCTCTTGCAAAATGAGTAGAAATACAGAATAATATGATTGCTAAATACTTCATTCTTATACTTTATGTTTAGGTATGGGTATATAAAACTTAATCTATTGTCAGTAATGAATTCAATACTATACAATAATTCTGAGAAGCAACAATGTCTTTAGAAATTTTGGGAAAGAAATTCACTTAAAAACCCAATTAGATTCGAACTGCTTTAAATATTTAGGAAACTCAATGAAATCAAGAGTTTACGAAAAATTGGGATTTACCCTACGAAGAATCCTAATCGAAACTTCGAACACGGATTTCCTTCATCATTCTCATTCTCCGCTCTCGCTCTGAAAAAGAAAAGCCAATGCAGAATGAGAAACAGAACGAGAATGAAGTACAAAAAGAAAGCCTCAACGAAAAAATCGTCAAGGCTTTTCTTTTTGTGGTGATCCCGCTGGGATTCGAACCCAGGACC
>DLHO01000014.1:0-17895 GCA_002483265.1 Flavobacteriales bacterium UBA7666 | reverse complement strand
GACCCATACATTAAAAGTGTATTGCTCTACCAGCTGAGCTACGGAATCATTACAACAATTTTCTATTAAGTAGGTACAGTCAATAGAAAAATGGCTGAAGGGATAACTGTACCCATTTGTCCCAATAATCGTCCCTATCCACCAAGCAATTTATTAACACATAAAACCCAATAAACATGAAAGTAGTAATCCGTCAGAAAGAGGGTATGAACTATCTCTACGCTGACATTTCCGTATCAGGAATCAGAATTAAAAGTACACTTGGTATCTCGGTTAAGCAAGGAGAATTTAACCCCAAGACACAAACCGTTAAAGGTGGAGCAAACCACACAACCAATGTACTAATCCAACAACTCAAATTGAGTATCATGGACTTGATCCGTTGCCTACAAAAAGATGGAGAGTTGACCAAAGAAAACGTTAAACTAGGTTTGGACAAATTGAGAAACGGCTCAACATCTGCCATCAAAGAGGAAGTAAACAAATCCTTGGTCGATTACGCACAACAACACATTGAACGTACAAACAACTTAAAGAAAGGTGGTAGCATTCGACACATCAAAGTAACACTTAACAAACTAAAGTCGTTTGAACAACAAACCAAAAGCAAACTGACTTTCGACAAAATCGACATGAAGTTTTACGATGCATTTGTTTCCTACTGTACCACCGTTGAGAAATTAGCAGTAAATACAATAGGTTCACATGTGAAGAACATTAAAATGTGGATGAATGCATCTTTGTTGGATGAACTACACACGAACATTGTACATCAAAACAGAGCGTTTAAGAAGATTTCAGAGGAAGCAGATACTATCTACTTGGATGAAACCGATATAAAGCGACTAATCGACTGTACCCTACCAACAGAAAGTTTGGAGCAGGTGCGGGATTTGTTTGTAATGGCTTGTTATACTGGTGTTAGAATCCAAGACTACAACAAATTAAACCGTTTCCATTTAGTGAATGATGGTACAATGTTCAAAATAAGAACAGAGAAAACAGGTACAGAGGTTTTAATCCCTCTGCATGCAGAAGCTAAAAGAATACTATTGAAATACAACGGTATGCCAAAGGTAATTTCTAGTCAAAAGTTCAACGAATACATAAAGTCTGTTTGTCGTATTGGCGGAATAGACGAATTGGTACAAATCACCCGAACAGTAGAAGGAAAACGACAAACAACCATCTGCCAGAAACACGAATTGGTTTCATCGCACACCGCCCGAAGAAGTTTTGCTACTAATGCCTACAAAGCAGGAATACCGACACTTGCAATCATGGCAATAACAGGACATTCAACCGAAAAGGTGTTCATGAAATATGTGAGGGTAACCAAAGAAGAACACGCAAGTTTGGTAAGTCAACATAAGTTCTTTAGGAACGTGTCATAATGGGATCTTAGGATCTTTTTTTGCATTTCCGTCTTGACCTTTAGGAATAAGCATAGCTGATGAGGATTCTTGGTCATGTTCTATTCCAATAACCGCCATAAATCCCTCTTCAAAATTAAGGCTTTGGTACATAGTGAAGTATGGTTCTATCTCTTCGTAATTTCCTACTCTATCGGTAAGATATTGGGCACAATTTTTCACGGGCAGAACAAGAACTCCACCTATAATTTGACCTTGTTTTATTCCAACAGCCATTTTATTGAGGGCTCTATGCGAAGACGATATGTTACCAGTTTCCCATTCTACTGCAAATATTCCAATTTTAGTGTCTTTAACTGCATCAATTGGACCTGGATTCATTCCTTTTGCCAAAGACATTCGACTTTCATGATGCCATCCGAAATCTTTCAACTCTTTCACGAAATTATCTTTAATTGGCTTAACACCATTACCTTTTCTTATTGGATTAATGATGAATTCTGTGTCTGATTCCCAAGTTACTTTAGAAATAGCTAAATCAATTTCAGTCATAATTTCTATCAACTCAGAAGATGTAGTAATTTTACCTTGGTTGATGAATATGGTTCTCCTTACAATTTTCATATTTTGCCCCCAATAAACTCAAGGGGTAGCGCAAAGTAAGTACAAAATGTTGAGAATATTGGATTATAGGGTCAAACGTAATATATAAATTGCCACAAAAAACATGGGATTATTCAGTGCATTAGACATCAAAAAACTAGATAAAGCTAGTATAAATAAGGTTTCGAAGAAGTTAGAGCTGCAGATAAGGGAATTGGAATACTTGAATCAACACAACATTCTACCTGACACTTCAGTACTAAAGCGAATAGAAATTCACTTTGGAATCTCCCCAATCGAACTAAAAATTAAAATGGGGATAATGGACAAAGAAGTCCTTGATCTTCTAAGCTTGAATGCTACAACAATTTCTAAACTTAATTCTCCAACTAAAGAATACACATCTCCAAAAAACAACCCAGAATTCACTTCAGAGTTTGGGAAATTATATCGCGGGGATTGTCTGGAAATCATGAGACAAATGGATGACAATTCAGTTGACATGTTTTTTGCGGATCCTCCATTTAACTTAAACAAGTTGTATTTGTCGGAGATTGATGACAATCTAACATCGAAAGAATACTTAGATTGGTGTTATGATTGGATTGAAGAAGGTATAAGAATACTCAAACCAGGAGGTAGCTTTTTCATTTGGAATATTCCAAAGTGGAACACTTATTTGTCCTCCTATTTAAATAACAAGTTAACATTTCGACATTGGATTGCCTGTGATCTCAAAATGTCTCTAAAAATTCAAGGACGTTTATATCCAGCGCATTACTCACTTCTTTATTATGTTAAGGGGGAGAAAGCAAATGTTTTCAACCCTGATAGAATGCCGATGGAAACTTGTCCAAAGTGCAATGACGATTTGAAGGACTATGGTGGGTATAAAAACAAAATGAATCCACTAGGGGTTAACATGACCGATGTTTGGTATGATATTCCACCAGTGCGTCATACCAAATACAAAACTAGAAAAGAGGCAAACGAATTATCCATAAAATTGATGGATAGGATTATTGAAATGTCAACGAAAGAAGGGGATATTGTTTTCGATCCTTTCGGTGGGGCAGGAACAACCTATATTACTGCTGAACTTAAGAAAAGAAAATGGTTAGGCTGTGAGTTAGGACCGTTGAACAGTATAATAGAACGATTCAATAATATTGGAAACGAGTCCGAATACCTAAATAACTACAGATCCAATTACAATGTTTTGTTTCCTGAAAAAATTAAAAAGAAGAGAACGAAGTTAAATCTTTGGACTGATGATACCTTTCTGACAACTGATACACAGAAATAAATTTTACTCACGGCTATTCTAAGAATCTTGAGATTGATACTTCAAAATACTTAGCCAGTTTACAAAGCGTGGTAAATGAAATATCACGCTTTCCTTGTTCTATCCTTGCCACATGTATTGCAGTATCATTGTAAACATCCTCTTGGGTTACATTCTTCTGCTTTCTTAACTCTTTTAAACGGTTCGCAAGGGTTAATAATAATTCTTGGTTGTCCATGACCGAAAAGTCAGTAGAACTAGTTACTTTTGTAATGACCGTTCGGTAAGTATTTTATAAACGATTAATCTATTCCTATGAACAAAACAAAAACAACATTGAACTTCATTTTAGTAGCAGTTTCAATCATTAGCCTATCGTCAAGCTGTAAAAAAGATGAACCTGAACAAGTAGTGGCTTGTAATCCATATTCTAATGAAGCGCATAATGAACAAATTGCTGGAACTGCTTATGGTAACATGATGACCAATTTTTGGGTAAAGGACAAAGAGTATGAGGGAGAATGTTCTTCTAAAGAAATTTCTTTTACTGGGATAGGTCATAATTCCTTTGGAATAACATTGTTAGGTTCTGCGCCTCAGGGTTCAGAATATACTACAGAAATTGCACCCGGAACTCCTGAGGCTATGGCTAGTACTACAGGGGCAGTAATATGGAGTGATGGATATGATAATTTCACTTTACCCTCTGATCCCAATACTAATTACGAAGTTCTAAGTGTAACACCAAATTATCTAATTGTTAGAACAGATGATAGCCCTAATGTTTTAAGGTACAAAGCTAAATACGAGTAAAATGGCTTCCAAATCCATTTGAAAATCTCAAACCAACTGCATAAAATTGCGGTATGGAAAAAGAGAAAATCATCGCTCTAATAGCGGAGGACATAAAACACAATCAGTTACTGAATGGTTTGGATAGCATTGGATTGTGGGACAATGATCTTTACACTCTGGAACTGGACATTTTTGTTGCTGATCTTATGGGCTACAAGCGTGGAAAGATTCCAGATTCTTGGTTCGACGTTTACCATAAAACCATGCTGTCCATTCCTCATAACCTCACATCTAAAGAAGCCAAAGCACGGGCAATAATCCTTTATAAAGAACTAAACCGCTTATAATCATCGCTACCCAAGCGACTAAATTTAGTTTCCATCCATTTTCAGCAACATTCGCAGATTGATAATTCAAATCGAAAGAGTTGTGTCGGAGTGTCTGCGATTCACTTTTGTGCAGTTTCTCCGCTATATGTTTTGGGTCAAAATATGGATTGACAAATGGTAGTTTTAAAGAATACCACTTTTCAAAAATTCATCAATTTGAAAATCATTTAATTCAAATTATAATAAAGTCCTGTAGCGATTGAACAGAAATATGTGAAATCTAATCATGATTCTATTGATTAATGTTAAAAATCATTGCAATCAAGTCGTTACAAACCATTCTCACAATAACTTCCAAAGTTGCTTATCTATTCATAAAGACCTGTAGTAGTGATGGATACGTGTTTGCATAAGTCATTCTAAGGACTTTCATTTGCATAGGAATTCCAATAAGGGATTGGAATAATTTAATCATTAAAATAATGCAACACAAAACAGAAACAAATCATGAAAACGAGATCAACAATGTTATGGAAGTTGATCCAACCAACATTGAATTAGAGGAAGATGATGCAAATGAGGAATCGTCAAATCGACAAAACGACATTACATCTTTGGTAGATTTTGGAAAGCTTCCAAGTTTGTTCAGGAATGTCTGCGGTTCATTTGATGATAAAGACAAGGAAATGATGTTACTGGCTACTTTAACAGTGGTTAGTAGTGTACTTCCCAACGTCCACGGTATTTATGACCAGAAGCGGGTTTACCCAAATCTGTTCCTATATCTGGTTGGTAAAGCAGGTTCTGGAAAAGGTAATATCACTTGGTCAAAACGTTTGCTAAAAGCTATTGAGGGTACGACGATTCATGAATTAACAGGTGTTTCTACTAATAGTCTTATACCCGTTCTGACTAATCCAGATTTCAGTGGTTTTAAGATTCTGATTCCCGCAGACAATACTTATGCAGGCTTCATTCGTTTACTTCAAATGCAAAAAGGAACAGGTTTGATGTTTGAAACGGAGGGAGACACGTTGTCCAACGCCTTGAAATCAGAACATGGGAATTTTTCAGACTTGTTGAGGAAAGCTTTTCACCATGAACCTATCACTCAATTTAGGAATTCATTTGTTGAATTGGTTGACCTGCATGAACCAAAGTTGTCTGTTGTACTTTCAAGTACACCTAACCAAATGACAAAAATCATAAGCAATGCTGAAAATGGTTTGTTTAGTAGATTCATGTATTGTGAAACCGAATCCGATGATTCATTCTTAGACGTGTTTTCACAGCCTGAGGTTAGTCGGCAAATTCTGATTGATGCGGAAGCACAAGAGTTGAAGGAATTGTTTTTGAGACTTCGAAATGGAACAGATGTTTGTTTTTCGCTAACACCAGAACAGCAACAGATATTCCAAGAATTCTTTCAATTGAACAAATCTATTGTAATTCATCTCTGTCATGGGGATTTGGAAGCTACAATCCATCGCTTGGGGTATATTTTCTTTCGGATTGCAATGATTCTGACAGTCTTTAGGAATAGTAAATCGGGTAATATTGAAAATTTAATTTGTTCTGATTACGATTTTGAAGTAAGTAAACACTTGATAAACAAATTATTAGTTTCTGCAAACAATATGTTTCAAATTCTCCCTAAGCAAAGTGCCGATGGTTTAACTGAAAAGCAACAACTTATATTTAGAGAATTGCCTAATGAGTTTAACACCAATGACATTAAACAAATAGGAAAGAAACATGGTTTATCGGAACGGTCTATTGATCGGTTTCTAAAATCAAAATGCTTTACTAAAATAGGGCATGGTCGATATCGCAAATTGGAATAGTGTGATTTAACAATGAATAGCCTCGGTGAAAATCGGGGCTTTTTCAAAGAATTGTGTTTGGTTGCGTATATTGACGGTTTGGCTACTTATGAATAGATGGCAATTTGTCGGTATTGTCAGTAATGTCATTGTCCAATTTGAAAAGTCTGTCGGAGTGTCGTTTTTGGCGTTTTTGGCGGAATGAGTTGTTTTCAATTGCACTAACAATATATCGCTAATCCTACCAACCTCCACGCTGTCCAATAATCTTCAGACAAATTGATGTGTTAAAAGACAGCTACACTCGGTTGGTAGGATTTTTTGATGCCTTGGAAAGAGATACATACTCGGCAAATTTCCATCCAACTAATAATTTCCCCCTCCCAAAGCAAAACAAATCGAGAGGTTGGCGCTTTTGATAGTATTTGTGTATTTGATTACTTCCCCCCACCATTTCAAAATTCAAGGTTGCCATTCGCACCCCAAGGCTAATCTACAAACTCCCCCTGCCTTTGATTTTGGCGGGATTGGTTTGTTTTCAGGTCGTGTGTATCTGAACCATGTCCCCAATTCATATTAATATTTCAAATTATGGAAACTCAATTAGTTTATGCAGAGGTTATGAATGGTATTTCATTTTCTATGCTAGAAGACAAACTAGTCCAAATCATTTCAGATGGTGCGGTATTCCTAGTTACCACCGTTGAAAATTCAACCCAGTATCCACTCGATTTCTATCCTGTGGATTCTGAGGGAAGACAAGCGTATGGGTTACGAATAGAAAATGGCAAGTTAATTAGCGATTAAAACACTATTGCCAAAAGTTTTTGAAGATTGATTACTGTTTCAAATTTTTCAACCCAACATCGTATTTGAAAATTGATTCTCTATACTTAGCTATGTCATCTACTTTAAGCGATTTTCCACCTAGATTTATCAAACTTATCAACTCTTCATGCAGAGATTCCAAATAGTTGTGTAAAGTCAAATTCTCGGGAAAACCTTCTTTGTAAAACATTGATTTCAAAAACATTTGTTCTTGAAGTGTCACTACTAGCAATTTTTCTAAAAGATCATTGTATGACAAAAATTTCTCTTTCAATTCATCATTCAGATACGCATTAGAAAGCACCTTTAACCGAGATGTTTTAGTATAAAGTTCGTCGGTATTATTACGCACTTTGAATTCTTCCCTGTGATTTCTGTAAACTTCTAAAAGTTCCGCCCTCTGCTCTGCGGGGTATTTAACATTATGTGATTCTTCAAGGCTATCAAATAGAAACTTTAAAGCCATATAATAATATTGTAACTCTGTAGTTAATTCATAAATTTCCTCAAGTTTTCCAACTAAAATTTGTTGTCGATTATTTTCATTTGCATCCTGTCGAGTGCGGAATGAAACCCAAAGGGCAAAGAGTGAAATAAGTATCGGGATTCCGATGGAAAGTAGTTTCTCTAGCATATTTGCGAGTTTTATGATGGATGAGAAATTGTCTAGCAATTCACTGAAGTTCATTATCAAATTTACAACTTCTGTCCCAAATTCCGTCCCTAGTCATTTTGGCGAAATGGCGAAATCCACCACAAACCTATGTAAAACAAAAAAAGTCCAATCGTTTGATTGAACTTCTTTAGTGATCCCGCTGGGATTCGAACCCAGGACCCATACATTAAAAGTGTATTGCTCTACCAGCTGAGCTACGGAATCTTCGTTTTATTTCTTCGCTACACTCATTCGTGATTGCGGGTGCAAAGATAGATATCTTTTGTGTTTATGCAAGACCTTTCCATAAAAAAACTGAAAATATTTGCTTCAAGTCCGCTAACACACTGAATCTAAGGGCTAAATTAAATCCTTTTTTTTTAACGGTTATTTAATCTATTCTTCGTTTTGACAAAATGGAGGACTTTTTTCAAAATGAAAACGCCTATTTCAAATCGACCACCGATTCGTTTTCGTGGCATACACTCCCCCATTCGCTAAAGCCTACAGAACGTAGGCTTTAACATTTCTTCACGGAACGCGGTATGAATTTCGAAAAGGGATAGACGTTGACTTGCTAAAACATTCAATCGTGAGGACATCATAGTTAATATAGATCACTCAGCACGCATTCAGATAAAAAAGCAAAGATTCAGTTTAGAATACACAAGGAACGCAGACAATGAACACACATTAACACTTTCAAAAACAAACGTCATGGAAAAGCACCCATTCTTCGGATTACGTATTCAGGTACTGGACGACAATCCATTTTATACAACACTGTATAAACTTCAGTTAGAACGCGAACTACTCACTGCATACTCCATGCATCAAAATCACTTTAAAATCAGTACATACACAGATTCTAAAGCTTTTTTATCCGATCTGCCCGGAATCCATTCCATTACATTTCTGGATTACAATTTGGGAGCAAATCTGACCGGTTTAGATATCATGGACAAAATCAAAAAAAGAACATCTTTGGCAAAAGTATATATCGTAACAGATGAAAACAATTCCTATATTCTTCGTTCTTGTTTGGACGCAGGAGCAGACGGAATTATTTTCAAGAATAATGAATTGATGGAACTTTCCCTGATGGTGATCCAGCAAACGATCAACAGTAGTGATTTTCCGTATCAATTGAACGTTCCGCGGATCAATTAATTGAGAATAAGTGCCAGTTAAGTAAACAACTATAACCGTTCAGGTTTTTGTTAAAAGTGACCTTTTCAAAAAACTTAGATTAGTCTAACTCTAATCTCAGTTTATGAAAACACTTATATCTTTCAGTTTATTTATCTGTACCTTTTTTCTCTCAGCGAATGCATTTGCTGAAACAGATTCCTTGTTGATTCAAAACAATATCCCCAATTGGGTGAAACCCATTCTGGAAAAATCAGAAATGGCTCAAAAACATCAGATCCTGACTGATTTCAATCCCTTCTACTTTGAAGCCGATTTTACAGGCGATGGTCAAGTGGATATTGCCTTTTTTGTAGAGAACAAAATCGACAAAACGAAGGGAGTAATGATTATCAACAATGTGAAAAACCTGGTTTACGTGATTGGTTGTGGAACGGCAACAGATATGGGAACTTCCCTTTCCTGGACGAAACGTTGGTTTATTTACCGAAATAAGTACATCATGAATGACGGGAACAAGAAAAAGATCAGTTTAAAACTCCCTGCTATTCAATTGATCCGTACCGATACGAATAGTTTGGTTATTTATTGGACAGGAAAGAAGTACAAGACTTTTTTACAACAGTCATAAAACAGAAGGTGCGCGATTGATAGCGCACCTTCTGTTTTTTAAAATAAATCCTTCAAATGAGGTCCCATTTCAACCTCAATATCTTTGCGTAATTCCATTAAACGTTTGGCATATTGCTGTAATTGCATTTCGCGTTCCGTATTCGGAATCCATTGATTGGTTGGTTTGGGATTTCCTTTTTCATCGACAGAAACGAAGACGATCACACAGTGAGTCGTCTTTTCAAATTTAGCTTCACTCATCTTTCGGGAGAAAACATCTACCCCAATATGAATACTCGACTTTCCGGTATAAATAACCCGCGCCTGAATCTTTACTAAACTTCCAATGTGAATCGGTTTAAAGAAGCGAATTCCACCAACGTAAACCGTTACGCAGTAACCCTCAGACCAAGTAGAAGCGCAGGCATAAGCTGCCTGATCGATCCATTTCATTACCGCTCCCCCATGAACCTTTCCTCCAAAATTCACATCCGTTGGTTCACTCACGAATTGAAAAGTAATCTTGTCTTGCATAGGAGCTAAAATAATAAATAGTTTGTTTTAATTGAATTATCAATTAAATTTGTGTTTATTTTAACAAAAATACAACCTTTTGATTTTTTTTTCGTTCAATTCATACTGAAAACTAATATTCAAGGATAATTCGATTTAGCAAAATTGTATAAACGCGGGTGAGCGGGGCAAATTTGTTAAAAAAAGAACTATCTTCGGCTTGTAGAAACTAATACACTCCTTGTTACCTTGACTAAACGTATATGAAAAAACTACTTATTTTCCTATCATTCTCCATGATAGCCCTCCTGAATTGGTCTCAGGTCTCCAACGCTTGTTTCAGTTCGAGGAATGACATTTCCATCCGTAAAACCTATTCCCAAACCCGCGGTATTACCAAAGGTGATTTTGACAGCGACGGGGTTCTTGACATTGTTAGCAGTAACTATGTTCCAGCAATATCAGCAACTAAACGATTTTCCTTTCAAAAAGGATTGGGTAACGGAAAATTCGGCCCTTCAGTTGGATATGGAAATGCCGGGCTTTCAACTCAGGATATAAGAAGTACAGATTTTAACAACGATGGAAAGCTGGATGTAGCCTACATTAACCAGACAGGAGTATACATTTATCATGGTCAGGGAAATGGTATTTTTGACAGTATCACCACCCTTCCTCTCACAAGTGGAAAGTACATGGCTGTGGGAGACTTCAACGAAGACGGAGCCATGGATATCGTGGCAACCTCCGGAAGTAATCAATTCACATTATTCACGGGAACACTAGGTAACCCGATCTTATTTGGTTCTGTCGTATTTACTGTTTCAGGGAGTATCCAAAACATGGAAGTTGCCGATATGAATGGTGATAATCATTTGGACGTGGTTTCATTTACTACGCCCGGAGTACCTGGCAACGTTTATATCTCGTTAAATAACAATGGAAGTTTAGGTAACTTTTTTACAGGTTCAATTGTTGCCACCAATGGATCCCATTTAACAGGAACATCAGATCTTACTTTATGCGACATCGATAATGACAGTGATATTGATGTAATTACAACCAATAAAAGCAGTAACAATATCTCTGTTCTTAAAAATAATGGATTGGGAGTTTTAACCCCCGGTATTTTATACGCTACAGAGTCAGGACCGGATGGCATTGACAATGCCGACATCAATCAGGATGGTTTTAAAGATATAGCAGTAGCAAATTCCACTTCAAATACCGTTTCCATTTTTTATGGATCCAGTGGCGGGGTACTAACCTTAAATCAGACAACACAAGCTCCCGGAAGTCCTAAAGCACTTATAATCGGTCAATTTACTCCAGATACCTATGCTGATATTGTTACTACACAAAATTCGGTTGCCTATTTCAATTCCTTTGTTGGAAATGCTTCTCATAACTACTTACAAACAAACTTATTTGATATCGCTGCCAGCCCGAGTTCCTCTTTTGCTGCAGATTTCAATGCAGACGGAAACCAGGATGTTGCTATCACACATTCAACCTTAAATACGGTTCAAATCTATTTGGGTAATGGTGCCGGAGGCTTTGCAGCCGGTGCTAACTTAATCACAGGTACAACACCCGTTCATATTATTGGAGCAGATTTAAACAACAACGGATCCATGGATTTAGTGGTTGTAAATAGTGGAAGTGCAAATGTGAGTGTCTTTTATGGAACCGGAAGCGGAACCTTTTCTGCGGCAACCAATTATGCAGTAGGAACAACACCAGTTCAGGCAAAAATTGGACATTTGAACGGAGATGCTTTTGCAGACATTGTAGTGAGTAACTCCGGAAGTTCAAACTTTTCAACGCTGCTTGCAAGCGGTGCTACTTCATTCGCAGCCTCATTTGCCACCACAACAAACGCAACTCCCTATGCCATTTTGATCACAGACTATGATAACGATGGTTTCAATGATGTGGTCGTAGGTCATAATGCAAGTACAAATGCCCAGCTCCTTAAATTTAAAGGAAATGGAACAGGTTCCTTATCTGCCAATGGAAATATTGGTACTGGAACAGCACAATGGGCATTAGCCACATGTCTGGAATCTGCTGATCTGGATGGAGACGGAGATAAAGACATCATTGTTGGAAGAACCGGAGAAGTGGGTAAGATCTTCAATCCTGCCGTTCTAAGTGGTGGAGGTCCCGGGAATACAAATGTCATTGCCGGTACAAGTACTGGAGTTGGTGCTGGTCCGGTTTCCGGGGTAAAAATAGCAGATGTTAACAACGACGGAAAATTAGATGTACTAGCTGTTTTTAATAACAGTGCAGGAGTAATCGGATCATTATTTGCAGGTGTTGCCACCGCTTTTGGCACAGATGCGGCATATGTCATAAGTCCTCCAACATTAAACTTCACTTCTGAATTGGATGCATCCGGCATGGCTGTTGCAGACTTTAATAATGATGGAAGAGTGGATGTAATTATCCCAAATAGAGCATCAAACAGTTTCACCTTACATTTAAATACCACTCCGGTTATTACAGCGGGTGGGGCAACTACTTTTTGCAGTGGAAACAGTGTTACATTGACATCAACAGCTGCTTCGCAATGGTATGATTGGGATCCGAATAATGAAACAACGCAGGCTATTTCAGCAACTGCCTCAGGCCCCTATTATGTAGTAACTTCTTCTTCCTGGAGTGACTGGTGTCAGGCAAAATCTGATACGATCACTGTAACAGTAACTCCCGGCCCAACAGCACCAACGATTACTCCGGGTGGTCCAACCACATTTTGTAGCGGAGGCAACGTAATACTGACATCTTCTCAGTCAACCGGAAATCAATGGTACAAAGACGGCCTAATTATTTCAGGTGCTACCAACCAAAATTATACGGCAACAACTCCCGGAACATACACCGTAACTTATACAAGCGGCGGATGTACCTCTCCGCAATCAACCGGAATTGTAGTAAATTCCAGTCAAACTCCGGTAATTACAGCTGGCGGACCAACTACATTCTGTACGGGTGGATCTGTGGTATTGACTTCCAGTGTCGGAACCAATTTATTATGGTCGAATGGAGCAACTACTCCTAGTATTACCGTATCAACTTCCGGAAACTATTCGGTACAAAACATTGTTGGAGGTTGCCCTACTTTAACATCCAATACGATTACAGTAACCGTTGCAGCTTCTTTAAGCACTCCAACAATTTCACCAGCAGGACCGGTAACTTTATGTCCAAGCGGAACTGTAACACTTACCTCTTCTTCAGCAACCAACAATATTTGGTCTACCGGAGCTACAACACAATCAATTAGTGTGAGTGGTGCGGGATCTTATTTTGTTCATTTAGATAATGGGTCGTGTATCTCAGCAAATTCAACTGCTGTAACAGTAAGCATGGGATCATCACCTGCAACACCAACAATTACCGCTAGTGGTTCAACCACTTTCTGTACTGGTGGTTCAGTAACTTTAACTTCAAGTGCTGGAACTTCTTACTTGTGGTCAACTGGAGCTACAACAGCTTCAATCAATGTTACAACTGCAGGGAACTATACCGTTCAAGTAACGAACGCTTCAGGTTGTCAAAGTGCAGCCAGTAGCCCAACAACTGTTACGGTAAATACTGCTCCATCTGCTCCAACAATTACTCCCGGTGGACCAACTACATTCTGTACTGGCGGATCGGTAACACTAACTTCAAGTGCTGGAACATCTTATTTATGGTCAACTGGGGCTACAACAGCTTCAATCAACGTTACAACTGCAGGTTCATATACGGTTCAAGTAACCAATGCTTCTGGTTGTCAATCTGTAGCGAGTGCTGTAACAACTGTTACGGTAAATACAGCTCCAACTGCTCCAACAATTACTCCCGGTGGACCAACTACATTCTGTACTGGCGGATCGGTAACACTAACTTCAAGCGCAGGAACATCTTACTTGTGGTCAACTGGTGCTACAACAGCTTCAATCAACGTTACAACTGCAGGTTCATACTCGGTTCAAGTAACCAATGCTTCCGGTTGTCAAAGTACTGCTAGTACCCCAACGGTAGTTACAGTAAATCCTTTGCCAGCTGCACCTTCAATTACAGCTGGTGGTTCTACCACTTTCTGTACCGGCGGTTCAGTAACTTTAACTTCAAGTGCTGGAAATTCTTACTTGTGGTCAACTGGTGCTACAACAGCTTCAATCAACGTTACAACTGCAGGTTCATATACCGTTCAAGTAACGAACGCTTCAGGGTGTCAAAGTACAGCGAGTGCCCCAACGGTAGTTACAGTAAATGCTTTACCTGCAACTCCTACAATTACTCCCAGTGGTTCTACTACTTTCTGTACTGGCGGATCAGTAACATTGACTTCTAGTGTAGGAACTTCCTACTTATGGTCAACTGGAGCTACAACAGCTTCAATCAACGTAACAACTGCAGGTTCATATACGGTTCAAGTAACAAACCCTTCAGGGTGTCAAAGTACAGCGAGTGCTCCTACTGTTGTAACGGTAAATACATTACCTGCAACTCCTACAATTACTGCTGGCGGACCAACAACTTTCTGTAATGGAAACTCAGTTACATTAACTTCAAGTGCTGGAAATTCTTACTTGTGGTCAACTGGAGCGACAACAGCTTCAATTAGCGTTACCGTTACAGGAAACTATACTGTTCAGGTTACCAATGCAGCTGGTTGTCAAAGCGCTGCGAGTGCAGTTACTCCTGTAACTGTGAGTCCCGGACCTGCAGCACCGACAATTACAGCTGGTGGAGCAACCACTTTCTGTGCTGGCGGATCAGTAACATTGACTTCTAGTGCAGGAACAACCTACTTATGGTCGACTGGTGCAACAACAGCATCTATTAACGTTACAACTGCAGGTTCATATACCGTTCAAATAACTAATGTTTCTGGCTGTCAAAGTACTGCTAGTTCTCCAACGGTAGTTACAGTCAATGCTTTACCAGCAACTCCAACAATTACTCCTAGTGGTTCTACTACTTTCTGTACTGGCGGATCGGTAACTTTAACTGCAAGTGCAGGAAATTCTTACTTGTGGTCAACTGGAGCGACAACAGCTTCTATTAATGTCACAACTTCAGGATCTTATACCGTTCAAGTAACCAATGCTTCTGGTTGCCAAAGTGCAGCAAGCACTCCAACCGTCGTTACGGTGAATACTTTACCTGCAACTCCAACAATTACTGCAGGTGGTTCTACCACTTTTTGTGCTGGTGGTTCGGTAACATTGACTTCTAGTGCTGGAACATCTTACTTATGGTCAACGGGAGCAACGACAGCTTCTATTAACGCAACAACTTCTGGAACATATACCGTTCAGGTTACCAATGCTGCAGGTTGTCAAAGCGCTGCGAGTGCTGTAACAACAGTAACTGTTAACCCTACTCCTGCTGCACCGACAATTACTGCTGGTGGTTCTACCACTTTCTGTGCTGGTGGTTCGGTAACATTGACTTCTAGCGCTGAAATAGCTTACTTGTGGTCAACGGGAGCAACAACAGCTTCTATTAACATCACAACATCAGGATCTTATACCGTTCAGGTTACCAATGCTGCAGGTTGTCAAAGTGTAGCTAGTGCCCCAACAATTGTTACAGTAAATGCACTACCAGCTGCACCGACAATTACTCCGAGTGGTTCAACAACTTTCTGTTTAGGTAATTCTGTTGTCTTAACTTCAAGTGCAGGAACTTCTTATTTATGGTCAACAGGTGAAACAACCCAATCAATAACAGTTTCAGCTTCAGGTTCATATTCTGTGCAAGTTACAAATGCTGCAGGATGTTTAAGTGCGGCAAGTGCTGTTACAAACATTACTGTTAATCCGCTTCCAACTACTCCAACAGCTACTGCAGGAGGACCAACAACTTTCTGTGCAGGAGGATCTGTCGTATTGACTTCATCATCCGTAAATAATAATTTATGGTCGACAGGTGAAACAACTCAATCGATTACTGTAACTACTTCCGGTTCCTATTCAGTACAAAAAGAAAATGGAGGTGGTTGTTTAAGTTCACCGAGTAATGTGATCTCCTTAACTGTTAATCCGTTACCAGCAGCTCCAACAATTACTCCAAGTGGATCAACAACCATTTGTGCTGGCGGATCGGTAACATTAACATCTAGTGCCGGAACTTCTTACCTTTGGTCGACGAGTGAAACAACATCTTCCATTAGCGTAACAACTACTGGTTCTTATACCGTTCAAATTACAGATGCAAACGGATGTACAAGTCCTGTGAGTTCTGCAACTACTGTAACGGTTAATCCACTTCCTACTGTTCCTACGATTACTGCGGGTGGTTCAACAACTTTCTGCTCAGGTGGATCTGTTGTATTGACTTCTTCTGCTTCCAGTGGAAATGCTTGGTCAACTGGTGAAACGACACAATCTATAACAGTTACAACTTCAGGTTCATATACTGTAGAGCAAATCTTATTGGGATGTTCATCTGGAAACTCAGCTGCTGAAACAGTTACTGTGAATCCAAATCCTTCCGTCCCAACGATTACAGCTGGTGGCCCAACTACATTCTGTGCAGGTGGATCTGTTGTATTGACTTCTTCTGCAATCGCCGGAAACTTGTGGTCAACAGGTGAAACAACACAATCTATAACAGTTACAACTTCAGGTTCATACTCTGTGATTGTTACAAATGGCTTTGGCTGTACTACTTCATCAGCTTCTGCAACTTCGGTATCAGTTAACCCGATTCCTTCCATCCCTACAATTACTGCGGGCAGTTTAACTGTTTTTTGTGATGGTGGTTCAGTGATATTAACCTCATCGGCTTCCAATAATAACTTGTGGTCAACTGGTGAAACAACACAATCTATTACAGTTACAACAACCGGAACATATACTGTAGAAGAAATTCAAGCGGGTTGTTCTTCCGGATCATCCGCAAGTCAAACAGTTACTGTAAATCCGAATCCTTCTGTCCCGGTAATTACTGCCGCAAGTGCAACAACTTTCTGCAATGGTGGTTCAGTTGTCTTGACTTCTTCCGCAGCAAGTGGAAATGTTTGGTCAACAGCTGAAACAACACAATCCATTACTGTTACAACAACAGGTTCTTACTCTGTAGAAGTAACGAACGGATTTGGTTGTACCGCAACTTCTGCATCACCAACAACGGTAACCGTTAATCCTATTCCTTCTGTTCCAACAATTACGGCAAGTGGTTCAACGACTTTCTGTTCCGGTGGATCTGTTGTATTAACTTCTTCCGCTTCCAGTGGAAATGTTTGGTCAACGGGTGAAACTACACAATCAATTACGGTTACCACAACCGGAACATATACTGTAGAAGAAATTCAAGCGGGTTGTTCTTCAGGATCTTCTGCTCAAACAGATGTTTTGGTAAACCCTACTCCTGCTACTCCAACAATTACAGCTAGCGGGCTCACTACCTTCTGTCTTGGCGGATCTGTCGTATTGACTTCTTCTGCTTCCAGTGGAAATGTTTGGTCAACGGGTGAAACTACGCAATCAATTACTGTTACAACAACAGGTTCTTATTTTGTGAATGTTGTTGACGGACCATGTACGTCGGCTTCTTCGAATGTAATAAATGTTACTGCAAATCCAATCCCGGGTGTTCCTTCAATATCAGCTGGTGGACCAACAACTTTCTGTTCAGGTGGATCTGTCGTATTAACTTCTTCCTTTTTACTTGGAAACGTATGGTCAACAGGTGAAACAACACAATCGATCACTGTTACAACAACCGGTTCATATACGGTAGAACATGTTTTGCTAGGTTGTTCATCCGGACCTTCTGCTCAAACAGATGTATTGGTGAATCCTACTCCTGCCACTCCAACGATTACAGCTGGCGGAGCAACAACATTCTGTACTGGTGGATCAGTGGTATTAACTTCAACTGCAGGAACATCCTACTTGTGGTCGAATGGTGCAACAACTCAATC
>DLHO01000019.1 GCA_002483265.1 Flavobacteriales bacterium UBA7666 | reverse complement strand
CGTGCGCAGTTATTATTGTTTTATGTTTCGCATGTCTACCATCCCGATAGCTATCAGGATCACCACGTGCGCAGTTATATTTATTTTACGTCTCGCATGTCTACCATCCCGATAGCTATCGGGATCACCACATGCACGGTTACGTTCCAAACGCTTGCGAATATAGCACTTTTTCATTTTTGAAAAACGAATTGCCCAGATTTAAATGGATCTAATAACGAGGCCTCTGATAAACACCCACCATCGGATCCGTTTGTGAATTCGTATTTTAATCATTTATACGCACAAGTAACTGACTGAAGCTTGAATCATATCCAAAAACTTACTAATATTAACTACATGGCTTATGATGAAAAACTCGCGGACCGCATTCGTGAACGGCTAGCGGATCTGCAAAATATCGAGGAAAAACAAATGATGGGAGGACTTACATTCATGTATAATGGCAAAATGTGTGTCGGAATCATCAAAGATGAACTGATGTGTCGCATCGATCCCGATTTTCATGCTGTTGCAGTTGAAAAGCAAGGCTGCAGAACAATGGATTTCACCAATCGCCCGATGAAGGGTTATATACTCATAGATGAAACGGGAATGAGAAACAAAGCAGATTTTGACTATTGGATCAATTTATCTCTGGAATTTAACAGCAGAGCCAAAGCATCAAAAAAGAAAACAACTAAATAATAAGTATATGGTTAATTCAATCAACTGGTTTGAGATCCCTGTCACGGATTTCAACAGAGCGAAAGCATTCTATGGAGCACTTTTCGGAACAGAGATTCAGGAAATGCCACATCCCGAATACAAATACGGTATCCTGCCTTGCGACATGCAAAATGGAGTTGGCGGAGCAATTGTTAAAGGCGAAGGATTTGAACCTTCCATGGCAGGATCGGTGATTTATCTGAATGGTGGTGACGATTTAAGCGGCCCGCTTTCCAGAATCGAAGCTGCGGGTGGTAAAGTCCTGTTGCCTAAAACTGCCATTGGCAGCAATGGTTTCATGGCTCATTTCGTCGATTCCGAAGGAAATAAGGTAGCCTTGCATTCAATGAATTGATCCCAATTAATTTCAAGCAGATTTCTATTATAAAAGGGAGTTAGCTTTCGTTAGCTCCTTTTTTATTTTCAAAAAATCCACTTTTCCCCCTCCTTCTGTCACAAAACCACCTCTCCCCGATCTTTGGTATAAAAGTCAATGGAGATAAAAGAGATTCGCTCCTTTTTAGTTATAAAAAACAACTTTTTATCACACAAAACGAAGGAATCTAACTCTTCAACATGTCTTTTGTGCTATTTCCTACCGGAAAACCACATTTAACGTTTTCCAATTTGGCTTGCGCCAAAGAATGATTTAACTTCCTGTCATTAACTATTATTCACTTTATTATGAAGACAACACTATTTACAGTGGCGCTCTTGTTTGCGTCACATTTTAGCAACTCCCAGCGAATTCTGGAAGTTACGAACGGAAGCTGGGTCAATCCGAATCTGTCTGTTGAAACCTTTAGAGACTTTGTCATTAGCGGTTACACGGAAACCAATCCCGGAACTGGTTTATTAACAGCTACTTTTAAGGTCTCCGATATATTTGGAACACCACTGAATAGCTATTATGTCGATTATCCGGATGCGGTTTATCTAATGGATTTCACTATCAGAGAAGCTACGAATACCGTTATCCTCACTGCAATGACAGCCGTTACAGGTCCTGGAACACCTCACAAAATGATTGTCGCTGAAGTTGACTTCATGACCGGAGCACCAGTTCAAAGTTGGCTTGAATACACTTTTAGCGGGAACTCCACGATTCCTCATCAGGTAATTTGCTCGGAACCAACCGGACAAGTAACCGTAGTTGGAACCGAAGTTGTAGGAACCCTTGACCCAAGCAATTATTCCACTATCCCTAAATTCGGGTTTGTGCTTGGTCTGGATATCAATAATTTCAGTATGATCCTGTACCCACCGATCCAAATGGATCTTCCTGCAACTAGTATCTGGGATTACGATATGTTGGAGAACATTACGGAAGTACCCGGATCGGGCTACTTTATTTCCGGGTCGTGTAACGCTCCAACTTCGGGAGAGCAAAACCTCATCACCATGGGAACCGATTATGCCGGAACTGTCACATTCTCTAATATTATTGACAACACCAATTCACGTTTCGCGGGGTCTTCGGTTATGTACAATCCGCCACTAAATGTGGTTTATCTATTAGCCAATAACAGCGTCATTCATCAGTTTCAGGTAGCTATCTGTGATCCGCTCACCGGAGCTTTCTTAACTCCGTGGACTCGTCATCAACTGACAGGATATCCAATAGGAAGTGGCGTGGATCAAAACGGTTTCCATTTGCAACAATCCCGTGACAACTTGATTGTAATTGGTGGATACTTAAGCGCTCCGTCCGGAGCATTGCCGCAACAACTCACTCCTTTTCAAATTACCATGAGGGATAATTTAGCCTTTCTTGCAGCAAAGATTTATCAATCAGGTAATAACTCGCCTCTCTCTCCAAGTTATTTTGAAGAAAATGGGAATTCCCCTTTTATCAATACTCCAAACATAATCACTTACAACACATCGATAAATCGCACGTATCTGGTCAATCAAAATACCGTTAACGGAGGTTTTGACCTGAATGTCTCTTCTCTTCTAAAAGCATCGAAGTGTGAAAAGTTAGTTCCGGTGACGACCTTTATGGCCAATCCTATTTTGGTAGGCACAGGAAACTTTAATCCGCTTCCAATGTATCCGGCGTCTTATCCGTCAAATCCGATCCCCCGACCGATTCATCAGACTATCTTGTGTCAAAGTATTGCTCCGGCAATTGCTGTGAATACACCGGATATTACACTGGCTCCGAATCCGGCAACCGATCTGTTAAGCATTACGCTGGATGAAGAAACAATTCAAAATGTATTGGTGTATGACATAAAAGGCAACCTGGTACTTTCTCAAAAAGCAAGCGAACGCACCATGAATGCAATCACTCTTGCAGTAAGCAAACTGGATCAGGGAGCTTATATCATTGAAGTCACTACGAAAGAAGGAAATACTCACCGCGAACGGTTCGTGAAGGAGTAAGAGAAAGCACTGCTTTCGATGATTAATCAGCCTCGGCTGATAGATACTAAAACAATTACTAAAAGGGAGATGACGCAAGTTGTCTCCTTTTTGATTTTCTTTACCTACATAAAAGTCAAAATGACAGAGCAGAATAAGGGAATTGAACACTATTTCTTTTAAATTGTATATCGAATAATGAAAAACTATCTATTTCTACTTGGTGCAGCATTTCTTACCTCTTGCAATGTGCATGAAGAACATAAACCCAAACCCAAGATTGAGACACCTCCTACCGAACCCTGCGAAAATGTAAGTTGGGCGAGTTTCCCGATAATTACTCATGGATATACAGCTGAAAAATTCGATACTGTGATTATCATGACTTATATCAAAAATTCCAATTTCGACAGCTTAGTCTCCACTTTTACACTAATGAATACCGGGGAAATCTATGATAAGGAAGGAAAAGCTAAAAGTTTTTCACTACCTAAAGAGATCACTTCCAATTTTGACATGCTAATTATTATCGGGAAAGAGGATAGTTATAAAATCACTGAAGTTAAAACAGATTGGGTTCCTAGAATGTGTCAATCATTTTGTGGATACGAATGTACTATTACCAATTTCCTTGTTAATGGTCATGGGGAAGGTGGAAATATTATTCTTAAAAATCCGGATTTTGAATTTCCATATGAATCCATTTCACGTAAACGTCAAGAAGCGAAAGCATCATCTGATTATGCTAAGGACGGATGGGCGGAACAATGAAAATCAGTCCCGATAGCTATCGGGAGAGTTTTAATCACCACCCCTTCTTCCACTTCTGAGCAATTCGCAGCGCTGTTTCCAGCATATAAGGCGACCAGGTTTCTGTCTGCCATGCCGAATTGGCTAAAGAAGAATTACGAAGCAACTGAAGTGCTTCCTCGTAATCTTTCGCGTGTTCCAGTATCGAAGACAAATCAAGCTGCTGCTGATACAATTGGGAAGATTGGGGGACAATGGTGCTTAATGAACCGAATTTTTTGGGTAGAAAATCGTTCGTGGCAACCGCATGGTTTTGAGCATTGAATTCATTTACAATTGCCTGCATTTGATCAAAATCCTGTTGAAATTGCTGTTGGCTTTCCGGAGTATGAAGGGCAATTCCGAGTTGTTCCAGCACCACAAATTTTAGATTTTCACACAAAGGCAGGGCTTGCTTCAACAAATTGAAAACAGCTTCCGGCACAGCGTCATCGTGTGTATCTCTTCGGATCTTCAGTTCAGGTTGAATTCCGGATGGTTCCCAACTTCCGCCGGAAATGTGAATCTCACGCACCCGATCAAGTGGATATGCCCGGATCAACGATTTAAAGTCCAGTGAAAAGTTCTCAAGCTGGCAATATAAATTGTGCAGGTCGAGAATAATGAATCCGTTTACAGGTTCGATCAATCGGGACAAGAATTCTCCATGACGTTCCACCTCATCCAACGAATAGGAAAATGCCAGATTTTCCAGTCCGACGGGACAAGAACAGGCTTCCTGAATCCGTTGCAAACGGTCGATACCAATATTCAGGGTTTCAGAAGTAGTTGGGACTGAAATCGGCGCACCTTTGTGAAAGTCTTCGCCGGTCATGAAACCAAAATGCTCTGTAATGTGATCGAAGGTGAAATTGGATGAAACTTTACGTAAATGATCAAGCCATCTCTGTTGTTCAAGTGTCCATTTACCTGAAAAAAGTGAGAAATATACGCCGTGACCAATGAGCCTTCCTTCGCTGCCAAAGGCTTGAAGTAATTCTACGAACCAGGCTGGAATGTCACGTACTTTGTACAAGGTATCAAAAGACCATTCAATGGCCTCCACTTTTTCAGCGGCAAACAAAGGCAATGTCGCTTGCAATAGCTGATTATCCAAATTACAGGAAACAGCTGAATGAATTTTTGAAGGTTCGCTCATCCCATTCCGCAGGCCGGACAATTTTTATAACTGCGTGAATTTTCCTTTTCTTTTCGTGCGTTTTCCTTCTTTTCCTTTTTGGTCATACCGGAATTCAATTCGTTTTGCTGACAAGACGAAGACACAGTACTTACTGCAATACCCAATGTGATTGCCTGAAGCAAAGCGGGAGAAAGTTTCATTGAAAAGAATAAATTAGGAACTGGTTTTATCCCATTCCGCAAGCCGGACAAGGTTCACAATGAGTTGTGGGTGAATTAGAGCTGTCGGCTCTGTTATCGTTGACTTGCTCTTTGTTTTTACGGATGTCTTGTTTCTCACAAGAAGTGGTTGCAGCAGAAACAGTTGCTACTGAAACGCCTAAAGTAATAGCTTGTAATAGAGATGATGATAGCTTCATGGTTTCGAATTTTTTCAAAAGGTAAACCATTAACTACTAAAGGACAAATTTATTATTTGAAGTGTAGTTTTCTTTGAGTGACTTGACTACAAAAAAGAAAATCATACAAAAAACTTTATTTTCCGCTCTGTAGGCAACTATTCTTGGGTAGTATGCGTTTCAAAGAAGAAGAAAAAAGAAAAGCCATTTAATGAAACTAACCATCCTATTTATTTATTTCCTCGTTTCAGCATTACCGGTTCTTGCACAAAATCAACACATGAATTGGATCTTTAGCAACGGGAATAGGTTGAACTTCAGTTCAGGTAATCCCGTTCAAGCTGGAGGAAGCGTGATGGTCACCAGAGAATCTTGTGCCTCCATAAGCGATGCAAACGGTAATCTCTTATTTTACACAAATGGTATCGATGCATGGAGTGCAAACCACACTACAATGCCAAATGGCTCAGGACTAATGGGTCATGAAAGTTCTCAATGTATGATCATCCCTAAACCTGGAAACCCGGGAAAGTACTACATTGTAGCAACTGACGCCATCGAAAACAATGGTGGTATGAATGGAATCACTTATTCAGAAGTGGATATGTCCTTAAATGGCGGGAATGGTGATATTACAACCCTTAAAAATGTACAATTGAACGTGTTTACCGGTGAATGGATTACAGCTGTTCGTCATGCAAATTGCGTCGATACCTGGATTATTACACATGGGGAAGATCCAACTAGTGTTTTCCTTGCCTATCAGGTCAGTGCTTCAGGAATAAATCCGACTCCCGTATCAACAAACTTGGGCATTTCCATTCAAACCAATGCGATGAGAGCTGGTATCATGCGACCGAATCCGGATGGAACAAAAATTGCCATGAGCCAACCGAACAATGAAGGAAGGATCGATTTAATCAATTTCGATAAAGCAACTGGTATTGCAACAGGAATCAGTACTATTTATTCGGGTCTTACTTCTGGAATGGCTTACGGACTAGAGTTCTCGAGAAGTGGGAATCGATTATATTCAAGCGAATTCGGAAATGCAAACGGAAGTGTTTTTCAATTCGATATGACGGCCCAAAATATTGCAGCTACCCGCATACAAATCAGTCCACCGCTTTCATTTCCCGGAGAAGTAGGTCAGCTTCAAATAGCTCCAAATGATCAAATCTATGTTAGTTACAACGCATGGCCTGCTAAAGATTTCATTGGAATTATCACTAATCCAGAATTATCCGGGCTAGCTTGTGGATTTGTAGAAAATGGCGTTACATTATTTAACCCAACAATGCTTGGACTTCCCTGGTACTATAACCCGGATTATCTACTTCCTTCTCCATTAGAACTTGGTCCGGATCTCACAATTTGTTCCGAAACCACCACCACCCTTTCAAACAGTTTATCCAATGTTCCCGGTGCAACGTATCTTTGGTCGGATGGCAGTACTGGTTCCACACTTCAAGTTTCCGAACCAGGAACATATTGGGTTCAATACCAAATAGAATCTTGTCTCACAACAACCGATACAATTACCATTGCAGCTGACTCAACTCAAATTGGTCATCTGGTTGGCGATACCTCGGGATGTGCACCATTCACTATTCAATTAACAGGAACAAGCGCTTCAAATATAAATCAGTGGATTTGGGATATGGGAAATGGAAACAGCATTCATTCACAAAATGCGGAATACAATTATAGAACTCCGGGAATCTATACGATTTCATTGAAGGCAATTAGCGCAAACAATTGCTTAGTAGAAGATTCGGTACTGATTCTTGCGGAAGTATTCCCTGTACCCACTGCTGATTTTTCCATTCAACCAACCAAGATTGAACCCTATGTCCCTATCCTGTTTACAGATCAATCTACCGGAATCATTACTGCTTGGTCATGGCAAATCAATGATCAGCAAGTTTCCACTTCGCCACAATGCACTTACACGATGGTAGATTATTTTCAACCATTAATTGTTTCTCTAAACGTAACGAATTCGGATGGCTGTAGTGATGAAAAAAAGGTAACTGTCTTTAAACCTGAAGACCTGATCTATGTTCCAAATACATTTACCCCGGATGGTGACGAATTTAATCCGGTTTTCAAACCAATTGACTATTTGGGTCTTGTCAAAGAATTCACAATTTACAACCGTTGGGGAGAACTCGTCTGGTCAGGAACATCCGCTATGGATGGCTGGGATGGAACCTTCAATGGCAACAAAGCGCTGCCGGGAGTTTATAGCTGGATGATTACATTGGAAAATAACGGAATTCTATCGAAACAAATTCACGGACATGTAACATTGGTACGATAACCCCAAAACTCCCTATTTAATCAACTGGAAAAAGCCCTGCAGTTCGTTCCTTCCCGAATGACTGTCCACATACTCGACCTTCCAATAGTAAACACCGTCCGTATAAAGTGCACCGTCCCATTTGATTTCGGGATCTGATGTTTCGAAAATAACCTGTCCCCAGCGATTGAAAAGTGTGGTTTTTATTTCAGAAATGTTCTTCACCCGGGATGGAGTTAACAAATCATTGATCTGATCACCATTCGGGGTAACAATGTTGGGCATTTCGAATACAACCTCACAATCCCTCATTTCAACCGGAATGTTTTTCGAGACATATCCGCAATCATTATGAACCTGCATATAATACAATCCCGGAGTATCAATGACTGTACTGCTGACAAAGCTACCTGAGTTTGTATCCAATTGAAAAGCCAGTAAGCTCGGTTCCAACTCCGTAAGCTGAATACTGCTGCCTTCACAAAACCAAGGGTTCATATCCCATGGAAAGACCGGCAATGGCGAGATACTCAATTTTAGTTGAGACATGGCAGTTCCACACTGGTTTGTTTCCTTTAACCAATAAATGCCCGCTTTCTTCGCATTAAGATACGTTTTATCTGAACCGTCCTGCCAGACATAATCTCCTGTTAAACCGGCAGCCTGTAAAACCAATACCGTTCCTTCACATATCGTGGTGTCATTTCCCAGGAATAAAACGGGTGGAGCATTTTCCACATATATCTTGATTGAAAAAGTATCACAATCCGATAATGCAAGGTAAGTAGTTGTTGAATCCGGAGAGACGGTAAAAACCGAATCGGTGGAAAGAATCAGCGATGGATCAGCTGCAAGTGCCCAACCGTTAAACGAAACGGAAGAAGCCGTAACTTGTGCAGAATCGCCTTTACAAATAGTTTGATCATTTCCCACACTTAAACAGGTTTCCTTCACCAGGATGTCATCAATAAAATAATATGCATCCTCTTTAATGGTGTTATTTATATGAAATACATTCGTGAGGCTGTCGTCAGTGAAGTTTGCTATCAATAAATATTCGGCAGGTGAATCAGCGATAAATGTTCCGGAAATCTTCACCCAATTACTTGTGTCAGCCACAATACTAGTCTCTGAAACATGCGGAGTAAAATAGAGTGGCCCCCAATTGGATACATTAAAATCAATGTGAGGTACGGAAAAATAGAGACTGATATTATTACTGGCATAAGAAGCATAATCGCCCAAAGAAACGTACATTTCTGCATAATATTGATGCCCCACAACTAAGGGTGACGAGAGTTTAACCTCAAACGATTCCCGGTATTGAGAGCTGGATCCCATTCCCGCACCATATGTTAGTATTCCTCCCATAAAGTCACCCGAATGCGGCTGCTGATGCCCGAATGAATAAACATCTGTTGAAGAACAACTGGAAAAACAGGAAGAAGGAACAAGAGTACTGTAAATATCAGGAGTTCCACTTAGAACTTCCCAATTTTCTTGCAAACCGCTCGCTCCCCCGTTACAAGGCAAGGTAATGTAATTTTCAAAGCCTGGATTGGGTACGAGGTTTTGATTGTATGCTGAAAACGAACAAATTAAAAGCAGAAAGACAGAAAAAATTCGCATAACGGTAATGGTAATTCAAAATTAAAAGTAAGCGTAACAAGTAAGCAAAATCAGTCTGTTTGGAGCTATTGATTAAACGGTACTCGCAGCCCAACCGTTGGTACCTTCGTTTGATTTTGGTAAAAGCTTATGCCAGACCAGCAATTATGGAGCGGTTATTTTAAAAGCACGAATATTGTGGGACGGAAGTTCCATTTATGTGTATTCTATTTCCCTATCTTGATTGGGGCTCTTCCTGATCTCCCGCATGACTAAAAAGACCAAAACACTTTGTGATGCTGCAAAAAAACACCACACAGATACCAAATAGGCTTCGTAGAATACTTCCGTGGTCACCAGTGAAACAACGTTGGCCGTCGCCAGAGCAATTCCATTTTTCCAGCTGGAAAAAAACGGTGCAACTACAATCGCAGCGACATACAAAACACCCGTTACGATCAGGATTGCTTTAAATGCCCCAATCTGGTAAGAGATATGACATCCGTCGATCTGTGCACTTACAGGAAAGAAAAGTATCCGATACGCTAGAATGATCGACCCTGCAATACCGGCAACCAAAAAATAACGGATGATTTTCCGGTTTTTAGGTGACCGTTCAATACTCAGAAAGGAAAGCGGAATCCAAAACGGCCAAATGACTTGCGCAAAAAGAAGAAAAGCATATTTCGCAGGTTCATGCCATGTGGAAAAATAAGGGTTCGATAAGGAAAGCCAAACGAATCCTTCACAAATCTGCTGTATTGCAAAGAGTAAAGGCATAGAAGCAAACACCAGGTGGATTGGTTTACGAACTTGACTTATGGAGGCAATCCCCGCAACGGTCAAAACTGCCCCTGCTATAAAACTTGCACTTGCTGAAAAACACATACCTACCAATTAAGTCCCTCATGATCGATTGCATACCCAATACGCATCCCGAAGATGGAAAAAAAATGAATATACTGTTTATCGAAAGAACTGATGAATTGATTCGACATTTTTTAACAATTGAACCTCCGCCCTTCAACTATTCTTATTAGACTTTTGAAATTTTAAGAGTCAAGACTTACTCAAATCAAGTCTTTTGTCTTGTCTCTAAAAACATCATTCTGTTTCCATTATCTTTACCAAATGAAAATTGCATTTACAGGTGCGCACAGAGTAGGAAAAACATCACTCGCTGAAAAACTTTTGGAATCGTTACACGATTATCTTTTGGTATATGAACCGTATATCGAACTGGAAGAAAGGGGAGCACTCTTTTCCGAAACGCCTAAGTTGGAAGATTTTTCAGCTCAACTGGAACACGCAATCGAAACTAGTTCCATAGATGAGCCCGATGTTATTTTTGACAGATCTCCACTAGACCTACTTGCCTATGTATATGTAGTTGGCGGAGCTGAAGCTTCCAAAAATTTCTACATGAAAGTGCGCGAAGCCATGACCGAAATTGATTTATTCGTATTGGTTCCTATTGAAACACCGGATGTGATAGGTTGCCCGGAAAATGAATTTCCTGAACTCCGAAAAAAAGTGAATGACCTGCTGGAAGAATGGCTGGAAGATTTTGATGTGGAAACCATTACAGTAACAGGAACTATAGCAGAACGCGAGCAACAGGTGCTAGAAGCAATCATCAAACTCTATTAAACTTTTTGCCGTCAATCGACTCCAAGCTTCATGAGCAAATCCGGAAAACCCGAGTTTTGGGAATCTAATTTCAGTGAAAAACAAGAAATGTGGGGACTTGATCCTGCCAAATCTGCTAGTGTCACCAAAGACTTATTCCAACAAAGATCAGTCAAAAACGTACTGATTCCCGGAATTGGTTATGGCAGAAATGCGCAACTTTTTCAGGAAAATGGAATGAACGTTACCGGGATTGAAATTTCTGAAACTGCCATTGAATTACTGAGAAAAAATTACGGTACGGACATGACGATCTATCATGGTTCGGTAACAGATATGCCTTTCGACAATAAACAATACGACGGCATTTTTTGCTATGGTTTGATCCATTTGCTAGACGAAAACGAACGCAAAAAACTCATTCGCGACTGCTACAATCAACTGACAGAAAACGGCTGCATGGTTTTCACCACCATTTCCAAAGAAGCAAAGACTTATGGAACAGGAAAATTAATCGGCAAAGATCGATTTGAACAATTCGGAGGTGTCAATATCTTCTTTTACGACCACGAATCGATCAACGCAGAATTCGGAAAATCCGGACGAATGGAAATCAAAGAAATCACCGAAAATTTTCCGTTCTTTTTGATTACATGCGAAAAGAGATGATCAGTTAACCGGTTTTCCTTCCTTATTAAACTTGGATACAACTCCGCTACTATCCTCAGCTGTAAAGATTCCTGAACTGTATGTGATTTTTGAATACTTGGTGTCTATAATTGTTTTTCCGGTTCGATCAATCACACCTGCTCCTCCGTCTCCTCCCATAAAGATTTCAACGATCGCAAATCCATCATAAAATGCTCCTGAAGAAAAAGCCGCATAATTCTCGTCATTAATAAACTTCCCGGTTTGATCAATGTACTTACATCTTGAATTGTAATATGAATCTTTATAAATAATTTGAGCAAATCCCTCTTTAAAATCAGTTGCTCGTTCATAAGTCGGTTCAATGATTACTTTCCCTGTTACATCCATAAAACCGGTTTTAGAATCCTTCGTAAATCGCACAAGTCCGTCACTAAAAAAACTAATGTATCCATCTATCGGCTCTATGATTTGCTTACCCGTTTTATCAATAAATGTATACTTTTCGCCAATTGCTACGGATGCCAATCCCTCAGAAAAAAAATCAGCCCCATCGTAGTTAAAACCGATTACTTCTTTTCCTTCGGTATTCACAAAACCCCATTTACCATTGAGTTTTACAGCTGCCATATCTTCCTTCACAGCATAAGCAACATCATACTTGCATGCAACGACGATTTCACCCTTTTTATTAATAAAACCATATTTATCCTTCTGCTCCACCGCAGCAAAACCCTCATTGAATGGTCGTCCGTTTTGAAATACAAATTCAGATATTTTATTACCCGATTTATCGATGTATCCATACTTTCCTCGTTTCATAGAAACCATAGCGAAGCCTTCTCTAAATGTGGCTGCAGAATGATAATTTAACGGAATAACTACATTCCCTTTTAAATCAATAAATCCCCATTTTTCCTTTTCAGAAACAGCAATAAGCCCTTCAGAATAGCCCTCCCATTCTTCATATTTTGTTGCAGGAATAATTTTTTCTCCGTCTTGCTTGAAGCCAATTTTGCCCGAAGTTTTATCCTTAAACGCAGTTATTTTTTGTGCAGAAGCCAGAATAGATGCTGACAAAAAGAAACAAAGAGTTATTCGTTTTTTCATGTAGTTTACTGTTAAATTGAATTACTTGATCCATTGCATTCATTTCGTAAACATTCACGAAGGAAGCAGCTTAGCAAGAAGATCCCACTAATGCAGGATTTAATCTTTTAAGCGCTGAAAGTAGGTATATAAAACGACAAAACTCTTTGGCGTGTAAATAGATGAGAATCTTCTGATCTTTTTGATGAAGTGCTGTAAAAGATAATTAGTGATTGAGAAAGTCCTTGAAAAGAAAGAAGGATCAATGAAAAAAGTAAGAAAAATTTGTTGATGACAAAGTGAATTTGAAGTAACTAAAAGTAGTAATCTGTATTTTCAATTCCTCTTTCTCACTATTTTAGTCTTCATGAACGCACACGAATTGCTCAAAGAATACATTTCAAAGATGATTTCCCTTTCAGAAGAGGAATTCGAGTATGTCTTTTCGCATTTCAAAGAACAGCGTTTCACCAAAGGACAAACCATTATTTCTGCCGGAGACAAAGTAAACTCGGAGTATTTTGTGGTCGAAGGATGCCTCAAGTCCTTTTACATCAATGAGGACGTGAAGATGTTCATCCTGCAGTTTTCCATGCCAACCTGGTGGGCTTCCGATTTCGAAGCTTTATACAGTGGCGAAAAGGCAAAGATCAATGTGGACTGCATTACCGATGCAACGGTTCTGATGCTTTCAAATGAAGACCGGGAAAAGTTGTGCCGTGAGATTCATGCGATGGAACATTTTTTCCGCTGGCGAACCAATAAAGGATATGTTGCCACACAAAAGCGCCTGCTTTCCTTTATGAATAACGATACAAAACACCGCTACGAAGAATTGCTTGCACTTTATCCGCAACTTTACAACCTCGTCCCAAAACACCTCATCGCAGCATATCTGGGCGTTTCCAGAGAAACCCTGAGCCGTTTGTATAATTCTTAAAGTGTTATCTCAACAGTGCTTCGATAAGATCGGATGGTATTCGATACTGAAACACTGATTTAAACTGCGGACAAGTGGCCAATTACGCGACAGTGAAAAACTTCATAGAACTCCAAATCGTTACCCGTTCTTCCAGATGTTCCGCAGAAGTGGCAACTTGGCGATGCGGTTACCAATCCCGGAAAGTGCTAAATCGCAGCGTTTGTAAAACGGCTGGGATTTGCATTTTGGATCCTGATCCCGTCTTTTCGTGGATAGGTTCGCAGCGCCAGGTTGGCTGAACGTTGTAATTGGGCAAAGGCAGTTTTGCCTACTTTTTCTGCCTTGGAAAAAAGTAGGAAGACAAAGAGTAATTGGTGAGTATCAAATACACCATTCTTTTGTGACTTAGATCACATTTACATTAGCCGTTTCCTGAATGTGACCTACATCACATAATCGCGTACTTTTTCTACCCCAACTTTGTGTTATTCAATTAACAATTCTGACGATAAATGTCAGAGCCAAAAAATAAAATAACATGAAAACACAATTTGAAATCAACAACGCAAAAAGCAAAGTAGAATGGGTCGGACGAAAAGTAACCGGTGCCCACAACGGAACAATCGACCTGAAAGGAGGTGAATTGCAATTCAATGAAAACATCCTCAACGGCGGACGATTCGTAATCGACACAAGATCCATCAAGATTCTGGATATTACCGATCCTGCAACCAATGCGCAATTCGCCGGACATTTGGCTTCAGACGATTTTTTTAGCTCCGAACAATTTCCGGAAGCAAGCATGGAAGTGGTACAAGTTGAACCCCGCGAAAATGGTTCGTATCATGTAAACGGAGATTTAACAATCAAGGGAATCACGCATCCGGTCGGATTTGACATGCAGGTAAATCAAACAGATAATATGGTAAATGCATCCGGAAAACTGACGATCGACCGCACGAAATACGATATCCGATTCCGTTCCGGGAACTTCTTCACCAACCTGGGAGACAACCTGATTTACAACAATTTTGATTTGAATTTCACCCTCACAGCTGAGGCTTAATCTGAACAGTCATGCCAGTCATTAACATAGAACTAACGCGTGAAGGCGTTACCCGCGAGCAAAAACAACAGCTCATCAAACAAGTAAGCGAGGTCGTTACAAATATCCTGAACAAAGATCCATTCCTCACGCATGTCGTGATCCGCGAAATCGACACGGATAATTGGGGTTATGGTGGCGAACAAGTCTCTGTGCTTAGAGAAAAGGGAATTACCGCCGACAAAAAAACAGTTGAATGAAATTAATCACAACCGCATGGATGCTTTGCATTTGGCAAGGCATCTTCGCTCAACACTTGAAAACTATGGAAACAACAACAAACAATACAGAAGCCATTGTATCAGTAATCGATCAGTACTTCAAAGGAATTGAAACCGGTGATACCGTTCTTTTGGGACAAACTTTTCACAAAGACGCACTTCTTTTCGGAGATATCAATGGAGAAGCCTATGCCAAAACGCGAAATGAATACCTGAGCGGCGTGGCAAATAGGGTCAGTCCCGAAAAATCCGGTCAGCCATTTGAAGCGGAAATCCTCTCGGTGGATGTGATCAATTCTATTGCAGTCGCTAAATTACATGTGAGAATGTATGCTTTCAATTACTATAACTTTCTCACGCTTCACGAAACAGAAGGCAACTGGTTGATTATCAATAAAACACTCACAAACGTAATCGATTAATTCCTTAAATTCATTCATTATGTGGTACAAAACAAAAGCAACGGAATTAATGGGAATTGAGTATCCCATTTTGCAAGGACCATTCGGAGGCGGTTTATCTACTCCTGAATTGGTTTCAACTGTTTCGAACAGCGGTGGTTTGGGAGGTTACGGAGCCTACAGCATTTCCCCGCAAGAGATTTACGAAGTGGACAAACGCATCAAAGAACTGACCAACAAATCATACAATCTCAATCTCTGGGTTTCGGATACAGATGTCAAAAACGGAGGTGTAAGCGATGAGCAATTCGAACGGACAAAAGCCTTGTTCAAACCTTATTTCGATGAGATTGGTGCGGAACTTCCTGCAAAGCCGGATTTTAAAACCCGGTTTGAGAATCAGGTACAAGTTATTCTGGACGTGAAACCAAAAGTATTCAGTTTTGTCTTTGGAATTCCACCAAAAGATATCTTGGAAGAAGCCCGAAAAAGAGGAATTATTCTGGTAGGAAATGCCACGACATTGGATGAAGCTCTTGCACTGGAAAATGCAGGCGTGGATGCCATTGTAGCATCCGGATTTGAAGCAGGAGGCCATCGTCCTTCCTTTTTGGAATCAGCCGAATTATCTACCACCGGAAGTTTTGTACTCACGCAATTGATTCGCGAAAAAGTGAAACTTCCTGTTATCGCAGCTGGCGGAATTGCCAACGGAAAGGGAATCGCAGCAGCTTTTACCTTGGGAGCAGATGCCGTGCAGATCGGAACAGCTTTTCTGGCAACCGAAGAATCCGGAGCTTTACCCGAACATCGTGCAGCTTTGTTTTCAGATGCCGCCAAACAAACGATTTTGACACGTGCATATACCGGAAGATTGGGAAGAGGAATCACCACCCAACTGGCAAAAGAAGTAAGAGGAAAAGAACAAGACATGCTCCCCTTCCCGCTTCAAACAGCTTTCATGTCATCACTACGAAAAGGTGCTTTGACACAAGACAAACACGATCTGGTCTTGTTCTGGAGTGGTCAGATTGCACCGATTTTGAAACACAGAAATGCGGCCGAATTGATGGAGTCGTTGATTGAAGAGACGGGGAAATTGATAGACTAAACTATTCAAAAACTCGAAGCAAAAAATAGTCCGATTTACAAGAATTCTAAAAACGGCACGTTGGTGAACAAGATTGGGAACCTGTGCAGAAAATGACAGCTAAATTTCCCTTTTGTTTGAGGAGGAACGACGAGTTTAAGGGAAATTCTGTCATAACCTGCTAACAGGTCAATCGGTTTACCGTGCCTAGTCTTTTTGCTACTTTTTTGACGATGAAAAAAGTAGAAGAATTAATTCTATTTATGGAATCCTGTACATATTTCCATCTCTATCAAAATTCACTTATGAAAGGTATTCTATTTTGTTCCTTATTTCTGCTCACTGCAAGTAATTCAATTGCGCAAACACCTGTTTCTGATACCGCAATTCATGTGAGAGGAGGAAGAGATTTCTACATCGATGGAATCAAGGTTCGGGGGAATGCCAACCTCCCAAAAAGCGCTTTGGAAGAAGTTACTGTCATTACAGGTGGTCTTCCAGTCAATTTTGGAGATTCTTATTGTGGATGTATTATCCGGATCAATTGTCCACCAAAAACTTCTGTTCCTGTTATTCAGCCTAAAACAACCGTTTCCGACAAAGAACAAAAACTAGCAACAGAGTAAAAGTCAATTAGTTGATCCGTTTTCCATTTTTCAAGTAAAAAACAAGGATCCTTTTAGAGCCATTGGACAAAATGATTCGTTCATTTCCTTTTTGATCACTTCCTCCATCAAAAACGCACAAATAATCCAGCGATTTACCTTCCATATCTGCTTTAAAATCTGCCTTCCACATCACCTTTCCCTTTTTTCTTACGATCAATAAGTACTGTGATTTATAAAGCGTGCATTCATACACCCATTTATGCTTGTAAGCTAAATCGATCGTAACAGTATCTGCGCAGCATTCACAGCCAAAAAAATTCTCAAATGCTTTCTTTTTCTTCGGAACACTGTCATTCTGTTGGGATAAGGAATAGCCTGAAATCAGCAGAAGGAAGAATAGAGAAGCTTGTTTCATAAAAGTAAAACGCCGATTTCTTCCACTTATTCTATTCGGATGAGTTCAAATAATAAGTCCGATAATCTTCCCAACTTACCTCACGATTTAATCCGTCAGTAATTAAAACCTGAAAATTCGTAATTCGTATCCGATAGCTATCGGGACGTAATTCGTAATTATAAATCCAGTCACCTGATTCTTCAGAACCAAACTCATTGCACAGATTTGTACCCGAAATAAAAGGATTGTAAAGCTATCAAATTGGCATCAGGAAGGTAGAGCATAGATCAAGTATGGATACTGCATAGATACTGTATGGATAGAGTATGAAAATGTTATAAATTTAACGAACCATTTCAGTGCATTTCAGGAAGATTCATTTGCAAATGAAGTGTTTTTGGCAAGGATTCCTGACCCACAAAATCTAATCACTTCTGCACACAATCGTAACCTGAAGAAAAAATCATTCACATCCGTAGTAGCGGACGCAATTAATTCATCCATCGATCTTTAAGACCCCTTCCCTTTCAACTAAATTTAAATCCTGATAATCAGATCATTAAGAAACAAGGGGGAAACCCCTGATTTTCATTTTTTTTTACTTAAAATAACTCTAGAAGGATAAAAAGCCTACCTTCGCGGGGAATTTTAAATCACTATTTATGATAAAAGGACTACACTTAACATTTCTTGCGTTTACATTTTTTTTAGGTTTCAAAGCTTATGCTCAGCCTTGTTCCCTTGTTCTCAGTGCCACAGATTCACTGATTTGCTCCGGAGACGGAATAACCCTGAATGCCCTTGCAAACGGACCAGACAATCAACTCATGGCTTCCAACACTGCCGGGAACAACCACCGCGGTAACATGTTCGATATCGTTGCAACCAATGCCGTAACCATCCTGTCATTCGATGCTTCTCCAATGGGAAATACAACAATCGAAATCTATTACAAAGTCGGAACCTGGAACGGGTTTGCGAACACTCCTTCTGCATGGACCTTCATTGGCTCAGCACCCGTGCCGTATACGGGCGGATTCTCAGCCGTACCGGTAAACGTGAATATCACCATCCCGGCCGGACAGACATACGCGTTCTATGTAACTTCAAACACATCAGCTGTTAGCTTAAACTACTCGAATGGTACGAATGTCGGAAACGTTTACTCCAGTGATGCAAACATTACCTTTCTCGAAGGAGGCGGTATGGAATACCCGTTCACTCAGAATACAGGTGCAGTTTATCAGCCACGTGTATGGAACGGAAACATCCATTATGCATTGGCTGACCAACCCGGAACTACCATTACATGGGGTACCGGAGAAACAACAGCTTCTATTCCGGCAGCACCTACTTCTACAACAACTTACACCGTATCTGCAACTGTTCCGGGATGTCCTGCAACTTTGGCCGATACACTTGATGTAGTTGTTTCCATTCCTGTAGTAACAGCAAATGCTCCACTGGCAGTTTGTACGGGAGATGATGTAGTACTTTATGGTGAAGGTGCCGAAAGTTATGCCTGGGACAATGGTGTAACAGACAGCCTTGCTTTTGAAGCAATCACCACAACAACTTATGTAGTGACTGGTACTGATTCGATCGGATGTGTAGACAATGACACGATAATCTTAACAGTAAATCAACTTCCTAACGTTAATGCGGGTGCAGATTTCAGTGTATGCGGAGGAAACGATATCACATTAGCAGGACAAGGTGCAGATTCTTACATCTGGAATAACGGTGTTACCGATAATTCTCCCTTCGAACCAACAAGTACAGCTACCTACATCGTAACCGGAACAGACACGAACGGATGCGTTAAGAACGACACAATCACGGTTATATTCAACCTTACACCGATCGTTTCCGCAGGACCGGATTTGGATCTTTGCCAGGGAGTGCCACATATCTTTTCAGGAAGCGGTGCACAAACGTATAGCTGGAACAACGGGGTAATTAACGGTACACCAATCGCTCCTCTAAACACAATATACTCAGTCACGGGAATAGACGCCAACGGATGTTCAGCGAGTGATCAGATGACTGTTACCCTTCACAATGTGATGGCTTCTGTTTTTTCATCAGGAGGAACACTAACTGCAGGAACATTAGTTGATATGACTGCTCAGTGGGTAAATTGTTCGGATATGTCAGTAATTCCCGGTGAAACAGACGTGGTATTTAATCCGGAACTAAACGGTACCTATGCCATTATCATTCAGGACAATGTTTACGGTTGCAGAGACACTTCAAACTGTGTATCGGTAGACTTTACAGGAATTGAGGAAATGACTGCTTCAGAATTAACGATCTATCCTGTTCCTACAAACGGAAAGGTTACTATCGCTTCAAAAAACACTGTAATTGAGCGTTTGGAGTTAATCGACCTGCTTGGAAAAGTATTGGAAACAGCCGAGCCGAATGCACTTCAAACAGAATTGGATCTTTCAGCTTATGAATCGAATACCTTCTTCCTGCGTATTTATAGTGCGGGTCAAACGGCGCTTCTAAAGGTTGTGAAGAACTAATTTCACTAAAAATATACGTTCAGTTGACACCTCATAAGTTGTCAACACCCTAACAAATCCCGGTAAGCACTTGTTTACCGGGATTTGTTTTTAAGTAAAACTTTGCGCCCTGCTCAAATATAGCGACTGAAAGTCTGCTATGTTTTCTGCACTTTGCAGTTAAAATATTCCTTCCCCTATTATCTCTCCGGGAAGAACCAATTTTAACGAATTTTAAGCATTCAAATCTTTCCGCAACCGGATTTATTCGCTTAACTTTATTCGTTCAAAAATACAGGCTTTATCCAATTCATTCATTGACCGAATATTTCATCCAAACTCACGGTCAATCAACAACTTAAAACAAACAACAACATGCGCAAAGGATTTGTATTTACACCCTATTCCGCTCCCGAGCAATCTCCTTTTGATCGGCTATTTGAGATTTTTAAAGAACTCATTACGCACACTTCAGGTGATTTTGATGAAGCCATTGATTGGCTCCGCGTTCTGGACAAGGAATATAAACTCACCACACCCGATTATACGATCGATGATTTCGTAGAAGAGCTTCGTAAAAAGAATTACATCCGTGATAAAACGGGTGACGAGGGAACTGGCGGAACAGCAATTACTGCTAAAATGGAACGTGCAATCCGTCAACATGCTTTGGAACAGATCTTCGGGAACTTAAAGAAAAGTGGAGTTGGAAATCACCGAACCAAACACAGCGGAAATGGCGACGAACAAACGGGTGATTACCGACAGTTTAACTTTGGAGACGGGTTGGAAAAAATCTCCATGACGGAAAGTTTGCGCAATGCCCAGATCAACAATGGAATGGGCGAATTCCAGCTTCATGAACGTGATCTGGTGGTCGAAGAGAGTTTCTATAAAGCACAAATGAGCACTGTTTTGATGATCGACATCAGCCACAGCATGATTTTGTATGGGGAAGACCGCATTACTCCAGCCAAAAAAGTAGCAATGGCATTGGCCGAACTGATTAAAACGCGTTATCCGAAAGATACACTTGACATATTGGTTTTTGGGGATGATGCCTGGGCAATTGAAGCCAAAGATCTTCCTTATCTGCAAGTCGGACCATACCATACTAACACGGTTGCAGGCTTGGAACTGGCTATGGATTTGCTGCGTAGAAAACGCAATACCAACAAACAGATCTTTATGATTACGGATGGAAAACCAAGCTGTGTCATTGAACCGGATGGTTCCTATTACATGAACTCAAACGGACTCGATAAATACATCGTAGACAAATGTTACACCACTGCGCAGCAAGCACGAAAACTACACATTCCGATCACCACATTTATGATTGCACAAGATCCGTATTTACAGCAATTCATTCAACAATTTACGGCAGCAAATCAAGGGAAGGCATTCTACACGGGAATCCAGGGATTGGGACAAATGATCTTTGAAGATTACCAGACGAATCGGATTAAACGAATTAGAGGATAAAAAGGCATTTCGACTACGCTCAATGACCTTTTTAAATCTTCAGGTGACTGAGCGCAGTCGAAGGCACCATTGAAAAAAATAAACACACAGAAACAAAACGTATGAAAACAATCAAAACATTGGGCGAATTAAAGGCCTCAGGATATCAGACAAAAAGCGTTAAGGAAGAATTACGATCAAATTTAATGGACTCATTAAAATCCGGGAAACAAGCCTTTGAAGGAATTCACGGATATGAGAATACGGTTATTCCTGAACTGGAACGCGCTATTTTAGCTAAACACAATATCAACCTTTTGGGATTACGCGGTCAGGCGAAAACACGTTTGGCTCGCTTGATGGTGAATTTATTAGACGAATGGATGCCGATCGTTCATGGTTCGGAGGTGAATGACGATCCATTGGCGCCACTTTCGCGCTACGCAAAGGATTTGATCGCTGAAAAAGGAGATGAAACTCCCATTGCATGGGTTCACAGAGAAGACCGTTTTGCTGAAAAACTAGCTACCCCGGATGTGACAATTGCCGATCTAATCGGTGATGTCGATCCGATCAAAGCTGCAAACATGAAATTGTCTTATGCAGATGAGCGTGTGATTCATTTCGGAATGATTCCCCGTGCCAACCGCTGCATTTTCGTAATCAACGAATTACCGGATTTACAGGCACGTATCCAGGTGGCTCTGTTCAATATTTTGCAGGAAGGTGATATTCAAATCCGCGGATTCCAATTGCGTTTCCCCTTAGATATTCAATTTGTGTTCACTGCAAACCCGGAGGATTACACCAACCGCGGAAGCATCGTTACGCCATTGAAAGACCGCATCGGCTCACAGATCTTGACTCACTATCCGGAAACCATTCAGATTGCAAGAACAATCACAGAACAGGAAGCAAAACTGGAAGGCGATCAGAAAGAAAACATTTCAGTTCCCGGATTGGCAATGGATTTAATTGAACAAATTGGCTTCGAAGCACGCGACAGCGAATACATTGATGTGAAAAGTGGTGTCAGTGCCCGCATGAGTATTTCGGCTTTTGAAAATTTGGTAAGCGCAGCTGAATTGCGCGGGTTGAAAAGTAAAAATCCGAAGACCAGTGTTCGCTTAGCAGATTTTTCAGGGATTATTCCTGCATTAACAGGAAAAATGGAATTGGTTTACGAAGGTGAACAAGAAGGAAGCACCTATGTTGCCGAGCAATTGATCGGAAGAGCTGTAAAAACCTTGTTTGAAAGCTATTTCCCGAAAGTGGAAAAACTGGAGAAACCGGGAGAAAGTGGTCCATATCAGGAAATAGTAGATTGGTTCTTTGAACAGGACGAATTTGTGCTTTCAGAAGAAGCGGATGACAAGACCTATCATGCACAACTGGATTCGATTACTCCACTTGAAGCATTGATCCAAAAATACCAACCAAAAGTAATTGCCAGCGAAAAGCATTTCCTAAAGGAGTTCGTTTTGTGGGGATTGGTAGAAAGTAACAAATTGAGTAAATCAGAACTTGAAAACGGAACCACTTTCAGTGATCAGTTTAGTTCGTATGTAAGGGGTGGATTGAATTAATTAGAATCTCATTGAAAAAAAGAGCGTTAATTACCCTTGGAATAGTCATTTTACTAATAATCGGGATAATCTATTATTTCACTTATCATTTTCATTTACCCATGTGCTAACGTGAGAAATTAAATTCCTGTAGAAAAATCAGATTTTGTATTTTATTTATTAAACCAAAGAGCGTATCTCAATTGAGACACGCTCTTTTAGGTTCTATTTTAAAATCACTTTCTCCAAAGCATTCCTTCCCATTCTCCGTTTGAATGAAATAAATCCCCGAAATCCATAAGGAAAGATCATTCCCAATTCCCGCAAAGGGTATAAAACAAAAAAGGAGACTCATTGCGAGTCTCCTTTTCATAAGTTATTGCTAACTATTATTTTTCAGCCAACGTGATTGTTGTCATTCCTTTAGTTGAGCTTGTGTTGTTACCAGAAGTGTAAGTATTTCCAGTCTCAGCCTCTAATTGCAATTCTTTAGCTTTAGATTCTTTCACTGTGTAAACCATTACGTTCTCACCAGTCATATAAGAATCAGTGCTTGAAGTTGTTGTAGAAGTTCCTGCAACAGTATAAACTGTAGTGTTTGTTTCAGACAAAGTGTTGAACAATACGCGCTCATTCTTTTTGAAATCATCACCTTTTGTTTTACCAACAAAACTCCAAGTTCCACTTGCAGACATTGTCATTTTTGTAGTAACACCACCATTCGTTCCAGAAAGATCACGAGTACTAGTCCATGTACCATCTTTGTCGATAGTCATTTCATTTGTATTCACTGTAGCTGTTTGAGTAGTTGTTGTTGTTGAACCTCCGTTTGGAGTATCTGCTGTAGTCATTGTAGCAGTTGTTTCTGTCATTGTAGTCGTGTAAACAGTTTTGTCACCGTTTGACTCAGTGTCAGTTTCTGTTTGACTGTACTCAGTTACTTTCCACTCGTTAGACATTTTTCCTTTGCTTGATTTACCACAAGAAGACAATCCAATTGTTAAAACAGCAACACTTAAGGTGCAATAAAAAATCTTTTTCATTATTGTAAGTTATAAATTAGTGAGGCAAATGTACCACTATTCTGATAATAGTCAAACATTTAACAGAAAGATAACCGTAAAACAATTAATACGCCCATCAAATTAAATATTTAGTCAACGAAAAAGGGGCTCTGCCTGAACAAATACCCCTTCCGTAATTTATATTCATTTCTTACTTTGCTTCCAAAATTAATGTTCTGGAAGTGCTATTCGTATTTGTATTTGAACCCTGAGTGAATACTTTTTTGTTTTCCAATTCCAATTCCAGTTTATCTTTTTTAGATTCTGTAACGGTATAGATCATGATACTCTTACCCGTTGTATAAGTTAACTCATCTGTATAATTTTCTATCTCAACTCCGTTTTCCGTTACAATATCGTGTGCAGTTGTAGTCAAAACATTAAACAAAACGCGTTCATTCTTTTTAAAATCATCGCCTTTAGTTTTATTCAAAAAACTCCAGGAACCTGTCTCTTTCAATATTTCCTGGTGTGTTCCGTCTGAAGTGGGATAAGTTGCATCCATGATCCAGGACCAGGTTCCGTCTTTCTTTATTACAAAATCATTAACATTCATTGTTCCTGTTTCAGAATCACTGGAAGAAGGTCCCGATGCCGGATAGTCCTCATCTGTTTCTGTAACCGTGTTGTCTTTTACCGAAAAGGTCGAAGTATGTTTATCTCCGGTTGTATTTACATAGGTTTCCACTTGTTCCATCGATACGACCTTCCATTCATTGGACATTTTTCCTTTCGTGGTTTTCCCGCAAGATGCCATTCCGATGATCGCAAATGCACTGCTTAATAGATAGATTGAGATTCTTTTCATTTCTTAGATTTTACTGTATTAGACTTAAGATGAAAGACTAGACTTTAGCCGGATTTCTGTGTTTTGGTCTTAGGTATTTAGTCTCCAAGTCTTTTTAATTATTTCTCTTTCAAAGTCATGTTTATGGATAAATTGTTCGTGTTCGTGCCGGGTGTTGCCCCATAATCTGATGTAACGGCCACATCGTTCACCAATTCCAGTTCCATTTCTTTCTTTTTGGATTCTTTGATGGTATAAATCTGCACGTTTTCACCTGTCAAATACGTTTCATTACTTTCATATGTTGAAACAACTACCTGATTAATGATCTGATTGGAAGTTTTCTTCTCCGTTAAAATGTTAAGAAGAAAGCGTTCATTCTTTTTGAAATCATCACCTTTTGTTTTTCCAACAAACGTCCACGTACCGCTTTGTTCAGTAATATTCCTTTGCTGATTACTACTACCACCCATATCATACGTGAGATCCACAGTCGAGCTCCAGGTACCATCTTTTTTAATAGTCAGTAAGTGTGCGTTAACGGTTCCATAATTATTATTTGTAACGCTCATTCCTCCATTGGAAATTACAGACTCGTCGGTAAAGGAATTTTCGGTCATATTCGTCACCGTACTTGCGGACTGCCCTCCTTCGTTGGAAAAAGAATAGTTTTTCAGATAAGACACCACCCTCCATTCGTTGGTGACTTTTCCTTTGGTGGATTTCGCACAAGATGACATTCCGGCAACTAAAAACGCAACGCTTAGTGTATAACTAACGATTTTTCTCATTGTGATTTTGGATTAAATTAATTACGATCGTAAAAACAGTGTTTCTATCCTTTTATTGTCTTTCAGATAATTTGGCAAAAAAAAAGGAACTCGCCTGAACGAATTCCTTTCTCTTTTTTTGTAAAACCAATACTATTTTCCTTTCAAAGTCATTTTCAGCGTCTTACTCTCTGTATTAACCCCTGAACTCCCAGAGGAAGAATTCTCTCTGTCCAATTCCTTCTCTAACTGTAGCTCTTTGTTCTTAGATTCTTTTACGGTGAAAATCATGGTGTTTTCACCGGCAAGATAAGTGAAGCTCTCAGAATTTTCTGTTACAACTGATTGATTCATGGTTTGAACAGTAGAGGTCGATTTGGTTAATACATTAAAAATAACCCGCTCATTCTTTTTGAAATCATCTCCTTTTGTTTTCCCCACAAAACTCCAGGTTCCACCCTGATTTGTTTTATTGGTCAAGTTCTGTGTATTTCCACCTCCTACATTTTCATCATAAGATAACTCCTGAGTCCAATTCCAGGTACCATCCTTCTTAATAGATATTGTATTTGCTTTTACAACACCTGTATTTGAGCTTGTGTTTTCAACACCTCCCAGTGTATACGAGGAGTAATTGGAAACTGAATTTTCTGTCATCGTAGCCTTCGAATAGACTTCTTGTCCTGTTTGCCCAGAATGGGTTGTTTGTACTTCTTCTGAGGAAACAATAGTCCAGTCGTTTGTTATTTTTCCTTTAGTGGTTTTCCCACAAGAACTTAAACCGATAACTAAAATGGCCAGACTCAGCCCGCAAATAATACTCTTTTTCATGTTTAGATGTGTTAAATTAAAATCTATTAACTGATAACGTAAAACAGTTACCAATCCGTTGGAAATTCAATAAAATTATGGAATTAAATTCACATACCCATTAAACTTTGTCGGGAGCCAAAACAATATTCCGAAGAATCAATCAATTTATTCTGTCCCATCATTTAGCCTGTATCCACAACTGTTGATTCAGTGTTTTAGCCCAATCCGGAGGAAGCAAAACTAATTGCTCAATCAATTAACTAAAAAATATTGTTACTCTTTCTTGCGCATAATGGCTTAAAATGCTGACCTTTGTATCAGAAAATATATTCCGAATGATCCGATTCATCTTTTTAATTCCACTAATCGCTCTGGCCTTTAGCTTCATGGAGAAGAAGGAAACTAAGCTCCCTTTTGAAAATAGTCCTGTTTCCAATCACGAATTGGACGATACCCTGAAAATTAATGACCTGATCTTTGCGGACTTCTTTTCTCCGAATAACGATGGATACAATGACAAGTTCATTATTCTGAACATTGAAAACTATCCCAGAAACTATTTGAAAGTTTTTAACCGCTGGGGAGAAATTGTCTATCAGGCAGCTCCATATCTAAATTTATGGGATGGGAAAAGCAACCAATCCAATGCCATGCTTGGTGATGAATGCTCAGCAGGAGTTTATTATTTTGAATTTGATGACGGAAACGGAAATAGAGCAGCCGGAAAAATAACATTAAAACGATGAAACACATTCTACCCTTTTTGGTGTTATTGACAATTGCTTTCAATTCCAATGCACAGTTGAGAAGTTTATACAATCAATACATGTTGAACCAGGCCGTATTCAATCCGGGTTACATGGATATTTCCACACGCTACAGTGCAACACTGCATTTTAGAAAACAGTGGATGACCGTTCCAGAAACTCCCATGACTTTCACTGCAAACGGACATTACCACATTACCAAAAATCATGGAGTGGGTGCAATCGCGATCAGTGATTTTACAGCAGGTGTTAATTCTTTGGAGATCGGAGCATTGTACAATTATCATGTATGGTTGGGTGAAAAAACAGCACTTGGTTTGGGAGTAAAAGTTGGTTACCAGCAGCGCTCCTTGCAGACAGATTACATTTACTTCAGCGAAAAAGAGCCGACTTTGGATAACCGTGTTTCCAGAGGTGTAAACCTAGGTGTTGGTTTATCCATTCAATCTCAAAATTTTGATTTCGGGATTTCGATGCCGAGTATTTTTGATAATGCATTGGCAAATCCTTCCACTATTTATACAACCACTTACAATCATTTCTATTCGCATATCGGCTACAAAATCCGGTTCAACGATAATATAATCCTATATCCTTCTGCTATGGCACGCATGGTAAAAGGCTCTAATTTAAATATGTCTTTTGACGGACATTTCTTATTCGGTCAGCTCGTTTGGGTTGGTGGTGGTTATCAATCAGATAACTCTGTAACCGGAAGTCTGGGGCTTTTTCTTGAAAAAGGATTACGCATCGTCTATACCTATCAAACAAGTACTTTTAGTCCTCACAAGGGATTGGAGCACACACATGAAATCACATTGAACTTTGCCCGTACAATCGATGATCTGCCTTTCGCGAAAAGAAAGTTCATTACCCGAAAAGGAGGTCAGTTCCGTAAGAAGCAGAAGTGGTAATCTGGACTTGATTACCAGAAGATCCCATGGATTATTTGAACCACATAAGTACATAGAACATATAAGAGTCTCTCTTATGTTAAGTTCTTTCCGTATTTTATGTAGTACGAAAATAGGAGACGATTGAAACTTAATATCCCATAGATCAAGTACAAATGCTCTCACGATAGTGTATGAATACAGCGTGGATACTCCACCTTTTAAACTACGAAGTATGGAAAACGAAGTAGTCTTTCACTATTCCTAAAAACTATGTGATCTATGTATCTATGTGGTTATTTATCTTTCTTAGCGCGGAATAACAGGATTGGAACTACAAAGATCGCAAGCGTTAAACCGGAAATACAAAGATCAAACTGCTCCGATTCAATCCATTTGGTAGATGGAACATAATGAACCAGTAGCGCCAAACACAATTTTATTCCCAAAATTCCAATCACCAGGAAAGCAGCATTCTCCAGAAAGGGATATTTCTCCATTAAGATCACGAAATACTTCGCCACATAACGCATCGCTAAAATCCCGATGAAGACTCCGATACAGATCAGGATCACATTATCCGAGTAGGCAACTACTGCGAAAATATTGTCGATTGAAAATACGATATCCATGAACTCTACGGCTAGTACGGTAGACCAGAAAATCCCGATTACACCAACGGTTCCGCGGTAAATGAAACTTTTCTTCGTTTCCGCTACTTCGTCATCGATTTCCTGTTGTACACTTTTGGCTGCGAAATGCTTCACTGCCATGTAGATCAGATAAGCTCCACCAATAGGTTTAAACCACCAGATACTCAGGATCGATTCCACCAGGATCAAAGCCAATCCGCGAAACAGGTAGGCTCCCAGAATTCCGTATTTCAATGCTTTTGCCTGTTGCTCTTTTGGCAAATCTTTTACCATGGTTGCAAGAACGGCCGCATTGTCGAATGACAAAATAATTTCAAGCAGTAAAATTCCCAGAATCAGTAAAATAGCATTCACCGGGTGCTCTGTCATTAGTGCTGCAAATTCATGGAATTGTTTCATCATAGGGCGCTGCGTATTCTTGACGTGTTTTTTAAAGAGATACAAAGATAGGATTAATTGAAAATGTAAAATGGAGAATTGAAAAGGTTTCTTAGATTCCCTTCATATGATGATCAAATCCTCATTCTGTTTCTGCTTTTCATTCTGACAATTCGCTATATTTGTTATTATGGATTTCCAACTCACTTCTGATTTTAAACCGACGGGGGATCAACCTGTTGCCATTGAACAATTGGTCAGCGGATTGCGTGACGGACATTTTGCCCAAACCCTCCTGGGAGTGACTGGAAGTGGGAAAACCTTTACGATGGCAAACGTGATTCAGCAGGTAGCTAAACCTACGCTGATTTTGTCTCACAACAAAACACTTGCTGCTCAGCTTTACGGTGAGTTCAAGCAATTCTTCCCGAACAATGCAGTAGAATACTTTGTCAGTTATTACGACTACTATCAACCGGAAGCCTATTTGCCGGTAACAGATACCTATATTGAAAAGGATTTACAGATCAACGATGAAATTGAAAAATTGCGGCTTTCGACTACCTCTTCCCTGCTCTCAGGAAGAAGAGATGTGATTGTAGTTGCTTCGGTGAGCTGTATTTACGGGATCGGAAATCCGAATGAATTTGCAAACTCCATTATTCCTATCCACGTGGGACAGTTGTTCCCCCGAAACAAATTCCTGCTTCGTTTGGTTGAAAATTTATATTCCCGAACGGAGGCCGAATTCAAACGCGGAACCTTTCGTGTAAAAGGAGATACAATTGATATTAATCTGGCTTATTCAGATCATGCCTTGCGCGTGGAGTTTTGGGGCGATGAAATTGAACGCATCCGAACGATTGATCCGGAGAACAATTCCGAAATCGAGAGTTTTCAGGAAATCAACATTTATCCGGCAAACATTTTTGTTTCCAGTCCTGCAACTACACGTAGAGCAATTGACCAAATCGGTGAAGACATGGTGATTCAGGTCGAAAATTTCAAGCGCGAAGGAAAAATACTCGAAGCAAAACGACTGGAAGAACGCACTTCTTACGACATGGAAATGATGCGCGAACTGGGTTACTGTTCCGGAATTGAGAATTATTCACGCTACTTTGATCAACGAGAGCCGGGAACACGGCCTTTCTGTTTGTTGGATTACTTCCCCGACGATTATCTCATGATCGCTGACGAAAGTCACGTAACGATGCCTCAGATCCGTGCCATGTATGGCGGTGACCGGGCACGAAAAATAAACCTGGTGGAATATGGATTCCGCATTCAGGCTGCTATGGACAACCGACCTTTGATGTTTGATGAATTTCAATCACTGATCAACCAGATCGTCTATGTTTCCGCAACTCCGGCAGATTTTGAACTAGAGCAATCGGAAGGTGTTGTAGTGGAGCAATTGATCCGCCCTACCGGATTATTGGATCCCATTATTGAGGTACGTCCGAGCTTGAACCAGATTGATGATTTGATTGAGGAAATGCAGATACGCATTGAAAAAGACGAACGTACTCTGGTAACTACGCTAACCAAACGCATGGCGGAAGAACTACAGAAATACCTAGATAAATTGGGTATTGCCTGTCGTTACATTCACTCGGACATTGATACGATTGAGCGCGTAGAGATTCTGCGTCAGTTGCGCTTGGGCGAATTTGATGTACTGATCGGAGTGAACTTACTCCGTGAAGGTCTGGATTTACCGGAAGTAAGCTTGGTAGCTATCATCGATGCAGACAAAGAAGGATTTTTGAGAAACGAGCGTTCACTTGTACAGACGGTTGGTCGTGCGGCACGAAACGTAAACGGACGTGTGATCATGTATGCCGATAAAATGACAGATTCCATGGCGCGTACCATTTCCGAAACAGAACGCAGAAGAGCCATGCAGATTGCATACAATGAAGAACACGGATTAGTTCCAACAGCATTGAATAAATCGAAAGAAGTGATTTTGAAATCGACCAAGGTAGCCGATGGCGATCCGGAAATACGAGCGCAAAAATATACTCCTTACGAAGCCGGAACCGGATTATTTGCAGCTGAGCCAAAGGTAAACTACAAAGACCCGGAAGAATTGGAAAAAGCAATCGTTGCCAAACGCAAACAAATGGAAAAAGCCGCGAAAGATCTGGACTTCATTGAAGCAGCTCGTTTACGTGATGAATTGTTTGAATTACAGGCACGCAAAAAATAATATTAAACCAATGACGGCGGATTCCAGTCCTAATCCCGATAATTATCGGGACCTGATGTCCTAAAGTCTTAAAATCCAAATAATGAAAAAATTCCTCTTCCTTACTTCAGCAGTCTTCTTTCTGCTTGCGTGCAACAAACCACTTTTAAAATACAATTCCGACTTTGAAGGAACATGGTACAGCGAAAGACAGTACAATCCGGACATGCAGGCATTTGTCAGTGATGAACTGGTCTTTTCCGGAAAAAATGGAAGCTATCAGGTAGATTGTAAGGATACCTGCGGAACCAACTTGTGTGATTGTACGGGGAAACTGACCGGAACGGCCGAGATCAACCAGCAGCGCACCATTATTCGTTTGAATTCGCAAATCAAGCGGACGTTCAACCTGGATGCTCAGCCTTACGAGCAGGGCGGTTCGTGGTTCATGGAGATTGACGGAAAGGTTTATAAAAAACAGTAAATTACCAAAGGTTACTGTAGGGAAGCAACGCATCGCGTCCCTACATGTAAAACATCCGTCCAAACTCCCTCCTCCTCATTTTTTCGGTGAATGGTACCGCCTCTTATGCGCTCAGTGATTACTTTCGCAAACAAAAACCATGAACTTCAAATCTGTTTTGGGTGTGCTCCGCATTGTTGCGATATTGGAAGGAGTTTCCTTTCTTTCGTTTTTGATTACCATGCCTCTGAAATACCTGATGAAAATCGAGGAGCCGAATAAAATTGTGGGAATGGGTCATGGAATCCTGTTTATTGCCTACGTATTTTTGGTGTTCTGGGCTTCTACGGAAGCGAAATGGAGCGTAAAAACCAAGATTTGGGCGTATGTGGCTTCCCTGCTTCCTTTTGGAACCTTCGTTGCAGATGCCAAAATTTTCAAACCCACTCAGGAATCCCAGAAATCCATCTGATTTTAGTACCTTTGCATTCAATATGGATACAAGAAAGCTAATCGAGGTTTGCTCTACTCCCGGTGAGTACGCTTATTTTAAAGGTGAATTTGAAATCGTAGTGGTGATTGATGTGTTGAGGGCAACCTCGGCTATCTGCGCTGCATTTCACAACGGAATTGCATCCATTATTCCAGTTCCAACAGTAGAAGAAGCTTGGGAATACAAACAAAAAGGCTACTTAGCTGGTGCTGAACGCAAAGGTCAAATCGTGGAAGGTTTCGACTTTGGAAACTCCCCTTTCTCCTATATGAAAGAAGAATTCAAAGGGAAGGAAGTGGTTTTGACTACTACGAACGGGACTAAATCACTGGATGTAGCAAAAGATGCCGATATCGTGGTTGTTGGTTCGTTCCTGAACCTGAACTACTTAAACGAATGGCTGGCAAAACAGGACAAGAATATTTTGTGCCTTTGTTCCGGGTGGCAAGACAAGTTCAACCTGGAAGATACGATCTGTGCAGGAGCAATCTGTGATCACCTGATCAATACAGGGAATTACACTTCCGTAGAAGATTCATCGATCGCAGCGAAGTACTTATATCTTTCAGCAAAAGACAATTATCTTGGATTTTTAAAGTCCAGTTCGCACAGAAGACGATTAAAAAACTTAAATTTGAATAAAGACATCAAGTATTGTTTGACACCGAATCAAACAAACGTGATTCCAATTTTAAGAAATGGTAAACTCGTCAACATTTCGGAGAACTAGCACTATTCTACTGCTGAGTCTGTTCCTAACAGGCTTCACGAACGCTTCTCCTTTACCTTATAATACCTTAGCACATTCCGGTCTGTGGGGATTTTTCGGCCACAAACGCATTAACCGCGTGGCAACGTTTACACTTCCCCCGGAAATGTTCGGTTTCTTTAAAGAAAATATTGATTTTATTACGGAACATGCAGTGGATCCGGACAAAAGACGCTATGGCGTGGATGGTGAAGCTCAGCGCCATTACATTGATATCGATCATTATGCCATAAACGGGCAAAATCCCTTTGATGCCGTTCCCAAAAAATGGAACGATGCGGTCGCCAAATTCACTGAAGATACACTTCAGGCATACGGAATTGTTCCGTGGCACATTTTGGTAATGAAAAACCGCCTGCAGAAAGCTTTTGAATCCAAGAACATAGACCTGATACTGAAAAATGCAACAGAAATTGGTCATTACATTGGTGATGCCCACGTTCCACTGCACACTACGGAAAACTACAACGGACAATTGACAGGCCAGCGCGGCATTCATGGGTTGTGGGAAAGCCGGATCGTGGAATTAAATTCGGAAGAGTACGATTATTTCGTTGGAAAAAGCAAATACATTCCCGATGTGTTGGAATTTGCGTGGGATGCGGTAAAAGCTTCCAATGCGGCCGTAGATTCGGTACTGACCATGGAAAAGGAATTGACTGCAGAGTTTCCAAGCGATCAGAAATATGCCTACGAAACACGCGGAAATGTGGTCATTCAAACCTATTCGAAAGGGTTTTGTGACGAATACCAGAAGCGTATGAACGGCATGGTGGAACGACGTATGCGTCAAGCAATTATTGCTGTTGGTTCCATCTGGTACACTGCCTGGGTAGATGCCGGCCAACCCGATTTATCCAAATTAACCAACAATCCTCCTTCCGCCGAACTTTTGAAAGAGCTGCAGGAATTAGACAATTTATATCAGCATAGCGATCATAAAGGAACAATTTGTGATTAATCCAAATCTAAAGATTATGTAACTTTTTAACCGGATAAGGACAACTAATCTGTATGATTTACATTACCTTTATTCCCAAATTATTGAAAGTAAACTATGACAGTAGACACAAACATGGTGGTTTCCTTGAGTTACAAGTTGACCAATCACAAAACTGGTGAGCAAATCGAGGAAACATCGGAAAATCAGCCGATGGAATTTTTGTACGGAATTGAGCGTATCATTCCTGCTTTTGAAGTAAACATCCACGGATTAAAAGCTGGTGATACTTTTGAATTTCATATTCCATCTTTAGAAGCATACGGCGATAAAAACGATGACCATGTGGCATTGATCCCGGTATCGGTATTTTTCGATGAAGACGGAAAAATTGACGAAACACAAATCAAGGTTGGTGCAGTACTGCCAATGACAGATAACGAAGGGAATCATTTGAGAGGAACGATCCTTGAAATGACGGATGAAACAATCACAATGGATTTCAATCACCCGCTTGCAGGAACGGATTTGTTCTTCAAAGGAACAATTCTGGCTGTAAGAGCGGCAACTGACGAAGAAATTGCTCACGGGCACTCACACGGTGCACACGGACATCACCATTAAAAACAGTAAACGCCGGACAATAAATCCGGCGTTTTTCCTTTATACATTACAAAATTACCAGACTAATTATGAAAAATATCCTGATCGCCTTACCATTCATTTTCTTCGGAACGACATCTTCCCTTAATGCACAGAACAGCATGTTCGATCTTGGTCTGGAAGGCGGACCAAATTTGAGTACAATGCTTGTAAGCAGTACCTTGTTTGATTTTGATCCTCAACCTGCCATTTTTGGTTCCGGAGGATTCATTTTTCAATATAACTTTAAAAACTTCCTTTCCCTGAAAACAGGAATATCTTATCAAAGAAAGGGATATCAGTTAAATGGTATTTCGGTTACAGATAATGCTGGCAATCCAACTGGGGAAAATGCAACAGCAAGCTCTCGTCTTGACTACCTGACGTTCCCGATTCTTGTCAAAGCCAGCTTTGGAAAAAAAGTAAACTTCTTTGTTAATGCAGGACCTTATGTAGGATACCTATTGCAAAAAACGGATCGTATGAAAATAAACAGCTCATCAACCACTTCCACGGATGATTTGAGTAATAATGGAATGAATCGCTGGGATTTCGGTATTGCAGGAGGAATCGGAATCGCTATTCCAATCCGTACATTTTGGGTGATTTCTGTTGAAGCACGCAACTACTCCGGTCTTCTGGATATTGCCACTAGTAACAATACAAAATGGTTGACAAATACAACCGATTTACGTGTAGGAGTTGCATACAAGCTGGGCTTCTATAAGGATGAGGAATAACTAATCAACCAAAACCCCACCAACTAAAAATGCAACCTTTAATATGCTCTTGGGAGTTTCCTACAAACTGGGCTTACGGGAATAAACGAAATAACTAACTTTCCATGATGGAAAAACCGGCTCCCCGAAGTATCGCGACAAGTTGTTATATCTTATCTGGTTTAGGAGCAGATGAACGTGTTTTCGAGCAAATCGATTTTGGTCCCTTCTCCCCTGTTTTCATTCCATGGGAACCATTGACGGAACCGAATCAGTCGTTCGAATCCTATGTGAAGCAATTGAGTACCCATGTAAAAACACCCAATCCCATTTTGATCGGGATTTCTTTTGGCGGAATCGTAGCACAGGAAATGAGTGGGTTGTTTGGAAATTGTCCGGTTTTGATCATTTCAAGTGTACAAACCCGATTAGAGTTAACCCCTATCATGCGATTCAGCGGAAAGATCGGACTGGATAAACTTATTCCAATGAAACGAGTTCTGAAGAATAAGGGAATCAATCACTGGCTTTTCGGAACAAAGACCGAAAAGGAGAAAAAGATCCTTGATCAGATTCTGGCAGATTCAGATCCTGTTTTCACCAAGTGGGCAATCCATCAGGTTTCCACCTGGAAAAGAAGAGAAAAAATTCCTGCCAAAGTGCTCCACATTCATGGTGAAAATGACCGCATCTTTCGAATCGGGAACCTCAATCCCGATTACCTCATTCCCGGAGGAACACACTTCATGACTGTCTCACAGCACGAAAAGATGAGCAAAGTGATTCAGGACGCATTGAGTAAACTCTCAAAAGAAAATGAAAGCATTCGGCATTCGTAATTCGGCATTCGTAATTATATATACCCTTTCATCCTAAAAAATCACTTTCATGCCGTATTTACTGGTATTCCTGAGAACAACTTGTTAATTTAGCCGAATAATCTCTCACTATGATTCAAATTGAGCATCTCAGTAAGTCTTTTACTTTAAACAGACAGCAAAAGAAAGAATTGGGAACCACCCAAAATTCCGTCCTCGCTGTTGACGATATTAGTTTCGAATGCCTTCCAGGTCGCGTGCATGCGTTACTTGGTCCGAACGGCGCAGGAAAAACTACCACGCTCCGCATGTTGTCGACCATCTTCAAACCAACCAAAGGAACAATCCTCATTGACAATATCGATGCGGTGAAAGATCCGCAGGAGGCACGAAAACACATCGGGTTCTTAACAGGCTCTGCCGGATTGTATGCGCGCTTGACACCCAATGAACTCATTGCTTACTTCGGTGAACTATACGGAGTTTCAAAGAATGACATTGAAATGCGTAAGAAGAAATTGTATGATCTACTTGACATGCACGATTTTCAGAACAAACGCATTGGGAAATTGAGTACGGGAATGAAACAAAAGGTTTCCATTTGCAGAACCATGATCCACGATCCGCAAGTCGTTATTTTCGATGAGCCCACAAGTGGATTGGATGTAATTACGGCAGAAAACATCATTCAACTCATCCGGGATTGTAAAAATCAAGGAAAGACGGTTATTTTCTCCAGCCACATTATGGGAGAAGTAGACTTATTGTGTGATGACATTACCATCATCCATAAAGGAAAAGTTTTGTATAACGACACCATGGAAGCATTTAGAGCACAACAACAAGCTCCGAATCTGACCGCAGAATTTATTCGCATTGTTAACGACCAAAAAACCGAAACGCTATGATCTTTACAGTATTTAAAAAGGAACTCCGTGATACTTTGCGCGACCGCAGAACGGTGATGATGATGATCGTCATCCCGACATTGGTTTTCCCATTGATCATGAGTGTTTTCATGTCTGTCTCTGAAAGTTTCCAAAAAGAAGCAGCTGAGAAGAAAGTGAAAATCGGTTTGGTGAGCAATCAGGTTGGAAGCCTGGAAGCGGATCTGTTGAAAGTACCTGAAGCACTTGGAAAGAAACAGTTTATTCCATTTACGGATACCATTTCGCTGATCAAAGCAATTCGTTCGGATTCTGTTCAGGTAGGAATTTATGTTCCAAACAACGCAGAGCAATTAAAAAGTGCCATGAAACCCATTTCAGTGACTGTTTTCCACGATGGAACGGATCTTGGAATGAAAGAACGTGCCGATGCGTATTTGTCTTACGTACAGGAAAACTGGAAGAAGCAGCGTTATGCCCAATTAAAGATCAATGAAGCAGAAGTCACTCCATTCGTTATGGCTTATTCCAATGTAGCTTCAAGTAAAGAGATGATTGGAAAATTAGCAGGAGGATTTCTTCCCTACTTGTTCATTGCTTTCGGATTCATGGGGTGTATGTTCCCCGCAATTGATTTGTTTACAGGCGAAAAAGAACGCTCCACTATTGAGACTTTATTGACAACTCCTGTTCCACGCTGGAAAATTCTGTTCGGAAAAATGGGTGTCGTAGTTCTTTCCGGACTTTTAGCGGCAACCTTCAATTTATTGGGAATTTATTTATCTATCGAAGTCCTGAACCTGGTAAAAGATCCGGTTATACTTCAAGCCATTAAAGACATTCTTTCTCCGACCTTCATCATTATGTTATACGCATTGCTTTGTCCGTTGATTATTTTCTTCGCTGGAATCATGATTCCGATTGCTGTTCGGGCAAAAAGTTTCAAAGAAGCACAGAGTATTATTTCTCCGCTCAATTTATTAATTATTTTACCGGCTATGGTAGGATTTTTCCCGGGAGTAGAATTGAATGAAGTGACGGCTTTAATTCCGGTAGTGAATATCGTTCTGGCAACAAAGGAACTGATCGCAGGAACATTGGAGTGGCATTTGGTAGCCATGGCTTTTGGAGTAATGGTCTTGCTGGCTGTGATTGCAATTATGCTTTCTTACCGCAAATTCGAAAATGAGAATAATGTGATATCCTAACATGTCAGTCTCGATACTTCCGCCATGTCAATTCGAGTATTCCGACATTTCAGTCGGAATGTATCGAGAATAAGGGGCGGAAACTCGACCTGACATTTATATATAAGAAACACATAATGTTAAACTCACCGTGTTTATCTTCGTGAGTTAAAAACGAATCATGCAATCGATACATCCGCATTTGGAACAAGCTGTCAAAGAAGAGATTTCTTATGCGCATCATTTGGCTGCGGAGAATTTAAAAGTTTCACCGAATGAGCTACGCAAGCAGGGATTGAGTTTGTTTCCGTGCGAAATTGCAGACATTCGAAGTGGAATTGATGGCGATTTTTACCAGTTGGAGACTTCCTTTGTGATCAATAATGCCTTTTTTAAAAGAGGTGCCACGGTATTATTCTACGTTGAAAACAAGAGCTACAAAGCACGAATTGTAGAACTGAATGCCTATTCCCTACTCCTTTTCTGTAAAGAAGAGATTGAAGGAAACGTGCGGGACAATTCGGTGCGGGTAGATTACACTCCGGACGACAGAACCTTGGAATGCATGCAATTTGGTTTGCGGTTCTTAAAGGATCAAAAACAATTACAGGAATTTGAAAGTAGTTTTCAAGTCGAAAAAGAATCGCATTTTTTTGAGCACCAAACATTGAACAGCTCGCAACAGGAAGCAGTGGGTTCCATTCTAAGTTCGGAACTCACAACCGTAATTCAAGGTCCGCCCGGAACAGGGAAAACACATACACTTTCCATTGCGATTGAAGAATTGGTGAATCGTGGAAAAAAGGTACTTATTACGGCACCAAGTAACACGGCTGTAGACAATCTCTGCAAAAAAGTGGCTTCTTCGAAGATTTCCTTGCTTCGCGTTGGAAATAATGAAAAAGTAGCTGCTGAAATTATGCCTTATACCATTGATGCCTATTTGGATTCAGGTAAAGTAGCAAACTATGGTCAAAGCTTAAAAAAGCAGATCCAAAAAGCGGAACAGATTGCCAATCGACATATTCGTAATTATACCAAAGAAGCTGCAGATGAACGACGCACTGCCAGAAAAGAATTACGTGAATTGCAGAAAGAGCTTCGGAAATTGGCACACGATTCCGAGGAGCAGTTAATTGAAACCAGTTCGGTTATTGCCGGAACACCCGTTGGTTTGTTCAATGCCTTATCCAAAAATCATTCATTTGATGTGGTGATCATGGATGAAGCCGGACAAGCTTTGGCTCCCTTAACCTGGCTCGTGGCAAGTTTCGGAAAAAAATTAGTCCTATGCGGCGATCCGCAGCAATTACCTCCGGTTGTCATGAGTACAAAAGCGCTTCAATTGGGTTTGAATAAAAGTTTACTGGAAACAGCAAGCGAACTCCAGAAACCGATTTTACTGAACGAGCAATACCGTATGTCGCCGGAAATTGTTTCGGTGATTAATCCTTATTTCTATCAAGGACTCTTGCAAACAGCTGTTGGAATTCCTTCAGGGCAAATCCAGTTTATTGATATGGCAGGATTTGGCGAAGGAGAAACCCAAAACGAAACAACCGGAAGCTACGAGAATGTGGATGAGCTGAACGTGATTCGCAAATTGTTGGAGACAGAAGCACTTGATCCGAAACGAACAGTCATCCTTGCACCCTACTCTGCTCAAATTGTGCGCTTACAAAAAGAATTGGGAAGTGAGTGGAAGGTTTCTACCATTGATTCGATTCAGGGACAGGAAGAAGAAAACATTGTGGTGAGTTTCACCCGTTCTAACCCGGATGGGATTATTGGCTTCCTGAGTGATTACCGCAGAACCAATGTGGCAATCTCCCGTGCGAAACGAGCGTGTTACTTAATTGGCGACAGCGCAACCTTGGGAAATGATCCGTTTTATTCCGAATTGCTAAATGAAATTGAACAGCATGGGATTTATCGGAGTGCTTGGGAATTCGAAAGTTAATTGAAAATTGATAATGTAATCCCGATAGCTATCGGGATGAAAAGGAGGATATGAAGTATCAGGTTGATATCAATTTATCCCGAAGAATTGCGAAGCTCTTTTCAATTCTCCATTTTACATTTTCAATTTAAACAAAAAGTTGTGTATTCACCGAATAATCAATAATCTTGATCTGAATGCTTCCGCCTGAATTTTCACCCTCGTATTTACCGATGATAAAGCTTGCGTCTATTTGTTCGCATAAAGACCGAATCAGTTCAAAGCCAAGTGTATTTCCGGTTTGCTTATCCGATTTAATTCCGGGACCGTTATCCGTTACTTCGATTTGCAATGAATTTCCAATTTGAGAAACGTGGATCATTACAACTAGTTTCTTATCCGGTGTCATGGCATGTTTGTAGGAATTCGTAATCAGTTCGTTCATGATCAAACCAATGGGAACGGCCTTTGAAATGGGCAGGATTAATTTAGTGGAATCTACTTCCAGAACCACATCGGCATCACCACCAAACGCATGTTCTACATTTCGGATCAGTTCTACTAAATAATCCATCATGTTCAGATTCCCTACTTTAGATCCTGAATACATTTGTTGATGCACCAAAGCCATGGAATAGACTCTTCCCCGGCAATCTTCCAATGCATCCTTCACTTCCTGCGAATTCGAATTGTTCTTTCTGATATTGATTAAACTGGTGACAATATTCAGATTGTTTTTCACCCGATGATACAGTTCTGCCAAAAGCAAACGTTTTTCTTCTATCACATTGCGGATTTGCTCTTCTTGTCGAATATTTAGCCACGTGATTACGGTAATTTGCATTAGGCCACAAAAGAAAGCGAAGAGTCCGTTAAAAACCTTCAAGGTACCAATGTGAGCAGGACTAATTTTAATTGGATAATAATCCGGACCAAAAATTACCAGAAAACTAATTGTCAAAAAATAGATGATACACCAGATCACTAAGTGCTTGAAGGATTCTTTCCTCCCATAAATCTGGACAATAGAAAGTGTCAGCGGAAAAAAATACATGAGTACATTGCTTTCCAACTGCATGTAAATGGTTGCAACCCCCAGCAAATAAACTCCAATTGCAAAAAAGAGGTAAGAAGCGATAATGAATTTACCCCAGTAATTCAATGAAAAAACTACCGTAGCCAAGCCCAATACGACGAAAAAATGAAGGTTTAGAAACTGAAAACCAATGATATTAAAGACGATTAAGCATGCAAACACATTGAACGTACCAATCAAACTCAGGAAATTCACCTTTCGAACTAAATTCTTCTCCCATTCAGGGGTTGTCTCAGGCCATTTTAGTCCTAATTTGTTGCCTCTCACGCGTTTCAGTTTTGGCTAATATACCAACATTTTTCAAAAAAATTGTGGGATATTCAGATAAGCTATATACATTTGAAGCAAATTAATAGACTCGATCCATGCCTATGCAGAAGACGTTAATACATTCAGTCTTGCTTTTCACATTTTTGTGTGTCACGAACATCGTTGATGCTCAGCCATATGTTCTGGGGAACCGTAAACCTTATTCCTGGATGATTGGTGTAAGTTGGACTGCTGTGGAAGACGATGGTCGTGGATTGTGTCAGCCATTTGACGTGGCACAGTCGTGGAATTACGAATATTTCCCTACTCGCATCATGGTCGACAAGTACTTTAAGTACGGATTGAGTGCAGAATTTTCGGGAGCATACGTTACGTATAAAGCCGGGAAATTAATCAACGACTCTATTAATCGTTCGGGAGTGTTTTTAGCTCTTGATCTGAATTGTAAATACAGCTTTTATCCTTTAATCACTCCACGTTGGGTTGATCCGTATGTTTCTTTGGGAATTGGAATGACACAACGTACCACGATGCCGGGTGTTAGCGCTTTGACTGGAAATATTGGTTTGGGAGTGAATTTGTTTTTCTATCGTGGTTTAGGATTCCAGATCCAAACTTCCGGGAAAATTGCCTTCACAGGTGGTGCATTATCGGGCGGAAATTATTTGCAGCACAATCTTGGTTTTGTCTACAAATTCAATTCCGGTGCTCGTGGAAGAGAAAACTTCAACAAGAAGCGCTACAAGTGGACGAGTAAAAAACAGAAATATAAAGGGAATAAACGAGGAGGATAGAACAAAAATTATCAATGACTTAATTATTAATTATCAAGAAGATCTGTGTTTTATATTCTTGATAATTATAACATTGCTAATTACCCTTTCAATCCCATCATTAACAAATCAATATCCTTGTATTTCAAGTCAAAAACACGGCCTAAGACTTCGCTTACGAGAATTCCTTTGTAGATATAAACTCCGGAACGGAATCCATGGTCATTGCGGATCAGATCCAAACATCCTCCCGATTCTCCCATATCCATCAGGATAGGAGAAAAGATATTGGACAAGGCAAACGAAGCTGTTCTTGGAACGCGTGATGCAATATTCGGAACGCAGTAATGCACTACTCCGTGTTTCACAAACGTCGGATTATTGTGATTCGTCACACGGGAAGTTTCGAAACATCCTCCCTGATCTATACTCACATCTACAATAACGGAACCTTCTTTCATATTCTCTACCATTTCTGCAGAAACCACGCAAGGTGTGCGCCCTAAGGGGGAACGAATGGCTCCAATTACAACATCGGCACGCATAATGGATTTTGCAAGAACTTTTGGCTGCAAAACGGAAGTATAGATTCGTGAACCCAGATCGTTTTGCAAACGACGTAAACGAGACAAGCTATTGTCGAACACTTTCACGGAAGCTCCCAGTCCCATTGCAGCGCGAGTAGCGAATTCACCAACGGTGCCCGCTCCCAATACCACAACTTCTGTTGGTTGCACTCCGGCAATTCCACCCAGCATGATTCCTTTTCCTTCGTTGAACGAGGATAATAATTCACCTGCGATCAAAATAGATGTTGTGCCTGCAATTTCACCCATGGTGCGCACTACCGGAAAAACTCCCTGCTCATCACGGATATAATCCCAAGCAATTGCTGTGACTTTCTTTTCTATTAACTTCTGAAGAATGCTTTTGGGTTGTATACTTAATTGCAATGCAGAAATCAGTGTTTGATTTCCTTTCATCAGATCCACTTCTTCTTCAGAAGCTGGCGTGACTTTCAAAATAATATCGCACTCAAAGATTTCTCTATTCGACGGACAAAGCTCTGCTCCTGCTTCGGAATATTCACGGTCACTAAACTTGCTGGATTCTCCGGCTCCTCTTTCAACGCGCACATCGTGTCCGTTTGCTACTAAAAATGAAACTGCTTCCGGAACCAAGGCTACACGACGTTCCTGAAAACTTAACTCTTTCGGAATTCCTATTACTAATCGTCCTTTTTTCTTAGCAATTTCGAGCATTTCTTCCATTGGAAGAATATTGCCCTCTTTCAAAAGTTGCTTGAGTAATTCCGGGTCCTTTACCATAGTCTGTGTCCAATTTTAGCCAAACGAAGATACGAAAAAAAGGAATATGGATAACCGCTAACGGACAAAGAAGTTGGTACGAATTATTTCCCGCTGAGGAGCGCAGAAGACCGCAGAAAAAACAAACCAAAAGGTGTTGAGAATGCAAAGTTTAATAAGACTTGTTTCTGAATTTTAATCCTTACATTATCTTAATAGCGAGACTGTTGTGTTTCAATAAGTAAAAATTTAAAACACTCAAAAACAATGCCTTAACATCAAATCTGTTCGCATCTTTGCAAACACTAAAATTTGCAAACAAGCAAATTTGCGAATTCTCGAATTCCAAAATTTTCGAAGATTAAAATTCGGGGAGATTGGCGATTTATTAATCGATCCAAAAAAAGGAAATAATCCTACCGTCTAGTCCCAAAATGATGGATAGACACCTGTCTATTTGCCCTGTAAAATTGAGGATTCTGAGAGTTTCACTCCTCAACCAAGAGTTTTTCAACCGACCTGAATCAAGCGCTCCCCACTCTCATTGATTGTGATTTTCACTTTCACCACATCATCTGGCAATAAAGGTTCAATAATTTCTGCCCATTCCACAAAGCAATAAGCCCCTGAATACAACAATTCCTCCACTCCGGCATCCATGGCTTCCTCAATCGAATTCAAACGATACATATCGAAATGCATGACTTCTCCATAATACGGAGATTCATAGGAATTTACCAAGGAATAGGTGGGGGAGCCTTCCAGCGTTTCAATTCCCATGGCACGTAAAATTGCAGAAATAAGCGTCGTTTTACCGGAGCCCATTTCTGCGTAAAAAGCAATTACTTTCTGATGCCCGATGGTTTCCAGAATTTCTTTGGCAACAAAGGGAACATCATCTAAATTATGTGCAATCAATTCTTTCACTTCGACTGCAAAATGATGAATGGAATCAACAATTCTTCCATCGAAACGCCACCATGTTGGAACGTATCGTTATAATAATTGACAAAATGATTGTAGTTATTGGGATAAACGAAATAATCTTCTTCCCTTGTAAAAACGAATTCAGCAGACAAACTCGACTTTGGTAAACCTACTTTATCCGGATGTTTGATCGTAAATACTTCCTTCTCTTTATAGCTCAGATTCCGTCCTGTTTTGTAACGAAGGTTGGTATTCGTACTGCGGTCTCCGACAATTTTCACCGGATTGGTAACACGAACGGTTCCGTGATCTGTTGTGATCACAACCTTTCCACCTTTTTCGGCAATCTTCTTAAACATTTCCTGCAAGGGAGAATGCTCAAACCAGGAAAGTGTCAATGAGCGATAAGCAGCTTCATCGGCAGCCAATTCCTTGATCATATCCATTTCGGTACGTGCATGAGAAAGCATGTCTACAAAATTGTAAACGATTGCATTTAGCTGATTGTCCCACAAAGTATGGAATTGATCTACCAGTCTTTTACCCGCTTCCAGATTCGTAATCTTGTGATACGACCATTTAACATTCTTGCCGTTGCGTTTCAGATTTCCTTCCAAAAATGCGGCCTCATGCATATTTTTTCCGCCTTCATCTTCTTCGTTCAACCATTGTTTTGGAAAACGCTTCTCAATTTCTGAAGGCATTAACCCCGCAAACAAAGCATTTCTTGCGTAGTGCGTTGCTGTTGGCAAAATCGAATAAACGATCTCTTCTTTTTCTATGTTGAAATAATTGGAAATAATCGGTTTCAAAATCTGCCACTGGTCGTAGCGCAGGTTATCAATAACCATTAGGAAAACTCGCTCATTCAGCAGCGGGAAAACTTGTTCCTTCAATAAATGATGAACCATATCCGGCGCTTCTTCTTCTCCATTGAACCAATCTTCGTAATTATTTTCAATGAAACGACAGAACAAGTCATTTGCTTCTTTTCGCTGCGCATTCAAAATCTCACGCATTCCCTGATCTTCAATTCCATTGAATTCCAAATCCCAATAAGTCAGCTTTTTGAACACGTCTTTCCATTCTTCGGCATCCAAACGCCCGTTGAGCTGCATTCCCAGCTGACGGAATTCCTGCTGATAGTTTGAATTCGTTTTCTGAGAAACCAATTTTCGGTGGTCCAAATTCTTCTTTAAGCACAGTAATAACTGATTCGGATTTACCGGTTTGATCAGGTAATCGGCGATTTTACTCCCGATTGCCTCTTCCATAATGGATTCCTCCTCACTTTTGGTAATCATAACAACCGGAGTCATAGGAGTAATTTCCTTGATCCGCGCTAATGTTTCCAATCCGGAGATACCAGGCATATTCTCGTCCAAAAAGACAATATCGTAATTGTTTTCCTGACATTTTTCCACCGCCTCACTGCCGTTGTTGATGAGTTCTACACTGTATCCTTTTGCTTCCAAAAAGAGTACATGTGGTTTCAGAAACTCCATTTCGTCGTCTGCCCACAGAATCTTTGCTTGCATATCCTAAAGATTAATTAGCTTTGATATTAGATTTATAAAGGTATTCAATTGCGTACAAACACACATCGAAATAATAAAAAGAAAATCATCAACGATCCCGTCTATGGTTTTATTTCAATTCCCGACGAGTTTATTTTCGATTTGGTTGAACATCCGTTCTTTCAAAGACTTAGAAGAATCAAGCAATTGGGAATGACACACCTGGTTTATCCCGGTGCATTGCACACCCGTTTTCATCACGCAATTGGAGCCATGCACCTCATGTCACAGGCTTTGGCAGTGATTCGTAGAAAAGGACACGAAATTACTGACGAAGAAGAACGCGCGGTTTTGGTTGCGATCTTACTGCACGACATTGGTCACGGACCTTTCAGTCATGCGTTGGAATACGACATCGTCAAAAATGTCAGCCACGAACAAATTTCATATTACTTCATACAGGCATTAAAACGCGATTTCCCTGATAATTCAGATGATCTGGAACGCGCCTTGATGATTTTCGCTAATAAATACCACAAAACATTCCTTTATCAATTGGTTTCAAGTCAGTTGGACATGGATCGTTTGGACTACTTGACGCGAGATAGCTTTTTCACCGGTGTTTCCGAAGGAATTGTGGGTACGGAACGCATCATTGAAATGCTGAATGTGCACAACGACCAGTTGGTGATCGACGAAAAGGGAATTTACAGTATTGAGAAGTTTCTTGTTGCAAGACGTGTCATGTACTGGCAGGTTTATCTGCACAAAACAGTTGTTTCGGGCGAATTTATGCTGATCAATATCTTGCGAAGAGCGAAAAAACTGATTCGGAACGGTGAAGTACTTTTCGGTAGTCCGGCCTTGTTGTTCTTCATGAGCCAGGATATACAAAAAGTAGATTTCGAAACGAATCCGGAGATTCTGAAGACGTTTGCAGACCTGGATGATTATGACATCATGGGAGCTGTAAAGGTTTGGCAAAACCATTCGGACAAGGTCTTATCTATTCTTTCCAAAAATCTGGTAGACCGCAATTTGCACAAGGTTGAGATCGCCAAAGAACCATTCAGTCCTGATCGTATTTTGATGGAAAAGGAATTGGTGCGTACACAATATCAGCTGGATGACGAAGAGATCAGTTACTTTGTTTACTCTGAACTGTTGTCGAATAATGCGTATAGCCAGGTGAAACAAACCATCAACCTATTGATGAAAGATGGTCAAACGATTGACGTATCGAAAGCTTCTGACAATTTGAATATCTCTGCGTTGGCACAACCGGTAGAGAAGTATTGTTTGTGCTATCCCGTTATTAGACATTAAGACTTAAAGAGAGACGAAAGACTTTAGACTAGATCATTGTCTTATGGATAAATTCTTGCATATTTAGTTTGAAAATCAAACATGTAAAACGATGATGAGGGGCTGTCCAGCTTAGACAAATCAAGTTTTGAGTCTAAAGTCTTATGTCTTTTAAGTCTTCCAAAAAAAATCGTTTATTTACACTAAATTTTAAAGCTTATGATGATTGTTTGGATTATTCTGGGTGCGATCGGTGGATTGATTGCCCTTGTATTGATTATTGCTGCTTTCAGCAAGAAAGATTTTGCGGTAGAACGCTCCATTGCAGTCAACAAACCCCTACCTGAAACATATGATTTCCTGACGTCGCTGCAAAAGCAGAACCAATGGAGCAAATGGACCCAAATGGATCCGAATGTGAAGATGACCTACACTGGAACGGACAAAACCGTTGGATTTATCTCCAAATGGGAAAGCCAGAACAAACAAGTAGGTGAAGGCGAACAAGAGATTAAAAAACTGATCCCGAATCAGCGTATCGAGAACGAACTGCGCTTTATGAAACCAATGAAAAGTATTGCAAATGCTTACTTTACGGTTGCCAGCGAAGGTGACACACACACCCGTGTTGCTTGGGGATTCACCAGCAGAACTCCGTGGCCTTTCAATGCCTTTATGCTTTTCTTCAACATGGAAAATGCAATCGGAAAGGATTTCGAAGAAGGATTGGGAAATATGAAACGAATGATCGAGGCTTAGAGAGACTCTTAGACTTAAGGCAGGAGACTAAAGACTTGGCAGAATACGAAAGGTCAAGTCTTGATTCATTATTTTCATTCCAAAAACACAATAGACAACCTCATGAGAACATCCTATTTCATTATTTTCTCGGTGCTTCTGTTTTCTTGTGGTAGAAACACTTTTTCAGACAAAAAACCAAATTCCGATCAAACAGCACAAACAAAGATTTCAGAAAAATCAAATTTAGCTGTTAAAAAAAAGCCGGTCAGGTTTTACAAAGACCGTTGCGAGTTTAAGGCTTACAATGACAATTTCGATTATTGGTTTATCGAAGTTCTTTCCAATAATCAGCTGATCGGTTATGTCAACGATTCGGATACACGGAATTTGCTAAGAGGTGATCAAATTGAGCTTACATGGAAATATGACACGATCTACATTGCCGGAGACGGAGAACGACCCGAAGTTGTCAAATGGATGGTATCGATCAAAAAAATAGTCGATGGAAATGTTTCTATGTTTCGAAAAACAGCAAAAAAACTGGAATATCACCCATCTCCTGAAGAAGATTATTCAGATAGTTATCTGAACGATTTGTATTTACTAGCTGAATACTATATTGCGAATTCAAAAAACGCCTCAATCAAAAATGCTATTAATGAAAAACAACAAATTGAATATTCACTTGAGGATCGAAAAAAAAACGAAAGAGATTACACAGTCATTGGTATTGGAACTACCATAGAAAATCGTCTTTCCGTTATGCAATGGATTTATATCGATCAGGAAAACCAAAGTATTTACGAATATGATCTGGCAAAAGATAAACTTGTCAAATTCGACTAAATTTCCTCTTTGCTCATGAAGACAAAAGCAACCTCAACAGAATAAGGTAAAAATCGCTATTGTTTAATGATCAGCTTTTGGATGGAAACCCCTTCTTTCTCCAGATCCAGAAAATAAACGCCCTTTTTCAGGTTCGATAAGGGAATGGTAACCTGATTGCCATTCGAAAAATCTACTTCCTGCTGGCTCACCACTTCTCCGGAAACACTCAAAATTCGCAGTTCCAGTTTCCCTAATTCCAAGGTACTTTCATAGCGAATAGTCACATTTTCTGATGCCGGATTCGGGAAAAGGGTAAATGCTGTTTCTGCAAACAATTCTGCTACTGAGGTAGTATTTGAAAAGATCGTTGATTGAGCCGTAACCATACAGCCATTTTGATCGGTGATCACGCAAGAATAAGTTCCTGCACACAAATTACTTGCGGTTGAAGTGGTTTGATTCAAGGGATCGTTCCATTGATACGAATAAGGCGCTTCTCCTCCGGTAGCCACTACGAATGTTTGTCCGTCGCATGTTCCGTAATCCATCCCGTCAAATGCACTGACTGTCATCGCGTTTGTTGCTTCTACTTCGAAACAAACCTGATCCGTCAAACCGTTATTATCCGTTACAGTCACACAATAACTTCCACCCGGTAAATTATTCACCGTTGCTGTTGTTTGTAAACCGGCATTCGCTCCCCATTGATAGGAATAAGGTCCCTGCCCCAAATTCGGATGAACTGTTACACTCGTTCCACCTGTCTGACAAGCGCCTCCTGTAAATGTCAAGGTCAGATTCAATCCGTTGCTGGCAGGAATCGTTGCGGTTACGTCCAGTTTCACCGGTAAATGGTCGGAAGCATAATACAAAGCACGCACCACCGAATCGGGATACTGGGAATTGGTTCCCGCCAAAATGCTTTGATTGTAATGGTTTCCGTCGTTACCGATGGCTTTATAGGAAGAAGCGTTGTATTGCAGTAAATTTGCTCCGTTCAGTACATTCTGCGAAACGATAATGTGGTCGAAACGATCGTCCAAACCACCTGTGACTCCGCAATCCGTAGAACCACTCACCCGTGGCGATTGCGTATGAATGGCAGCAAATGAACTGTTGGCAGTCCAGTTTCCGGGCAGATTCAGCGGATCTTTCAGGAAATTTGTTCCTCCGCTTACCAGGTTTTGGTACCCCACTTCGCTGCTTCGATACGTATTCAAATCACCGCAAACGAATAAGTGACGACCCTGTGGTCTTCCATCCAAAACGGTTCGCAGCAAAGCAGTTTGAGCAGCACGATCACTCAAATCTGCATTCGCACTTCCGGCTTTCAAATGACACATAAATACTTCAATGAAACAGGTATCGTGGTGTTGCGGCAAAGTAGCGTCATTCACATACAAAATGTAGTGATTGATATCGCGCGGATACGTTTGAACGATGCGCTGTTCTTTCAAAGTCAGCTTCCCCGAATTGTAGAACAGCATGTTTTGCAGATCTCCGCCATTGGAATTATTCACCCATTGCGCCCGCTGATAATGCGTTGTCCCGAACACATTCAGGGCACGGTTCAATACACTGTCGCAGCCTGCTGCCGTTTGGATCTCGCAACCCACAAAAATATCCGGCTTCAGGTATTGCATGATCTTGCGCAAAGAATCTGCCCGGTTGGGAAGATTGACATTGCCGGAACCACAATCGTTCCTTCCGTTGGGAAAGTTCAAAAGATTATAGGAAACAACACGAAGCGGAACAGTTTGTGCCTTTATCGAAGAAGAAACTCCGACAACGATCAGAAGAGCAAATAAAGCGTATTTCATGGTACAAAATTACGACGGAAAAACACCGGAAACCAGTAATAAATGAAGTAAACCGTTTTAGTAATTGCGAATTAGAGACTCCCGCAGATTGCGCTGATCACGCAGATTTAAATATATCCTTTACTTGTTAAAAATAGATACAATCATTGGGATATCCTTGGGACATCCATGGGATATTCATGCATTATCTATTCTTGAACCTTGGAGAATCTATTCGATTAAGTGCACGCATTTGAGCATGTTTTACATTTTGAATTTTGCATTTTGAATTCTTCTAACTACTTTGTGAGCCGATAACTGAAACACTATTTAACTGATGAATATTACTGATCAATTAATAACTAAAATTTCTCAAAATAATGTTGTCATTTTTGTAGGCGCGGGACTATCTATGCAAGCTGGATTACCCAATTGGAATTCACTAGTTGAAAAAATACTTGATGGAATCTCAGCAAAAGAACCTAAAAGTGAAAAGATTAAGTCCGCACTAAAAGATGATGTATTAACACCACTTGAAGCTTTAACAAAAATTTCTTCATTTAGGGAAGATGCTATTGAAATTTTAGAAAAAGAAATTAGACATTTCGATTATATTAATCCAACATCCACACATTTTAAACTTGGTAAAATTTCAAATCATATAATTACGACAAATTACGATGAATTATTAGAGAAAGCTTTACCTAATTTTGAAAAAATCAGTTATTCTAATGACTTTAAAGTTGCACATCTATCAAAATATACGCAATCCATTTTTAAAATACATGGGGATATTCATGAACCGAACAAATGTGTACTTTTTCCCTCTGAGTATGAAGAACTTTATTCAACAGAAGAAAAATCCGCAATTTTTGAGTTAAAAAAAATAATTTCAGATAAATCAATACTTTTTATTGGATTTAGTCTGTCCGATCCTTACATAAATTACATTCTTGAATATATTACTGATTTATACTCAGGATTTAGTCCGGATCATTATATTATTACAAGATCAAAAGGTCAAAATTGGTCAAAAAGAATAAACCCAATTATAATTGAAACATATGAAGAACAAGAGGATCTGATTGATAAACTTATATTAGGCTTAAACGAAAAACTTGAAGACGATGTAAATTTCAAGGATCAACTTGAAATAGAATCAAAATCAAGTATTATTTCATATTCTGAAAATCTCGATTATGACTCACCACCCAACAATAAATTTTGGGTTGGCCGAACTAAAGAAATTGAGAATATCAGTAATGAGAATTTTAAAGTGATCTTTATTACGGGAATTGGAGGACAAGGAAAATCGGGTTTAGCAGCTCAATTTATTCACAACTATTTTAATAATGATTTATATGAATTTGCAGACTGGAGGGATTTTAAGGAAGAAGCTAATAGATTCAACACAAAAATAATATCATTAGTAAAACGCTTAAATGGACATTCTTTAGGTCTAAACTTCGAAACTTTAACTAATGAAGAGCTAATTGATACATTTTTTCATTTCTTGGGTGAAAGAAGAATTGTTTTCGTTTTCGACAATATCGACAACTACATTGATTTAGAAACTTTTAAGCCAACAGGAATTTTTGGATACTTTTTTAATCAAATTTTATCGAAGTCACATAAGTCAAAATTTATCTTTACATGTAGGCCCTTCATTCGTGAAGCAAGTGTGGATTTCTATCAAATTTCACTTAATGGAATCACTCAAGAAGAATGCTATGAATTATTCAAACTCTACAACATTACAGTTAATGATCATGATTTCCAAAATCTAGTAAGTCGCGCCCATAAAGTTACTAAAGGACACCCTTTATGGCTCAATTTAATTGCTGGTCAAGCTGTTCGAGGCGGGGATATTGTAAAAACGTTCATTGATCAAATTGAAAACAAATCAAATTTTAATGAGGATGATTTTTCATCGATACTCTCGGAAAAAATACTCAACGAAGTATGGAAAAGTATTAATGATAAACAAAAGAATTTAATCCGTGGAATTGCAGAAACAGTAAAACCTGAAACAGAAGAAATATTAAGAATAATATTAGATAGCGAATTAAACTCTAATCAATTTACACGAGCTTTAAGAACTTTAAAAAATCTAAATCTAGTTGAAACTTTAAGTGATGGTGAAATTGAACTCCACCCATTAGTGAAAGAATATGTTCTAACAAAATATCCGAAAACGGAAAGAGCAAAATTTATTACTCTTTTTGTTAAATATTATGATCGGTTTATATATATATTAAAACCTAATCTAAATTCTAAACTTTCAATCCAAGAGTTTCAAAATTGGACATCAAAAATTGAATTACAAATAAATAAAAACGATTTTAAATCTGCTTTAGTAGCGTTAGAAGAAGTAAGTGTTTCAATTTTAGCAGCCGGATACTCTGAGGAATACTTGAGAGTTGCAGAGAAACTCTTCAATGATTTAAACTGGGAATTGGCTATCAGTCAAGAAACGCCTTATTTCCATTCACAATTTGATCTATACTGCACTGCTTTAACACAAATGGGGGAATTTGAAGCCTCTCTTAAACTTTTAGACAAATATTCGAAATTAATTCCCGGTAAAAGTGCACATTATCTTAGTTATTGCAGTGAAAAAACATATAATTATTGGTATCAAAAAGATTTTGATAATGCCATTCAAATCGGTGAAGAAGGGGCCTTCCTATTAGAAGAATCTGGATTGGCAGATAATTATAGTTTAAGACACAATTTAGCACTTGCATATCGAGATACAAAAGAGGCCGCAAATGTAAACAAGGCTTTAATCTATTTCTTGCGGAATGAAAATTTGGAGACTTTATTAATTGATAAAAACTTAACTAATGAACTCAGTGGAACATACTATGGAAACGTAGGGAAATGCTTAGAATATTTGAATAGAAATGAAGAAGCACTTGAATGTTATTATATATCATTAAAACTATTGATTCTCGAAGACTTTATAAATTCAATTATTAATATTGGGTATGCCTGTATGTGGATAGGCCATTTACTTTCAGAAGAAAATAAATCTAAGGACAGTCTTTATTTCTTGAAATTCGCCAAAATCTGTTGGGAAAAGACTTCCCCCCCAAGAGTTAAAGAATTATCTAGCTTATGGACGGCAGTTCCAGGCGATAAAAAATTAAAAGAAAGTATTGACAATCTATCGGAATGGAAAATTAAAAATTACTGCTCAAGTTATATAAATGATAAATTAATATAGCTAATTACTATATCGCACCCCATTAAGAAAAACATTCTTGCGCTTAAAATAATTTATCAAATGGCAAAATTCATAAACACCAAAAAAGCAGTTTCAGAACTGGAGGATTTAATTAGAAATGCCGGTGAGCGATTGATCCTAGTTTCTCCCTATCTGAAAATTTCCAAAGATTTCAAGGAATTGCTTACTTACAGAAATAGTAAGGATAAGATTACAACTATAATCTTTGGCAAGCAGGAGTTAAATCCCGATGAGATGAACTTTCTACTTGGGCTTCGTTTTGTAAATCTCAAGTACAATGAATCACTACACGCAAAGTGCTATTTGAATGATGACAAAATGATCATTACATCTTTGAATTTGTATGAATTCTCCATGGCGAACAACAAAGAAATGGGAGTTCTGATTGACAAAAATGATGAATCGGACAAACAGCTCTTTGAAGATGCTCTCAAAGAAGTTGAATTCATTAAAGATACGAGTCAAAAATTTGAATTAAATGTCATTAAAACTGTCATTCCGAAACAAAACGAACTAAAAACGAGTAAAGAAAAAACTTCTTCCGGTTCTGGAAAGAAAAAAGGTTATTGCATCAGAACTGGAATTGAGATCCCTTTCAACCTCGAAAGACCTTTAAGCTATGAAGCATACAAAAAATGGAATGAATATGCTGACCCAGATTACTCTGAGAAATTTTGTCATTTCTCAGGCGAGCCTTCTAATGGAGAAACCACTGTCAATAGACCAATTTTAAAGAAAAACTGGAAGAAGGCTCAGGAGGTTTTTGACATATAAAATCGCAAAGAATTCTAAATGATAATATATTACAATCAAATTAAAAATTCAACTCTAGAAGAGTTGAAAGAACGGATCATTCAAAATGACAAAAAAATTATTCGTGAAATAAGAATCGTGGATTTTCTCGAACAAGAACAATCATTAATTGGTGTTTATTTATTTTTTGACACCCAAAACGTTCCTGTTTATGTTGGAAAAACAGGAAGCAGAGCAATTTTAGAAAGAATCGCAGCTCATTATGATTTGCGATCAGTTGGATTTATGAATTCATTCTTATCTTCATTAAGCGGTAAACGAATGAGTAGAAAACTTCCAAGAGCAACAGATGAAGATTTACAAAGTGCATTCAAGATTTCACTCGACTATAAATTGTTGTTTATTGAACTTCAGAGCAAAGAACAAATTAATAGACTGGAGAATATTTTAGCGAGAGAATACCAACCCACATTAAATAGTACCAGAGGAAAAAGAAAATATGACCTTGAAACTAAAATTGAAGACTTATAATCATTTTCCTGCGAAAGCCTCCCAAGTTGGCGCGAGCTTCTAGCTCGTGCTAACTAGAAATTCATAAATTAGCAACATGCTTAATCCCTTCAAAAAACAAACCATTTACATTCGCCTATTCGAGAACAAGGTTGAATTGCGTTATTTGAGTAAAAATCAAACTATCACACGTATTGCCGAGAATAAATTCTCAAATGAACGGTTGTTAATTGCTTCATTCAACAATGCTGAAGCCTTGATTAGGGAAATACTCACCGAAATTCAAGGAAAAAGATTGTTGACGCCCCTTTTAGTAGTTCTCTTGCAACCCATGGAAAAAATCGAGGGAGGAATATCTGAGGTTGAGAAAAGGGTGTTTCAAGATTTAGCCATGCAGGTTGGTGGAAAGTATTATTTCCTCCATGAGACTCCGGAACTTTTAAGTGATTCTCAAGTTCGTGAAATTACCCGTACATAAATGAATCATCAAGTAAGTACCTCAAACAACTTCTGGCAACTCACACTCTCAATAATTCGTAATTCGTAATTTGGCATTCGTAATTAACTTTCAATCCCATGCAGCACATTTTCTTCCTCTTGCTCCTTGTTTTCTTCTCTGGCTGTACAGAAATGGACAACGAGCGCTCATTGGAAAAAACCGATTGGAACGCTCAATTCTACTATTACAGTAATTTCTATCATTTCGGGACGAATGGGCAGGGCTATTCGGATGACGGTCAGACTGCGTGGAGCTGCCCGATTGATTTGAAGGCCAAACAGATTCCTGAAAACAAGATCCTCTATGCCGGTCGGGAGAAATTCCGTTATGAACTCAAAAAGGATACGCTGACCCTCGATTATCTAAATCCCGACAGGGAAAGCCGTGTTTTCGTTTACCGCAAAGAATACCGGAACTGGATGTCATTACATAGCTACACCTATGGATTTGAAGTATTGGAACCCGGAGAGCGCAAAGAGTTCTTTGATGAACCCGCCAAATTGATAAAATAATTCAGCTTAATTGATTCGTACTATGTTTTTCAACCTCTTCAAAAAGCCAAAAGAAATCAAGCCCAAACACCGGGAAGAGTTGCTTCAAATGATCGAAGTAGTGAGATCTACTATTGATAGAGATACCGAATTGATTTATTCTTATTTTGAAAGTGTGGAAGAATTACTGAAAGAACTTGATGAACTTTCTGAGGGAATCAAAAACGGAGAATTGGAATCCTTAAGAACCTTATCGATGCACTTTGCTCCTACTTCCGGTTTTCAGGAGTTATCGATGCAAAATGGCTGGTCGGATGAATATCTAAAACTTGGAGAAGCATTTGATTCTGTTTGTGATAACTATAAATTATACCCATGAGCACCGGTAAAAAAGCACTTTGGATCATTGGATCTATAGCAGTCTGTATCACAGCTTATTTTATCATTTACGATCAAATCCTTTATCCGCGTTTAATTCCAGACCCATGCTATTTCCACAACCACAAACCTTCCGCAGCTGTCGAGCTCTTCTTTGACTTTCCTCCGGCAGAAAACGGTCATCCGATTGCAAGTCCTATAGCATTTATTGGGACTCTTGCTTTCGGTGGATTGCTTGGGTGGGGTATTGTATTTATTGGTTCGAAAAGAAAGACCAGGAAGCAGAAATAGAACTGTATACACAAATCTAAAATCGGCGATCAGGTAAACAAGATCGGGAAGAGTTTTCTCAAAAGCTAGTTTAAGTACCTGTCCCGACAATTCGGAATCAAGCTCATGATCGAGATTTTAATGGATGAAAATGGGAAATTCGGCGGAGCCAATTTGGCTGGGTAGTTTAATAAGGCAATCAAGCGTAGTTCACCCGTGTATTACCCGACTATAATGCTTACGCCGAAGCTTGTGCCATCGCTAAAGCTATTGGCAACATGCGATCAGCATAGACGCTAGAGCGTGTTTTGTATTAAATCCTAACATTCTCATAACTGGTGAGAGCTTCCCAATAATTCGGAATTCGGAATTCGGCATTCGTAATTAATCTCTACCTTTATCTGAAACAAAACCCAAAATCTCATGCGTATCCTAGCATCCATTTCTTTCCTCTTCCTGCTCTTTTCGTGTAGTACCAACACTGAAACTAAAAAGGCCATCTCCGCAAGTAATGAAATAAACAAATACATTCAAAAAAGGTATAAAACTGCAGAGGTTTCATCCACTTTTGGTTCTGAAACGAAGAACGGAAAAGAAGAAAGCTACTTTCGGATAAGTGTTGGCAAAAGCACGGTTATCGACAACTCGAAGTCGAGCCCCGAGCTGTTTGCATCCGACATTGCCTTTCGGCTGTTCTGCGACATGGACAAAGCCGAACGAAAAGCAACCGATATCATCTCTGTAAAGATCACGCAAAATAACCAGGTGACTGAAACAAAATACAGTCCTGAACAACTTCTGGAAGCAAATGTCAACCTGCTTTGGCTGGATGGATTCTTCCGCTTAGTGGCTGAAAAAGAATACGATTTCGCGAAGGCACAATTCAATACGAAACTGGTAGATACTTCCAGTGTGAATTTAAATGCAACCTACGAAACCTTATCCCAAAACCTGGGTAAGCTCAAAAACCAGGAACTGCAAGGATTTGAGATCACTGAAGCGAAAGTAGATTCTAAAACTTACCGGGTACTGGTGGCTCATTACATTTCATTCTATGAAAAGCAATACACCTTATCCAAATATGCCTTACTGATGGACGAACCGGACCAAAAACTGGTCAATATGGATATCAAATGAAACAATCATCTTTCCTCATTCTGTTTTTCCTTCTGTTTCTGCAATCCTGCAGTTTCATCCACTTATTGGGAACCAAAAAACCGAAGGATGAGTCGCAAGAACAGGTTGATACTTATCTAAAAAAGCACCGGTTTGTATTTGCAGATCACAGCGTTTTCGTGAATGATTCATTGCGAGATTCCCTTTCTTCCCCACTCCATGCATTGGATACCTGGAAACTGGAAAACAAAATACCGCAGTCCGTTATGCAAATCCACATTTATGATTCGGAGGGGAAATTCGTAAACGGTTACGCGCAGTGCTATGGCCCTTATAGACGTCTTGCGATTCTAAAAACAAAAGACTTTCAGTACTTCAAACAATTCCCGAACAACACGAAACTAAAATTTTCAGACGAACCGACTTTGTGGGACATTTCTGCTGCTCAAAAAGAACAGATTACCCAAGCAGTTGCAAAAAACAAGTACACATTTGTGGTGTATTGGACAATCTGGTCAAACCACTTCTCTGAAGTCATGCTGAAAGCCGTGAAATCTTATTTGAAACGTTATGAGTCGGCTGATTTCCAGGTGCAAGTCATTTTGGTGAATAACGCGATGAATCCGAGATAATTATTCTTTTTTACACCCTAAATCTATTCCATCAGTGAAAATCATTCGATTTCTATTATTCAACTGGTTCACCAAGTCCACTGTCAATCGTGGTCCCCAGTCCATTCTTGGTAATAAGCGTTTGGCTGTGGCCATAGTCGAGTTACAAAACCTGGCCTCCATCCTATTTTTCCCGATGCTATTTTCAATGATCCTGATAGTCATTTTGCAGTCTTCGAAGTTAATCGTTAGTGATCAGGTCCCTGAAATTCTTATCGGAATTCAACTTTCACTATTTTCAGCGGTCATTCTTAACAAGGATCTATTCGGTGGACAAAGTATCGTGCACCGAACCTTCGGTTACCAAGTTGTAAATGCCAAAACAGGTGAACCGGCAAGTAAAGTCCGATGCTTTATCCGAAATATTACCTTTGTGTTATGGATTATCGAAGTCATCCCCTTATTGATCAAGCCGAAAAGACGAATCGGTGATTGGATAGCAGGAACAATGGTCATTCCTGTTCCACCATCGGATCCAACAGAAATTCTGGAGGAAATGAAACAAACACGCTGGACTGAAGATCTGAAATGGACTTTATTGCTTAGCTTTATATTTATTGGACTGAACGTGGGCTATTTCACGAAGATCGCGTTTAAATAATTCTAAAACTATGAGCAAAACAGGTATAAAACTTCTTTCACTGGCAATCCTTTCAATCAGCTTGCTTTCTTGTAACAATGAATCCACAGCTCCTGAATCGACCGAACGAGCAGAACTATTGAAAGATCCGGAAGGTGCTAAAAAAACCAAGCCCGACCTGTTTGCAACTGTTCCCTTCAAAAAACTACCGGTTGTTGACACCACCAATTTTGACAATTTCGACGGACAGGATAAACTTTCCAAAGAACTGATCTCCAAATTGCATCTAAAAAGCCTTGGAGCAGATTACGAGACCCTTCACACCAGATACCGACTAGCGCTTTCAATGGACATTGATTTGGTAGTTATTACTGTAATGGCCGAGTCTGAAATGAAGACTTATCTGGTCTCATACACCAAGGAAAATTACCAAGTCATCGATAAAATCCTGATTTCTTATGATGAGATTGCCGAATCCATGTCGCGCACCGAAGGTCAAATAACTGCAAATGAAGTGGTAGTTACGGGTTACAGTTATTGGGGTGAAAAGCCTGAAATAACCATAAAGAAATACCGCGTCGATAAATCCGGGAAGTTCACGCTCAAGAGCTAAAGCTCCGGACGATTCTTCAAAGATTAAACCACATAGAAACAGAGGACATATAGAAACAATTCATTCCAAATGAATAAACTTTAGCACATTCGATCAGAAAGGATTATTTTCAGAAAATAGAAATAATTCAGCTTATACAAATCTCAAACTGGCGATTAGGTAAACAAGATCGGGAACCTGTGCGGTAAATGGCAGTAAATTTCTCATACTGTTTGAGGAACGAGTTTATGAGAAATTCTGACATACTCCGCTAACAGGTCGATTGGTTTACCCACGCCTAGACCTTTTTGGCTCCACCTTTTTGTGGCAATGAGAAAAAGGTGGAAAATGATTATTTTAGAGGATGCAACAAGAACTTCATCCATGGAACTGGTTTGCTCCTGAGAACAGCAGCGTTCTGATTGTTGGAACCTTTCCGCCAACTCAACGAAACTGGTCTTTTGATTTCTTTTATCCCAATAAAAACAATTTTTTCTGGAGAGTCATGGCACGCATTGCGGGAACGGAATTGCACTACCCAAGCGGAGAATCAGCCGTTGAGGAAAGAAAGAATCTTTTGAGAAAACTACAGGTAGCCATAACGGATATGGGACAGCACATTCTGCGCAGTGACAATAGTTCATTGGATGAAAACCTGAGCGTGGTTGAATACATGAACATCTTTCAAATCCTGGACGAAAATCCGGGGATCCGCAAGATTATTTTCACCAGCAGTTCGGGAAAAGAAAGTGCCGTAAGATGGTTCAACCTGTTTTTGGCAAGTAAGGAAATCAAACACCGCTTTCCAACCGGAAAAAGACCGATCAAAAGTTCTTTTCAATACCAGGACAGAACCATTGAACTGGTGGTTTTGTATTCTACTTCTGCCCGGGCAGCTAACCGGATTTCCTTTGATAATTTGGTGGAGTTATATCAAAATGAGATTATTGTATAAAAATAATCTGTGTGCTTATTTTTCCCGCGGATCTCGCAGATTACGCAGATTTACATTTAGGATCATTTATTATATTTCACCAGACAACCGTTGGAACAATACAAAAATGAAATACTTTTACAGCCATATTTAACCATAATCTGCGAGATCCGCGTAATCCTCGGGAAACAAAAAATCCAATGAAAACCATCAAAGAGAAATTCTTAGCAATCGCACTCATTACCACGTTTGTATTTGCATTGTTGGGCTGTATCCTCATTTTCAGATCTTTCTTCCTTTTTTACTTTTTCCTAAGCTATTACATGCTGATACTCGGAATCGGACTGATCGTTTTGTTTGGGATCGTTTTTTTGATTATCCTCCGTTTTCAGAAGAAAAAAGTACTCGCAGAAGAAGTGAAAAAATTCAACATGCTTCAAACCGTTACCAAATACAGGATCGATCTGGATACCCTAAGAATTAAAAGCAACAAATGGAACAGTTCACGCTTCATTGAAAACAACATCTACGACATCGAAATAAAAGAAGAAAACATCCAAACCATTCTAGAATTTGAAGTGGAAATAAGTGGTGAAAAAAAGCAATTTCACTGGCCTTCTGATCTGGAACCAAAAAGTCTTGAAATGTATTTCGCCATTCAGAAGGAAGCAGACTTTTACCTCGACCCGAATGATCACTCTAATTTCTATTTGGATTTGAGTTTTATCAAAAACTAAGATACTTTTACAATCAATAAACAATTTTCTCCCGCAGATTCCGCGGATTTCGCAGATTGCTATCTGATTAATATTAGCAATTGTTTTATCTGCGTAATTTGCGCTATCAGCGGGCAACAAAAAAACCATGCAAATAGAATCACATACCATCAACAACATTCCCATTGCTGAAATCACTTCTGAGGAATACATCATTGAAAAAGAAGAAGACGGATTGGACCTGCTTGGGAATCTTTATTATCAGGGTTTCGACCGCATCATTGTTCACGAAAAGAACATTACTCCTGCTTTCTTTGATCTGAAAAACGGCATGGCCGGCGAAATTCTCCAGAAGTTTTCCAATTACCGCGTTCGTTTGGTTATTGTGGGCAATTTCTCTGCTTATACCGGAAAAAGCATCACGGATTTCATGTACGAATCTAACAACGGGAAACAGGTAAACTTTTTAGAGTCGGTGGAAAAAGCGTTGGGTAAATTATCCATGGACTAATTCATAAATTATCAATGAATCAATTATGAATTACCAAGCGGGATCCAGTTCTTGATGATTGATCATTTAACGAAGTAATTTCTACCCGGAAGTAAATAACTTTAGAAAACGAAATTTGAAATCAATTAACTATTTAAGCATTCTTTTGATCGGTTGTTCCTGTTCCGGAAACCCTAACAAGGTTGCGGATAAAACAACTGACAAGGAACAAATAACGGAAACTGCGGATGCCAATACTAATCTGAAACCGGAAGAATTGAAAATCCATCCAGGCAAATTCCGGATTCTACCTGTTGATGAAAGTGCTGAAGACAAATCCTTACAAGCATTCGTTGAAAGGCTAAAGAAAATTACAAAGCAAAAAGACACGGATGGATTGATTACTTGTTTGGACACAGGAATTGTGGTGAGTTGGGGAGGTGGCATGTACGGACTAGAAACTTTCCTTGAAGAATGGAAATTGAATAAACAGCCGGAAAGATCAAAATTTTGGGCAACTATGCAGCGATATATGACATTAGGAGGTGCATGGGATGACAATAAAAAAGAATTTCGATTTCCTTATGCTCAATCCAACCGGTTCTTTCAAAACATGGATTTTGATTTTGATTGGTATGTCACAGCAATTTGCATTTCTCCCGAGACTGATGTCTATCAAAAACCACTTCCAAATGCCAAAAAAATTGCCTTATTATCCTATGAGGTTGTAAAGATTATCGATCCTGGAAGCAATTTTATTGAAATACAAACAATCGATAAAAAGATTACCGGTTTTGTTAAATCAGAGCAATTGATACTTTCAGCTGATCCCCACCCTATACTGGAAAAGGTAAACAGAGAATGGAAAATCGTAAGTTTTGCGCCGTTTGATTGAAATTTTTTGACTACCTTATAGGAATGAACACACATGTGTTCCCAGCAATTCTGCCATTAAAGCCGTAAACTTTGATAACTCCATAAAATTATGATAAGAGCTTATTCTATATCCATCGTTTACTTCCTCACGGTTCTCGTATTCGTAACCCTTGCTTTCTTTCAACGATCCGAATTTCTTAGCATTTCATTGAAAGAGGTTTATTTTGTTCTCCCGAAAACCATTGTTTGGCTGGCACTTGCATTCTTCTTTTTCCTTTTTGCAGGAATCGCCCTGACTTTCGAGCTCAGCGGGAAACCCATGAATAAATACCTTTTTGGAACGCATTTTTCACTTACTATCCTGAGTTTAATAGTCATCTATTTTGGTTCTCAACAACAAATTGCACCTCCAAATTATACGGATCAAAACATTGCGGATGAGCTTCAAAATCAGCCTGAAGCTACCTTCAATTGGATTCAATGGACGGTCTATGCAGTTTACGTGCTGCTCAGCGCACAGATTATTTTTGGTCTGAATATATTACTTTCAATTTTGAGGGATCGAAAAGCGAAGAAAGCACAGCCTCAGCAATAACTTTTTCATTTTGTAAAAATTACTTTAGCTGTTCAAATTCAGTTAGAACCAAATTTTCCGAACTTTTATCTTACTTCATCTGTAACTTTTCGGTACCTTTTCTGTCCTAGGAATGTCCGAAACTTAGAGCGAATTGCTGCTAAAGTTTATTACATTTACTTCAGATTAAAAGATCCTTTAGAATGAAACAAATCCTTACCCTTTTACTTGCAACCAGTTGCACTTTTGCAGCAAGCTCCCAAACCAAAGAAAAGAAACCAGATTATGCAAAACGTCTTTCCGGAATTGAAAAAGAATTGGAAAAAGTGCTTGCAGACCAAAAAGTAGCCGGATATTCGGTTGCAGTTGTTTACAAAGACAAAATCATTTATTCAAAAGGTTTCGGATACCGCGATTTGGAGAACAAAAAACCGGTAACACCCAATACCTTGTTTGCAATCGGTTCTTCCACTAAAGCATTTACAGCTGCTATTTTGGGTCAACTTCAAAACGACGGCAAATTGAAGTTAGACGATTTAGCAACAACACACCTTCCGAAATTGACTTTCAAGTATGATTACATGAATACCGGAATTACTATTCGCGATATGATGTGTCACCGAACAGGATTATCTCGTTTTGACTACTCCTGGTATTTATTCAACACTCCCAATCGCGATAGTTTGATCCAACGTGTAAAACACATGGAACCAAACGTGAAATTGCGCGAAAAATGGCAATACAATAACTTCATGTTCTTGGCTCAGGGAATGATTGCTGAGAAAATTACAGAGAAAAGCTGGGAAGAAAATATTCGGGAACGTTTCTTCGTGCCATTAAAAATGACTCACAGTAATACAGATATTTTTGTGACTCAAAAAGATGCGGATGCTTCGCTTCCTTATACCGTAGATGAGAAATTTCAGATCAAAAAAATCCCTTATTACAACATCAATGGAATGGGTCCGGCAGGAAGTATCAATTCCTGTGCAAACGATATGGGAAATTGGGTTTCAACCTGGATTATGGGCGGAAAATTCAATGGAGCAGAGATTATTCCGGGTTCTTTTTTAAGAGAGGCATCCAGTTCTCAAATGGTCGTTTCCGGTGGACAACCCGGTAAATATTCGGACATTCAATTCGGGAACTACGGATTGGGCTGGTTCTTAAAATCATACCGCGGGCATTATTTGGTGGAACATGGAGGAAACATCGACGGATTCTCTGCAAGTGTCGGGTTTTATCCTTCAGATTCCATTGGAATTGTCGTATTAACCAACCAGAACGGATCTTCCGCAACAGGAACTGTGCGCAATATCATCTCGGATAAATTATTCGCTTTGGAGCCGATTGCCTGGAATGCAGATATTAAAAAAGCATTGGATGAAGAGCAAAAAAAGGCAAAAGATGCTCCGAAATCAGTCGATACTTTGCAAGTTAAAAACACGCATCCTTCCCACCCGCTTGCTGATTATGCAGGTTTGTACGGAAATCCTGCTTTTTCGGAGTTCCAAATCACCTTGAAAAACGACACCTTGTTTACGTTTATTGCAGGAGAAAAGAATTGGCTGAAACATTATCATTACGATGTCTTCGAGTTTATGTCCGTTGATACCAAAGACAATGCAGAAGAATCGGATGACAGCCATTTCCTGATCAATTTCAGAACTGCAAATGATGGGAAAATAACCAGTGTTTCCATGGATTTGGATGAACCTGAAAAGTCAACAATCTTTGAAAGACAATCCATCAAAGTAAACCTCTCGGATGATGTTTTGAGCAAGTATGTGGGCGAATACGACTTGGAAGGTCAAACGATCAAAATTTACCTGAAAGGAACAACCCTGATGCTCCTGGTTCCAGGACAACCGGATTATGAAACAGTTTCTGTAGGAAATGACACCTTCGACCTGGCTGTTGCAAAAGGTTATAGTGTGAAATTTACGGTGGAAGACGGAAAATCCAAAGCCGTTACTTTCATTCAACCGAATGGAAACTTCACTGCGAAACGCAAATAAAAAAGATGTTTAAAGCATTCTCAATAGTATTGATTTTCTTGTGCGGAAATCACTGGGTTTCTGCACAGGGAAATGACATTCCACTGAAGGAGAAAGAACTCATCCAGACCTACAATAAGCTCACTGCTGCACGTTCCGGTGATTTTGATTCGCTCAATTACTTCAGCGATCTGTTTACCGAAGAGTTGAAGAGCTTACTTTCAAACCCGAAGACTCTCAAGTATACGTTCAAATTATTAAGTGACGAACGCATTTGTACTGTAAAAACGTCCAAAGACAAATTGTTCCGCATTTACAGTTGGGATTCTCAATTGGGTGGAACGATGCGTTTTTTTAATGTGATCTATCAATACAAAACGGACAATGGTGTTAAAACACAATCTATTCAACTTGGAGAAGGCGATCCAGCTTGGTTTTGTTCCGATCTTTTCACTCTGAAAACAAAAAAAAACACATTCTATTTAGCGATCATCAATGGTATTTATTCCACCAAAGATGTTAGCCAATCTATTCAGGCATTTGAATTGACAAACACAGGCGTAAACGATAGTATTCTTCTGATGAAAACATCCGATGGATTAAAAAACTCGCTGGATCTTGCTTACGACTTTTTTAGCGTGGTTGATCGCTCGGAAAGACCCGTTGCTGTCATTAAATACGACACCAAGAAAAAGATCATTTCTATCTCCATGACCAATGAGAAGGGAGAAATAGTCTCCGGATACACATCGTATCAGTTCAACGGGAGTCATTTTGAACCGAAACAAATCAAAACGAAGGTGAAATCTCAAAATGCTCATTCAAACTAACCCAACACTTTTTTCAGATTGATATTTTAATCGTTTTCCATTATTTTAAAATCATTATTTTAGCTTTACAACCATTATTATACTGAAGAAAAAATGACTAAAAAAATTTGGCTTAAGGGTTTTGCATTTGCCGATTTGGGCGGGCATCGTTGGAATGGTTTTTACATCAATTATTCTAAACTAAAGTAAATTCTATGAAATCTGTCAAAATCATGTTTTGGATCAGTACAATTCTAATCGGTTTATTCATTATTCCCGGGGTTTTCTTTCTGAATACCCCTTTTGCATTAGAAGGAACCAAACATTTGGAATTACCGCTATGGTTTCATTGGGAACTGGGAATTCTGAAAGCGATCGGAGCCTTGGTACTTCTCTTGCCTTTTGTTGGAAACCGAATTAAAGAATGGGCTTATTTCGGCTTGTTTCTGGATGCCCTATCTGCATTTTTTGCGCTTGCATGGGTCGATGGAATGAAAGGAGCCACTTTCTTCCCCTTAGTTATTTTCATGATATTAGCAATCTCCTACTGGAGCCACCATAAATTGAACAAAGTATTCTAACTTATTAAACAACACACTATTTTATGACAGAAGAAATTAAACAAATTCAAGCAGGCTTGGGCCCAATCCGCTCTGAGGTAGTGAATCACCCGAGCTACAAAGCTATTCAATCCATTGAAGACATTCGCACATTTATGGAACACCATATTTATGCAGTTTGGGATTTCATGTCGCTGCTAAAAGCACTTCAAAATCAATTGACTTGTACACAAGTTCCCTGGTTTCCTGTAGGATCTGCAGAGGTTCGCTACCTCATCAATGAGATTGTATGCGGAGAAGAATCGGATCTTGCTTCAGCAGAAGATGTGAAAAATGGTGATGGAGTTCGTAAAAGTCACTTTGAATTGTATCTGGACGCAATGGCTCAAACAGGAGCTTCACGCGCAGGAATCGATGCGCTTTTCGCTCAAATCCAACAAGGAAAAAGTGTGGAAGAGGCAATCGAACTCGTTTCAATTCCAGATGCTGCAAAACGTTTTCTACGTTTTACATTTGAAGTCATTGCGACTAAAAAACCGCATTTGATTGCTGCCGTTTTCACTTTTGGAAGAGAAGATTTGATCCCGAATATGTTTCACAATATTGTGAGCGACCTGAACGCGAAATTCCCAACACAATTGGCCACTTTCAAATTCTATTTGGATCGCCACATTGAAGTGGACGGAGATCACCACGGACATTTAGCCCTTCAAATGGTCAGTGAATTATGTGGAAATGATCCGGCGAAATGGGAAGAAGCTCAAAAATACTCGATTAAATCACTGGAAATGCGCAAGCTGTTATGGGACGGAGTGTTTGAAGAAATGAAGAAACAACAAATGGCATAAACACATTTAAAACTTTGCGTTCTTTGCGGTGAAGATTTAACCGCGAAGGCGCGAAGAGTACAAAGATTATTCGATAATTATTTTCCTTTTTAAAAGCGAATACACATACCGGTTGAAACCTATTTACTCAAGGATAAGCTGTTATGGTAACCTGCTCATTCACAGAAGCCCGAATTGTTTTTTCGTTTTTTTTATAAATGAGCAAATGAGGTGCTTGATTCTTTACGACGGTAAATCTGTTTTCGGGAAGACCATAACCGACCGTTGAACTTGAAATTGAATGGTTTCCCTGACTACTTGTATTCCATCCGTAGATCAATGTGCACCTGTTTTTCTGATTGATCACCTGTGTTTTAAAATCACTTGGGTATAGCACAACACTCGAATTATTGGAAGAAATATAAACCAACGAATCAAAATCAAAAGGAGCCAATTGATCAGAAAGAGTGAATGTGACATCTGTTCCACCGGAACAACATTGGCCGGCAGCCCAATGATGACTTAAAACAGTCGCCAAAGTATCTTGCGAAAATCCGTTGAGGCTAAACAGCATAAACGAATAAATGATAAGTATTGATCTCATGATTAGCTAGTACATTCAAAAACAAATCCGGTTCAAATAAATTAAAAAGACTGCCCGATTTGTCAGACAGTCTTAGTTTATTGAGGTGACTTCGACTCCGCTGCGCCCATGCTGTAGCTCTTGCGCAAGCATTCAGCCACCTTTTCATTTTCTAATTTTATTAAAAATCCCAGGTCATTGAGCGCAGTCGAAATGCCTGGTTTTTTTTATTATTATTCCTCCAATTTTTTCGATTCTATTTTCGGCGGAATCAATCGGTAGACAATTGGTGTGACAACTCTGGAAAGTAAAGTTGAACTGATCAATCCTCCGATCAATACGATCGCCAAAGGAGAAATTAAAGGATTGGTTGAAATCGCAATGGGAATCAATCCTCCGATTGCAGTAAGCGATGTCAATACGATTGGTAAAAACCGCACTTCACCTGCTTCCCGAATTGCCTCATCCAAACTTCGTCCCTCTTCCCGCAAATGATTGGTGAAATCGACGAGTAAAATGGAGTTCTTCACTTCAATTCCGGCCAGGGCAATCAACCCGATGACTGCGACAAATGAAAGCGAATTTCCTGTCATCCAAAGTGCAATTACCGCTCCCACAATTCCTAGTGGAATAACTGATAATACGATCAAGGTACTTTTGAAGGTTTTGAACAATAAAATCAGTACGGCAACGAATAAGAAAACAGTGATCGTGATAATCGTATTGAATCCTCCGAATGATTCGTTTCGGGATTCAAACTCACCTCCCATTGTATAAGAGTAACCTCTAGGAAGTTTCTTCTCATCCATTTTCGCAATTACTTCATTGATCAGATTATCCACCAAAACTCCTTTCTGAGCAAAAGCACTTACCGAAACCGTTCGCACTTTGTTGTGGTGATTAATAAACAAAGGAGAACTTTCCAATTCCAGACTTGCAATTTGAGAAAGTAGAATGGCTTGTCCCTGCTGGTTATTGATGTACAATTGATCGAATACTTCCAAGGTTGCCCGTTCGCCCTTGTGGGTAGTCAGCAGCATAGAAAATTCATCGTTGTTTTTATCCGAAAATGTTCCCAAATCAACTCCTGCAATTGCCAAGCGAACTGTTCTGTCAATGTCAACCGTATTTACACCCAAGGCACGTGCTTTTTCTTTGGAGATCACCAATTTGAAATCCGATTTCAGGTTGCTTACCGGATTGTTTACATACATTGTTCCTGGAATTTCTTTCAGTAGATTTTCTACTTCCTGACTCAACTTTCGCAGCGTATCCAAATTATCTCCTGAAAGCCTTACTTCGACCGGAGCAACCATTGGCGGACCTTGTTCGAAATTCTTCACTTCGATCTTTGCCCCCGGATATTCATTGAAGATTCCACGTAAATGATCTGCTATTTCCTGTTTCTTATCGACCCCGATGTGTTTATCCAATTGAACAAAAATCTGGGCAAAATCAGTGCGCTCGTTTTCTTGTGCTACGTTGTAATAAACCGGAGGATTTCCTTTCCCTACATTGGTTGCGAAATAATGAATCTCCGGAACTTTCTTCAGTTCTTTCTCTACGTATTTCGTGATTTCATCTGTATGCTTCAGATTTGTTTGCAGAGGTGCTACCACGTTCACCAGGAACTGAGGTTTTTCTGAAGCCGGAAACAAACTGAAACCGATTACCGGAAACAAGGCCAAAGATCCTGCAAAGATTCCCACTGCAACCATCAAAGTGATGATGGGTCTTTTCAATGCTTTATCCAATAAGACCGAATATGTTCCGGAAATTACTTTTTGAAGCGCTCTCAAGAAAATGTTTCCATTGTGCTGTCCGTCATGCTGCTTCAACAAACGGCTGGATAAAAACGGAATAATTGTTAGTGATACAACCATGGACGCCAAAACACTTGCTATGACTGCCATTGGAAGACTTCGTATAAAATCTCCAGCTCCTTCCGGAAGAAATACCAAGGGTAAAAATGCAATGATCAAGGTCACGGTACAACCCACTACCGAAAGTCCGATTTGCTTTGTCGCCATCAACGTTGCATCCATTCTGGAATGTCCTTCACGGAGCCAGCGCTCAATGTTTTCAACAACCACAATACTGTCGTCGACCAATAATCCGAGTGCTACAACTAAACCAACAATACTGAGCTGATTGATATTGTATCCCATGATATTCAGAAGTACCAGTCCAATTGCCAATGAAAGCGGGATGGAAATCATTACTACCAACGAAGCTCTTCCACCTAAGGGCAGTAAGGTAATTGCAACTAATAAAATGGCAATCAGGAAATCAATTCCCAATCCTCCCAAACGATCATTCACATTATCTCCCTGATCAAAATGATTCACCAAATCGATATTGGAAGGAATGTACGAATCAAATTCATCCAGTACTTTTTGGTATTTTAACTGTGTTTCCGAAATATTGAATCCTTCTTTCTGAGCCGCCGTTACAAATACACAGCGATGACCATTTAAGCGCGTAATGTGTTTCGTTTCTGAGAAATCATAGTACACATCTGCCACATCTTTGAGCGGGATTGTTTTTCCTTCCGAAGCAGCTATAATGGTATTGGCAATTTCATCGAGTGAAATGTAATTTCCACTTGTTTTTACATTGAGTGATTTCGTTCCTACATCGATACTTCCTCCGGGAATATTTGCAATCTCACTTTGTAAAGTTCCGACTACTGCATTCAAAGGAAGATGCAATTGTGCCAGTTTATCGGCTCGCAGGTCAATCCGAACTTGTTCATCAGATAAACCGTGAATTTTCACATTCTTCAATTCGGGAAGTTTCTCTAATTGTTCCTGCAAATCTTCAGCTGCTTTCTTCAAGCTCTTCCGGGAAGCATTTTCACTGATTAAGGCTGTTTGGATGACATTCACATCGGAAGCCACCAATTTCTTCACTTCAATACTTAGAATCTCATCCGGGAGTTCGGAACGCATTCCGTTCACTTCCCGCGTCAGTTCCTGAAACTTCTCATTGACATCAGATTCGTATTTGTATTCTACCATCAGAATCGCTACTCCATCTTTGATCTGAGTTCTGATTCGTTTGATATTTTCTAAGCTGTAAATTTGTTTTTCCAGTGGTTTCACAACCAATTCTTCCATATCCGAAGGACTTGTTCCGGGATACACCACGATCACAGGGAACATGGGTGAATTGGTCGCAGGATCCTCGCTTCGAGGCATTGTCAAAAGTGTATTCACTCCCAAAGCGATCGCCATGATGAACAACACCAAAGTAAATTGGTAGTTCCGTACTGCGTAAGTTGCTATTTTCATCTTTCAGGAGTTATTTGGATGAGATAGTAGAATTTTCATTCAAATAAGGTCCCCCCGAAACGATCACATATTTGTATCCTTCTAAACCTTCCGAAATTTCAACCACATTTTGATTCAGGCTTTCAATTTTAACCGGAACTTTTTTGACTGTTTTTTGGTCGTTCGAGATGAAGACAAATCCGTCATCTGCATTTCCATCCAATAATGCTTCGTAAGGAATTTTCCAATTCTCAGAAGTTTCAGAAAGTTTAATGATTGCTTTTCCAAAAACGCCGCTTGCCAATCCTTCAGGTAATTTCCCCTGGATTTCTAATTCTACCGTAAATGTTCCGCTAAACGGATCAATACTTTCCGATTTGCGGGAAACTTTCGCTTTTAAGGTTCTGTTCTTAAATACATCTGCCTGAATCTGCGCCTCGTCTCCAATTTTAATCTGGCTCCACTGACGATCACTTACACCAACTTTCAGCTTAAAGGAACTTGAACCAGCTCCGTTTGTTTGGAAAACTGGAGTTCCACTGCTGACCAATTGTCCCTGATTCGCCATCTTTTTCAAAATAAAACCAGTTGAAACGGCTCTGATTTCTGCATATTTCAGATTGAAAAATGCGGATTGCAATTGTTCCTGAGCTACATCGAAAGCCGTTTGTGCATTTTGCAATTGTTCCAAAGTTGCAAAACCTTCTTTCTGTAAGTTCTTTGCACGTTCCAAATCGCGTTTTGATTTCTCCAAGCCCAATTTTGCCTGACTTACGGTTGCCTTCACTAACGTGAGATCCAACGTTGCCAACAATTGTCCTTTACGCACTTTATCGCCTTCTTTGACATAGAGTTTTTGGATAATTCCTCCTGAAAGGAAGGACAAATAGGTTTCATCATCTGTTGTGAACTGACCTGAAACATGAATTTCTTCATTTGAATTCATTGCTTGTAAGGATTCCAGTTTCACAGGAATCACTTCTGCTTTGGGGATTTCATTTGTTGTCTTTTCCTTCGAGCTGCAAGAAGCAAGGATGAATGAAAGAACAAGTGCCGGTATTACTAAATTTCTCATAATCGAATAGTTTATTAATTGAATTTCAATGGATATGTTGCTGCTGCCCGCTCAAGTTCAGCCAGTGAACTCAAGTAATTTTGATATTGAATGAGGACAAACAATTCAGCATTGGTCACCTGATTGGAGGCATCAATGAATTCCAGCTGATTGGTTAATCCTTCTCTATTTGCACCTGAAACGAGTGCGAAATATTCTTTGGAAGCTTCTAGTTGAACTTTCGCAGTTTCCCAATTTTCCTGTGCGTTCAGTACATTGCGCAATGCCTGTGTACGTTGCAATTCTAACTGTTGAGCTACTTGATCTAATTGCAGTTTTGCACTTTCAAGCTCGTATTTTGTTTGTTTAATCTGTTGCTGATTGCGGGAACCACTGTAAATCGGAATGGAAGCTGAAACACCGAACATGTAATACCCGGATTTTCTACTCACCTCCCAATTGGTTCCCTGAGAACCCAAATCCAGAAATGCATTAATCTTCGGAACCCAGTAGTTCTTGTTCATTTTCAAGACAGATTCTTGCACATCAATCGATTGATTAATTAGTTGAAGCTCTTCGCGTTCTTGTTTTCCTTCCAATTGCGGATTGCTGTTTACAGTTTCCTCTAAAACAATTTCCGAATCCAATGGTTTGTTGATCAGGAAATTGAAATAGGCTTGTGCATTCTTCAATTGATTTTTGGCTGTAGAAATAGAAGTATTCATCTTCATCAATTCTGTCTGCGCTTTCACCAAAGTGACTTTCAGGCCTTTTCCCTGTTTGATTAATGCTTCGTTCAACTGAACATTTTGCTCCAATACTTTTTTGTTGGCTTCATAAACAGAAACAGACTTCGAAGCCATGATTACGTTGTAATAAGCGACTTTGATATTCTTAACCAATTCACGTGCATAGACTTGCATGTCCAGGTTACTCAGTTCCACCTTTTGCTCCTGAATGCGCTTGTTTGCATAAATATCCATATTCAACAAGGGAACAGAAGTCCGTATGTACGCATCATAGAAATTGTTTGGCAAGAAATTAATCTGCTGATTCTGAATTTGCGGAAAAGCGTTTGTCCCGGTCATTTGATTCAAAGTAGAATAAACCGGGTTGAGCATATCTCCGACAGGAAGTTCCGAATACCTTCCTCCTTCAGCGGTAGTATAGGAAGCATTGAAATTGACGGAAGGCAGGAAGTTGCTTTTCGCTGTATTCAAGGTCAAAAGTGCTTTTTCCAATTGGATCGAACGTTGCTTGAGTACCAAATTGGAATCTAATCCCTGGCGGATATATTTTTCCAGAGTTTCTTGCGACCAGGAAAACGTATGTATGAACATACTTGCTGAAATCGCAACCAGAAGAATCATTTTTTGCTTCATAGTAATCATTGTTATTTTACAGAACAGTGTTAAGTAATTATTAAAAAAATTATTTCCTAAAGGAATCCATCATACGGATTAACTCTTCAAAGCCCAAATCAACAATTTTTTCACTCTTTTCAGGATCCAAAACCTTGCAGCGGCCTCTGTCATATAAGTTACACATTCCATGCAAAGCCGACCAAACAAAGTAAGCTCCGGCTTCTGCATCCTTAAATGGTAAATACCCCTCATCCATACATTGTTGAACGGTTAATTTCAATCCGTCAAATGAAGTTGCACCTTCTTTCCAAAGTTCATCATCTTCCAGATTACTTAGCGGAGATTTCTGCACGAACATCAAATCGTAATAATCGGGATGATCTGCTGCAAACTGAAGGTAAATACGCCCCATTGCTTTCAATCGCTCATACGGATTTTCTACTGTGTAAAGCACCTCCAATTTGCTTCCCAGTAATTGAAATCCTTCCGAATGAAGTGCAAAAAGAATGGCATCTTTATCCTTGAAGTACAAATAAATAGTTGTGGGACTGTATTCAATTCGCTGGGCAATGGAACGAATGGAAGTCTGATCAAAGCCTTTTTCCAAAAAAACCTCACGAGCAGCTGTGAGGATGCTTTTTTGCAACAATTCTTTTTCTCGTTCCTTACGTTCGTTAATTCCCATTTTAAATATTGAATGGCACAAATATACTTAACACTGTTAAGTTTCCAAATTTTATTTCAAAAAAATTGAAAAAATATTTAAACCACATAGGAACATAGTACACATAGAATATTAAAAACTTGGTGACCTCTGTTTCTATGTAGTTAATTTATAAGTGGGGTTAATGAGAATTCGTTAGGGAGCAATGTAATAAGCTTTTAATTTAGATCGTTTTTTACTGCAATGAATAAAGTGAAGCATATATTGCTCTCTTTCCTTTTGGACCTGGCCAATTCCTGAAACAAAGTAACTATTGAACCTAACACTACTATCTCCACACACATTAATCTGATTTCCGTTCAAATAACTCCCTTCTATATAACTTTTCCTAGCCAGTTTCGTTCCCAATAAGGTAGAAACCCATTCCTGAGACCCCAGGTAACTTATTTCCTTATATGGTCCGAAGAAACGGGTTCCGGTTAACATCGTAGCATTGTTTACATAAGAATAGAGTATTTCTCCTAACTGATTTACGATGTAACCGGAGGAATCTCTTTCAAAATGTTGAATTGGGGCAGATCCCATCTCTGTGCCAACGTACCAGTGATAAGTTTTTCCATTGATGGTCGAATCTCCCTGCAAACGAATCGTATCATTCGAATACATGATCGTTTCATTTCCTAATGCATTAACGGTATAACAATCATAAACCCAATAGGAACCTGCTGTAGTTACATACACGTAATCTGAAGGAGTCGATGGAATACTTGGTTCTGCTTTTTTACAGGACATTAAAACCAAGGTTAAAATGATAAAGGCGGATATATTTTTCATATACAATTTTAAAGAAAAAAACGGAATTGCAAGCACATTGTCACTATGGAGCAATGTAATAAGCACTTAGTTTTGAACGTTTGATGGCACATAATCCCTGAAGTTGACCAAAATATGCCGTTTCAGTACCAACGCATCCCAATCCGGAAACATAGTAGCTGTAAAAGCGTACTGAAAGATCTCCACAGATATTTACCGGTGTTCCGTCGACCATAGAAACCTCCAGATAAGTTGTATTTGCTTGTTTACTTCCAAAATTCGTATTGATGGTTTGTATTCCTCCTAAGTATGCATCCCGATTCATGTATCCATCACTGTACATATGCAGTAACGCAGGCACTCCCATGTAAGAATAATGAATAGAACCAGTTGGATTGACCACATAACCACTGGAATCTCTCAAGAAATATTCCTGAGGGGTTCCCCACTGTTTTCCTTTGTAATGCTGAAAAACTTCTCCGTTGATGGTGGTATCTCCTACAATGCGTGTGGTATCTTTCCAGCTGGTAACCCATAGCGTCTCATTCCCCGTAGAATCCACATCGTACCAATCATAGACCCAATAGGAACCAACTGTACTAACGTGTGTGTAAGAGGAATTAACAGGTTGTGGCTCAACTTTATCTTTTTTGCACGATAAAATTGCTAGACTTAGGATGGTAAAGGCAAGTATCTTTTTCATAAATATATTTTCCCTGAAAACGGTGATTCAGGATTGATATTGCGTGTACAATAAGTTCACAGAACCCACGTTACATCCCGTAATATATTGATATACAATCCATTAAAATTTTAAGATCGCTAAAATTAAATCTAAATACTCTCTTTGTGCCAACGAACATGAAAAGTTTTAGCACGCAGATTGTATAGATTGCAGATTCAATGGTATTTAATGAGTTAGCTGGCTTCCAGCAGAAGAATCAACTGATCGATTTCTTCCTTCGTATTGAATGCATGAATGCAGATGCGTAATCGTTGGGAACCGGTTGGAACGGTTGGCGGAAGGATTGCTTTCACTGCGAAACCGGCTTGCTGCAATTGCTGTGCTTTTAACTTGCATGAATCCAAATCGGGGAATTCAATAACCTGGATAGGGGAATTTGCTGCACTTAGAGTGGATTGAACTGTCTTGGAAAAACGAGCAATATTGACTTGTAATTGTTGCCGTAAAGCTTCTTGCTTACTTTCTTCAATTTGATGCAGGATATGCGTGTACATCGCTTCCGGAAGTGCCGTTGTATAAATAAACGAGCGCGCAAAATTGATTAGGTAGTGTCTCACATCATCTGAACAACAAACGGTAGCTCCATGCGCTCCGTAAGCTTTTCCAAAAGTAAATAAGCGAATGAAAATTGAATCTGAAATCCCCAATTCCTCACACAGTCCTTTTCCTTCCTTTCCGAAAACTCCGCCAGAATGTGCTTCGTCAACAACTAGCAAGGCTCCATATTCTTTGCACAACTGATTTATTTCAGTTAATGGTGCGATATCGCCATCCATGCTGTAAAGTGATTCGACAGCTACGAAAATCGTCCCTTGTGCCATCGCTGAAGCTATTGGTGACATGCGATCTGCTTTTTGCAGTTTTTTCTTCAGATCAGAAACATCATTGTGTCTGAAAGAATAGGAATTGGCAAAACTTAAGCGAATTCCATCCCGAACGGATGCGTGTACGAACTCATCGTAAATGATGGTATCTCCTTTTTGAGGAAGGGAAGAAAACAGACCCAAATTTGCGTCGTAACCCGAATTGAAGATCAAAGCTGCTTCGGACTGAAAATGTGCTGCAACTTGCTTTTCAACTTCCTCAATCCCTTTTGAATTCCCGGAAATCAAGCGCGAACCGGTACTTCCGGTTATTTCAACGGAATGAGGAATTCTTGCCAAACCCAAATAGTCATTTGACCAAAAATCAATGAGATTATCAAACGACAAAAGGGAGCGTAAACTCCCCTTTTCTATTCTCTCTTGTAACTTGTTTTGAAACTTCAAAAGTTCTTATTTAAGAAACAGTCACTTTTCGCGGAACAAATCCTGCAGATGCAATTTTAGCTTCTGCCAATTCTTTTGCTCTTTGAGCTTCTTTTTCTTTTCTTGCTTCGATGATCGGATCTGGTTTAGAAACCGGTTGTTCACCATCAGCGAATGCTTCTTTCGGGATCAATCCCAAAATGGCAAACATCTCTTTATCTTCGTTAAACTCCGGATTTGGAGTCGTCAACAATTTATCTCCTGCGAAAATAGATCCTGCTCCTGCCATGAAACACAAAGCCTGACCTTCCATGGTCATTTTTGTTCTTCCAGCAGATAAGCGAACCACAGATTCAGGGAATGCAATACGCGTAGTTGCAACCATGCGGATCATTTCCCACTGTTCAATAGGCTTTTGGTCTTCCAAAGGAGTTCCTTCAACCGCCACCAATGCGTTGATTGGAATTGAATTCGGAGGTGTATCCATTTCCATGTAGCTCATCAATAAACCTACGCGGTCTTCGATTGCTTCTCCCATTCCGATAATTCCACCGGAACAAACCGTCAGACCTGCTTTTTTGGCATTGCCAATGGTATTCAATCGATCTTCGTATTCACGGGTAGAAATTACGTCTGAGTAAAATTCTTTGGATGAATCCAGGTTGTGATTGTAAGCAAACAAACCTGCATTTTTCAAACGATGCGCCTGATTTTCATTCATCATTCCAAGCGTTGCGCAAACCTCCATTCCAAGATCGTTTACTGCCGCAACCATTTCAATTACATTGTCAAAATCTTTGTTGTCACGCACTTCTCTCCAAGCTGCTCCCATACATAAGCGGGAGGAACCATTTGCCTGAGCATTTTTAGCTTGTTCAATTACCGATTCAACCGTCATTAATTTGTGAGCTTCTACATCGGTATGATAACGTGCAGCCTGCGGACAATATCCACAATCTTCCGGACAACCACCTGTTTTGATGCTCAACAAAGAAGACATTTGAACTTCTCTCGGATTATGAAATTGGCGGTGTATTGTTGCTGCTTCGAAAACGAGTTCAAGTAAAGGTTTGTTGTACAATTCCAATAAACTTTCTTTCGTATTATATGCGGGGTTTACTTTCATGTTGAATTCTTATGGGAACAAATATACGAAGTCTCCCGAAGGTGGCGCTTACTTGTGTTTTGAAATTATGAACAGGAAACCATTATATTTATACCTACGAATATTCATTGATGAATCAAGAAATAATAAATATTAGAAAGTATAGGGATTCGGACAGAAATTCCTGCATGGAAATTTTCAAAACGAATGTTCCTAAGTATTTTACTTTGGAAGAAGTGAACGAATATGACCGCTTTTTAGCGAAACTGGGGGATTTGGAAGTGGTGGATAATCCAGCCTACTACGTTATGGAATTGGATAACAAACTTATAGGCTGCGGTGGATTTGGTGAAAAGGAAGGAATTGACGGAGTCCCTTCGATTACTTTCGTTTGGGGAATGGTAGACCATGCTTACCACAAAAAAGGATTTGGTGAACAGCTGCTACAATTTCGTTTAACTGAAATTCCCCTTCACTTTCCAAACAGAAAAGTGATTCTGGATACCACTCAATTTTCGTATACCTTTTTTGAAAAGTACGGATTCAAAACAGTGAAAATAACCGAGAACTCGTATGGTGAAGGAATGCACCGGTATGATATGATTCTGGAAGAAAGTTCAAAAGGTTGACTTCGACTCCGCTGCGCCTATGCTGTAGCTCTTGCGCAAGCATTCAGTCACCTTTCGAGCAATTAATTCTTCGAAACCAAACAAACAGCATATGCTTTCACTGCCTCACCTGCTCCGAAGGAATCTACTTTTTCGTGTGTAGTTGCTTTGATGGAAACCCGATCAATTTCTACTTCCAATAGTTCTGCTAAAATGGTTTGCATTTCGGGAATGTGTGGATTGACTTTCGGCTGCTCTAAAATGACAGTCGCATCGATATTAACAACAGAGAACTGCTTTTCTTTGATCAAAGTCATCACATTCTTCAACAAAATCTTGGAATCGATTCCTTTGTATTGCGGATCGGTATCTGAGAAGTGAAATCCAATGTCTCTCAGGTTCAATGCACCTAATAAAGCATCGCATATCGCGTGAATCAGGACATCTGCATCGGAATGACCAAGGGCACCAAACGAAGAAGGGAGTTTTAAACCTCCCAACCAAAATTCGCGTCCTTCCTCTAACCGGTGAACATCAACTCCGAAACCAATTCGAATGTCCATTATTCAGGAGTCGACTCTTTTTCGTTTGCTTTAGCACCCAATGTGAAACGAAGTGTAAATCGCATGGTGTTAGCCAATGGGTTATTTCTTTTCATTGCTGCCAAATAAGAGAAGTCGAAACTGAAGATGTTGTATTTGAATCCAATTCCCATTGTAAAGAACTGACGACCTCCTTTGGAGATGTTTTCGTAAAAATAACCTCCGCGAACAGCAAAAATATCATTGTACCAATATTCCAATCCGGAACCGATCATGATCTCGCGCATTTCCTCGCCGAACTTCGATCCTTTTTTAACCTGATAAGTCCCATCCTCGTTAGCAACCGGATCTCCGTTATCATCTTTGATTACTCTTCCCGGAGCATCGTAAAATGATTGCATCATACCAGCAATTACACCTACATCATTGTTTTTTCCTGAAATAAGTGTTTGTTCGCCATCGATCGTTGCATAAACAGGAGGAGTCGGAACCAATAATTTCGAGATATCAACACTTACAGTCAAACTGTTATACTTATCGATTTTCGCGGTATAAGCATTTCCAATTTTCAACGTAGTTGGCAAGAAATCTCGTCTTGCATTTGCAGAATAGGCAACCTTGTTACCAATATTTGTGATGGTAACTCCTAATGAATAAATTCCGTTAACCTTAAACCAATTGATATCTTCTGTTCTGTAAGCATACGAAATGTCTGCTATACCAGCGATTGCAGCTTTTGTTTCAGTTCCTTGCGTAACCAAACCACCTGTCAGATTGGAGTAAGCAAATTTCCCGTTCACACCAATACTGTGTTTTTCTGCAAGTTTAAAAGCATAACCCAAAGTCAATTCAAATTCATTTGGCTTAAACTCACGGATATAGTTCCCTGCATTATCCGTAAAGGTGATTTCTCCCAAACTGAAATAACGCAAAGCACCACCAATAACATGTCTTGTACCTACTCTCGCATAACCTGAAAGATAAGAAAGGTGCATATCGTTTGTTAATTGTCTTAACCATGGAGTATAACTTACTCCAATTTCCGATTTTGACTCGGCAAAATTAAGCATCGCTGTATTCCACATAATGGAAGACGAATTCGGGCTTAAAGCAGTTCCCGCATCACCCATTGCCCCTGATCTTGAATCCGGATTGATTCCAAGGAAAGGAAGTGCTGTAGTGATCGTATTTAATTGAATATCGTTTTGAGTTACTCCCTGACCTCCACCCTGAGCGAATGACAGATAACTAACAAAAAGAGTATAAATCAGTAATTTATGAGACAACATGAATATATTTCAGTTTTAATTGTGACAAAAATACGCAAAACTAGGACTTTTATTGTGCAACTATCTTAAAAGAACCAATTTTTCCATTTTTTGAGCTTTTTTACCGTCCGGCATGGTAACTTTTAGTTGATACACATAAACTCCTTTCGCTAATTGATCACCAAAGTCATCTTTCCCATCCCATGAAATTCCTTCTACCCGGAATCCACTTGTTGGTACTAATTGATTGATTGTTTTTACCAATCGGCCCGAAACGGTGTAAATATTAATTTGAGTTTCCAGAGAAGCACACGATTGATTGTGCTCGTACATGAACATGGTATGTGTTGTGAACGGATTCGGATAGTTCAATACATGATCCAATTCCACATCCTGATCTTCCGTTACTGTAAAATCCAAACGAATGGTACTTGAATTGTTGTTCACGTCCCAGATTTTGACATCTAAGGTATGTTGACCAACAGCCAGGTTCCGAAGCGTATATTGCAGTTTACCGCTTTGATAACTATCCAGATTCGATTTGTAGTATTCATTCAACACAATCGGATTTCCGGTATTTCCATCCAGAACAGCGGTAATATCATGCCCTATTCCATTTCCAACAGTGTTAATTCCGTATTCATCGTGTGCTTCAACAACCAACAAGGGATTTGCGCTGGAAATACTTCCATTCACAAAGGAATCATCATTTAAATAGATCTTCAATTCCGGACCCACATTATCTACCGGAGGATTCGGATTGATCCCTCCAACAACAAAGGTACTATCCCAGCCATCTGCATCCACAATCTTGTCGTCTGCATAATAACTGATCTTTCCTCTTCCATAATTGAAGTCGATATCTTTAGGAACAACGAACTCAAACTTAAAATCACCGTTCGTTACCGTTGCTCTACCTTTATATAGTGCGTTCTTTTGCGTTTTAAACGAAATGATTGGCGAATCCGTGTCATTCCCTAGAGTTTGAACCTTTTTAGGCTTATCAAAAATTGTTGGTGACAAGACTCCGTTAAAAGCCGTTAACTTATTCCCATTATTATCTTCCAAATGTCCTACCACATGCATTTTTGTCAATGCACGAACAGTATCTGCACCATTGGAAATGGCTACGTGATTAATTGAATCTGTTACGATCCTCCACTTTGGCAAACAAATTTTCAAAGCAGGATCTCCAATGAGATTAAAACATCTTCTATTATCCAAACCTCCGGAAGTATTTTTGGTTCTGCGCATAATTTCACCAAATGTCAAGGCATCGAAATTCGCATCCCGCTCGATCACATGTGTAAATAAACTTGCAACAACCAAGGTATTAATCGAAATATAAACTGATCGGGTGGTTGTCATCAAGGCAATTGATCCTCCTTTTGGATTCAGGGAAATTAATTCTCCTATTGACTCCCTTGAGGGGTCGTCAAATTTCGTAAACTCACAAGTTGCTGTGACAAATAGTCCCATCCGATTCAGATTCGTCCATGCATTAACCTGTGGAATGGTAATAATTCGCTCTTCAGCAGCTCCCACTTCACCACCATGACCGATGTAATTCGTAATTAAACTTCCTCGTTCCACACGATCTGTAATTGCATTCAGCGCATCCGGATAACGATGCCCGCCAGTAGTGGACACCTGAACATATGCATCCGAATAGATTTTCTCGCAATTCATTTCATTTGCCGATCCTTGAACCTGATTGAATGCAGGCTCAGCATCTGAAGTAATAAACGTTCCACCTTGTTCATCATCCGTAATATTGGTATAAACCTGTCTCCAATCTCCAAACATATTGGCAGATTCCCCAATGCAACAGCTATTCGGGTCGTTGGAAACTATGGGTGAATTGATCCCGTTTTTCATGTAGTGTTCAATCTTATCTACCTGTGTCTGTGCATGAGTTGCATTCGAGATCAACAAACGCCCCACTCCTAAATCCATCAGATCTAATCCGCTGATAGACTCATTATTATCCATCAACCCGAAATAATCATCTGTCACCAAAGCTGCGATGTGATTTTCAGAATTCAGATACTCATAAGTTGGAACCATGTAATTATTTCCTGCAACACGGTTTTTCGGGTCATAAGTTGCATCACCAAATAAACAAAGGTATTTTGGCTGCAAAGCCGCATTTCCTCCTGCCCGTTCATAGAACATCTTCACAAATCGTCTAATTGCAGTTGCATCCTGATTCCCGGAAGAAAACTCATTATAGATATGCTCTACATCCACAACAACGGTTGACAATCCATTTGCCTGATGTAGATTTCCCAAACGAATTGCCTGATTCATGAATTGTTTCGGACTCACAATGACATAGTCAAATTGACCTAGCGCATGTAAATCCTGATTATCAACCTGTTTGATGAAAGTAGGTTTGGAGAACCCCGTTTCATTAAAAACCAAAAACTCCCGCAAGGTATCAGTACTTTGCTTGAATGAAAACACGTTTCCAGCCAGATTGCCTATAATCAATTGAGGATTCGTTTTGGAACTAACATCCCAAACCTGATTTGCTGCACTCATTCCTGAAACAGTAAATAAACTCACGTTTCCTAAGCCAATGGAATTCACATCCCTGAACAACATCGAATTTCCATAAAACACGAGACTTCTTCGCCCAACAATTTGAATAAAGTCCAAATAAGCCCTAACAGAAGCATTGACTCTGTTTAAAGTGAAAATCAATTCAACAGGCGATGAAACCGGATTGAATGTAAACGCTCCGGTAGATCGGATATAATCTCCGCCGGTAGAATTCAGAGGTGAGTTATTTATCAAAGAACCGTTGTAAGTTACATCAAAGGAATTACCCGCACTATTCGCGTTCGTTGCAGATGCAAAATCCACTTGTATTGGCGTACCCGGATCCACATTGGGAATATTGAATTTGAATGATTGAGTCAGATTTGCATCAAATTGTTCTCCATACCAGCGTTGTCCTCCCTGCACCAGATTCACCGATTCATTTTCATGAATATCATAATAAGTGTATGAATTAACGGTTTGAGTTGATGGCAATGGAGATTCAGGCAAACTTTGAATGCGAAGCGGCAAATCTGTTTCATCAACATGAATAAAATAAGTGTTTACAGCGCTGTAAATATGCTGATTTCTGTCGTAATTGGTTCCTGTACCACGATCCCAGCGATTGGGTCCGGCACCGAAAAACAGGAAATACTCATCTTCACCAAAAGTAGTATCAGCATTCCCCACAAACTGAATCGAATTCTTTTTCAGATCATCGCGATAAGGATCACTATTCAACTCCGAAAGTCTTCCATCTGCATTACCGTATAGGTTGATTGTACTTGGATCCAGATTATCAACATCCAATCCCATATCCTTGAAAAACGCTCTGTTTAACTGGAAAATTCCATCATTTGGAACTGAAATTTTATACCAAGCCCCCGTATTCAAAACTGAATTCGCAGCATAACTCTTCAAATAATTTGAATTAGTGCTGGGCGCTCCCGTAGCTGTTACCCTTAATTTATAGGACATTACTTTTTGATATCCAGCGGGTGTTTTTATATAAGGAATGCATTTTGAGTTCAGGTAATACTCATTTTTCGATTTAGTAACCTTCGCTTCTACCTTCGCAGAAAGTGGGATCTCATTTTTAATCGAATTGAGGTAATTAGTCTCATAGGCACTTACTCCCTCCGTTTGAACATCCAAGATAACCACCTGATAATTACCCGGTTTAAACTTCTGCTGAAAGGAATGAGACGGTAGTTGATTTTCAAAATCGCCTCCTGAGATGAAAGGAACCGTTGTTTTAACACCATTTATTGTCAATTCTTTTGGCTGTTGCCATTGGATTTCAACAGAAACATCCTGAGCTACAGATGAATGCCCAATCAAAAGCAAAATGATGAGTTTATAATATTTGTTAAAAATGTAACTTACCTGTGTTTTGTCGTTTTTCATAGTACAAAATTCGAAAACTATATGAATGTTCAATCAAACGTATGAATTCTTTTTTTATTTTTGTGTTTCGGCGATTTAGTTGTAACCATTGTATTTTTTTTTCGTAACATTGGCGAACCAATGCTACAAATTAGCTTGAAAATATTCTTAACCGAATGAGAAATATTAAACTATTAGCGTTTGTTGGATGCTTATTTGGCTCGTGTCAGTTATATGCACAAGACCCAACTTTTACGCAGTTTTACGCGAACCCCTTGTACCTGAACCCTGCTTTTGCTGGATCTCATGGATGTGCTCGTTTTTCTATGAATTATAGAAACGAATGGCCTAGTCTTTCCGGAAACTATGTTACTTACAGTGCTTCTTATGATCAATACTTCAAAAACATCTCAGGAGGGATCGGAATTTTAGCTACTCATGACATGCAAGGTCAGGGTACAATTAACACATCTATGTTAGGCCTTATTTACTCTTACCACTTGAAAGTAAATAGAAAATTCGCGATGCTTTTTGGAGTTCGCGCAGCCTGGTACCAAAAATTCCTGGATTGGGATAAATTGACTTTTGGAGACATGATTGATCCCAGAAGAGGATTTATTTACCAAACAGGTGATTTAAGACGAGGTGGTTCAAGAGGATTCTTTGACGCTTCAGCAGGATTTGTAGGATATTCAAAACATTTCTTCTTTGGAGGAGCAGTTCATCACTTAAATATGCCAAATGAATCAGTAATTATTGGTAATTCACCAATGCCTATGCGATTTACCGGACATATGGGTGCGGAGATTCCACTCGGAGGAAAATCCAAATACAACAATACAACTTCCATTATGCCGAACGTGGTATATCAATACCAACAAGGCTTTCAGGAAATTAATATCGGTACTTATATCAAATATGGTGCTTTCAATGCTGGTGCATGGTTCAGAAACAGAGATGCGTTTATCCTTACAATTGGTGTGACTACTCCTTCTTTCAGAATTGGCTATAGCTATGATGTTACAGTTTCACGATTAAACAATGGTGTATCGGGTGGTTCACATGAAGTATCATTAGGTATCTATACAAAATGTAAAGGTCCTGTGAGAACGTTCAAAACAATCTCTTGTCCATCATTCTAACTATTTTTTGTAACCTTTTGTTGATAATCCGTTTATAAACTTAACTTTGGTATCCCAAAAAAACGAAAAACAAACCAAGCATATGAAAATGTTGCGTTTATTTATCTTAGCAATTGCAGGCGTTGCAATAGCTTCGTGTAGTCGAGATTCATCCTCATCAACAGGATGGGACTACAACAATGTACAGCATGGAGGCTTTCAAAAAGTTCCGTTTGTAGATCAGGAAACTGGTCCAGGACTGATTCTTGTCGAAGGTGGTACATTTACAATGGGTATGGTCGAACAAGATGTTATGTTCGATTATAACAATCGTCCTGCTCGTGTAACTGTTTCATCCTTTTATATGGATCAAACAGAAGTAACGAACTTCCACTGGTTGGAATACTTATACTGGATCAAAAGATCTTACGAAAAGTACAACATGGTGTACCGTAATGCATTACCTGATACGCTTTCATGGAGAAGTCCGTTAGCATTCATGGATAAATATGTAGATTACTATTTACGCCACCCTGCTTACAGAGATTACCCGGTGGTTGGTGTATCTTGGTTACAAGCAACTGACTTTTGTAAATGGCGTACTGACCGTGTGAACGAATATATCTTAATTCGCGAAGGTGTTCTTGGATGGGATATCGATGCAGCAGATGCAGAGACATTCAATACAGATGCTTACATGGTAGGTCAATTCGAGCAAGATGAAGAGCTTGGAGGAAGAAAATTAAAAGACACAGATCCTTCTCATAGAGATGGTAAAAAATTAGGTGAGCGTATCGTTCGTATGGAAGATGGAATTCTACTTCCAAGATACCGTCTCCCAACTGAGGCTGAATGGGAATATGCAGCGCTTGGATTAATTGGAAACCTTTCTGAAGGTACTGAGGTAATCACTGAGCGTCGTCAATATCCTTGGAATGGTCACTTCGTTCGTCAAGACAATAAAGAATTTACAGGTGCGATCCGTGCTAACTTCGTAAGAGGTAAAGGGGATTTCATGGGGGTTGCCGGTCGTTTGAATGACGGTGCGGATGTAACAGCTCCAGTTGAATCTTTCTGGCCAAATGATTATGGTTTATACCACATGGCAGGTAACGTATCTGAGTGGGTAATGGATGTTTACCGTCCTTTATCATCAGAAGATTTTGATGAGTTCCGTCCTTTCCGTGGAAATGTATTCCAAACGAAAGTTTTGAATAATGATGGAATGGTTGAGCAAAAAGACCAACAAGTAATGTACGATGTTCATGGTATGAAAGAATACTTGAATGCTTTTGAGCGTGTGCGTTACCAACGTGTATCAGCAGCGAATCACAATCCAAACGATTCTGTTATTCCTGGTGGAACACAAATGCACAATCAAGCAGAGCACCGTTACAAACGAGGAGCTGCTCCTGATCAGTACTATGTTTCTCATGGAAAGAAAAAAGATTCTATCGAGCTTGCACTTATCGCAGAAATCAACGCTGTATTGGATAGAGCAATCGTTGACAAAAACGAAAAGTACGACATTGAAGCATCTGCTTTAATCCAAGATGAAATCTTTGAAGGAATCTTTGCAGAAAGAACAAGACAAGGTCGTGATGAAGAATACTCTTTCGAAATCATTCCTCTTCTTCGTGAAGGATTCAATCAGTTCATCATTGGTACTCCAGGAAAATTGAAGTACAGAAATGTAACTGAAGAGGAAAACATTGGTCGTTTGAACTACCGTAAAGATGACTACATCGATTATTTAGATGGTGATATCGAGAGCTCTATTTACTACGATAATGATGATCGTAAAAATGGTATTAACGAAGCAACTCGTGATCCACACTTGATCATGTACCAAAACGAATACGAAACTTACGATTTGAACGGTACGCCAATCAAACCGGAAGATAGAACTTCTTGGCCAACAACTTTGATCTCTGATAAATCAAGAGTTTACAAAGGTGGTTCTTGGAGAGATCGTGCTTACTGGTTGAATGCTGGATCAAGAAGATACTTAGATGAAGCGCAATCAACTTGTACTATCGGATTCCGTTGTGCAATGGATCGTGTAGGAAGTCCGGTTGGTCACAACTACGGTAAAAAGAAACAAAAGAAAAAATAATAATCACATATTAATTGAAGCCCCGATATGAAAACTGTCGGGGCTTTTTTATGATACATGGAAGCACTATATACCGTATTTAAAAACAGCACGGGTGTAGAAACAGACACACGTAAAATCCAGAAAGGTTCTTTATTCTTTTGCTTAAAGGGAGCTAACTTCGATGGGAATACTTTTGCCGAAGAAGCAATTAAGCTCGGTGCTATTGCAGCTGTAATAGACAATCCGGAATACCATATTGAAGGAAAAACAATTTTAGTGGACGAAGTACTGCTCGCTCTTCAAAATCTGGCAAGACATCACAGGAATCAATTTCAGATCCCTGTTATTGGTATTACCGGAAGTAATGGAAAAACAACGTCAAAAGAGCTTATTTCAACCGTATTAGCGACTCAGTACCGCGTTCACTTTACACAAGGTAATTTCAACAACCATATTGGTGTTCCCCTAACTCTTTTACAACTCAATGAGAAGCACGAGATTGCTGTTATTGAAATGGGAGCTAATAAACCCGGAGACATCAAAGAATTGGTTGAAATTGCTTTACCAACTCACGGGATCATTACTAATATTGGCAGAGCCCATTTGGAAGGATTTAAATCGCTGGAAGGAGTTATTAAAACCAAAACAGAACTATTTGATTTCTTAGCCCAAACCAAGGGACATATCTTTGCCAATAAGGAAGATGAAACGATTACGAATAAACTTCCTTCAACGACACAGAATCATTTCTATAATGATGCATCTGAATTAGGAGGCTCACTTCTAAAACTGACTCCTTTGGTGGAGATGGAATGGTTTGAACCAAACTACTCGAGTCCTGCTATTCAAACCAACTTAGTGGGAGAATACAACTTCATTAATTTTCTGGCTGCAATCCGAATTGGACGTTTTTTTGGAATAACTCCCGAAAATTGCAATCAGGCAATTTCCGGATATGAACCAACGAATAACCGCTCTCAGGTAACTAAAACAGAACGAAACACGCTAATTGTCGACTGTTACAATGCAAACCCAACAAGTATGCGCTCTGCCCTATCCAGTTTCGCAAAAATCGATACACATACCAAGATCTTTATCCTTGGTGATATGCGTGAAATGGGCGATGATGCTCCAATGGTTCACGAAGAAGTTATTCAACAAACGATAGATCTGCGATTGAGCGGTTTCTTTATTGGGGAAGAGTTTTTGAAATTCAAGGGAATGCATCCGAATGCGATCTTTTTGAAATCAACGGATCCTTTGATCGAACATTTCACGAATAATCCACCTTCGGATTTATTGATTCTTTTGAAAGGATCGAGGGGGATTTCACTGGAAAAGGTTATTCCTTACTTATAAACTCGATGCTTGAGGCAATTCTGCAATATTATGTTCGAGTGAAAATAGAAACTGCATCGAGACGAAAAAATTGACATGAAAAAAGGGCGGAAAATTTTCCGCCCTTACCGTTTCTCTTATTTTATACAACTGACCTTAGTCAGCCAAGATATTTCTTGAAATAACAATCTTTTGCACTTCTGAGGTTCCTTCGTAAATCTGAGTAATTTTTGCATCACGCATCAAACGCTCTACATGGTACTCTTTTACATATCCGTAACCTCCGTGGATTTGAACAGCTTCAACTGTTTGCTCCATTGCCACTTTTGAAGCATACAACTTCGCCATTGCAGAAGATTGATCGAAGTTTCTACCTGCATCTTTATCAGCAGCAGCACGGTAAACCAACAAACGAGCAGCTTCAATTTCTGTAGCCATGTCTGCAATTTTAAATGCAATTGCTTGGTGCTTGTAAATTTCTTTTCCAAATGCTTTACGTTCTTTCGAATAAGCAGTTGCCAATTCAAAACCTCCGGCAGCAATTCCTAAAGCTTGAGCAGCAATTCCAATACGTCCACCAGAAAGTGTTTTCATAGCGAATTTGAAACCGAATCCATCTTCACCAATACGATTAGCTTTTGGAACTTTTACATCCTGAAACATTAAGGTATGTGTATCACTTCCGCGAATCCCTAATTTATCTTCTTTCGCTCCAACAATGAAGCCTTCCATTCCTCTTTCAATAATCAAAGCATTGATTCCTCTGTGCCCCAATTCAGCATTCGTTTGAGCTATTACAATGTAAGTAGAAGCAGTTGACCCGTTTGTGATCCAGTTCTTTGTTCCATTTACCAAGTAGTAATCCCCCATATCAATCGCTGTTGTGCGTTGAGATGTAGCATCAGATCCAGCTTCAGGTTCTGACAAACAAAAAGCACCGATTTTCTCCCCTTTTGCAAGTGGAACCAGGAATTTCATTTTTTGTTCTTCATTACCAAACTTTTCCAATCCCCAACAAACAAGGGAATTGTTCACCGACATACAAACTGAAGATGAAGCATCTACTTTAGAAATCTCTTCCATGGCAAGTACATAGGACATCGTGTCCATACCTCCACCTCCATATTTCGGGTCAACCATCATTCCTAAGAATCCAAGTTCACCAAGTTGTTTCATTTCTTCAACAGGAAATTTTTGATCTCTATCTCGATCTATTACCCCAGGTTTTAAAACGTTTTGAGCGAAATCACGCGCAGCTTCTTTTACTGCTTTTTGTTCTTCTGTCAATTCGAAATTCATCTGTATCGCAGTTTATTTTATATTTGTTCAGGAGACAAATGTACCTATAAAAACTTAATTTTCGTCTTTTATGAATTCATTCAAAATAATCGGCTTAATGTCAGGCACTTCACTAGATGGAGTCGATGTAACTTATGCAAAATACACGAAGGTTTCTGACAAGAATTGGGAGTTTAAAATTCATGCATCTCACACCTTTCAATTCCCTGAAATACTGCTTTCCAGCCTGCATGAAGCCAGTAAATTATCGGGATCTCAACTAATGACTTTAGATCATGATTTGGGGATCTTTTTCTCTTCATGCATCAACCAATTCGTAGAAGAAAATGGTGTTTCAAAAGAAGAAGTTGACGCAATAGCATCGCATGGTCAAACTATTTTCCATCAACCTTCACGCGGCTTTACAACACAAATAGGAAATCCGGCAGTCATTGCAGTGAAAACAGGTATCAGAACAATTGGCGATTTCAGAACAAAAGACGTACTATATGAAGGACAGGGAGCTCCTTTGGTTCCAATCGGTGATCAGTATTTATTCGGATCAAAAGCGGACGGCTTTATCAATATTGGTGGTTTTGCAAATATCAGCTTCGAGGAAAATGGACTAGTTCAGGCATACGATATCTGTCCGGCCAACCTTCCAATGAACAAACTGGCTCGCTCTAAGCACCTGGAATACGATAAAAACGGAAATTTAGCACGTGAGGGCGAATTGAATTATTTCCTGCTGGATTTGCTGAACAGTCTGGATTATTATGGAGAAGAAGGCCCAAAATCATTGGGTACCGAATGGTTAGAACACTACTTCTACCCGCTTCTAAAATTTGATAAAGACATCGAAAACAATCTGGCGACAGTTGTAGAACACATTGCCATTCAAATTGGTGATATCTGTACTAAAAAAGAGTTAAAACGTGTCATGATAACCGGTGGAGGAGCGAAAAACACGTTTTTAATTGAACGTCTGAAACGTTATTATACCGGAGAAATTATTTCAGTAGACAGCGAACTGATTGACTATAAGGAAGCTTTGATCTTTGGGTTGCTGGGCGCTTTGAATTTGAATAATGAACCGAACTGCATTTCCAGTGTTACCGGAGCAACGAAAAATGTAATTGGTGGTGTTCACCATTTACCATAGGAATCCCATCAACAACAAAGTTTACCAGAGAATTCACCGATTTTTCATGCTGAAAGAGCAATAATTCCTACTTTTGCCTCTCAATATTTGAATGATTCAACGAATAAGTTAACATGAAAGATTTACTTCACAAGTTTGAAAATAAGCGCCCGGAAATCGTTTTCGAGTGGAAAGATGCTGAAACTGAAGCAGAAGGATGGGTCGTAATCAATTCTTTGCGTGGCGGAGCAGCCGGAGGAGGTACTCGTATGCGTGTAGGTTTGGACAAACGTGAAGTAGAAAGTCTTGCTAAAACAATGGAAGTAAAATTCACTGTTGCAGGACCTCCGATTGGTGGAGCAAAATCCGGAATTAACTTTGATCCGAAAGATCCTCGTAAAGAAGGTGTTTTAAGACGTTGGTATGCTGCTGTCACTCCACTTTTGAAACATTATTATGGAACAGGTGGCGATTTGAATGTGGACGAAATTCATGAAGTCATTCCAATTACGGAGGATTGCGGAATCTGGCATCCTCAGGAAGGTGTTTTTAACGGACATTTCCAACCAAGAGAAGCTCAGAAAATCAATCGCATCGGTCAATTGAGACAAGGTGTTTTGAAGGTAATTGAAGACACACAATACAGTCCAAGTGTAGAAAAGAAATTTGTGGTAGCTGACATGATTACCGGATACGGTGTTGCACAGTCAGTTGCTCATTATTATGATATTTGGGGAGGTGACTTGAAAGGTAAAAAAGTCATTGTTCAAGGTTGGGGAAATGTGGCTTCAGCTGGAGCATACTACTTAGCTCAATCCGGAGCAAAAATTGTTGGAATTATTGACCGCGTAGGTGGTTTAATCAATGAAAACGGATTTTCTTTAGAAGAAATTAAGCATCTATTCCTGACTAAAAACGGAAATGAGATCATTCACCCGGATTTGAAATCTTTTGATGAAATCAATGCAAAGATTTGGGATATTCCCGCAGATGTATTTATTCCTTGTGCTGCATCTCGTTTAATCACGCAAGAGCAAGTTGAACGAATGATCAAATCCGGAGTTCAGGTTATTGCTGCCGGAGCAAATGTTCCGTTTGCGGATAAAGAGATTTTCTTCGGACCAATTGCGGATTACGCAGACAATCATATTTCAGTTATTCCTGACTTCATTTCAAATTGTGGAATGGCTCGCGTATTTGCTTATTTGATGAGCAACGATTTGAAAGCCCTTACTGATAAAGGAATTTTCGAAGATACAAGCAAGATCATTGGTGATGCGTTGAAAAAAACTCATGCTTCAAACGCATCAAAAACCGGGATTGCAAAAGCTGCATTTGAAATAGCTTTAAACCAGCTGGTTTAAAACTCAATTGATCAATAGTTCAAAGTCCCGATAATTATCAGGATTAAACGATTTGAACCTTCAAAAACTTTTTGATGGCAAAAAGAAAAGCGAATAGCAGCATGTTCAAAAAATTTTTTGAAAGCGAGAAGTCAAGTGGTTTAACGTTGATTGCGTTTACCATCCTGTCTCTTTTATTGGCTAATTCCTCGATTCAACATGCTTATATTGAGTTTTGGGAACTTCCGTTTGCTGGAATGAAAATTGAACACTGGGTCAACGATGGCTTGATGGCTATTTTCTTTTTGCTAGTTGGACTGGAACTGAAACGCGAATTCTTAGTTGGCGAACTTTCTTCTCTGAAAAAAGCGACTCTTCCGATTTTCAGTGCATTGGGTGGAATGCTTATTCCCGCAGGAATCTTTGTTTACATGAATCTTGGGAAACCGACTGTTTCAGGATTCGGAATTCCCATGGCAACTGATATTGCTTTTGCTTTGGGTGCACTTTCTCTTTTAGGGAATCGCGTACCACTTTCGGTAAAAGTTTTCCTTACCGCACTGGCTGTAATTGATGATCTGGGAGCAATTGTAGTCATTGGTGTTTTCTACACAAAAACTATTTTTTGGCTCAATTTCGCAATCGCAGTCGGGATTTTTGCAGGACTTTTGGTACTCAACAAACTGAAAGTAAAATCGCTTTGGATCTATATTCCACTTGGAATCTGTATGTGGTACTTCATGCTTCATTCAGGAATTCACGCTACCATTTCAGGCGTTTTACTTGCAATAGTTATTCCTACTTTCAGTAAATCCGGCTCTACATCACCAGCCAACAGGCTACAGCACAAACTCCACTACCCTGTTTCATTTATCATTCTTCCATTGTTTGCATTGGTAAATACAGCCATTGATATCGGTCCAACATGGGATAAAGCCTTATTCGAAGAAGTGAGTCTGGGAATTATTTTGGGTCTTGTAATTGGAAAGCCGATTGGTATTTTCATATTCACCTGGTTATCTATTCGCCTTAAACTAGCCGACAAACCAAAAGGAACAACCTGGAGTCAGTTGTTTGGCGTTGGAATCCTGGGAGGAATTGGTTTCACCATGTCGATCTTCGTAACCATTCTTGCCTTCACAGATGCTGAAATCATAACTGATTCCAAGTTCGCGATCCTTATTTCTTCCCTATTGGCTGGATTGATCGGTTTTATTTGGCTGAAGTTTAGCTTTAAAAATCCCACCAAACCATCACGCTCAATTAAGAAGTAAGCACCTTGTTGTAACCAAATCCTCGTTTTTCTATTATTTAAATAGACACGCGAATCGCAAAAATCCAATCCCTATAAACAAAATACTGTGAATATCTCTTTAATTAAAGGGAGAATCATCTTGTATTGGGGTGTATTTTTGGAAATTGATTCATGTATTGATTTATAGACCAGATGAGAAAAGCAGCAATATTTACCCTATTATTTTTAGCAACTCCATTGTTAAGCTTAGCGCAAATCGTTAAGGACAGCGTGCCGGAAGCTGAAGAAAAGGCAGCAAAAGCAGGTGAAAAGATCACAGCACTGGAATTTGTAATGAAAGGCGGTGTCTTTATCATTCCAATTATCATCTTGTTATTTTACACGTTATATGTTGTGATCGAGCGCTACCGCTACATCAAGCGTATGTCGGTCTACAACTCGAATTTATTGAATGACATTCGAATGAATCTGGAGAAAGGAAATATTCAGGATGCATTGAATCAGGTACAACGTGATCAAAGTGCTTTTGGTTCCGTTGTTGCCGAAGGAATTCAAACTATCGGAAGACCGGTTTCTGAGATCGAATCCAATATGGAAAAGGTTGCCAATATCGAAATTGGTAAGATGGAAAAAGGAATGGGAATTCTGGGATTAATCGCAGGTATTGCTCCAACATTCGGATTCATTGGTACCATTGCCGGGGTAATTAAAATCTTCTACAATATCTCCATTTCTGAAAACGTAAGTATCGGAAATATCTCGGGAGGTTTATACGAAAAGATGATTAGTTCGGGAGCAGGATTGGTCGTAGGTATTATCGCTTATTCCGCATATCATATTTTGAATGCGATGATTGATAGTTATACATTGAAAATCCAGTCAACGAACTTAGGATTTATTAATATTATTCAACGTCCAGGAAAATGGCAATAAAACGCAAAAAACGCTTTCATGCAGGAGTTGAATCCTCTTCCATGAGTGATATCATGTTCTTCTTGCTTTTGTTCTTTTTGATTATATCAACATTAGCAAACCCGAACGTGATCAAGGTTCCGCTTCCCGATGCGAAAGAAACAGATACAAAAGTCGGATCTCACCTGACTTTAACTGTCACGAGTGAAAAAAAATACTACCTCGATAAGGAAGAAGTAAGTCCTCAAGATCTGGAAGTACGATTATTGCAGGAAACAAAATTGCGAAAAGATGAAACCGTAGTACTACGTCCTGCGTATGACTTAGATGTTCAGGAATTGATAGATTTATTGCAGCTCGGATTGAAACATCAATTGAAGTTTGTAATTGCTACCAAAGCCGGATAATTCATCTAAAACAAAGAGGTATGGAATACAGTGTCGAAACAGAAAAAAGGGATCGAATGAACGATCGTAAAATGGCACGAATTATTGCGATATCAGCAGCCGTATTGTTGTTAACGATTCTTTCCTTTATTGGATACCGTATTTCAAATCCAAATCTTCAAAATCAATTAGTTCAAACAAATGAAGAGCTGATTCCTCTTGATCCTCAGATTTTAGAACAAGGTCTCAAGAATGGTGGTGCTGGCAGTCCTGCTAAAGCAAACAAGACAGAAATGACTCCCGCACAAATGGAGCAAATTCTCACTGAACAAAGCAGTAGTACACATGCGAAATCCGGGAACTCTAATATTACCAATACGGTAACTCCGACAAATAATCCTTCAGGAGCAAAACATGTTAGTGACAATCCATTCGCAACTGGAGGAATCAATGGAACGAAGTATCACGGAAGTACTACTGAAGCAGTGCGGGATGAACAAGACGGTGATCCCAAATCAGCAGAAAAGGTAAAACGTCAACTGATTGAATTCCCCAATACACATAACATAGCGTCAGACGAAAACTGCAAAATTGTCTTATCTGTTTTAGTGGATCCTGACGGAAATATTGTTGGAAGTCCAACCCTTGTAAAAAGTGGTTCCACAACCAACGATATGGCCATGATCAATCAGGTGATTAGTGCCGTTAAGAATCAAGCCAAATTTAATAAAGCAAATACGACGAAGAATACGAAAGAGCTTATTGTGATTCGTGTTAATGCAAACTAGTTTTTGCTAAAAGTCATTAAAAAAATGAACGTTTCAGGAATTGAGTGGTAAATTACCAGCAGGTAATTACCTATTAAGATCCGAAAAGAATAAAATAAAGACATATGGAAGAATTTGCATTTGAAACAGTCAAGACCGAAGAGATTAAGGATCGCAAGGTTGCAGGAATCATTGCATTATCTGCATTTGTATTATTATTGGCCATTCTCCATTTTCTGGGATACCGTATCCCCACTCCTCCACTTCCTGAGCAATTATTGTATAAGGACATGGAAATGGAGTTAATTGAGGTTGAACTACAGGATTTACCAGTAGGTACGGGTGGTGGTGGTTCCGGAACTGCTGCAAATGTTGAACAATCAGATAGAACTCCTCCCCAAACACAGCAAGTCCTTACACAGCATAGCAGCAGCACACATACGAGTTCAGGGAATTCCAGTATCAATAACACCCAAACCCCAACCGATAATCCAGCAAGCGCACAAAATACAAGCAGCAATCCATTCGGCGGAACCGGTGGAAGTGGTGGTGGAACTGGAACCGGGAACGGTCACGGAATTGGAAATGATAACGGAAATGGAGAAGGCAACGGTAATGGTCCGGGAAGAGGCGGAGATCCGGAACGTCATTGGGTGGAAAAGCCTAATACAAACAGCATTCAAACAGATGAAAGTTGCGTGATTGTTTTGTCTATTTTGGTTGATCCAAACGGGAATATCATCGGAAAACCAACCTTCGTGAAAAATGGTTCCAATACGAATGACATGACCATCATCAATCAAGTTATCAATGTTGTTAAGAATCAAGGACGATTCAATAAGGTCACCGCTACAAAAAACATGAAAGTACCGGTTGTAATACGAATTAGTGCAAACTAGTTTTCGTTAAAGTCGTTTAAAAAAATAATTTCTTCGGTTTTTACTTGTAGATTTAAACTGGTTTACAAAGAGGTTTATGGTATTCGTATATATTCTATTTATACTCATTATTATTTTTTCACTCTACCATTATGTAGACAATAGTGAATGGGAGGAATTTCATGCGAAAAATTTTAAAACAATTTTCGAACATCGCAATAAGCGATATGGAGCTTATCAAACAAGAACCCGTCAACCTGTAATCCTGATGTATGTCCTTTTCGGAGCAATTTTATTGGGAATTGGATCCGTTTACACCAAGACAATCATTGATAATTATGAAGGTTTAAATGAAATGTCTTTCAGCGAGGTTTCCGATACCACCCAATTCTCTTTGAACAATCAAAATGTGGAGGAAACTCCCCCAGCCCAATTTAATTATAAAGGAGAAAACGGAGATGGCCTTCCTGAAGCAAAAGATGGAGGTGAAATACGTGAAGATCGTCCTGAAACGACAGACCCTTCTTCCAAACCTCTGCCAAAGGCGGAACCTACGAAACCAAAAACTCCGGAAGAATCTGTTTTCGACTTTGAAAAGCAACAGTTTGAAATGACAGGTGGAGCTGCTGAGCGCGAAAAGATCCAAAAGGACATGGAGAAGCGCAAAAAAGAGCGTGAAGAGAAGAAAAGACAACAGCAAAAACAAGAAGGCGGAAACGGTGGAAATATTGGATCCAACTCTGGGAAAAGTGGAAAGAATCTTGCAGAATGGAATGTAAATAACCGAAAACCTCTTCAGAACGATCCGGACTACATTAAGGTTCCAGGCTATATGTGTGGAAGATCAATCACCGAAAAAATCGTTATAAAAGTAAAGGTCAATTCCAATGGAGATGTTTATTGGGCACAATCACTGGCTCCTGAAGGAGCAAACCCATGCTGTGTAGAGCAAGCAATGAGTTATGCCAAAAAATCACGTTTCGAGTATTCTGAAAAACCAATCGAAGAGGGGACGATTACCTATTATTTCAAGCCACAACAATAATCATATGAATTATTCTGAAACCATCGATTGGTTGTTTCAACAATTCCCGGCTTACCATAATTTAGGTGCACAAGCTTATAATCCAGGATTAAAGAATATCGAAGAATTAAGTGCTTTTTTCCATCATCCGGAGAATCAATTGCGTTTTATTCATGTGGGCGGAACCAACGGAAAAGGCTCTGTATCGAACATGCTTGCATCCATTCTTACTGAAAGCGGAGAGAAGGTCGGATTATTCACCTCTCCCCACCTATTTGACTTCACAGAGCGGATCCGCATCAATGGCGTACCCATTGATGAACAATTTGTGATTGAATTTTGCGAAAAAGTGAGAAATCATTCCTGGAATATTGAGCCTTCCTTCTTTGAAATCACCTGGATGATGGCATTAGATTTCTTTTGTCAGAACAAGTGCTCTATCGTCATTGCAGAAGTGGGTTTAGGGGGAAGATTAGACGCAACGAATATCATTCAGCCGCTTATTTCTGTAATCACCAATATTGGACTGGATCATGTCAATATACTAGGAGATACACGCGCTAAAATTGCATTTGAGAAGGCAGGAATTATCAAAAAGCAAATTCCGGTTGTTCTTGGCGAAACAGACGAAGAGACATTTCCTGTCTTTGAGACCGCTTCCAAAGCAATGCAAGCGGAAATAATCATTCCCAGACAAGACATTCATTTTCCGGATGGAATCATCGGTTATCAAGTAGGGAATTACAGCATCGTTGCTGCGGTTTGTGATGAGTTGGAAAAAAGAGGATTTTCAGTTGATCAAACGACACGTGAAAACGGGATTAAGAATCTAAAACAAAATACCGGATTCTTCGGCCGCATGGAAGTCATCACGCAAGAGCCATTAACGATCGTTGATTGCGCACACAACGCGGAAGGAATTCATGCCCTGTTTAATTCTGTCAAGGAAATCAATAAAGGAACGCTTCATTGCATTTACGGAACGAGTTCTGATAAAGATTTAGATGCCATTTTGGATGAATTTCCAACAAATGCACATTTCTACTTTACCACCTTCTCCAATCCCAGAAGTATTCGAATGGAGGATTTGAAGGAAAAAGTGGATTCCAGAGTAGAAAAAAAACAATTTTTTAATTCTCCGGTAAAAGCATTGTCAAAAGCGCAAGAATCTGCAAACAAAGCGGATACGATTTTGATTTTCGGTTCCTTCTTTTTGGTTCACGATTTTTTTGAAGTTTTTTTTCAAAAAGGGCTTGCAGAAAAGAAATAATGCCTTATATTTGCACTCGCGTTTGAGAAACAACGGTAACTCAAAAAACGCGAAGTATGGGGGATTAGCTCAGTTGGTTCAGAGCGCCTGCCTTACAAGCAGGATGTCGGCGGTTCGAATCCGTCATTCCCCACCAACACGAAAGTAGAAAAAAGCTTTGCAGATTTGCAAGGCTTTTTTTATTTGTAGAAACTCACTATTCATGTTCTACACTTACATTCTCTATTCCGAGTCAACTGATTCGTTTTACAAAGGCTCAACACAAGATATTATAGAACGTCTGAGAAGACATAACGGAAAGTTTGAAAAAGCAACGCAATTTGGTACACCATGGATATTAGTGTGGTTTATTGAAAAACCAACCAAAGGTGAAGCCCAAATTCTAGAATATAAACTCAAGAACTTATCACGAAAACGGACATGCGATTTCATGTTAAAATACAATGATGGAGTCGGCGGTCCTGACGAATTGCTTCTTATAAAGCAATTGTTAGGATGCTGACCGTAGCGTCAGCATTCGAATCCGTCATTCCCCACCAACACGAAAGTAGAAAAAAGCTTTGCAGATTTGCAAAGCTTTTTTTATTTGTAGAAACTCACTATTCATGTTCTACACTTACATTCTCTATTTCAAGTTAATTCTGCTTTCAAGATCCCAAAAGATTGCCAGCATCTTTTTTTGTGGAAAACCACATGCAAGAATCCATGTATTCATGTATTTGCATATCTGACTGAAAATTATTAGGTTTATCGGCATTCTGGGCAACTAATGTCCAAGATAAAACCATTATTCACGAATTCACTATTCATGTCAACTTCTATTAATCAGAAAAATAATTCTGTCGATTTCACTCATCTACTAAGTTTGTGTTTGTTTCCTTGTTATGGCAAAGGAGAGAAAACATCAATAGAAAAAGAACAACCAATTCATTGAAGATTCTTTAACCAGCAAATTTTAACACCATGATTATTATTAACAAAATCCTCAACGTCGACGATTATTACTTCGACGTGTTCATGTCTATTTCAGAATCACTTACCGGGTTTTCTGTAAATGAATTACAGGCGACAGGTTTGGCGGAGACCTATTACACCTACATTCTGGGTCATTTAGATGCGGCCACTTTTGTGGAATTTCTAACTGTTTCCAAAAATGTGTTTGAAACTTCCTTCACCGAAGATCAACTAAGAAACACCATTGCTTCCGAAATTATGGCAGATCCGGGAATGAACGACATGGCTGGGAAAGTCGTTACCATGTGGTATTTAGGAACTTGGGAAGGCACTTATATCAATGATCTTTCTTACAAAGAAGGACTGGTTTGGAACTTAATGCATGCACATCCCCCTGGAGCAAAACAACCGGGCTTTAAATCTTGGAGTATTAAACCTGTAACCACTAAATCATGAGTAAGACAGACAACAAAAAAGATGTAATCATCGTAGGAACGGGGATTGCGGGATCATTGATCGCAAAACTTTTGACCGATCACGTATTTGATGTGGAAAAAGGGAAAATGATCCATCGTGCAGATGCCAAAAAATCTGAAACCATCCGTGAAATCTCCATCCTGATGTACGAGGCGGGTTTAGAAGCCGGTTTAGAACTGGATTCTGCGTCTTCTATGACGACTTATAATGAGTATATGCGTACTTTTTATATGCAGGAAGCGAAAGTTCCCAATTCACCGTATCCCAACTTAAAGCAAGCTCCTTCACCGAATGTTTTGGATATAGAACCCATCATTCCACCGTTTCCGGATAAAAAAGGGTATCTGGTTCAGTTTGGTCCGATGCCGTTTGCCAGTGACGCGATCAGAGTTGGTGGCGGAACTACCCTTCATTGGCTGGGAACAACACCTAGAATGCTTCCGAATGATTTCAGACTCACGGAGAAATACGGTATTGAAATAGACAGCCCTGATTCTGACCAAAAAACACCAATTAACTGGCCGATTGATTACAATCTATTAAAACCATATTATGAAATGGCCGAATTTGAAATCGGTGTTTCAGGAGATGTTTCGAAACAGGAATACCCTATTTCAGAAAGCATGGAACAGTATTATGGTGATTATGTTTTCCCGATGGAGGAAATCCCTCAAAGTTATATGGATCAAAAAATCATTGATGGGCTTACAGGCACAAATGTTCAGTTGAATTTTCAAACGATTCCCTTACTGATGGTTCCATCTCCGCAAGGAAGAAATTCTACTCCGAATCCAAGCTACGGAAAAACAAGACTCATTAAAGCGGAAGCACTGCAATCGGGATATCAATTGGTCTTAGACCGTTCAGAAAAAGAAGAATACAAAGCACTCGGAGCCGTTTGGAATCCGTATATGGGAGAACGCTGTGAAGGAAATGCATCATGCGTCCCAATCTGTCCTGTTCAGGCTAAATACAATGCTTTAAAAACACTAAAAAAAGCATTGTACAAAATGAATGACAATGAAAACCTTCAACGCAATCCTTACTTGGAGATTAAAGCTCAGAGTGTGGTGTACCGATTAAGTGTCGATGAGAATGAGGCCATTTCAAAAGTGCATGTGAGAAGGTATATTTCCAAAGAGAAAACCGACTTTGTAGAAGAAGTTATTGATACTTCAGATTCCATCGTCATTCTGGCAGCCAATGCTTTTGAAAATCCAAAAATCTTATTGAATTCAAAATATACCGTAATTGAAAATGGTCAGAAAGTAGAGAAAATAGTTGCCAATCGCAGTGATCAGGTCGGAAGAAATTTAATGGATCACATGGTCATGCTAACCTGGGGATTGTTTCCGGAACCTATTTATTCTTACAGAGGTCCTGGTTCTACCACCAATATTTCGTCTTTTCGGGATGGAGATTTCAGAAGTGAATTTTCAGCGTGGATTTCTCCGCTCGACAATTGGGGTTGGAGTTGGCCGGCATTTTCTCCGGGATCTGATGTTTCAGAATTCCTGAGTGAGGGTCTTTTCGGAGCAGCATTAAGAGATGCTTTGACTTACAGGCTTTCCAGACAGGTTCTATTCCATTTTGAGATCGAACAGTTACCCAATCCAAACAACCGGGTTACTATTAATGACCAATATGTGGATGCATTAGGGATTCCACGTCCTGTTGTCAATTATGATCTTACAGACTACGAAAAGAGAGCAATGGAACAGGCGAAACTGGCTTCAGATCAGATGTTTGAACGATTGGAAATTGAAGACTTCACCCAATACAACGCTAGCGACAACAATACCTTCGTGTACAATAATGTGAGGTATTCTTACAATGGAGCAGGTCACATCGTTGGAACCCACAGAATGGGTTTCACACCGGAAGATTCTGTAACGAATAGTTATTGTAAATCCTGGGATCACCCCAATTTATACATCGTAGGAGCTGGAAACATGACAACCTTGGGGACTTCAAACCCTACTCTAACCCTATCCGCTTTCACAATCCGCTCGGTAGAATCTATCCTGACAGATTTGGAAACTCAATTTAAAAACTGAAAACATGAGACAAAGACTTATCAATAAAATAGAACCTCAGGAAACTTTACTAAAAGGAGCCAGAGCTTTAGCCAGTAACACAATTGTTTCGGATGCCATTTCCATGCAATCCTTGTTAACTGATTCCTCCATCAGTAAAGCCGATTGGACGGAGGGATTAAAATACCACAGTAAAACGTTGACGAATCTTTTATTAAATGACCAAATCGAAGGGTTCAATCACTACCTAAGTACTCAGTTTGGTTCAAAAATTTCAGAATCAGAATCTTCTAAAGCTAAAAAAAGACTCTCCGACGTTGATTACCGTCCAATTTTACAGGATCTTTTACAGACTGCTATTCTGATTGAGCATTCTACCATCCCACCTTATCTTACCGCTTTGTATTCCATTAAAGACGGAACAAATGCATCCGCTTCACAAATTATCAGAAGTGTTGTCGTGGAAGAAATGCTGCATATGATTATGGTTTGTAATGTGATGAATGCAGTGAGCATTCAACCTTCTGTTAACCGACCACAGAACTACCCCACTTACCCAATGAAATTACCTCTGAATGTTGATTTCTACGTCGGTTTGGAGACCTTCTCAACAAACAGTATTGCAACGTTTATAGCCATCGAAAGTCCGAGCAGTCCGTTGGTTAAAGCACCAACATCTGATCACGAAACGGTTTCGACTCCCTTATTTACCAAAAGTGCTACGGCACCAGAAAACAACCTCTGGACGCTTGAAAATATGAAAGGCTTCATCATGGAAAACGTCCACACAATTGGTGAATACTACGATGTGCTATTCTTTTATATTGTTGTTTTTCAGGTTATTGCTTATTACACAGAACACGGGACTCTTCCACAAAATTTTGAAGAATTAAATACGGGAGGAATTTTCACAGGAGATCCAGCCAAACAAATCCGTCCTGAACAGTATTACGGAAGTGGCGGAAAATTACATCCTGTAGAATCCTTAGCAGGTGTTATAGCTGTTTTTCAGGAAATTAAAGGACAAGGTGAAGGTGTAGATGATTCTATTTTTGATGTAGATCCTTCTCAGTTTGAAGAAGGAGCAGAATTGGCACATTATTTCAGATTTAAGGAAGTTTTCCATGAACATTATTATTTAGGAGGAGATTACAGACCATTTACAGATGAAAACGGAATGATGCCCGTAACAACTCCACCTGTAGGGAAGGAATTGCCTGTAGATTGGAGTGCAGCATATCCTATGAAAGCAAATCCGAAACTGAGTGACTACACCAATAACAAAGAATTATACGCACAAGGGCTTGAATTCAATAAAACTTACAGACGCTTGTTAGATGCCATTCAAAGTGCTGTGGAAGGCAATCAAAAAGAGTTGGAAAAATCTATCATGTACATGTATGCTTTGAAAGAACAAGCTGTTGGTTTAATGAACCAGCCACTGAATGCTCAATCCAACGCAGGTCCAACTTTCGAATACACCAATTTATAACCGTAAAAACTAAATACTATGCTTAAAAGAAAAAAAGAAGGCTCTGAAAAAAAGAGTCAATTATTGAAGACTGCTGCTGTGAATCAAAATCAGAACGGTAAGTTGGCTGAAATAATGGACGGATACTCCAAGTTACTTATTGATGATCCGGTTCGACCTTTTAAAGAAAAAAACCTGGATGAGATTGCGGAAAATGTTGATTATGGCGTTTTGGCGGCACTGGATGGAACTTGGGTGAGCTATAATGCGAATTATAATCCCAACATTGAACGTAAATCGATCGGGAGCGGAATACATACTACAATTATGCCTTCTCCCGGAACCAATTCAGGAACGATTCCCGGTAAATTCAGTTTTGATTGTGAAGAATATATTGAGAAGTTAACGTTTTCATTGGTTCCTGGTGGTGTTCGCAACCGCGGTGGAGCAACTGAATTATTTTGCGGAGCCGTCAAGTATGAGCAAAGCATTCAAAGTGTCAATAAAGTAGAAGGACAAGACTCTTTAAAATACACTTCTATTCATGAAGAAAATGGAATGTATTTATGGCTGAGTGATGTTTACAATCATGCAGCTACGAAAGAATCAATTGAAAAAGACCGCGGTATTCATGCTTTCTCTGAAGAAGACTTTAAGCTTTACGGCTATAAAGGAGAATATAGAAATGAACCGCTGGTTCAGATATCACCGGATGAAAACAATAAAGAGTATATCCTTTTAAGTCAATTAAAAGAAGGACAGGAATACTTTGAGATTATCCCAGCTCAAGAACTAAAACCGGGAGCAGGTGTAGACGGTTCCTATTTTATTCCTGACTACTCTATTTCAAGAAGTGGCGTTATTCCTCATGGCAGTACTATTACGCTTTTAGGAGATATTGCACCGAATGGTTCCAATTATTTAATTGATGGTTCACCAAAATTTCCATCTGGTGATGCTGCTTGGCAAACGGATCATCTGGCTATTTCACAAACCATGGGTGGAGCTGGTGCAAGCCCTGCTCATCCGATCAATCTGGATCAACCGGCACCGGCCTGGGTACATGAAACACTGACCGATCAAAATGACCCCGGATCAAATAAGATTTATACACAAAGAATACTTGCTGATAATCTATATCCTTATTCTGTGCGGCCTGACCTGAGATTAAGAGATACCTTAAGTGGGCAAAATGTTGCTAACCACGTCCTTGTTCAGATGTCTTCAAAAAAGAGCACCGGTGCTCAAGGAGGAATTTTGAATGTTCCTTTTGTCAACCGTTTCGTTCCTACTGTTGAAGTAGACATGAGTATTTGGATTGAAACAGTCATTGAAGATGGAAAAGAAATTCTTCAGTTACAATATGAACAAATTGTCTTTTTTGAATTTGATTTTGGAAATGACGGTGGCACTACAAGCTGGCCACACATTCAGGTGAATACACTTCGCAAACTGGAGGATATTCCGGAAGATCAAAGACGTGTCATAGAAGAGCAGTTCTTTGATTGTAAAAAACCGAATGGAAATGATCCGGCTTCCGGGTGTCCTCACCATAAAGGTTAAAATGACTTGAAAATTTCTACGGTGTCCTAAATAAAGATACCGTAGAAATGATCTGATTTCAGTTTTTTTTGGTCTTATTGAATTTCTTTGAAGGGAAAAACGGTAACTTAAGATCCTGCATGAACCAATCTCTTGCAATTTAAATCAAGCGAATATGAAGACATCCATTTTTCAAAACGTAATGCGGATCATCCTTGGGGCATTTATGTTATTAGCAGGTATTGGTCATTTAACCTTTCAACGAACAGAATTTCTGGCGCAAGTTCCCCGCTGGCTTCCCGATAGCCCGCGTTTTATGGACTTTGTTGTCCTCTCTTCGGGAGCTGTGGAAATCATGTTGGGATTAGCGATGATCTTTTGGGTAAAACAGCAAATCAAAGTGGGTATAGCCTTAGCCATTTTCTATGTGCTTGTTTTCCCGGGAAACATATCGCAATACGCCAATGGAATTGATGCTTTTGGATTGGATACCGACCACAAACGATTGATTCGATTGTTTTTCCAACCTGTGCTGATCTTATGGGCACTTTGGTCAACCGGAGTATTCAAAAAAAAGCAGCATAATTGAGCAGAGCGAGAATGAGAAAGAGAATGAGGGAAATCCGCTTGAAGATGCATTAGATTTCCATTCCCCCTTTCTCTTTACCATATTCTCATTTTGTTTCTCATTCTGTTTTTCATAACTTGCTGCCAACTAAAGACCTGATAAACTCGTCTTTTCAACCATAGAACCTTTTTAAATCGCACCAATGAAAGTTTTTCTGATCTTGTTTCTTCTACTTCAAATACACTTTGTTAACGGACAGCAAATCGTTCCGATCCAAAGCTATGCGGTTGATGTGAAAGGACAGGTTCGTTTGGAGATCAATTCAAGTACCGGGAAATATTACCTGCTTCAGGTCAGACATCATCCTGATTCCGCATTTGCGCTTACTACTTCTATGACATTGGGACAGCAAGGAACAACAACTATTACAGAACCATTACGTGCTTATCCTGTTACTCATTATCAGGTAAAGGAATATGATTTGAGTAACCCCTTGGATTTTGACGGAGATGGAGCGGATGATCTAAGCGAATTCAACGCTATGCCGCTGAAAGGCCCGTTAAATGCTGCTGAGCCCCTTGCTTCCGAACATGCTTTGGTTACTTTAAATACACTTTCGGCTTTTCAGATAGTCTCCACGGAGGATAATGGAACTCCATGGGTTGAATACCTGAATGATGTGGAATATACGAAGTTCATCATTCTGGATTTTTACACAACTGAACCTAAAATCTATTTCATCAATAGCGAAACATATGACCTTCATGCTGATTTTGCGAATTACCTGGGAATAAATCACCTGTCACCAACACTCGTAAAAGGGCAATTGATCTACAATCCACACATTCTATCTGCCAACGGAACTTTGGGAACTTACGCATTTAATTTTAGTAACAATGAAGCTCAACCATTTGCAGTAGTGCAAAGAACACAGGAATTACTTGCGGCGAACATGCCTTATTTAACGAATAACTTGTCCTATTTTATTACCGAGAACAACGAGCAGGATTATCAGGACAACAGCTTGCTTTATCAAAATTCACGTATTCCTGTTTTGTTTGAATCCGATGTCTATTCAGGAATTAATTATTGGGGACTGAATCAGACAGAAGGCTACGGTTTCTTTCGTTTGATGTCGCCGGGAGAAGTTCCTGATTCACGTGATATTGTTTTGTATGAAGCGTTACCGAACTCACTGCCTCGCGTGGGCGGAATTATTTCTTCGGTCATTCAAACACCACTTTCGCATGTCAACTTAAGAGCCATTCACGACAATGTACCGAATGCATTTATCCGTGATCCGTTATTGAATGACAGTATTGCTGATCTGCTGGGCCATTACATCTATTTCAAGACCAACCAGAGCAACTACGAAATGAGAGAAGCAACATTGGAGGAAGTGAATGCTTGGTATGAAAATAAACGCCCCACTACCGAACAAATTCCTCCACTCAATTTGTCTTATAAATCCATTCTTCCATTGAGTGAAATTTCCTTTGGAATGTATGACGGATTTGGCGCCAAAGCAGCAAATGTAGCAACCATGCGGACTTTTGGTTTTACTGAAGGAACGATTCCCGATGGTTTTGGGATTCCCTTCTATTTCTATCAGGAATTCATGAAGTATAATCACTTTTTTGATGAAATCGAATTGATGATGCAGGATCCTGCCTTCATTGCCGACAGAACTGTGCGCGATAACCGATTGGATCAACTTCGGGAAGATATTGAGGATGCAAGTATGCCGAGTTGGATGATGGACAGCCTTTCAGAATTGCAGATCTCTTTCCCTTCCGGAACTTCGATACGCTGCCGTTCCAGTACAAACAATGAAGATTTACCAGGATTTAGCGGTGCCGGTTTGTACGATTCAAAAACACATCATCTGAATGAAGGGCATCTTTCCAAAACGATCAAAGAAGTATTTGCCAGTTTGTGGAATCTACGTGCTTTTGAAGAACGGGAGTTTTATCGGGTTGATCATTTTTATGCATCCATGGGTGTTTTGTGTCATCCCAATTTTGATGATGAAAAAGTGAACGGTGTTGGCGTAAGTGCAGATCCGGTTTACAATACGGACAGCACGTTTTACCTGAATTCACAATTGGGAGAAGAGCTGATCACGAATCCGGAAAACACGTATCCGGAAGAATTATTGATCAAACGCTATCCGGACGGCAACGATAATTATTCGGTTATCCAATATTCGAGTTTGCTCACTGTAGATTCGCTTTTAATGTCAGAAACGCAATTAGATTTGCTTCGTCAGTATTTATCCGTGATCCACGACCGGTTTGCGATTTTGTATAATGCAGTTGGCAACCCTACTTTCGCGATGGATATTGAATATAAGATCGACAGTACGAATCAATTGGTTATCAAACAGGCTCGTCCCTGGGTTTCGTATGTACCAACGATCGTAGCTCCCGTGGGATCTGACAATTGTGATTTTATCCTTTTCCCGAATCCGGCAGCTGATCTGCTTAATGTAGGCTGTGAAAATTGCGGAATCGTCACCATTCAGATTACAGATCTACGAGGAAGTGTGGTGATGGAAAAAACAATGGAACAAGCTGAAAACTGGGAACCGCAAATTTCCATCGGGCATCTGAAGAACGGTGTCTATGTTTTAAGCGGGTCGATGAATGGTTCGGTTTGCAAATCCCGGCGATTTATCAAATACTGATTTCACTTGAAAAAATCGCTGCGCTTAAACCTCCTGCAGCCAAATAAAAAAGAAACTATGAAGAATCCGGACTTTAGCAATCTGAAAGCAGTTTATGTTAATTGCACCCTTAAAAAATCACCTGAGATCAGTCATACAGATTTACTTATGGAGGTTTCAAAACAAATTATGATTAAAGAACGAGTTATTGTAGATTCTATTCGATTGATCGATCATGAGGTGGCAAGTGGGGTCTATCCCAATATGACAGAACATAATTGGGATAAGGATGAATGGCCCGAATTATTCAAAAGAATCATAGAAGCAGATATCTTAATTATAGGTTCCCCTATCTGGCTTGGCGAGAAATCTTCGGAAGCTCAAAAGTTAATTGAAAGGCTCTACGCAATGAGCGGCTTAATGAATGATAAAGGGCAATATATCTATTACGGCAGAGCCGGAGGATGCATCATCACCGGGAACGAGGATGGAGTGAAGCACTGCGCTATGGGAATACTCTATTCTTTGCAGCATATCGGATACTCCATTCCACCCCAGGCTGATTGCGGCTGGATAGGAGAAATCGGACCCGGCCCAAGTTATGGCGATACCGAATGGAAAGGAAAAAAAACAGAGAACCCGGTTGGTTTTGATAGTGGTTTCACGAATCGAAACACCACTTTTATGACTTACAATTTACTTCATTTAGCTTCCATGCTGAAGGCCAATAAAGGATATCCCAATTATGGAAATTCGAGACGTGACTGGGATGACGGTGAACGTTGGGAATTTGAAAATCCGGAGTACCGATAGTTCGGAGGATTAATTCAGTTTATTCCAAACAAAAAACACCAGACAGAAAATCAATTCCGCTGGTGTTTCAAATCAATAAGAAGGGTATCTATTTCTTGCAATTACTTGCAATCTGTGTCATAACCTTCGTAGTAATTTGCATTTCTTCCTGAGTAAGGCCGGTTAAAGCTGTTGCACGGTTGGTTGGAATTACCTCATCCATTGCTTCCATCGCATCCAATGCTTTTTGAGTTACCAAAATATCCATTTTCCGGCGATCTGACTTATTGATCTTACGCTTTAGATATTTTGATTCCACCAATAGGTTAATCATCCTGTTAACAGAGGCAGCGTCCTTAAATACCAATTCCGAAATTTCGTTTTGCTGAATTCCCGGGTTTTCAATCAAACACCGGATGACCAACCATTGGTCGATGGTAATTTGATGCCCCAAAGATCGCAAACGAGCTTGCGCAAATTGCCGATAGGTCCTAATTGCTCTGTCGATCTTATAAAAAATAATCGAATCTAGTTTTTCCACTTGAATTATGTTGTTGTAGTACATTTGATAAATTGAGTTATAGTAATAACGTCATTTACTCACTCCAAGTTGCATTTCGTGGACAAAATCCGTGAATTCTTTTAAAAGCCTTGCTGAATGAAGCCAAATCAGCATATCCGAAAATAGAACTGATCTCTGTCCAGGTATATGCATCTTTATTGTGTAACTCTTTAGCTTTCTCCATTTTAAGATTCCGAAAGTAGCTAGCTGGACCTATTCCCATATATGCTTTAAAACTCTTATTCAATTTTGAGATTGAAAAGCCAATCATCCGCGCATGGTTCGCTACATCGAAGTTTTCATGCGGATGTTCATTCATGTAAGTAATTAACTTTTCAATCGCCTTACAATCTTCCGGGTGCAATATTTGTTTCATAGTCAATGGATTACCTAAACAAAGGTAATAATTGATACATCAATCATTAAATCACAATCACTTTATATTACCACTTGTCATTCATTCTTAACCGTTTACAAATTCGGGTAAAAACAGACAACAAAAAACCAACTAAAAAAAGTGATTTTTGGTGAAACAATTAAATACAAAGGATATGATTCAATGGTTCACACAGCAACTAAGCATTATCGATCTTTTCGCAATTTTCGGTAAAAAATAACTCGAGATATTTCTTTGGTTGATGGCTCCGTTCTAGTTTTACATGGAGATATAGAGTACGGTTAGGTAATATAAGTTGAGATGCTTCAGCATTTAACAAAGCAAAACGAACGAACGCCAAAAACTGAATGAAAACCAGCTGTATAGCTGAGTAAATTAAAGGAGAAGTCCCCGTTGTCTAGCTAACGGGGCTTTCTTAGTTTTCCAAACTTTCCTCTAATTTCTCATCTAAAATAGTTTCTGAATTCGCTTTAAAGGCAATTTTACTGAAGACGTAGCGCAAAAGAATCAATGCAATAACTGCTAGCGCTGCCGCTACAAAGAAAGGAGCTCCATAAAAAATAGAGTTTTTTTCTGCTAGTGGAACTGATTTGTAGAAGATCCACATCATGAAAACAGGACCGGTCATTTCTGCCAAACTCATTAAAGAAGTAAAAATTCCTTGTAATTCTCCTTGTTCATTATTCTTTACCTCGCTTGAAACCAGGGAACGGATACTTGGATCAACAATTCCTGAAAATGCATAAGGTAAAATAATCACATACATTAGCCAGCCATAAGGAATCAAACCGATTCCAAGAGTTACTATGCTAAGGATAACCAGCCCCAATGTTGCGGCTCCCTTCTCTCCCATTTTTTTGACAATTGGACCTGCCATCAAGCCTTGAACCAATCCAAAGCAAACGCCAACCACAGCTAATGAAATTCCTACGTCTTTTGTCTCCCAGCCAAAACGCGCAATCGTATAGTAATTCCAGACAGAATGAATAGCCATATTTGACAATAAAACAATGAACGTAACAACGAACAATCCTCTATACTTTGGGAAACGCACAATCTGCATAATTGCACCAATTGGATTTGCACGTTTCAATTCAAATTTTCTTCGATCGATTGCAGGCAATGATTCTTTCAAAAAGATCAGTCCATAAATGAAATTTGCCAAAGACAAAAATGCAGCAACCATGAATGGAACACGCAATCCAAATTCGGAAGCAACACCACCAATTGCAGGCCCAATGATAAATCCTACACCGAATGCAGCTCCGATCAGTCCGAAATTTTGCGCTCTGTTTTTATCTGTCGAAATATCTGCTATGTAAGCCGCTGCTGTAGTAAAACTTGCCCCAAACATTCCTGAAACGGCTCTACCAAAGATTAACCAAGCTAAACTTGGTGCAAAATACATGAATACATAATCCAGTCCCAATCCTAAAAGCGACATCAGAATGACAGGTCTTCTTCCGTAACGGTCACTTAAATTTCCAATGAGCGGTGAAAATAAGAACTGCATCAATGCGTATGTTGCCAAAACAACTCCTGAGTATTTTGATGATTCATTGATCGACAAATGTGTAGCATCTGCAATCAAGCTTGGAAGAGACGGGATAATAATTCCCAATCCGATAGAATCGATACAAATCGTGATTAAAATAAAAATTAAGCCTTTGGTTTGGTTTTCACTCATGTCGCAAAATTAAGGATTCATTTTCTTTGAAGGAAATCTGAACTTTAATTTTAGGTAAAATGTGGCTTTCTGGGTGTAAATTGAATTGAAAATGGAGAATTTATCATTGAAAAGGTTTGAAATCGGCCTATAATCTGATAGTTTTTCTTGTTTCCTCTTTTCAATTCTCACTTTTCAATTTTCAATTAACTAGCTTTACGGCATGAAACGTGAATTGGTAAAAACTGCAGACGGCTCCACTACAATCTATCTTCCGGAGTGGAACGAACATTACCATTCCAGTCACGGAGCATTACAGGAAGCTCAGCATGTTTTCATCAAACACGGATTGAATCCGAAATCCGGGGATTACTTAACGATCTTCGAGATGGGATTCGGAACGGGACTAAATGCGCTTCTGACTTATTTTGCTTCGGAAAAACGAAATCAATACGTTCACTACATTGGTCTGGAGGCTTTTCCACCAAGTACTGAAGAGATTGAAGGAATGAATTACGCTTCGTTTACTCGTGATGAAGAGGCTGCAGAAGTCTTCAAAAAGATGCATCAAGTGGATTGGAACGTTGCTCGGGAGATCTCCGAACATTTCGTGCTGGAAAAAGTAGAAAAACAAATTCAGGAGTTGGAAATGGGGAAAGAAACAATTGATCTCTGCTACTATGATGCATTTGGCCCAAGAGTACAGCCCGAATTGTGGAGTCCGGAAATCTTCCAAAAAATATACGATTGGCTAAGTCCGGGTGGAGTTTTGGTCACTTATTGCGCCAAAGGACAAGTAAAGCGCGACTTGAAATCGGTTGGATTTGAGGTGACTTCTTTGCCTGGTTCTCCGGGGAAGCGAGAAATGACGAAGGCAATCAAACGATTGCCAATTACCAATGCCTAATTACGAATTATTTCAATTCGTTTCAGGGAAACTAATTCGTTTTATTTCGGTAGATACAATTCGCAATTTATATAGTAATTTTAGATAGTAAAAAACACAACAAATGGCAAACGTAACTTTAGGAGGAAATCCTCTACACACAAGCGGTGAATTACCAACAAAGGGATCCCACGCTGCTGATTTTTCATTGGTAAATGCAGACTTGGGAACTATTTCACTGGACAATTACAAAGGCAAAAAATTGATCTTAAATATTTTTCCAAGTATCGATACAGGAACATGTGCAACTTCAGTTCGCGAATTCAACAAAAAGGCATCGGCTTTGGAAAACACGACTGTTTTGTGTATTTCACGTGATCTTCCTTTCGCTCAGAAACGTTTCTGCGGTGCAGAGGGAATTGAAAACGTAGTAACACTTTCTGATTTCAGAGATGGTGAATTTGGAAAAAACTATGGATTGGAATTATTGGATGGTCCGTTAAAAGGATTGCATGCAAGATCAGTGGTTGTTTTGGATGAAAACCACAATGTGGTTTACACTGAATTGGTACCGGATATTAAAGACGAACCAAATTATGAGGGTGCTTTAGCAGCTTTGTAAGAAAGTTATAAATTGATCAAAGTCCCGTTTTCACTAGTGATTCGGGACTTTTTTTTGTTTTCCGGGATAAGTGGAAGCTTATCCTTCTTCTACCGTGGTAACTAATCAACCCGCTTACAGTCCTCCATTCAAATTCGGCTTCTCCGGCGGGCCAGTTGCATCCGATTCCGGCTTCTCATAACGCCCGAACGAATACGAAACCTTGAACCAAATGATTCGCGTGTCATTCTTCGTATAACTATCCATATTCAGGTTTTGGAACGCCAAACGAGTGGTCGACTGATCCGTATTGAAAATATCTTCCATGGATATAGACGTTTTCAACTTCTTGTCGTAAAACTCTCTGCTGAAAACCACTTCCAATGATGAACGATTCTTTGTAAACTGATAAATCTGATAGTTTCCTTTTCCTGCAATGTAGTAATCCACATTCATTCGGATCTTCCACGGCAAAATAAATTGGGAGTAAACTCCAACCGTCCAAATCCCACGGTTTTTACCTAAGTAATCGTAGCCGGAAATTTGAGTTTTTGTAAATTCCCCATACAAATACATGAATGAAATTTTATCTATTTCCACTGGCTCATTGAAAAAGTTCAGGCCTTTCTTGAAAATCCCGAATGGAACCGGAAGCGACATAAAGTAAGCAACCGTATTGACGTTGTTATATGTTCTGAAAGTCTGAACGGATTGAAGTGAATTTGGTTGAACCACTATTTCGGAAAGATTCAAAGCTTGAGAATGCGTGTAATCAACAGACAACTGAAGGTAATCGAAAACGGTGAATTTCAACTCCGCATTGTCATAGAAATTGGGTTTTAATTGTGTGTTTCCGGTTGAAGAGTTGTAGGTATCATAATATCCTGAATTATTCGGATCAAACTGACTGAAGTTCGGAATTCCTATTTTCCGCGAGTAAGTTCCGATCAGATTAATATCTGAAGTAATGCGGTAGATCGCATTAAACGACGGAAAAAAATTGAAGTAATTATTCTGTGCAGAAGTGGTAATATTTGAGCTTCTTGTGAGGCTAAAATTCTCAGCTCTCACTCCTGCCCCAATTGAAACCTTTTTTCCAAAGCGTTTTTTCAATTCAAGATAGGCTGCCAGATTATCTTCCTGGTATTTAAAATCAATGCTAGAAGTATAAAACGGATTTGCGAAAATAGCATCCGAAGCATTTTGCAAGTTATATGACCCGATATTGTTCGTTCGTAAATTCTGGTATTTGATCCCCGTATTTAAGTAAAATTTGATCTTTTCGAAAGGAATTTCCGCATCTGCACGAAAATAATATTTCTGGATTTTCAATTTATAATCGAGCACGCTAAAATCCTCCTGTGCAAATTCTCTTTGTGTATTGTTTCTGCGGGATTTATTCCAATAAGTGGTGTAAAATGCTGTAACGGTTAACACACGATGAAGTGTATCAAATTCATTCCGGTATTTTATAATGAAGTCATTATTCTGCCCTTTATTTCTAGACCAGTAAGTAGTTCCCAAATCTACCATTGGTGCTATTTCCTGACTACTCGTAATTGAATTTCCATTGAAAATATTGTCACTAAAAGAACCATTGTAATTCAAAATTAAATTGGAACGCTTTGTGAGTTTGATATTCACCGAAGGCTTGAAATAATAGTACTGACTGATCGTTTGTTCTTTTCGTTCAGATATCAGACTTGCAACCGGATTAAATGAAGTGTACGATTTATTGTAGGTGCTGCGATTTGAACGTTCATAATAGGAATATCCGGCCTGAAACTGCCAGGTCCAGCGTGAACGTCTTCCACTCATCACCAAGGAAGGTGAAAGCTTATTGTTTTGATTCAATCCGTAATTTAGTGTGAATGTTCCCGATAACCATTTCGTTACTTTGGCAAGACTGATGACATTGATAATTGCCCCACTTACATTTGCATCGTATGAAGCACCTGGATTTGAAATGATTTCGATAGTTTCCACCGAAGTAGCAGGTAAACTTTTCAATAGATTCGTTAAATCATCGGTCGATAAACTACTTGGAATTCCTTCGAAATAAACACTCGCAATTTGTCCACTAATGGCAAATCCGCCACCCGGATAAGGAACTACTCCCGGAATTTTCAAGATCGCATCGTAAATACTGCTTACTGTCAGGATCGGATTGTCTTTAACCGTAATAGTCGTTTTATCGGCATCTACCTGAATAAATCTGCGCTGAATCCCGGTTACTGTTACCTCATCCAACTCTGAAACAGGTTCTTTCAGTGTCAATTCTCCCAGCTGTATCGTATCTGCCGTGTTTGCTTTGATCTCGAAGCTCAATAAAATCGGATCATACAATTGTGTTTTGATCGTAAAGGAATAGACACCTTGAATCTTTGGAATTTCAATCAACTGCTGGCAATTCAGAAATTGTTCCTTTCTTAAAACGCTGTCTTTTCCTGCAATTTTTGTAGAAATAATGACTTGTTTCGGAACATCTTCACAAGGAATCTCTTTTCCGATAACTGAAAACTGAATCCATTGGGATTGCCCTAACAAATTAGATGCAAGCAGCATAAAGCAAATAAGACCAAAGATTCGAGTCATTACAGGGTTTAGTTTTAAGCAGAACAAAAATAAGATTAATAAGCAGTCTTGAAGACTCTTGGTTACAGATAATCGGATAAAAACAACACCTCTTTTTCACCATCCATTTCTTATTCCGCAAAAAAAAATCACTTGAGTCCCCCCCTTATCATTCATTTGTCTCGTTACTGTTTGAAATACCAAAATAAAATAGGAACACATGAACAATTTCTCTCCTCTAATTTCCAGAACCAATTCGTTAAAGACAGGCTTATCTTTCCAACCTTTTGTGAAAATTTCATCAAATAAGTTGCTATACGGTTAAAATAAAAAACATTCTGTTTAGATACCAGATGATAATACTGAAACTTTTTTGCTTTTATTAAAAACTCCATTTTTAAGCTTTGTTCGAATTAAACGCTGATACCATTGCCGCAATAAAGAAAGGTGACCGAAAAGTCATCCTTGATTTATACCACCACACTTTTCAGGTGTTGATGGGAAATGCTGTGCGGTATACAAATGATCAGGAAAATCAAATGCAAATTGTCAATAATGCATTTATGAAGATCATTTCCGCTATCGATCAGTTCCATATTGGTACAGCTTATTTCTCCTGGGCAAAGCAAATAGTGAAACGAGAAATAATTGACGATTTCAGAAAAAACAAGCGTTACAAAGAACTATTTCAATACAATGATGACTACCAAAATGATTCATTGATTAGTGAACCTGAAATTGAAGGCACATTTGAAGCCGAAGGATTGCAAAGGATGTTAGACACCTTGCCCCCAGCAACCAAATTGGTTTTTAATTTATATGCTATTGATGATTGTTCTACAAAAGAAATTATGGAAGATCTCCAGATTTCATACGAAACGGTTAAATGGCATCTGAAAGAAGCACGTAAAAGGTTGAGAATTCAAATTAGTATGAACCAAACAGGATTGAAGTTGTGAAAGAAGATAAAAAACATATCGACAAACTGTTCAATGAAACAATGAACCAAAGGGTTTTTGATATTCCTGAATCTTTCGTTGATAATTTGAACATGCGACTTGATGACCAAGAGAAAAAGAGATGTCCTTTCTTTTGGTGGTTGGCAGCATTGTTCGGAGGAGTATGGTTATTTCTCACTATTTTCTTTATTCTTCAATACCATTCTTTTCAAGCATCGGATTACGCACAATTACCCGGATCAGTTGAACACAGCCAAATCCAATCTTATGCAGCAATCAATCGGCAGACAAAAACAAAAGAAATACAATTTCGTGGGACAATCTTTCAAGTCACTGCGCTAGATAATAGAATAGGGATCTTGAATCAGACTTCAATATCACTTGGCAACACAAAAAAACAAAATCAAAACAAATTCTCAGCGCATAATATCTCTCAACAAAAAAGAACTGCAAATGGAGTGAGTATTCATGTGCCAATCAGTCACAACGATGGTTTTCAACTTAGTGTAAGTTCTGATAATCTGAAAAAAAAGATAGAAGAGCCAATCTCAGTGAACGTCATTAAACCGACTGAAGAAGCTGAAAACTCATCTGTGGAACAATTAGATTCCATTCCTGTTTCAGAGAAGAAAAAAGACAGTGTTCTTTCTATATATCAAGTGGATAGCTCAGCCAATCAACCTGTCATTTCAGCTAATTCTGATAAGTCAGACGATAAAATAGAAAACACACCTAATGGTAACTGGAAAAAGGAAATTCAACTTTTCGGTGGTTTGGGAGCAAATTTCATCAAGGACGTCTCTACCAATAAAACGTATCTTGATAAGTTGAACGAAAATCAATCGTCCATTCTGGCTGCTTCATTCGGAGTGAATGGGAATGTATCATACAAAAAACTCACTTTTGGTTTGGGGCTTTCATACGCTCAAACAGGAGAAAAATATGCTGCGGAAGTAACGAAATATATCTTAAAAGATTCAACTTATTCAGACCACATCATTGACACCATTTTGGTACTTGATTCTTTGGGTAATTGGAATCCGGTAATACATGACACGACAATTTATTATAACTATCAATTCCAGGATTCGACAACAGAACGGACTTCGTTTAAAAACACTTACTCCTGGATTTCGATCCCGCTTTACTTCGGATATCGATTCGATTTTGGAAATTATGAGTTCATCCCACGAATCGGAGCTCAATTCAATTTCGGAATATCAAGAAATAAAGGGCGTTTCCCGAATGAAAACTTCAATGGTATTCTGGAGTATCAGGCAGTTAAGTTCAATGTCTCTTACCTCATCCAACTGGAAGTACGAAGGAATTTCAACAAGTGGCACGTTTTTGTAAATCCTTACTTCAAATCCATGATTAATCCGGCAATATCCTGTAATCTGATACGAAGGCAGTATTCTTCATGGGGGATTCAATTCGGGGTTGGATTTAAGCTTTAAATCAAAGGAAACAACGAAAATCAGATTAATGATTTTTTGCTTTTTACAGTAAATCTGTTAGAGCGGAATAGACTTCTATTGCCTAAAAACTTTATGTCATGTCCCGAATTTACCAGCCAATTCGCTTCAAATAAAATAGTATAAACATCCATATAAATCTTGTGTTATGAATTACTTTAAAACAGAAATTACGAGTGACCATATTCTGTCAGACAAACCTCTCCATGAACGATTGTTATTTCCATATGTTCAAATTGCTTCTCAACTTACAGGAGACGTAATGGAGCTCGGTTGCGGCTGGGGGCGTGGAATTGAATGTTTTCAGCTGGATCAAATCCGATATACTGGCGTGGATAAAAACAAATCCCTGATTCATGAACTTCAGACGAACTATCCGCAATGTAATTTCCAGCAACTGACTCTACCCGATCTTAGTGCCTTTCCAAACGATTCTTTCGATCACATTATTGCTTTTCAGGTCATTGAACACATTGAAAATGATGAATTATTCTTGGAAGAAATATACCGTGTTCTTAAACCGGACGGCAAACTTCATTTAAGCACCATCAACAAAAGGTTTTCTATCTCGCGCAACCCATGGCATATCCGTGAATATGACTCAATCGGACTTACTGTACTCTTGAAGATGTTTTTCCGTAAGGTAGATATGAAAGGGGTTGAAGGGAATGAACTCGTCTGGAAATACCATTTCGAAAATCAGAAATCCGTAAATAACATCATGCGTTTTGATTTTTTCAGGCTACAGTATAAATTGCCGGCCGCATTGCTGAGGATTCCATACGAGTTGCTGAATCGTCTGAACCGGAAAAAGCTGATATGCTCCCAAAGCGGGAAATTCAGAGACATCAGTTGGGAATATTTTCATGTAAATGAAAACCCTGATCTGGGTCTGGATTTATTTGTTACTTGCACAAAATCACAATTTTATCATTAATTCATAGAAGTACTTTTTCACCTTTTGAATCATGTAAACTTCCCTAATTCTGACAGTTTAAAAATATAGATTTAAATTGTCAGAATTATGAAAAAGTCACGATTTACAGAGGCTCAAATTGTAAGTATTCTAAAGGAATACGAAGCCGGTAAGAAAACAACGGATATTTGCTGTGAACATGGAATTTCAGTTCCTACCTTTTACCAATGGAAGCGTAAGTATGGAGGAATGGATAATCAACAGCTGAAAGAACTTTTGTAATAAAGCTAAATTATGAAGAACTTAATACTTTTTTTATTTATTGTTTCACAAACAATATCTCTGGTTTTTTCTCAACAATCACAGGAGTTAACCCCTACTTATTTCACGAAATATTCAGGTCAATATGTTGATTTAGAAAATAATTTTACATCTGAATATACTGCGACTGCAAATACGGGTATTCTATTTGTTGGAATGGGGGATTTTTCAATAACAACTCGTAAACATATTAGAAAGGAAGAGCGTGAAGCTCCAGATAAAAAATACAAATTCAATACAACCACTTTTCATTGGGTAGATTACAATAAATCTGCTTCCATTACTCCAAATGACCCTACAGGCTCTTTGGTGATTTTTGGAGCAGATAGTGGATTGGAAAGCTTTAAAGAATTAGTTGTTAAAGGATTGTATGAGGGTATTGACGTTCGTTATGAATTACCCACAGAGGGTGGATTGAAATACAGTCTCTATCTTTCTCCAAAAGCGAATGTGTCTAGTATCAAAATGAAATTAAATGATGCATCAGCTGTATTGCAAAAAGATGGTTCACTTTTGATTCAGCACGGTGATGATTCGTTCGTGGATCATGCGCCTATTGCATTTTATGAAGACACAAAGGAACCTATTGGGGTTCATTATGTGGTAAACAGCGACAACACAATTTCTTTCGAACTAGAGAATTATGATACTTCCAGAGCAATTGTAATTGATCCATGGGTTGTTAACCAAGCTAATTCAATTGTGGGGGGAATAAAACAAGATAATTTAGGAAATACGTATGTGACAGTTATAAATACAGGAACTGGTGTCTTTCAATTACGAAAGTATTCTATTACGAATACATTGTTGTGGACTTACATTATTACCGTTTTTTGGGTTGAACGTGGAATGAGTCCAAGTTTAGAAGTCAATCCCAATACAGGAACTTCTTATTTTATGGTAAGTCCAGCTGGTCAAAACATATCTGTTAGTACTTCTGGAGCTTCTGTTTGGGCGCAATATGGTTTGGCTAATTTTGGTGAAGGTTTTGCATTCCGATTTAATTGTGCCTACGATGAGTTACTTGCTGTTGGTAGACCCAACACTGGTTCTCAACATGGCTTTGGAACAGTCAATGCTACAACTGGATTAACGCAATCGTTTGTCGATGTTGGGGTTGGGCTTCCTGTTAATAATAGTTCAAATGAATGTAGAGGAGTTTGTGCGGACACGGAAGGTGGGTATGTGGTACTTAGAAGAAATTCTATTATCGGCATTTGTCCTGATAAGACTATTCGATTTGAAACACATATCAACCCGACCACGCAACCTTGTTTTGATTATAATGGTAATTATTTGATCACAGATGGAACGCCAGGAGTTCCGTACTCTGGATTGGAGTCCTCCTATCAGAACTATATCTATGCTGGAGTTTCGGATTTCTATGTAACAATGGGTGATTCGTTATATAAGTTCGACTTGCTAACAGGAGTTTTGATTACCTCTGTGCCTATCCCTGGAGGTATAAGAGAAGCAGGTAGTGGGATTGTCGTGGATGGTTGTAATCAAATTTTTATAGGAGGAATGACTGGTGTTCATCAGTTTGATGCTAATTTAAATTATGTTGGGTTAATACCTACTCCAGAAGCAGTTACTGATATTGATTTTAATACTGTTACTAATGAATTGATTGTAGGAGGAATTGGATTTTTTGGATCGTATGCGAGTAGCGTATGTGATCCAATTGTGTGTAGTAACATTGTTACAAATGCCTTACCTGATACGGTTATTTGTGAAGGAGAATCAGTTTTGTTAACCACTCAGATAGGATCATCTTATACATGGTCGCCAAATGTTGGAATCAGTGATGTGTCGATTCAATCCCCAGTATTCTCGCCCTTAACTACAACAACGTATTATGTTCAGGTAGTTCGACCATGCGGAATTTATTATGACACGGTTTTAATAACAGTTGAAGACTGTGGATTAAATGCTGAAATTGATGCCTTGGAGGATACCATTTGCGTGGGAGGCTGTACAACATTGAACGGACAGGCATCTTTTGGAACCACTCCATATTCGTATAGTTGGGAAGGTGCGCCGTTTTCTGCAATTGACACACTAGTTGTTTGTCCATTGACTACTAACACTTACCAATTGATTGTAATGGATGCGGTGGGAGAACTTGATACCGTGTTTCACACAATTTATGTGAGTGAATTTCCAATTGTTGATCTCGGTCCAGATATATTTGATTGTGGTAATATGGCTGTATTAGACGCTACATCGTCATTACCAAATGCAACTTATTTATGGAACACAAACTCTACTAATGCACAAATACAAGTAGTTAATTCTGGTGAATATTGGGTAAATGTCATGAACGGTGCGTGTTCAAATTCTGATACGATTAATGTTAACTTAATTGGCTTCCAGATCGATTTAGGAATGGATATTGACACATGTGTAAGTGTTGTTACCTTAAGTTTACCGATTAATTATACCAATAATTGGAGTGATGGAACACTGGGGAGTACTTTTGAGGCAGCTGTACCAGGAACATATTGGGTGCAGTCAATTGATCAAAATGGTTGTATAGATACTGATACAATTACTCTATCTTATGTACCAATGGTTGTTAATTTAGGCAATGATACCATTATTTGCAGCGGAACAACACTGGTATTAAATGCTCAAAACGTTGGATCAACCTACACATGGCAGAACGGTAGTACAAATCAATCGTTTACTGTTAGTACAGCTGGAACATATTGGGTAAATGTTGTGAATGGGCTTTGTAGTAGCACTGATACCATTGTTGTTGATTTTACAGAACCATTGGCTTTGTTTACCGTCAGCGATACCGTTGGATGTTCACCTCTCTACGTTTCATTCACCGATCAGTCTACAACCGACCAAGGAACAATCGTTCAATGGAACTGGAATTTTGGTGATAATTCGACTTCTACACTCCAACACCCCACCCATCTTTATACAAGCAGTGGTTTGTACACAGTTAGTCTAACTGCTACCACAAATCTAGGATGTAGTAATCTTAAAACACGAGATGTAATCGTAACCGTTTATGATTCACCTGTTGCCGCATTTACATACAACCCAAATCCAGCAATAGTTGATCAGGAGGTCTTTTTCGTAGATCAATCCGTCAATGCCACAAGTTGGTTGTGGAAATTTGGAGATAATTCTACTTCAACGGCACAAAATCCAGTGCACACCTATTCTGATCCTATAGAATATACTACAATTTTGATTGTCTCAAACAATGGATGTCTTGACACCGCGACAATTTACATATCCATCAATGAAGAGCTTATTTACTACGTTCCAAATACATTCACTCCTGATGGGGATGAGTTCAATCAAACGTTCCAGCCAGTTTTCACCGCTGGATTTGACACCTATGACTTCAACATGTTAATTTTCGATCGCTGGGGAGAAATTATCTTTGAATCCAATGATTCAACTATAGGATGGGACGGAACATATAAAAATGGTAAGATAGTTCAAGATGGTTTATATACATGGAAGATTGAATTCAAAGAAATAATGTCGGATAAACGACATTCAATAATTGGTCATGTAAATGTATTGAAGTAACTCAGATGAAGCTTCTTAACGAATCCTAAAAGAGCAAGCACTTAGCGTGAACAGAGCTTGTCGTATCGTCTGTCTTACGAGAAGCAATGTATTATTACGTTTGTAAAAAAGACGATGATGCACTAATAGAGAAGCTGTCCGAACTTTCAGAGAAGTACCCCACACGTGGATTTGAGACCTATTATGGTAAGATCCGTCTACAAGGATTGAAATGGAATCGTAAACGTGTTTTGAGGGTTTATCGTAAACTGCACCTGAAAATGCGTCGTAAACGCAAACGCAGGATTCCTTCACGAGTGAGAGAGCCCTTGATTATTCCTACTATGCTTAATGATACATGGTCAGTAGATTTTATGAGTGATTCATTGGAAAACGGTCGTAGGTTCAGAGTCCTGAATGTAATCGATGACTGCAATCGGGAAGCATTAATCAATGAAGCAGCATTCTCTATTCCTGCCGAACGCTTGGTAGATACTCTTAAACGGCTATTCTCAGATCGGGAGAAACCAAAGAAGATACGAGTAGATAATGGTCCGGAGTTTTTGTCGAAAGCATTTACTTCATTTTGTTCAAAACACAGTATAGAACTTTGTTATATCCAACCGGGAAAACCTTCGCAAAACGCATATATTGAAAGGTTTAACAGAACTTTTAGAGAAGATGTACTGGATGCTTATTTGTTTGGTTCTATTCAGGAAGTCAACACGATGGCTTATGAATGGCAAATTGATTACAATGCAAATCATCCACACAAATCATTAGCGGGGCAAAGCCCCTGGTTGTTTAAGGGAAGTACTAGATTGGAAAAAGTAAAACAGAATAATTATATTTAATCATTGTCTGAAAACGGGGAAGGCTACAACTCCATACTCGGAACGACAAAACAATCATTTTTTGATTAATTTTTAATCCGATCTCTTGTTTTAAATGAACTTTCTGCATAACTTAAAGTAAAAACGAATCAAATTATGCTGGTAAGAACATTTGGAAGTGCCGTATTTGGCATTGATGCAACTACGATTACGATTGAAGTAAATATTGCAAATGGAGTGAATTTTATGCTGGTCGGATTACCGGATAAAGCAGTGCAGGAAAGTCATCAGCGAATAAAGGCGGCTTTAAAAAACAACAACCTCAATTATCCGGGAAAAGAAATCACGGTCAATATGGCTCCAGCCGACATCCGAAAAGAAGGATCAACCTTCGATCTGGCTATTGGAATTGGAATACTGGCAGCTTCCGAACAAATTTCTTGCACCAAATTGGAGGAGTACATTTTACTGGGTGAGTTATCACTAGATGGAACATTGCAAGTCTTAAAAGGTGTTTTACCAATTGTCATGCAAGCAAAAAAAGATGGTTTCAAAGGAATTCTTCTTCCCAAACAAAATGAATCCGAAGCTGCAATTGTGGAAGGAATTGATGTTTACGGAATGGAAAACATGCAGGAGGTTATTGACTTCTTAAACGAATCCAAACCCTTTACTCCGGTAAAATTCAATATTGAAGAAGAGTTCAAGCGTCAACTCGATGAAAACGAAGTGGATTTCAGAGATGTAAAAGGACAAAGTGCAATCAAGCGAGCATTCGAAATTGCCGCAGCCGGCGGGCACAATGTTATTTTGATCGGTCCTCCCGGAGCCGGAAAATCCATGCTGGCCAAAAGACTGCCAACCATCCTTCCACCAATGAGCATTGATGAATCGTTGGAAACAACAAAAATCCATTCCGTAGCCGGAAAAATTGGAAAAAACACCGGCTTGGTAACGCAAAGACCTTTCAGGAAACCACATCATACAATTTCTGACGTAGCACTTGTTGGCGGAGGATCTTACCCACAACCCGGGGAAATTTCACTTGCTCACAACGGTGTTTTATTCCTGGACGAACTTCCTGAATACAAACGACAAGTTCTGGAAGTGATGCGCCAACCATTGGAAGACCGCACAGTGACTGTTTCCCGCGCACGCTTCTCAGTTGATTATCCAGCTGGATTTATGTTAGTGGCAGCAATGAATCCTTGCCCGTGCGGTTACTACAATCATCCGGAGAAAGAATGCGTTTGCGCTCCCGGAACAGTGCAACGCTATCTCAACAAGATTTCCGGACCACTTTTAGATCGCATCGACCTGCATGTAGAAGTAACTCCGGTTTCCTTTGATGATCTGGCTTTCAATGCTCCGACAGAAACCAGTGCAGAAATTCGGGAACGCGTTATTCAGGCTAGAATTATTCAATTGAATCGGTATCAGGGCTCCCAAACTCATTGCAATGCGCAGATGCAGCGAAAAGAACTCACTGAATTTTGCGAAATCTCTTCAGAAGGAAAACAATTGTTGAAACACGCCATGGACAGATTAGGACTTTCAGCCAGAGCTTATGACCGAATTCTCAAAGTGGCACGAACCATTGCAGATTTGAATGCATCGATAGACATTGAAACGGTTCACTTGTCAGAAGCTATTCAATTACGAAACCTGGATCGGGAAAATTGGGCAGGATAAAAGAAACGAATATTAATCTTTTACAAAGCTTAGAGTATATGTCTCTGTTTCCGTCTGAATTTTCAAGAAATAGATCCCGTTATTAAGCTCTGAAATATCAATCGCATTTTCATCCAAATGGGGTTTGATGACCTTTCCATCCAATGAGATGATGGACAAAATAGATATCGGTAAATCAGTTGCATTCAAAATATGTAAAACGCTTGAAGTCGGATTGGGATAAAGTACAAAAGGAGTCAAAGGTACATTTTCATCTACCGAAAGGGTATTTAAAGCCAGTTTAACGGCAGCATACGCATTGATTTTTCCCATTCCCCATTTGGGATCACCCGGCGCAACAATATTACCGGTGTAATTGTCCAGTCGGGCAGTCGTTTTAATGATGTCTTTTACCTGCTGGCTAGACAAATTCGGATTCGCATCCAGAATCAGTGAAACGATACCTGCAACACATGGCGTAGCCATGGACGTTCCTGAAAATCGTGCAAAATCATATGTCTTGTTATTAAAACTGATGCTGGAAACTGCTGTATACGATGCATCAGTATACGATGAAATGGACGATGCAACATTTACACCCGGAGCTGCAATATCAGGTTTCATTGTTTCATTATGCAAGGGTCCGATGCTCGTAAATGACGCGGGTGCTCCACCAACTGTAGTTCCACCGCCGTTTACATAACTCGAGGCATAAGCAGCAACGGTTATCACACTATTTGTACAGCCCGGTTCCCCAATAGCATACAAGGAATTACCGGTGATTCCATTTGTTCCGTAAGTAGTGAAAGTTTGTCCAAAATTACCAGCTCCATTTGTTAATTCAGGAAGGTTCCAATAATGAACCGTTCCATCAACTGCAGAGCTTGTAAGTACAATTCTATTATTGGCATTTAAGGAACGAATACGAATCTGCATACCGGGTTTTCCATTCAATGGGTTAGCGGTTTCTGAAGAAATAGTAAAGACAATGGTATCGTTTCCGGTAACTAAAATGGAATCTAAATATCCTGTAGTTGAAGTAGAGTAATAAGGACTCGCAACCAGTAATGTACCCAAATTATTGTAAACGGAAATCTTGTTGGAGAAGTTATGCCCCTGTTCTCCCCATGCAGTAATACATTCTCCCCACATATACGGATTGGCAGCATACGAGTAAAAACCAATCAGTGAGTTAAAGAAGTTATTACTGAACGTTTTCTTGATATGGAAATTCGTTCCATTATTATTTCCGGCAGCACCAACAAAAACAACCTGGTTCGTTCCGCTCAGTTCATCTATCGCCTCAGAAAGTAACGAAAAGCCATCCAAACTTCCCATTTGATTGTAATAAACTCCCCAGCTCATATTTACGACCAAACGTTTTCCAGCTGCTTCTGCTTTGTCTTTCATCCACACAAAGGCATCAATTGCAGAGGCCTGATCAATATAGAAGGTGGTAAACAAGTATTGAGATTCAAAGCCAAATCCGCGATAAACAGATCCTGCACCACTTCCTCCTGCAATACCTGCAACGTGAGATCCGTGTGTGTGATGACTGTAAATGTTGGATGTATCTGTTTCCGCAGCAGCTAATTCAGTCGGAGTATCATATTCTACACCGTAAGTTTGACCTGTTGGAAGATTTCCGACTTGTTTGTACTGATCCCAGGCCGCATAAACCCGCGACTGTGACAACAAAGTGTCGTAAAACATGGGATGGCCGTAATCAAATCCCCAATCCGTTACCCCGATCAAAACATCCCGTCCGGTAAAAGCACTTGGCAAATTGATCCCTCGTTGAACACTATCTGCTCGTGTATCTTTTACCGCCTTATCCAATTGAGGAATAATTTTACCCGGAATCTCCAGATAGGAATAGAATTCCGAGAAATTGATGCTACTCAATCTTTCCAAAGGAACCTTCATGGTCGTAATTTTCCCTACAGAACTACCCAAAAGAATGTTGTTTTCGGGAATGATGTTCCAATTACAATTTGGAAGTCGTTTACCGTAAAGCGAAACATACCAAACTCCGGAAATCTTGTAAACAGGAAAGGCATCTATCACCTCTTTGGTTGCTCCAGTCTCATTCTTGAACGTTGCCGAATACTGCTTCAATTTATCCCAGCGCATTTGATTACTAGCACTTTGATTTTGCGCAAATAAGAATGGGCTTGTAAAAACGAGCGTAAGTAGTAAGAGGTACTTCATAATTTCCGTGTTAAAATCTGATATCCAGTAAGGGCAGAATCAATTATGACAAAGATAGAATTTTAGACGATGATTTCTAATAAGCAAGTTCCTTCTCTTAAATTCCAAAAGCTTTAGCAACTAACTCATCATGAGTAATTGTCTGGTAAGATTGTAGAATCTTGAAGTCTTTTTCGATAATTAAGATGCGCGAACAATATTTAATGCAAAAATCAATATCATGCGATGCAATAATGACCAAGCGGTTACTTTCCTTGGCAATCCTTCCCAACAAAGACATGACTTCTTTCTTCGTTGGATAATCCAAAAAAGCGGTCGGCTCGTCTAACAAGATTATCGGTGTTTCCTGAATCAATGCTTTGGCAATTCCCACCCGTTGGCGTTCTCCGTCACTCAAGGTTGAAGTGGATTGATTCAATAAGGAATCCAAATGAAGTGTTTGAATGTATTTTTGGACAATTGAGCGATCTTCAACGGATAGACGACCAGTGAAATTTGTATAGGAATGTCGACCTAATTCTAAGTATTCACTTACTTTAAGATAGTCAAAACCCAAAAAATGATTATCGACCAAGGTGATCTGATGAGCACGCTCCATCAGCTTCAAATCATTCCAATTCCGGCCTTCAATTGTCACTTTTCCGTTTGAAAATTTACCCTGAACCAATGAATCCATCAGGGTTGATTTGCCCGAACCATTTGCTCCGATCAGTGCAACAAACTCTCCTCTTTCTAATTCCAAAATTGGAATTTCATACAAGGGTTTATCATGTCCTATTCTGCAATTTTCGAACTTAAGCATTCCGGATATTTTTAAGTAAGAGGAATAGAACGATCGGCGCTCCAAGTAAAGCGGTTAAACTATTAATCGGAAGAACCATGATCGGTTCAAAAATGCGAATTAACAATACACACAACACCATCACACTCGCTCCAATTAGTCCGGAAGCCAAAAGTAAATGACCGTGTTGAGCAGTTTTATAAAACATGCGCACTAAATTGGGGACAATCAATCCAACAAACCCAATTGGTCCGCAAAATGCAGTGACTAATCCTGCCAACAAGGAAACTACAAAAATGATTTTCCAGCGCGTTTGCTTCACCTTCACTCCTAAAATAGCTGCTGGCTTCTCACCAAGAATCAATGCATTCAATGGTTTAGTAAGTAAAAAAGCAAAGCCGATTCCTATTAAAAAAAGAATACTAATCAACGGAATTTGTTCAATACTAACTTGTTGTAAAGAGCCCATTCCCCAAATAGAAAATGCTTTGACACTATTCGCATCGGCTTTCATCAAAATAATATTCGTAATTGCAGAAACAAAGGTTCCCAGCATCATTCCTACCAGAAGCAGGGAAACCATGGAACGAATTCGGGCAGCGATTATCAGGATCAATAAACCAAATATCAAGGCTCCAATGGTTGCAGAAATCGTTATTCCAAGATCCAAAATTTCCAATCCCAAAATTGAGCTTCCCATAATGGTAAGTGCAACCATCAAATGCGAACCTGCAGTGAGTCCCAAAATAGAAGGTCCGGCAAGCGGATTGTTCAGAGTCGTTTGTAAAAGTAAACCGGCAATTGACAAGGCAAATCCCGCAATCATAGCTATAAAGACTTCCGGAATCCGATAAATTACAAATAGCTGCCAGGCTTGATCGTCAGCTGAATTCATAAAAGAGAACCAAGCATCATCTCCATGCGGAAATCCTATTGTAACCAAGGTGATCACAATAAAAATTACAAATGACAGAATGTGTTTCGTCCACATAAACTATTTCAACTGTTTGTAAAAATGCAATTTAACGTCCTCATCTCCTTTTGCAATGTGCATAAAGTCCTCCAAAAGCCAATTCGGATTTACCTGGCTGTATTCCCAGTAATAATTCGGGTCATGCATATAACCGTAAACCTTACCCTCTTTGACTGTATGGAAATATTTAAACTTCGAATTCAGCTCAAACAATTTGTTCAAGGTTGGGGCTTCTGCATTGATCCAAACATCACAAACCTGATCATCACTAAAAACCTGCTCAAAAGTTGGAGTAACACTCGCAGTTCCTACCGTATTTTTATACAAGTAATTCAATCCGCCGTCTTTCATAATTCCAGCCATGAATGAACCTCCTGCCGGAGCATACCAAATATCGCCGACCAAACCACCGCAAATGACTTTCTTCTTGTTTTTAATTCCTTTGGCCTCTTCTTTGATTTTCAAATAAGATGCTGCTACCTGATTGAAATAAGTATCTGCTTCTTTGTCTTTACAAACCAAGGCTCCAAAAACTTTGATCCATTCTGCTTTTCCAAGTGGATGTTTTTCTTCCCAATCGTAATTTGCGAAACAAACAACTCCCAACTGAGCGAATTTATCTTCATTCGGAAAAGGCTGACCGAAACCGCTAAATATGATTAATGGAATCTTCGCTTTCAAAACCGATTCCGGAGTTAAACCCGTCTCATAACCTGCAGTAAGTACTTTTCCTGCGTTGATTCCTTTTAATAACTGCTTATTGGAAATGTATTGTTTCTCCGTTGTAGCCTTGATCACATCAATACTCCCGATTGCATTCAGCATTCCAACAAATGAGGTAGAAAGTGCTGCTATGTTTTGCACAGGAACTTCAATGATCTTCGCATTTTCCGGGCGCTTCATTTTTGAATTACGTGGAAATAGTATATACTTACTTTCCACTTTCAAGGTCTTTGGATTCTTCACGATCAACTCTTTGTAGCCCAATTTTTGCTCAATGGAAACGAGTCTGGCATATTGAAATCCTTTTACGGCAAATTTGTCTTCTGTCTTTTTCGTTGTACAAGAAAACAGAAAGATAAATAGGGAACAAATCAGGAGGATCTTTTTCATTTAATAGGGCATTTTGCTTGTTTCATTGCTTCTGCGAGCTGTTGATCATTGGAAGTTCGGGAATTCAAATCGGCTAAAATGCGATTGAAATCGACTTCATTTCTATTCTGGGATAATTTAAAGGCTGCTTCCAATTCCTGAATTTCGATTCGATATCCAACGATTTCTTTTAGATACGAATCAATTAAATCAGCCGGCCATTGGCTCATATGTAATTTATTTTCGCGATCTGATTCAAAGGAATCAACCAATTTGGTTAGATGATTCTTCATTTCAAGATCAGTCAATGGCTCAATTTTACCGGAAACATGAACTGATTCGTAATTGTAGGTTGGAACGTTAACATGGGTATAAACGGACGAAGAAATATATCCGTGAGAGCCCAAAACAATCATTTTCCCTTGTTTTACTTCTGAAATAGCAGAAACAATTGAATTCGCTTTCGCCACATGAAACTCCAAACAAGTCGTTGAATCAGAAAACTCACAAGTAAACGGAATGTGAACCAGTGATGGAATTCCATTCGAACCATTGACAGCCAAAGATCCGAATAGGTGCTGCTCTAAAAATTTTAGAATCAACTCCCGATCTTTCAGTTCAAAGTCCTTTGGAATATACATAAAGCAAATATACCATTTCAGAATCAACTGCCCTGTCAGGGAATGAGATAATTGGGTTAACTTTGTAAAAAACTGTTCCATGTTATTTTCGGATTATCCCATCTCCAAAGAAATTAAAGCGCAATTAGAAGTTTTAGGTTTTAAAAGACCTACAGACATCCAATTCAAGGCAATATCACCGATCCTAAACGGAGAGGATGTCTTTGGTATTGCACAAACCGGAACTGGAAAAACAGCGGCTTTTGCCATTCCGATTATTCACAAACTGAGTAATTCAAAAGTAAAATGGAAAAGTCCGAGATGTATTGTAATGGCTCCAACCAGAGAACTTGCAGAGCAGATCAAACAAGCATTTGAAAGCATCGCTAAAGGTTCTGACATACGAATCACCGCAATTCTGGGTGGTTTGGAACAAGACAAACAAATTCAGGAATTGAAACGGGGAACTGATGTGATCGTTGCAACTCCCGGACGTGTTTTTGATTTGCGTTCACAAGGCTATCTTTCACTGGATTCCATTCAGTTTTTGGTTTTGGATGAAGCTGACCGGATGCTGGAATTGGGTTTTGCACATGATATGAAAGCCATTCACAAACTTTCTCCGCAACGCAATCGTCAGACCTTATTCTTCTCTGCTACGATTGATAAAAAGATCAAAGCTTTAGCTTATGATATGGTTCGTGATGCGATCCGGATTCAGATTTCCCCAAAAGATCCTGTTGCAAAAAACATTGAACACGGCTACATCAAGGTAGAAATGGATGATAAACGCTTCTTTTTAGAGAATATCATCAAAGAATACGAAGATTTTAAATACGTCGTTTTTGTACGTACCAAAGTACGCTGCGAACGTGTGGTTGCAGCGCTACAGCGAGTAGGACTTCACAGCGAAGCGCTTCATGGAGATGTAGAGCAAAAAGAACGATTCAATGTCTTGGAACGATTCAAATCGGGAGAAAACAAAGTACTGATCACAACCGATGTTTCTGCACGTGGAATTGACATTCAGGGAGTAGACTATGTCATCAACTACGACTTGCCGGAACAGCCGGAACAATATGTTCACCGAATTGGTCGAACAGGTCGTGGAGAAAACAAAGGGCAGGCACTCTCTTTTTGCAGCAAGGACGAAGAGAAAACACTGGAGGAAATTGAACTGTACTTAGGATACGACATCGAAGAAATTATAATCAGTAAAGGCGATTACTCTGCCATTCTGAAAGATACCGAAGACATTACTTACGACTGGAAGAAATTACTGGACGAAAGTAATGAGGAAGACGGAACACAAGACACTTGGTAATTACGAATTCCGAATTCCGAATGCCTAATTCCGAATTAAAAGACCTTCAGTTCTGAAGGCTTGAAGCCCCTTCTCACAACTATAAATCAACACATTCGTTATTCGTTATTCGTTATTCGTTATTCGTTATTCGTTATTAATAAAAAAGCCGTCTTTCAACGGCTTTTTTATTGGTATCTATCTGTTTACATTATTTGGAAGAAACAATATCGTATTGTACATCAATTTTGGAAAGCTGTACATCCATTTCATTCCAGGAATACAATTCGACATAAAGTCCGGTAGTTGAATCAAAAACAGTAACACGACGATCTTTTTTACGATAAGATTCATACGATTGTGCGTTAAACAACTGTCTTTGAGAACGAAGAACCATTTGATTATCGGCAAATCGGTAAGATTGTGCCATCACATAATTCAATTTAGCAAGCTTGCGCGTATCGATTTCCAGGTCGATACGCTGCTGAGTGGAAAAATTCTCTTGAATCAAACGCTGGGTAACGGGCGCGCAATCTGAGAATTTCTGTACAAGGGTAATGGTGTTAGTTTGAGAGAATCCTACTAAGCTTAAACAAAGAAAAGCTAAAATGGTAATTGTAGTTTTCATAGCAGTGTGTTTTAAGATGATCTTAATAACGGCTTTCATTATTAACTATCTAAAAGCTACAAACTATTTAAGCAGAAATCAAATCTGTGGAAATACTAACAACTCCACTCAATGAAACAAACCGCATATTTACTGATAATTACATAATAACACTAAAAACACGCAATTCATCCTAAATCAAGTTTTAATCGTTATGCAAGCATAAATATTCAATCAAATCATTGATTTGCTCATTTGAAGGAAATTTTACAAAATATTTACCTCGCGCTCCAATATCACTCCAAATTTCAATTGAATATCTTCAATGATCCGGGTTGATAAGTCATAAATTTCATGACCAGTTGCTCCGCCATAATTCACCAGAACCAATGCCTGTTTCTCATGAACACCGCATTTTCCAAGGCGTTTACCTTTCCAGCCAGCTTTTTCAATGAGCCAGCCTGCTGCTAATTTTTCTTCTCCCCCGTCCTGCGGATAATGAGGTGCATCCGGATAATTGATTAAGATCTGATTCGAAACTTCTTTTGAAACAACCGGATTCTTGAAGAAACTCCCTGCACTTCCTAACTCTTTCGGGTCCGGAAGTTTACTTCTTCGGATGTTCATTACCGCCTGACTAACCGTGTCGACCGTAATTTCATTCACTCCCATTACTTCTATTTCAGATTGAATAGCTCCGTAAGTGGTATTGATCTTTGGATTTTTTGACAACTGATAGGATACGGAAATAATCACATACTGATCTTTCAATGCTCTTTTGAAAACACTTTCCCGGTAACCGAATTGACATTGTTCTTTATTGAATGATTGAACCTCCAAGGAATCGATATGAATTGCTTCCAATGAAACAAACGAATCTTTGATTTCTGCTCCGTAAGCGCCAATATTCTGCATCGGACTTGCGCCCACACTTCCCGGAATCAAACTCATGTTCTCCATTCCTCCCCAGCCGTTTTCAACGGTATAGCGCACAAATGCATGCCATTCGACACCGGATCCAACTTTTAGAACCACGTGCGTCTCCGTTTCATTGACCAGTTCAATTCCCATGATCTCATTCTTCAATACCAAAAATGGAAGGTCCTTTGTGAACAGTACATTACTTCCACCTCCAAGAATAAACAAAGGAGTCTCCGGATCTCTATCCTTTAGCAAATCTGTCAATTCATTCAACGATGCAAAACGTCCAAATGACTTGGCTTTGACATCAATCCCAAAGGTATTGTAAGGCTTTAAAGAAATGTTGTGTTCGATCATGATGCAAAAGTAAGTAATTATAAAAAAAAGTAGGGGCGAAAAATTTTTCGCCCCTACTGTCCAATTTTATAGATTCAATTCTTAATGCAAATCAATCTCGTATGGCATTCTCATTTGAATTCCTGAATACGATTCTAATTTCATCAATCGCTTTGTCAAATCATCAATAACTTTCGGAACTGCATTTTGTTTGATCTTCAATGATTCCTTATCGTCGCTTGATAGTTGTTCTAAAATTTCTTCGAACGGATCTTCTTTCACTTTTGGATAGTACTGAACTTTCGCATCTTTAATTTTAGCTTCCTTAATTGCAAAAGCCAATGCGTCGTTAACTCCACCCAATTTATCAACCAATCCGATCTTCAAGGCATCTACACCTGTCCAAACCCGGCCGCGAGCAATTGTCTGAACCTGGTTTGCGGTTAAACCTCTTCCATCCGCGACACGTTTTTTAAACTGTGTGTAGATTTGGTCTACTTCCGTTTGAATCAGGCCGAATTCTTCCGGAGTCAATTTTCTGTTCGTAGACAATACACTGTGTTTATTGGTTTGAACGCGGTCGAAAGTCAGCCCCAACTTATTTTCCATGAAACCACCTGTATAAGGAATCACACCGAAAACACCAATTGAACCGGTGATTGTTGTTGGTTCTGCAAAGATTGTGGAAGCAGGTGTTGAAATGTAATAACCACCTGACGCAGCAACGTCACCCATAGATACTATTACCTTCTTCTTCTTCGTTGTCAATGAAACTTCTCTCCAGATCTCCTCAGATGCCAAAGCACTTCCTCCCGGACTATTCACTCTAAAGACCACCACTTTGATGTTATCGTCATTGCGAACTTCTCTGAAGTATTTACAAACTTTTTCAGAGGTCATTTCGTCACCGTCAACTGTAATTGCACCTTCTGCAACGATTACCGCCACATTTGCAGTGGAAGTACCATTATCAAAAGCCAATTGTTTATTCTTGAATCCCTTTGCTGCATACTCTTCAAAAGTCATGATATCCTTCAAATCTTTCAATTTGGATTTTTTCAGGATAATTGCTTCTACTTCATCACGGTATTTAGCCGCATCTATCAATTTGAATCTTACCGCATCGTCCACCCGTTGAATTTTTGCATATTCTGCAATATCATTCAATACAGTAGTCGTTAATTTTCGATCTTCAGCTATCTGAGAACGAACATCACTCCAGATAGAAGCCATGTAGCGCTGTGTTTGCACACGACTGGAATCACTCATATCTGTTCTGAAATAAGGTTCGACAGCACTTTTAAAATCATTGTTTGAACCACGGATCACTTGCATCTCAATCCCCAATTTGTCAAAGGTATTCTTGAAGAACATCAATTCTCCTCCCAAACCGATAAATTCCATTGCGGAAGTTGGGAAACCATACACTTCATCGGAAACTGAACTGATGTAATATTGCTTTTGAGTAATCACTTCACCATTCAGGTAAGCCACCAAAAATTTTCCGGACTTTTTGAAATCTTTCAATGCATTGCGAATCTCCATTGCAGTTGCATAACCGCATTGAACATTTCCCAATTCCAAATAAATCCCCTTTACATGCTTATCCTCCTTTGCTTTTTCCAAACCGGTTAGGATATCAGCCAAACCGTTTGTTTTATCCATTGTAAAACTGGAAGGATTTAAAGTAGAAGAACTTCTTTCACCAATTGCACCGCTAAGGGTCATATGTAAAACACTCGAATCTTTTGCTTCAGGTTCATCACCGAACATAGATCCAAAAATAATTAACCAAAAAATCCACCCAAAAACGGATAAGATCATTGAAGCCAGTAATGACGGCCAGAAAACCCGCCAAAAAGAAACTTTAACTGTAGACGTTGACATAGAATATAACTTTGAAACAAATATACGCTCAAAAAAAAAGTCATTTCACCTTTAATGATGTAAGTTATCTTTACTCCATCAAAAGGATAAATATTGATTTGAATGGTAAGTCAGAAAAAAACAGATTATAACGAATTCATTTATATCGGTGTCGGAACGAATCTGGGGAATCGGCTGGAGCATATCAGGCATGCAATGGATGAGCTTAATTCATTGGATATTACCGTTATTCGCACTTCTTCCGTCTATGAAACGCAAGCCTGGGGCTTTGAATCAGACGATTTATTCTTAAATGCTGTATTTGAGTGCGTAAGCCCAATAAAACCAATGAATTGTTTAAAAGCCACTCAATTTGTGGAAAAAAAAATGGGACGGAAAAAGATCTTGAAAGAAGGATATGAATCCCGAATTATTGACCTCGATATCTTACTGTTTAAGGATCAGAAAATTCAATTGCCGGAATTAACAATTCCGCATCCGTATATTACTGAAAGACAGTTTGTAATCGAACCTATGAATGAACTGATCGGTTCATTTTTCTTTCAGTCACTTGGAGTCAATTTTGAAGAACTAAAAACCAAATTTAAAAACCCGGAATTTCCATTCGTCGTTTATAATCCACCACTTGTCAATGAATAAATACATATTAATCTTTCATAGGTTAAAAAATTATGTTTATTATTGCAAGGAATTTTATTAAGGTAGTAACTAACAATTGAATATGAGAAAGCAAAGTATCAAAGGATTAGCTTTTATCGCTGTAACTGGTTCGCTTGTTTCAAGTTGTGATCTTTTAAAGGATCTGGATTACACAGTAACTCCAAGCCCTCTTGAGATGCACGCTGACAGTGTACGTGTAAAGGTTGATGTTAAATTCCCGGAAAAAGGAATTAAGAAAAAGGCATACGCTGAAATCACTCCGAAGTTAGCTGGAACGTCGTTAAAAACGGTAACAGTGCAAGGTGAGAAAGCAACAGCGAATGGAACAGTAATTCAGTACAAACCAGGTGGAACATTAACATACACAGATGTTATTCCATACAAACCTGAATTTGAATACACTGAATTAATCGTAACTGGAAAAGTATTCAAAGGAGGAAAAGAGAAAGTAGGGAAATTTGAGGATAAAGAAATCGCAAAAGGAACTATTATCACTCCTTACTTAGTGAATAAAGATTTCAAATGTATTTATGCTAAAGACGAGTTTAAAAGAGTAATCGAGCACACAGCTCCAGCTCAATTCAACTATTTGAAAGCGAAATACGATGTTCGTAAAACTGAATATAAAGATTCAGATATGGTAAACTTAGGATCTTGGTTAGCAGCAGCTCAATCAAACCCTAAAATCAACATCAAATCAATCAATATCACTGGTTATGCATCTCCTGAAGGAGAAGTAGCTAAGAATGAGACATTGTCTTCTGACCGTGCTAATTCTGGTAAAGGTGGTATGATTGAAGTAGCTAAAAAAGCTAAAAACGAAAAAGCTTCAGGTGAAATTTACAACTTGGCTGGACGTGGTGAGGATTTTGACGGATTCAAAGTTCAATTAGCTAAAAACACTTCAATTAAGCAAGAAGATAAAGATCTGATTTTACGTGTACTTCAAATGTATGCTGATCCAAATCAACGTGAGACTGAAATGAGAAACTTAGGTAAATCATTTACAGAATTAGACAAAACAATTTTCCCATTGTTACGTCGTGCTGAAGTAAGCGTTGTTTATGATCTAACAGGATATTCTGATGATGAGTTAAAAACTATCTCTACTTCAGATCCACAAAAATTGACTTTAGAAGAGTTGTTGTTTACAGCTACTTTAACTGAAGACTTGAATGAGAAAGGTCGTTTGTACCGTGAGGCTGAGAAAAAAGATCCATCTGATTACCGTGCTGCAAACAACGTTGGTGTTGTATTGTACAACCAAGGTAAAGTTGCAGAGGCTAAATCTCAATTCGAAAAAGCAAACAGCTTGAAAGACAATGCTATCTCTAAAAACAACTTAGGTGCTGTTGCTGGAGTAAGCGGAGATCGTAAAAAAGCTGCTGACTTATTCGGACAAGCTGGTGGTGCTGGTGATGAAGTAAATTACAACAAAGGAATCTTAGCGATTCAAAACGGTAAATATGCAGATGCAGTAAGTTCATTCGGTGGAACTGCTTCTTTCAACAAAGCGTTAGCTCAATTGTTGAATGGAGATGCTGCTGCTGCAATCAGCACTATCGATAATTCAAATGACAAAGAGTCTGGTCAAGGATATTACTTGAAAGCAATTGCTGCTGCTCGTCAAAGCAAATTGACAGACCTTGTTAGCAACTTGAAAAATGCTATCGGTAAAGATGCTGCATGGAAAGCAAAAGCTGCTAAAGATCGTGAGTTCTTGAAGTATGCTGAAGACGCTTCTATGTCTTTCATTAAGTAAGGAATTAACTTCTTAAATATAGACCCCGACATCGCTTAGCGATCGTCGGGGTTTTTTATTACATTTGAATTCGGTTAAATCTTCATCCTATGAACTCAATCTTTCTTCGCGCAAAACACTGGCAGCTATTTGTACCACTTGTAGTTATTCCATTTATTACCTCTATCATTTTTGGTGTCGCAGTGGCGATTATTATGTTGGGTCATCGTGTTCAAAGACCGGAAGATGCCATATGGATTTTTTACTTCTTTCCTATTCTCTTTGTTCTTTGTGGATTCATTCAATTTGCCTGGTTCTGGAATGTATTAACGAAGCTTAGCAAGCTCGTGACTATTCGCGTGAAATTTCCAACTAGAAGAATTAAATTGTTCTTCTTTATCCCGATCATCTACCTCTGCCTGCTTCCATTTTTTATCGCTTTTGTAGTCGAAAAAACAGCCGTCTCTGAGCCAAGTGTCGACGAAATGTTGCAGCTAGGTATTCTGGGCATTGTTGTTTTCATTCTTCACTTCTTCAGTATCTTCTGCATCCTTCACACCATCTACTTCGCAGCGAAAACAATCCGAAGTGCAGAACTGCAAAGAAATGCGCGGTTCTCAACTTTTGTCGGGGACTTTTTCCTGATCTGGATCTTTCCTGTTGGGGTTTGGTTTGTACAACCGCGAATTAATGCACTTATAGAGAAAGCGAATAATTCATATACTAGCGGAAACGAAGAATTGGTAGATCGGATTTAATTGACTGTGGCTTAAATAAACTCAAAGTCTACCCTTCTGTTTAATTGCTTTCCTTCAGCAGACTTATTGTCGCTTACAGGATTCTTTTCGCCTTTGAAATCTATTACAATCCGATCACGCTTTAGACCTGCTTTTACGAAGAACTCGATAATTGCTTGTGCTCTACGCTCAGAAAGCTGTACGTTGTACTCATCCGATCCGTCTGCGTCCGTATTACCTGTTACCCGAACCCGTAAGTCAGAATGGCTATTGATAACGTAAACGATCCGTTTTAAGAAGGCGTCGTATTCCGATCGAATATCTGCCTTATCATAATCAAAATAAATGGGTTCAAAATGAAAATTTTTCCGTTCCAAATCTCTGATTTCTCTGGATTTTCTTCCGTTCTTAATGTCGTCGATGAAAATAGGTCTCCAGGATTGCAATTCAATCGAAGTCTTTTCTTTTGAAATTGTTTCCGACACTTTAAAGCAAACTATTTTCCCACTAATCCCCTTGCATTCCAAACTGAAGAACTTTCCCTGAAGATAGCCCGTTGAATCCACATACGCCATTTCAAAGTCCAACGTACACCAGCGGTTTCCGTAGATATCTTTTTTCTTTATAATGGTCGATTGTTTGGCTTTTATTAATCCATTTTTAGAATCCACTTTCAATACACGAACGACGTATCCATCCTTTCCTGTCATCTCTTCACGGGTAAGCAGATCCTTCCCAAAATCAAAGTAAATGATGGATGCCTGATCCAATTTCTGACCATCCCGAATCAATACTCCTTTCCAAACTCCGGTAACTTGAGCGTTGATAATGAATGATACAAAGATTGAAAAAATGAAAAGTTGGTACTTCATGTTCTCTTATTCGTTAATTTTAGAAAAAAGTTGCCTTTTCGGCATCTTAAAAACAATAAAATTTTGATTATGAAAGCAATACTATTTTCTTTATTCGTACTTGTAAGCGTAATTGCTTCTGCACAATCGATCTATGATTTCAAAGTTACTGATATTGACGGCAAAGAATTTGACCTTGCATCCCTGAAAGGAAAAAAGGTAATGATCGTAAATACGGCTTCAAAATGCGGATTAACTCCTCAATACGAAGAATTGGAAAAATTATACGAAACATACAAAGATCAAAACTTCATCATCGTCGGATTTCCATCCAATGACTTCATGTCACAAGAACCGGGTTCGAATGAGGAGATCAAAGACTTTTGTAAAAAGAATTATGGAGTAAGTTTTCCTATGATGGGTAAAATTGAAGTCAAAGGAAAAGAGATGCATCCCTTGTATCAATTCCTTACCGAGAAAAAACAAAATGGATATTCGGATAATTCTGTGAAATGGAATTTTCAAAAATACCTGATTAACGAAGAAGGTAAATTAGTTAAAGTAATCGCTCCGGGGACAAAACCCTTGTCTGAAGAGATTACTTCCTGGATTGTAAACAAATAACATACATACAAATGAAGATTAAAAACCTCGCTACCTTAGCATTCATCGGAGCCACCTTTACAGGTACTGTGCTGGCTCAGGATGAAAAAATTACTACTTCGAAGGAATTCGAATACAAAGTTGGTGAACCGTATCCTGTTGTGGATGCCGCAGTAAAAAGTTATTCAGGACGAAATGGCGATGTGATCTCTTTCAAAATGAACAGCCGTTCAGTTACCATCCAAAAATTCTCAGGATCACCTATAAGTCAGGAATCTACCAAGACGTATGAGGATTTTCCAAATGGAACTGTTTACGAAGACGACATTGAAACAGAAGATTTTGTATACCTGCTTTATTCTGTTTGGGACAAAGCCAACCAAACGGAGCAACTTTATGTAAGAGCGATCAACTTAAAGAGTGGTGAATTCGAAAATGAAGGTGAACGCATTGTCGCTGTTGAAGGTAAGGTAACAGGAGGTGACGGAAACAAGTTCAAATTAGCTTCTTCTTTTGACGGTTCTAAATTGTTGGTTCATTTCCGTAAAAAACCGGAATCACGTAATGACAAAGTAAACAAAGATGTGATCGGTATGTATGTCTTTGACTCCAATGTAAAGCAATTGTGGGGCAAAGATGTTGAAATGCCATATACAGAAGCTCGCATGGACAACATCGATTATACCGTTGGTTCAAACGGGGATGTTTTCATCCTGACAGAAGTCATGAAAGAAGGCGAAACTAAAAAGTTCGACCGCGAGGACAACCCAAATTATGATTATCAATTGGTGTCTGTTTCCGAATCAGGTGTTGATGTAAATGCTTCCGACGTGGATGTTCAGGGGAAATATGTTACTCAGGTAAATTTCTTTGAAGGCAAAAATGATGCCTTGATGATTGCTGGTTTTTATGGTAACAAAAGAGGTATCCAGACAGATGGTATTTTTTACTGCGCCCTTGACAAAGACGGCAAACAAGTTGATTTTAAATCATTCGAAATCCCTACCGAACTGATCAAACAATACATGTCCCAGAGAAGTCAGGACAAAATGGATAAAAAAGAAGGAAAAGGAAAAGACCTTGGAATGACCAATATGGTTCTTCGTGATATCCTTATCCACGATGATGGAAGTATTTTCTTTGCCGCTGAAAAATACTATGTAGTAGTAACAACTACATCATCACCTGGTGGTATGGGAACCGGAGTCTCTATAGGAGGTTCTAGTACGAAATACGATTATTATTTCGAAGAGATGTTAGCTGCTAAGATCGATAAGAATGGTGAGTTGGTTTACATGAAAAAACTTCCAAAAAGACAGCACAGCAGTTCTACTGGAGGCTCGTTTTTTAATCCGATGGCATTCAGCACAACGTTTTTCAGAAACACAGAACTTAGTTACAAACTAGTTGAATCGAAAGGGAATTATTACATCATGTTCTTAGACAATGTAAAAAACATTGCATTAGACGAAAACAAAGTTCCTGCGCGACATGAACAAGGAAAAGGAGGTTTCTTGACAGCTTACCAAATCAATAAAGAATCAGGCAGCGTTAAAAAACTATCAATTCTTGACACAAGAGACGCTCAGGGATATGAACTATTCCAATTCTCTCCCAAACGAATTGTGGAGCTTGGAAATGATGAATTTGCATTAGAGACATACATCAAGAAGAAGCAGGATATTATGATCCGAATTAAAATTAAAGAATAAGCAGAAAGCCCCGATTTGATCGGGGCTTTTTTATGCGTTAAAATGTCAATATTTTGTTAATAAGTACTGGTGCTTTAACCCTTTTTGGCTCCCGAAAAAGCGCTTAATTCCGTATATTTGTTCTGCATTGAAAAATGCACTTTTTAAGCAACTTATTTATGAGCGAAGAAAAAAAGAATCAGGATTATTCTGCGGATAATATTCAGGTATTAGAAGGCTTAGAGGCTGTTCGTAAACGTCCTGCCATGTACATTGGTGATGTTGGAGTAAAAGGTCTTCACCACCTTGTTTATGAGGTAGTTGATAACTCGATCGATGAGGCTTTGGCTGGTCATTGTGACACGATCGGTGTTTGGATCAATGAAGACAACTCCATTACAGTTAAAGATAACGGTCGTGGAATTCCAACAGGTATCAATAAGAAAGAAGGAAAATCTGCATTGGAGATCGTAATGACGGTTCTTCACGCAGGTGGTAAATTCGATAAAGACACGTATAAAGTTTCCGGAGGTTTACATGGTGTGGGTGTTTCGTGTGTGAATGCATTATCGATTCACTTACATGCAATTGTTCACCGTGACGGAAAGATCTTCGAACAAGAGTACAGTATTGGTAAACCATTGTATGAAGTTCGTGAGGTTGGAAATTCTCCTGATCACGGTACTGAAGTTCGATTCAAACCGGATGCAACAATCTTTGATTTCACAGAATATAATTACGATACACTTTGCGCTCGTATGCGTGAATTGGCTTTCCTAAACAAAGGGATCACCATTACAATTACGGATTTAAGAGATGTTGATGACAATGGAAAACCGGTTTCGAATGTATTTCATTCTGAAGGAGGACTTCGTGAGTTTGCTCAATACCTGGATCGCAATCGTGAACCACTAATTAGTGATGTGATTTATTTCGAAGGTGAGCGTGAAGGAATTCCTGTTGAAGTTGCTTTGACTTACAACACTTCCTATACAGAAAATATTCAAGCTTACGTCAACAATATCAACACACATGAAGGTGGAACTCACCTTTCTGGTTTTAGACGTGGTTTAACAAACACCTTGAAAAAGTACGCTACTGATAGTGGAATGCTTGCAAGAGAAAAAATTGAAATTGATGGTGACGATTTCCGTGAAGGATTGACAGCTGTCGTTTCCGTAAAAGTTCAGGAACCTCAGTTCGAAGGGCAAACGAAAACGAAATTGGGTAACCGTGAAGTTACAGCACCGGTTTCTCAGGCAGTTTCAGAGATGCTATCTATTTATTTAGAAGAACATCCAGCTGAAGCGAAAATCATTGTTGACAAAGTAATTCTTGCTGCAAGAGCTCGTCACGCTGCACGTAAAGCACGTGAAATGGTTCAACGTAAGAATGTCATGACTGGTTCTGGTTTACCAGGAAAATTAGCTGATTGTTCTGAAAAAGATCCTTCATTGTGCGAAATCTACTTTGTCGAGGGAGATTCGGCGGGTGGAACTGCTAAGCAAGGTCGCGACAGACATTTCCAGGCAATCATGCCGCTTCGTGGTAAGATTTTGAACGTGGAGAAAGCCATGCAGCATAAAATCTTCGAGAACGAGGAGATCAAAAATATGTATACTGCTTTGGGTGTTCGCATCGGAACAGAAGAAGATTCAAAAGCACTGAACTTAGATAAATTGCGCTATCACAAGATCATCATCATGTGTGATGCCGATGTGGATGGTTCGCATATCGAAACGTTGATCTTAACATTCTTCTTCCGATACATGAAAGAGTTGATTGAGAATGGGTACATCTATATCGCAACTCCACCATTATATCAGGTGAAGAAAGGAACGAAAGCAGAATATGCCTGGAATGAAGATCAGCGCGACACTTTAATTACACAGTTAAAAGGAAACGGTCCAGATTCTTCAGTAAACGTTCAACGATACAAAGGTTTAGGTGAGATGAATGCAGAACAATTGTGGGATACAACTATGAATCCTGAACACCGAACTTTGCGTCAAGTTACAATTGAAAATGCAGCAGAGTGTGATCAAATCTTCTCCATGCTAATGGGAGATGAAGTTCCACCAAGACGTGAATTCATTGAAAAAAATGCCAAGTACGCAAAAATTGATATTTAAATCTGAAAATCCCCTGACCTAATCGTCAGGGGATTTTTTGTATAAGAAAGTAAGGATACTTCATGAATAGAGCATCTTTCAAGTATGGATAAAGCATAGAAGAAAGCGCTGTCCGCCGTGGCGGAAAGACGAAGGTAACTTCAATAGAAGTTATAACCCGAGGTACTCCAACTTTCAAACTACGAAGTTTGGAAAACAAAGTAGGCTTTTGTGAAATATTACTAGTAATAAAATCACCTGAATTCTCGGATAAAACTTATTTTTAAGCAAATAAATTTTAGTCAAACGAAATCCGTCATATGATTTACCGATTATTGCTCTTGTTCATTCCAATCTTTCTGGTCGTAGGATGTTTTGACTATGACAAGGAAAATAAAGAAATTAGAGAAGACTTTAAAAACAACCATTACAATTTCAAATTGGATAAAACCCTTAAATACGAAGGAATCTCATTTAAAATTCCGGATCATTTTAAGCAAAATTATTCTCACAATTATACCGTTAAGAATTCTTCATTAACCAGAACCAGTAACGCTTTTAATATTTATTTCTCAGTGGAACGATTTAATGAATCGGATCTGAACAGAGAATTTGTGTACGATTATGTTATTGAAGACGATCTATTGAACACCTTCCAGGATGCCTATGTTTGGCGTCGATTTGAATCTCTGGACAACTCGGGAATTTCCATCAAAAAAGAACTTCCAAAAACATTCAAAAACAAAGGACTCATTCAAACGGTTGCGGGCGACGGGACCTATTCCGGACAAGCATATTACGTGACTTCAACCGTAAAAGTTGGCAGTAATTACTATGTGTTCCAATGGATCTCAAGTAAACCTATCATGAATTACACGTATGACGATTTTGAACGAATTCTGAAAAGCGTACGAAAATCAAAATGACACACGCGGATTTAATTCAAAAATTCGAAAAGGAATTACCCGGCGAGAAATCACATCTGGCATTTATGCCTTTTAGAGGAAGCTCTATGGAACAAGTCAGACAAGGCGCTGCTTTCCGGGATGCTGCCGTCGCTATTATCTTATTCCACAATGAAGCAGGTAAATTGTGTACAATCGTTACCAGAAGACAAGAATACGACGGTTCTCACAGTGGACAAATCAGTTTTCCCGGAGGAAAAAAAGAATTAGACGACACGAATCTCTTAGATACTGCAATTCGGGAATGCTATGAAGAAATCGGGGTTCATGCAGGAAACTTCGAATTTTTGAAAGAGTTAACTCCTCTTTTCGTTCCTGTAAGCCAATTTTTGATCACTCCTTACATTCTATACTCCCACAACAAATCATTCAATTACATGCGTTCTGAACGCGAAGTTGCGGCTATTCACGAATTGGATCTATTGGATCTGTTTCAATCAGAAGTTGTCCATGTCAATATTCAAATCAACACAGATTTTACCATGAAGAATGTGGCTCACTTCAAACAAGGAGATATTCTTATTTGGGGAGCAACAGCTTTAATTCTAAATGAATTGAAGGATATTCTGATCTAGAATCTTACTCGGGCAAATCCCAAAGCTGCAGAAACACTTGTACCGTCCTTTAAAAAGAAACTCAGTGCATCTCTGGAAGCAACTCCGAATTCATAAGCCCCGTCTTTGATAATAAAGGTCAATCCGAGCGGCATATTATGCTTATAAACTCCACCTCCGTAATAACCGATACTCAATTGAAGCCATTTAACAGGTATAATATCTCCACCAAATGAATAGACCGGATTTTGAATAGATCCCGGATTTTCTTTATTGAAAGGAGCTACCACATCAAATCCTAAACGCAGGTATTTAATTGGCTCATAACTTACTCCGAATCTGAAATCAGAAGCATTGATTACTGTATATTTTTGCTCACCTTCCAAAGTCAATAATCCGTTATCTCTAACCAATTGATTGACTGTTTGGGTAATATTATCACTATTTACACCACCCACATTAAAACTTGCAAACAAGGTGTCTTTTACTTTATAAACGTTTCGCTTATAAGTCACCGAACCAATATTGTTGACTGCAGCAGCTATTCTCAATTTATTGAAAAGGATGACACTCGCAGAAAGATCTATCCCATATCCCGTTCCCATAACAGGTGCCATTCCTTTGCTTTTCTTTGGCACCGAGTTGGAACCACTGACATTTCCGTAATCAATATCAAACGTTGGCGTGATTGCAGAATACATTCTTAGTCCATCGTCATCAGAAGTCATATTAAACATGGCCATAGAAGTGATCAATCGCGCTCCAACTCCCCCATAAACTTCAAATACCGAATCTTTACCAAATAATTTTCGACCGTAACCAATATTGTAACTTCTGTTCCAAACCATCTGGATTTGGGTTCCTTTTGTCAATTCACTGATACGAATAGGAACATTCAGGGAACCGCTAACAACATGACCCAATGAATCTTCCGAAATACTTGCACTATTGGCTATTCTGGAAGTATCCGAACCGTAGACAACTGTCAACGAATCAAAAACGGAAGACAATTTTCCTCTGAATAATAAATCCGTAGTTTGAGCATTCATTTTGGAATACCAGCTATAACTTTCCCGGACATTGAAAGCAATTCCTCCAAACTTTTCTCCGTAGTATGAAAATCCTAACCAGTTGTAATCAAAATTAATTGCAACACCTGATTCCGCATAATCTCCTGCAGATTCTAATTGTCTTTTGTAATCTATTTCGTTTGGATTTTTATGCTGAGCAGCATTATACAACGTACTGGTCAGGTTTTGGAGTTTTTTAGAATTGAGTGAAGGGGATGAAACACCAAATGCAAATTCAGAAGTTCCGGTAGTAAATTTCTTTCCAGCGTATCTTGGTCTCCAACCCAATGCTGAAGTATTAATTCCTAGAGAATGATAATCCGTTACGAAGGGTGTAGCAACCCCTTTTCCTACGGTTGGAAAAGCAACTCCTTGAGTTTGAGAAAATGAAAATGAGTATGTTAACAGGAATGAAAGAAATAGTTTTAGCTTCATAATTGTAGTTTGTGGCTTAAAGAAACACAAAAAATGATAAACTACAATGCAAAAACAAAAAGAGGAGTAAATTCAATGTAATTTACTCCTCTTTTTGCTAAACCATGCTAAAACTATAAAACCCAAAACTAACAACTATGAAAATTGCCGTTCTTGAAACAAAGGTAAGGCAGTTTATTGAACTTACAACCATAATTGGATTTTTTTTAATCAAATAAAATGGCTATTCTTGAATTCTTGAAAGAAGTGTTTTACTAAACTTTAGTTAGATAAGGCACTTTTTTTGAACGGTGAAATTAGCACTGAGACCAAAAAAATCAAGCCATTCACGCATACGATTAATGGAGAAATTGATATATTAATCCATTTCCCCAGGAACACTCCTGCGATACAAGATACTATTCCTACGCTTACCGAGTACAAAAAAGTTCTTGCCAAAGTTCTGGAAAACTGTAATGCTGTAGCTGCCGGTAGGACCAATAATCCTACCACCAGAATAACGCCTACACTTTCAAAACTCAATACTGCATGAATACTTAACAACAACATGAGCACTAAGTGAAAAGCCTGAATCGGAATTCCGATAAACGATCCAAACTGCGGATTGAAAGCCCAAACCTTCCAGCCTTTAAATCCTACTACAATTACAATAAGTAAGGTAATTGTTAAAGGAAGCAGCTGCAAAATGGCTCTTGTTCCGTATAAATACTCACCTATAATCACCTGATCTAAAATGGAAGTTTCCAGATCTCCGTATAAAACACATTCCTGATCCAGATCGCTGTTTTTACCTGCGAAAATCGCAATCATCAATACTCCTATTGCAAATAGAAAAGTAAATGTAAATCCAATCGCGGCATCTTCCTGAATCCGCCATTTCTTTCTCAAAAAATCAATCAAAAAGGTGGTCAAAAAACCAGTAACTGCTGCTCCGAAAAGCATTGGAACAGAATCTCTTGTTCCACTGAGTAAATATGCGACCACGATTCCCGGCAAAACAGCATGTGAAATCGCATCTCCAACCATCACCAGACTTTTCGAAACAAGCAAAACCCCCAACAACGAAGCTGGAATTGCAACTGAACAAGCAGTCAATATCATTAGAATATCGTTCATCTTGTTCTTTTGGTTTTAGATGGAATTTTCAGTAAAAGAGCCACAGAAATAGCACAAATACTTAATACCATGATGATACAAGGACCGGTGGGAATATTCTTTCCTAAAATAGAGATATATGAACCCAATAAGGAGCAAGAGGTTCCGAAAACAAGGGACAACGCAATCAAAGAGCTCAACTTATAGGTGAGCATTCGTGCAGTTAATACCGGAATAATTAACAATGCAGACATTAATACAACTCCAACCGCCTGAACTCCCATTGCAACCACCAAAATGGTCATTGAATTCAATATAAAGTCATTCCAGCGCAATGAGAATCCCTTACTGATCATAAACTCCTTGTTGAAAGCAAAACTGAACATTACCTTATATCTGAAAAAAGTAATTGCAATAATCAAAACTGAAACTACTGTGAACAAATAGAGATCTTCTATATTTAATGCTGCAATTTTACCAAACAAAAAATCACTTAGTCCGGCTTGCCCGTCATCGGGTCTTCCTTGAATAAAGGACAATAAAGCTAATCCTACAGCAAAGAAAATACTTAACGTGGCGGCAACAATCGTATCTGATTTTAGTTTTGTTTTTCGCTGGAGCCAAGAAATTTGCTGAGTTGCCAACCAACCAGCCACAAATGCACCCAACATCAGAATCAGGGTGTTTCTTTGCCCGGAAATCATATATGCCAAAACAATTCCCGGTAAAATGGAATGAGAAATTGCGTCACCGATTAAAGACTTTTTCTGAAGGAATGTAAAAGTCCCTACCAAAGCCGCTGAAATTCCTATCAGAGCAGTTCCAATAAATACAATCCAAATACTTAAATCCATCTATTTCCTCAATAAAAGTGTCATTCCGTAAGCCTTTTCTATATTCTCAGATTTCAGAATTTCGTCAATCGGCCCGTTTGCTATGAGTTTTTTATTTAACAGTATCACGTCATCAAAATATTGAGCTACAACAGAAAGGTCGTGGTGAACAATAACTACCGTTTTCCCAGAATCCCGCAATTTTTGAACGATTGATAAAATCGACTCCTGAGAAGCCATATCAATCCCTACAAAAGGTTCATCCATCACAATTAATTCGGCTTCTTGTGCGAGCGCACGAGCAAGGAAAACACGTTGCTGCTGTCCACCGGATAACTGCCCGATCTGCCGATTAGAGAATTCGGATAATTGTACTTTCTTCAGAGTTTCTTTTACAATTTCCTTATCAGCCAGAGTTGTTCGCGACCACCATTTTTTAGGACGAATTCTTCCCATAGCTACCACTTCTTCAACCGTTATGGGAAAATCCCAATCAATTGATTCTCTTTGTGGAACATAAGCAATTTTCGAGCGGTATTTTTCCAATGAACTTCCAAAGAAGGTTACTTCTCCCCTTTTCACAGGAATAATTCCCAAAATCCCTTTCAATAATGTCGATTTTCCTGAACCGTTCGGACCGATGATTCCGGTAATTTTTCCTGAATCGATTGACAATGACACACTATCTAAAGCGAGTGTATCACGATAGAAAACGGTCAAATCAGTTATTTCAATAGCCTTTTTCATTTCAACCCTTCTTTAATGGAATTAACATTGTGACTCAACATTCCAATGTATGTATCCGCACCACTTCCTTTTGAACCCAAAGCATCCGAAAAAAGAGTTCCCCCGATTTTCACCTGATGACCTCTTCGTTCAACTGAACTCAATACGCTTTTCAAGGCTTTCGGACTCACGGAATTTTCAACAAAAATGGCTTTCACATCGTGTTCAACAATAAAATCTACCAAATCCACCACATCACGCATTCCCGGCTCCTGAGAAGTTGATACTCCTTGTAAAGCTTTCACCTGAATATCAAATGTCCGCCCGAAATAATGAAATGCATCATGAGAAGTGATCAAAACTCTTCGTTCTTTTGGAACTTCACTCAATTTCAATTTTAATTCCTTCGTTTTTCGCTGAACCTTTACCAAGAATTTATAGAAATTCTCTCTGAACTCCAATTCATACTTCGGGTATAGATCAACCAATTTATCCACTACACCATTCATACTTTGCACCCAGGAATCAGTATCAAACCACACATGCGGATCAGGTGTAATTTCATCCGAATAAAGAATCTTATTCTTCGGAAAATCCAATTGAAAGGAGACTACCTCTTTTCGTTCGGATAGACGATTAAACAATTCAGCCATTTTACCTTCCAAATGAAACCCTGTATAAACAACTAGTCTTGCATCATTCAACAATACCACATCACTTGGTCTCGGATTGTAGGTGTGTGGATCTACACCCGCCCCCATCAATGATTTAACCGTCAATCTGTTTCCTACAATCTGGCGAACACAATCAGCAGTTATTGAAGTAGAACAAACGATTAGATTTTCATTTTCTTTCGTTTGTTTCACCTTACAGCCCAGAGTAATGCAAACACAAAGCAGTATGTAAGCAAAAATCTTCATAGCGGTTTAATTGATATTTGTTTGGCAATAGTAATGGAAAACTGTATTTGTCTGCCATCCATGTTTACAATGATAGATCCATCAAAACTTAATTTATCTACTATATCTATTGGGGTTCCCAAATGCAATCCAATCTTATTCAAATATTGCAAGAATTCCGTTTGATCATCCTCTACTCCCATAATGATTCCCTTCATTCCAACAACAGCTTCGGATAAAAGGATTCGATTCGAAACAGATTCAATTCGACCGTCTTTACCGGGAATTGGCTCTCCGTGTGGATCAACTTTAGGAAAACCTAAAAACTCATCTAATCTGTCCGTTAATTCCGTGGACTGAATATGCTCCAATTGTTCCGCAATCTCATGAACTTCATCCCAACCAAAACTTAGCTTATCAACCAAAAATGTTTCCCAGAGTCTGTGTTTACGGATAATTGCCAAAGCATGAGATTTACCTGTATTTGTCAATGCACACCCCTGATATTTTTGATACTCCAATAATTCCTTTTCACATAATTTCTTAAGCATATCCGTCACAGATGAAGCTTTAGTTAGCATTTTCTCTGCCAACTCATTTGTTGAAATCGCACCTTCAGCATCCTGACTAAGTGTGAAAATTGCCTTCAGATAGTTTTCTTCGCTTTGTGTTAAACGCAACATGCCCAGTTTTTTATACAAATATAAAACTTTTTTTAGACTAGTCTAAAAATTAACTTTATTAAGTATTTTCAACACGATTAGTATACGAGCATATTGAGAAAATAGTTGTATTTTTGCACCAAATTATTCAAATCAATTAAGATGTCAGGCAACAGAACATTCACAATGTTAAAACCAGATGCGATCGAAAATGGTCACATGGGGAAAATTATTGATATGATTATCCAAGCGGGATTTTCGATCAAAGCAATGAAATTCACTCAATTAACCGAGGAGCAAGCAAAGAAATTTTACGAAGTGCATGCTGAACGCCCATTCTATGGTGAATTAGTTGAGTACATGACATCTGGACCTATCGTTGCTGCGATTTTAGAGAAGGACAATGCTGTTGCTGATTTCCGTGCATTGATCGGTGCTACAGATCCTGCTGAAGCTGCTGAAGGTACAATTCGTAAATACTACGCAGAATCAAAAGGAAGAAATGCAGTTCATGGATCTGATTCTGATGAGAATGCTGCTATTGAAGGTAAATTTCATTTTGCTGATTCAGAGGTTTTCTAATTAAGAATCTCTTCAAAATAAATAAAGGCCTTACTTTTAGTGAGGCTTTTTTTATGCGATAACTTTTACTTGAATTTAACATGGAGCAATTAGATATTTTTGGATCAACAATGGCTGAATATCTGTTTGCGAGCCTGATCAAAAAACAGCAGATAAATTGATTCAACTTAGAATGCTAATGAACAGATCTATTTCCTTACCGGAAGAAACGTTTCATTCAAAACCACACATTAGCATTTGCTACTTTGAAGCCAATGATTTTTCAGATGAATTGATTATCTCAAAAGCAAGTCAAGCCTTTTCAGCAATTGAAAGCTTTGATATTAATTTGAATGGTTGTGAGAAATGGAAAAACGGAACGTTTGTTTTGAAAATCAAACAAGATCAATTCATTCAAAAACTACAGAAGGGAATATCACCTATTTTCAAGGGGGTTATTCAAACTCCACATCTAACGATTGCTCGTAACATTTCGAAATCATCACTTGAGTATTTTTCAATTGATGATTTTGATTATACAGGAAGTTTCCATTGTAAAACTATCCTTTTGCTAAAGAAAAATGGAAACGAACCATACCAAATTCTGCATCAAATTCCTCTTACAAGAAAAGAATATTGAGTCACTGTTTTAATAAACACCCTAGATTTCAGGATTAGTATAAACGCAAAAAACCCTGACAGTAATACTATCAGGGTTTTGTTTTAAAAGTGGCATCGAC
>DLHO01000025.1:283257-412633 GCA_002483265.1 Flavobacteriales bacterium UBA7666 | reverse complement strand
GTCGAATGGTGCAACAACTCAATCAATCATAGTAACAACTTCTGGTTCTTATTCTGTAGTGATTGTTGACGGACCTTGTTCTTCAACTGCATCAAACGTGATCAATGTGACAGTTAATCCGATTCCAACTGCTCCAACAATTTCTGCGGGTGGACCAACAACATTCTGTGCAGGTGGATCTGTCGTATTGACTTCTTCTGTAAGTAGTGGAAACACTTGGTCTACAGGAGCAACAACGCAATCAATCACCGTTTCAACAAGTGGTACTTACACGGTAAACGTAACTTCATTAGGATGTACAGGTCCGAATGCAACTCAAAACATTACAGTTAACCCGATTCCAGCAGCACCAATAGTAACTGCTGGTGGACCAACTACATTCTGTACTGGCGGATCCGTTCTATTAACTTCATCTACTATTTCAGGAAATACGTGGTCAACAACTGAAACAACACAATCCATTACAGTAAGTGCAAGCGGTTCTTATACCGTTACACAAACAGTATTAGGTTGTACATCAGCTGCGTCAACTCCAGTGAACGTTGTAGTAAATGCCATTCCTGCAGTTCCAACAATCACAGCTAGCGGGCCAACTACATTCTGCGCAGGTGGTACAGTTGTATTGACTTCTTCTTCTGCAAGTAATAACTTCTGGTCGAACGGAGCAACAACTCAATCCATTACAGTAAGTGCTTCCGGGACGTTCTTGGTACAAGTAATTACCAACGGATGTAGCTCAGGAACTTCAGCACCTAAAACAGTAACAGTAAATTCATTACCTCCGGCACCAACGATTGTTACCGGAACAACTGAATCAATTTGTGCAGGTTCTTCCGTCACATTAACATCTTCATCAACAGGTGGTAATTTATGGTCAACAGGTGACAATACACAATCTATCACGGTTTCTACGGCAGGCTCCTATTCAGTGACCGTAACAGATGGAAATGGATGTGTTTCTCCTGCATCGCCTTCAACTGTCGTAACTGTAAACCCAATACCGGCAGCACCGGTAATTAATTCAGGTGGACCAACTTCATTCTGTTTTGGTGGATCGGTAGCACTTACTTCATCGTATGCTTCGAATAACTTATGGTCAAGCGGATCAACTGCAAACTCAATTACAGTAAGCAGCAATGGAACTTATACCGTAACTCATACGGATGTGAACGGATGTGTTTCTCCTGCTTCAGCTCCAGTAACTGTTATTGTGAATTCAATTCCTTCTGCTCCGATAATTACTGCAGGCGGACCAACTTCATTCTGTTCTGGCGGATCTGTTGTATTAACTTCTTCTCAGGCTACAGGTAACTCTTGGTCTACTTCAGCATTGACACAAAATATTACAGTAACCACAGGCGGTGTTTACAGTGTTATCTATATTGATGGAAACGGATGTGCATCTCCATCTTCCGCACCAGTTGTGGTGAATGTATTCTCAAATCCTTCACCTCCTTCTATCACTGCTGGTGGGGCAACAACCATTTGTCAGGGATCATTTGTAACATTGACATCTTCTTATACTAGCGGAAACACCTGGTCAACAGGAGGAGTTACTCAAAATATCAATGCAACAACCAGTGGATCATACACCGTTACGTATATGAACGGAAACGGATGTACTAGTACAAGTTCTCCAATGAACGTAACCGTTATTCCAGTATCTGCTATACCAACTATCTCAGCTTCCGGATCAACTACAATTTGTGATGGCTCAAGTGTCACATTAACGTCATCAGATCCAAACAGTACGTGGTCAACAGGTGCTACAACACAAGCTATCGTAATAACAACATCAGGTTCTTATTCAGTAGTTGGAAATCAGACTGGTTGTCCTTCACAATCTTCAGCTCCTGTAATAGTGAACGTAAATCCTTCTCCTGCTGCACCAATTATTACTCCAAGCGGATCCACAACTATTTGTGAAGGAGAAGAATTATTCTTATTCACTTCCGGAACCGGAACAAATACATGGTCAACTGGCTATATCGGACCAGTATTAGAAATAACAACTTCTGGAAATTACTGGGTATCTGTTCAAAACGTTTACGGTTGTTCTGCTTCATCGACAGTAGTTCCGGTGGTAGTAAATTCAAATCCGATTGTTACCGTGAATCCATTCGAAGCAACATGTACTTTCACTGCTCCGTTTACGATGTCAAATGGTTTACCTGCAGGCGGTACTTATACCGGAGATGGAATTACAACGAACATCTTCTATCCAGCTGCAGCAGGTGTCGGATCATCAATCGTAACATATACGTATGTGGACGTTAACAATTGTTCTGCTCAAGCTCAAGCAACAATCGATGTAAACGATTGTGCAGGGATCGATGAAAAAGAGAAGTCTTATTTCTCCCTATTCCCGAATCCAAACAACGGACAATTCCAGGTTATATCAAGCGGAACTCCAATGGATCATGTGATTATCTATGATGCACAAGGGAAAATGGTATTCAACGAATCTTATTCAGGCATCTTTAATCTTGAATTTGATTTGAATGCCTGGTCGAATGGAGTTTATTATATTGAAATAAATAGTGATCAGGAAATTCAGGAACGAATTCCGCTAATCATTAATCATTAAAAAGGAAATCCCGACTTCGCCACAGTGAACGTCGGGATTTTTGTTAACAACTATTTCTGTTACGTATTTTAGTAGAACCAATTATTAAAGATATTTGAATCCCATAATCAAACGAATGAAATACGTTTACACCCTTTTAATCTCATTGGTAGGCCTTACATCTTTTAGTCAGGGCACAAATGATCTGACTGCAGAAGACCGCGCATACCTTTTCCATATCGTTAAGAAGAGTCCTATTCTCGACAACAGCATCGGACGGTACTTTGAATACTCGGGGCCACTTGTCCGTTTAATGAACAAAGAATTAAATTACGATTCCATTGAAAGTTATATCATCAATAATCCGAATTCGCTTTTTATTCGAAAAGGAGAGATCGAAAAGTCTCCAAAAGGAATTATTGCCGAAGCAGCAAATAAAATGGCGCTTTGGGAACTGAATAAGATTTTGCTTGCATCACGTCAATCAGAAAATGATCTGGAGCGTTACAAAACACAATACAATCAATTTGAAACCCTTTTGAAATCAAAACTTCCGGCTTCTGCAATGAAAGCAGAAAATGGATCGAATGAAATTCAAAAGAAAATTCTTGCCGTTCTAAATCCAAGTCTTAGTTTCAATGATAAAGCGGCTATGCTGGCAACTTTTCATTTCTTGTCGGTAGAAGACCAATTAGTGACTATTGAAGCAATGAACTATGCAACAAATGCCTACATTGAAAAAAGAGCTTATGAGATCTTTCTGCAATTAGGCGGAACCGCAACTACTTTCAAAAACATTCTGATAGCTGCCGGAGATGGTTCGGAAACCTCCGGATTATTGAATGAACGTGAAAAAGATGAAAATGGAAGATGGAATAAAGGTCTTCCAAAAGCCGTTGGACTTTTCCCTTATGAAGCGAAGATCATTGACGCTTCCAAAAGAAATAAAACGGCTTTAGAACCTGTGCGCATGCCGGCAGTAGATTTTGAAACAGTTGGTGAAAACAAATTAACCCAGCTTCATTTTGATGTTTGGGGTTACAATTCCAAAAAGCAGACAACTGTTGTTATTGAAAGAAACGGACAATCCTACCACCTCTTTGGATCAAACGATACGCGTTTTTTATCTCCGGATTCAACTTACAGTGACGGAAAAACCTTTCAAACGGTCATTGATGAGCTAGAAAAAGATAAAGTTGCCAAACTATGGGATAAAATCTATGGAAAAAAAGGGTACGATTATGACATAGAAACAGCTAAAAGAAAAAAGGACGAAACTGAAAAGAAAATCAATCAGGACGAGCACAAGTACTCCAATATGACCCAAGGAACCATTACCACGAGTTCCAAAGTTCCCGGTTCAGTAAAAAGAAAAAAGAAAAAAGCACTGAAGAAAACAACAGGTGGTGAATTCACAGCTCAACCTAAAACAGATTCAGATAAAAAAACACGCAAAAAAGAACAGGAAGGAATTATCTACTTATATGGTGAATACGAACGCTACAAAAAAATCATTGCAGAGCTGGAAATCGAAAAAAAGGTTGCAATTGACTTACTTGCGATTTATCAGAGACGATTAGACAATTACAAGGCTGCAATGGGTTATCATTGGGTTGATTTCACTGAAAAAGACGGATTGTATACCTTCTCCGACTCCTCTACTTTTGATTTGTACACACAAGAATTCACATTCAAAGCAGATACCTTGAAAACACCATTTGAAGTGCGCTTGATTGCTATTCCTGATGGACCGCTTTCCGATAATGCAGATGAAGTCATGCTGCATGTAAATCTGGCGGATTCAAAACCAGGATTTGATGCACGTGTTCAGTTGAATTTAGTTGATCAATTTGAATCGAATAAATGGACTCTGAATGGGCAATTATTGCAAGCTGCAGATAGTGTTGCAATTCGACAATTATTCGAAGCACTCCTCGATAAAAAACTACCGTTTGAAGTCATTAGTCGTGGACAAGGAGTTGGAAAATGGAACGGAATCAATGTAGTCAGAGCAACTGATAGAACTGAATGGAATTCCTATCAGGGCGGAACCGATGAAGAACGTTTGAAGGCTAAAATGGACTCCTCTAATTTACGTTTGCGTTCAACCAGAGTGAATATCTTTTTAAATCGTGGAATTTTAATGGAGATCAATACCTTTACTGATCCTGTTAAGACGAACTTAAAATCCACAAACGAATCCATCCAAAACGAACTGAACAAATACCACTTGAGTGGAAATGATTACTTATCCGCTTTAAGAACTGCTGCAGTGATCCAAAAATTAAAAACGGAACTGAATGTACTTGCAGGAACTTATTTAAGCAGAGAGGATGCTAAGCTTGTTATTGACCGACTGAACAAACAGCTGGATGCCCTGAAAGTAAGTTGTGGACCAACTTCATTCAAATGGCAGGAATTATTAAACCTCAAATAAGAGAAAGCATTGCTTTCGATGAATAATCTGCTGTAGCGGATTTCAATACTATTTAAATTAGAATAACATGCTTCTAATCCTTGCCTATTCACTTATTTCGCTCTTCATTGCATGGATCTGGGTCGACTATTTCCGGTTAATCGATATTCACCACAAGAATAGCTTTTTCCATGTAGTTACAGCCTTCCTCCTGGGTGGTGGTTCAGTATTCATTGTATTTGGTTTCCATGACTATGTCCTGAATGGTCACGCTTTGGAAATCAACGGAAATATTCTCAATGACTTAGCATTCGCCATTTTTCAGGTTGGAATGCTGGAAGAGTTCTCCAAGATCTTCGCTTTCTTCATCTTCTTCCTTCTGTTCCGTTCACATTTAAAAGAACCCATTGATTACTTAATGTATGTTTCTATTTGTGCATTAGGTTTTTCAGCCGTAGAACATGTCACCTATTTCAGCAGAAGCGGGCCTGAAATCATTAATGGCCGGGCTATTCTATCAACAGTCGGGCACATGTTTGACACATCCATCATTGCTTATGGACTTATTTTATTTCGATTCAAATCAGAGAAAAACTCCTTTTTAACGATTCTTGTTTGCTTTTTACTTGCGTCGCTGGCTCATGGAATCTATGATTTCTTCCTGATGTACCCACCACTGCATCAAGTAGGGTGGTTATTTACCATTCTCTATTTTTTAGTAACTATTTCAGTTTTTGCTGTCATCTTGAACAACTCAATTAATAATTCACCCTTTTTCAGCTACAAGGAAATCATTGATTCATCCTTTGTATTTAAGCGCTTGTTCATTTACTACTGCATCATTTTTGGAGCTCAGTTTTTATTGACCCTACTCGATCACAGTTTGGAATGGAGCATTGAATCCATTGCTTTGTCAGTTGTTTTCTCCGGAGTAATTGTCATCCTCACCATTGGACGTTTAAGTCGGTTCAATCTCATAAAAGGTCGATGGGAGAAGATCAAACTGGAATTTCCGTTCAAATTCAACTCCGATTCAGCGCAATCCAGAAGCAGGGTTTCAATCAAAGGAGAAAACTTTAACGAAGCACACATCAATCCATTCATGGAAACCTACTTTTATCTGAAACCTATTTCCCAGCAATCAAGATACCTTCAGGTAAAAAAGCTCGCTTATATGGAACACAAGGTTGTATCCAAAAAGAATGAGGTCTTTTACATTATACGGATTTATGAAGGCGACAAAATGAGTAATTACACCATTCATCTCTTGCGCGCAAAGCTTACTTATCCGAATATGGCAAATGACAAATATCCAATTGCAGCATTACTTCGGGTGGAAAATCCACAAGCAACATCCGATGCCAAGTCGATCAAAAAATATGCATTCAAGGAATATGCGGTTTTACTGCCAATGGGTTGACCGGTACCTTCGACTCCAATCAGTTACCTGTGAGGATCTTTTGACACTTATTGAAAAGTGGTCGTATCGTTTTGAAACAACCAATTAAAAATCATTGATATACTGTTAAAAAGGTGACTGAGCGGAGTCGAAGTCACTTTTCATTATCAACCAGTTCCTCCATCAAATTCACCGTATACAACTGCTCACTTGCGCGCGTTACCGCAGTGTACAACCAACGCAAGAACGAAAAATCAACCTGTTCAAATTCCAGATAACCGTGATCAACAAAAACGGCTGACCATTGTCCTCCTTGTGATTTATGACATGTTACCGCGTAGGCAAACTTGATCTGAAGCGCATTGAAATAGGGAGATTTCATAATTTCCTGATAGCGTTTCTGCTTATTATGTTCATGCATAAAATCCTTTTCTATCTCAAAAAATAGATTTTTCAGGAAACCGCGATCCAGATTCGGCTGTTCTATGGTCAGTGTTTCCATAAAAGCAATAGCTTCAAAACGATCCAAATCCGGATAATCAATCAAAGAAACTTCCAAATGAGCAAAACGAACTCCATACAACTCTTCAATCCTACGAATCCGATGCACTTTCAGTAATTCTCCGTTTGCAATAAATCCGGCCGAACTCAAAGGATCAAGCCAATAGTAATTGTTCTTCACCACCATCAACAGATCACCTCCGCACAACTCCTCCTCCATCATTAAAATGCGATTTCTGATATGTTGGTTATACAGATTAGCACGCTTATTCGATCTAGTCACAATCATCACCTCATCGGCCCCGTAATTGCTGTATGCAGATTCAATTTTCTCTATCAGTTCATCACCCGGAACTGCCTTCACATCCAGGAAAGAATGAATATCCAATTGTGGGATCGTTTCATCCACCTGAGCCTGGCGAATCCGCGTAGCATTTTCAAGAATTCCTGAATCAGTTCGCTGCCTCACCACCGAAGTCAAACCATAAACCGTAAAATGTACCAACGGAAAATGTTGATCCATATACGCAGTGCTCAAAGCCGGGCTTTCATTCGAACCAACCGGTGGAAGCTGCCCCTCATCTCCTAATAAAATCAATTTACAGTTCTCCCCGCTCAAAACATATTGAAAAACATCTTCCAGCAAGTTGCGTGAAACACTTCCATCTGCTTGCAGGGAATAATCTCCGATCATGGAAGCTTCATCAATAATAAAAATTGTGTTCTTTGACTTGTTTGGAGCCAACTGCAGTTTCACAGTACCATCAGGTCCCGTTCCGGTGAAATAAATACGTTTATGAATGGTTGTTGCAAGCATTTTAGATCTCAACGAAAGTACTTTAGCAGCCCTTCCTGTAGGAGCCATCAGTATCGTTTTCCGTTTCAGTACGTTCAACGCCTGAATATAAGCTCCCAGAATACTTGTCTTTCCTGTTCCGGCATAGCCTTTCAAAATAAAACAAGCCGGATTCGTTTCTTCAAAAGTAAAATCGGAAAGATACCGAATCAATAATTCCTGCTCTTCGTTTGGGGTATGTCCAAAAAAAGAACGGATTAACTGATAACATTCCTCTTGAAAAGAAATTGAGCTCATAGACCAAAATTACCTATAATTTGCACGCAGATTTCGCAGATTCACGCAGATCTTACATATTTTAGATCCATTACAGGATATACAATTCAAAATCAGTTTAAAATCGTAATATACTATAATCCACTTCTGTGAAAACTTATACAAATCACGTGACGCACAAACGCAAAAAACTCATATACAATAATATAAATATAATTATCAAGAAAATCAATAGTAGAATTTTTCTTTTTTGTTCTTAGCTTCAATCTATGACAGAAAACGAAATATCATACAAAATCAGAGGTGCCATTTTTGAAATTTACAATAATGTTGGCCCTGGATTACTTGAAAGTGCTTATGAAGCTGCATTGTTCTTTGAATTGAAAAAAGCAGGTTTGAAAGTTGAAAGACAAATCGAAGTTCCATTCAGGTACAAAGATGTGAAATTAGATGTTGGATATAGGCTAGATTTAATTGTAGAAGATAAAGTAATTATAGAGATTAAATCGGTAACTGATTTTTCAGCTTTACATTTTAAGCAGTTAACCACATATCTCAAATTGAAGAAAATGAAACTTGGTCTCTTAGTCAATTTCAATACATTAAATATTCGGGAAGGAATAGCCCGCATTGCAAATAATATTTAGATGATCAACATCCGCGAAAATCTATATAATCTGCGTGCAAAAAAAGACACACCAAAATCATCACGCAAAAAACTCATGGAGATTTAAAAGATTAACGCGGGCTAGTTTTGCTATATTTGTACAAAACGAGTTTGTGCAATTAATACTAGAAATTACGCAGCAAAGCATTGCAGCCTTCCAGCTTGTTGGAAGTGAAATTCAGTTGTTGGAAAAAGGGATCTGCACAAAAAGAACAGATGTCGGATATAAAGAAGTATTGACTCAGGTGATCGAAAAAGTCGGGAATCTGGATCGCTTCGAAAACTTCTCTTGTTCCTATTTTTCGCAGGAATTTTGCTTAGTACCGAATTCCTTATTCGCAGCTTCAAAACCTGAAACATTGTTGCAATACACTGCTCACAAAACCATTTCAAAGAGTGATGTAGATTACAATCGCTTACCAGAATGGAGTTCCGTGATCATTTATCAGTTGCCAATGTGGGTGAAATCAGTTTTGATTCTCAAAGCACCACGAATCGTTATTCAGCATGAAATGGCTCACATTCTTCATCATTTAACAACCGGCTCACTCATTCCTTTGCGCAGTCACTTAGTGATTCACGAAGAACAGTTTTCACTAGTCGTTAGAAAAGACGGAAACATTGCTCATACCAGTATTCAGGAATACCAAAGTGAAGAAGACATTGTTTATCATCTGGCAACCGTCTTTACACAACTTAAAATTGATTCCAAGAATGAATTATTCCTGCATGGTACAGGAGAACAAATTGAAAGCACTCAAAAACGGTTGGAATCTCATTTAAAAAAGATTCGTTTGTTTGAACAGTCGAAAATAGAAATCCAGTCATCCATTCATCTCCAATATCAGACATTGTGCGTATAGTAAGAGGTATTTACAAAGCAAGAAGGTTTAGTCCTCCGAAAAGTTTCCCATCAAGACCCACAACGGATTTTGCAAAAGAAGGAATCTTCAACGTACTGGAAAACAGATACAGCCTGGTCAATCTCAATGTATTGGATCTTTGTGCAGGCACGGGAAATATTTCTTTGGAGTTCTTATCCCGGGAAGCCGGAAATGTAACTTCCGTAGATAAACACCCGGTTTGTATCAAATTCATGTATAAACTCAAAAAAGAACTGGGTATTGAGGACGAATGGCTCATTACTAAAAATGAGGTTCGTGGTTATTTGGACAATTGCAGCGATACCTTTGATTTGATCTTTGCCGATCCTCCTTACGATCTGACATTCCACGACAGTATTGTAAGAATCATCCGTGAACGAAAACTCCTGAACGACGGGGGAATTTGTTTGATCGAACATGGAAAACAAACAGATTTGACTCAGGAATCCGGCTATGTAGAAACTCGAAACTTTGGTAATGTTTACTTTAGTTTCTTTCAATTTTGACGATATGAAAAAAAGTGCTTGCTTTCCGGGATCATTCGATCCGTTCACCAAAGGTCATGAAGATATCATCAGAAAAGGACTTGGTTTGTTTGATGAAATAGTAATTGCTGTAGGGGTTAACTCTACTAAAAACTACTTATTCCCTCTTGAAAAACGGTTGCAGCACATCAAAAGTTGTTTTGAAAACGAACCCAAAATTCGCGTAATTACCTACGAAAAGTTAACCGTTGAAATGTGTAAAGACGAAGGATGTTCTTACATTTTACGCGGTTTGAGAGATGTAAAAGACTTTAATTATGAAGTTCCGATTGCATTGATGAATCGCTCTATGACTGAGATTGAGACTGTTTTTCTGATCCCCGACACGGCTCTTTTCGCCATCAATGCAACCATTCTTCGTGAAATCTATAAAAATGGCGGGAAAATTGATAAGTATGTAACAAATTTCGATCAGCTCGTTAATTAGACATGAACAAATATGCTTTAAGTCCGCCACGGTGGATCCTCCTTTTTTTCGTCTCCATTGTATTTTCTCAAATTCATGGTCAATCCCTTACTGAGATCAACGGCTACGCACCGGCTTATGTCGGAAAAGAAATTGAAGTGTATCAAATTTCCGATTTCATTACCATGCGGGAAGAACGGATCGCCTCTGCGACCATTAAAGCAGATAGCACTTTTAGTTTGGTTTTTAATTTGGATGAAACGCGTAAGTTGATTTTAAAAGCGGGAAACAACAAAGCAAACTTGTTTGCAAATCCGAATGGAAAATATGAAGTCTTATTTCCTGAAAAAAGTAAATACGATCCTTACAATCCTTCCGGAAACTTTGTAGAATTGGTTTTCTTCAATCTGGGAAAAGAAGATATCAATTATAAAATATTGGAATTTAACCGCTGGAATGACGAGTTTATTGCAAGGTATTACACCAAAAACAATGCAGATTCGAAATATTTCGTAGCCCGCTTAGATACCTTTAAATTGGATGTAGAGAAATACTACAAAGCCGATACGAATGATCGTTATTTCGGCTACCATGTAAAATACACGATTGCAAAATTGGATGACCTTCGTTTTGTAGGAAACCGAAATCAGTATGAAAAATATGATTTCTATATCCGGTCAACCCCAATTTACTATCAAAATGAAGCATACATGCAGTATATTCTGCATTTCTACGAAAAGTTGCTTCCACGTGTAAATGCGGAATTGAACAATCAGATTTATCTTGGAATCTTGAAATCAAGCCCTACAGCCATAAGTAGAGCACTTTCCAAAGAATATACCTTATCAGGACAATATAAATTGCGGGAATTAATCATGCTTAAAACACTTTCAGAGTGTTTCTACGACAAAGATTATCCACAAACCAATATTTTAACCATTCTGGACAGCGTTTCAAAAGTTGCTTTGTATCCTGAAAATAAACTCGTTGCTCAAAATATCCGGTTTAGACTCACGGAATTAAGTCCCGGATCCAGAGCCCCTGATTTTCTATTGAAAGATGAAGGAAAAGACCTCACGCTTCAAAGCCTTCAAAAGAAATACCTGTATTTATTTTTCGTAGATCCAACCAGTTTGGATAACATGAAACAAATGAATTTGTTGAAGCCGATCTATGAACGTTACAAAGACAACGTAAACTTTGTAATGGTTTACAAGGACAAAACGGAGGTGGATTTTTCCAAATTGAAGAATGAACTGCCTTGGAAAGTCATTTCAAGTAACGAAACGAATTCTATTTTCAAGAACTACAATGTGGTGAATTATCCGTATTACGTGTTGATCGATCCATTCGGTTATGTGATCGGTGCTCCTGCTTTGGGGCCAATTCCAAATGGCTCGTATGATACCATTGACAAAACTTTCTTCATGATCCAAAAAGCATTGAAAGAAGGAAATGGATCAGATCGCTAAATAGAAAGACGGTAATTCGCGAATTGTCCTAGTTACTGTCGCACTAATCAGCCGCGGCGGACTGTCGCTTTTCCTAAATTATTTTCGCACTAACGTTTGTCATAATTTAGTCTTCAAAAGCTGCACTTTTTCTTATTTTTACAAAAAAAATGAAAGAATGCGTTACAATCTAAGTGAAGTAACAGCGATTATTCGCGATCGAAGAACCATTTACCCGGAACAATACAGTACTCGAAAAATTCACAAAGAGCAAATAGAACTTTTGCTGAACAATGCAGTTTGGGCTCCTACTCATGGAATGACCCAGCCGTGGAGATTTATTGTTTTTCAAAATAACGCATTGAATGATCTTTCCGAAGCATTGGGAAGCATTTACCTTTCAGAAATTCCAAAAGAAAAACAAGTAGATAGTAAATTGGGAAAACTGATGAGCCGTCCAAAAATGGCAAGCGCAGTGATCGCAATCATATTACATAGAGAAGAAGATACCCGTATTTCAGAAGAAGACGATTTTGCAGCCATTTCCTGTGCCGTTCAAAATATGCACCTCACGGCAACAGCCCAAGGAATTGGAGCTTTTTGGTCCACACCCGGAATCATGAAATTTGACCGTTTCAATGAATTTCTTGGATTGCAAAAAGGACAACGCTGCGTTGGATTGTTTTACTTGGGATATCCTTCCATTGAATGGCCAAAAGGTCAGCGAAAACCTATTGAATACCTTACAGAGTGGAAACAATAATCAGATCGATTAATCGTTAATTCACCAACCATACAAGAAATAAACCCGTTTAAAGAAAGAAACCAATTAAAATGCCAAAATCAATTTTTATTTTATTTTTTTGCGCTGTTTCCTTTCTTTCCTTTGGACAAAAACGAAAAAAAGAGCGCTTCCCTTCTTATTTCGGAATTGTTGCAGCTCCCGTTATTCCAAATAATTTCATCGGGGCAGTTCATACGGAACTAATAGACAGTACCGGATCAATGACAACTGATTTCCATAACAAATGGGGATTTACATTCGGAGCTACTATTCGGATCGGGCTATCTAAAAACATCAGTCTGGAAACAGGAATTTCGCAGGTAAGAAGAATCTATAATGTAGGGATTTCACTTCCCGATTCAAATATTTATGACAGTCAGAAATTGTCATTTATTAATTACGACATTCCCTTAAACGCCCTTTTTTACGTTAAAATGACTGAAAAATGGTATGCTGATGCTTCGCTCGGAGTGTCCATCACACATTATCCTTCGGATGTTCAGGATTCCATGCTTCCTGAACCCAAAAAGGCCATTTTTATTCAGGGAAGAAGAACCGCAAGTACCTATTTTGCATTTAATGCCGGAATTGGATTTGAATACCGTACAGAAAAAGCAGGAACCTTCTTCTTAGGTTTTGGAGCTAAGGTTCCGGCCAAACAACCATTTTTTGGAGTTTCTATTTTGAGACAAAGCGGAACATCCAAACAGCTTACTGCTTACAAACCAATAACAGCAGGTTATTTCACAATCGATTTCAGGTACTTCATTCCTACTCCAAAAAAGAAGAAAGATCCCGTCAATAAACCCATTATCGAATAGATGGAAATTCCGCAAAGAGCAAAAGAATTGATTGAAAAATTCAATTTAAAAAGTCATCCCGAGGGTGGCTTTTATGCTGAAACATATCGTTCTTCAGAAACCATTCAGGGAAAAGACCGAAACTTATTGACTAGTATCTATTTCTTAATTACCGGCAACAGTATTTCAAGGTTTCACCGTATTCAATCAGATGAATGCTGGTATTTCCATGAAGGTTCTCCCCTACTGGTTCATAGTATTTTACCCAATGGTGAACATCAGATTACAGAACTGGGATTGGACATCTCTCAAAACGAAGTTCCTTTTCATGTTGTTCCGGCTCTTACTATTTTCGGTTCCCATTTAAAGAATGATACAGGTTACGCATTTGTTTCCTGTGCTGTAGCTCCCGGTTTTGATTTCAAGGATTTCGAATTGTTTTCTTCAGAGAAATTAATGCCTCTTTACCCCAAACATCAATCCATCATTACTAAATTGACATAACATGTCAAAATGGAAAATTTACTTATTGGGATTTGCCACCTTATTAATGGCTCCTCTTGGCTGGCTTCTGTGCGGAATGCCGGAAATAAGTAAATTCTTACAGCTGGATAGTATTCCAACCGTTTGGACAGGAATCGGGATCGAATATGGAGTTACATTTGGAATTTTTATGCTCATATTGACCAACACGGAAACCGCCCGAAAGAGTTTTTCCATGCAGCACCAATTGATCAGATCCATGCGCTTAAACATCGTGGATATTCTTTTTCTCTCACTTTGCGCCGGATTTGGAGAGGAAATTCTGTTTCGTGTTGCTGTTCAGCAGTGGCTGCATCCCATTTTAGCTTCCATTGCTTTTGTTGCCATACATGGATACATCAATCCACGGGACTTGGATACCACCAAATACGGACTGCTTGTCTGCTTATTCATTTTGGTTCTGAGTTATGCTATTTCAGGCGAACAAGGTTTGTGGTTCTGCATAGCTGCCCATGCAAGTTATGATTTTGTGTTATTCTATTTCTGGGGACGAAATTAGGGCTCCACGTAAATAACCAATCTGTTCGTTTGCTGAGACAGAAAACACATGGGAAATGCAATCGAAGGATCTGCTTTGATTTTCTCCAGCATTCGCAAACTACAAGCCGATTCGGGGATATTTAACATCGCCCCTGCGTATTGCAGATTCAACTCCCGCAGTCCAACCATGTATTGCAAGGAATCAGGGAGCTTGCTCAAATTATTGAAGCTCAGATCCAGGAATTGCATCGACGATAAATAACTCAGATCTTCCGGAAGCCTTTTGATTGAATTCCGGTTCAAATCCAATTGTTCCAATTTTTTCAAACTCCCCAAAGAATCAGAAACATACACCAGCTTATTATTCGAAAGAAACAACCGTTCCAGATTCTGAAGGCTGCAAATACAATCCGGAATCGAATCAATGTCATTATAAGCCAGGCTAAGCACCTTTAGGTTCTTCAACTCACAAATTGACCTCGGAAACGTTTTCATGTGATTACGACCCAAATAAAGCACCTCTAAATTTGCAAGGTTCACAATTTCACTATCAATGTCCGTAATTTGATTTCCGAAAAGCGAAATCTTGGTGATCGTGGAATCGTAATACAACTCAAACGGAACTTCCGTCAGGTGTTTGTGATCCATAAATACTTCTCTTCCCTTGGTTCTGGATGCAGTTACGATAGAACAAGCTGTTCCCGTAAACGCAACAAATAGGATGAAAAAGACTTTCTGCATGGTAAACCGAAAATACAATAATAAACCGTCGGATTAAAATGTAGGCTCGCGATTAATCGCTAGTCTACATTTTTTTGGGGATGATAATTGCAAAATATGGAAATTTTTCTCCCCTCTTAAACCAATTGGCATAATTTGTGTCTTAAGAGCAATAATCATAAAATAGTTTAGTATGAAGACACTTATTTTAGCATTAGCACTCGTAGTTGGTGGAACAGCAATGGCGCAGCAACACGAAAAAAAAGAGCGCAAACCGGCAGAAGAAAGAGCAACTAGCTCTGCTCAAAGAATGAAGACAAAATTGAGTTTAGATGATGCTCAAACAACTAAAATTCACGACATCAACCTGGGAATTGCTCAGAAAAACGATGCAATCCGAGACAATACATCTTTAACAAGAGAGCAGAAAATGGCTCAGTTAAAAGAAACTCAAAATTCACGTAATGCTCAGTACAAAGAAGTTTTGACCAGCGATCAATATGTAAAATATGAAGCTTGGGAAAAAGAAAAGCGTGAAAAAATGCAGGCAAAACGTGCTGAAAAACAAGATGCCAAAGGTGGAAAAGGGAAACCAACCAGCCCGCCTCCGGGAGATGAAGAGGAATTGTAGAAATTAAAGACTTGAGACTATAGACAAAAGACCAGAGACAAATCTGAGTCTTAAGTCTATAGTCTTTTATCTTAAGTCTTATTTCAATCTGTCTGCAAACACCTTTTTAAACTTCTCGTATTTCGGCCTCACCACAGCTTGACAATACGCATTCCCCGGATTCAATTCCAAATAATTCTGATGGTAATCTTCTGCAGGAAAGTAATTAGAGATTGGAGAAATTTCAGTCACAATCGGGTTTTCCCAAACGTGTTCTTCCGTTAATTTTGCTTTGTAAGCCAATGCTTTCTCCTTTTGTTCTGCATCATGGTAAAAAACTGCGGATCGATACTGCGTTCCGATATCATTTCCCTGGCGATTTAGCTGTGTCGGATCATGAACAAACCAAAATACTTCCAGCAATTCATCAAATGAAATAGTGGATTCATCGTACACCACACGCGCTACTTCTGCATGTCCTGTATTCCCGTCACAAATTTGTTTGTACGTCGGATTGTCTACATGCCCGCCCGCATAGCCGGAAGTAACGGAAACAATTCCTTTTAGATCTTTATAACATGCCTCAATGCACCAAAAACATCCAGCACCCAATGTGGCTTCTTTTATCATCGATTCTTTTTATCAAAAATACGTGAAGTTTTAAAATCCGGATTGCCTGTTCAACAAAAGAGTTTGTTAATTTTACCTTATCTTGAAAACATACAGCTCCAACTTTTGGAAGTTAAGCTTCTCCATGCTTCTTTTTACAACGAGTTACAACATCGTAATTCCGGAAATGAACGCATTTTTAACCGATCTTGGTTCTCCCGGTTTAAAAGGATTAATCATTGGATTGTTTACCATCTCGGCAGGTTTTACAAGACCTTTCTCAGGTAAACTATCAGACATTATCGGGCGTAAAAAAGTGATGTTGATTGGATTGCTGATCTCTGTAATCGTTTGCTCCCTTTACACCTTTGCATTTGCAGCCTGGTTTTTATTACTGCTCCGCTTTCTGCATGGATTCAGTGTTGGATTCTTTCCAACCGGTGCAACTGCATTGATTACCGATATTCTGCCAGAAGACAAACGCGGTTTTGGAATGGGACTTTGGGGAACATTTATTTCAATCGGAATGGGAATCGGACAAGGGCTTTCCAGTTTCATTGTGGAGATAGGAAATCGCGATGCACTCTTTTTCACCGCAGCTTTGTTCACGGCTCTATCTTATATTTTGTTTTTCAATGTAAAAGAAACCCTGGCCAAAACTTCAAAATTTCAGTGGGATAACCTGAAGATCAATTCGGATGAAATTATTGAACCAAGCGTCATTCCGGTTGCAATTGTTATGTTCCTTTCTGCAATGTGTTCCGGAATCATCCTGGTTTTATCTCCTGATATCTCGGATCATTTGCACATTGAGAACAAGGGCGCATTCTTCATTTTTTACGTCATGGCAACAATTTTAATTCGATTGGTAACAGGAAAAGTATCCGATACCTATGGTCGAAGAGAAACGTTGGCTGTCGGAATGGTAATCCTATGTATTTCCATGATCCTGATAGGAATGTCAAAAACAGAAACCTGGTATTACATTGCTTCCATTATTTTCGGGATTGCCACAGGAATTATTTCACCCACCATTTTTGCATGGACAGCAGATTTATCTCCTAAAAACAGACGAGGCCGTGGAACCGGAACAATGTTCATTGCCCTTGAATTCGGGATTCTTAGTGGAGCTTTGGTCACCAACTTGTGGTATCAAAACAACTTAAAATCAATTTGGAATGTGTTTTTGTTTGGTGCAGCAATGGCGTTTCTTTGCATTGTTTACCTGCTTTGGCACCTAAAGACGGTGAAATCCAAACACTAGTTCTTAGGAGCAATTCCTCCGTAATCCAACCGTTTTGCTTTTAGATAACGCGGAACGTAATATCCACTATTGTTAAACGTGTCAATAATTACTCCTCTTGAAGTCGAACTGTGAATAAACTTGATCACACCCGCTTTCACTTCTACCACCATTGCAACGTGTCCAACACCGGCAGCACGTGTGTTTCGTCCTTTAAAGAACATTAAATCACCGGGCTGTAGTTCAGATAATTTCACGGTTTTTCCAAATTCAGCAATTCCGGGGCTGGAGCGAGATAAACGCATTCCGAAGTTGCCCATTACGTAGTAAATAAAACCACTACAATCAAAACCTGATGGCGTAGAACCCGCATAATGGTATGGAGTTCCTAAAAAACGCTTGGCGAATTGGATAATTTCTTCTACCTGTTTATTGATCTTTGGAGCCGAATCATTGGAAGTAATTGCTTGTGAAGCGGATGTTGCAGCCTGCTTCGACAGGGTGTCAGGTGACACCTGACTCTTTTGAGGTAAAGAACCTATAGCTGTTTGCGCCTGAAGCGCGTTACTCGTTAGAATTACAGCTATCGAAAATATGTAAGTTTTTAAAGACATAATATTTCTGACGGTGCAAAATTATCATTATTTTCACAGAATCAAAATGATTGGTCTTGAGTAAATTAGAAAATATCGTATTAACCAAGTTATATTACTCCATTGGAGAGGTTGCTGCTATATTTGATGTAAACACTTCACTAATAAGGTTTTGGGAAAAAGAATTCACCATGATTCAGCCCAAGAAAAATAAAAAAGGGAATCGTTTATTCACTGTAAAAGATATCGAGTATTTTAACAAGATTTACCAACTGGTAAAAGAACAGGGATACACACTAGACGGAGCCAAAAAAGCTTTGAAATCAGGGGAAAAGAGTATTGCTGATGGAAATCAGAACGAAGTTTTGATTGATAAACTGGAAAAAATCAAGTCGAAGTTATTGGAACTTAAAAAATAATTGCGAATTCGTTACATAAAATCTTTTCATTCCGAACCTCAACAGCAGATCGAAATATAATCAATCATTACAGAAACTTCTCAATGCCTCCAAGTCAAAACGTAAATTCGCTAATTCGCTAAATAGCGAACCGACTTCAAGTTTGGCTACACAAAAAACACTGTAACAAATTGATTATCAATAAACAATTAGGGGGAAGCGAAAATTAATTCGTATCCCGATAGCCATCTGGACGTAATTCGTAATTAATTCTTATAATACGCCTGGTACAAATAATTAAATGCTGCCTTAATATCATTCTCATCAATCAAATGATTCCATGAAGCCTCCCCAATCCGATTTAAAAAACAAGTACGTATTCCTTGTTGATCATTTTTCTTATCGTTTTTCATCAACTCAAGCATGATTCCAACTCCTGTCAATAAATCTTCCGGACAAGGATACAGAGCCATCATCACCTGAACAATTTCATTCAACTCTTCAGTCTCTAAGGTGCCTTTTTGATTCGATAAGAAGGCTTCTGCAATGATTCCAAGCGCAACGCAATTTCCATGAGGCATTGGATTCAGATCCAAATAATATCCTTCAATTGCATGACCAATCGTATGACCAAAATTCAAAGACTTGCGTTTTCCTTTCTCCGTTGGATCCTCATTGACCACTTTCGCTTTAGTTGCGATCGATTTCTCCAGGATTGTCTTTATACTTCCTTCAGAAAACAGTTCATCCTGCTTACTCGCTATCAATCTGTCCCATTCTTTTTTATCCGCAATCAATGCGTGTTTCAAAACTTCAGCAAACCCGCTTCTCCATTCTTCTTCCGGTAATGTTGCCAAAAAACGTTGATCTACATAAACAGCAATCGGATCGTAGAATGTTCCTATTTGATTCTTAAAATTTCCCAGATCAATTCCGGTTTTCCCTCCAATAGCAGCATCCACCATTCCCATCAAAGAAGTTGGAATATGAACACAAGGCAAACCACGCTTATAAATGGATGCTATGAAACCTCCCATATCACTTACCACTCCGCCACCAAGCGTAATTACCAAGTCAGAGCGAACAATTTCGTAATCAGACAGTGCCTCCAGTACCTGAAAACAAACTTCCATCACTTTATTTTCTTCACCGGTTGGCAATAAGATCACTTCTGCATCTTCTAATGTTGGAAAAGCAGTCAATAAATACTCCAAACAAAAATCATGTGTATTCTCATCTACAACAATAACTTTCCGAACATCTTTATAAGATTCATGAAGCAACGCAGGGAAAGAAGAAAGCTCCAGATTACCAACTTCCACTGTATAAGAATTACATTTTATTTTTTTCAAAGCACTAATTTCTATGATGTAACAAATAAATTCAGATTAAAGGTGAACAAAAATACTAGAAAGCGATTAATTTTGCCACATGATATCTTTTAATAACACTGAAATTGCGTTCAAACATAAGTCTAATAAGGATTTGAAACGAGCACATTTTCTTTTTTCTGTTATGGCAAGTCCATTCTTAGTAAAATCCGGAAAAGGACTTGCTCGATTTGGTTTGAATATGGGTCTTCCGATCAAAGGAATGATTAAAGCAACCATCTTTAAGCAATTCTGCGGAGGAGAAACCATTGAGGAGTGCACTTCAACAATAGATACGATGTGGAAAAACCATGTAGGTACTATTTTGGATTATTCGGTTGAAGGAAAAACCAGTGCGGAAGATTTTGAATATACAACAAAAGAAATCATCGCCACCATTCACAAAGCAAAAGGCAATCCGGGAATTCCATTTGCGGTTTTTAAAATTACAGGGATTGCCCGATTCGGTTTGTTGGAATTGACTAATTCAGGAATTGAGAACATCTCGGAAAGCGAATTGAAAGAATATCAGGACACAGTAGAACGTGTTGATCGCATTTGTAAAGAAGCATTTGACGCATCAGTTCCTGTTTTTATTGATGCAGAAGAAAGCTGGATTCAGGATGTGATTGATCGGATCACTCATGAAATGATGCTGAAATACAATAAAGAGCGTGCAATCGTATTCAATACGATTCAAATGTATCGTCACGATCGTTTAGCTTTTCTGAAAGAAAGTATTGCTTGGGCAAAAGCTGAAAACGTACAATACGGAGTGAAGCTAGTTCGTGGTGCTTATATGGAAAAAGAAAGAAAAAGAGCTACAGAAAATAACTATCCCTCTCCTATTCAACCGGACAAAAAAACGTGTGATGTGGATTATGATAAAGCACTGGAGTTTTTGACTGAAGCCGAAAACTTCTCTCAAATGGCTTTATGTGCCGGTTCCCATAACGAAGATTCTTCAGCATATTTAGCAGAGCTGATTGAGAAAAAAGGAATTGATAAAACAGATAAACGTATTTATTTTGCGCAGCTATTAGGAATGAGTGATCACATTTCATACACACTAGCCTCAAAAGGATTCAACGTAGCCAAATACGTTCCGTACGGACCGGTAAAAGAAGTGATTCCTTATCTTTTCAGGCGAGCAGATGAAAATACTTCGGTGAAAGGACAAACAGGAAGGGAATTGAAATTAATCAAAGAAGAACTAAAAAGAAGAAAGGGAGCCTAAACGGACTCCCTTTCTTTTTGGGTTTGAATTTTATTAATAACAAATAATCGAATTTGTTAGTCGGAAGTAAGTAGTTAACGTAATAAATTCACGTGTCCCAATTGCTCCCTTTTTTCATCACTTGATGAAGTCTTGTACTTGATTTTCCACGAGTACATTCCTTCTTTACAAGCAATTCCTTTATATGTCCCATCCCAACCTTCCAGCGTATCCGTTGTTTCAAAAACAACTTCACCCCATCTGTTGAAGACTACTAATTCGTATTGGTTTCTATCTACTCCCGAAGTAACAATCGGCAGGAAAACAGGATTGAATTGATTTCCATCCGGTGTAAATGAATTCGGGGCATACAAAATTACACCTTTTTCCATTAATATCACCTTCGTAATTGAATCTACACAACCGTGTTCAGAAATTGCGATCAATGTTACTTGGAAATTTTGTTCCGGTTCAACTACAAAAGTATGCGTTGGACTAAAATCATTGGATACTTCTGTTCCGTCGCCAAAATTCCAAATGTACTGCGTTGCTCCTGTAGATGTATTCACCATATTCGATTCAGGGGAAATCACAGAGATTACACCCGGATTAGCCGTGAAGTTTGCATTTGGATTCGGATAAACACAAATAAAACTAGGATAACTTTGCGTCCAGATACAACCCAATGCAGTTGTTGAAGTGATGCTAACATCATAACAACCTTGATTTTCATATAGATTTGTAACCGTATCATTTAAGCTCGACAAGGTATTTCCATCTCCAAAAACCCATTGAGTATTCGCACTTGGTGTTCCGGTAGAATTATTAAAAATTGTTGCGGTATAAGGTTCACACGCTGGCCCTGATTCCAAATCGATCTGGAAAATGACCGGTTCTTCAATTGAAACGAGTACCTGATCTGTGTTGGTACATCCTGCGGTGGAAGTTCCAGTAACGGTATAAGTCAAATCACTCACCGGTGAAAAAGGAACATTATCAGTAACTCCGTTATCCCACGCATAAGTAGCAGCTCCGGAACCTGAAACAACCGTTGAAGATCCTTCACAAATAATCTGATCCGGTCCGGCATTTACGATTGGCAATGGATTAACCAATAAAACAACCGTATCCAAACCGAAACAATTGGAAGCATCGTATCCATGTAAAACGATCGTATAAGTTCCTACTGCAGGAACATAAGCTTGTCCATCAGTAATCCCGTTGTCCCAAGTATAAGTTGTTGCTGCACCTGTTCCGGTAAACGTAACAGAAGTATTCTCACAGACTGTTACATCTGGTCCTGCGGAAATAACCGGTGCAGGTAAAAAGGTAACCATCAATGAGTCTTTATTCTGACATCCGTTCCCATCGGTTCCTGTTACAATGTATTTACCATCTACTGAAGGGGTAAAAGGTGTTCCGTTTACGGCTCCATTATTCCAAGTATAAGAAATGGCTCCTGAACCGATCAAAGTCATCGTTGTGTAAGGACAAAGCTGCTGGTCGATTCCCGCTTCAACAGGTGGCAAAGCATAAACCGTAATATTTTTTACACGTGTATGTGTACATCCATCTGCATTTGTAGCAATCAAAGTAATCGTATAAGTTCCTGCGGTTTGATAAACATGTGTCGGATTTACAGCAGTTTCTAACGGTGTTCCATCACCGAAGTCCCAAGAATAGGTCAAACTTTGATTAATCAAATCGGTTGAAGCATTAGTCACTGTTACAGGAGCTAAAGCACAGGTATTTGGAATGGAAAAATCAGCCGTAGGAATAGACTTAACTGTTACCTGTTGAATAATCGTGTCTTTACAACCAGCCGTTTCGAAAGAAATCAAACGTACATTATATACACCTGGTGTGGCATAAGTATGATTCGGACTGGATTGAGTAGCTATTGTATTGTCTCCGAAATTCCAAAGATTGGCTACAATGGCATTGTTATTTACCGTTGATGCATTGGTGAATTGTACATTCAACTGCCCGCAATTTTGAGTATAGGTATAATTGGGTTGCACAATCGTTGGTTCTACGTCCACATCAACTGAAACAGAACACGACCCCGTATTTGTGATCGTCGTCAGCTGACAGGAATAAGTTGTTCCGGTAACCGGGTTCGGGATTGTAATGGAAGGAGTTGTTGCTCCGTTGCTCCACAAATAACTACTAAAACCTGTTGGTGCTGTTAGAACAGCGTTATTGCTTCCTGCACAATATTGAACAGTCAATTTCAAAGGTTGGCAGCTCATTGTAACATAAGCATATCCGAAATGTCCGGAAAGACTACAGTCTCTTGTCGCAAATTCAATTTGGATAGTTTGTCCCAAAAACGCAGACAAATCTAAAGCTGCTGTTGACCAATTCAACCACGTGATATCACCACACACTTGAAAGTTTTGTCCTGGTTGTCCTCCATATACGTCATAAACGCCACATGCTCCACCAATTTCATTTCCTGCCTGATCCAATACTTTAATACTCAATCGAGGTTGTTCATTCGGTGCATGACCAGTTGGATTCTCAAGAACGGCAGCATACTTGTAAATCAACAAGGAATTATCTACTGTAATTGGCATCGTATACCTGATAGCCTCAGCCTCAGCATTGGTTGCATTATTTCCTACCCGCGCCACAACAAATGATCCCGGAGGAAGGATTTGTAGACCACCACATGAATAAGGATCAATTCCCGGAGTACTGATAATAGTATGCCTTCCACTTACCACTCCTGGTAATGCAAAGGGATTAGTATAATCTCCCGTAAAAGCGGTCCAATTGTTAAATCCTCCTTGTGCAAAATTGGCATTAGGACAGGCAGGCTGCATTTGAGAATAAGCGGCACTGGTTGTAAGTATCAAACTGAACAGCATCAGCTTAAAATAATTTTTCTTCAAGATCATTTAATTCAATTATTAAATTGACATATCAAAGTTACGTAAGAATGAAGTGATAGTTGCCTATTAATTAAATTGATTTTGTTAAAAATAACAGCTATTGAAGGAATCTTAAAGATATTTACAAAAAGAGAGCTAATTCTTGAATTTTAAAACAGCCAAAATGGAGAATGTGGAATTGAAAAGGAAAAAGACCTTAGATGAAAGACGATAGACTTAAGACGTAATTTTAGTCTATTGTCTTGCGTCTATAATCTTTAGTCTTTAAAAATAGCTGTGTTTCTCCTTCAGGTAACTTAAAGTTTGTCCTTCCAAGGAGTTTTCGTCGGGTTGATAATTATATTCCCATTCAGCGATTGGTGGCATGCTCATCAAAATAGATTCTGTCCTTCCACCGGAATACAAACCAAACTTAGTACCTCTGTCGAATGCCAAATTAAACTCGGCATAACGACCTCTTCGGTAATTCATCCATTGTTTTTCCGACTCAGTAACTGGTTTGTTTTTTCCCAATTCCGCTTGCTCTTCGTATAAGAACGGGAAACTTTCTCCCAGATCCACGCAAAAACGGAATAGTTGTTCTTTATTCAGTTGAAAGTGATTATTCAAATGGTCAAAGAAAATACCACCAATACCACGCGTTTCAGATCTATGTGGTAAGTAAAAATATTCATCTGCCCATTCTTTAAATTTCGGGTAGAATAATTCGTCATATTTATTGCAAACCGCTCTCAACTTCTTATGGAACAAAATGGCTTGTTCATGAATCACATAATGCGGAGTCAGATCAATTCCTCCACCAAACCAATGAATTCCGTTATCCAATTCGAAATAACGCACATTCATATGAATAATCGGAACATGTGGATTATTGGGATGTAAAACAATTGAAACCCCTGTCGCATAGAAGTGATTTCCATCCAATTTCAGTTGGGTTTTCATTTCTTCTGATACGGGACCATAAACTTCCGAAAAAGCAACACCTCCCTTTTCTATCACCGAACCGTTTCGAATGGTGCGTGTTTTACCACCGCCACCTTCTGCGCGTTCCCATGCATCTTCTGAAAACTTTCCAGTTCCGTCAACTCGCTCCAATTCATTGCAAATAAACAATTGCAATGCGCGAAATTCTTGTCCAATTGTTTCCTTATTCATAGAAAACTCCAACTCGAATTAATTGATAATCCTCGTGCTTTAAAATAAAGCATGATTGGTTCTCATACCCTCCACCTGTTGTTACAGCCTTCAAGTCAAAAGCATTGATTACTTCACTTGAAACATCTTCTTTCATCAAAAGAGTCTTGGTAAAATAATAAACCACATCAAAGCCATGAGCTCCGGCTTTATTCATATCAGCTCTAAATTTTTTGCGATACAAACGAAGCAAAGTCTGCGTATCGGGCAATGAATAATTTAAATCACTGGAAGAAGCCCAGGTAATCTTGTATTTTGTTTTATAATATCCTGAAACATCATCAAAACCGCCCCATTCTTTTACTCCAAGCACAGTTACATCTGCATTCGGTGATTTTCCGACCGCTTTATGTAATGAATTAATAAAGCTTATCACGTTTCCTTTATCACGTGAAGGAAAAACCACCACCGACTCGCCACTTTTACGAATAAAGGTGGTAAAATCGGATAGTTTTGCTTCGATCAACTTGATATTTCCATTCTTTTTGGAAAGCTCGATGAATCGTTTTCTATACGCATCAAACAATTCCTGATCTTTTGAATTTCCTGGATTGATTAAGATAATCTGAGCGGTTTTAAATTGATCAATCGTATACTTTGCCAATACTTCTTGCTGGGTCATGTCAGTTGTAACCGAAGCATAGATATAAGGATTGCTCTTCAAAAGGGAGCTGTTACAAGCAGAAGGACAAACCATCCGGATTTTTTGCTGCCCACACCATCTTCCGACTATATCTGCACTTTGCGGAACCAATGGACCGAAAATCAAGTCCATTCCTTTCATTTCTGCTGTATTCAGAACCTTCATTATTCCAATGGAATCCAAAGGAATATCAATCACTTTGATTGTTGCGTCAAAGCCTAGTTTTTCTAAAGAATCTGCAGCCAACTCAACGCCCATATAAAACTCAGTAGCCAGATTTTTCAATGCTGAATTTCCGGATTTATCATTCAATCCAAAACTCAACAATACGGCAATGTTATATTTCGTCTTTGATTTAAAGATCAGTGTCTCATCCACTTTTCGAACGTCTTCTTTTGGCTGAACTTCACGAATCTGAACTTGCTTCACATTCTCTTTTTTCAAAGGAATTCGCAATACATCTCCGGATTTGATATTCGAAGATTTCAGATTGTTGAATTTCTGAAGCTCGTTTACCGGAACCATGAACCGTTTAGAAATTGTATACAAAGTTTCACTTGTCTTTACCTCATAAACTAAAACGGTATCCGTAAATGTAATAGATGGTGCAGTTACAGCGGGTTTATCGGCCTGTTTCGGTGGGATCGTTTCAGTTGTTGGGGTAATAATTACTTTCAACACCTGCCCTACTTTCAAGCCCTTATCAATTCCCGGATTGTACTTCAATAAATCGTCAACAGAAGAATTGTATTTTTTTGCAATTGAAAAGGCAGTTTCACCTTTTTCAACAACGTGTTCACGAACAATTGTACCGCTCTGAACTTTCATATCAGCCCCTCCAAGCGGAATTAAGTAGCGATAACCTTCTTTCACTCCTTTTTCAATTCCGGGATTCGCAGCAACGATATCGTCTACCGGAACATTGTATGTGGTATGAATTCCCCACAGGGTATTCCCGGCTTGAGCAATATGGACTGCATACTTCTTTCCATTGGAATATTCGTAAACCCAGTCTTTTGTATCGACCTGAGCAAACATTCCTTTTGAAAAGGCAAGTACACAGACTAAAATGAAGTACTTCATATCTTAAAAAATAAGGTTCGTTAATCCAAGAGTTGTGCCAGTATTATTCCCACTCAATGGTTGCTGGTGGCTTAGAACTAATGTCGTACGTTACACGATTAATTCCTTTCACCTGATTAATAATTTTATTAGAGATCAATGCAAGGAACTCATAAGGCAAATGACACCAATCAGCCGTCATCCCATCAGTAGAGCTTACTGCTCTCAGAGCAACCGCATTTTCGTACGTTCTTTCATCCCCCATAACTCCAACAGATTGAATCGGTAAGAAAATTGCTCCGGCTTGCCACACATCATTGTACAAACCATGTTCTTTCAATCCATCAATGAAAATGGCGTCTACTTCTTGCAAAATGCGCACTTTCTCTGAAGTTACTTCTCCCAAAATACGGATTCCGAGTCCTGGTCCGGGGAAAGGGTGTCTATTTAATATGTTTTCAGGCAAATCCAGTGATCTACCAACACGTCTTACCTCGTCTTTGAATAACAATCTCAAAGGTTCAACCACTTGTAATTTCATATAATCTGGTAAACCTCCCACATTGTGGTGAGATTTAATTGTTTGCGAAGGACCTCCATTGACAGAAACGGATTCAATGACATCCGGATAAATGGTTCCTTGTCCTAACCACTTCGCATCTGTTACCAACTTTGATTCGGCATCAAATACATCTATGAATACTTTTCCGATTGCCTTGCGTTTTAATTCCGGATCTGTCAATCCTGATAGGGCCTTGTAGAAATCGGAAGAAGCGTCGACTCCTTTTACATTCAAACCTAAACCTTTATAGCTTTCCAAAACGGAATCAAACTCATTTTTGCGCAACAATCCGTTATCTACGAAAATACAATGTAAACGATCTCCAATTGCTTTGTGAAGCAACATAGCTGCTACCGAAGAATCTACTCCTCCGGAAAGCCCTAGAATCACTTTATCATTTCCTAATTTGGATCTTAATTCTTCTACCGTACTTTCTACAAATGAATCCGGTGTCCAGTTTTGAGAACATCCACAAATTTCAACGATAAAATTCTTCAGTAAGATTGCCCCTTCAAGGGAATGGTAAACTTCCGGATGGAATTGAATTCCATAGGTAGTTTCTCCTTTAATGGCATATCCTGCAACTTGTACATCTTTTGTTGAAGCAATAATCTGATACGAATCCGGAACGTTCTTAATGGTATCTCCGTGACTCATCCAAACTTGTGAACCTGTTGACATTCCAGCCACCAATTCATTTGAACTATCTACAAAAGAAAGATTTGCACGACCGTATTCCCGGATAGTTGAAGGAAGAACTTCTCCTCCAAAGTTTTGAGCCATGTATTGCGCCCCAAAACACACTCCTAGCAAAGGATATTTTCCTTTAATCGCACTTAAATCTGGTTTTGGAGATTCAGGGTCTCTTGTCGAAAAAGGACTTCCGGACAAAATCACACCTTTCACATGTGCATCCAATTCAGGGATTTTATTCCAAGGATGGATTTCACAATAAACATTCAATTCACGTACTCTTCTCGCAATCAACTGGGTGTATTGCGAACCAAAATCAAGGATAAGGATCATTTCTTGCATGGCGCAAAGATACATATTTTACCGCAAATGCAGAATGAAGAAATTAGAATTCAGCAATTGATTTTTAAGGTTTGAAATGCCAGGATCAGAATAAAAAAAATGCCGGTTCGTCAAAAAGACAGTACCGGCATCAGAATAGATTTTCTTCTTTTTATTTAGAAAGATTACACTTGTATTCGTAAGTATCTAAACCATCCTGTTCTTTGATCGTTGCTTCATTACACGCTGCTATTGCTTGTGTCTTTGTTGCACCTTCCACCTTAAAATTAGATGTATTTGCATAGGAATGAGCTTCATCCACACCATCGAAATCAGTATCGTAATAATTTACTCCCGATTCGTTACAAGTACATGAATAATCCTTTTTACAGGAAACTAAAGCCATTCCAACTAGCGCAATAGCAATGATTGATTTTTTCATACTGTTAAAATTATTTGGTGGGTTATTTAGATAATTTGCAGCTTGATTCGTCAGTGTCCTGACCATCTTGTCCTTTGATCGTTGCTTCATTACATGCAGCAACAGCCTGTGTTTTATTTGCATCCTCAATTTTAATATTGTAGGTATATCCATAAGGATGAGCTTCTTCCTGACCATCTGAATTAGAATCGTAATAATTCACTCCTGTAGTATTACATGTGCAGGAGTAATCTTTTTTGCAGGAAACCAATGCCAAGCTGATCAATGCGACAGCAACCACTAATTTTTTCATAATTTTCAGATTTAATGATTTGATGATTATTTACTTAAGTCACATTTTGTTTTGTACGAATCAGCGCCGTCAATATAAGTAACAGTTGCCTCATTACACGCTACCTGAGCTTGTTTTTTTGTAGCGCCCTCAACCTTGTAGTTGTACATTGTCACTTCTGTTGTACCATTATCAACATCTGTGTCTGTGCAAGAACAAGAATAGTCTTTTTTACATGAAACCAGAACTATCGCAAGAACCGGAAGAGCAAGAATTAGTTTTTTCATAGAAAAATATAGGTAATTAAATTTTGCGTGAAAATATGTATTACCGAATGATCTACCAAAAGTTTTATACTGATTCGTTCACAAGGTAGTTTTACATCCTTTTAATAAACGTGTTTAACTGACATTTTTTGTACGTTTCCGACAATCTGTCAGTTTAACTAATTTTGGAATAATTTATGACAGAGAGCAAGCATTAATCTAAGAAGCATCGGGAATTTCATTATTTTTGGCTTCGATTTATAATAAACACCATGTTAGGAGGAATTTTAAAGAAAATCTTAGGCGATAAGTCAGCTACTGACCAGAAAAAATATCAACCTGTTATTCAGCAAGTTGCTGACATATACGCTAGTGTGCAAACCGATTCTGACGATGCATTACGTGGTAGAACAGCTAAGTTCAAACAAAAAGTTCAGGATGCTATTGCAGGTTTGGAAGCAGAAGTTGCGGACTTAACTCATAAAGCAAATGATATTAATATGCCCTTGCATCAAAAAGAAGCGATCTATGAAAGCATCGATGCAAAGGAAAAAGAAGTAAATGTGATCATTGAAAAGGTATTGGAGGAAATCCTACCTGAAGCATTTGCTGTAGTAAAAGAAACTGCAAGACGCTGGGCTGTAAATGGTCAGTTGACTGTAACAGCAACAGAATTAGATAAAACACTTGCTACCAAAAAAGATGGAATCACCATTGAAGGTGATCAAGCAATTTGGAGTAACAAATGGACTGCTGCCGGAGCTGCAGTTGAATGGGTAATGGTTCATTACGATGTTCAGCTAATGGGTGGAGCCGTATTGCACAGAGGAAATATCGCTGAGATGCAAACGGGTGAAGGTAAAACATTGGTTGCAACGCTTCCTGTTTACTTAAATGCCTTATCAGGAAAAGGAGTTCATGTGGTAACGGTGAATGACTACCTGGCAAAACGTGACTCTGAATGGATGGGACCTTTATACCAATTCCACGGTTTAACGGTAGATTGTATTGACAAACACCAGCCAAACTCAGAATCTCGCAGAGAAGCTTACATGGCGGATATTACTTTCGGAACGAACAACGAATTTGGTTTCGACTACTTGCGTGATAACATGGCAAGTGCTGTGGAAGATTTGGTTCAACGAAAACACCACTTTGCAATTGTCGATGAGGTCGATTCAGTATTGATTGATGATGCACGTACTCCATTGATCATTTCAGGTCCAACACCAAAAGGAGATCAACACGAATTCTACGAATTGAAACCACGTGTTGAATTGATTGTTGAAGAACAACGTAAATATGTAAATCAGGCTTTGGCTGACGCTAAGAAATTGCTGACTGTCATTAATGGAGGAACTGTTGAAGGACTTGATCAAAAAACAGCATTGGAACAAGGAGGAGTTGCGTTATTGCGTGCTCACCGCGGTTTACCAAAAAACAAAGCTCTACATAAATTCCTATCAGAACCGGGTATTAAATCTCACTTGCAAAAAGTAGAGAATCAATACATGGCTGAGCAAGGAAAGCAAATGAAGAAGATCGACGTAGAATTGTTCTTCGTCATTGATGAGAAACAAAATACGGTTGAATTAACGGAAAAAGGAATCGACTTGATTTCAGGAAACGAGGATCGTAACTTCTTTGTAATGCCGGATATTTCAACGGAGATTACGCGTTTGCAAAAACAAAATCTGGAAAAAGAAGATTTTGCAAGTCAAAAAGAAGTGTTGATTCGTGATTATACTATTAAATCGGAGCGCATTCACTCTGTTTCCCAATTATTGAAAGCATATACCCTTTTTGAAAAAGAGGTGGAATATGTCATCATGGAAAATAAGATCAAGATCGTTGATGAGCAAACAGGTCGTATCATGGAGGGTCGTCGTTATTCTGACGGATTACACCAAGCGATTGAAGCAAAAGAAAATGTAACCGTAGAAGCAGCTACACAAACATACGCAACTGTTACTCTTCAGAATTACTTCCGTATGTACCACAAGTTGGCGGGTATGACGGGTACTGCTGAAACAGAAGCTAAAGAATTCTGGGATATTTACAAATTGGATGTGGTGGTAGTTCCTACCAATCGTCCGATTACACGTAAGGATGACAACGATATGGTTTTCAAAACTGCACGTGAAAAATATGCTGCAGTAATTGACGAAGTAAACAAATTGGTTGAGGCCGGAAGACCTGTATTGGTTGGTACAACAACTGTTGAGATCTCTGAGTTATTGAGCCGTATGTTGAAAATGCGTAATATTCCTCATCAGGTATTGAATGCCAAATATCACCAAAAAGAAGCTGAAATTGTAGCAAATGCCGGTAAAGCAGGAGCTGTAACGATTGCAACAAACATGGCTGGTCGTGGTACCGATATCAAATTAGGTGAAGGTGTGAAAGAGGCCGGAGGTTTGGCAATCATTGGTACGGAACGACATGATTCACGTCGTGTAGACAGACAGTTACGTGGTCGTTCTGGTCGTCAGGGAGATCCGGGTACATCTAGTTTCTTCGTTTCTTTGGAAGATGATTTGATGCGTAAATTTGGTTCTGAGCGTATTGCAAAAATCATGGACCGTCTTGGATTGAAAGAAGGTGAAGTTATTCAACACGGAATGGTTTCTAAATCCATTGAGCGTGCTCAGAAGAAAGTAGAGGAAAACAACTTTGGTGTTCGTAAACGTTTATTGGAATACGATGACGTAATGAATGCACAACGTAAAGCAATTTATAAAAAACGTCACAATGCACTATTTGGAGACCGCTTAGGAGTAGACGTTTCAAATATGTTCTACGATGTAATTGAAGGATTGGTAACTGCTCATCAGCATGGTGGTTCTTACGAAAACTTCAATCTGGACATGATACGCATTGTTGGAATGGATTCTCCTGTTTCTGAGGAACAATTCAAATCTGCAAAATACGATGATTTGGTAAATGACTTGTATGATGGAGTAATGGAATATTACAACGATAAGAATAAGCGTTTGGCAGAAATTTCCATGCCTCAGATCAAGCATGTTTTCGAGACCATGTCTCAATATCAAAATATCCAATTCATTATTACAGATGGTGTAAAAACAATGCCTTTGGTTGTGAGCCTAAAAGAAGCTTACGAATCAAACGGAGCATCTGTACCGAGTGCATTGGAACGCAACATTGTGTTGGGAATGATCGACAACGAGTGGAAAGAACACTTACGTGAAATGGATGATTTGCGTACTTCGGTTCAGCAAGCGGTTTACGAACAAAAAGATCCATTGCTAATCTACAAATTGGAGTCGTTTGAATTGTTCAAAGCAATGAACGCACGTTTGAGTAATGAAACTGTTGAATTCTTAGTGAAAGCAGACGTTCCAAGAGATCAGTTGGATGACATTAAAACAACCAACAAAGAAGTTGCTCAAAACAACTATGAAAAAGCGCAAATCGAATCAACGTCATCCAGTACTGAAATGCCTCGTTTCAGCGGAAGTGAAGGATATGATGAAGCCATGCGCAATTCAGCACCGCAACGCGAGAAACAACAACCGATCGTTTCAACAGAGCCTAAAATAGGTCGAAATGATCCTTGTCCTTGTGGAAGCGGAAAGAAATACAAACAGTGTCACGGAAAATAAGAGATAAGGCGGTTCGAAAGAGTCGCCTTTTTTTTACCACATAGATACATAGAAAACATAGATCAAAAATTACTGAATAGTATGTTTCATTCTAAAGTCTTTAAAATATGGATTCATTGGATTAATCTTATTTGAATCAAAAAACTATGTGACCTATGTAGCTATGTGGTTAATCAAATCATGAATAATTTTAACTTTGGAACATGAGCCAGAAATTAAAAATTGGAATTGTAGGAATGGGAAATGTAGGATTTCATTTTCTCCAGCGACTGATCGAATTAGGACATACTCATTTGACTGTTTATTCTCGTTCAGGAAACAATTTACCTGCTTCATTGAATGTGAGGGATGTTCAATTCACCAATGATTTCAAGGAATTTATTGACTTTGACATCGTGTTTTGCACAGTGAATGACAACACGATGATTGATATGATTCAACTCGTTTCGAAATATGCTCCTGTGGTTTCTGTTTCCGGAACAGTGAACTTAAATCACCTTCAAACAAAATATCCCGTAGGAACATTCTATCCTTTGCAAAGCTTTAAAGCGGATCAAAGTATTCACTGGCAAGGTTTGCCTCTTTTTATTGAGGCTAAGGACTCAAAATTCAATGCTTTCCTGATGAAACTTGCCAAAGAGTTTAGTGGAAATGCAATTGAACTATCAGAAGACAAACGTCAGTATTTACACGTGGCGGCAGTATTTGCCAATAATTTTACGAATCACATTATTGATTTGGCCGCTCATTATTGCGAAGAACATCAAATTGAATTTGATTGGTTGAAACCCTTGATCAATCAAACAATGGAGAAAATTCAAACGAATAATCCACACGATATTTTAACCGGTCCGGCAGTACGCAATGATCAGAGTACGATAAAAAAGCATTTGGAATTATTAGATCCGGATCAGAAAAACATCTATCAAACATTAACCAAGAGTATTATCAAACACCACAAATAAGATGATTAGCTACAAGGAGCGCTTAAATGATATTTCTACGTTTATCTTTGATATTGATGGTGTTTTAACAGACGGAACTGTTTATCCATATCACGGAGAACTTTTACGCGGACTGAATTCAAAAGACGGTTATGCGATTCAGTATGCCGTAAAAAAAGGATATAAAGTATTTGTTATTACCGGAGGAAATTCGGAAGATGTGAAAACAAGTTTAATCCATTTGGGGGTTACGGAAGTACATTTACGTTCGTCTCATAAAGTACAGATTTACCAGCAATTAAAGGAAAAACACGGATTCAAAGACCAGGAAGTACTTTATATGGGGGATGATCTTCCCGATTATCAAGTCATGCAGCTGGTTGGAATGGCCGCTTGTCCACAGGATGCAGCTATCGAAATAAAACATATTTCACATTATCAATCTCCTTATTTTGGTGGAAAAGGATGCGCACGCGATGTGATTGAACAAACACTCCGGGTTCAGGATAATTGGTTTCATGAAGAGGCATTTGTTTGGTAGACTCCGTTGAAAAGTGCAAAAAAACTTCTCGTGCACTTCGTGCCCCTCGTGGTTCATTAAACCACTAAGAACACGAAGCACACAAGGAAAAATTTTATTTATTCCTTCTTCCGCTCTTCTCTTTTTTCCTCCCTCGCCTCTTTTCGGTCGTCCCGTTTATCCTGGCGTTTCTCTTTTTTCTGCTCTCTTTTCAATTTCTTCTTTGCCTTGTTTTTTACCTCGTTCACTATTTCAAGTTTACCTGAAGCAAAGATCACAACGGGAATGCGTTTCATCTTACCCACGTCCATATAACCACTAAGCATCACCCGAAATGGCAAGCGATCTTCATCCCGTATTATTTTCATAATGGTTTTCCCAGGCTGAAGTAAATTAACATTTGCAGGAAATTTCAGGATTTGAGATGATTGTGGTCTGAGAGAAATATCCCTGTATTTTCCCTTCGTTGTAAAATCATCGCCAACTGTTAACTTGTACTGGATATCATGAACATCCAATGACAGATTCTTTCCTTCATTGATAAGCTCCAGAAAAAAGTCTGCTGTGACTTTCTTCTTAAATAACTTCACTTCGAGATTTTCAGTTTTTAAAAGCTTAAATCTTGGTGGAACAGGAACTTCGATTTTTTTACTCGTAATAAAAGGCACTTTAAGACCGGAGTAAACAATTGCTGCTTCGATGGTAATTCCCGTTGAATCCTGACTTTGCAAACTCTTGATCTTGTCTCTGGTATGACTTATCGGAATTTTTACTGCAAACTGCACCGAATCCGAATCACCGCTTTGTTGACGCAAACCTACATATTGACTGATTGAAATCAATTTGGTTCCCCCGAGAGATAAATCGCAAATAATACTGTCGATATTCATTTCATATGGGGCTTTATTGACCACAATCGTATTCACTTCGATAAAAGCAGTATCCTGATGGAGGTCTGCCTTTATCAATGTTATTTCAGTTACTTCAGGAACGAGTAGATTCAGCATTTTTTGCCTGTTCAGTATGAAATATAAAGCTACCCCTCCGAATCCCAAAAGAAGGATCAGTAAAATACGCCAAAACCGAATTTTTTTTAATATCATGAGCCTTTTTTCTTTTTACGTTGTTCCCGTTTTTCCTTCCGGGCTTCTCTTTTTTCCTTCCTAGCCTCTTTTTTCTCCGGATTTCCTCCGAATACTTTCTCCAGGAATGTTTTCTTTCCACCCTCCTTTAAGTTATTAATATTAATCGAATTATCTACTGAAGGACGAAGCGCATTTAAGAATGCGTTACGCAGCACATAACTAATTGCCCGCCATGTATTCAAGTTCACCTTATCAAAGGTTCCATTCATCTGTATTTTGGTTGCAAGCTGTTCTTTTTTCTGATTTTGAAGAATCTCAGCCGCACTAGCAACTACTGTTTCCCAAAGAATTTGTTTAAAATCACCTTCTTCTTTGTTCCATTGCACTACGTCTAAATCTTTTAAGAACGGTTTCGTATAACCACCAAATTTACCTTCTTTGGCTGCGAATTCGCCATACATACTGAAAGTTCCTTTCTTCACATCGAAATTTCCGTATTCCCTAAGCATGTCATTCACTAAAACCAGATTTAACCCTTTCAATGAAGTAGTCATATCAAAGGTGGGCTTTTTGGCGAGTCCGTCAAACTTCGCATCGAGGGCAAATTTCCCTTCATATGCCTCAGCACTGGCTGTGAGCGTTGCCGGAAGCAATTCTTTACTATCCGTTACATTCGTAAGATTGGTTGCCGTAATATTGATATTTTTCAGTGCAAGATCCAGTTTTGGTTTTGCCTGAAGATCGCGGTAATGTACTTCGCCATTGTGAATATCAAAACGGTTGATTGTTACCGGCATCAAATCATCGATCAACTGAGCAAAATCGGCTGTATCCGCTTTCACGTCTTCTCCTTTGTGTTTATCTTTCACAAAATTGACAACAGGCTCTTCCACACTGATCTCACCTACAATGGATCCTTTAAAAATGGCACTCCACTCAATAGATAAATCTATTGAAGGGGATTTGAAAAACGGAATCGTATCCTTTTCTCCTGTCTGCCCTTTTTTCTCTACCCGTTTCAGAATACGGATATCCTTAATTTCATAGGCTCCACGATATAAATGGATATCAATGTCGTTGACATGACCATAATATTCTTCCAGGTTCTCCAACTTTCCATTAACGTATTTCAATACAATATATGGCAAAAGAAGTCTGAAAATAATCAGCACCGAGATAATGGATCCCCAAATGATCCGACGTTTTCTTTTTCGCTTTTTTCTTTCTTCCGGAGTCATTGCTTTCTTGCGTTCCTTCCGGCTCAATGGTGTTTGTTTCTTTTCCATGGCAATCGTTTTTTTAATTGTGATGGTAATCGGTACAAACCCGGTTAGTAATGGAGTGGTTTCATTTCTTAGGAGAAAAGATAGGTAAAAGAGTTGTGGCATTTTTAGGGAAGGCGTTAATTTATACTAATTCACGTTTATAAATGTGAATGAAAAAATTGAATGGTTAGTGGGACATGTGCTCGTATAGCTATGAGAAGCTCTAATACATATTAAGTCTACCAAACATATCTGTATCCCATAACAGAGCTGTATTTTCCTATCAATTTTCCATTTCGATAATGAAATATGTAGGTATTATCCATTTTCTTCACCATCGAATCTCCTAATTGCAAATCACAATCCAAATAGTGCATCTGATACCAAACTCCTTGATTATTTATCTCAAACTCGCCATATCCTTTTACGTCAAAATGACAATTGGTAATTTTACCATTATACTCAACATGCAATAGAGGGTATGAAATTCTATAGGATAGGAAAACTCCAATCAATACGCATACAAAACAGACAATCAATAATGACCTTCTTTTCTTACTCATTTCAATATCAATTACTCGCTCCGTAAAAAGCTTGTTACCACAATGCCGCACTAAACCGCTCTATCCCCGCTCTAACTCCCTAGTAACTAAGCTCTACAATTTTCGTGTGGTTTAAAAAGCACTTCGAATATCGATCAGGCTATAGGATTCCTCCTTGTCGGATTTTTCAAAGGGATCTTTATAAAAGCGTTTTCTAAGTATAACCCGATAGATCGAACTCGAATTCTTTGCTACAAGATTTAATGTGGCGGTGGAAGAAACGTGTATCCGGTAAGTTTTGTTTGGATCGGTGCCGCTTGTAAGCTTTCCCAGAAGCAAAGTCTCACAACCGAACCAATGATTTAGGCATGGTTCATAATAGGACTGCATATTGATGATTTTTAACACCAAAGTATCTTGGGGAAAACCACTAAAAGGGAAGAGAAAAAAGGCGAAAACAATAATTCGACTGCTCATTTGTAGTAAGACAGTTTTAAGTCAAGGATACTAACGGAAAAGTCATCCTAATATTATTCAGACTTTGCTTTCGGGTAATAAATCGTTTCCTCTCCGTCATTGAAACGAAAAAAATAACTCTCTTTCGGATTTTCATCGAAAACGAAGTACCTTAAACCATTTACATCATCCTCATCCTCAATAAAAACATGCACTAACTCATACTGACCACCATTTGCTGCCAGTAAGATTGCTCTACTTGAAGAAGCATAATTTTTCGATTTCCAATCGGGTTCATCTGAATAATCAAAGGACTTATCAATTCCTGTTTCTCCTTTCTTTTGTCTGGAGAACGGGAGGATTTTATCCTTTTTTTTGAAATAGCACAACCCAATATGAAGTGTCGTAGAATCAACTGACAAGCGTTTCGTTAATTCAATTCCTACATCTGAATGCTCCGGACGGTAAATCTTCAGCTCATTTCGCTTGTAATTGAACTTAAAGTAAAACAGTACCTCTGTTGAATTCTTCTTGTGGATTACCTGCTCAAAAAAATGTGTGTCAGGTTTTTTATTACTAACGAATGATGGTACTTTATGTTTATTTTCAGGTGCACAGGATGATTGCACAAGAGATAACAGCACAGAAATAACAACAAGCTTATTGATATTTATCATCGATTTTACAACTTCATCAACTTTCTGGTATACCAGATTCCATTTGACTGACAGCGCAAAATATACGTTCCTTTTTCCCACGATGCCGTTTCGATGGAGGAAATATTAGAAGAAGAAACGTATACCTGTTTTCCGGTTAAATCAAGAATTTCAATAGATTCTAATGAACCTGAAGCATCGATTTGGATTGATTCTGTAAATGGATTCGGGTAAATGGAAATGTCTGTATTCGTTTCTAAATCTTCGACTTTCAAAATACTGTAAATCGTAGGAACTGTATTTGAAGGGAAAGCATTGTCGTTTCCTAATTTCACGATAAATAGTGAGCTTCCACCTGTACTGAAACCAGCATCTGAATGATAACCAACCAAAACGGCAAAACCGTCATTGGTCTGGATAATCTGATTCATTTGATCTTGACCCAAGGCATTGTAACCAGCTCCATATCCTGCCCAAAAAAAGGCGGCATAAAACCGATTGATGACAAAATCTTCACCACCAGCAAAGGAATACTGAGGATCATTCCCTTGTGTTACCACAAAGTATTTATCCGGTGAAGCGGTGTAATTTACAAATCCCACATAACGGCTTGGGTGTTGTGAATAGGAATCATCATTTGAAAGATAACCGCCGGTTGGAGTTAAGAAAATATGGTAGTTGTCCGTATCTGTTTTTCCGTTTTTGGTTCCTTCACCCACACACTTCAACTCATTGGAAACCAATTGAATGTCATTCAGAACATATGTTCCATTACTTCCTGTCAAGGTATCCCAGATCAAACTTCCATCCATGTGATAATATCCGATATAGGCTTTTGATTTGAGTGAATCTGCTAAATATCCGGTTCCAACAACAGCAAATGTGGTATCAGTTACCATTACTCCTTTATTGAAATAATCTACTCCTACACCACCTGATTGATTACTCCAGATCTCATTCCCATCTTTGTCGATGCGAACAAAATACTGATCTTCTACTTGCTCTGGATTCGCATTTGATTCACCCAACATCACAATACTGGTATCGGGCAATAAAATAGCATCGTGGAATCGCTCCCACCCACCGTTGTCGTACCATTTCTCCCATTGTTGATTTCCAGACAAATCCGTAAACACCACATAACCGTCAAAACCTCCTGTTCCATTACTGGAAGAAGTACCAACGATATAATATCCATAATTCGGGACATGAATGACTCTTCTGCCCTCTTCAAACTCCGCTCCGCCATATTCTTTCGACCAAACGTGAAAACCTTGTTTGTTTAATTTCAATAAAAAAGCCTGAGAAGGGCCATTCTCAAAGCTGGAAGAAGATCCGGTAATAATAAAACTACTATCCGGCAATTGTGCGACACCTTCTGCCTTATCATAACCGTAGCCGCCAAAGACGTGGTGGAATGCGATTTGTCCCTTAGATTCCAATGAACTAACGAGCAAAAGTGAACAAATTAAATATCTTAGAATACCCATGACAAACGAATTAATGCTGATTGACCAAATCCTCTTTTAGATACCAACCCATAAATGTCATCGGTACCCAATTGAATTCCCACTTTATCTCCATGATATCCGAGCATTAAGCCTCCTCTCACGATGGAAGAACCACCAAAAGCAGCATTCGCAGAGACGGAAACACGTGGTACAAAACGATAGAATAAACCAACAAATCCGGTTGGGACAATTCCGATTGTGGGATAAAAACGAATTCCGAAGAAACTCTGTAGTTTTTTAGCAGATGCTAAATCCACTAATTTCATGATTTGAATGTATGCCGGAACCATTACCCAGCGCTTCACTTGCTTCTTTTCCACATTCAATGAATCCAAAAGAGAGAAATCGTCGCCAAAAAGGTTTCCGCTATTCTTGATCTGATCCAAAGTAAATCCACTGTATCGGTAAGTCGAATCCGGAGAATAGCGTGTTTGTGATTTAAACATGTAGGCAGCTCCTAAATTTTGGACTGTAAACTGGAAAGTTGCTGAATCTTTCAACCACGGAACTTTCAGGTAAAAATCAAAGTCTACGGCAAATCCAAGTCCCTTGCTAAACTCCTTTCCCTTCGAATAGGTCATATCACCATTTAAACGAAGACTGATTGAATCCATGTTCACGTCCTGAGACAGTTCTCCTTTTCGAATATATCCTCCAAATTGATTTTGAACATTGACCACATTCAAGGTTAAAGAACTTCCGGTTTTTTTATGATAAAATCCAAAACCTGCTTTTTGGAACTGCATACCTGAAATTCGCGTTCCTGTTAAATTGGCGGTATCTGCTCCCAGATAACTATTCCCGTAGAATGTAAGCTTGAAAGCATCTTTGGTATAATTGACATTTCCAACCACGTAATAGCCTGCTTTCACCAACCAGGAATATTTCCCTGATTTAAATAAACTCGAAGCTCCGGAAACATAAGTCAATTCACCAGATCCAAAAGCTCCAATGCGGTTATTGGCGTGCGTCGATTTTAACGTTCGGTTTTTCATTTCGGAATCAATGGTTCCACCAAAAGCCAGTGTGTTCACAAACTCTTTTCTCATGGAAGTTCCCGTCACGTCCAAATTCCCGTTTACTAATAAGTGATTGCTTTGCAAAAGACTATCTCTGAAAACCGGAAATGTTGATTGACCAAAGAGCGAATTACCTGCTATAAAAAAAGCTATTAGCGCAAAAAGTAGTTTGTTCATTACAGGTGATTTTCAATAGTTAGATTTGCGCCAAGTTTAAACTTGAAGAATGCATTTGCAGGAATGGGAACTTGTACATTCGCCCCGCTTCCATCGTAAGTATTCAGTTTTAATTTGATCATGCAATATTTGACTTGACCAATATCATCACAAACTGTTTCCGAAACAGGAAAATAAACTACACTTTTCTTTTGCATAATCCCATTAATCACAGAACCAAAAACACTCGATTCAATGGCACTTGTTCCAGAGATAACTCCAACAGTCTGATGATTTGCATCCAATAAATAAAGCTGCAGATTTCCTTCAAAAGGGAACGCATTCATAGCATTGATCCAAATCTGACCAGACTTCACATTCGTTTTACTTGCATCATTAATCAAACTAAGTGCAAAAGTATCCTGGAAGATCAAATCTGTTAAGCCGACATTCAATGGGAACATTCCATTCAATTTCACTCTCAAAGGGTGCTCATCGTAAATTTCATCCCAACCTCCTGATACATTTCCCCAAGGGTTCAACTGGAGTTGAAAACTCAATTCATTTTTTGAACCGTGATTCTCTACATATTGTTCGAAATTACTATTTCCAGGAGTAAAGCTTAGTGTTGTATTGCTTGGTGCAATCGTGTTTACACTATATCCGGTTGATGCATTAATCGTATTCCAAGTGCCTATATTCGGATGATTTAAAGAAACAGCATTCCCGCTTGAATTGATATTTTTAAGTGAATTAATCTTGAACTTTCCATTGACTTTTAATCCGTTTTCAATAGTCAGGTCGAAAGTCATTGCATCCACATCCAACAATCCGTCTGTAACGTTGTTCATGGCATCAATCTGTGCGTAAACGGTATCTGTCACCAGTTGATTTCCAAAGTAACCTCGGGCATAATCCAGTTGCACATCTTGCATGGTGAATTTAAACTTGATTACATCACTTGTACTCACATTAACAGTTGGTCCGTTAGGGTCAGATTGCACATTCATTTTAGATTGAATGCGGTTATAAGAAGTACCGAACTGACCTGTCAAATCTAATTCATAGCCGCTTAGATCCACAAATCCGGTGGCAACACCGGGATTACTTTGTGTTCCGGCAGGAGCAACAAAATTCTGTGACAAAACAACTCCATTTTTACTAACTCCGGGTAATTGAATCGTGAAAAAAGTTTTAGTCGCAATCGGATTGTAGACCTTCAGCTCTACTCCTCCCTGTTTTACACGAACCTTTTTCAACTGCACATCACCGATATTCATGACATGATCCTCGACATTGTTATTTACAAAAGAAGTACCTGGAGCAGCCGTAATGTTTAGTGCAACCTGAAAAGTATTTTCAACACTTGTATCCGGCAACTCAACGAAGTCACTTAATTTAAACTCAAAAAGAGACGAATTGATATCCAATACATAATTACCTCCTACAACAGTTAGTAATGAATCTGCAACCAAATTGGACATCGTGAGGCTGTCATGAACAAGGGGAACTTGCCAATCCGTATCCCAAACCGCTTTATCACGCTTCTTACAAGAAGCAAAAGCAAGTCCAATACAAAGTAAAAATAGGAGTTTTTTCATGGTACAGTAGAGATACAAAAATACTACATTGGTTGGAATTAAACACGTTCAATAACAGCGGCATATCCTTGCCCGACTCCAATACACATGGTTACCAATGCATATCTTCCTCCTGTTCGCTGTAATTGATTCGCTGCTGCAAGCAAAATACGTGATCCTGACATTCCAAGCGGATGTCCAAGTGCAATTGCTCCACCATTCGGATTGATTCGTAAATCACGGTCATCCAATCCCATTGTACGCGTACATGCAAGTACTTGAGCTGCGAATGCTTCGTTTAATTCCAGAACATCCATCTGATCCAAAGTTAACCCGGCTCTTTCTAACGCTTTTCTGGAAGCTTCAACCGGACCAATTCCCATAATTCGTGGTTCAACACCAGATACAGCTGCTGAAACAATACGAGCGAGTGGCTTCAAATTATGCGTTTTCAATCCCTGATCCGATGCTAACAATAAAGCGGCAGCTCCATCATTCAACCCGGAAGCATTTCCTGCAGTTACAGAACCTTCTTTTTTGAAAGCCGGTTTTAATGCTGTTAGAGTTTCCAAAGTTGTTCCCGGACGAATAAACTCATCTTTATCGAAAACCAATGGATCTTGTTTTTTACGCGGAATGGATAAACCGGCAATTTCTTGTGCTAAAATCCCTGCATTCTGTGCAATAGTAGCTTTTTCCTGCGACCATGCTGCAAATTTATCCTGATCTTCCCTTGAAATCTGGTGTAATTCAGCTAGGTTTTCTGCGGTCATTCCCATAGGATCTGTTCCGTAAAGTTCGTCTAGTTTGGGATTGATGAATCTCCAACCAAAAGAAGAATCATACAATTGCTGATCTCTTCCAAAAGGAGCTGAAGATTTGGATAAAACCCAAGGACCTCTTGTCATATGCTCTATTCCACCTGCAACATAGATATCTCCTGCACCAACCTGAATTGCTCTTGCAGCATTTACAGCAGCCGACATTCCTGATGCACACAATCTGTTTACTGTTTCTCCACCAACCGAAATCGGATATCCGGCTAAAAGCAATGCCATTCTAGCTACATTGCGATTATCTTCACCAGCTTGGTTTGCACAGCCTAAAATCACATCTTCGATTGCACCCGGATCAAGGCTTGGTACTTTTTTCAACAATTCTGCTAAAACATGTGCAGCCAAATCGTCTGCTCTAACTGGAGCTAAAGTTCCTCCAAAATTCCCAATGGCTGTTCTTACACCAGCCACTATATATGCGTTGTTTGTTGTCATTAAATTCTTAGTTTAACTTCTTTTCATTTATTCCATCACGAAAATACGGATTATTCTTTGTCATTCGGTTTCTGTTAAAAGGTTCTCTGCACTGTTGATAAGTATTGACTTCTATCGGTGATATAATTGTTAAATTCATCACCCTAAACCAAATTACAAGCTATGAAAAAATCCATCTCAGTGATGGCTGGAATGCTATTCTGTAGTTTCATCTCTTTCTCACAGATCGAAAGTATGACTCCGGCAGAAATAAGGTATCGTGATTCAATTACCAAGTTGAATCAAAATAACGCAGCAATTGCAGCAAGTCAGGAAGCCTACAACAAAGGAATTGAGCTTTTCAACCAAAAAAACTTCAAGGAGGCTATTACTTCATTTAACAAGTCCATTGCATCCGACCCGAACTTTACGGCTGCCATTTACAACAAAGGTGTTGCTGAAAATGAAGCTGAAATGTATCTGGACGCTGTTGGAACATTCACTTCATTAATTGGAAAACAGAAAGGGTATTCGAAAGCTTATTTCCAAAGAGGAAGAGGTTACCAGGGTTTATCTGATTATTTAAAAGCCGAAAAAGACTACGAAGAATCAATCAAACTGGATGCAAACAATCCAAAAGCGTACTACAACTACGGAACTTTAAAATTCTTGCAACAAGATTACAATGCTGCTATTAAATACTTTACAAAAAGTATCGAATTAGATCCTTCAAGTCCAATGGCATATAACGACCGCGGAAGTTGTTACCGCATGCAGGAAAATTACCCGAAGGCAATTGAAGATTATGAGGCGGCGCTTCGTAAGAACCCAAATCTTGCTTTTGTTTTGAACAATGTAGGAACAACTAAAAAGAAAATGAAGGATTATGCAGGAGCATTGATCGCATTTAACAGAGCTATTTCGGTAGACGTAAATTTCTTTTTAGCTTACAATAACCGCGGAGTAACTTTGCTTGAAAAAGGAAGTTTAGACGATGCAATCAAAGATTTTGAAAAGGCTTTGTCTATTAATCCGAAATATGCACCTGCTGCTTCCAATTTATCCGGAATCTATTTCAAAAGAAAAGATTTCAAGAAAGCGGAAGATTTGGCTTCCAAAGCGATCAGCATTGATCCGAACTACGCTTCTGCTTATGTAAACAGAGGAATGGCACGCGAAATGCTTCGCAAAATGGAAGAGGCTTGCAGCGATTGGAAAAAAGCAAGTGATCTGGGATCTACAGAAGGAAAAACATGTCATTCAGGAAACTGCAGCAATTAAAATCAAAACGATGAAAAAAATACTTACTCTAGTCGTTATTGGTTTAACGACAAATCTATTTGGACAAAATGTAGATTTTAAATCTGCAAACTTTAAAGAAGACAAAGAAGGATTAAAAGCAGCAACGACAGCAATCGATAAAGGCGACGAATTCTACAAAGTAGGAATGGAAGCTGTTTTTGCTGTTCAGGATTTTGGAACAAATTTCAAAAGTGCCCTACAACAATACGAAAAGGCACAAAAGTTCAATCCAAACAATGCCTTACTGAATTACAAAATGGGGGTTTGTTATGCGAATTCTACCAACCCTGTTTCATGCATCGAATTCATTAAAAAAGCACAGAAACTGGATCCGGCTTGTGATCCGTTCCTGAATTTTTATTTGGGATATGCTGCTCAATTGGAAGGGAAATACGATGATGCGTCCAAGTATTACACCACCTTTGAAACAGAATACAAAAAGGCGGATAACTTCATGAAGTTTGTAAATCAGCGTAGAAAGCAATGTGCAACAGCCAAGAAGTTTGAAGCTTCTCCTGTTCGCTGCTGGGTAGATAACGTACCTTCTTTGAATACAGATCGTGACGAAATCGCTCCGTCTATTTCTACAGATGGATCCGAAATGATTTTAAGCTCGAACAGACCAAACAGTCATGATGCAAATGCACTTGGAGTTTACGATTATGAAATCTATTCTTCCTCGCTATTGGAAACATGGTCGACTCCTACAAAATTGTTGGGCCCTATTAACTCAAATAATGACGACATTTCAAACTGTCTTTCTTATGACGGTACTAAAATGCTATTACACAGAGATGCAGGTGGGCAAACAGATATTTTCGAATCCAAACTAAAAGGAAATGAATGGTCAGACCCTAAAATCTTAAGTATTTTCATCAGTACAGATAAAAACAATGAGCGTTATGCATGTTACAACGAAGACGGTTGGAAAATCTACTTCTGTAGAGATAATGACGTGCGCGAAACTGGTTCTGAAGTCATGTTCTCCGGAATGCAAAATAAAATGAAGCAGGATTACATGATCGCAACGATGTTGACAGGTGTAAATTCTAAATTCAATGACGGACCAATCTACATTCACATTGATGGTGAAAGTATGTACATTGCATCTGAAGGTCACGAAGGAATGGGTGGATATGACATCTTCGTTTCAAAGAAAGTGCAAGGCCAATGGACAACTCCTGTAAATATGGGATATCCAATCAATAGCCCGTACGATGATTTCTTCTTTGCATCTACTGCAAATGGAAAATTTGCTTACATCTCTTCCAACAGATCAGGAGGAAAAGGTGGATACGACATTTTCAAAGTGACTTTTTGGGGTCCTGAGAAAAAACCAATTTCAGAAACTGAAGATTATTTGCTTGCAAGTATCGTCATGCCTGTAAAAGATCACAACATTGAAAAATCTGTTGAGGTAAAGAAAAAGAGTTTGACTGTATTTAAAGGAGTAACTATTGACGCTATTTCCAGAAAACCGGTTGAAGCTCAAATAGATATTACGGACAACGCAACAGGAAAAGTGATTGAAACATTCACCACTAACTCTGCGACAGGAAAATTCATTATTACCTTGAATTCAGGTAAAAACTATGGTATTGCAGTGAAAGCTTCCGGTTACCTGTTCCACTCTGAGAACTTCGATATTCCAACTGGTGCAGACGACAATTTAGTGAACAAAGTAATTGAATTGAAGAACATTGCAATCGGATCAAAAATTGCACTTCGCAATATTTTCTTTGATGTAAACAAGGCTACTCTTCGACCTGAATCAAATGCTGAGATGGAAAGATTGGTGCAATTGATGAAAGATGTTCCGGGATTGAAAATCGAAATTTCAGGACATACAGACAATACAGGTTCTGCAACTTTGAACGAAACACTTTCACAACAACGTGCAGAAGCGGTTGTTGCCTATTTGAGTCAAAAAGGAGTTGCTGCAAGTAGAATGATTGCTAAAGGGTATGGTTCTTCCAAACCAATTGCTTCCAATAATTCGGAAGACGGAAAACAACAAAACCGTCGTACGGAGTTTGAGATTAAAGGGAATTAATTGAACAAAAATATCCGTTTAATAATCAATTAATTATTTACTATGTGTTCTATGTGCATTATGTGGTTGATTTAACCAGATAGATACATAGAGCACATAGTTTTTTTGTGAAAATTTTTCAAGGAATGCGAAACATCGCATAATTACTTTTCATTTTCTCTTTTTCACCAAAAAGAACCTCTTCTTTATCTACCAACTTGATGCATTATTTAGTTGATTCATTCTCCGCTAAAATAATTGAAAAGTAAGAATTGAGCTTTTTAGATTTATCTAAACTTTTCAATTATCCATTTTCAATTCTCAATTATTTTAGTCCATCGGAGTGCATACCTCTATCAAAAAACCATCCAAATCACGGATATAGGCAACCGTTTGCCCCCAAGGTTTTTCTTTCGGTTCTTCCAAAAGTGTAGCGCCTGCAGCAAGTGCTTTATCTACCGAAGCCTGCACATCAACGGTTGTAAAACCCAACTCAATCCCAAAAGGTTTGCTTTTTAAATCACTTTCCTGAAAACCATCTTTCAGATTCGAATTTGCCAATGGCAGTGCCGCAAAAGACAAGGTGGTTGTTCCCGAGTTTAATTCAGCATATTCGTCACCCGGAGCAATGAATCGAACTTCAAAATCAAAGGCTTTAGAATAGAATTCAGCTGTTCTTTTCACGTCTGAAACATATAAAATGGTGTATGCGAATTTGATCATTTTTTATAGTTATTAGTTACTAGCGATTAGGCATTAGTTATAGATGATGGATGCTGCTTGAGTACTAAATTTAACCAAAAGCAAAGAACCCTGCTATTAATACTGCAATTACTCCAAAAATCACCATAAACAGGGTGTAAAACAGTAAGGTACCCAACGACTGAATAAATATTCTGAACTTGCTTAATTTATTAAATAATTGCATGTACGTCCATAGAACCAGTAATAACTGTACAGCATAGCTTAAAATCATAAACCATTCCGAATCTCTGAAATAATAATAGAGCGGGAGTATGATGATCAGAAACACCAGACCTTGAGCAGTAATAAACGCTGAAAGCACCAGATATTCTACGAAATTATAACCTTGTCTCAAAAAACAAATCCATGTTCCAAATGCAAGAAACGGAATGGACAACAAGCGTGTCAATGCATAATGTGAACTCATCCAATCCGTTATATTCAATGCCGCTACTTCTGCCGCTTCCGGGTTAGCATTTGCGTTGCGAACAGAAATTTCAGCCGCAATATCGATGTGCAATAAATGAAGTAAAAAGGCATAGATTGAAGCCAAGACAATCACCATGGAAAGCGGCTTGAAATGTTTGATCCGTTTTCCTTCTAAAAACTCACGAATACTGTTTCCGGGACGTGTAAACAATTCTTTTGTGGTGAAGAAAATTCCTTTATCAAAATGCAGTAATCCGTGTTGGATATCGTGCCACATGTAATGAAAATTCAATTTATGCGTATCGGCAGATTGACCGCAGTTGTGGCAATATTTGCCATCTAAAGGAGTAGTACAATTTTTACAGTTTTGGCTCATTCGCATTCAATAATAGGTTGGTAAATAATTCGTGTGTTAATCTTCGTCATCTAAATCCGGGGCTTCAGGCAATTCAAGAGCTTTTACTTCCTGAACGGCATTTCCCGCAATCCCTTTTACAGAACCATACATATCGATTGTATTGACAATCACTTTTTCAATTTGTTTTTCGCGTTGCTTCCAGATTCGCTGCATGGATCTTTTTTCACTTTCCAAATCAGCTTTCATTTGAGTAAACCCTTCCACAATTGCTTCCACCTGCATTCTAAATGTTGAACTTGTCAGGAAATCGTACAACAAATGCATTTTATCCCCCTTATTTTCCTGAGCCACCAATGTACTGCTAATTTGTATAATTGTCTCTCTCAGAACAGAACAAAGTCCTTTAAATTCTTCATAAGTACAAATCCAAATCCCATCTTTCAAGCCCATTCGCTGCATATCAGATGGCATTACTTCTGTAACCAAAACCCCAATATCAGAACCTTTATCCCGAATATCTGCTTTGAACTTCTCTATCCAGGCAGGTTGAAAGTCTTTTGCACGTTTGGATTCGTAGTAGATTGTTCCACAATTCTGCTGAGATCTGGTGTGAACTGTTTGAATACAATCTCCACCTCTGGCTCCTTTGCGAATCTCTTCAATGGTATCCATTGGAAAATTGGCCATCAACCACTCTTCTATGGCTAACTCCTGAACTTCTCCCTGCAATTGCATAGAGCCTTGCTCCTGCTTGCGTTTCATTTCTTCGGTTAACTTTTTTTGATCTTCAAGCTGCTTCAATAATTCCCTAACACGTAATTCATTACGTTCTTCTTCTGATCTTCGAATCTTTTCCTTTTCTTCCTGAATCTGTACATTCAATTTTTTCTGAGATTCAGCCTCCACCACTTCTTTTAACTCGTCTTTTTCACGCTTTAATTTTTCAATCTCGGCTTTGGTCCGATTCAATTCTTTGATCTGCTCTGATTTTTCGTTCAATTCCTTTTGAAGATCTGCAAACTGCTCTCCCTGCTCCTGAATCAGTTTTGTTTTTAGCTTTTCCTCTATCGTTTTTCGTTCTTCCTTCAGTTTTTGCTCAAAGCGTTCCTGAAAAAGTTCATTTTCCCTGCGTTTCTTTTCTTCAAAGTCTTCTTTTTCGCGCAGCAAAACTTCCTGTTTCCGGGCAAACTCATCACGCGTTTCATTGAGTTGGTTTTGATACTTACGTTGAATTTGTTCTTCCAGCTGATGAGCCAAAATATCATTTACATCGATAGGAGTCCCGCAATTCGGACAAGCAATTTGATTCATAAGAGGTGAAAATTGAACAAACTTAAAATTACTACCATTTTGACAAATAATTCAGTATAATCTGTACCAAAAGCAAAAAAGAGTACTTATTTCATTGAAACCTCATACTTTAGCGCATGAAAACAACACGATTTACTTCCGGTTCATTCAGAATTGCTCTTTTCTTTATTTCTTTTTGGTCTACTTTTTCATTTGGGCAGGATTGTACTTCCCGATTGACCTATCAATTAACGAATATTAAAGGCGGTTTTTATGCGAATCAAACTGTGACTTTGATCTCCAAAGACGGTGCAACGAAATTTGAGCAAAAAAGTGATCCAAAGGGATTTGTAAACTTTGATGTTCCCTGCGAAATGGCTTTCGACCTAAAAATTTCGAATTATACACGCGATGAAGAAGCCATTTCGGGAAAAGAAGGTTCTCAGATCAGACAAACTCTGACTTATGAGCCAAACATGAAAGAAAAGGATGCGCTTTTCGCCATGTCGGAAACGGAAAAAACAACCTTAAACAAAGCAATTGCAGCTCTTCCGGATACAACCAATCTTCCTGCAGGCCTATTGAAAACTCCACCACACATCGAGAATTACGAATTGATGTCGATCAAACTGAAGGATTTAAACAATGGTCCGCTAATCAATGAGGATTTTGTGATCTCGGGTGTCAACCGAAAAAAGAATTTCAAGGGAAAAACAAGTAAAACAGGTGAAATTCAATTATACATTCCGAAAGGCGATGATTATACCTTGAATTTCAAATACCACAAAGCCTACAAGAAATTTGATTCGGAATTCAAAAATGGAACTATCAATTCCCGCATGGAAATTACCTACATGGGAAGCAAAGAATATGAAAAACGCAAAAAGGAAGAAGAGGAACGAATCAAAGCAGAAGAAAAACGTTTGGCGGAGGAAAAACTGGCTTTCGAAAAATACTGCAAGGAGCGAAAAGTAAGTTTAGAGGAGGGTTACAAGCTGAAACTCAAAGAAGCTGAAAGTTCTTCAGCACAGAATGATGACGATGTGGTTACCGTGGTTTTAAATCGCAATAAATGGACTGAAAAACTGATCGTTTGTGATTTGACCGGAAGTATGGATCCTTATGCAAGCCAACTTTCTGTGTGGTACCAATTGAATCACAAGAAAGAGCCGAATCTTCAATTCGTGTTTTTCAATGACGGAGACAGCAAAAATGATTCTGAAAAGAAGATCGGTTCAACCGGAGGAATCTACTATCAGAAAAGCTCCACATTGGATAGTTTGATCCATATTATGTCCTTTGTACGTTCAAGAGGAAGCGGCGGAGATTGTGCCGAAAATAATATGGAAGCCTTGATCAAAGGAGTTCAAAAAGCGAAGCCATACAAGGAATTAGTGATGATCGTTGATAACAATGCTCCGGTAAAAGACATTTCGTTACTCAATCAATTCCACAAACCGGTTCATATTATTTTGTGTGGTGCCACCAGCGGTGAAGTACTTTCAGATTATTTACTAATTGCCTGGAAAACCAAGGGAACTATTCATACAATTGAAGAAGATATTTCTAAAATTGCTTCCATGTCTGAAGGGCAAAGCATTCAGATTGGTGGATATACTTATAAGATTTTAGGCGGAGAATTTGTTCGCATTACGAAAACTTAAAAGTTCGCTGAGCGGGGCTTGAACTCAGTTGAAATTCGCTACTTTTACTGAAAATCCGCACAATGGCAGAGGCTCTTGAAGAGAAACACATTCATTTTTTTAAGAATTTACTTGATAATCGTATTCAGTTTGGATCGGGAATCGATGAACATTATGCTTCGGATCACACAGAAGATCTCGTCTTCTACCCCGCTATCGTAGTAAAACCGGAAACGGTTGAAGAGGTTTCTTCGATTATGAGGTATTGCTATGAACACGATTTGATCGTAACACCATCGGGAGCCAGAACAGGTCTAAGTGGTGGCGCATTGGCAAATTACGGAGGAGTTCTCCTGAGTTTGGAGCGAATGAATAAAATCATTCACATTGATGAGAAAAACCATCAGGTTATTACAGAACCGGGAATTGTGACGGAAGCACTTCAAAATGCAGTAAAAGCAGTTGGATTGTTCTATCCTCCTGATCCGGCTTCTAAGGGTTCGTGTTTCATTGGCGGAAATATTGCTGAAAATTCGGGTGGACCAAAAGCCGTGAAATATGGTGTAACAAAAGACTGGGTTCTAAATCTGGAAGTGGTACTACCAAATGGGGAAATAATATGGACAGGAGCCAATGTGATTAAAAATGCAACCGGATACAATCTGACTCAATTGATTGTTGGAAGTGAAGGTACTTTAGCTATTGTTACAAAAATCGTTCTGCGCTTAATCCCTCACCCAACTCACAATTTGCTCTTACTGGTTCCTTTCAGAAGTGGCGTTGAAGCTTGTGAAGCTGTCGGAAAAATTTTCATGGCGGGGATTATTCCAAGCGGATTAGAATACATGGATCGGGATGCAATTATCTTCACATCACCTTATGTGGATGATGCTCCAAATCTTTTGAAAGAAGATCACGACGCGCATTTACTCATTGAATTAGATGGTTTCAATCTCGATATTTTGATGCAGGAATGTGAGAAAATCATGGAATTAGTAGAACAATTCGACATTGATGAAATCCTTTTTGCAGAAACGGAAGCCCAAAAAGAAAGTCTTTGGCGTTTGCGAAGAAAAATCGGAGAGTGTGTAAAAACACATTCCATCTATAAAGAAGAAGATACTGTGGTACCGCGGAATGAATTGCCTCAGCTTCTAAAGAAAGTAAAAGAACTGGAAAAGAAATATGGGTTCAAATCTGTTTGCTACGGACATGCCGGAGATGGAAATTTGCATGTGAACATTATTAAGGACAACTTGAATGATGATGCATGGAATAATCAGCTCCCATATGCCATCCGTGAACTGTTTACGGAAGTAGTTCGTTTGGGAGGGACAATTTCCGGAGAACATGGCATTGGTTTAGTTCAAACTCCTTATATGGATTTAGCCTTTAATGAAACTGGGCTTGACCTGATGCGTTCCATTAAACAAGTCTTTGATCCGAAGAATTTATTGAATCCGGGAAAAGTTTTACCAGTTAAAAAAGGATGAATCGCGTAGACCGTTTATTTGGAATTGTTACTTTACTTCAATCTCGCAAATACGTGAGTGCTGAGCGTATTTCTGAAAAATTTGAAATCAGTATCCGAACTGTTTACAGAGATATTAAGGCCATTGGTGAAGCCGGAATCCCCGTTAGTTTTGAACCTAATAAGGGTTACTTCATTATTCCGGGTTACTTCACACCTCCTATTTCGTTTACATTGGATGAAGCAAACGCTTTGCTATTATCTCAATCCTTAATTGGAGGTTTTGGAGACCGTTCTGTTCAAGCAACATTTGACAGTGCTTTAACGAAGGTAAAAGCTGTTTTAAAACAAGTAGACAAAGAAAAGGTTGCAATTCTGGATGAAAGTATTAAGCTGCAACTCCCGGCAAGACTCACCTTCGAGTTTGAATATTTATCTAAAATTCAACATGCTATTACGGAACGAACCCAAGTTAAAATCATTTATCTGAGCCTGAAGGATGAACGTTTAGAACGTATTATCGAACCTATCGGTTTGGTTTTTTACGCATTTTCGTGGCATTTGATCGGCTATTGTCAATTAAGAAAGGATTACCGCGATTTCAAAGTTGAACGCATAGAGGAACTCTTCAAAACAATGAATCCATTCGAAGTAAGTGATCACATTCCACTCAGCGAATATAAACTACCCGTTAATTATTAATTCAAAATGATGAATTCAAAAACCTAATAAATGAAGATTTTCTGCATTTTGCATTTTAAATTTTGAATTCTAAAAACAGACTGCCATAGGGTTGTCAGTGCCTTGCCTTTTCTTTGTATAAAAATTAGAAATCATGACAAGAAAAGAGCAATTACAAGCACAGTTGGCCGCAGAGGCAGAAACCACAAGAAAATTTATCCAAGCTTTCCCTTTTGATAAAAAGGATTATCAAGTACATGAAAAAAGCATGAAAATAGGAGATCTTTTTCTTCATGTGATCGATCTTTCTTTGTGGGCAGAAATGGCGGTAACAACAGATGAATTAGATTTTGAAGCGGCTCCATATGAACCCAAGGAATTAAATTCAATGGAAGAAGCAATGAGCTATTTTGATGAGTGCGTTGCAAAAGGAATGAAGGCTTTGGAAAATACCAATGATTCGGTATTCGATGAAGAGTGGACACTTAAATCCGGTTCTAAAGTTCATATGGTTTGTACTAAGGAAGAAGTAGTACGTGTTGCTCACAATCAGACTGTTCATCACCGTGCACAATTGGGAGTAAATTATCGATTACTCGGAATCCCTGTTCCACCAAGTTATGGTCCAACAGCAGATTACACAGACTTTTAATTCTAAAAAACAAGTCTGAACCGAAATAGGTAAAAATAGAAAGAGGGTGGAAAATTTTCCACCCTCTTTCTATTTTATAAAGGTTTATAATTACTTCAACATATTCACATGCCCTTCTAATTCGCGAGCTTTTTTATCTCCTCCTCCTTTGGCAACAATTCTCCAGGTATAAACTCCTTCTTTTACGGGAACTTCATGGTATGTTCCATCCCATCCGAATTCCACATCGTGTGATTCGAACAATACTTCACCCCATCTGTCGTAGATCGTAAATGTATAGTCATCCAAAGCCATTCCAGTAGGAACTACTGGTTTAAAGATGTTATTGAACTCATCTCCATCCGGAGTAAATGTATTTGGTACATAAATCAGGAATTCTTCAACGAATACAATTGGTTTACAAATATCATTTCTACATCCTTCCGGCGAAGTAACTGTCAAACAAACCTGATAACTTCCAGCCTCAATGTCTCCGTAGTTGATTACAGGATTTTCCAAAGTTGAGGTTCCAAAAGTTCCGAAGTCCCAATCATAAGTCACTGCATTCACAGAGTTATCATTAAAATGAACAGTCGAATTGATTGTTGTTGGCGGAACCGGACTCCAATTGAAATTGGCAATCGGATCAGGTACTACACAAACGATATTCTGTAAAGTAGTATCCGTAATACAACCATCTGTTGTTGTGATCTGAACTGTGACATCATAACATCCTACAGGAGTATATGTATGAATAACGTTCGATGTACCACTTCCTGTTGAACCATCTCCAAAAGTCCATTGAGCATCCGTTATAGAACCGGCAGTTCCAGCAGGGAAGTTAAATGTTGTTGTAAGTGGAGAACATCCGGATGCAGGTGTAACCACAAACTCCGGACTAGGTAACGCATAGATTTGAACAGTCACAGGAAGTGTATCATATCTGTAACACTCATCATGCGCCACCATTAATACTGTTTCCGATCCATTTGGAGTATAAGTATAAGAAGTACCATTCGCCAATGTATCATGAGTAGTTGGAGTCAACCATTCGTAATAATATCCAGGTAAACCATCTACACCAGAACCAGTCATTGTAACAGGCTGTCCAGGACAAGCCATTACAGGAGTCGTTACTGAAGCAACAAATGGAGTTCTAACTGTTACGTTCGCAGTTTGAACATTCGATGCACAACCATTTTGATCATAAACTGTACATGTAAATGTAGCAGGTGCCGTTAAGTTCACATTTAAATACTGAGTTGTATCTCCTGTATTCCAAACAAAATAATACGGTGCTGTTCCTCCTGTTGCACTACCAGATAAAGTACCGTAACCATCGTAACAAATCAACAACCCATCTTCAGGAATAAGTCCCTGAACCAATGGTTGTGGCTGTCCAACTGTTATAGTACCAGACTGAGTACATCCGACAGCATCCTGTATTTGAATAGTATATGTATTTGCACAAAGTCCAGTAAACGTATTCGCAGGTTGGAATGTGGTACCATTGTCAACACTATATCCTGTCGCCAAATTGGAGTTAATGGTAATCGTACCATTGCAATCACCGTTACACAATGCATCAGTTGCACTTGTACTTGTAATTACCAATAATGGCGGCTCTGTAATACTGAAAGGTTGAACCGTTGTACACCCGTTATTATCTGTAACTGTAACATCATAAGAAGCTGCACACAATGCATTTGTTGTATTTGAACCTGTTGCACCGTTTGACCATGCATAACTGTAAGGGATTGTACCACCAGTTATTGTAGCAGTAGCATCACCATCACAAACTCCATTACAACTTGCATTGTTTGTTGCAACATTTTGAACAACCAACTGCGCCGGTTCAGGACAAACTATAGGCGTATTTATCAAACAACCATTCGCATCTTTCACAACCGTATTATAAGTTCCGGCACTAAGGAATTGAACCGTTGTCTGGTTTGAGAATGAAGCACCATTATTCGTACTATATGTATATGGTGCAGTTCCTCCAGAAGCATTAAAAGTAATTTGTCCTGTATTGTTATTAAAACATGTCAGAGCTGTTGGAGTTACAGTTGCCGCAAGTGGTGTTGGTTCAGTCACAACAATTGGTTGTGTATCCGTACATCCATTAGCATCTGTAATCGTCAAAGTATAAGCTCCAGCACAAATATTTGTAATCAAAGAAGCAGCCTGAGGAGTTCCAATTGAATAAGTGATTGCTCCTGTTCCTCCGGAAACTGTTACTTGCAATTGTCCGTCACAAGCAGCATTACATGTTACATTCTGAACAGCCGCTCCAATGATATTCGGTGATGCTTCATTTGAAATTGAAACAGAAGTATCTGCTTCACAGTTATTCGCATCGTGGATAAATACATTGTATACTGCTGCAGGTAAACCTGTATAAGTTGATGTTGCGGCATAAGTAACTGAGTTATCAATACTGTAAGTATATGCTCCTGTTCCTCCTGCTCCAGTAATAGCTATTTGACCATTGGAAGCAGCACATGTTTCATCCGTAGGAACAACAGTTAATGTTACAGGTGTTGGCTCAGCAATAACCTGAACAGCCGTAATGAAACAATCATTATCGTCTTTTATTTGAATATCAATGTTTCCGGCACATAAGTTAGTAAGTGTAGAAGAAACGAAGAAATTTAATCCATTGTCCGGACTGTATAAATATGGTGTTGTTCCACCAGTAGCATTTATAAGTATTTCTCCGTCACAAACATCAAAACACTGTGCATTCGTAGGAGTATAAGTTGCTGACAACTGCGCCGGTTGATTTACAGTTGCAGTACCTGTAATCTGACAACCTGCAGCATCCTGTGTAATCAAGTTATATGTTCCTGCATCCAAACCGAAGAATGATTCAATTGGAGAGAAATTAGCTCCATTATCAATACTGAATTGATAAGCGCCTGTTCCTCCAGTTGATCCAATTTGGATTCCACCGGAACTATCATTAAAACACGTCAGGTCAAAAACTGTTGTTGCCAATGTTAATGCAGGTGCTTGTTGCAGCGAAACTGCTCCGTTTACCATACACCCATTTGCATCTGTAACAGCCACATTATATATTCCGGCACCTAGTCCTGGGAAAGTATTGCCCGCCTGGAAGGTTCCTCCATTGTCAATACTAAATTGATAGGTTCCTGCTCCTGTTCCACCTGTTACATTGGTAAATTCAATTTCACCTGTATTTCCTGCATTACAGCTAATATCTGTTAGTAAAGTATCGAATTGAATTTCCAAAGGCTCATCAACCATAAATGGAAGTGAAAACACACAGTTACCTATATCTGTAATCGTAATAATGTGTGAACCAAAAGAAAGACTTGGAAAGATCCCACTTCCTGTCTGTATTAATACGTTATCAAGCTCATAGTTAATTTGAGTAGAATCACCAGCTCCGCTTACATTTTGAACTTGAATGGTACCATCAGGTACTCCAAAACAAGTTGCATCAGTTTGAGTAATAACAATACCAGACATTTGAATATCGCTAATACCAAAGAACACTGATTCGGAACATCCTAATTGATCGACAGCAGTAATTTGATATGCACCTGCATATAAGTTGGTCCACACACCAGTCGGCTGGAAAGGTCCACCATCCATTGAGTATGTGAAGGGTCCGTTTGTTCCATTTGCTACTACTGTAATTGCTCCGTTATTAAATCCACAATTTGATTCAGTAACTACGGTGGTATCAATTCCAAATCCCGGAGGATCTACTAAATTTTGTACTGAAGTAAATTGACATCCATGAGAATCCTGAACCATGATTACGTTGTTTCCTCCACAAGCACCGGTAATTGTATTAGAAGGTTGCAAAGCTCCTCCATTTATAGAATATTGATACGCTGGTGTACCTCCTGAAGGAGTTGCAGTAATTGTACCATCACAAGATCCATTACAGATCGGATTTGTGTTAACAAATGTTGCCGATAAAGGTGCCGGTTGTGTAATTGTAACATCCGAGTTAGTCAAACACCCATTTGCATCCTTTACAACAATGTGAACTAATCCGGGACATAATCCAGTCATTGGATTCGCCAATGCATAAGTGACTCCGTTATTTGAAGAATATTGATATGGAGTTGTACCACCCGCTGCATTTACTTGTACTTGTCCGTCACAAGCACCATTACAAGATGCTGCTGTAAGTGTTGTAGTAAATGTTAATTGAGGAGGAGTTGTAATTGTAAAGGGCACAGTTCCAATACAACCATTTCCATCAGTTACAGTAGCAGTATAAGAACCAGCCGTTAAGTTGGTAAATGTATTTGAAGCTTGTGTCGGACCTCCAATTGAGTATGTGAATGGAGAAGCCCCACCTGCTAAGCCAATAATTACGGATCCGTTAACCCCTCCAAAACAACTTACGTTAGTTTGAGTTAAGATTGATGCAATTGGAGCATTGGTTGCAGTAATTGTAATTGCTAAATTGCTTGTACATCCGCGGTTATCAGTTACAACTACGTTATGTATTCCAGGAGTCAATCCACCGAATGTAGCACTAGCCTGACTTGCACCTCCGTCAATAGTATAGGTATAAGGAGCTGTTCCACCAGAAGGCACAACTGTTACCGAACCAGTATTGGCGCCACATGCAGCAGCCGTAATTGCACCCTGAGTTATATTCAAAACCGCAGGCTGAGTAATATTTTGATTCAATATAACAGTACAGTTATTTGCATCTCTGATTGTTACCGTGTATGTTCCATTACACAATCCGGTAAATACATTGGATGCTTGGAATGCTCCACCGTTAATACTATATTGATATGCAGGGGTTCCACCTGCAGCTGTAACCGTAATTGTTCCGTTGCATGAACCGTTACAGCTCACATTTACAGCTGCTAACGTACCACTTAAGGCAGTAGGCTGAGTAATTGAAACGTTTGCAGTTGCCACACAACCTGAGTTATCTGTCATTGTAACAGTATACGCTCCAGCCCCTAAATTTGAAGCTGTTTGTGAAGTTTGACCTCCTGTCCATGAATAAGTATAAGGAGCTAAACCTACTGGAGTTGCAGTTGCAGAACCCGTTGTAGCTCCGTTACAAACCACATTTGAACTAATTGCAGTAACGCTACAACACACTGGCCCCGCACCAATGGTGAAGTTTCCATTTGTTGTACAGCCATTTGCTCCTGTAACTGTATAGGTATAATTGCCATCCGGTAAATTAGTAAAATTGGCAGTCGCACCGGCGGTATTAGCCTCGACGACGGATCCGGCGGCGGGTCCAGCAATAGTTACAGTATAAGGCCCGGCTCCTGCCGGATTATCAATAACTACGGAGCCATTATTGTAGTTTGCACACGATTCTGCTGTTGGCGTAACCGTTGCAGGTCCTAAATTCGAGAAATTGATAGTTACCGCATCATTATCTGTCACAGTTGTTCCGTCACATCTATTATAGGTAACCACGGAAGTATAGGTGGTTGTGGCGGTTGGGCAGACATTGATCGTATTTCCGGTTCCAATTTGGGTTGCTCCCTGAAACCAAGCCACTGTATAGTTAGGTGCACCTGTTGGAGTAAAACGCCAGCCTTCCGGTGTTACCACTGTCCAGTTTGCTCCTGCATTTCTACCCGGAGCAGCAACTCCAGCCGTACCAGCAGGGTTTTGAATTCCGATAATTGCACGGCCACCATTCCAGCCTGCGCAAGTAGCTTTATTTTGAACGTAAACATCAATTACGTTAGTAGTTTCATACAAGACCATCATCGTTGTACTTCTAAGAGCATTACAACTAAAATGCCCTAAATCATTATATGATACAACAAAAATACGACAAGGAGCCGTACCTAATAAGTACCATTTTACCGTTCCATTAACCGTTGGATCAATATCATGATATACTCCAAAAATATCTCCAGCAGTCGTTAATGCTGTACTTGGACAACTAGCTGTATAAGACCAAGGTTGAAAAGCTCCCCCTGCAGTACCACCACCAAACTGAATCGTACCATTAGATCCAACATTTATGGTAGTATAGTTGGTTCCATAGTAACAAAAGTTAAATGGCAATGTAATTGGAGGTGACCATTCGTCATCCGTACCGACAGAAACAGCAGTTCCACCTGCCTGATTATAAGCAATTGGTGGTGTATGCGGTATAGCACCAACAGAATACGTTGTCGTTGCACCCGTCGCAAACGGGGTAGCTGTTAAGTTCGTACATGGTGTAGAACATGGTAGCGTTTGATCCGGACCAGCATTAATATCCGGACATCCCGGAAATTGTGCTAAGGATACTGTTGAAAAACCCAAAGTGAACAATAGCAATAGTAGCGAATTGCAGATTGATCTGAAAGCAGTAGTTTTTTTCATAGTCATAGAGTTCTAGTTCAATGTATTGACAGTAGTTTTTTAAAAGGGTTGCCTAAAATTGTTAATTTTTCAAATAATTTAAAATCCAAACCTTTTGTTTCTTCTTCGTTTTATACTCGGTAAATGTACTGGAAGCAAGCTGTTGATCTAAGGAATAAAGAATTACAACATAGTAATAATTATTTGATTCATTGATGACAAGATACGAATTGGGGTACTCACTCAAATTCTTGGACAACATCAAATCTGCATTTTGTCTGTTAGAGAAAACCCCGGTAATGACATAAAATCCATCAGGAGACTCACTTTTATCCAAATTCACAAAATGATAGCCTTTTGCCACCGGAATAACTTCAGGAGCTGTAACCTTCGGTTTAACCGTATCTACTGGTATTGGTGTAATAACTTTAGCAAGATTAGACAAGGAATCCTTTTCTCTTTGCAGTCGATCCTTTTCCGCACGATCTTCGAGTAAACGTTTCAATTGATCTTCCAATTCATCTTTTAATTTTTGAACTGAATCACGCTCTCTGGCAGCCAAATCATCTACCACCCTTACTTCTTTCTCAACAATTTGAATTTCCTTTTCGCGTTTTCCTTTAAAAGAGAATCCAAGGAAGATCTCATGATTCATTCCTGTATTGTATGTTTTGATTGAACCGATTAACAATTCATAGCTGTAGCCAACTCTGAGGAAATCAAACACCCGAACTCCAGCATTAAACTGAACAGCATAATCTGATTTGTAAGTTGCCGAAGCCCAAATCATATTATTATACATTGCCATTGCAGTAATATCATATTGAATTGGAGTTCCCGGCATATATCTCAAAACCGCATTCGGTCGAATAATGAATTTCTCATTCACATGAAAATCATATTCCAAAGACATCATATAGTGTCTTTCCAATTGATAATAACCTCTGCTCTTTTCTCGGGCATACTTTGCTTTACCACCAATAATTTGAGGAACTGAAATTCCAATTCTCAGATCTTTCCAGTTATACAGCAAACCAACATTCATATCGAAAACCGGAGCGGTTGCTCTTAGACCTGTTAAATAAGGATCATTGATTTCCTGAGCATTGATTTTATCGTAATCGATACGATTATCCAAAACTCCGGCTGAAACACCAAATCGAATATTTTGATTCTCATTGATTTTCAATTTGTAACTGTAATTCAAACTAGACATCAACTGTTGTTGAATTCCCTGATTTTGGTGAGCAACAATAAGACCTAAGCCCATATTTCCCTTTGCAATCGGACCCTCAACCGTCAAATAGTTATTTACAGCTGTAGAACCAAACGAAGAATAACGTTGATTCCGAACAAAACTCGCATTCACATAATCACTGGCTCCAGTAGAAGCCGGATTATATACAAATGGATTTATTAAATAATGATTGTAGAAAGGAACTTGTTGTCCAAATAAATTTCCCCAGCACAAACAAACACAAAGCAGTAGTAATTTATTCATTTCCTAATAGTGTAATTGTTCCTTTATATTCCTCTTCCGTCCCTCCTTTAAGAACAACATAATAGTATGTTCCATTTGGCAATTTAGCTCCTTTAAAGCTACCATTCCAGTCGTTCTTATAATCTTCATTTTCATAAAGCATTTTCCCGTATTGATTAAATACTTTAACAGCTGTCATCGGGAAAAACTCCACTCCGGTAATATTCCAGGTATCATTGATATTATCACTATTCATGGTGATCACATTTCGAATATTGAACTGGATAGGATCCATCACAGTAATTACCACGGTATCACTTCCAACACAACCAGCCACATCAATCACATAATAAACATATCCAATGGTTGAAGGGGGTGTTGCTATCGGATTGGTAATCGTAGAATCTGAAAGTGTTCCTCCCGGCATCCAAATCCCAGTAATTCCCCCTGAGCCACTCAATGTAACTGTTTCTCCTGCATAAATTGCAGTATCCATGCCTGCATCTGCTATAGGTGAAGGTAACATGGTAATCGCAACCTGATTTGAAACTTCAGGTGGACAAACTCCATTTAAAGCCACTGTCTGAAATTGAACATCCTGCGTAATTGCAAAAGTGTTATAATCTATCGTATCAGAATCAGGAATTGTTTGCCAAGTCACACCATTATCTATCGAATATTGCCAGAACAATGAATCGGCAACTGAACCTACCAGATGTAAATCTTCGGAAGTGTATTCACAAGCATTTCCGCTTTGGTTCAAAACACCAACAATAGGAGCTGTATCTAATTTAATGATCGCTGTATCGGAATAATAATCGGGACAAAAACCTCCTTCCAATTGAGCACGGTAAAGAGTCGTTACACTTTGTCCGCTATAATCATATGAAGTAGTATTATTCGTAATTGGTGACCATGTGGTTCCTCCATCGATTGATAAATCCCAATTCAAAACCGGAGTTGCTGCACCAGTCATATTTAAAATACCGACTACGGAAGAAGCACAAATGGTATCAGAAAGTCCGATAGTTGGATGAGGTGGCAATGGTTGAACATAAATAATTGCCGTATCTGAAATCACATCCGGACAATGTCCGCCTTCTGTAATCATTCTATAAAAAGTAGTTTGTGTCAGATTGACATATCCTTGACTACCTGCTGTATTCATCTCTGAACTCCAAGTCACCCCATTATCAACAGAAGACTCCCAATTTAATACTGAACCAAAAGAACCAGTTGCACTAACAAAACCGGTTGCATTGGTAATACACAAGGAATCACTTCCTGCTAAAACTGTTGGCGGATAAACCGGATCCACATAAATCATTGCCGTATCTGAATAAGCATCGGCGCAAATTGCACCGTCTACAAGCACTCGATAAATAGTTGTATTGGTCAATCCTAAATAATTATAAGTTGCAGAAGCACTTGGAACCGTTGTCCATGTACCTCCTCCATTAGTAGAATATTCCCATTGCACAGGAGTTTGATTATTTCCTGAAAGGGTTAAAACACCACTTGCCATATTTTCACACAAAGAATCTGATCCGGATAAAGTTCCCGGAATCGGAGGTGATTGAATGCTAACCGTAGCATAACCTGAAGTATCATCCGGACAATAACCACCATCGATTGCAACTTGATATTGCGTGTTCTGTATTACATTATTGTAAGCATATGACGGCGTTGGAGTACCAATTGCGGTCCATGTAGTACCACCATTTGTAGATGACAACCAAGATATAATAGTTCCGTAGGACCATCCTGATAAAGATAACGTTCCGGCATTTGCACCCTGACAAACCGTGATATCTGATGTTACGACACCCGGAACGATCGGACAATCATTTTGAACAGTCCATACTAAGGTATCATTCAAATGGTTTACATCTCCAGGCCTGGAAACCCACACCTTTAAGATATGCGAGCCACAAGCCGACAAATCTGCCTTAACGGAAAAACTAAAATTCCACGATGCTCCAGCAGTCAAATTGGAAGATAAGGGCTGATTAGTTATCGCGCCTCCATCAACTCTGTAATAAACCTGAATGGTATTGGAGGGCATGATAACCCCAGAGTTATTATTAACCAAAACGGTAACCGTCTCTAAAGTTGTAAGAGCACATCCTGAGCTCGGAGAAAAATGATTTTGTAACCAAACATCCTGAGCTCTTGTTATAGAAGAAAATGTGGTAAGTAAAATCAACAAAAATAAGTATCGGAGAAACATAGAGTACAAGTGTTGATAAGCTATAGTATTTGAATTTTCTAACATTAACTAAATCGAAATTAACAGTTTTTTACATTTATTCCAAATGGGCATTGCTTACATTTACGCTTGAAAGGGGGATTTGGTTTCCAAAAGATGAATATAAACCAACAAAACCCTATTCCCAGTGTACAACAGATCTTTGACTATCAATGATATACATTAAATATTTCACAAAGCAGATTACATTATTGTTTTTCTTAACATTTCTAACGCCTTCCTTTGCACAAAAGGGAGAATTAGATGCTAAATCGTTTTTTGACTCGATTCAGAGCAAGAAAATACAGCTTTTGGATGTTCGAACTTCAAGTGAATTTTCTCAAGGTCACATTGCCGGTTCTTTTCAGGCTGACTGGAACAATTTTGATCAATTTAAAGAACGTGTAGCTTCCTTGGACAAGCACAAGCCGCTTTATATTTATTGTTTGGCTGGCTCCAGAAGTGCTGCTGCTCAAAAATGGCTGATTAAAGAAGGTTTTGAGACCGTATTTAACTTGCGTGGAGGAATTAATTCCTGGAATTTGGAAGATCTGCCTTTGGAAGGAAAAAAGGAGGTTAAACAGTTGACTTTAGTTGAATTTCAGAGTTCACTTCCGAAAGATAAAACTGTTCTGGTAGATATTGGTGCAGAATGGTGTCCTCCCTGCAAAAAGATGGCTCCGATAGTAGAAAAAATTTCAAAGGAACATCCGGTTATTTATCTCGATGGTGGTTCTCAAACACAATTGGTTAAAGAATTGGCAGTGAATTCCTTTCCGACGTTTATTGCTTTCAAAAATGGCACAGAATTAAAGCGAATTACAGGTATCTGTTCTGAAGAGGCCCTTAAAAAATTATTGGATTAATATCCTTAAAACAGTATTGCATCATAACATGATATCATGTTTTCACGAATATGTATAAAACAAGTGCACATTTGCAGAATTGCTTCATTATTGACTCAATAATGCAATCGCCTCTTCCCTATCTTTCCAGATCTCATCCAAAGACATTCCAAAAGCTGGATTTCTTTTTAACCATCCTTCCAGATAATGCTTGTGAATCATAATCTTCCAATCACTCACCTGATTCGGATCAATGCGCTGTTCCCGAACCAGTTTTGGAGCAATTCGTTCTAAACCATTGGAAGTATCTGTAAAATCAAAGCGTTCGCCCTTAAAACGAAGATAGCAATGACATTCGGGAATAGCAGGATAAGCCTTATTGCTAAAAAAATCAGTGAGTTTTGAATGTGTTTCTCCATTCATCAGAAAAACGCCGGCAATGAGTTCGATTTCTGGATGTCCGTTTTCTAAAGCTAAAGTTGCGAGCAACGCGTGTTTCGAAGAGCAGGTTCCTTTTCCTTCAGAAAGTACTAACCCAAAATCTTCCCGGTTGGTATTTCTTCCATAGGGAAGTTGAGCTACAAAATCACAAGCTTCATTAAATGAGTTGATTCCCTTGTTTCGAAACGAGGTAGAATAAGATTCGCTGGATGTAAGTTCGAAGTCCATCATAAGTTAATTATCAATGACAAAATTATCAATTATCAAGAAGAGATTCGCCCTCTGGATAATTGTTCTATTGATAATTTGTAATTGAAGAATTACATCCCAGGCATTCCGCCTTTCATTCCTTTCATTTGTTTCATCATACCCATCATGTTCTTCGGATTACTCATCATTTTCATCATTTTCTTCGTATCCTCGAACTGTTTAAGCAATTTGTTCACTTCCTGAATATTTGTCCCTGAACCGTTTGCGATCCGTGTTTTTCTTTGTCCGTTCATTAAGGAAGGATTCGCTCGTTCTTTTGGAGTCATAGAATAGATAATTGCTTCAATGTGTTTGAAAGCATCATCTTGAATATCAACATCTTTAACGGCTTTTCCCATTCCCGGAATCATTCCCATTAAATCTTTGACATTCCCCATTTTTTTAATCTGTTGAATCTGTCCTAAGAAATCATTGAAATCAAACTGATCTTTCTGAATGCGTTTCTGCAGTTTACGAGCTTCTTCTTCGTTGAATTGTTCCTGAGCGCGCTCTACTAAAGAGACCACATCACCCATTCCCAAAATACGATCAGCCATACGTTTCGGATAGAATACGTCCAGCGCATCCATCTTCTCTCCCGTACCAACAAACTTGATTGGTTTATCTACAACTGTTTTGATCGACAAAGCCGCTCCACCACGTGTATCACCATCCAATTTTGTTAAAACGACCCCATCAAAATTGATTCGATCGTTGAATGCTTTTGCAGTATTCACTGCATCCTGACCTGTCATGGAATCCACAACAAATAAGGTTTCTGTTGGATTGATTGCTTGCTTCACACGTGCAATCTCATCCATCATTGCTTCATCAATCGCTAAACGACCTGCAGTATCGACGATAACTACGTTAAATCCTTTACTTTTAGCAAAAATGATTGCATCTGTTGCAATTTTAACCGGATCTTTTTCTTCTTTATTCGAATAAACCTCAATTCCCAATTGCTCTCCAAGCACATGTAATTGATCTATTGCCGCCGGACGGTAGACGTCACAAGCAACCAATAAGGGTTTTTTATTCTTTTTTGTTTGCAGGTAATTTGCCAATTTCCCTGAGAAAGTCGTCTTACCTGAACCTTGAAGTCCGGACATCAATACAATTCCCGGGTTCCCCTGAATCTGGATCTCACTTTCATTTCCACCCATTAATTCCACCAACTCTTCGTGGCAGATCTTCACCATCAATTGGCTAGGAGAAATGGCAGTTAACACGTTTTCACCTATTGCCCTATCTTTCACACGAACGGTGAAATCTTTGGCAGTTTTAAAGTTCACATCGGCATCAAGCAAAGCTCTACGAACTTCTTTCAATGTTTCTGCAACGTTTATTTCAGTAATTTGTCCTTGTCCTTTTAAGACTTTAAAGGCGCGTTCAAACTTATCGGTAAGATTATCAAACATGCTATTGAGCGATTTTTTTGGAATACAAAGATACGACTAATTCAAAATGGAAAAATCAAAATTCAAAATTATTATCAAAGCAAAAACCATTCGAATTCAATCCATTCTTTTGCATTTTGAATTTTGAATTCAAAATTTGACTAACGCGCTATATCCGACCAAACCGAGTGATTGCGTCATTACTCCTCCGATAAAAGTAGAATCATTTATAAAGGAAAGTGTTCCTGCCAAACGATAACTGTTTACACTTTGCGGGTGATCTTTCATGTTCATGTAGGTCAATCGCTTTTTATTACTTCCGTTTGCATCCATGATCCACCAGTCTGCACCTTGTACTTGTCCAGGAAAAATATCGCAATAAGCGCCGGTCATATACACAATTTTTTGTCCGTTTGGTGTATAGGTTGGTGCCTGTGAAAAGCTTTCCGTTGTTAATTTAGTAGTATTTCCACTTGCCAAATCAATGCGGTAAATTGGAGTTGCAACCAGATTATGCGATTCAAATGTGCTATAAATTAAAATATCGGTTTTTGAAGGGCTGATACTTTCCACCTCACCGCCTGCAAGCTCTCCGTTTGGCTGGAATATGCGAATATTTGAAAAGACAGGGTTCGAACCCAAGCTCACATCTGCAACTTTAAACACATAGGCGCCTGCAGCCAAATTTAAATCCAGAAAAACGGGTGCTTGAATACGTTCTGTCCAGGCAAACATGGTTCCATCATTCGAAATTGCTCCATGAATGATTCCATGATTGTAATCATTGGGAAGATTGGTCATTTGCCACGCCTGACTACCATCTCGTTTGATAATCCAAAGATCTGTATAAGCTCCGTAACCAGGTATTGCATCTTCGGGAATCCGTGTATGACCTGTTTCGGTTACATAATCTGTTTTTTCCACATAGCAATATAAATACTGTCCCGTAGGATCCCATTCTTCTGCCCATTGATGCCTGTTTGAAGCCCATCCGGGATAAGTCAACTGAACTTCGCCCGTTCCATCATAATTCGAAATGTAAATCTTATAAGTTCCATCCCCATCCGGTTTGTTATAAGCTACACTATTGGTTGACTGATTGTAGATAACTCCCATAGCATTGTCTTTATAAACTTCCATATAGGCGTAGCTCGTTCCGTCATTATCGGGGTCAATGGGTTTCTTTTTGCAGGCACCCAGAATCAGACAAGTCAGAAATAAGGTAATGAAAATTGCAGTAGCTTTCATAATCAATTAGTTATCGGGTGAACGAATATATTTAATAATTACAAATTCCCAGTTGCGAATTGCGTCCCGATTTCTATTGGGATGAGATGAACGAATCATACAACTAAGACCGAAACGCACACTAAAAGTTACAGCGTTCAAAAAAGTTTACGCCGAGACGGATTCAGACAAAATGGAACATTTGAAACTTTTAATCTATTGAACGTCTTGAACCTTCAAGCCAAGCTTGGAATTCTTTCTGCTATAAACGAAATAAATAACCAAGCCAACGCACAACCAAATTACAAAAGCGATCCAGTTTCTCAATTCAATCTGGCTCATCATATATAAACAAGAAAGTAAGCCCAAGAGTGGAATTAAGGACAAATTCTTTCGAATCGTTACTACAGTAATAAACAACGTAAACAAGATAAAGATCCAGGTTGGAATCTTATGTGCAAAATGAGAAAAGCCACTGTTATACAATCTTTTCCCGGAAACATGAATTGTTTTCAATGCTGAGTCGATCTGAACTTTTGGTCCCTGTCCATAATACCTATCCAAATCCGAATCCATCAGTTTCAAGCCTTTCTCATCGTAACCTTCCAGAAAATGAATCAATCGGGCTTTTGTTTTTTGATCGAGTTGAGCAACCGTTTCCGCTTTGGATGAACTCTTAATTCCATGCAATGAATTTTTCAAATCGATCTTTGGCGCCTGTTCAAAATAAGCTAATAAATCTGAGCCAACGAGCGCCAAACCTTCTTTATCGACACCCACAATAATTTCTTTCAATTGAGTTGATTCCTTTTCCGACAGATCCACAATCAAATCTTTGGTTTCTTTCAATTCAGATTCATTTTTCAGGAAACCAGTCAGTTGATCTTTATATTCTACAAAGCCATAAATGATTGCTCCAATTACCAAAAATGGCAAGACATACTTCCCGTTCACATAAGGTGTTCTGAATTTTCCTCTGGGAATATCTGTTCTGTTCTGAAGAATCAACACTCCTCCGCACACCAAGACAAAAGCAAACAAGGTTCCGATACTACACAAATCTGTCACCATTGTCAAATTCATGAATAATGCAGGAACAGCAACTACAAAACCCACTACAATTGTTGCAAAAGAAGGCGTTTTATACTTCGGATGTACTTTTGAGAATTTCTTAGGCAGTAATCCGTCTCTACTCATAGACATCCATATTCGCGGCTGCCCCATTTGGAAAACCAATAAAACGGAAGCCATCGCAACAACAGCAGAAACAGCAATGATTCCTGACATCCATTTCAGATCTACTTCTCTAAACACGAAAGCTAATGGGTCTCCGACATTCAATACATTGTACTGAACCATTCCTGTTAAAATCAATGAGATAATGACATACAAAACAGTACAAATAATAATTGCCCACATCATTCCGCGCGGAAGATCCCGCTGTGGATTCTCACATTCTTCGGCTGTGGTGGAAATGGCATCAAACCCGATATAAGCAAAGAAAACGGCAGAAACTCCTTTTAAAATTCCGGAAACTCCGTTTGGTGCAAAAGGACTCCAGTTTTCTGTGTCAACATAAAAAATTCCTACTGCAATAACTAGCAATATGATAGCCAACTTAATAACTACCATCACATTACTGGCATTCCGACTTTCCTTCATTCCGCGGTAAACCAACCAGGTAATTAATACAATAATAAATAAAGCCGGTAAGTCGAAAATGAGGTGAAAACCAAAAATATTCGGAGAACTTGTCCATGCTGCATGTGCAGCCTGTAAGCCAGAATCCAGATTTTCAAAGGTCTTTCCTCCCTGCATTAATGCATTTGCTTCATTGAATCCGTTGTGTGCAGTAAGGTAATCGGTTTGAATCCATTGCGGAAGATGAATGTTTATTCCTTCGAGCATTCCTGTAAAATAATCACTCCAACTGATGGCGACGGTTATATTTCCAATGGCGTATTCCATAATGAGTGCCCATCCGATAATCCAGGCAATAATTTCTCCGAAAGCCACATAGGAATAGGTATATGCTGAACCAGCAACAGGAACCATGGAGGCAAATTCCGCATAAGCAAATGCTGCAAATCCACAGGCAATGGCTGTAAATAAAAACAAGAAGATTACTCCGGGACCACCTTCAGCACTGGCCGTACCGATCGTACTGAAAATTCCTGCACCAATGATAGCTGCAATTCCAAAAGCAGCCAAATCTCTTACTTTCAAGTGCTTTCCAAGTGACTCGTGTCCGTCAGCCTGACCTTGTTGAGTTGACGCCAGGATATCCTGAACAGTTTTTTTACGGAAGAGAGAATTCTGTTTCATAGTATTTTGCAAGGGAAGCAAAAGTAAGAAGAAAAAGCGTTAGCTTTTGATATGACAAATGTTAGTGCTGTCATTTATTTATTCGGATGATTTCAATTCCTTATTCAATTCAGCAAATTCAATCATTGAAAATCTTTTCCCAAGTCCTACATATTCTTTCGGATTCATTACTTTTACCGATAGTTACCTAAAAAAGCGGTTATGCTAAAACAAAGAATCATTCTAACTTGCCTATTATCAATCACTGTTTCCAGCGGGTTATTAGCTCAAGGAAAAACAGACTTCAATCAGTACAAAACAATCCTTTCTAGCGGTTCTATTCCTGAAGACTTTAGTCTTTCTACATATGAAAAAGTGGATCGGGACATGAAGGTCGATCGTCCGGAATTGGCAGTTTCTTTAAGAAAGAAATTTTACACCGGAATCCATTCTGCTATTGATGAAATTCTTCATTCAGAGGTATGTGTATTTGGAGATCCCATTTCCATTTATGTAAAAGACATCGCTAAAAATTTGTTGAAGGATGACCCCGAAACATTTAATGAACTTCGCTTTTACACCTTAAAATCGAATGAAACCAATGCATTTTCAACAGATCAGGGAATCATTTTCGTTACAACGGGTTTAATTTCTCAAGTTAGCACAGAAGCTCAGATCGCCTACGTACTTGCGCATGAGATTGCACATTACAAGCGCAAACATGTTTTGGAGCGGTTCAAGCAAAAAACAGTCATGAAGAACGCCAATTATTACGAACTGAGCACTTACAGTAAAGAACGTGAATTGGAAGCCGATTCAGATGCTATTGAACTTTACAAAAAAGCGGGATATGACGAAGCATTGATTGAACCTACTTTTGATGTATTGATGTATTCTTATTTGCCATTTGATGAAGTGAAAATTCCGGAGACTTTTTTAAATTCAAACGATTTTTATGTCCCGACTTTTAAATTTCCGAAAGAAGTTTTTGCGATAACTGCAGAGGAAAATTACAATGACAGCAAAAGCTCTCATCCGAATATTTCTAAACGAAAAAAACAAGTTTTGGAAGTCCTTGAAAAAGGAACCGGATGGACTGGTGGTCCAAATCTACTTTCAGCTGATCGTTTCAATGAAATCAGAACCATTGCCCGATTTGAATCTGTAAGAAACAGTATTTTGTCTATGGATCTAACCAATGCGCTATACTCGACCTATATTTTAGAGAAAGAGTTTCCTAAATCTTCCTATCTGACTACCATGAGAGCAAAAATCTGGTTGGCATTGGCACAAACCAAATCTGCTTCTATATCTAAGCCCTTTGAATCAAAAATTCACAAAGAAGGTGAGATCGCTGCACTCCATGCTATGCTGAAGAAAATGGACAAATTGGAACTTTCATCCATTGCACTTAGACAAATCTATGATATTCGTGCTGCAAATGCTTCGGATTTGGAGATTCAGGCAATTTATGATCGTATGGTTGAAACTGCAGCAAATACAAAGCAGTTTTCACTGGAATCATTCTCAAAATACGATTATCATCAGGCAGTTCAGCGAAATAAAGCATACAATGATTCGATTGCTAAAATTCCTGTTGACAGTTTAAAAATTGAAGCGGCGAAAACATCCGAATCAAAATACGACAAGATCAAGAAAAAACGTTCCGCAGACGGAAATATCGACGCACAGGTTTTTGACTCCACTGCTTATTATTTGTATGGAATGAAGGACATTATGTCGGACAGTAGTTTTGTGAAATCATTCAAAACAGCTCACAGTAATTCAGTGAACCCATCGGATAAAAAGGAAAACAGCTCCAAGTTAATTCCTGCCATTCCGGATCTAAAAACAAAAAGTATTGCATTGGTAGAACCAGATGTAGAAATTGCTGAGTCTTCTAAAAAGACCGTTCAACTATCCGAATCCATTAAAGTGAATTCAACAGAATTGATTCTGGAGGAAGCTGCAGACAACGGATATAACTTAAACACAGATAATGCCCCCAGCAATATTACCATTGAAGGAATCAATGCATTCACATATCTTAAATCGGCTTTGAGACAAAACGAAGCATATTCGAAGGTGAACTTTTTCCCGGTAGATTATACCGAATTGCAAAGCATGTCTAAAAAGTACAACTCGGATGTCATTTTGATCCCGACTATCTTTTACATCGACAATAAGAAAAGTGCACCGATGGAGGTTGCAAAACCTGTTATAGCTACCTGGTATGTTCCACCAATGGCTTTGATTCTTTTAACAGGGAAATTATTAGACTCACAAAAAACGTTCATCAATTTCATTGGTGTCGATTTGAAGAACGGTCATGCAGATTATTCCAATGTTTATATGATCAGTGGAAGACCTTCCAAAGTCGTTCTAGGATCTAAAATTTATGAAATTTTCAAATCAACTAACTAAAATCCCATGTTAAGAATACTATTAATTTTCATTGCAGTAGCTTTTATCAGTACTGCAAATTCCTTTGGTCAAACAAGTGGAACATCCACTCCCCCTCCCGCAGCGAAGAAGAAAAATCAAACTACCGGATTCTATGGAAAACGCTTTACAATCCAATTGGGTGCCGGAATTAATCACAACACCATTTTGAAACTGGGAAGCTATCAGGAAAGAAAGCTCCGGACAACTGCTTATTACAGTAATTATAGAAAACAGATCAAGAATGATCAATTCAACTATAGTTTATATGGAAATTTAGGCATTACATTGAAAGAGCGTTTTGCTTTGTCCGTTGATTTTAATTACTATATGGGTAATACCTTCCTTCAAAATGTTGGTCGAAAAAATGTTTATGACATATATGGATATTATACGATGACCGGAGGATATGATGCCCGTGTAAAATATACCACATTTCGCATTATGCCGCGCATTGAGATCGGATCCAGGGGCTCCAATATGCCTACAGGGCTTGTAAACGTATTAGGACTTGGAATTGAGCTTTCCAAATTAAAATCAGGATCTTACAAATCAATCACAGCAGAAGATGCTGCCAGTTACAATAGTTACAATCCCGATTCGGTTTCGATCAGCAACCAAAATTTAAAATTTGAGGATGAATTTGCATTCAATTTGACCCTAATGTATGGTTTGGAGTATCGTTTAGCTCTTTCAAAAAATATTGCTTGGAGTTTTGGTGGGTATGCTCATATAAATATTCCTGTTCAGGCAGCACTTTCAGATTTCATCGGCAGCATTGATTTCGGCGGTACAGATTATGAAGAAGAACACAAAGTTCAATTGTCCAAATACCGTTTTCAGAATTTATTCAGTTTGCGAACCGGTTTGGTGATTATGCTGTAGCATAATTGAGAAGTGAGAAGTGAGAAGGTAAAAGTGAGAAGGTAACATTTCTTAATTTTCCAACCTTTTTGTTAAATAAGTATTCAATAAGTAAACAAACGTTACCATTCAAATAAAAATGAGAGTGGTAACCTTGTAAAATTGTAATTTTAGAAAAAAATAAACTATGAAATTAAATTTACTCTTAGCTACTAGCTTAATTACAGGAGCTGCTTTCGGACAGTTCACTAACACAAATGAACCAGTGATGGGTACGAATATCGTTATGCATCTGTTGGATTCAAGCGCAACTAATTACGCTGCGGCAACAGGTACAGGTGTTACCTGGGATTACAGTACAACTCCTGGTATCTCAGGTGAAACTAAAAATGTTTCGGTTTCACTTCCAGCTGCAACAACAAGTGGAGGATATTATACATCTTCTGCATGGGCAGTTGATATTGTAGGATTCATGACTTCTTATTACACCTCTTCTGCAAGCTCACGAATCTCTCAAGGATTTGCATTTGACGGTGGTCAAGGTGCTGGTACAGTTGCTGTAGTTTTTGACGGTGGTGCTGATGATGCTTTAATTATGACCTATCCATTTGCACTTACCAATACACAAACAGATGCTTTTGCAGGAAACGCAAACACCGATAATTTCGGGGCATTATCAACTACTGGTACGGTTACGACAACTGTTGACGGACAAGGAACTTTAAAATTAAATGCAGCTACAACAATAGCAAACGTAACTCGTTTTAAAATGGCTGATCAGGCAACTGCAGTTATTCCTATCCCTATGTTCGGAGATGTTTTAATGGAACGTACTCAATATGAATACTACGATATGGCAAGTCCATACCTTCCACTTTTAGTTCACTCTACATTGACAATTACTATCGGAACAGGTGGTGTACCAACAACACAACATATCGTTTTGAGCAGCGTGGTGCCAGATGAGTATTTATCTGTTGCTAAAAATGAAAAAGCGACATTCGGTTTATATCCAAACCCTGCAAATGAATCAGTAGTTATTTCTGGTTTAACAGGAGACGAGACGATTTCAATTGTTGACATGGCAGGAAGAACAGTATTGACAGCTCAAAACACTGGAACTACTCAAACATTAAACGTATCTGATTTCCAAGCTGGAATTTACAATGTAGTTGTAACTGCTAACGGAATCAAATCAACAAAAAAATTGACTATCAACTAAGAAATAGTCTTTCAAATATTCAAAAGCCCTGACGATAAATGTTGGGGCTTTTTTTTGGATGCAACTTCCGTTTTCTTTTTTGCGTTTAATTCTATAAATTAGCCCATTAATAGTTTGAAACACAATTACTATTACTACAATTGAGGTATTGGAAGATTGAAATTTATTTTGATCCTTTGTATCTGCGCTACAAAACTACGAATGAAGCAACTATTTCTCTCTGTTATTGCTTACTTTTTGTTCCATACAGTAATGTATGCTCAATGCAATGCAAATGCCGGTCCTGATTCAACTATTTGTATTGGTGCCGCCATTCAATTGGGGGGAACACCCGCAGGAACCGGAGCAGGAACACTCTCCTATTCGTGGTCACCCGCAACTGGACTTTCCTGTACCAATTGCCCCAATCCAACACTTACAGCAACCAGCAACCAAACTTATACACTTACAGTAAGTTCCTCCTTAGGCTGCACGGATGATAATTCGGTAACTATTTCTGTCGTTCCGCCACCAACAGCTTCTTTTAATGTAACAGGAAATAATAACTGTTCCAACATTCCCATTCAGTTTACAAATACCTCATCCGGAAGCGGACTTACTTACTCATGGAATTTTGGAGATCCGGGATCGGGGGGACAAAACACCAGTAATTTGATCAATCCTATCCATCAATACAATGCAATTGGAGCAGGAACTCAAAACTATACAGTAACACTGGTAGTTACAAATTCAACTGGTTGCACAGCAAGTTTCAGTCAAACGGTGACAGTCAATGCGCTTCCCAATCCTGCATTGATTGATCCGATTGCCGGTATGCGCAATTGCGACGGATCAAACTTCGCACTAACTGTTTTTGATGCTTCATCCACGACACTAATCTCAAACTATACCATTGATTGGGGAGATGGATCTCCGAACTTCAATTCCAGTACTTTTCCAGGAGCCGGTGTATTACATAATTACACCACCGCAGAGATTTTTTCACTGGTTTACACAGTTACCGGCAACAATGGCTGCGTTCAATCCATTTCTTATAACATTGCAAATATTACCAATCCTGCAATCGGGGCAGCAAATCCCGGAGCAACAACTGGTTGTGGACCCATTACCTTGTGTTTTCCACTAAGTAATTATTCCTCCAATCACAACACTACTTTTTATGTTGTCGATTACGGAGACGGTTCTCCGAAAGACACGCTTTCTCATCCACCTCCTGCAACAATTTGTCATACATACACCGCTTCTTCTTGCGGGCAGCCCGGAAATCAATTCGTATTCAGAATAAAAGCCATCAATTTATGTGATAGCAGCGAGGCCTCCATCTCGCCTATTCGTGTTTATACTGGTCCAGTTGCAAATTTCAATGTTGCAGCAGTCAACAATTGCGTAGGTTCTCCCGTATTATTTCTAAACAGCACTCAATCAGGATTTAATAGTGCTTGTAGTTCGAGCACCTTATTTCAATGGAATTTTGGCGATGGACAAACCTTAACAACAGCGACGGCAACAAACCCAACACATGTTTATACTGCGCCGGGAACTTACACCGTAACACTTACGACCACCAACAGCTGCAGTGTCAATGTGATTACCCGCACAGTTTGTATTGAAAATACTCCGACTCCGTCATTTACCGTTACTCCAACTTCAGCATGTATCCCATTCACAGCTCAGGTAACGGATGCATCTAATCTTGCAAACACTTGTAATGTAACGCGAGCTTGGACGGTGATTTTCAACGGTAGTCCATGTTTACCATCTTCAGGAGCTTTTTCATTCACCGGAGGATCCAATGCCACATCCGTCAATCCTCAGATTCAATTCACACAACCAGGAAATTATACGATTCGTTTGACACTCACTAATTCCTGTGGATCTTTCATTACAACTCAAGCAATTGTTGCTCAAAAAACGCCACAAGTAACAATCAATGCGGTTCCAAGTGTCTGCGCCGGTCTAAGTGTCAGTCCAACAGCCGTTGTCAATGATTGCCTTGAGCCATCGGATTCCTATGCATGGTCTTTTACAGGCGGTTCGCCAACAAGTTCTTCAACACTTATTCCCGGAGTAATTTCTTACCCTACGGCTGGAACTTTTCCAATTTCTCTGGCAGTTACAAATGCTTGTGGAACAACAACTGCAAATACTTCCGTGGTGATCAACCCCATTCCGCCAGCTCTTAATCCACAGGTAAACAGTCCTATTTGTGCAGGCGGAACGGCTAATTTCACTTCAGATGCCTCTGCTTCGACAACTTATTCCTGGTCAGGGCCAAATTCGTTCACCAGTAATCAGCAGAACTTCAGCTTAACGAATGTTACTGCTGCTCAAGGCGGAGTTTACACCGTTTTTGGAACAATGAACGGTTGTACGGGACCAAGTTCATCTGTGACCTTAGTTGTGAATCCAATTCCAGTAATAACAGTTACGCCTCCAAATGCAACAATCTGTAATGGTCAATCGGTGTCTCTAACCGCTTCCGGAGCTACGAATTATACCTGGAGTCCTGCCACCGGATTATCGGCAACGAATGTTGCCACCGTAACAGCAAATCCAACAACCACTCAAACATATACAATAACAGGTTCTGATGGAATATGTTCCGGAACGACAACAGCCACTATTACAGTAAATCCACTACCGGTTGTAAATGCGGGACCGAACGTTTCGCTCTGTAACCAGCCGATTCCATTTACCTTAACCCCTGCTCCAACTGGTGGAAGCTGGACTGGAGCAAATGTGAGTTCAGGCGGAGTTTTTACACCAAACGGAACCGGAAGTTTCTCCTTGGTCTATTCCTTCACGAATGGGAATGGCTGTACCAATACAGATACGGTTGTAGTAACGGTTATTGATCCAACGCCTGCTTCAGCCGGATTGGATTCCTCCCGTTGTTTTGGCTCTCCACCGATTACTTTAACAGGGACTCCTGCCGGAGGTGCGTGGAGTGGAACAAGTATTACTGCTGCAGGAATATTTACTCCAAATGTGGTTGGAACACATGCGTTGGTTTATACATTCGGAACAGGAACATGTTTATCGAGAGATACGATGCTAATGACCGTAAATCCCTTACCAATTGTGGATGCCGGACCAAACTTTGCCGTTTGTATTGACGCGGGAATTCAACTATTAAATGGAACGCCTTCCGGAGGAACCTGGACGGGAATCGGAATTACAAATCCAACTGGAGAATTTACTCCTTCTATTGCAGGAACAGGTCCTAAAACCTTGACTTATTCATTTACCAATCTTAATGGTTGCACTGCTACAGATAACTTGATCGTAACGGTAAATCCGCTCCCAGTTGTGAATGCAGGTCCGGATACAACCGCATGTGATCAACCGAATCCTTTTCAATTAAGTTATTCTCCGGCAGGTGGAACCTGGACTGGAACAAATGTGAGCCCAACAGGTCTCTTCACCCCCAATGGAACGGGAACCTTTACGCTTACATACACTTTTACGAATGTGAACGGCTGCACGAATTCAGATACGCGGATTGTGACAATCATCAGTCCCACACAACCGAATGCTGGTCCTGATTTCGCAGTTTGTATTGACGCACCGAATGTTACTTTATCTCCAGCACCGACAGGTGGAACTTGGACTGGTTCATTTACAACTCCGGGAGGAATTTTCAATCCAACCATTGCCGGAAGTTTTAATCTGATTTACACTTTGGGATCCGGAGCTTGTTTATTGCGTGACACATTGGTTGCTTTGGTAAATCCATTGCCAATTGTCAATGCAGGAGCAGATTTCGCTATTTGTATTGATGCCGGAATTCAAAACCTGAATGGAACTCCTACCGGAGGAACCTGGTCGGGAACAGGAATTACAAATCCAACGGGAGAATTTACTCCTTTAGTTGCAGGAACAGGGAACAAAACACTCACTTATTCTTTTACAGACTTAAACGGCTGCACGAGTTCCGACATTGCAGTGATAACCGTAAATCCTTTACCTGTTGTGAATGCAGGAAATGATACTACTTTATGTAATCAACCTTTTCCAATTCAATTTACTGCAACTCCGGCTGCAGGAACGTGGGCAGGAACCGGAATTACCTCTTCAGGATTATTTACACCAAGCTCGGTGGGCACATTCAATCTGACCTACACGTTTACGAATGCCTTCGGTTGTACGAATTCAGATACCCGTGTTGTAACGGTTGTAAATCCAACACAAGCGAATGCGGGTCCGGATTTAGAAGCTTGTATCGATGCAGCGAATGTACAATTGAATGGAGCACCAATCAGCGGAACCTGGACTGGAAGTTTTGTAAATTCGAGTGGATTATTTAACCCAACAATTGCAGGAACATTCCCATTGGTTATTTCAAATGGTGCCGGGAATTGTTTGACTCGTGACACAATGCTTTTCACCGTTCACCCCTTACCAGTTGTGAGTATTGGAATCGATGCGGCATTCTGCCCGAGCGAAAATCCGGTAAACTTCTCCGGAAGTCCAGCTAATGGAGTTTGGAGCGGAAATGGAATTACAGACGCTTCATTGGGAACATTTGATCCGGGGATAGCTCCAATTGGAACCAATACGATTGTCTATACCTTTACAAATCCAACTACCGGATGCATTAATCGCGATACATTATTGGCAATTGTTCACCCAATGCCGATAGCCAATTTTACTTACAATGCAATTACCTGTATCGGGATCAATGAGCTCTTTACCAATACAAGTACTTTAGCCAATCAAAATAACTGGAGTTTTGGAGACGGAACTTTTGCGACTACTGTCAGTCCGGGTCATTCCTATGCTTCTGCCGGTTTCTTTGATGTAGAATTAGTTGTAACAACTTCTTTTGGCTGCCTTGATTCGATCACCCATCAAATTGAAGTACGCATTCCTCCTGTAGCCGATTTTAGTTTAACTCCGGATTCTGCTTGCGGCCCCATGCTGGTGAATTTCACCGATTTGTCGCTTGGCCAAAGTTTAACTTACAACTGGAATTATGGAAACGGACAAACCAGTTCTACTTCAACTCCTGTTTCACAAACGTATCAGGCAAGCAATACCAGTGACACCAGTTATACCATTACCTTGAGTTTAACGAACTTTTGTGGAAGTAGCAATCATTCGGAACAAGTTACAGTAATGCCTTCACCAACAGCGGTTTTTGGAACATCAACCAATATCCTCTGTACTCCACTCATTTTGGATCTGGTAAACAATAGTTATGGTCTGCCGGATACGTATGAATGGAATTTTGGTGACGGAACTACTTCCGATACAGCCGGAACGACGCTTCAACATACGTTTTACACCGGGACAGAAGATACGACTTATACTATTCAGCTCATTGTAAGCAACGAATGTGGTTCGGATACCATCCAACATCAAATTACAGTACTTCCTCCACAGGTAAATGCATTTTTCAATATTGATAATCCTTCGGGTTGTGTTCCTCATACCATCAATCTGACCCAGTTTTCACAAGGTGCAAGTTTTTCTTCCTGGGATTTCGGTGACGGAAATATTTCAAGTGCATACAGCCCTTCTCATACATTTACAGCTCCCGGAACATACGTTGTTTCCCTTTTCGCAGCAGGATGTGGATTTGATACTGCTACCACCATCGTAACAGTTCATCCGTTGCCACAAATTGATTTCACCTCACTGGATTCTGTTTGTGTAAACCAAGGCTTCACATTTACAAATCTAAGTTCAGGAGTTGCATCCATGAATTGGGATTTTGGTGATGGAACAACTTCTACCTTAACGAATCCAACACACAGTTATTCCAGTCCGGGATATTACACCGTTACTTTATCCGGAATCAGTCAGACTTATGGTTGTACGACCCAAAAAACAAAAGTTATTAAGGTAAATCCGGGGCCAAATTCTCAATTCTCACTTGGACCAAATGCGGGTTGTGTGGAATTAACGGTTCAAATGACGAATAACAGTGTTGGTATTGTAAATCAGGTTTGGAACTTTGGCGATGGAAACTCTTCCATTTTGAGTAATCCAAGTCACACATTTACAAGTGCCGGTTCGTATGTTGTACAATTAATTGTATTGGATAATATTGGCTGTCCGGATACCGCAACACAAGTCGTTACGGTTTATCCATTACCTGTGGTCGATTTCACATTCAGTACTGTAGATCCATGTGTTCAGCCGACGGTTGTGAACTTTACAAATCAAAGCACAAACGCTGTCGGTTATACCTGGAACTTTGGAAATGGGCTGTCTTCAACGCTTACCAATCCAAACTCGACTTATCAGCAGGTTGGAAACTATACAGTTACTTTAGTGGGAACATCCATTCATGGTTGTATAGACAGTATTCAGAAAACGGTATCGTCTTACCAAATGCCTACGGTTTCGTTTACATTGCCAAGTGATTCTTTGTGTGTAGGAGAAGAAATTCTGCTGCAAGCGAACACGCAATTTGCGAACTCTGTTTCATGGTTCCTTGGGAATGGAATTGTTTTGACTCAGAATCCGGTAATCACTTCGTTTGGTGCAAGTGGTACTTATCCAGTTACAGTAATTGCCTATGGAAATGGCGGTTGTAATGACACGGCTTCTTCCGGAACATCGATTACCGTATTGCCTCAACCAACGGCAGACTTCAGTTATATCAATGTAGAAGGTCCGGAACCATTGAGCGGAATTGTTGATTTTACGAATCTTAGCAGTTTAGCAGACTACTACTCCTGGGAATTTGGAAATGGAAATTTCTCTTCAGAAGAAAATCCGACTGAACGCTATAAAGAAGACGGCGAATTTTATGTGACATTGATTGCCAGTACAATCTATGGCTGCGCTGATACAATTGTGAAAACCATTACAGTGGATTTCTTCTATGGATTGTTTATTCCTAATGCAATGAGTCCCGGACATACAGACTTTGAAGTAGCGAATTTCATTCCGAAAGGAGTCAATATGAAAGAATTTGAGCTATTGATCTACGACGATTGGGGAAATCTAATCTGGTCAACAACTGCTTTGGATGAAAACGGAAGACCAACCGAATATTGGGACGGAACGTATCGCGGAGAGCCCGTTCAGCAAGACGCCTATGTGTGGAAAGCAAGCGCAACTTTCAAAAATGCGAATGTTTGGGAAGGAAAAGAATACCCGAAAGGAAGGATCAAACGATCAGGAACTGTTACAGTAATAAGATAAGTTATGAGAATACTGGTTTTATTCATATTGTTCGTTGCTGCAGGAAATGTGTACTCACAAGATCCTAATTTTTCGCAGTTCTATAATAATCCGATCTATTACAACCCTTCCATGACTGCAGTAAACAATGGAATTGCTCTTCGTTTGAATGCACGTTCTTTGTGGGGACCAATTCCGGGAAGATTCAATACTTTTTCATTCTCTGCTGAAGCACAAACAATGTACAAAATGGGACTTGGGATCATGGCCTATTCTGACGTTGGTGGTGAAGCGCTTCTAAGAACTGCCGGCGGGTATATCAATTATTCCTACAGACCGGTTGACACGAAGAATTTCATCCTTCAGGCCGGAGTGAGTGGTGGATTTGTCACAAAGAACATCGATTGGTCGAAACTGACTTTTTCTGATCAGCTGGACGAAACGATGGGAAAAATCAAGGAAAGCAATTTCAACAGACCAAGTTATAACAGCGTTTCCTATGCAGATTTCAGTGCCGGGCTAGTTGCCCGTTTCAATGGTTCAACGCGTAAGCAAAGAAGCTCGTTCAAACGATTCAATGCAACACTTGGCGGGGCAATTCACCATTTATCACAACCGAAAGATGCATTTTTAGCTGATACAGACAGATTGCCTTTTAAATTGGTATTCCATGCTTCTTCTAACCTGCTGTTTAATGATTTTGTGGTTTCTCCGGGAGTTGTTTATGAAATGCAAAATGAATTCCGAACATTTAGCGTTGGAAGTAATTTCATCAATCAACCATTTATCATCGGCATTTGGTTCCGGAACAGATCCGCTGCATTGAGTTTCAAGCAATATGATTCGTTCATTTTTACGCTTGGTTTGAATCTAAGAACCAAATATGAAACATTGTGGCGCGTTACTTACAATTTTGACATGACAATTTCCCGTCTAAAAACAAGCAGTTATGGAAGCCATGAATTGTCTTTATTATTCGAGATCCCGAATAAAGTGTTATTCTCCAAGAATGTGAATAGTAAGAGCATGCGCAGAAGGTATCAATGTCCGAAAGAGTTTAGCGGATTCTGAGGTAATTTCATTACCTAATTATCAATGATTTAACTATCAATTATCAAGAGGATTCAAATTTCCATAAAAAAACCTTTCTTGATAATTGCGTCATTGATAATTCATAATTACTCTAGACCCACTTTTTCTGCATCGCCAGGCGAACTGCTTCTACCTTCGAGTTTACATGCAGCTTTTCGTAGATATTTGTCATGTGTTTACGCACAGTGTGCGGACTGATGAATAATTCATCTGCTATGGTGGTATAGCTTTTTCCCTGAGCCAGGCAATTCAGAATATCCATTTCCCGGGAACTTAAAGGTGGCAATTCGGGTGCTGTTCTTTCTTCTGTTTGATTTTGGATGAAGTTGTAAGCCTTTTTTGCAATTGCGGGCGCTAAAGGTGCAGCTCCAAATTCAAGTACGTTATCAATTGCCAGATGCAGGTTTGCGATAGATTCATCTTTCAATAAATACCCGCTCGCCCCTGCCTGAATAGCTGAAAATATCCGTTCTTCATCATCAAAAACAGTGATCATGATAAAATGAATCTGAGGATAAAGTGCTTTGGCTTGTTTCACAGCTTCGATTCCATCCATTACCGGCATATCAATATCCATGAAAATGATCTCGGGAAGCGGTTGCAGCGTTGGAAGCACATAAAGGAAAGCCTGACCATTAAAAGCCGACATCGCAATCTTCACTCCCGACTTTGCTTCCAGCTTCTCAGTCAGGATCTGTACGTTGTACACTTTGTCATCGACAATTCCTATTGGACAGATTCCCATAGAGGCAAATGTGGGGATTTATTCAGCGATTTCCAATTACGCAATTGTGCTATTTTTCTTCCATTTCAGAGACAAGATCATTCCGCTGTGATTGCTGCTCTTATTCATGGAATAGATTGCACCAATCTTCTCTGCACGTTGCTCGATACTTTTCAAACCGTAATGAAATTCAGGTTTTACTGCCGGATCGAAACCCATTCCATAATCTTCCAATAAAAGTACCAGGTATTCTCCTTCTTCTTTCAGGGAAATTTCCACTTTTTTGGTTTTCGCATGCTTGTAAATATTGCTGATTCCTTCCTGAAAAATGCGCATAACATGCAAAGAGACAGCGGGATCCAATTCACAATCTTCCATCTGAACGTTGAATTTTACTTTAATGGAATTGTCTTCCAGCCACTTTTTGGCCACGTTCTTCATCCGGTCGAGCAGTACTTTTGAAGACATATTCTCTGAATGCAAAGCCCAAACAGTATCTCGTAAGGAACTCATGGCTTCCTGACTCATTAAAAAAGTGCGGTTGACCCGCTCATTTTCTTTATCACTGAAAGACAATAATTCCAGGTTATTAACCACGAAACTCAGTTGAGAACCAACTAAATCATGCAAATCGTAGGAAATACGCTTGCGTTCTTCAATGGTAGCCTGAAATACTTGCTGCTGCGAGATCAATTCTTTCTTTAAGGAACGTCTGATGAAATAGAATATTAAGGTAATAACGGTCAAAATCAAAATTCCAACCAAGACAATCCAATAGGTGTTTTCCACTTTTCGATTCAGCCGCTGTTCCAGTAATTCGGCATCTTTCTTTTTCCTGTAAAGTTCCGATTGCTGTTTTTCAGATTTAATGTCATAAATAGCATTTGTTCTGGCAATTGTTTGATCCCGAAGCGCTTTGTAGTAACGCAAATGGTACAACTCATATTCTCCCCAAAAATATCCTGCTTTTTGATTTTCATTTCGATGCAGGTAAATCAGACCCAACGCTTTAGATATTTTATACAATTGCTCATCGGCTTGCAGTTTTTTTGCAATGGGCAAAGCCTCCAATAGTAGTTTTTCTTCCTGCTTTTGATTTTTCTGATCCTTGTAAACCCTTGCCCAATTGATCAAGGTACTGAGATACAAATAATCGTTTTCAATCTCTTTGGCTAAAGCAGCACTTTCACGATAGATCTCTACTGCCTCAGCATATTTTTTGTAGTCGTCTAAAATCATTGCCTTATTGCACAGTACAATCGCCAATCCATATTTATTGGAAGTTCTTCGGTATCCCGTGATAGCCAATTCTGAATAATATAAACTGGAATCTTTTATCTCCAGGGAATTGAAAGCCGTCCCCATATTCGAATAAACATCCAAAATCTGGTCCTTGTCTTTGGCGCGCTGATAAGATGAAACACTTTTCCGGTACCAAAATAGCGCCGCATTTTCCATGTCCAGTTCCTCGTAAAGCAAGCCTAAATTGTTTTGAGTAGCCCCTACATTGAGGTAATCGTCCATTTTTTCAAAATACAATTTCGCTTTACTAAAGGATTCAATAGCATGTTTCAAATCGTTCTTCCGCCAATAGATCAATCCTAAATTATTCTCACAAGAAGCAATTCCTTTGAAGTAGTGATTCTTTTTGGAAATGGTTAGAGCCTTTTTATAATTGGCAATCGACAATTCTATTTGAGAAAGTACATCATAGGCAATTCCTATTCGGATATATGCCCGGATCTCGCCCGGGAAAAAATCACATTTATTTGACTGAAGGGCAATTTCCCGACATTCCTTGATGGCTGCTTTTGGATTTTCATAACACAGATCCAAAACGGCACCATTGCGCTCATTTATTTTGTTGGTATCACATTGCGAATGAGCCCTCAGGAAAGAGAGATTCAAAAGGAAAGCAAATAGTAGTAATCGTCTCATAAGTTCGTTTTAACCGGATTACTTCAATTCCATTTTTTTCAATCGTTTTCTGCGTTTCAAATAAAGCAAACCGAAAAAGCCCACTAAAATTCCGGTTATGAACCAAACCACCGTATCTTCATACCAAGAAGCTTTTACGCTAAACGTGGTGGAATCCGGAGTGGAATAACGTCCCGTTCCCGGATCGAAAAGTCGTAATTCCAAACTGTATTTTCCTGAATTCAGGTGCTCAAAGGTCAATTTAGCTAAACCCAATGAAGTATTTGACCAATGAATCTGATCTTTTTCATCATTCCGAATCAAACGGTATTGCAGCTGATATGGGTGATTTCCCATTAATTCAACCAATTCATAAGGAATATTCACTTCCGTGTTTGCTGCTTCAAACTTATTGGACTGTTCTTTTTGATGATCTCCGGTTGGTTTTCCTAAAATAAACGTCGGGAAGGATTGGAAATCGGGTTTCATATTTTCCCATTTAAACTCAAATAGCCCGAACTGAGTAGCAACATAGACTTTATTGTCCAATACCACAAAATCCCTCAGGAACAAATCATTCATGCGCGAAAGCTCTTCTAAACGCTCTAGATTCCCATTTAAATTCTTTGTTCGGTAGAGCGTCTTATCTGAAAGAATGTAAAATTGATCGTTGTAAATTTTCAATTTCGAAACCAGCAGGTTACTTCCATTTTCACGGAAGTTCACCTCATGCGTTACTTTCCCATTTCGGATGGTGAAGATCTTATTTGTCGAACTCAAAACGTACCAACTATTCTTGTGAAACAGAATTTCTGAAGGGTCTATTGTTTCATTAAAATAGCGGATTGAATGATATTCCAACGTGCTCAAGTCCAAGGTGAACAATCCTTCCAGATTTGAAAACAAAACCTCATTGGTATCGGATTGTTCGAATAATTTCACCGGGCTTTCCAGAATGACATTGCGGGCAATTCCCTTTCTGAGTTTATCGTGCAGTTCTTTGGTGGATTTTGCCTCTATACTGAATAGCCCTTTCGAAGAGACAATTAGGGAACTTCCATTATTCAAGGGCAGAATTTTCTTTATGAATTCATCAGCAAGAACTGGCGGTAACTCAATCTCTGTCCATCTCGGATCCATTTTCAGAAATGGGTTTGGGAGCTTCTTCCCGAACTTAGTCAATAAGACTGTTCCACCTGAACTGCTATTTGCTAATATTTGATCTTTATATAAATCCAGGTTATTGAATTCCGTAGAATTCAATAATTTGTAAGAACCATCCGGGATACAATACAACCCTTTCGATTTAGTACCGAGCCAGGTATTTCTATTCTTGTCCCGAAAAACAGCTGTCACCTGTAGTCCCACAATCACAGATTTCACACGCATATCTCCGGCTTTCAAAACGATCATGCCCGTTTCAGAAAGGAGGTACATTTTCTCATCAATGCGCACCACTTTTTGAATGGAATGATTGAAAGCACCAATCAGTTTATTCAGGTTCTTAAATCGTTTGTTGATGTATTGGAGTGAAATATTTGAATTTGGTTTAGCAGGAAAAATGATCAAATCGTTTTTTCCACCCATCAACCATCTTCCAGTCATTCCCGGTAATGTGCGTGAAACCTGATCGTCGATATCAACCAATTCATTGCTCGAAAGCAAGGCAAAACGCCCTTTGTCATTTTCACAGTAATCAATTAATTCAGACTTTCCTTTTTCATAAAACGGAATCGCTGTTTTTGAAAGTAACGAAAACGGATTTGATTGAAAGATATAAACCGCATCCGGACACAGAATCCGCAGTTTCCCTTCTTTGGTCTTTTCCAATTTCAGGATCTGATTTTTAATCTGCGGCAAAGCAATCAAAACAACCTCATCGTCTTTAATTTCAAACAACTGACCGGTTTTGTTTAAGCCAATTAACTTGTCCTTCAGCTTCAAAAGTTGAACGATGTCTTTGGAATAAAGCTTGGAGGAAGCTATTTGTTTGGTTTGAAATCCATTGAAACTAAAAACCCCTTTATCTGTTCCCAGAACCAGCCTTCCGAATGCATCTTCTTCAATTGCAGTAATGTGGTGATCCTCCAAAGAAGTTTCAACCGGATAAAAATAAGATTTTGTTTGAGCAAAAAGAAGTGATGTGAAGAGCAGAAAGATGGGAACTAATTTCATTTTTTTGACTTTTTCATTTCCGATTCAAACCATTGCCACAAATTGTCTTTCGGCACAGGCGCTGTTATTTTTACTGTTTCCTTCGACGTTGGATGTTCAAATTCCAACTCTCTGGAATGCAAATATATAGAACCATCCGGATTTGAGCGTTTCGCACCGTATTTCAGATCACCTTTAATGATGCATCCGATAGCCGATAACTGTGCTCGAATCTGATGATGCCTACCAGTTTCCAATTCCACTTCCAATAAAGTATAATTATCGGAACTTAGTAAAAGTCGGTATTTCAATCGTGCTTCTTTCGAATCTTTGCGGGCTTCGCTATAGGTGTAAGTTTTGTTTTGCTTTTCGTTACGCACCAAATGATGAATTAAAGCTCCCGATTTTTCTTTCGGAGCCTTTTCGACCACAGCCCAGTAGATCTTGCGCGGATGTTTTTCTGCAAAAAGCTTATTCATTCGCGTTAATGCCTTGCTTGTGCGGGCAAATGCAATTCCACCTGAAACAGGTCTGTCCAAGCGATGAATCAACCCACAAAATACGTTTCCGGGTTTTTCAAATTTATGTCGAATGTATTCACGAACCTTTTCCACCAACGGAAAATCACCCGAAATATCTCCCTGCACATTTTCTCCTGCATGCTTATTGACCACAATTAAGTGATTGTCTTCATACAGTACATCTTCCGGGCGGATTTGCTCCATCTACTAATATTGTTCGTTTTGATTGGGGAAGTCTCCGCTTCTCACATCCTTGATGTAATGTTGAAATGCTTCCAGCATCACGTCGTAAAGATTTGCATACTTGCGCAGGAATCGTGGGGAGAATTCATTATTGATCCCGAGCATATCGTGAACCACCAATACTTGTCCATCTACTCCATTCCCTGCTCCAATTCCAATGATTGGAATAGAAACGGATTTCGCTACTTTTTCAGCCAAAGCTGCAGGGATTTTTTCCAAAACAATGGCAAAACATCCTGCTTCTTCCAATGCAAGGGCATCTTCGATCAGTCGTTGTGCTTCCAGTTCTTCTTTGGCGCGAACTACGTATGTTCCGAATTTATAAATGGATTGTGGAGTTAAACCCAAATGTCCCATAACCGGAATACCGGCTGTGAGAATCCGCTTAATGGATTCAATGATCTCAATTCCTCCTTCCAGTTTCACGGCATGTCCACCCGATTCTTTCATGATTCGAATGGCATTGGATAAGGCTTCTTTGGAATTTCCCTGATAAGAACCGAAAGGCATATCAACCACCACCAATGCGCGTTCAACAGCTCTCACTACTGATCCGGCATGATAAATCATTTGATCCAGGGTAATTGGAAGAGTCGTTTCATGTCCGGCCATGACATTGGAAGCAGAATCACCTACCAAAATGATATCAATTCCGGCAGAATCAATGATCCGAGCCATTGAAAAATCGTAACCGGTAAGCATGGAGATCTTTGCTCCGGAATTTTTCATTTCTTGTAAAACGTTCGTTGTTACGCGCTTTACATTTTTATGCACTGACATGAGCGATAATTTTATCTAACAAAGTTACGAATTCCGTCCCGATAATTATCGGGATACGAATGCCGAATTGTTGGTTGTTTGTCTCGATACTTCCGCCTTGTCAGTTCGAGTGTCCCGACATTTTTAGTCGGGATGTATCGAGAACACATGGCGGAAACTCGACATGACATCCAACAATTCCGAATTATTCAAACCAAACATCGTGGATGATCTGCTTTCCTGCAGTTTGATTGACGCGTTCAATGATGATCTGCTTTCCATGCAGCAATTCGTCGCGCATGACGGAAGAATTCAAACGGATGATTAAAACTCCGGAACGGATCTGAAGATTGGTTGTTCTGGTGGAAACGGCTTTTCCCATCATTTCTTCCCATTTACTCAAAACTTCCATTTCGATCATTTTTCCCTGCAACTGGTAAGCACTCATGAGTTTATCCACCAATTCTTTCATTGGTTGTGCATTTCCTGATCTTTTACGTTCGTCCCACTCACTCATACCAATTCTGAATTAAAAATGATCATATTCGGTTTTACCTGAATGGTTTCAAAAATAGCCGAAACGCGATTTTCATCCGTATCGGTAACCAAAACCTGTCCAAATGTATTTTTAGAAACCAATTCCATTAATTGTGCTACCCGCAAGTTATCTAATTTATCAAAGATATCGTCCAGCAAAAGAATCGGAGTTTGTTTCAGGCGTTCTTTTAACCAGTCGAATTGTGCCAGGCGCAAAGCAATCAGGAAGCTTTTTTGCTGACCCTGGGAACCAAAGCGTTTAATGGGCAATCCTTCCAATAGAAAGGTAATATCGTCTTTGTGAATTCCAACCGAAGTATAATGAACACGCATATCTTTCGGATAAGCTTGCTGGATCAAAGTTCTGAAATCAGTTTCAGAAAGTTTGGATTCATAATTCAGGGAAACAGCTTCCTGTTCTTGCGAAATCCATTTGTAATAATGTTGAAACAAGGGAATAAAAGCTTCAATAAATGAAACGCGTTTATTGTGAATTGCTGTTCCGTAACGAATTAATTGCTCGTCCCAGATCTCAATGGATTCGCGCTCAAAGAAACCGTTCTCGAATTGCAGTTTGAGTAATGCATTTCGCTGATCCAACACTTTATTGTAGCGTTGCAAATCTCCCAAATATTCGTGATCGAACTGAGAGATGATTCCATCCATCCATTTTCTGCGCACTTCACTTCCTTCCGAAATCAAGTCCGTATCGTAAGGAGAAATCATCACCACCGGGAAATAACCAATGTGATCTGCCAGACGATCGTATTCCTTTTTATTTTTCTTGAAAACCTTTTTCGAACCAGCTTTCACTCCACAATACAAATTGAAGGGCTGTTCATCCTTCATCCAACATCCCTGAATGACAAAAAACTGCTCATTGAAGCGAATATTCTGCCGGTCAATCGGATTTAAATAGGAACGGCACATACTCAGGTAGTGAACCGCGTCGAGGACATTCGTTTTCCCCGAACCATTTTTTCCTACAATGCAATTGACACCGGCTTCGAACTGAAACTCAGCTTCACTGTGATTCCGGAAATTGACTAAAGAGAGGGATTCGACGAACATGATGTAAAATTACGAATTAAAAATGCGTCTTCGACTCCGCTCTGTCACCTTTTAATGTGTAATTTCCCCTCTTAAATTCAAAGCTAAAAAATGACAAAGTTCATCTGCATCTGCTTTCTTATCCTGTTAAATTGGTCTGCTTTTGCGCAGGTTGAAAGCAGTTCGGAATTATATAAAACCATTCTTTCAAAAGACAGTTTGCTTTTCAATATTGGGTTCAATACTTGTGACATCAGTCAATTTGAGTCTTTGCTGAGTGAAAAATTCGAGTTCTTTCACGATACAGACAGTATTTCGAATCGAAAAGAGTTTCTAGCCGGGATTAAAAACGGCTTGTGTAAATCGCCTGGAACCTATCAATCCCGCAGGGAATTAGTTTTGGGAAGCACGGAAATTTTTCCGCTTTACAAAAAGGGGAACTTGTATGGCGCTATTCAACATGGAAAACACCGGTTCTATGAAAACATCCAGGGAAAACCGGAGCGATTTGCAAGTGAAGCGAGATTCACACATGTCTGGATCCTGGAAAATGGAGTTTGGAAATTGAATAAAGGATTGAGTTATGATCACAAGAAATAATGCAGAATTACGTCCCGATAGCTATCGGGAGCCGAATTTTTCATTGATAGTTGAAAAGTTAAATTATTAATTGATGAATGATCGGTTCAGCAAGTAAATTGTACTTTTAGGTGATCAACAAATAAGTTCCTAAAATGAAATCCGAAATCAGATACATAGAACTCAAAACAGGTTACAGTCATGATGGTCCGGCATGGATTGGACTCGTAAGCTTCTCTAAGAGCGGCAGAACAATCTATTTTGATGGAAAAGCATTCCAACGAATTGGTTCAGATCGAATGAGAGGGAATTTTTACGATATCGAAAGCGGAGAAGAATACTGGATTTCAGGAGTTAAAAAAGATCAAACGGACAGACATCAATTTGGAAATGGTTCAATTCAAATAGAAGAGCGGGTTGTGGAAGATTATTTAGCAGTTATCAATCAAAAGTCTTTAGATAAATCACAATTTTCAATATGCAAAGTAAATGAAGAGATTCCAATGACTCGGATCCATGAAATGGAAAACACCAAATACGACGAGCCAGAAACTGAAATTGTTCAGCAGAAAAGATTTCAAAAACCCACTGAATTATCAGAAGTGGAGTTGGATTATTTCATTGAATCTTACCGGGATAGTTCTATCAACGGCCCCTATCTGAAAGGGAGAAAAATGTATCGAATTCTGATGAATGAATTACTTGCCGAAAAAGAAAAAAGGGCCATTCAAGGATCATTCAAATGACAAAACGAATTGAAAAAAGCATTCTGATCTACGCTACGACCTTCAAAGTTTGGGAATACCTGACAAATCCGGAGTTGATGAACCAATGGATGGGTGATCCGGAAATGAAGATTGAAGTCATCACAAACTGGAAAGTTGGAAATCCGATTGTGATCAAAGGATTCCATCATGTGCAATTTGAAAACAAAGGGACAATTCTACAATTCGAGCAGGAAAAGGTATTTCAATATTCTTATTTGAGTTCGATGTCAAATCTGGAAGATGAACCGGGTAATTATACAACAATCACTTTTCACTTATCTCCAAAGGAAGAACAAACCGAATTGAGTGTAGAAGTTGAAAATTTCCCAACGGAAGTCATTTACAAGCATCTGGAGTTTTATTGGAATGGAACCATGCAAATTATTAAATTGAAAATTCAGAATTAAAAAGAGGAAAGAAATGGATCCGTTAAAATTAAAATTATTAGTTCTTATCCTTTTCGGATTGGCAGCCTGCTCAAATCCGGATAAGAAAAAGGAAACTCAAAATCACATACAAGCCGCTGATACACTTAATACGAAAAGTGAGCAGGAGGATTCCTTTGTTACAGATACTACTAACTTTCCTATAAACATTTTAATAACAGGAATGTTTCATCACGACGAGATCCTGGACAATGCGAGTAAGATGAAATGGATTGGATTATTTAAAGGGTTGAACGGATATTATCTCAGCAACACAAAAGTTAGCATTACTCCTGTCCACGATCCGATTTTGGATGAAGATGAATCCATCACCACAGGTTGGGAAGTATCAACAGCGGGAAAAGACACGAACATTATATTAATGCAACACCTTCCCTATTTACAAAACAGGAAAATCAAACCAGTATCCCTATCAAAAACAGAAATTTATCCGGGTGAGCGAATTTCATTCAACTACTTAGGAATTGACTACGAACTATTCGCTACCGGTAACAAAGAAAAAGAGAATGCTACCAGCGACTGGTATATTGTTTCGAATTATAAGCTTTACTTAAGAGCAAAAATTGATGGGAAACTTCATAAAAGCCTTCTGGCAAGTCATAAATCATTTGACGATGCAATGGTATCTTTGATTTTTGCAGGAGACCTCGATGGTGATGGAATAGTAGACATTATTCTTGATAATTCACATCATTACAACATGACAGCTCCGACAGTTTATTTTTCAAAACCTGCTGAAAAAGGGCAAGTTGTTAAATCTGTTGGTTCACACACCAGTGTGGGATGTTAAGGAGAATAAGAACTATCAAAAAACAAACTTATGAAACTAAAATTTGCTTTGATCTCCATCTGCTTCAGTATCCTGATCATTATAGGAATCATTTACCACAACAGTCAATTGGCTGCTCTTTACAATCTGTCTCATGGAAAAGAAAGGGCCTTGTTTGGTTTAACGGAATTGGCACAACTCGACAAGAAACTTTATTTAGGATATTGTGCTATTTTCACCTTGATCTTAGAAATTGTGGCCTGGAGAAAAAAAGAACCTAAAAAGCTGTACTTGCTCGCTATCGGGTTAAGTATCCTTTCACTGAGCTTATTGTTTATCCGATTATGGGTTTATATGGTCTAAGCATGAATAACAAATCAATAAACATACTTCTAATTGCAGCACTCATTATGGTGTTTGTACTTTCCTATGTCTTCATTCCCCATTCTTTTGATTTAGAGGGAGGCTCTTGCTATCAGGGAACAACGCCTTTAATCATTCGGTTTTTTCTGACAATTTGTGGTATTCTATCCTTCATTTCATTGATCACCAATTATTTTTCCAGATTCGAAGCTTCTAAAGGATCGAGCATCATTTCCCTTTTGATTTGGCTCATTTGGAGTTTATTCTTCATATCCAATACGTTTGTTTACTTCATCCCGTTCTTGATTCTAAATGCTGGAATAGTCTGGTGGAGTTTTAAAGCTGAAAAAAGATAAATAGTATATGGAATTTATTTTCAATACCTTAAAACATGAAAAAGAGCATTTTCACCCTATTATTGGTTCTTTTGGTCGTTATTACCGGCTGTACCAAACAAAAAAAAGCAACTGTTGTACGCGATTGCAGCGGAGTTTATCTAAATATGAACGGGAAAGATTACCGGGTCTGTAATATTGAAAAAATAAGCAACTACAAGCACGGACAGGAAATAACTGCTTCCTTCAAAAGACTCAGTTCCTGCGATGAGTCTGCAAATGACCAGCCTGTTTGTTTCATGCTTCATCAATACGAATATTGGATCAAAATAACGAAGGTTAAATGATTATGAAATGTATTTTCAGGAATTAATTCACGAAAAAATTCTTCCTACCTTCACGAAAAATTGAGTTATGAAATTGCTTCTTTTCCTTTCACTTTCGGCTTCCATCCTATTCGGTTGCAACACTACCAAACCGGCAGCTTCTAATGATCAGATCATCAGCGTCATGCATGGAACGAACTTTGGTCATTGCCGCGGTTATTGCAGAAAAGAAGTGGTTTTCGGGGAAAAACAGATTGAATACATCGAATCAAGTGTGGATGCGGATCATAATCCTCCGAAGAAAGAAAGTTTTGAAATTTCAGCTGCGAACTGGAAAAACATTACGGACAAAATCGATTGGAATACATTCAATGCATTGGAAGAAAGCTACGGCTGTCCGGATTGTGCAGATGGCGGTTCGGAATACATTGAGATTAAAACTACCAGCGGAACAAAACGCGTAACAATTGAGTTCAATAAAGAAGCTTCCCAATTGGAGCCATTGCTAACGGAATTACGCTCTCAACGAAAAAAATTGTTGGAGAAGTAAGTTCTTCCAATACATTGTGGAACCCAAATATGAAAACATTCAACGTTTTTTTCATTGGTCTATTCAGCTTCCTAATTAGTTCTTTAAATTCCTTTTCTCAACAATCCAATTCAGGCATTCAAATTGTTGGTGCAATGAAAAATGTGATGTGGAAGGGACAACTTTTCGGAACAATAAACCTCGATACGATTTCAAACAAACAACATTTATTTGGACTTGGACCCGTGGAATATTTGACGGGAGAACTGCTGATAATTGATGGTAAAGCTTACAAATCAACTGTTGTGACAGACAGTACAATGCAGGTTGAAGAAACGTTTCAAGCCAAAGCTCCGTTTTTTGGATATGCCACCATCAACAGCTGGTCGGAGCAAGATTTACCTGACAGCATTCAAACAATTGCTCAATTAGAGACATTCCTTGATAAAATCACCAAAAACGCTGTTCATCCCTTTTTCTTTCAATTAAAGGGGACACTGGAAACAGCCAAAATTCATGTTGTAAATCTTCCCAAAGGATCAAAAGTAAGTTCTCCGGAAGACGCTCACCAAGGACAAACCAACTATTTCCTTAATCAGGATGAAGTAACCATTTTAGGCTTTTTCTCCAAGGATCACCAAGCAGTATTCACGCACCACGATACCTATTTACACATGCATCTGATTACTTCTGACAAACAAAAGATGGGGCATCTCGACGATTTCTTCTTTCAAAAAGGAACTTTCAAGCTTTACCTTCCTACTCCATGAAAGAAGTATTTTATCTCTTTGAGAAACACTAACTTTACTTCATGGAATTAAATACTCTATCCGAATTCAAATCTTCTAAAGAACTCCGGGAAAAGCTTGCCGATATTGGTTTTGCTAAAACATTTGACGAGGGTGAAACTATCCTCAATGAGAATGCCTATATCAAAGCAATTCCTATTGTCACCAAGGGAAGCATTAAAGTGATGCGAACAGATGAAGACGGGAGGGAAATTTTGCTTTATTACATCAAACCAGGTGAAAGCTGTATCATGTCTTTTTTAGGTGGAATTCATCAAGATACCAGTAAAGTAAAAGCAATTGCAGAAGAAGATACGGAAATTCTATTTATCCCAATTGACAAAGTTGGTTTACTAATTAAAGACTATCCGGAGTGGCTTGACTTTATATTCCGTCTCTATCACAAACGCTTTGAAGAACTATTGGAAGTGGTCAATGCTGTTGCTTTTAAAAAAATGGATGAGCGACTTTTAAATCTGCTTCAAAAAAAATGTGAACTCATGAGCAGTAATACACTTTCCGTAACGCATGAACAATTGGCCAACGAATTGGGAACTGCTCGCGTAGTGGTTTCAAGACTCCTCAAACACATGGAAGATCAGGGTCTGGTCAAATTAGGTCGAAACAAAGTCTCTCTGATCTAACAAATTCACCCTTCTTATTTTTTAGGATTTTTATTTTAACGCTTTCTGAGTTTCTATCCGGTTAATCTCTATAACCATTTAGTGAGTCGTTCCTTCAACGCTTGAAGGAATCAGACCTGAATGCGGTTAAAAAAACCATCTGTAACAAAAGTCACTGTAACTCAAAAAAGAAGCATGCAACTTTGCATTGTCAAAATAAAAAATTCAAAATGAACTTAGAACAAATTATCAAAGAAGGACAAGGTACAATCGTAGACGTAAGAACCATTGCAGAATTTAGAGGTGGAAATGCAGCCAGCTCGATCAATATTCCTTTGCAAGAAATTGAGCAAAGATTGGATGAAGTAAAGAATTTAAAACAACCCTTAATTCTCTGTTGTGCTTCTGGAGGAAGAAGCGGTCAGGCAACACAATTTTTATCCCATCAGGGAATCGAATGTTACAATGGTGGCTCTTGGTTAGATGTCAATTATTTTCAAACACGTTAAAAAGATGATGAACTCAATCAAACAATTATTGGGCTTGGGCCCAAAAATAAATTATGCGGAGTTAGTGAAAAATGGAGCTATTATTCTGGACGTTCGTACTAAAGGAGAATATGCTGCCGGACACATCAATGGCTCTCTGAACATCAGTTTGGATTCTCTGGGGAGTAATTTGAACCGGCTTAAAGACAAAGACAAACCCATTATCACTTGTTGTGCCAGTGGAATGCGAAGTGCTTCTGCAAAAAACATTCTAAAATCAAATGGGTACACGCAAGTTCACAATGGCGGTGGTTGGTACAGTTTACAAACTAAAATCCGACAATAACTTAACATAAAGTGAATTTTACCAAGCTCGATTTATCTGACAGAATTGAGTTTGGTTTGATTCACTTGCATTTCAAACAGATGAAAGAACGAATCTTAAAAAATTGGACACTTACAAGAGCCTTATTTCTTGTTTTGGGAACCATCATTATTATCCAATCAATTCTTAGCCAACAATGGTTCGGGATTTTGTTTGGCAGTTACTTTGCCTCCATGGGCTTGTTTTCATTTGGCTGTGCTGCTGGAAATTGCTATGGTGGGAGTTGTGCGGTAAAAACCAAAAAGTCATCAGAAACCCAAAAGTAAACTTCAAAAACTAATTTGAACATCATGAAAAAATTCCTATCGATTACCTTCCTAACACTTATCCTGATCAGTTGTTCTAATGGACAAATAGCAAATTCACTTCCTGCTACCAAATTTTCAGCAAAACTGAAAGAACTTCCTAATGCTCCAATTATTGATGTAAGAACACCAGCAGAATTTTCAAATGGTCATCTTGAAAATGCCCTGAATTACGATTGGAACGGAACTGAGTTTGAGAATCAAATCGGATTTCTGGACAAGTCAAAACCCGTATTTGTTTATTGTTTAAGTGGTGGACGAAGTTCCGAAGCAGCTAGCAAGATGAGAGCAGAAGGTTTCAAAGAAGTTTATGAAATGGAGGGAGGTCTGATGCAATGGCGAAGTCAAAATCTTCCAGAAACGACAAGGAATGAAGTCGTATCAAAAGGAATGAGTAAACAAGATTTCGAAGTGCTTATAAACTCGGACAAATTAGTCCTCATTGATTTTTATGCAGAGTGGTGCGTCCCTTGTAAAAAAATGGAACCTTATTTGAATGAAATTGCGAATGATTTGAAAAAAACGGTCACTGTTATCAGAATCAATGCAGATGAAAATCAAGAACTTTGTAAAGAATTACAAATTAGTGCCATTCCGGTATTACAGATTTACAAAAAGAAAAAGCTTATCTGGACAAACACGGGCTTCATTGAAAAGTCTGAAGTGTTAAAGCAATTATAACGAACTTTAAACGTATCAAAAAAACAATCCATGATTGGTACAGATTTGTATCCATCTTAGAGCAAAATCAATGAAAAAGAAATATTTCAGATACATTAACACACTTTTTGTAGTAATACCAATGACATTGATCATGGCATTTGTTGGTTTGATGAGAAACTACGGCTTAGGAGAAGATTGGTTTCTAAAGTTCTTGAATGCTTGGAGTGTGATGCTTCCGGTAGCATACCTTGCAGCATTTATCATCATTCCATATGCACGAAGATTGGCTGAAAAAATCACCTCAAAATAGCAATTAGATTCATCAAAAAAGCTTTATCTGAACGTTTTTTGAACTTGGCTGTATCCCTTCAAAACGCCAAAGTATGAAATCGATCCTTATTACAATTGTTAGCTTAATCGCGGGAATTCATTTCTCACAAGCTCAGCCCGTTCATCCAAGCGATGAATCACGTAAAATTCAAATTGCTATTCTATTCGATACTTCCGGAAGTATGGAAGGTTTGATCGAACAAGCCAAATCCACTATCTGGAAAATTGTCAATATGGCTTCCAAAATGTCGGATAAAGGAAAAGCCCCTCAGTTGGAAATTGCCTTGTATGATTATGGAAACGACGAAATCAAAACTCCGAACTGGATTCGTAAACGAACAGAACTGATTGCTGACCTAGACTCTATTTCCGGACAACTATTCTCACTTAGAACCAATGGCGGATCGGAATATTGTGCCGCTGTAATTGAATCTTCTATCAATGATTTGAAATGGTCTGCCAATCCGGATGACCTGCGTTTGATCTACATTGCAGGAAATGAACCTTTCAACCAGGGTCCGATCGACTACAAGAAAATTCTCAAGATCGCAGCCACCAAAGATATTATTGTTAATACCATTTATTGCGGACCTTATGATCAGGGAGTAAAAGAATTCTGGTATGATGGAGCGCTTCAAACGCAAGGTTCGTATTTCAATATTAATTCCAATGAGGAGATCAAACACATTGATACTCCTTATGACAAAGAGATTATTACTGCGAACGACTCTTTAAACAAAACATATATCGGTTACGGAAAAACTGGTGTTTATCGCGCAAGCAAACAAGCCGAAGAAGATCAAAATGCAAGTTCGAAAGGATATGCTGTTATGAGCGAACGCGCTGAAGCTAAATCCAAATCAAATTACAAAAACGCCAATTGGGATTTGGTAGATGGAATTGAACAGGGAAATATAAATCTGGACAGTATGCGTGTGGAAGATTTACCCGCAGAACTGAAAGGAAAATCCAAAGAAGAACAAACAAAGTATATAGAGAACAAGAAAGCAGATCGAACCAAATATCAAAATAAAATTGGGGAGCTTTCCAAAAAACGAGAAGAATATATCGCAGAAGAGAGAAAGAAGATCAGCGAATCCGATGCGAAAAAAGATCTTGGATCAGCAATCATTGAATCGTTAGTTGCTACCGCACAAAAAACAGGATTCACGGTTGAATAAGAGGAAAATCCCCTGAGTAACATCGGGGGATTTTTTATTTTGAACCACATAGTGCACATAGAACACATAGAACACATAGCTAGATTAAATTATTCATGAAGTGTTCTGTACTTCTCATTAACCAAAGTCTTTTGACCTTCCCGAAAGATGTAATACCTTCTATGTGCCCTATGTTTCTATGTGGTTTTATTATCTTTATGCTTCCAAGAATACCGAATGATTGAATTTGAAACAGACATCAAAGCACTGGATTATCTAAACTACTGGTTTGTAGAAATCACTCCCGATATCTTAGCACAACTTCCCGGCAGAAAAGAAAAGGGAGACTTCAATCAGCGCTTAATCATTACACTCGATTCCAAGGTTCAGTGGCAGGCCGGTATTCTTGCTTTAGGTGAAGGAAGCGGCTTAATCACGGTTCAAAAAGACCGATTGAAAAAGATTGGAAAGACTTTGGGAGACACCGTAATCGTTCAATTGGAAAAAGACGAATCCGAATTCGGCGTTCCGGTTGCAGAAGAAATAAAAGAATACTGGATCCAGGTTCCTGAATCAAAAGACCGTTTCGATGCACTAACTCCCGGAATGAAACGATACATTCTCAATCACATTGCAACGGCAAAATCCACTGAAAAAAGATTGGAACGAACTCACTCACTCCTATCAAACCTGCTTTTAGCTCCCCAAGGAAAAGAAACATTTCGGTTCCTTCTTGGAAAAGATTAGTTCTTTTCTTCTCTTGAATCTATTAAATTTGTAAAAAAAAGTCGATGCGAGTATATTTAGACAATGCTGCAACTACACCTCTTGCGAAAGAAGTTGCCGAAGCTATGATTCCTGTTTTACAAAATGAATTTGGAAATCCTTCTTCTACGCATTTCTATGGCCGACAGACCAAAGCATTGATCGAAACTTCCAGACGTTCGATTGCAAAGCAATTAAACTGTTCTTCCAATGAATTGATCTTTACTTCAGGAGGAACCGAAGCAGATAATATCGCATTGAATACTGCCGTTTACCAGTTGGGAGTAAAACGCATTATTTCGACAACCATTGAACACCATGCTGTTTGTCATACCATTGAACACTTAGCAGCAAGAGAAAACATCGAAGCTGTTTGGTTGAGTGTTGATTCCAAAGGAAACATTGATTTGAATGAGTTGGAATCGTATTTGAAAGATGAAAAACCAACTTTGGTTTCTTTAATGCATGCAAACAACGAGATCGGAACATTGACACCGATTGAAAAAGTGAGCGCACTTTGCAAAAAATACAACGCTTATTTTCATACGGATACCGTACAAACCATGGGACATTACACCTTTGATCTGAACGAATTAGGTATCGACTTCATTACATGCGCAGCACATAAGTTTCACGGACCAAAAGGAATCGGATTCTTGTATGCAAATAAACGCATCAAAACAGATGTTTTAATTCACGGAGGAGCTCAGGAAAGAGGTTTACGCGGAGGAACAGAAAATGTATACGGAATTGTAGGCCTTGCAAAAGCAATCGAATTGGCTTACAGTCATCTGGAAGAGCATCAAGCGCATGTTCAGGGCTTGAAAACCTACATGATTGAGCGGCTGAAATCAACGCTTCCTGATGTCACTTTCCATGGAGAAACTGCACCTGAGAAAAGTTTATACACTGTTCTGAATGTGTGTTTACCTCCAACAGAAAAATCCGGAATGCTCTTGTTTACATTGGATTTAAAAGGGGTTGCTTGTTCAGGTGGTTCTGCATGCTCTTCCGGAGCAACGAAAGGTTCTCATGTACTGGAAGGAATTCAGGCAGATAATTCACGCCCAAATGCACGATTCTCCTTTTCAAGATATACAACAAAAGAAGAAATTGATTTCGCTGTTGAGCAATTGGAAGCGATTTATGAAAAGGTGTTGGTTTAAACCAAATTGAAAAAGTGTTATCTTACAGGAAATTATTCCTTCTATCGGGATTCCATTTTGAACTTTTATGAAACACATCCTGCTTCTACTAACTTTTACCCTTGGGTTTTCAACCTTAAAGGCTCAAACGTATTTTCCGCCACTCGTTGGCTCTGCATGGTCAACAACCGATCCAGCAACTTTGGGCTGGTGCCCCGATTCGATCAACAAAATGTATGACTGGCTGGAAGATTCCGATTCCAAAGCATTCCTTGTATTGAAAGATGGAAAGATTGTTTTGGAAAAGTATTTCGGAACCTTCACAGTTGATAGCTTTGCTGTTTGGAACTCTGCAGGAAAGACTTTAACCGCTTACGCAGTCGGTATTGCACAGCACGAAGGTTTTCTGGATATTGACGACCCAACAAGCGATTACCTTGGAACCGGCTGGACTAGTTTAACATTACCGCAAGAAGGAGCAATTACTATCAAGCATCAATTAACCATGACAACCGGTTTAGACGACGGTGTTCCTGATTTCCACTGTACAGATCCTGCTTGTTTGATTTACAAAGCCGCTCCCGGAACCCGATGGGCTTATCACAACGGTCCTTATACCTTATTAGATTCAGTTATTGAATCTGCAACTGGATCCACTCTAAATGCTTGGGTGAATCAAAAAATTTCCACTAAAATCGGTTTAACCGGCTTGTATATTCAATCGGGTTACAACAATGTATTTGTTTCAAGACCAAGAGGAATGGCACGTTTCGGATTATTGCTTTCTCAAGATGGTTATTGGGACGGGACAGCTGTACTACCTGATCTGACTTACTTAAATGAAATGCGGAACAGCAGCCAGAGTTTGAACAATTCCTACGGATATCTGACTTGGTTGAACGGGAAATCCTCCTTTATGATTCCGCAATCACAATTTGTTTTCCCCGGAGAACTATGTCCCAATGCTCCTGCAGACATGTATGCTGCAGAAGGTAAAAACGGACAGATCATTAATGTGATCCCATCACAAGGATTAGTTCTTGTACGCATGGGAAGCAGTATGGGAAATAGTTTGGTTGGAACACAATACAACGATACGATTTGGCAGTATATGAATCGATTAAGCTGCGTTGCAGGACTTAATGATCAATCATTAGAGGCTATTCAAATTTCACCAAATCCTACGAATGAGTTAATTCTGATTTCTGATCTTCAAGGTAATGAAGAATTTCAACTAAAAAACCAGCAGGGACAATCCGTTCCATTTCAACAAATTGGGAATGAAATTTCGTTGAAAAATTTACAATCAGGAGTTTATTTCCTCACAATTCGTAAAGAAAATCACACAAAAACTTTCCGTGTCATACGCAATTAGTGAAAAAATGCGCTAAATTTAGCCTATGCCCGGCACGAAAAGACATATTCTCATTATGAGTTCGTGGTTTCCAACACGTGTAGATCCATATGCAGGAAATTTCGTAGAGCGTTTTGCACACTTGCTTTCAGATACTTACGAAGTAACTGTGCTTCATACCATGGGCGATAAAAATTGCAGTTCCATTGAAGTAGATGATCAACAAACCGGTAATCTGCGGATTATCCGAATTTATCATCACATTTCTAAAAATCGCTTCATTCATTGGTGGCTTCAGAAAAAGGCTTTGAGAAAAGGGCTTTCCATGCTCGATCACATCGACCTCATCTTTGCACATGTGTTTCTTCCTAGAGCAATGCAGTTTGCACGTGTTCAACGTTACTTTCATGTGCCCTTGATTGTGATGGAACACGGATCCTATTACCGAAAAAAACTGCTAAAGAGTTTTATCTCGCTTCATCAGCAACTCATCAAACGCGGAAGCAGACATACCAGCGAAATCGTTGCTGTTTCCAATGTCCTGAGAACAGATATGAAACCTCTCTTCCCTACTACAAAGATTCAGGTAATACCAAACTTTGTAGATGAAGACTTGTTTACTTTAAGAGAATCGAATCCTGTTAAGCGAACTAAGTTCATTCATATTTCAACACTGGACAAAAACACCAAAAACCCCAGCTTTCTTTTCGATGGCTTTTTAAACGCATACCTCGAATCCGGAAAAAAAATTAGTTTAACCGTTGTTTCCGATCAGGATACGGATGAATGGGAACGTTGGGCAAAATTGAATAGCTGCAGAGAAGCAATCAAGTTCATTGGTCCGCTTGAATGGGGAGAAATCAGTGAGCTTTTGAAAGAACACGATGCACTAATCCTCACATCGGAGTATGAAACATTCAGTATTGTAATAGCAGAAGCTTGGTTAACAGGAACTCCGGTTATCTCCACTCCTGTTGGAATTGCTGCAAATATGACTGAAGCACTTGGTATTAAAATTGAGCACAACAACATCGCTGATCTGAAACATGCTCTTTTGGATATGATGAATGGAAAGTTTCAATTTGACAAAGAGTTTTTACGTTCATTCGGTATGCAGTTTTCGAAAGAAAGTGTCAAAAACCAACTCGTCGAATTATTCAACAAGCATTTTATTATCTATGAATAAGACTGGATTTGTGTAAAATCTATCGTCTTGTCTATATAAAATGAATACCATGACGAACTATTTTTCCAATTAACACAAATCAAGTCTTATGTCTTCTATCTAATTTCTATAGCCTTAAAAAATGAATAAAAAAGCCTTCTTTCAACACATAACACATTTCATTTCTGAGAAAATTTCCAGTTTGCAGGTAGATATCGCTGATTTGCAAAAAGGAATTGCGGAGGACAGTAAAAGTTCGGCAGGAGATAAATTCGAAACTTCGCGTGAAATGGCACAGCAGGAACTCGGTAAATTAAGTACTCAGTTAAACGAACAACAACGCATGAGAAGTTTAATCGCGAATCAATCTGTAGACAAAGCAACGCAAGTTCAGTTGGGAGCACTTGTCCAAACAAATAAAGGGTTGTTCTTAATCGGAATCCCGATCGGGAATAGTTCATTTGAGGGAAAAGAGGTCATTGGAATTGGATTGGGAGCACCGCTTGGGCAATTATTACTCCATAAAAAGAAAGCAGATTCGATTTCATTCAATAATCAGCAATTTACAATTGAAGAAATTTATTAAAAATAATTCCCTGATAAAGCCTATTTTTGGGCTGTAACAAAATCCTTTTAGTCAGTATTAAATTAATGTTAACTGACTTCATAATTTGTTTACACAAGCCTCACAATCCAATAATTTTACACTTAATTTAGAATAATCTTGTTGCTGTTCCTTTGTGGCAAAATTAAAGCTATGAAGATATTTCTTTCCGTTGTTTCATTATTGATCGTAAGTTTTGCATTTGCGCAAGACAAAAGCACCGGAGTAATTCAAGGAAAAGTAATCGATTCTGAAACAGGAGAAGGACTTCCTTCTGCTCAGGTAGAATTGGTGGAGCAATCTAAACGAATCCTATCTGACATCGAAGGTATTTACAATTTCGACAAATTGGAAAAAGGAACCTACTCAATTAAAATTGTGTATGCCGGAATGCCAACTCAAATTGTAAATGGTATCCAGGTTAAAACAGGAGAAGTTACAAACATTGACATTGTAATGGCTCCTCCAAGTGAAGACAGCACGTCCATTGGTGAAATCGTTGTTTCTGCAAAGAGAATTACGGACACGGATCAAGGGGTTGTATTGGTACAGAAAAATGCAATAAGTGTTGGTGACGTGATGTCAAGCCAGTCTATTCAACGTTCTACAGCTAGTACCACCAGTGATGTATTGAAAATGGTGAGTGGTGCAAGTATTCAGGACAACAAATTTGCCGTTATCCGCGGTTTGAACGACCGATACAATGCTGCTTTCTTGAATGGTTCGCCGCTTCCAAGTTCTGAAAGCGACCGGAAAGCATTCTCATTTGATATGTTCCCATCCAACATGTTGGATAACTTAACCATTACCAAATCAGCAACTCCGGATATGCCGGCAGAATTTGCAGGTGGTTTGATCCAGATCAATACGAAAAGTATTCCTGAAAAGAATTTCTTCTCTTTCCAGGTTGGAATAGGTATCAATACAATTACCACATTTAAAGACCGTACATCTTACAAAGGAGGAAAAATGGACTGGTTGGGAATTGATGACGGAACACGCAAAATGCCCGCAGCAATTCCTTCATTCGAAAATTATCCTGAAAGCATTCATGATGAGGCGAAACTTGCGAAACAAATAACTACCAATTGGGGTACAACCGACAGTAAGTTCCTACCCAACTTAAGTCTTCAGGCTTCAGGAGGATTCAATAAGAAATTTGGAAAAAGAGAATTCGGAATGATTGCAGCATTGACTTACAGCAAAAGCTTCAGTTACAATGAGACTGTACGTAATAGCTATGTAAACAGCAGCGATCCGAATTCAGCTCAGACAACTACCATGGAAAACGATTATTTGGATAAAAATAACGTTACTAATTTATTGGCTGGTGCATTGGCAAACTTTGCTTTTAAGATCAACGAACGCAATACCATCAACTTCAAGAACATCTACAGTATCAACTCTTCAGATAAATTAATCAACAGAACTGGTTTAAAAGATGCGTCAGAATCAAATCCGATTATGATCCGTTCCAATGCACGCTGGTTTACATCTGACCGTGTATATTCCGGACAATTGGAAGGACAGCACGGATTGAGAGCTAAAGGATTTAAATTAAACTGGCTTGCCGGATACAGCAATGTAAACCGTTCTATCCCGAACCTAAGCCGTTCCCTTTATTCCCGCAACCAAAACTTTCTTGATCCCTCTAACCCGGATTCAAGAGACACCACTTACACGGCAAACATCTCGCCTTCAAGTGTAGGTCCTGCTTATGGTGGTGGAATGTTCTTCTCAGAAAACAAAGAAAGCTCTATTAATGAGCGTTTGGATTTCTCTTATTCAACAGACTTATTCGGAAAATATAAAAGTGAATTTAAGATCGGAGTTTACAATCAAATCCGTACCCGCAAATTTGCTGCTCGTCAATTAGGATTTACACAATATGGTGTAAGCGGTGGAAATATTGAATTTGATCAAAGCTTACTAACACAATCTGAAGATCAGATCTTCTCTTCTCAGAACATGGGGCTAATTGAAGAAGGTACTGGGGGTAATCCTGGAAAAGGTGGTTTCAAATTAACAGACGGAACAAAACCTTCTGATCAATACGATGCACAATCTAATTTAAGTGCTGCATATCTTCAGTTAGACAACCGATTTGGACGTTTCCGTTTCATCTACGGAGTTCGTGCGGAATATTTCCAACAAGAATTAACTGCATTGAGAGACAATCTTTCTGAAATCAAGATCAATAGCAAAAAACTGGATATCCTTCCTTCTCTTAACGCCATTTTTGAAGCTAACAAAAGAACCAATATTCGTTTAAGCTATTCTCAAACATTGAACAGACCTGAATACCGTGAGCTTGCACCATTTGCATTCTACGATTTCACTACAAACTTTGTAGTTTCAGGAAATGACACATTGAAACGTGCATTGATCCACAACTTGGATTTGAGATACGAAACATTCCCTGGAAGAGGTCAATTGTTCTCTGCAACCATTTTCTACAAAAATTTCGTCAATCCTATTGAGCAGAAATCACGCGCTGACGTAACCGGAGAGATTACATTCCAGAATGTTCCTTCAGCTACAAACTACGGTTTAGAATTGGAAGCAAGATCATTAATTTCTACCATCTTCGGTTTGGATACTTCTTCTTTCTTTGACGACTTAACAGTATATTCCAATCTTTCTGTTATCCGTTCTCAGGTTGATGTTTCAAGCGTAGTAGGAAGTATGGCTGATTCAAGACCACTTCAGGGTCAATCACCTTATGTTTTCAATGCAGGAATCCGTTACGATAATGCACGCAATCAATGGGGAGTAGCTTTAAATGTCAACCGTGTTGGACAGCGAATTTACATTGTTGGAAACGTGAATGAACCGGATTTATGGGAGCAGGCAAGAACTTTCCTTGATTTGCAAATCACAAAATCGTTTATGAAAGGTCGTGCACAATTCAAATTAAATATCCAGAATATTCTTGCACAAGATCAGGTTTTCTATCAAAACAATACGACGGCCAGATCAGAAGCAAAAGGAATGAATGGATTCTTCAATACTGTATTTGTAGGAGATAAAAACAACAAGAACGGTTTTGATAAAGATATTGATCAGCGAGTTTGGAAAACAAACTTTGGAAGAACCTTCAGTGCTTCCATCAGTTTCAGATTGTAAGATCTAAAGACGCCTGAGAGGCCACCCGTGATGCGGGTGGCTTTTCTTTTTTATACGAAGCAAATTCAATGGTTCGAAGAGTTCAAAATGATTCAATTGAAAGACAAAGACTGTAAACCCAGATCACATCATAAGGATAGATTTTGAACCTTGAACTTTTTAAACTTTTGAACATTTTAAAAATCCCTTTCCAAGAAAACTAAATCCATTTACCTATGTTAATTTAATGCTACTCCTGTTAAGATGAACTTAACATTTATTTACTCGAATCGTAACTTAAAGTAAAGGATAGAACAAGGTTGTAAAGGCAATTTTGTACCAAGAAAAAAAACGAAAAATGAAAAAAATTTACTTAAGTACATTGTTTGCAAGTTTAGGAACTTTGGCAGCATTCGGACAGCAATTTGAACAAACAACTTATCGCGGTGCTTTTGCTCCTGCTCCTGCTCCAATGTGGACAGATGAATGGGCAAACTGGAATCCACAAAACACAGATTACGGTACTCCAAACCAAACTATCTCAGCTAACATTACAACAAATACAACATGGACAGCTGGAAATGTTTATTTGTTACAAGGTCAGATCTACGTTAAGAACAACGCAACTTTGACAATTGAGCCGGGAACAATCATCATGGGTGACAAATCAGTTCTTGGATCTGGATTGTTTATTACTAAAGGTGCTAAATTAATGGCTGCAGGTACAAGACAAAACCCAATTGTATTTACTTCAAATCAACCGGCTGGTTCTCGTGCTTTAGGTGACTGGGGAGGAATTATCATCCTTGGAAAAGGTGCAAATAACCAAGCTAACGGTATTGCAAACATTGAAGGTCTTGCTCCTACTACAGATACTGAATTTGGTGGTGGATTGACTCCAGACAATGCAGACAATTCAGGTGTATTAACGTTTGTACGTATCGAATTCCCTGGATATGCTTACCAAACAGATAAAGAAATCAACGGTTTAACTTTCGGTTCTGTTGGTTCAGGTACAGAAGTAAACTTCGTACAGGTTTCTTTCTCTAATGACGATGCATTTGAGTGGTTCGGTGGAGCAGTAAATGCGAAACACTTGGTTTCTTTCAGAAATTTAGATGACGATTTCGATACAGATTTCGGATTCTCCGGAAATGTTCAATTCGGTTTGATCGTTCGTGACCCGAATATCGCTGATAACCCTGCAATTTCAACTTCTGAAGGTTTTGAATCAGATAATGATGCAACAGGTACTACAAATACTCCTCAAACAAACGCTACGTTCTCTAACGTTACAGCAATCGGACCATTCAGAGGAAATACAGGAAATACAGTTGCTGCAGGTTACCGTCGTGGAGCTCGTATCCGTCGTAACTCTGCTTTAGATATCCGCAACTCAATCTTTATGGATTTCCGTACAGGTATTCACATTGATGGAACTGCATGTGAAGGAAATGCTACAAATGGTTTAATCATATACAAAAACAACATCGTTGCAGGAAACTCAGCAGGTAAAGTAACTGAGAAAAATGCAGCAAGTACTTTTGATGCAATTGCTTGGTTTGATGCAGGAATGAATGATTCAATCGCTTCTACAGCAGGAATCTTAACTACTCCATACAACTTCTTAACTCCTGATTACCGTCCGGCTGCAAGTTCTCCACTTTTAAGCGGAGCTGACTTCACAGGAATTTTGGGAATCAAAGAAGTTTCAGCTATTGCAGGTGTTTCTTTATACCCTAACCCTACAAATGAAAACGCAAAATTATTTGTTGATGTAGCTCAAAACAGCACTATTGAAGTAGTTGTAATGAATGCAAACGGACAAGTAATGCAAACTGTAGGTACTAAGTATGCTGAAGTTGGAACGCATGAGTTCACAATCAACGCTGCAGATTTCGCTCAAGGATTGTACTACGCAGTTGTTAGAACTGGTGATGCAGTTAAAACTGTTAAGTTGAGCGTTGTAAAGTAAGTTTTCTCTGTTAGTTTAGTTTTATAGCAAGTAAAAGGGTCTGCCACGGCAGACCCTTTTTTCGTGGCTTCGACTCCGCTCAGCCACCTTTTAACTTCAACCCAGATTCAAGGACACTGAGCGGAGTCGAAGTGTAAATCCCTGTAAAATCTACAACTAAAAGAATACCTTTAATCCTCAGATTATCCTTACCTTCACAAAAACTCACCGACGATAAATATCGGGATCTAAAGAAAATCACATGAAAATATTAGCATTCGGAGCAAGTACCAGTAAATCTTCTATTAACCAGCAATTTGCACACTTTGCTGCGCACCAATTTGAAGGGGAAATTAATATGATCGATCTGAATGACTTTGAAATGCCCGTATTTTCTGTCGATAAAGAAAAAGAAGATGGTTACCCGGTTCAGGCTCATGAACTGCATGACATTATTGAAAGCTCAGACTTCCTGGTTATTTCCATGACAGAACACAATGGAAGCTATTCCGCAGCATTCAAAAACACCTTGGATTGGTGTTCCAGATTGAATAACAGCGTATTCCACGATAAACCGATGTTATTGATTTCTACTTCTCCGGGAAAACTGGGAGCAAAATTCTCACTGGAAGCTGCATTAAGCCGCTTTCCACGTCACACAGCGAATATTTTGGGACATTATAGCCTGCCTAGCTTCGGAGAGAATTTCAAAGATGGAATCATCAATGAAGAATTGGCAAAGGAGTTTAATGATCTGATTGAAAACGTCAAAGAAACGTTATCTAAGCTCAAATAAGGAGTCTACACCAATAATTCGCTCTGCAGTGTATCCTTCGGCATAACGCACGCCGATACCGCGTCCAAACTCTGCCATTCTGCCTCGGAGAAATTCAAAAAACTCTTCTCCTGAAATCGGTGTTTTCGGTTCGGATGAATTCGGATCCCAAAATTGGGTTTTGTATGCTTTGATCGAATCGAATTTTTGTTCTACGAAATCCGTTACGTCAATGACGAAATCCGGTTTCAGATACCGATCCTGGATGTAATGATAAACGGCCTTTGGTCTGTGTGCTTCTTGAGGTTCCCCGTTCCAGGTTGTTTCAACTCTTCTCAATCCTGCTAAAAAGCATGCTTCAGAAGCCAGTTTACTTCCTTTCCCGTGATCCGGATGGCGATCAGAAACAGCGTTCAATAAAACAATCTGCGGTTTAAATCGACGAATCTGTTCAATCAGTAATCTCAAGTTCTCTTCGGAATGTTCAAAGAAACCATCTGCCATTTTTAAGTTCACACGATCTGTCAAACCTAAAATTTCGGCCGCAGCCTGTGCTTCTTCTTTCCGGGTTTCTTTTGTGCCTCTGGAACCTAATTCACCTTGTGTGAGGTCAATTATTCCGGTTGTAAAACCCATTGCGCGATGCTTCAATAAAGTTCCGGCTGCAGAAAGTTCTACATCATCCGGGTGCGCGCCAATTGCTAGTACATCAATCTGACTCATGACTTCTTAATCCAAGCTAAAATTTGTTCGTCGGCTGGTTCTGTTTGCGGGGAATGAAAACCGGTCACTTTTCCTTCTTCGTTAATCAGGTACTTCTGAAAATTCCAAGTCACTTCTGCCCCGGTCTCCTCTTTCAACCACTTGTATAAAGGATGAATTTCCGAACCAACAGTATGAACTTTTTCAGAAAGTGGAAAACTCACACCATAATTGGTAGCGCAAAAAGTCGCAATTTCTTCCGCTGTTCCGGGTTCCTGACCAGCAAAATCATTACAAGGAACTCCCAGAATCGCAAAATCACTTCCGCCAAATTCTTCGTTCAGCTCTTGTAATTGTGTATACTGAGGAGTCAATCCGCATTGAGAGGCCACATTCACTAAAAGGACTTTCTTTCCTTTGTAGTCATTCCAATCAATGGATTTGCCATCTAGGTAATTCAACGAAAAGTCATACAGTTTCATAGCGATTCTCTTTGAGCTTTAAGGTACTTTTTATTTCGAATTCCTGCAATAATAGTAAGTGCTAAAAATATTGCGATGGTTACCCATACATAACCTGGCAGATTAACAGATCCATCTCCATTCGCATAGGAGTGTAGTCCGACTAAAATAAAATTCACTCCGAAGAAGGTAAACAAAATAGCTGCATATCCCCACATCGCTGCAGCGTTGAAAGCAAATTTACCTTTTAAGCCCGGAATGTATCTGAAATGCAGGATAATTGCATAAACCAATACGGAAACCAATGCCCACGTTTCTTTCGGATCCCAACCCCAGTATCTTCCCCAGGATTCATTGGCCCAAATTCCACCAAGGAAAGTTCCGATCGTCAGCATAAACAAACCGATCGTTATTGTCATTTCACTAACGGCTGTAAGTACCAAAATATTTTTCGTAACTTCTTTTCCTCCCTTAGTACTTCTACTTAGATACAAAATTATATTGACGAAACTGATCACAAATCCAAGTCCTAGGAATCCGTAACTACCTGTAATGATAGCTACGTGAATCATTAACCAATAACTTTTAAGGACAGGCTGTAACGGAGTAATTTCAGGATCGAGTAAATTCATCTGAGAAACAAAAATAAAGAACCAAGCAAGTAAAGCTGCTGCTGCCAGAATAACCATACTTGTACGTGAGAAAATAAATCCTGCAAGTACTATTACCCAAGCAATAAAGACCATTGCCTCGTAACCATTACTCCATGGCGCGTGACCGGAAACATAACTTCTCATAGCTAATCCTGCTCCGTGATAAAGGAAGATGATTGCCATCAAAACCAAAATAACCTTTCCTATAATTTCATAACGACGATCTGATTTCGCCGAAGGATTAAAGAATACACGGATAAAGAAGATGATCAAAAGGATCATTCCAAACAAGATATAGGAATTCCCTGAATTATTGAAGATCCCCATTTTGTTGTAAGAAACCTCCATTTTTACATGTGTTTCAGAAGGTAGAATAGAGGCAGGTGCAATAGTACGCTGCATTTTCTTCAGGTTATTCAATAACTTCGTTGATTTGGAGAAGTCATTATTCGATTTCGCAGCGTCATTTAACGAACTGATATAACTCAGTGCTAAACGGCTTGAAACACTGTCACGCATCATTAATTCCTGATTGAAAGGCATAAACCAGCGATTGCCCTTGTCTCCTTTCAAAGGAATAATGTTCATGTAATTCCAATTGATTACTCCCAATAGAACCTGATATTTCTCTCCAAGTTTGATCAATTTCTTCTGCGTTTCGGATTGCTGTGATTCCGTTTTTTGCAAAGCTGTATTGTAATCATTGATCCACTTGAAATCCCCTGTTTCATTCGTCAATTCCTGAAAGGAAACATATTTTGTCAGGTTGTATTTATCAAGCAAAGCTGACGGAACTAGTATCACCTTTTGGTTCAACCAATAATCCGGGTACATATGCATGCTCATTACAGTCTGTACCGCATTTCGTCCTTCGTATTTATTGGAACGATACAATTTGCTCAATAACTGATCACACAAAGTATGCATCGGAATGATACGTCCATGGTTATCCTGAACAAGTAAACCAGCCAACTCATCACTTTGATCCTCTGAGATAAAGTAAACGACCGGATTTACAGGTGCAGCAGGCATTACCTGTTCGTGCTGATGCGTGTGCTCGTGGGTATGTTGATGTTCATCTTGCTCAACAGTATCTACATGTCGAACTGCACCCTGAGCAAAAGTCGTAGCAGAAAGAACTGTGAACAAAATAGCTGCTACTGACTTCAAATTGGTTTTTTTTAATACACCGATCAATTCTCTAAAACGGGAAGCCGGAGCGAACAAACTAAAGATCATTCCAATAAACATCATCAAATAGCCGAAATACGTTACGTTTGTTCCCCAAAAATCATGGTTTACGCTCAAAATAGTTCCCTTCTCGTCCGCATCGTAAGAAGATTGGAAGAAACGATAGCCACCATAATCCAGTACATGATTCATAAATACATGCTTGGTACCAAATTCATTATTTGCGGTATCCATGACTTGCAAATCACTTGCATAAGAAGACGGCATATCCGTACCGGGATAACGATCCAGCGTAAAATCATTACACTTCATGTAGAAAGGAATCTTAATCCGCTTCATTCCGTATTCCAGGTGATAATTCAATCCGTTAAATTCAAAAAACGCAGGTTCTCCAACCATTTTCAATCCACCTTCCAAACGAACAATTTTTGATTTGGAGCCATCGGTAATTTTCACTGTCAAATAATCTGATCCTACATCTTTTTTCCCGGAGGAAACTAATTTCTTTCCGACATTCGGAATCTCTTGTTTAAACACGAACTGCTGTCCGGCAACCAAATAAAGGGTCGTGGTAGCAAAAACGATTTCCTGTCCCGGAGCCACATTCGTATAAGCAGAATCCGGAGGAGCCATTCCACTCTCACGAATTTTCTTCATTTCGCTCATTGCAAGATATTGCAAAGGAAGTTCAGATCTTAAGCGCAAAGTATCATTCTTACGATAAACATTGATCCCTCTTACCAGATTCTCTGAAAATGCTAGTGGAACACCATTCACCGAGAAAATTTCATCATTAATGACGTAATTAGACTTCTTTCCATCTGTAACGATATCCAAGGCACTGGTTTTGTATTTTGGATTGATGTCAATGGTATCAATTTGTTTTGATTTAAAGTCAACGTATTCAATGGAAATAGGTGATTTATGTTTCGGAAATTCCAATTCCATGGATGCAGAATTGAAGGGATAAGATTCTGCTAAAAACGTTTTTACATCGTGTGTCAACTGAAATTCTTTTCCGTCATTCACATTTACCCACAAATACGGATCAGAAGTATAAACGATATTGGATGCAGCGCCTTCACGGATCATCATCATTCCTTCATAACTTACATAGCGCGTAATCCAGGCTCCTATGATAATGACAATGAACGAAATATGGAAAAGCAGCACGGCAATCTTCTCCCGTCTCCACATTTGGTATCGGAAAATATTCGCTACTAAATTCACACACAAGAATGCCAGAAGGACTTCAAACCATTTTGCATTATAGATCCATAGCTTTGCGGCCTGTGTATTTTCGTATGATTCAATAAAGGTAGCGATTGCGATTGCTGAAAGGAAGATGAATAATCCCATTGCCATTGCTCTCATTGAGAAGAGAGCTTTTGCTAGTTTTTCCATGTAAAAACGGATTGATAATTTTCAGTTGCAAAAATAACGATTCGTTTGGGTTTTCAGCTCAAATAAATAGACTAATTACGTCCCGATAACTATTGGTAACGGAATTTTGAATTCATGTCAGGTCGAGTATCCCGGTTGTTGTTCTCAATACGTCCAACCAAAAAGTCGGACACTCGAACTGACATTTGCGGGATGTATCGAGACGGGCATGAATTAATGAGCTCTAATACAAGGCTAAAAACAAAAAAAGGGACTCGTACTAACGAATCCCTTTCAACAACCAGTGTCTATTTTTATTAAGCTTCTACTACTTCAGCAGGAACTAAAATTCTTCCACAATGTTCGCAAACGATTACTTTTCTGCGTGTATCGATATCCAATTGACGTTGAGGTGGAATCTTGTTGAAACATCCTCCACAAGAATCACGATCTACACCAACTACAGCCAATCCGTTTTTCGCATTGGTGCGTAAACGATCGTATGCTGCAATTAAGCGAACATCAATCAATGCTTTCGCTTTTTCAGACTGAGCAATTAATCCTTCCTCCTCTTTTTGCGTTTCACCAACGATTTCGTTCAACTCATCTTGTTTCACTTTCAAATCACCTTTACGCATTTCCAAACGCTCTTTCGCTTCATCCAACACTTCTTTTTTAGAAGAAATTTTGATTTTAGCTTCTTTCATTCGTTTGTCGTGCAATTTAATCTCCAACTCCTGGTATTCGATCTCTTTCGCCAACGATTCAAACTCACGATTGTTTCGTACGTTATTTTGCTGATCCTTGAACTTTATAATAGCTGCTTCCGCATCTTTCATTGCCATTTTACGATCAGAAACTTCCGTATCTAACTCTTTAGCCTCTTCTTGTAAGTTCTTGATTCTAGTATCTAATCCTTCGATCTCGTCCTCTAAATCCTGAACCTCCAAAGGCAATTCACCACGAACGGTTCTAATTTTATCGATTTGAGAATCAATCTTTTGCAACGCATACAATGCGTCCAACTTTTCAGCAACTGTTGTTTCTTTTGTACTTGCTTTTGCAGCCATACTTTAGAGATAATTTATCGGATTCGTATTTACACTCGTTAAACGAACCGCAAAATTAGTAAATTTTTTCTTCATTTGTGCTACTAACCACTCAGAAGTATATTGTTCTGACTCAAAATGACCAATATCTGCGATCATTAGGTGATCTTCTGCATCGAAAAACTCGTGATATTTAAAGTCACCAGTGATAAAAACATCTGCTTTTGCACGGATTGCATCTTTTAATAAAAAACTTCCGGCTCCACCACAAACAGCAATTGTTTTTACAGTCGATTTAATTGGATGTGTATACCGAATGGTTCCACAATGAAATGTCTTTTTGACAAAATGCAGAAACTCCATGGCCTCCATTCCATTTTCCAGGGTTCCAATCATCCCGCTTCCAATGTATTCATTGGTATTTGATAACCCAATCAAGTCATAAGCAATTTCTTCATACGGATGTGTTGCTTTCATAGCATGTAAAACCGTAGAAACAGCATGTTCAGAAACAATCACTTCGATCTTCACTTCCTTTACCACTTCCAATTCACCTGCTCTTCCAAGGAACGGACTTGCATCTGAATCCGGTTTGAATCTTCCTTCACCTTCCGAAGTAAAGCTACACGAATCATACGAACCGATCATTCCAGCTCCGGCCTTAGCCATTGCTTCCCGCACTAAATCTGCATGCGTTTGTGGGGCGAAAACTGCCAGTTTAAAATTCGTAGCTGCTTTCGGACTTAAAATCTTCACATCCTTCAAGCCTAACTTTTCAGAAATGATATGATTTACACCAAAATGAACATTGTCCAGATTCGTATGAATGGCAATCAGGCTGATATCATTTTTAATTGCCTTCAAAACAGTTCGCTCTACATAATTTGCTCCGGTAATCCGTTTCAATCCTTTGAAAATGATGGGATGATGTGTCACGATTACATTTGCTCCGTGTAAAATTGCTTCGTCTACAATAGATTCAATGCAATCCAAAGCAACCAAAACACCTTTAATCTCACTATTCGGATCACCTACCAACAAGCCCGAATTATCATACGATTCCTGATAAGAAAACGGGGCGATGCGATTTAAATAGGAAACGAGTTCTTTAACTTGCATGATCATTCTAATTGGTTTATCAAAGATAAGAAAAAGCGATAGCTTTTAAAGACCAAAAAACAACAAACGTTAGTACGAAAGTGATTTGGGAAATCAAAAAGTAAATAATCAGTAATCTGATACTAATCAAACAGGTATTTATAACCACCTGGATCGGTAGCGTTTTAGAATTCATTCAAAAAAAACCGAAAGGAACAACAATCATATTTTCCAGTGATTTACATCATGTTTTTCTGCACTGAATGCTCCTATTTTTGTCATCTAAGCAATCGTAAAATCAATAAAACAAAAGTCATGAGTAAAAGCGAATTTATTTCTGAACAACATAAAGAAAACGTTGAATGGTCCAGCAAATTGGATTTCTATAAGGATGAAATAGAGATACTTCAAAAACGCTTGGAAGAAATTGCCGTTAAAAACACCGGTAAAGAAGTGCTTACATCTGTGGAATATTTCCAGAACCAGCTGATTATCCACCGAAATACCATTGATGAGATACAGCATGGGGTAAATGTATCGGAAGATGCACTGGTAAATGAAATAAAGAAAAATCCGGTGGCTTCGGATCATCGAAAAACAAAATACCACCAAGCCGAAAAAGAAGAGATTCAAATCCTTGAGAAAGCTTTCAAAGAGTTACGTGAAGAATTCAATCGATTTGTGTCTAAGTGGATTTAGGGATAGATCCAGCATTTCAATAACCAACCAAGGGAGCTTTTAAATAAAAGCTCCCTACCTGTTTTTTCCAATTTCTACAAAACGAAAATGCGGCTTTTATCCACTTTCCCCTGATACAATTCAAGCAGCACCTCTTCTGCAAGCATGGTCGTATTTAAAATTTGGGCTTGATCGCAATTTGGTAGTTCATTCAGTCCAACCAGTGGATGACCAAAAATACCGGTCAAAAATTTCTCCGGCTCATGGGAAACCCAGATAAACGGAACGTTCTTGCCGATCAATAATTTTGCAGTTAAACGTCCCTTCTGCCCCGTTCCATTGACAATTAACTGCTGTTGGGAATTCCAATCTAAAGCAACAAAACGATTGATCTTCAAAGAAAAAAATGCCTTTTGCTGATAATGGGCACTTGTTTTAGAAGTCCGCAAATCGTGATCCCGCCACAAATGAGTAACCAAATCCAACCCTTTAATTGCATATCCCGCTTCATACCAACGAAACATTAAATCATAATCTTCAGGATAATTCAGGTCGACAAAACCTCCGCAATTTTCCAGATCAGACTTACGCATCATCCAATTTCCAGATGCCAGTGAACACTCCCGATAAATCTGCATGTAAAAATCCTGTTGATCAACGCGTTCATTCAACCACTTTTCATAGGATAAATAACCCGTTGAAATAGAATCGATATGAGAGAAGTAGTTCACTTTTCCAGTTACAATCGCGGCTCCTCCTTTCTGAAGCAGGCTCAACATTCGGGTCAATTTAAAATCAGGCATCACATCATCGGCATCCATGCGGGTGATGTATTCTCCGTCTGCATGAGCAAATGCGGTACAAAGTGCATCAATAATTCCTTCTCCCTTATTTTCCAGCAATACAATTCTGGGATCGTCCAACAAATCAGCCAGTACTTCCAATTCATTTTCACTGCTGTGATCATTGACCAGTATCCATTCCCAATCGGTATGAGTTTGCGCTAAAATAGACAACGCGGTTTCCCGAATATAGGTTGAAGCATTCCTGTAGGGTGTCAAAATGGATATGAGAGACATAGTGCAAAAATAATTACGAATTACCGATACCGTAAGACTTACTCATTGTTTGATATAATGCCAAATTTAAAATAAAGCATTCTTATTCCGTAATTATAGCATGAATATCCCATGGATATCCCATGGATGTCCCAATGATTGTATCTATTTTAAACAAATCAAACTAATTATAAACTGTTTCCAGACTCACTATTCTCAAAAACTAGCAATCACCTTTTTATTCGCAATTCGCGATTCGCAATTCGCAATTAACTAACTTTACCTCCATGGAAAAATTCCGCTTGCTTCTTCTGCCCTTCTCCTGGCTTTACGGTTTGGTTGTAAGTTTGCGAAATTGGTTTTACAACATCGGGATTTTCAAATCACAACCCATTCCCGGAGCATCGATCTGCATTGGAAACATTACTGTTGGCGGAACTGGAAAATCACCACTGACTGCTTACATAGCTAAACTATTTGAAGCTGAAAAACCAGTTATTTTATCACGTGGTTACGGAAGGAAAACACAAGGATTGAATAGCGCAAATCCGAATAGTACAGCGAGCGAAATTGGTGACGAACCCATGATGTACTGGACAAACTTCAACCACCAAATCCCGGTAGTTGTTGCTGAGAAAAGACAGGTTGGCGTGGATTGGATCCGGGAACACAAAGCGGATTCATTGATTATTTTGGATGATGCATTTCAACATCGGGCAGTAAAGGCTGGTTTAAATATCTTATTGATGACCTATGATCGTCCGATCTTCCGTGACTTTGTTTTTCCCGCAGGAAATCTCAGAGAACCCAGAGCAGGAATGAAACGTGCCGATATTGCTTTGATTACAAAATGTCCGAAAGAAATCTCAGAAATGGATAAGGCACCCTTCAGAAAAAAAATTCCATTAAATAAAGAGAAGATATTTTTTAGTGAAGTGGTTTACGGAGAGTTAAAAGGGATTTTTGGAGGGATTTGGGAATCTTTTGATCAATTAATTTTGGTTACAGGAATTGCACAGCCTGAACCACTATATCGTTTTTTAGCTGAGAACCATCGTGTTGAGGCTATCAAATTCCCCGATCATCACAGCTTTACCCGAGAAGATATTCAACAAATTCAGCAAAAAGTTGCTACTTTTGCCCACCAACGTTGTGCGGTAGTTACTACCGAAAAAGATGCGGTGCGTTTCGCAGAATGGAAAGAAGCCATTTTAGAAAGTAAAATACCGTTTTTTGTACAAAGCATTTCGTTGAAAATAGATAGAGAAGAAGATTTTAAAGCATTACTCAAAGATTATGTTGTTAGAGCAAATGAAAGAAGCTGCTGATTATATCAACAGCAAAACACAAGTTAAACCAAGTATCGGAATCATTTTAGGAACCGGACTGGGCGGATTGGTTAAGGAAATAGAAATCATTGATGAAATTCCTTACGAACAAATTCCTCACTTCCCTGTTTCAACGGTAGAAAGTCATTCCGGAAAATTGATCTTTGGAACTCTAGGTGGAAAAAAGGTCGTTGCAATGCAAGGTCGTTTTCACTTTTACGAAGGTTACAACATGCAACAGGTAACATTTCCTGTTCGAGTAATGAAATTATTGGGAATCGAACGTTTATTCGTTAGTAATGCATCAGGTGGTGTAAATCCGGATTTCGAAGTAGGTGAAATTATGATCTTAAACGATCATATCAATTTGTTCCCTGCACATCCGTTAATCGGAAAAAACATCGATGAATTAGGACCCCGTTTCCCTGATATGAGTGAGCCTTACGATCATCAAATGATTGAAGTAGCTAAGAAAATCGCTGCAGAAAACAGCATCAAGGTTTCAGTTGGAACCTATGCTGCTTTGACAGGGCCAACATTAGAAACTCCTGCCGAATACGGATACGTTCGTGCAATTGGAGCAGATGCAGTTGGAATGTCTACTATTCCTGAAGTAATTGTTGCTCGTCACATGGAAATTCCATGTTTTGCAATCTCCATTATTACAGATTTAGGAGTTCCCGGAAAAATTCAAAAAGTGAGCTTACAAGATGTAATTAATGTAGCTAGTAGACAAGAGCCTAAGATGACTTTAATCATGAGCCAATTGATTGCTCGTTTGTAATCAGATTTAAATAGTTACTGAAAAGCCCTGGCATTTATTGTCGGGGCTTTTTTGTATCCTCTTAATCACAGCTTTATCCTTATAACCAAATGATTTCATTATATAACGAATTAACAATAACATGATATCATGATATCGCGATATTATTTAATACATTTTTTGAAAGAGTGGTTGCCAATTACTGAAGTTAGTTACATTAGTAAAAAAAACAGCTATGAACCTCAAAGACTTTTTAGAGGATTGTAAACAAGAAAACATCATCGACCAACCTACTATGGATCGCATGTATGCTCGTTTTTTAGCGCGTAATGAACAACGGGCACTAAACGAACAGAATCAATCTCAAATCAATCAAAACAAACAGAATAATGGATTAATTATTACGGTTAGTATCATCGGAGTAATTCTCATTGGGTTCGGGATCATTTACTTGTTTGCTCACAATTGGGATAATCTTTCACGCCCTACAAAAACGGCACTAAGCCTTCTTCCTGTTTTCATTTCAGTTTTAGTCAATATCTTCACTCTGACCAAGAGAAAGGACAACGTGATTTGGCAGGAATCTTCAGCAATGTTTAGCTTTCTGGCCGTGGGAAGTATGCTTGGGCTTATCCTGCAAGTCTATCAACTCCCTGGGATTGAGAATTACTTTTTTACCTGCTGGTGCATCCTCTGTTTGCCAATTATATACTTACTCAAATCTCATAGCGCCATTTTTTGTGCCATGATCCTCATGCTGCTAAACCTTTTCAGCTATCCGATGGATCAAAGCTCTTTGTACAAAGTTCCCTGGTTCGGAAGTTTGGTCATGTTCTTTGCATTGGTTCCTTACCTGAAACGTTTATTCACGCTCCGGCAACCGGAATCACTCTTTGTTACACATCAAATGGTTGTGCCACTATTAATCTGTTTTAGCGCCATTGTCAGCATGAACGGATCCAGTTCATCCATTTGGTTGATCCTGTTTTTACTATTAGCTAACTTCCTATTGTTCGGAACAAGTAGGTTTTTGCGAAATACGAATCGTAAACCCAACCCTATGAGCATCCTCAGCTATATAGGTGTCAGTTTAAGTTTAACCTATTTGTTATTCACTAAAAATTGGGGCTTTGAGAATGTATTAAAAGTTGAAACCACTGATCATCGATTAATTTTCATTCCCATTCTATTTGTACTGGGTCTTGTTCAATTGTTCCGTTATTTCTCCAAAGAGAAAATCACAACAGACAACCTTTACAAGTGGATTTTGCTTTTACCAATCCCGTTCATATGGATGAATTATTCCGGTATGAATGCGCTTCACTTTTATCAAATCACGTTATTTGTTTTAGGATGTGTAATCCTTCATTTTGCGCAGGAAAGAAAAGACCCGTGGCAATTATATCCTGCTTTAGGACTAATGACCATGGTCGTTTTTAGTCTTGCTTACGCTGTCGATGGTCCTTTCAGTTTTTTCCTGATTGCTCTTGTTCCGGGTATGTATTACTTGGTACCTGCTCCGTTAATGAACGAAAAAGCGAAAGAATCATTAAGTTCAGACCAAATTGTCATTCTTATCTTTCAAATCTTAATGCTGATCATTTCAAGTTTCGGAGGATTCTGGTCACTGCTTAAGTTCAATCCGCAAACACTTATACTTTCTTCCTACACAAATGTTCGTCCATCAATGACTTATTTCCAGATAGGTCTTAGTGGTCTGATTTGTGTCACGCTACTGATCAATGTGATCAAAGTAAGAAAACAGCTATTTACTCATTTGAGAGGTTTCTTTGCGCTTTTTTGTCTGGCGGTACCGCTCCTTATTTGGATCGGATGTATTTCTCCTATTGGTATCGAACATTTGTATTCCATCCTGCTATTGCTTATTGGAATTATCGTGCTCATCTTTAGTGCGAAAAAATCCAATTTAACAGTAGCAAATCTTGCCCTTGGGCTGATTGGTTTGGTGATGCTTTGTCGCTTCTTCGATCTTAAAATGTCCCTTACTGTAAAAGGGATTTTATTCATTTTAATTGGAAGTAGTTTCTTTCTTGCGAACTACCTTATTCTAAAAAATAAAAAGCATGAAAACTCCAAATAAGCGACTCATCGGATTGATTGTAATATCCATCATTCAATTAGTTTTTCCACTTTTTTTCATTTTTGCAAAGGAACATGTTATTGAAACCGGAAAAGAATACCTTTTCAGCATGCAACCTATTGACCCATATGACTTTTTTCAGGGAAGATATGTGAGTCTGAACGTTCAGCCTTTGACCTATTCAACAACTAATCACGCCGATTTAAAACGGAATGATATTGTTTATGCTGAATTTGAACAAGACACTGCTGGAGTGAAAATCAAAAATTTGTCTCATAAAAAATCGGAGTATTCATTGAAACTGAAACTGTATTCAGAACCAAAAGGTACAATGAGAATCCGACTTCCATTTAACCGATTCTATTTGGAAGAAAACAAAGCCAAATCTATTGAAGAAAGACTGGCTAGAAATTCAGACCATGCAAATTTCATACATGTACGAATCTTGAACGGAGACTTTGTCATGACCGACATCAGTTCCAACGGGAAATCATTGATCACAGGAAAACCGGTACAATTACCTGCTTTAACTCAGTCAAATTGAGTCATTTTTCCTCTGAAAGCAACAGAAAACAGGTGCATTCCATTCAAATTGCATTATAATTCAAAAATAGAATCCATTTGAGGTCATTATTCGGTGAAAAAACTCGAAATTTGCGACTCAGTTAAAATACACTATGTCTACAAGAGATAAATACGAAGTTGTCATTGGATTAGAGGTTCACGCTCAGTTACTGACTAAAACCAAAGCATATTCTTCGGATATCAACGAATACGGTGCACATCCGAATACAAATGTGAGTGTCATTACTTTGGGACATCCGGGAACATTACCTGTGATGAACAAAAAAACAATCGAATTTGCAGTTAAACTAGGTTTAGCTTGTGGTTGTACAATTGCAGAACACCAACATTTCGCACGTAAAAATTATTTCTATCCCGATCTTCCGAAAGGATATCAGATCACACAAGATACTACTCCGATTTGTACAGGAGGATCGATTGTAATCAAAACAGAAGACAATCAGGAAAAAATAATCGGTTTGACGCGTATTCACATGGAAGAAGATGCAGGAAAATCAATCCATGACGTAGATCTATACGATACTTTGGTAGATTTGAACCGTGCAGGAACTCCCCTATTGGAAATTGTTTCGGAGCCTGAAATGCGCTCCAGCCAGGAAGCGTATAACTATTTGACAGAGGTTCGCCGATTGGTTCGTTATCTGGACATTTGTGACGGAAATATGGAAGAAGGTTCTATGCGCTGTGATGCCAATGTTTCAGTTCGTTTAAAAGGTGCTCCGGAATTCGGAACCAAGGTCGAAGTGAAAAACATGAACTCAATGCGTAACGTACAGCGTGCCATTGAATTTGAAGTAGAACGTCAAATTGCTGCAGTTGAAAACGGAGAATACATTCCACAGGAAACACGCAGTTTTGATGCTTTGAAGGGAATTACGATTTCCATGCGAAGCAAAGAAGCGGCAAACGACTATCGTTACTTCCCGGAGCCTGACTTGCAACCCATTGTTGTTGATGCAACTTATGTGAATCAGGTAAAAGCAAAGATGCCTGCTCTTCCAAGAGAATTGTACGCAAAATATACTCAAGACTTAAAACTTTCTGATTACGATGCGGGAATTTTGACAGATTCAAAATCCATTGCTTTGTTCTTCGAAGAAGTTATTTCAAATACGAAAAACTACAAAAGTGCTGCAAACTGGGTGATGGGTGAAGTCAAATCATATCTGAACCAAAACGGCTTAGAAATCGAAGATTTGCCCCTTTCAGCGAAACAAATTGCAGGAATTATTAACTTGATCGAAAGCGGTAAAGTTTCCAATTCCGCAGCAGCGCAAAAGCTTTTCCCAGCATTGATTGAAAACCCGGCTGCGAATATGGATGAATTGGCTGTTTCCTTGAACATCATTCAGGAATCCAATGCTGACTCGTTAAAAGAAGTTATTTTAGGAGTTTTCAAGCAACACCCGGATGAAGTTTCCCGTTTTAAAGCAGGGGAAAATCAACTGACCGGTTTTTTCATGGGACAAATCATGAAGGCTTCCGGTGGTAAAGCAGATCCAAAAACTACAAACGCATTATTGCGTGAATTAATACAAACCGTTTAATGAATCGTTTTTCTTTTTTTAGTGTACTTTTTTTAGGAATATTCCTTTTCGCTTCATGTGGAGATAGCTCTCTGGATGAAGAAACGGGTCTGGAAAAAAACTTTCATATTGAAGGCCAGATAAAAGGTGCAGCCAATCAGAAATTGAAAATGGAAGCACAATCTCAGCAAGGGGTTATTTCTGTTGCTGAAACAATGACCGACGCTTCCGGAAATTTTGAACTGGATGGAAATATTCCAGGAATGGGAATTTATTCGTTGTCTTTGGGTGAAACCGGAAAAAATGCGGTGGTAATTCCTATGGATGTAAATGATGAAGTGGTCTTAAATGCAACGAAAGAAACTTTTGCCATCACTCCTTCTTTCTCCGGTACAAAATGGGCAAAGCCTTTAACCAAATACATGATCTTGTTCAGTGATTTTGCTAAAAAGCAAATGGAGCAACTTCCTAAAATTAAAGATCCTGAAAAACAATTGAAAGCTTTCACTGAATTGAAAAAACCAATTCTGAAATTCTCTCAAAACCAAATTCGAAAAGATCCGGGAAATCCGGTAAATATTATTTTGGTCAATTTGATCATGCCTTCTCAGGAAAGTGGTTTTGCAGATTGGGATCCGGCAAACTTGGATGATCTTAGAAAAATAGAAACGGCCTTTCAACGCAATTACGCGGACTCACCGATCACAGGAATGTTATCTCAACAGGTAGCTGCAATTGATGCACAATATCAAGGTTATCAGCAAGCCAATTCAGGAACAATGGCTGCCCCTGAAATTGCACTGAAAAATCCGGCAGGAACAGAATTACGTTTATCCGGTTTAAAAGGAAAAGTTGTCCTGATTGATTTCTGGGCTTCGTGGTGCGCTCCTTGTCGCAAGGAAAATCCGAACGTAGTGCGCATGTATCAAAAATATAAAAACCAAGGATTTGAAGTATTCTCAGTTTCCTTGGATCAAGATCAGGCAGCATGGAAAGGAGCAATTGCCAAGGATGGATTAATCTGGCCTAATCATGTATCTGACTTAATGGGCTGGCAAACTCCGCTTGTTCAATCTTACGGAATTCAAGGAATTCCACATACGGTTCTTTTAAACAGAGAAGGAAATATTGTGGGTGTTGGATTAAGGGGTGAGCAATTGGAACAAAAATTGATAGAACAACTTGCAAAAAATTAACTATATGAAACAACTGATTCTTTGTTTAACCCTTTTATCCGGAGTTGCTTTTGGGCAGAACCCGGTTCAGGTTGAAATAAGCGGAAATATTTTCAATACCAATGGAGACAGTATTAAGATCTCTCAGTATTACGGTTCTCATTACACTGATTACGTCAAAGGGAAACTGGACAAAAAGGGAAATTACACTTTAAAAGGCAAAGTTCCTGTTGCAGATTATTACGTCTTGCGTCTTGGCCAGCAGCACATTAATATTATCCTGAAAGAAGGATCTGTTATTCGTATAAACGCAGACGGAAACAACATCAATGCATTTCATACAATCAGCGGTTCGGATGAAAGTATTGCTCTGAATGAATTTGTTGGTCAAATGCAATATTTCAATCAAAAGAAAGATTCTGCAATCAACGCCATGAAAACTTCTCCTGAAAATCAAGAAGCGATCAATAAATATTATCAGACGGAATATTATAAGTTTACGGCATATAGACAGAAGTTTATTGCTGAAAACGCTAATTCTGCAGCACTTTTGCCGGTTATCAGCACTTTAGATACAGACAAGGAAATTTCTATTTACGAAGCAGTAGTTAATCAATTATTAGCTTCTTTCCCATCATCTCCAAGTGTTCAAAATGCGAAAACCAGTTATGATCAGCTAAAGGCTCAAAAGGACAAACAAAATTTCATGGCTTCCGGGAAACCGGCTCCCAACTTCACGCAAAATGATGTGAATGGCAAACCAATTTCCTTATCTGATCTAAAAGGGAAAGTCATTCTTCTTGATTTCTGGGCTTCCTGGTGTGGTCCTTGTCGTAAGGAAAACCCAAATGTTGTTGCATTGTACAACAAATACAAAGATGCCGGATTTACAGTAATGAGTGTTTCTTTGGATAAAGACAAAGCTCCATGGTTGGCAGCTATCGAAAAAGATAAGCTAATCTGGCCAAATCACGTTTCCGATTTGAAGTATTGGTCAAACGAGGTTGCTAAATTATATCAAGTTTCTTCTATTCCATTCACTGTATTGATTGATAGAGATGGAAATATCATTGACACAAAACTGCGAGGTGTAGAACTAGAGCAAGCTCTTAAAACAATCTTCGGATTCTAATATGGAAATTCCAACAGGAAAGAAACTCTATTTTGCTTCTGATTTTCATTTAGGCGTACCGGTTGGAAAATCAAGCTTTGAGCGTGAAAAGCGCATCATTGACTGGTTAAACCATATCCAAAAGGACGCTTTTGAAATTTACCTCGTTGGAGATATCTTCGATTTTTGGTTTGAATACAAACACGCTATTCCGAAAGGTTTTGTGCGGATTCAAGGCAAAATTGCTGAATTGGTTGATTCCGGTATTCCCGTTTATTTCTTTACCGGCAACCACGATATGTGGATGTTTGACTATTTCGAAAAAGAACTCGGAGTTAAAATCCACAGAGAGCCTGTTTACAGAGTCTATAACGACACGAAATTTGTTATTGGACATGGAGATGGTTTAGGTCCGGGAGATCGCGGATACAAGTTTATTAAGAAAGTTTTTGCAGCAAAATGGTCCCAATGGCTATTTGCGCGACTTCATCCAAACTTCGGAATTGGTTTGGCGAACTATTTTTCAAGGAAAAGCAGAATTGCAACCGGTGATTCGGACAGTCAGTTTTTAGGAGAAGATAAGGAATGGCTGGTTCAATATTGTAAAGAACAGGAGGAAATCAGTTCGCAAGACTACTACATCTTTGGACACCGTCATCTTCCAATGACTATTCAGATCAATGAACGAGCTGTTTATATCAATTTGGGAGAATGGATCAATTACAATACCTATGCGGTATTTGATGGTTTTGAAGTGAAATTATTGGAATGGAATTCCTAATTCCTAATTCCTAAT
>DLHO01000025.1:276044-283180 GCA_002483265.1 Flavobacteriales bacterium UBA7666 | reverse complement strand
AATTCCTAATTCCTAATTCCTAATTAAAAGACAATCAAATAGTTCAAAGGTTTAAAATCCAAACAATTCGTAATTCGTAATTATTCAGTCGGTTTTGTTCCCTCGGGTTTCGGTTCTTCTTTCTTCTTCGGTTCCTTTTTCTTTTTCTCTTTTTTCTGCTTAGGACTTGTTGGCATAGCATCGTCTTCCTTACCTGAAGCTGCAGTTCCGCCGAATGTTCTGATCTCTCTTCCTTGTTCGTCAAACACGTGTTCTTCGATCAAGACATCTTTTTTATAGATCGCACGGCTTTTAACCTTTCCGTCCGAAAAACGCTCTTCAAACGCACCTTCTCTTACTTCTGTCTTTGTCAATGTGCTGATTTCATTTACCACAGCAATGTAATATAGCTTTCCTGACTTAATGGGTTGATTCACTCCTTTGGCTAATCTGTTTCCTTTTAAAATCGGATTATCATCCACTGCTTCTCCTCTTACCGCACTCACTGTAATGGTTGAATTCTTGTTCAAACTATCCAATACCTGGGCTTTTGTCTTTTTCTCATACAGCATTTGGCCTAGACTTTCGGCAACTTCTTTGGTTGGACAAGCATACAATTCAGCGGATACGTACTGCATCGGTTTTGGACTGACTTTCTTATAATTCTCGATTGATTGAAGTGTTTGATTGTAAAAGACAGTTTTAGATTCTCCGTTTCTGGAATCCATATCCCAATTTTCAGTACGCAGCAATGTTCCATCATCGTAATAGTAATACTGGATTCCGTGTTTCTTACCTTCTTTGTAATTCAATTCTTCAATGATATCACCTTTGCGATTGTAAAGTAAAAACGGACCTTCGAGCAAACCTTTCACATAATTTGCTTTTTTATTTCTGCCTCCTTTTGAGTCGTAAGTGATTTTAAGTCCATTCAATACGCCTTCCGAATAATTTTCCAGTTTGAGCGTATCCCCTTTTGCATTGTATGTCAATTGCGGACCTTCAAGCTGTCCCATTTCATAGGTTTTCTCCCAAGCAGGAATTTGCGTAGAATCATTGAAATAGGTCCATCGTCCACTTTCAACTCCCTGAATATGGGAACGAATCACCATAATACATCCTGATTTATAGTAGGTTGTATCGATTCCATTTGCAAATCCATCCACGAATGTTACTCTGCGTTCCAGAATTCCATTCATATGGCAGGTTTCACACATTCCTGAGAAAGGCATTTTTTGAGAACTTGTCACCACTCTTTTTCCGTCAGCTCCCATTTCAAGTTTCTGATTACAGTCTACAACTCCGGCAATCTTACCACAATCCCACTCTGTATATCTTTGTTTTGAACGATCTGCAGATTTTTGATAACAAGGAACAGCTTCCTTTTTGGTAACTCCAAAATTCGGCTGAGCGGAAACCGCTAGCGAAAACAAACAAAAAATAGCAAGGAGGATTTTCATATACTTTTAGACTTAAGACAAAAGACAGAAGACAGAAGACTAGTCTTAAGTCTCTTGTCTAACGTCTTACTGTCTTGATTAAACAACTATTGTTCCAACTTCAGGGAAAGCTTCCCCAATGCGTCTTTCATCCTTTTCGGAATCGGAATAGAACATTTATTTACACTATCGTAGCAAACTAACACAGAACTTCCGGTTGTTTTTACTTCATTCAGCACTTTGACTTCGTAAGATAAGGCAAAACTTTTTTCTCCCACATGTTTTAAGTAAACAAAAATTTCAACGGGTTCGTGCAAGAAAACCGGCTTCAGGTATTCCAACTCATTTTTTCGCAGGATCACTCCTGTTTTTTTCCAATCCCAATCCGTTCCAAGCATTTGACGGAAATAATGGATTCGCGCTTCTTCAAAATAATTCAGATAAACAGCATTATTTACGTGCTGCATCATATCACAATCAGAAAAACGAACTTGTAATCTATACGAATCTAACATGCCCTATTTTTTATCTAAAACACTATACTCCGAGTTGTTTGAAATAAATTCAGGAACAACTTCTTTCATCAATTGAACCAGCGCAAGGTTATCTGTTTTCCCTACTGATTCTAATAAACGTTCAATCGTGCTGTATACTTTCTCATCCACATCCCTTTCAGATGCAATTAAGATCTTCGGATGATGTGTTTCCTGTACATTTTCAGCATCGTTGAGCAATTCTTCATAAAGCTTCTCTCCCGGTCTTAAACCTGAGTACTTGATCTCGATATCTTTTCCTAATTCCAATCCGGATAATTGGATCATTTTTTTAGCTAAATCAACGATCCGAACGGATTTCCCCATATCAAATACGTAAATTTCTCCACCGCTTCCCATGATACCAGCCTCCAAAACCAATTGGCATGCCTCCGGAATTGTCATGAAATAACGCGTGATTCGCTCATCTGTTACGGTAATTGGTCCGCCATGTTCAATTTGTCTCTTAAACAAAGGAATTACCGAACCATTTGATCCCAATACATTTCCAAATCGGGTGGTAATAAACTGCGTTTGCCCCTTATTTGCTGCCTGAGCAATGATTTCAGCAATGCGCTTACTCGCCCCCATCACATTGGTAGGATTCACCGCTTTATCTGTTGAGATCATTACAAATTTGTGAACGGATTTTTGATTGGATAAGTCAACCAGTATTTTCGTTCCTCTCACATTGTTTCTCACGGCTTCTGAAGGATTCAATTCCATCATCGGCACGTGTTTGTATGCAGCTGCGTGAAAAACCCAGGAAGGCTTAAACGCATCAAATAACCGTTCCATTCGTTCTTCGTTGCAAATGTCTCCAATCACAATTTCAAACGACGGAATATCTTTCAATTGTTTCAACTCAAATTCCAAATCATACATGGCAGATTCGGCCTGATCTAATAAAACAACCAATTTAGGTTTGTATTCCAATACCTGACGAACAATTCCAGAACCGATAGAACCTGCTGCTCCCGTGACCAAAATAACCTGACCTTTTAAACCCTCAGCCAGTTTCTCCTGATTCAATACGATCGGAGTTCTTCCCAATAAGTCTTCAATATTTACCTGTGCAATTTGATTGGTTGTAAATGCGCCGTTAATCCAGCTTTTGGGACTTGGCACCTTTTTCACTTCTACACCTGCATCAATGCATTTTTCAACAATACAGCTTCTTCTTTCAGGATCGAGATTTTGAATCGCAATGATCACTTGAAAGATCTTGTTTTTTTGAATAATTTCTTCCAACTTGGAAGTATGGAACACTTCTACTCCTTCAATTCTATGACCGGAAATCCGATTATTATCATCTAAAAAACCGAAGACCTGTAAATTGATCCGGACGTCTTTCTCAATCATCCGTTTTGCAATTAAACCGGAAACTCCAGCTCCATAAATTAGTACCAGCTTTTGTTCACTGCTTGATTTCACAGATTCCAGATACAATAGTTTAATAACGAATCGTGAAACGGAAAGTAAAAAGAAACAGAAAACGTACTCGATTACGACAATCGAAATTGGAAAAAGGTAATAACTATCAATCCAATTATAGCGAATGATTCCAAGGATCACAAAAATAATCGAAGTCGTTGTTGTGGCTAAAAAAAGGCGTTTAAAATCGGATGTTGAGGTATGACGAACAATTCCCTTCTGAATTCCAAAGGAAAGAAAAACAATCAATCTGACAGCAAAAAAAACGATGATCGAATACTTGACAATCCCCAATTCAAGTTTCCATTGTGCCCCCTCTGCTTTGATATCAAACCGAATGAGGTAAGCGAATACCAACGCAAAAGCCGAAATGAATAAATCAATTAGAATTATTATCCAGCGGGGCATATTCTTTTTAGGAAACATGTTGATTGCGTTTATTCATTTTGTTCATTACAAATTTAAGGGAATAAATCAGGTAAACAACCCGCCATTTAAAGAAATCGTTTGACCGGTAACATAATCCGATTCGTCTTTTAAAAGCCAATCGATAGCTCCTAAAATGGTTTCAACTTCTCCCAATCGATTCTTTGGAACTTGTGAAATAATCTGTTCCTGCATTTCAGCTGAAACTTCACTAATCATTCCCTGATCAAAGTAGCCAAGCGCCAATGCATTGCAAGTAATTGGCTGATTTGCAAGTTCTTTAGCGATCGTTTTTGTTAATCCTAAAATCCCCGCTTTACTTGCTGCATATGCTACTGTTCCCGGAACGCCGGTTTGCGCAACCACAGAAGAAATATTGATAATTCGGCCAAAATCATTGGTTCGCATGGACGGAATCAAACCTTGACAGAGTAAGAACGGGGCTGTTAAATTTACCGCGATCACCTCATTGAAATCCGTAGATGATAGTTTCCAGCTCATTCCGTTTTTGGAGATTCCGGCATTGTTAATCAAAACATCTACTCTTCCAAAATTGGCAAGAATGCTTGACACTAAATTTTTGACTTGATTTTCATCTCTTAAATCAGCTTTAAACCAAGCATGCTCGCAATTCACATCAAACGGATCTTGTTGAAAGGTATGTAAAGCCAATCTCACATCCTGCTTTTCAAAATGCTTTACCATCGCCGACCCTAATCCGCCGGTTGCTCCAGTAATCAGAATTACTTTTTTATCCATTTATCTCGTATCATTTTTACTATTCTCCACCAAAATGGAGCATTATTCCAGCTTAATTGCGAATATACGACATCTTCTGCGCCGAAATTCAAATTAAATCTTCTAACGGATTCCACATTTGAGCCCCCAAAATCGAAGACTTTTCCTTTAGAATCCGCATATTCAATCGCACTTAGCATCAACTTGTACATTCCTCCTGATTTTTTCGCCTCTTCGCCGGTAGTTCCTTTCAAGTAAAGAACCCTCGAATCGGTTTCCAAAATCCAAATTCCTCCCAGCCAATCGTTTTCCCGAACCAAATTAAATTGTCCCAAGCGTCGATTCTTATAGCCGTTCACTAATTTTTCCAGAATCGGAAGTGTTTGTTCGTTAATTCCATGAATCCGGTTCTGCAATTCGTTTCGCAGCAATTCCATCATTGCAGGAATGTTTTCTTCTATTTTCACAGTAAATTCAGCTGATTTATTCAACGATCGCTTCGCCTGTTGATTGAGCTTTAATTTCCCTGCATCCAATTTCTGGTAAATCCGTTGATTTAAGCTGAATCCTTTTCCAAGTTGAAGATCAGCAACGGGAAATTTACTTTTCAAAGCTTCAATTAATTCGTGTTCCGGAACCGGATCTCCAACCCATTCCATGAATCGATTGAAAAAGGGTGTCACCAAAATCTTCACTCCACCTTTTACTGTGTAAGGACAAGCCATTCCCGATTTAAAATCATCGGTATAAAGAATAAGCCAATTTTCGGCAGTTGCGTCTAAGTAAATAGACTCGGAGAATACAGAAGCATTTTGCAACGAAACCAATTCATCCCATTTACGCTTTGTTTCTACTGAATCTACGTTTACAAATTGCATGAGCTGAAATTTATGAATTCATATACTGATTTGGTCTTCGAAACAACCAATTCTAATTGTTTCAATGAATAATTGGTCATTCCTTTCGGGTGACCAATCACTACAAAAGTCTTTACTTTCTTTGCTGCATAGTATTTCGCTTGCTTTACTAATTGTGAAGCATAATAACCATCAGAACTAACATGATTCCAGGTTTTATTCAATAGAACGGATTTTTTTCTTCCCGGTTGAGCTAAGAAAGATCCATCTCCAATCATTTTATGATCACTGGGATTTAGTCTCCCTAAACCATACAAACGCCAATAAAACAAGGGCGAAAACTCCCAGGAAGAAATGGGGATTTCTAAGAAATAGCCTTTTGGTTCTGCCTTTGTAACATCTGATTGAAAGCGATAGGGATTTCCAAAAGGTGAAACATTCGTGAAATCAAACTGATAGTGCTCCGATTCAAACTTTCCTCCCGGAAACACTGTTGAATCTTTCTGAATTCCTAGTTCCTGAAAGACTTTTTCAACTTGTTCAAAAGGTTGAATACACCAGCCTCCAGCTCTGTATGTCGTTGGATTCCTTCCAATTAAATCACTCAAAAAGCGATGGTATTTGCGAACAATCAATGTCGCTTCTGAATCCGAAAAATCAGAGAGCTTGTAGCAACCATCGGTTATTACCACCCACTTTTCTCCGTCGTAATGAGATCTTTCCCAATGCGGATGAATGTGTAATTGAATTTCGCAATTCAACTCCTGCATTTGGATTAGCTGAGCAGTGATTTGGTTAAAATCGGCTTCCAGATTCGGGTATTGATCTTTGTATTCCTGAAGTTTGATGAGGAAGCCAATATCCACAAAAAAAACAAGTGGAATTTGATGACGCTTTGCTATTGCTAACAGTCGATCAGTTGGTTCAATCATGCATTTTTGAACGCTTCCGGTATTCGTTCCGAAGAACAACTCGTAATCAAAAGTCAGAATCACCTGCATAATGCGAAGATAACCAAATTAAGAATAGACGAACTCCTTCCACTGATGTATTGCTGAAAGGCCCGTCAGTACAGCGCAAATAGACGCATGTCTATCCGTCAATTTAAGTTGTGGATTATGTCATTTTCCAAAATCTGTCGTATTTTAGTGAAGACTTAAGACATAAGATCGAAGACTAAAGACTGAAAAAACTCATTAGGTCTTTAGTCTTTCAGCAAAGCGGGTCTGAAGTCTTATGTCTAACAAAAAGAAAATGAAAGAAATTGAGCGGAAATACCTGGTAAGTGATACAATCTCTGACGTAGTCAAATACCTTCAATCAAAAAAAATAAGACAAGGATACATTTCCGATATTGACGGGAAAACAGTTCGGGTTCGTACAAAAGGTGAAAAGGGTTATTTGACCATCAAAGGAAAAACAGTTGGAATTTCAAGAGACGAGTTTGAGTATGAAATTCCGATGGAGGACGCAAATCAACTACTTGCTAATTTTTGTCCAAAGGTTCTTGAAAAAGAACGCTATGATCTTATTGTAGGTGAAAAAAAATGGGAAATTGATATTTTCCACGGCAAGTTAGAGGGATTGAAAATTGCAGAGATCGAATTGGAATCGGAGGAAGAAACATTCGAACTTCCAAATTGGATAGAGAAAGAGGTTAGTTCAGATATTCAGTATTATAACTCCAAATTGATAGAAAAAGCATAAAAAACAGTAGGGCTGCGATTAAT
>DLHO01000025.1:0-276014 GCA_002483265.1 Flavobacteriales bacterium UBA7666 | reverse complement strand
ATTAATCGCAGCCCTACTGTTTTTCTATCAGCATCGGCCGATTTCTTACTTATTCAATTCCTTATCAATTTCCCCAAAGAAATAAGTACACGTACTTCTTCCCCACCAATATGGTTTATCTACATCTGTAGAGGTAATCAAATCGTATTTCACTTTTGCTTTATCAAAATACGTTTTAGCATTCTTTGCTCCTCCACCAAACATTTTTGGCGTGTAGAAAGTCGAAATGCCTTTCAATAAATAGATATGTGGATTGTTCTCATTGATTGCTTTTGCAGATTTCAAATTCTCGTCAAATATCTTTCCGTATTTCTGCCAACGATTTTCAGGATCTGCTCCGATTCGGGCATTTGCAATCAAAGCTTTCATGATGTGTACTTCATCTGTTAAAGAACATGCCTCAATTTTACCCAGCTGTTCTTCTGCATTGTCTACCAAAACATCTTTAATGGTCAAAGTAGGTTCGAAATAAGACATTTGAACGCATGAATACGCGTAGTAATAAGCCGGCATCCAATTTTCCGGATATTTTTCCTTCATCAAAGCCAACTGATCTGAGTTTGCTTTCCAACCTTCAAGGGTATGTGTTGAATCAAAAGTTGCACAAATTGGTGCTAATTCATTTTTGATCTCATCCTGTGCATTTGCTTGAAGTGTAAATGCCAAAATCACTGTTAAAATTGCTTGCTTCATAGTCTATAATTAAATTTCATCTTTATTAAACTCCTTCAATGACATGTTGAATCCGAAAAAGACATTGAAATAAAACGGAGGTTTTATTTCGTATCTCTGACTTCCGTCAAAACTGTAATTGTATCCCAATACATTCTTTTGATTGGTAATATTATCCAAACTAATGTAAAAGACCGTAAACATCTTTTTAATTGTTGTTAAATATGCAGCCGTAAATGCTAAATTGTGGTAATCCGGTGAGCGATCTCCAAGGAAACGGGTATTCGTTGGATTGTAATAGGGTCTTCCACTTGCATAACTATAAGTCATCGAGAAACTTGTTTGAAGTTTGGTCGCAAAATACTTCATGACCACATTCAGGTTGTGATCCGAAACATAATCCGGAGTGACTTTACTGACATAGTTTTGGTACAATCTTTTTGTATCAATGTAGCTGTAAGAAATCCAGTAATCAAAGTTTTTAATCGATTTCTTATCTCTCCAGAAAACATCAATTCCCTGCGCATATCCGGAACCGCTATTATCTACCATTCCATAATTGAAACGGAATGCATTTGGAGTATAGGCAACTCCTTGTTCGCGGATTAGCTGATCGTAAGATTTGTAATATCCTTCCAACCGGAAGATGCGATTTTTAGCAATGATCTGATAATTTGCCATTAAATGCAATGCTTGCTGAAAGTCAGGTCTGTAACCTTGCATCAAATAATTTTGTGAAGCCAATTGATAAAAATATCCGGAAGCAATTGAAATCTGGCTCGTTTTACTGGTCTTGATAGCCATGGCCAAACGAGGAGAAATATTTCCTTTCGCCAACAACTTAGAATATTCCGCACGAACTCCGGGTTTGATTGCAAAGTTTCTGAATGGAATGATATCAGCTTCAACATAACCTGCACTCAACATTTCTGTAAATTGCCCGGTTAAAGTATCGAATGTTTGTTTGTATTGGAAATGCTGTAATTCTGATCCAATGACCATTTTAAAACGATTTCCTGCTGTATAGACTAACTCACCACGGCCTTGAGTTCGTTTATCATTTCTGGTAGAAACAAGTGTATCCCAAGTAATGTCATCGTCATTATTACTTAAAGAAAATCCAACATAGTATAACCATTTATCGTTGATGAAATTCTTAAATGTTGTATTCACGTACGTATTCTGATTTTTCAACCCGAATCTCATGTTTGCTCCCGCCACTCCCGGATTTGGAATTTCCAGTCCGGAGCTGTTATAGGTTTGATTGAAAGTCGTTTTAAACATTCCTCTTGTGGAAGTTTTTGCCACATATCTCCCAGAGAAACCGAAACCTTGCGGAGCTTCGTAGAATTTCACATTTGCTTTTGCCAATGCCAAAAAAGGAGATAAATTCTGATAGTATCCTGTAAATTCTACAGCACTATTTTCCATCAATTTGGAACCTCCCAGAAAAATTCCGGCAAAGTTTGCACCAATATTGATGTTTGTCTGATCCGGCAAATCCAAGGTACTTAAATCCAAAACGGATGACAATGCCTGTCCGTAACGAGCGGTGTATCCACCTGTACTAAAAGCAGTTCCTTTGAATTGAAACGGATTGAAACGTGTTCTTTGTGCCACTCCCGGAACAGAGCTTCCAAAAGCATTTTGCGCAACCAATCCGTCTACAATGAATGAGGTTTCACTAACATCTCCACCGCGAACCATTAAACCTGTTTGATCTCCTCCATTTCGCTGAACACCCGGAAGTGTTTGGATTGCTCCTGCAATATCTCCTTGCCCACCGGCTGTTGTTACAATATCCAAAGGATCCAGGATTGCCACCGTTCGATCATTTGACGCAGACATTGTACCGGCAGAAATGACCACTTCTTCAATGGCTTTTGATTGACGAACCTTGATATTCTGGGTAAGTGGAGTTCCATTCAGATTTACTTCCAAAGTTTGTTCTTCCAATTCATCTCCCCGAATAACCAGTGTTTGTTTTCCAGTCATTTTGGTCGTTAATTTATAAACTCCCTTTTCATCGGTTTGTGCACCGTCTGTGGTTCCTTTAACGAAAATAGTGGCCATAAAAACCGGCTTTCCGCTTTGATTGAGCACTGTTCCTTCAATCGAAGTTTGTGCGATCAAATAAATAGGAGCCAAGCCTATAAGCAATAGTAAATACTTCATAATAATTAATTACGAGGCTAAATTAGATTGAAAAAACAGAAATCAATGTTTAAAATCGGTGAATTGATTTCACAAATCGGTCAAAAGTGGATTACACCTTGTCGCTTTCCAAATCTGTTTTTTGCGTATCAAAAACACTGGAACCCACACGAATAGTAAACCATTCAAGGAACAATTCCAAGGTTGGTTTCGGGTAATCATCATCAGAATCCACCACCGCCAGGCATTCATTCTTCATGATCTTTTTGAAATGCGCTTCGATTAATGGTTCGTATTCGAAGAAATCTTCTTCAATCAAATACAAGTTTCCTTCCAGATCATCTGATTCATCAAAATCGAAATCAACATCGTGTTGTTTTGCCCAATCACAAAAGGCTTGTTTTGGTTCTACGTAAATGTATCCTCTGTTTACTACTTTCATCTTTTTTCTAGTTAGACCAAAGACATTAGACCGAAAACTTAAGACTTTAACAGTCTTTTGTCTTACGCCTTTAGTCTTGAGTCTTTTTTAATTCGTTAATCTCTCCTTCTTTTATAGTGGACCAGCGTGTTTTCTTCTTTCCGGGAATTTCCAACACATAAATCCAATTTTGATCCTTCTTCTTTTCATTCAAAATACCAACTAATTTATCAGCTGCAATTGGAGATTTAGATTCCAGATAAACCAACTGATTAGCTCCTATTAAAAACAATGAATTCCTACTTTGCTTTTTGAATTGCGAGCCTACCTGATACGAAGTACATGTTGGCCCATAACAATCAATCCAGTTGAAAAATGCATTCTTTGTTCTCAAACTATCTTTGAATTCGTAGTGAAGCGCAACAATACTGTCTTTTTGATTCAACAAATACCATTTCTCCATTTTTGAAGGTCCGAAACGATCCGGGAACAAAAGGCTATCCAGCATAAACCAAGAAGCATCTTTGTAAATGGAGTCAAAAGCCGTCAGAAAATAGCCCTTCTTCGGTTTTTCATCTTTTATCTCAACGGTTTCTTTCTTGTCGTCAATGTGATCAAACTTGTCGGACGTATGCGTAATATCCTCTAATGAAACAGTATTCTCCTGATCATCCGAACAAGAAACAAATAGCGTAATTGCTAATGTAATGAAAGAGATTGTGAATAGTTTCATACTTTTTTGAGTTGTTCTATTGTATATTCTACGTCTTCCTGAGAAATATCCAAATGAGTCACTAAACGAATCATTCCCGGACCAAAAGCTGAAACTTTAACGCCCAATTCTCCGAACTTTTGAATATAGAAATCACGCTTTGATTCCTCCTTCAAAATTACAACTAAAATATTTGTTTCTACTGCCAAACTGCTCTCAATCCAATCACATTTTAGAAAAGCGCTTTCCAATTGTTTCGCTTTTGTATGATCTTCTGTCAATCGGTTGATATTATTTTTCAATGCGAATAAACCTGCCGCCGCTAAAAATCCAGCTTGGCGCATTCCTCCTCCCATCACTTTCCGCACTCTTCTCGCCTGATGAATGAATTCGGTTGTACCAACCAAAAGTGATCCAACCGGTGCTCCCAATCCTTTTGAGAGACAAATTGAAATGGAGTCAAATTGAGAAGCATACTTTTTTATTTCAATTCCATTTACAACTAATGCATTGAAAACGCGTGCGCCATCCAGATGAAGTGGGATGTTTTTCGACTTTGCCAAACGTGCAATTGCTTCGATATCCTGAAAATTATAAACTGCTCCCCCTCCACGATTCGCGGTATCTTCAAGTGAAATGAGTTGAGTTACCGGAAAATGAATATCATCTGGCATAATCCACTTTTCAATTTCTGAAGCCGTTAATCGCCCTCTATTTCCTTGTAACAAGCGAACAGAAGCTCCTGAGTTTTTCGCAATTCCGCCTCCTTCATACTTGTAGACATGACTTTCCTCATGGCAAATGACTTCTCCTCCCGGTTTCACATGAATATTGATCGCAATCTGATTTGTTTGGGTACCGCTGGCACAAAACAATGCAGCTTCCTTCCCGAAAAGTTGTGCTGCGTATTCCTGTAATTCGTTCACTGTTGGATCTTCTCCATAAACATCATCACCTAAAGAAGCATGAAACATCGCATCGCGCATTTCAGCCGATGGTTTTGTAACTGTATCTGAACGAAAATCAACGAAATACCGATCCATATTTTTTTGAAGCAAACTTATAGCAATTCTGTGGAAAAACGATCTGATTTAAACTTTTTTTCATTTTCATCGAAAACAAAAGCAATTGTAAAAAAAATCACTATTTTCGAATCCAATTAATAACTAATAAAACATCTAAATTATGAAAGCAATCGCTTTAATCGCTTGTGCAGCAGCACTAAGTCTTGTTGCAACATCTTGTAAAAAAACTTACTCTTGTAACTGTACTGAAATTTACCAAGACGAGTTCGTTGACTATGATGGTTCAGAGTCATTCCCAATTGTTGCTAAGAAAAAAGACAAACAATCTGAATGTGATAAATACGAAACAGGAGTTTACAAAACTTACGAAGGAAGCGTACGTACTTGTAACGCAAACTAATCCTTTCTGATTTTACAGGAAAGCCGTCTAAAAATTTGGACGGCTTTTTTTATGTTTTGTTTTTCGGTAAAAAATAGAAAAAAGAAAAAACCAGAACAAGTTCTAATAAACTATCTTTGAAGTTAACCCCAAACATTCGGGCACAAAAAAACCACCTCTTCGCATAAACGAAAAGATGGTTGATATCTTTAATAAAGATTTACAGGCTATTAACGCTTGTGGAAACCTTCGTCAGAAACTGTCAATTTTTTACGGCCTTTACTGCGACGTGCAGCCAATACTTTACGTCCGTTCTTAGTTGCCATACGGCTACGGAATCCGTGCTTATTTCTTCTCTTTCTTACAGACGGTTGAAACGTTCTTTTCATGATCTATGCTTTATTCGAATATTCTTATTTTGCTTCTTAAACTCCTGAAATGTCAGACAATTGTCAGAATGGGGTGCAAAGATAGGTAGATTTTCTAATTTTTCAAGTTTTCTTCGAAAATAATCGAAAAAAAAGTTTGTTTAAGTCAATCGCCTATTACTTTTGTGATACAAAACTAGCAAAAAGATGTTGCGACCAAAGCAAGCTAAAAAAGAAAAGATTCAATTGACCCGTGAAAGCTATAAAAAGGCGCGCAAACTTTTCCATTATTTAAAACCTTATCGCTTTGAATATGGAGTCGGCTGGATTTTCCTTGTTCTTTCAACATCTGTTGGTTTGATCTTCCCTATTTTATTAGGACAATTGCTTGGATTAAGCAGCGGCTCTCAAACGAGTATGGCTGAAGCAATCAAAGCGATCGATCTATCCAACATCACCACGGTTGCCGTGACTTTGTTTGCATTGTTCGGAGGACAGGCCATCTTCAGCTATTTCCGCGTGGTGTTGTTTACAAACGTTACCGAAAAGGCTTTACGTGATTTGAGAGCCGACGTTTTTCAAAAAATGCTTCACCTTCCAATGGATTTCTTTAATAAAAACACCGTTGGAGAATTGACAAGTCGACTTTCTGCAGACATTACCCAAATTCAGGAAACACTTAGAACCACTGTTGCTGAATTTTTCCGACAAATCGTCATGGTTGTTGGAGGAATTGGCATTTTAACTTTCATTTCCTGGAAACTTTCGTTAATTATGCTTTCAACTGTTCCAATTATTATGATTGTAGCAGTATTCTTTGGACGATTCATCAAGCGTCTATCCAAAGAAGCTCAGGATCAAACTGCAACTTCCAATGCAATTGCCGAAGAATCCTTGACCGGAATTGGAAACATCAAGGCTTTTACAAACGAAAATTACCTCATCAAGCGATTTAAAACTTCCATTGAAGAAATCAGACGTTTGAATATCAAAAGTGGAATGTGGAGAGGCTTATTCATCTCCTTCATGGTTTTCTGCATGTTTGGCTCCATTGTATTTATCGTTTGGCAAGGCTTGTTAATGACTCAGGGAACTCATCCCGAACTAAGTGATGGTGATTTGTATTCTTTCCTGATGGTTACTTTATTAATGGCTGCCAGTATTGGTTCACTCCCTGATTTTTACAGCGGAATTCAAAAAACCATTGGCGGAACTGAAAAATTGATGGATATCATCAATGAAACGAGTGAATCCGATTTGTTCAAAGGAAGTGACAAACCGGAAATAGATGGTTCCATCCGCTTTGAAAACGTACATTTCTCCTATCCACAACGTTCGGAAATAGAAGTTTTAAAAGGAATTTCATTCGCTTTGAATAGAAACGAGACTTTAGCTTTAGTAGGAACATCAGGAGGTGGAAAAACAACTATTTCTTCACTTGTCTTGAATTACTACAAAGTCAACAAAGGGGCAATCTATTTTGGAGATGCAAATGCAGATTCCATTGACATCAAATACTTAAGAGAACACATCGCCATTGTTCCTCAGGACGTTTTGTTATTCGCCGGAACAATTTTAGAAAATATTGCATTTGGAAAACAGGGCGCTAGTGAAGATGATATTATCAGCGCAGCTAAACAAGCCAATGCATACGAGTTCATCATGAGCTTTCCTGATGGGTTCAAAACACAAGTTGGAGATCGTGGAATTCAGCTTTCTGGCGGACAAAAACAGCGCATTGCCATTGCACGTGCAATTTTAAAAAATCCAACAATCCTGATTTTGGATGAAGCTACTTCTGCATTGGATTCAGAATCAGAACGCGTAGTTCAGGATGCTTTGGAAAAGTTGATGCACGGAAGAACGTGTATCGTGATCGCCCACCGTTTGAGTACGATTCGAAATGCAGATAAAATCTTGGTTCTTCAGCACGGAATGATTGTTGAAAGCGGAAATCATGCAGATTTAATGGCAACAAGCGGTGCTTATTCGGATTTGGTGAAGATTCAGGTGAATTTGGGGTAATAACGAAAAATAGTAAAGGCACGAGTGAAACACTCGCGCCAGCTATGGGGAATTACGAATTTTCAGGAACTGATATTGGTTACATTTTTGTGAAGCGATCCAATTTAGTAAATGTGTGACTTCTATCTGGCATAGTGAACCCAGTCACCTTAAGATTGGATGGAAACGGGCTGAAACCGAGTTAAATGAGGTGTTAAATACTTAACCTTTTCATACAGTATCTATGCTCTATCTATGCAGTATCCATGCTTGATCTATACACTACATTCGGCGCAACATTTTTTTCGGTATTCAACCGAAATTTCCATAAGGAAATGGGTTACAAATACGAGAAATAATTCCGAATGCCGAATGCCGAATGCCGAATGCCATCCTGATAGTTGTCAGGATAGGAATTCAATAATAGAATTCGCAAATTCGGGTGTTTGCAAAGATACGAACAGATTTAATACTAAAATACTGTATATCAAATTATTACTATTTTTTAAACTAAAAAAAACGCAGACCATAAAGCCTGCGTTTTCAATTTTTAAAACCACCTTTATCTGCTACCGCAGATAGTTATCATCCACCACGGCGGATTCTTATTTCACAATCAATAACTTTCTGGTAATTGCGCTACTTAAAGTTTTAATTCGAACAATGTATTCGCCAGCATAAAGTGTTTGCGTTTCAAAAAATGCGATTGTACTTCCCGCCGGGATTAATTTTTCCAAAACAGTTCTACCGGTCATATCTGTTAGTTCAACTGTCAGATTTTCTTTTACCAAGCCATTTACCTGGAGTGTCACTAAATCAGTTGCAGGATTCGGGAACAAGTCGATATTTAAGCTTTCCAGTTCACTTTGACTCAATCCATTGGTTGTTGGCGTATAAGTTGTTGTAGTCTCTCCTACCGATGTCACTTTAGTCACTACTTTGTTTCCATAGAATGTCGGTCCAACAGCATACGGATAAGCAGAGTTCCAGTTTTCATCCACCGTTGCAAAATAACAATAGATCCCGGCAGGATATTCAGGAGTGATGCAAAAACGTCCGTTGTGGATATCCAAATAATCTGCACTGGCAGGAGCTGTGAATTCATAATCTTCTCTGAAATAACCTAAGGGATAAGTTGCGTTTACTGCAGGACCTGCTGTCACCGAACTTCCATCGTAATAGGTATTTCTCACCGTAATATTTCTCAAGGAAAAAGAGGATTTCATACGCACAATTCCACCTGTTCCATCTGCATTTTTATATGCATAAGCTCCATAGATTGGAAAACCATCATAGGCATAACCAATTAAAGGAGAATGTTGTGTGCTGTCGATTGCATACAAACCATCTGAATCGTATAGATTACAAACTGTTGAGATTACCTGCAGATCCAGATCAAAAGCACTTGGACTCTGATGATGGTGGTAATTTCCCATGGCAGGATGGCCTTTTGCACAGTCGAAACCACCTCGCTCACCTACTACAGCGTCTCTGTTCCAAACTCCGTCTCCCATTCCACCCGCTGGCCCTCCGGCAATGGTACCCGTCGAATTTTTCCAGGAAACACCATCGCGGTAATCAAACAAAGCAACACCATTGATAAAAACGCCAATGTTCCCACCAGTTGTTGATGTAAGCGTTCCGGTATTTTGTGTCGGATTTAAGGGAATTTTAAAAATAGCATTCTGATCTGTTGCCTGACTTGGGTTTCCATCTAAAAATGGTCCGGTTGGATAAGAAGGGATTCCATTCGTAGTTACATACACCCAGGAAGCGGAATATTGAATCAATTGCGTATTCACCGGAATATTATCTTGAATAGCGGTCGAATTTCCACTTACGTAATGACTCCCCATCAACGTCGTGTTTTGCAGCCAGGTAGTGATTGCTGGCCCTTGGGAGAAAGCCATTCCTGAGGAAATAGAGAACAGAATTAGTGCAGCTGTTTGTTTCATAATAAAGAGCATTTTGATGGTTAGACGACACTTTGGAGTGAATCCCTCGCAGCCAATAAAAAATTTTATCTACCAATTAAAACCAACTTAACTATCCGCTATTCGCTCATTCTTTCTCCCTACTTTACCTTAAAGCTTTCGCACTAACGTTTGTCGCTTCTCGTCTTCACCTGCTGCGCAGCCTCTTCAAAGGCAAAAAAAGTAGCAAAAATGCCTTTTCCATTGTACCTTCTAAGCAGCCTTCCGTTTCGGACCGATACATGGAAAGGCGGGATCAGGATCCCAAATGACAAGCACTTTCCCAGATCGGTAAACGAACCTGAAGGCTTTTGCTTCGAATTGATAAGGAGTAGTTCGGATAACAATACCAACTATATCAAAAGATTAGGGTTCCGTACAATGGAGACTCAGTCCGCAGTTAAATAATGTTTAAACGAATGTAAATTTTTATAGCGAACTAAAAGAAATCTGATAAATATCAAAAAAAAACGATTCATCTTCTTTCATTTTAATCTGATTGATAGACAAGCCGGTTTTATCTTACACTATTGTTAGCGAAAAAATCCAATCAACCTCATTTTAAGGTGTCCGCGGGTATTGAAATTGTTTATTACTTAAAAAAGTATAGTCTGTGAGTGTTTTTAGAAAAGCAATCAGGCAGCGCTTATCATCTTCTGTTAATTGGATTCCATTTCGAAGCTGCGGAGCCAAAGTTTCTGATGAATGAATGTCTGATGAATAATGGAAAAGTACCATTTGAAGACTTCGGTACCGGCCGTCGTGCATATAAGGAGCAGAACGTTCAATATTGCGAAGTGTTGGGACTTTAAACTTCAGTGAATCCGAACTTTTTTGGGTTATTCTCATTCTTCCTATGTCCTGAAGAATGGAATCAACTGCCAAACCGTTATTCTCAAATGACTGATTGGTAAACAGCGGCTCAGTGTGACAGGAAGCGCAGTTTTCTCTGAACAAAACATATCCCTTGTTTTCTTGCTCTGTAAATTGAATTCCCTTTTCACCACGAATGACCTGGTCGTATTTGGAGTTGGAACTTACCAAGGTGAGCATGAACTGCGAAATAGCTTTCAGAAAGCGCTCACCAGTCATTGTTTCAGAGTGAAATGCTGTTTTAAACAGTCTTTTGTATTTTTCTTGTTTGCCGATTTTTTGAAGCACGTGAGCAAGCGTTTCATCCATTTCCAACTGATTTTCCAAAGGTGCAAGTGCCTGCATATCCAGATGATTAACCGCTCCGTCCCACATAAAACTTTTACCCCAAGCCAGATTTACCAAAACCGGAGAATTCCGTGTTCCGATCCGATCTTTGATTCCATGACTTAAAGCATGATCTACATGAGTAAACGCATTATAGGGAGAATGACAACTTGCGCATGAAATTGAACTATCTGAAGATAAAACCGGGTCGTAAAAAAGCACTCTTCCCAATTGAATAGTAGCCGAATCCAACGGATTTTTCTTAAAATTATAATAAGGCTCCGGCCAATCTGAAGGTGTTTTCCAAAGTTTCTCGGTATACCGAAAAGAAACCAGAATCAAAATCAGTATTAAACAAGCAATTTCCAGCCGTTTCATGGTTTCTGATCAATGGATTTTGCAAGGATTTGAGCATACTCAACTGCTTTGAAGCAAGGAGACATTACATGCAAATTCGATTTTTGATGAATCACTTCTTGCATGAGTGAATTCAGATCAATATCTAATTGGGTGTTGCCTATTTTACTGTTTTTAAGTGTGATGTATTGAGCTCCCAGAAAAGGCTTCATGTATCCACCCAAATGTAATTGGAATGCTTCCCGCTTTGGACTGAGGAATGTTCCTTCCAATTTACAATTGATGTAACCGCTTTGCCAACTCCAGTACATTCCATGCATCGGATCGAGTGCACCGGTCATTGCTCCGGAAGTATTGGTCAGGCTATCTATTCCGAATAAAAAACGAATCTCATCAATTTGAGCCGATTGAATAGTTGGAAAAATCAATTTCCGGGTTGAATCCAAATCAAAATCTACCAGATAAGCCTCTGCAGGATCAACCGCCACTAATTGATCGTTTTGATAAAATTCAAATTTCGACAAATAAAACCGTACCTGCTCCAACTGAAACGAATGGTCATTTAATTGAATGGGATTATTTAATCCAATGATTTGATTGTCCAGAGTTAGATTCACATCAATTGTGAACTGTCCCCATCCTAAAAATGGAACCAAAAACAAACAATATGCGAGTGCTTTTATCAACGTTTCGGTTTTTTTCCGGGTGAAAATAAATGCGCAATTTCTAAGTTCAATGCTTTGAAGTACTTCTTCTGATCGGGTCGACATAACTTCTCAATATCCTTAAAGTGATTGAAATGAATGTGTTCGATTTTTGCTTCAACTTTCAAAATTTCCTGCAATAAACTATCTGAAAAAGGTTCATCCAGATTTGAATACAGCTTTTGCTTTTGACCTTGTAAATTTCTTTCAGCACTTTCAATGGCTTTTCTATGTACGCGAATCAAACCATCGTATTCAGTTACCTGCTTTTCATCAAAATGCAACTTTTCAATGATCTCATTTCTTGGCCCGTGATGTCTTCGTTCAGGAGCCATCCACCATTTATAGATGAACAAAGCATTGCTTAAAAGCAATATCGCTATAAATCCGTTTCTGATCAATGACTTTTTCATGGATATAACTGATTAGAAGGTGACAAATTCATTTCGGAAACCAGATTCGTGGTTCTATCCGGATCATTCTTTGTTCTTAAAACAATCACATTCAAAGCAATGATCATTGCAATCCCGGTGATGTAAACAACTGCTTGTTTTTTGGAAAACCTATCGAGCAACTGTTCCTGCACTCTTGCCTGAATACGTGTAAAAAGGAACGGAGAAACTTCCACCGCTTCCATTTTCTCCAAGATATGTAACTGATCTTTTTTCATGTTGTTCCTATTTTTAGACGACGCTTTGCAGTTTATCCCTCGCCACCTTCTATTTTTTTTGAAAGATTTGTTTTTGCACGCTGCACCAATGACTCTACCGCCTTGGGTGAAAGCTCCATAATTCCAGCAATTTCAACAAGTGGAAGCTGTTCTATTTTATTCAGAATCAAGGCCGTTTTTTGATTATCCGGAAGTTCATTGATACACGAAAAAATAAATGCTGTTTCTTCTTGATGCTCAATCAATACTCCTGGATGATTGAATTCCACAGAATCATTTTCAGAAAGTTCTTTTGTAAACCAAAAGAAGCGTTTCTTTCGTTTTTTGGCTTTTAGGAAGTCTAAGGATTTATTGATCGTAATCCGATAGAGCCAGGTTCCGTGATTGGCTTCATTCCGGAATTTATCCAATGCTTTGTGAGCAGCCAGAAAAACATCTTGCGTAATTTCCTCTGCATCATTGACGTTTTGAACATACTGCAATGCGAGGTTATAAACCTGCTTGGCATATTTTTCATACAGTAGTTCCAGCGTCATTTCTTTCTTCGAGTAGTCTTAAGAGCTGTAATGATACCAAAAGTTTAATTTAGATTTTAGGACAATACCATTTTAAGACATCAAGACGTTGAATTTACTTCCGGTAAACATCCATTGCAAACTTTGATCCTGCCTGTGAACGCGATTTATCTTCTATGAGAGTTATTGCTTTAAATTCGGTCATCCAATACGCATTCTCACCTAACCAAGTACCTTTTGCCTCAAACCACAAATATTGCTGATTTGCTGTCAGGTCTTCGTGATTATAATTCCACAAGAATGTTTTCGCATAACTTGCGGAATCCATATAGATTATGCATCTTCCTGTATCTTTATTATTTACAATAATATAAGGATTAAACAGTAGGCTGCGTTTCTTAACCAATTCAAACAGGCGCATTTCATGATCCAGTTTTCTTTTTCTTTTCGACTTTCTATAGTGAGAATCATACATGCCAATCATCTTTGCGGCTAATGTATCATCCACTCCATAAGCACTGTAATAATTCAACCAGGGGAAATCAATTTCTCCTTTCAAGTCACAAGATTCCTGAGCATGTGAAAAGCAGCAATATTGAAAGAGAAAAAATAATGAAATGAATGTTCTCAAATTAGTAAATGTTAAGTCATAAACCGTCTGTTTAAACTTAAACAATTCAATACAAATAATTACAACTTCATAATCATTTGGTAACATGGTTTACTCAAAGAGTTAACTATTTCACCCTATCTTTGCGGTGAAAAATTGAATTTGTAATCCTTGATGCACTGATCCGTTGCTGAAACCAGATTCAATTAGAGTTTTTTACGTTCAAAAAGATGCGTTCTCTCCGCGTAGTTGCTGGATTTATTTTATTTTTTTCATTCCAGTCTTATTCACAACAATTAATCATCAATGAGGTTTCCCAAGGAAACGGTTCGCAAGAATATGTTGAGTTATTAGTAGTTGGAACCCCGAGTTGCCAAACTCCTACTCCATGTATTGATTTAAGAGGGATTGTTTTGGATGACAACAACGGTTATTTTGCAACGGGAAGTGGCACTGGAATTGCAAGCGGTGCTGTTCGTTTTGCGAATAATTCTTTTTGGAGTTGTATCCCTCAGGGAACTTTAATCGTTGTTTACAATGATGCAGATCGAAACGTTGCTATTCCACCGGATGATTTGATTATGACTGATGGAAACTGCCGAATGATTATCCCAATTAGCTCTACCTTATTTGAAGGTCAAAGTACAAGTCCTACTAGTGGAAACATGACCTATCCTGCAAGTGGAGTATGGGTTTCAGGTGCCGGAAACTGGAATCAGGTTGCTATGTCAAATTCAAATGATTCTTTTTTAATCCTATCCAGTATTTCCGCAACCACCCCATCTCATGCGGTTAGTTGGGGAAATAACTCTACAAACAATATTATCTACTTTTCAGGAGCTGCTGGCAGTAAAGTATTCTCAATGACGAACAATACCAGCAATAATTATTCACTTCAAGCCAATTGGAGTTCCGGAAATGTTGGGGTTGATGAAACTCCCGGAGCTGCAAATAATACAGCAAATAGCGCATGGATCGGTTCCATGAATCCGCAATGTGGCATCACCACAGGAGTTCAGGTTACGGCAAGTGCAACCCCAACAACTTGTGGTCCCTGCAATGGAACCGCGAATGCGACCATTTCGGGTGGTAGTGCTCCTTATACCATACTTTGGTCTAATGGAGCAACAACAGCAAACCTTACTAATTTATGTGCCGGAACATACACTGTTCAGGTAACTGACAATGGTGGCTGTTCTATGAGTGCGCAGGCTACTGTAACTAACGGAGCAAGTTCAATCAATGTTACTATTACTTCATCCAACGAAACCTGTGCCGGCGCATGTGACGGAGGGTTAACAGGAAGTGCTTCCGGAGGAACAGGACCTTACTCCTATTTATGGTCTGACAACAGTACTTTTGCAAATATTTCGAATAAATGTCCCGGAAACTACTCAGTAACCGTAACTGATCAGAATGGCTGTTCGGGAACTGCTTCAGGAACCATTGCTGCCGGAGCGCCAATTTTAGACGCTACTATTCAAACAACCGGACCATTTTCAACAACAGATGCACCTATCCAATTTGTAGCAAATTCTGCTGGAGGAATCTGGTCATCAAACTGCGGAACGTGTATTTCAGCTTCAGGAGTATTTAACCCACAAAATGCAGGAGCAGGAACCTACCAAATTTGTTACACAACCGGATCAGGAGCTTGTTCTGATCAGGATTGTAAGAATATTGTTGTAACAGGTTGTACGCCGCAAACGACCAATGAGTCTATTACTATATGCCCCGGATTAAACTTCACATACAACGGTCAGCTCTTAACTCAGGCTGGTTCTTATCCTTTTCAATTTACGGATCAAAACGGTTGTGACAGCACCCACACTTTGAATTTTTCATTATTTACCGTAAATCCAACTTCGGAAACACTAACACCCTGTGAAGGAGATTCCATTTTGGTTCAGGGAACCTGGTATTTTCAATCGGATAATGTGGTACTGAATACCGTGGATGGAAACGGGTGTCTAACTACTCACACCACACAAATACTATTCGAAGATTGCAGTATTGAAGACTATGCAGTTTTCATTCCAAATGTATTTACGCCTAATAATGACCATGTCAATGATTTCTTTTCAATCAGTATCTTGGGAGGATTTTTGGAAGAGGGTTTCATTGTAAACCGTTGGGGAAATATCATCAAGGAATTCCATGTTGACGATCTGAATTGGGATGGTAGAACAAACGAAGGAATGATGGTTCCGGATGGAGTTTACACATATATTTTTGTAGTGACAAATAATCAAGGATTGAATACGAAATACAACGGTTTTGTGACCATGATCAGATAAAAGATTTTAGGCCGCGATTAATCGCGCGCCTACATTTATTTCTTCACCCGAATTCCAATCACATTTGGCAAAGGCCAAAAGGTTTCATTGGTATCTTTTACATACGTTCCGGAAACATAGCTTCCCACTTTCTGCAAACAGAAATCTCCGATACTGATATACAAACTGGTTTCAGGACCACCTTCCATGTAAATTGCATTATGCAACGGCCTTGGGAATTGCTTCATAAAAGCGATCATTTGATTCTGAGGAAAGGGTGAGCGATTAAAAATAATGATCAAATTTTCCTGATCGTCATGTGCACAAACCAACATACTGCATGATTGATTTTTCTTCCAGTTCATCGGATTTCCGGAGCAATCCAGCATACGAATTCCTTGTGCAAAACTCCTGTATTGATCCTTAATCGTATCGAACGGAGTACATTGCATATCGTAAACAACTGCATCCCTAGCATTCAACGAATCAGTGGGATTGAGGGCGAGCATGACATTCCAACCTTCTTTATAAGTAAACTGATTGTGGTGATCACCACTTTTCAATAATCCCCTGCTGGTTAATGGTTTTCCCAAATCATACATTCCGGCATTGAAAACAATATTCAAGTTCATGGTATCTGCCCAAACATTGACCGGTTTGGATAAGCTGTCCATTCCTGAAGCTGTAAACAAATCGAATTCTACAAGTTTGGGATCAATTTTTAAAATGGTCAGTTTAGAATCTCCGATAATGGATTTAATTGGGGCATCTGTTTCACAAAACTGTACTCCCTTCCCTATTTGCTTCCACTTGATCACCAAATCCATGGTGTCTTTTGGACGTTTATAGAGCGTATCTGTCCGATCCTGAGCGAAAGCCCCGGTTGAACAAATTAAAATAAGTATAAAGATTGCTGCACTAAGCTTTCTCATTCCAATCGAACTTCTTTTTTTCAAATGGGAATAAGTCAAAAAGCTCGCCGGAATAATAGAACTGATAAGCAATTGCTCCAAAAGAATAAGGTTTTTCATAAATCTTGATCGTGGAACCACCTACTCTTGGATTCGGCTTTGGTTTCGATTGAGGGTAGCCCACATTGAACAAGGTAGCCAAAATTTCCGGACGCTTATCGATTGGAAAGCCTTCTTTTTCCCACTGTACTTTCACTTGTTTCAAAAACAAGGCTGCATACATGTACGAATAATAATGATTATGAAAATCTGTCAACCGATCAATGCGTTCTTTGTTGATGGTTGCGGTATCTTGTCCCACAAAATCCAATAAGCCTTCGTATTTGGATCCCAAATAATAGATGCTGCCCGGATCTTTCAGATTGTGTTCGATATTCATCGCTGTATGCTCCTTGATTCCGGTTACACCGAATGAAAATTGCGACTCCACTGATAGAACTTTTAGTGGTCCGATCCATTTTTTATATGCTTCGCGAGAAGAGTTAAACAAACGGATCTGTTCGCCAACCAGGCAGGAAACAATCAATCTTCCCTCTACTCCTGTTTGTTTCGCTACAGAATCGATCAGTTTTTTGTCTTTTGAGACTGCTTCTTTAAACGTTTTCCATTCCGCAATATTCATCCATTCAAAAGCACTCAAATTGCTCACTTCTTTTGTTCTTTTCGCATTGAACTTGATCTTTGAAAGTGCCTTTTTGTAAGCTTTATTATCTTTTAATTGCAGATCAACCGCATCCAGCATGCGAAGTACTTCATATTCATCTGCACCCTTTTGAAGAACGGATAGAATATATTCCGCATTTTGAGGATAATACTCGTTCAAAACAATGATTCGTTCCATCGCCTCATAGCGTTTCTGAACCATTGTTACACTATCCACTTTGAATTCCTGATTGTATTTATCCTGCATTTCCTGGAAGTAGCGATTATTTGAATCGACAATACCCCCTTCTTTTGTCCATCCGAGTTGAATGGCCATATAAGAAACCGTTAAAAAGAAGCCAATTGCAGCAAATGCAAAAGTGAGTGTGTAGAATGGAATTTTAAACCATTTACTTTTAAAGAATCGTTTCACTTAAGTTAGAATTTGGTGCAAAAGTACTATGTATTCAACAATTTTCATTCGATTGAACAAATAAAAATCAATTAGTTACACCAATTATTCTTTTAGTCTGACGAAATGGCAATAATCCGGCATATGAAAAGGCTGAACACCATAACCTTTGGTGCTTGGATAGGAAGAATGCAGCCAAAGAACTTTATTCTCCACATCAATTTTAGCTACAATTCCGCAATGTCCCCATGAATTGGGGTACCAGAATTGCACAAAGTCGCCCGCTGCCACTTGATTTCTATCCGTAATCTCTATTCCCTTTCCTTTGGTCACAAGTGCATGCACAACTCCGGTTGGATAAGACGATCCATTTGCTATCTGTTTATAAACTTCCTTCAGGTTTTCCCGTGGTTGATCAATTCGGATATTGATCGTGTCTTCAGAAGTCAGTTCCATGAAATGTCCCAACACTCCGATCACAAACTCTGTGCAAACCGAACTTTCATAGCTTGGTGAGATAATCCTTCCATAGGTAATTGCAGTGTCTAATACTTGTTGATTCAACAAAGGAAGTTTGATAAGCGAATCGGTTAGTGATTGCTGAGATTTACCTCCTAGCGAGATGATACAAGTGATTATTAAGCTGATTCCTTTCATTCTAAATTGAATACACTTTCAAAAATATGGTAATTTTGCTTTCAAACCAGTTAAAATATGCTTCCACCAGTAATCATAACAGAGAAAAAAATTGAACTAAGTAATTTCAGGTTAAATAAAACCGGCTACTTCGCTACTTTATTCTTAATGTACTTCACTATTCTCATTCCGATAGTTCTTACTGTTTCTATTCTTTCTACCGGAGGAAAGCCCAGCTTTGGTCTTTTAATTTCATACGCCGTTTTCGGATTCATAATCTATTTCTTTTACCGGCTTGCAGCTTGGAATAAATATGGAAAAGAATATTTTATACTAGAAAACGATACGCTCATTTATAAACCCGAAGCCAAAAACATTTCTTATAAAAATTTCGAGCTGAAAGTGGAGAATCTGGTCGTTTCTATTGTAAAATCGACTGATCAGGTTGAATATGAAGGAATCAATCAAAACATTGCCTGGATCAAACTCAGTGATGGCGAACATCGTATTCAAACGAATATCAAAACCCCTCAATCAGTCGTAATTGATATCATCAAAACCTTTGAAACCTGGGGAATTAAAAGCGATATTTTCTTAGAAGAAATTAAAGACTAAGTATCTCACTGCTCATTTCGTTCCATTAATGTGTTTTATTCTACCTTTGCCACATGGAGAACAATTACATCTTTTACAAGCTTCGCAAAATTTATCAATGGGATGAAGAGAAAATCGGGAATCTTTTCAAATCTGTTGAATTTATCGTATCCCCCTTAGATATTTTTGCATGGATGAAACAGGAACAGTATGAAGGGTTTAAGGAAATGCCAGATCAGGCATTAGCTGCTCTTTTAAATGGTTTCATTGTAGATAAAAGAGGATTGAAAGACGGAAAAATTCCGGAAGCGGAAGAAAAACTGACTAATAACATCATATTCAGAAAGTTGCGCATTGCGTTGAATTTCAAGGATGATGACATTATTGAAACATTGAAAACAGCGGATATCCGAATCGGAAAACCGGAATTAAATGCATTTTTCAGAGACCCAAAACATTCCCACTACCGCGTTTGCGGAGATCAATTTCTGCGGAATTTCTTGCGCGGATTGCAATTGGAGAGCTATAAGAATCAGAAATAGATCGTGTTACTATCGCCTACTACTTTTGATATCATCCGTTTTGGAACAGGAATTATCTTGTTCGCAGGTTGTTTTACCTGATAAAACAATGTTTGGAATCCAAAAAGAAAACGATCATTAGCATTATCGCTGGGATTATAGGTTTCAGTGCTGTTCAGTTCACCTGTTCCAAAATCTACATCATTGACAAAGAACTTGTTTATGAACAGTTTTATTTGATTGGAAGTACTAAGCAGCAATTGGGAAATGGAAAAACAATTTCTGTTTCTTCAAGCCGCTGGGATCGTACCAATATTGTAAACAAATCAGAATTTAAATTGATTCTGGAAGAGATTATCTACACCGACAATGTTAATAATGTTAGTGCAAACGGAGACTATGAAATAGCTCCTTATTCATCATTGGAAGTATTTCTGCCAACTAACGAAATCACGTATTTCTTTGAGGATAACATTCCGGATGCAGTGGAAGTCAGAGGCGAAAGTTCCAAAGAACAATATTGGCTACACTTGGAAAGTGAAGCTGGGAATGATGGTAGTATGGATGAATACGAGTAAGTCAATAATTAAAAATCATCAATTATATAATATATCTTTGAGAACTTTTAATAATCAAAAGCATGAATAAAATCCTAAATCTATTTTTCATTCTCATATCATTTGCTTCTATAGCGCAGTTCCAAAATCCGAAGGCAATAAGTATTTCTGAAAGTTATGGAATATTGGATTTCGCTAATCAAGATGTGGACGGCGATGGATTTAAGGATGTTATATCACTGAATGATTATAACAATTCGGTTTCAATTTATAAAAATGACTCCCACGGAAGGTTTATTCCATTCTCGGAAATTGCCAATATTGAAGGAAATCAACTGATAGTCGCCGATATTGACAATGATTCTGATATAGATATTCTAGTCTCAAGTTCTTTTTCACAGCAATTGAGACTTATTCCAAATATCGGTTTGGGAGAATACGGTACACCGATTACTATTTTTAGTGCTGGTTCTATCAGCTATTTGAAAACAATGGACTTTGATGGTGATAATGATATCGACATTATTCTGAATGTAGGTATAAATATATTGTGTCTTGAAAATCTTGGAGCTATGACCTTCAATAGTCCTATAATTTTAGGAACAACAGCAGGAAATTATGCCGTTCAGGATTTAGTTGTTGGTGACATCAATAACGATTTGATTGATGACATTATTTTTTACTCCTATTATAATGTATTTGCAGTTCAATCCTTAGGAAACGGAAATTTTACCAGTCCACAGGTATTATTCACGGTTCAGACAAATCCATTGCTGACCATTGGTGATTTCAACAACGATAATTTAAATGATTTGATAGTCAATAATCAAAGTGACACATGGACTGACTGGAATGATCTGTATGTAAATAATGGTAATGGAACTTTCACTAATACCGGGACGTTCTCTTTTTTACCTTGTGCAATTAAATTGCTAGCAGGGGATATCGACAACGACGGGGACGAAGATATTGCCGGTTTCTTTTGTGATGTGTCATTAAAGTGGTATGAAAATGATGGATCAGGTTCTTTTCCGGAGCACGTAATTGAAGCAGTCAATCTTCCAAATCCTTATTCACAATTTGATGGGGTACTATCAGATTATGATAATGACAACGACTTGGATTTCCTGAGTTCAAACCAAAACCTGGATATAATACGCTGTAACACCTTCATTATTGATTCGTTTGCAACTTCATTCCGCGTTTCAAATCAATTGGAAGGAGTGATCGGATTTGACACCGGAGACTTGAACGGAGACGGTTTAATTGATATTGCAGCAGGAGCAACAGATTTGGGAATTTACTACAACCTTGGAAATTCATTATATGGAGCAAGAACCATTATTGCTGAGTTAGGAGTAAATGCATCGGAACATTTTAAAACTATCAAGTTATTTGATATCGATACAGATGGGGATCTCGACATTTTTGCCACGGTTGTATTCGGAAGTGGTGTACGTCTATATATCAACGATGGCACAGGGAATTTTCAACCGCAAGTATTGAATTGCTATGTTTCTCAAATCGACCAGATTGATTTTGGCGATTATAATGGAGACGGGGACATTGATATTTTAGTTTCAGGATCTTCAACCATAGGAATTATCAATAATCTGGGAAGTAACAGTTTCAATTATCAGAATGTTTCCGGAGGAAATTCATCTATGGCTTTAGCCGTTGCCTTTTCAAACCAGCCAAATAGTTATGGATACAAGATGATTTATTCTGCATACAGCAATCACATCAGGTATCATTCTTCTAATTCAAACGGATTATTCTCCGGTAGTGGATCCATTATTTACAATAACCAGAATATTGATGCTGCGGTATTCTATGATCTGGACAATGACACTGATAAAGACCTGATCATTACATCCTATGATTCAATTGGATGGAGGCAAATGACACCTTCAAACCTGGGAACTTTTCAAACACTGGCTTCACTCCCGGGAACAACAATTTTTTGTAAGCAAATATCTGACTATAACAATGACGGAAATGAAGATATCTTTTTTGTTACCCAGAATAATTTAGGAGTTTTTCCGAGTCAGGGTCCTCTTCAATACTCAACTCCTATCTGGCTGCTAAATCAGCACGCTTCAACTTATGGAGAACTGAAATTTGGAGATATCGAGAATGATGGAGATAAAGATATCATTCGAAATCATTTGGATTACATTGAGATTGGAGCAAATGAAATTATTGCACCTTACCAGGTAAAAGGAAAGGTTTTTGTTGATTATAATCAAAACGGAGTATTTGATCCAAATGACCAACCTATTAATTGGGCGCATTTGATAGCTAATCCGCAGCAAAAACAGGCTTTTTCTGATTACAGTGGAAATTATTACCTGAATTTCGAAAGTAGCAATATAGGACTTTCCGAAATTTGGTCAATAGGAATCGGTAATGGCTGGTCTTTAACAACTGTTAATCCTTACATGATAAATATAACAATACCAAATACAGGACTGGACACGTTGGATTTCGGTTATTTTCCAAGTATACCAAGTGATTCCATACAGTTGAACTTAACAGGTGGATTCCCAAGATGTAACCAATTTGTGAACTATTACATTACTACAGGAAATCATGGAACAACTCATCCATCCGGAACTATAGAGATGGAACTTCATTCAGCTATCAATTATGTATCTGCCACTGTTCCCCCCACATCAGTCCAAGGAAATACTATCATTTGGCAATTCGACAGTTTGAATTATTTTGAAAATGAATTAATCCAATTAACAGTTCAAATGCCTGATTTCAATTTTGGAGGAGATACTTTAACTAGTTTTGTAAATGCAACAATTCTTGATGGATCAGGAATACCATTATCTACTGTTAATGATACATTAAAACAAGTACTTCTTTGCGCTTACGACCCGAATGATAAGTCTGTATTTCCAATAGGAGATGGAATTTTCGGAGATATTTCTCCAGAAACTCCTGACTTGGAATACTTAGTAAGGTTTCAAAATACAGGAAATGATACTGCTATTTCAATTGTAATTAAAGATGTTATTGACCCCAATTTAAACTTTCTAGGAATTGTTCCTATATCATCCAGTCATCCAATGGAAATCACCTTTGGAAACAACCGTGAAATAAGCTTTATTTTCAATAGCATCTTACTTCCAGACAGTTCTACAAATGAAATTGAAAGCCATGGATTTGTAAAATTTAAAGTTCCGCTTACCTCCAATTTGTCGGAGGGTACAATAATCCATAATGAAGCCCGTATCTATTTTGATTCGAATCCAGCTGTAGTTACGAACACGACAACGAATCGTATCAAAGAAGAAGATCCTCCTGTATTGAGCGTTTTTAATAAAGATCATTTTCTTTTGTCTGCAAGTCCAAATCCAACAAATGGAACACTTAAGATTACTTCAGGTTATTCTTCAATGATAGAAAAGTTGGATATTTATTCTACTGATGGGCAATTACTCGGTCAATACAACAAAATCCATCATCCTTTCTTTGTTATGGACCTACCTCAAAAAAATGGTTTATATTATGTTGTTGTTACACTAAGTGATGAAAGTACACATCAATTGCCAATCATCAAATTTGAATAAAGAGCAGTTTAAAATCGCAGCTTCGTTATCTCAAAACTGCACAAATCGAAAATATGAAAGGTGTTGAGGTTGATTTCAGATTCTAACAAAACATCTCAAAGTCTCCTATTCTATACCGACAAAGAACTTCCTGTTTTTGTGAACCGTTATTTCCTGACTTCCAAAATCGGTGAAACTAGCCTTACCAGTTTACAGGAAACTAATCCGAAAACATTCAAAAAAGTTCCTAGTTTTGCATTTGTTATCAGCAACATAGTGCAAAATTTATTAGTTACAAGCCTCTTCTTTTTAGTCTTTTCTCCTTTGCTTCATGCATCAGGAGGAGATATGAACTTGCGGTCAGCCAGGAAGGTTTATGATCTGACATTAGATAAAAATAAAGGCGACAAAACAAAAACCAGTCTGACACTTGTTTCAAGATGGGGAAAAAAAGAGTTTTTTGCCGATCGGGAATGGATTGCATTCCTCGATTTTTGCGAACAGCAAGCCAAAACGGAAAAACAGAACGGATACGCGGAAGTATGTTACAGGATTGGAGAGAACCTCGATCTCAACGGTTTTCCACACGAAGCTTTTGTTTACCTAATCAAGACGGAAGACCTTTTAAAAAACAAGCAGGCAAAACAGATCCCTTTTTTCTATGAATTTCACAACCGGATTGGAGTGGTTTATTTGAGTTTTCAGCGTTATTCAATGGCCGAAAAACATTTCCGGATCCTGATCAATGGTTCCGCACCCTATCAGATTGAAATTGGTGCCTGCAATGCAATCGGATTGATCTACCGGGAGAAGAACGACGCTCTCAGTAAACGTTATTTCGAGCGAGCGCTGAAACTAGCAAGAAAGCATAATCGAATGGATTGGATAGGTGTCCTTTCTGGAAATCTCGGCAATTATTACTACACTAGAAACAACTTTAAACGCTCACGGGAATTAGTTTCGAAAGACTTTAAGATAAGCAGTGAAACCGATCAGTGGGAAAGTGCCATCAATGCGCTTGCGCTTTTGGCAGAATTGGATGTTCGGGCACATAACAGGAATAGTGCCGCAATGAAACTCAAGCAGACGCAGGAGCTCATGAAAGCACACGTTCATACAATGCATTCCGAACTGGCGTTTTACAAAGCAATGACCATGCTTGGTGAGTCAACAAATGATTACCAGATGGCCTACGACAATCAGAAACTGTATCTCTCCTATCAGGACAGTATCAATCAGCAGCAGAACCTTGAAAACTTTCACAATACGGAATTTCAAATTCGATTTCAGAAAAAGCAGGCGCAACTGAAACTAATGGATGCACAAAAAAAACGTGTAGAACAGCGATTCCTACTACTCGCAGTTATCGGTTGCTTCGTCATTGCTGGATTAATTATCATTCTGAGGCAGATCGCGCTCAGAAGAAGAAAAGAAAAAGAAGTACTGGTGCTTCAAAAACTGAGAGCAGAGGACGAGCTAACAAACATTGAAGAACAAATGCACCAGGTACTTTCGAACCTGAGCGAAAAAAATAAGCTCGTGCATGAACTACAATCCGAAATCGAGCAATTCAACAAAGATTCCGGAAACCAGCTCACTGCTGCTGAAAGGGAAGCTTTATCCGACCGGTTGCAATCCTTTAAGCTACTTACGGAAGACGACTGGGATGTATTCCGGAAACTCTTCGAGAAATTAAATCCCGGCTTTTTCGACAATTTTCAAAAGTTGGCAGACACCTTATCCAAAGCCGATTTGCGCTTAGCTGCCCTCATACGCATGGATCTTTCTACTTTTGAAATAGCCCGGCTACTTGGGATTTCTACTGATTCGGTCAAACGAACAGACCTAAGGCTTCGCAAAAAGCTATCTATCGAACAATCCAAAGAACTGAATGCACTTATTAAATCAATCTAACTTTGATTCTGTAAGATGATCGTTGTAATAATCCACAAAAAACTGCCTTTGCAATCTTCTGGTTATTCCTGTTTTTTTGTTCAAAACATGGTATTTCAAGTCTTTTAAAACAAGTATGAATTGATACTGAAACCCTTAACATCAGAGGGTTTTTGTTATTTGTCGGGGTTTTGTCGGACTAAATAAGTAGGTTCTTTTCATCAGATGACTTTGTTTTGCTGAAAACTACAATTTAACTTATGAAATTTCAAATCATTACCCTTGCGTTGGTTTCCTTTTTGGGTTTTCCTGTTTTCGGACAGGTAAGTTCGAATACAGTGGTTCAATCCGCCGGAACTTTTACGAATTTGACAGGAGGAACAGTTTTGTGGTCCACTGCATTTGACGACAATGCATCCAGCGCTATTACAATTCCTTCCTTTACCTTCAATTGTATCGCTTATACTCAACTCTATGTTTCTTCCAACGGTTTTATTTCATTTGGGTCTGCTCCGGCTGCAAATACTTACACCCCTATCAGCTCGTCAGATGGTTCCGGGATCGTTTCCGCATTTGGAGTGGATTTACAGGAAGCAACTACGGGTACGCCTGAAGTTCGTGTCCAAGACCTAACTGCTTCCAGCGAATATGTTGTTCAATGGAGAGATGTACGACGTTTCGGAATAACCGGTGAACGGATTACCTGCCAAGTACGTCTGAACTATGCAACAAATGTTGTCCGCATTGTATATGGTGGTACTATTACTGCGAATGCAGCAACAACACCTGAAATACAAGTAGGTATCCGGGGGTTGACCAATGCGGATTTCAACAACCGCACAACAACAACCAACTGGAGTACCACTGCTGCCGGAGGGACAAATGCCGCAACCTGCAGATTTGCAGGAACTGTAAAACCCGCCGTAGCACAAACCTATACGTTTACACCGGCTGCGATGTCCTATGTTTCCAGTACATCCATTCAGTCTTCCACTAATGGAGTAGAGAAATGCAATGCAGCGCAAGATATACTTCGCTTAGAAATTGTGACTTCCGGCTGCACCGGTCCGTTGTCATTGACACAAATCATATTCAACATGACCGGATCTACAATTCCGGGAACCAATACCAATGATGTTTCCCTTATTCATGTATACTATACCGGAAATTCCGGCACCTTTTCGTCAAGTTCTCCATTTGATGGTGCTGGAACTACGGTCGCTTCCGGGGCAATAACGGTAAACGGAAGTCAGGTATTGAATTCAGGAACCAATTATTTCTGGATTGCTTACGACATGAATAATGCCACTTCCACTATTGGTAATGTCGTCGATGCACAATGTACTAGTTTGACTGTAGGAATCGTAAGAACTCCAACAGTTACAAATCCGGCCGGTTCAAGATCAATTGTTGCCTGTGCCGGGTCACCAGGTGGTGTTTCATCCGGACTGAGCGTTTGGTATAAGTCGGACAATACGTCCAGTATCACCATGGGAACAGGTGTTTCATCCTGGAACAGTTCTGCAGGTTCTGCGGGAACATGGCCGATCACACAAGGAACTGCAGCACAGCAGCCAGGAGTTATTTCAGGTGCAACAAGTCCGCGATTATTCAATTACAATCCCCGAATCGATTTCGTAGCTGCATCCAATACTATGCTGGGAAACGCTTCCACTGCGACCGACCTAATGACCTCATCAGGCAGCTATTTTATTGTCAGCGATAACAGTGTCGACGATTTCACAGGTATGACTTACACATCCAATTTATCTGCTTACCGACATCAGTTTAAGCCAGGTTTTCGGGCACAATCTTCTGACGCAAGTATAAATGGTTGGACATTTGACTGGGTAGCACCTACCGAATACTCCGGTTCAAGCGCCTGTATGACTACTGTAACAGGTAGCGGTGCAACAATGCTCACACGCAAAAATTCAGTAGTATTAACAGCATCCAATTCCAACGATATTACGTATTCACCGAGTATCAGTAGCGGTCTGTACATGGGTCGTAACAACTCCGGTGGAGAAGATACGGATGCGAATATCAGTGAAGTGATCCTTTATTCGTCAACTCCCTCTGCGGCAAACCTGAATAAAATAGAAAGTTACCTCGCTATCAAGTATGGGCTTACTCGTGGTGGAAACACCAATACGGGAGCTGCATATAATTACATTTCCTCTACCGGTACAACAACCTGGAATAAGACTACCAATAGCGGTTTCAACAGGGATATTGCCGGAATCGGGCGTGATGATGCTTCTGCGCTCATCCAGAAACAATCTATCAGTGTAAACAACAATGAACCCGTAACTGTTGGGCTTGTGTCAATCGCAAGCAGCAATGCAACCAATGCCAATAGCTTCAGTTCAGATCAGTCATTTCTCATCTGGGGAAATAACGGTCTTGCGAATCAAATCACTACAAATCCTGTGTGTTTTGCAAATTTACCGGCAGGTATTTACGGTCACATCGAGCGTGTCTGGAAAGGACAGCTCACTAATTTTGCACAAAGTGTTACGGTGGGTTATGAAACAAGTATGCTTGTTGCCTTCACGCCGGTTTCTAACCTACGGTTACTTGTTGACAATGATGGCGTTGACTGGACCAATGCAACGATCTATTCAGGTGCTGTTATTAATGGAAGTCGTGTGGAATTTTCCGGGGTGACGATCAGCAGCGCAACACCATTCTTTACACTGGCTTCCATCACGTCACTGACTCCTCTGCCTGTTGAAATAACAGAATTTAAAGCCGAACTGAATACATCCCGTACCGTAGATCTGACATGGGTAACGGAATCAGAATTCAACTGTGATTATTATACTATTGAAAAAAGCCAGAACGCATCTTCCTGGGTTTCCTTGGGATCTATGGATGGCGCCGGAACAACTACAGAAACAAATACCTATGAGCTGACTGATTTTTCTCCTTTTAACGGAGTTAATTATTACAGGCTGATACAAACAGACAATAACGGGGCGGTTAATTCTCTGGGAATCCGCTCCGTTAATCTGGACCAAGAAGATGATTTCATAGCTTATCCCAATCCGGTAAACGGTGACCTTTACCTTTCATTTGACAAAAAAGGGAACCACGTTATTGAATTTTTTGATATATCTGGAAGATTGATCTTACGCAGAGAAACAGGCCAATTCTCAACCATTCAGATGGATGATTTTGCAAAAGGGGTTTATACAATCCGAACAGAGCAAGGTAGAGAGATCAGAATCATTGTTCAATAGGTTTAATAGGTGCAACAAGAACAACAAATCGATAAGGAGAAAGTATTTTGAGAAGTTAACCGCAAGGGGGAGAAGAAGAAAATTTAGCTACAGACAAGGGTGTGCATGAAAAACCACTACCTCCGAATCTCCCCCATTTTACTCGTTCTTCGACTTAATACAAAAACATGAACCTCCTGAAAAGAGCCATTCGGTCTTCCCCACCACTGGTAGACTTAAAATCTCAACTTCGTCATTTCAAGACTTAGCAAATCAAAAACATGAAAAGTATTGAGATTGATTTCAAGCCCGAGAATACATTTCAATGCTTCGTTTGCCATTAAAGTTCCTATCACACCGGGAACGACTCCTAAAACACCATTATCGGAGCAATTGGGAACATCTTCTGCATTTGGAGGTTCCGGAAACAAATCTCTCAGGTTTTTACTTCCCTGAAAATTAAAAACTGCCAATTGTCCCTGAAAACCGAGAATACTTCCATAAACCAACGGTTTTTCAAGTTCAACACAGGTATCGTTTACGATATATCGGGTCAGGAAATTATCACAGCCGTCGATCACCAAATCGAATTGAGAAAGGATAAACTCCGCATTATCTTCGCTGAGAGCACAATCAAAAACTTCTATGATCGTATCCGGATTTTGAGCCAATGCTTTTTCCTTTGCAACCTCGGCTTTCTTCCTACCAACATCCTGAGGCGTGTATAAAACTTGTCTGTGCAAATTTGAATGCTCAATCACATCAAAATCCACAATCCCGATGGTTCCTATTCCGCAAGCAGATAAGTATTGAATAATCGGACAACCCAAGCCACCGGCTCCAATAACAACAACGCGTGCATTTTTGAGTTTCACCTGACCAATCAGTCCAACCTCATCCAAAATGGTTTGTTTCGCATAGCGCTTGGCTTCGTTTGGACTAAACATGCAATGTCGAATTAGAATAACTGCGATCCCAATCTTTCCAAACCGGTTCGTAGCCCTGACTTTGAATTAATTGAGCGATTTCCTCCACCGAACGTTCATCCGAAATTTCGAACTGTTCCAAAGATTCAGGTTCAACGACGTATCCTCCCGGATTTGTTTTCGAACCGGCACTCATGGTTGTTACACCTAAAGGAATTACATGATTTCTAAAATGTTCCGATTCACGCGTAGAAACGGATAATTCAACATCTTCATTGAACAAGCGATAAGCACAAATCAATTGCACCAATTCGCGATCTCCAACAATGACATTGGGTTCGATAATTCCTTCTGCCGGACGCATTCTTGGAAATGAAATAGAGTATTTGGTCTGCCAGTATCTTTTTTGAAGGTAATCTAAATGCAAAGCACAAAAAAATGAATCGGTTCGCCAATCTTCCAGTCCGAGTAAAACTCCCAGACCAATCTTATGAATGCCCGCTCTTCCGCAACGATCCGGTGTATCTAAGCGGTATTCAAAATTGGATTTCTTGCCTTTCGGATGATATGCTTTATAAACATCCTGATGATATGTTTCCTGATAAACCAATACAGAATACACTCCGGCTTCATGTAAAATTCCGTATTCCTCCTCTTCTAAAGGCTGAACTTCAATTGAAATATTCGCGAACTCATTTCGGATTAAATCCATTACCCGTTTAAAATAGGGCACATGAACAGTACGATTTGCTTCACCTGTAACTAATAAAATGTGATTAAATCCACGTTCTTTCAGATAAGCTACTTCTTTCAAAATCTCTTCATCCGTCAATGTTTTACGGCGAATTTTATTATCGAAACTGAAACCGCAATACGTACAAATATTGTTGCATTCATTGCTCAAATACATCGGTGTGTAAAGCTGAATGGTTTTCCCGAAACGTTTTTTGGTTAGTGCATGACTTTCCTGAGCCATTTGCTCCAAATAAGGTTCCGCAGCCGGAGAAATAAGCGCTTTGAAATCTTCTAAACTGCGTTTTTTTGAAGACAAAGCACGTTCCACATCTGCTGCTGTTTTTGCATAGATGGAAGATTTTATTTCATCCCAATTGGTGTTACTGAATATTTCTGTAAATGTCATATTCTCTTTTTTTATTTTTGAAATATGTGGATGTGGGTGCACGAAGCATCGCGTACCTATGTATCACATATTCAAAAATCCTGTCAACGGGCTTGAAGCATTTGCGGATTTGGAAATTGCTCCTAAACCTGCTTCATAAGCCATTCTTCCGGATTCTACTGCCATTTTAAAAGCCAAAGCCATTTCTGCTGGGTTCCTTGCAACTGCAATTGCCGTGTTTACCAAAACAGCATCAGCACCCAATTCCATGGCATGAGCAGCATGGGAAGGAGAACCAATTCCTGCATCAACGATTACAGGAACCCGGCTTTGTTCGATGATAATCTCGAGAAAATCCAAGGTTTTTAATCCTTTATTTGTTCCGATTGGCGCTCCTAAAGGCATCACTGCTGCAGTTCCTACATCTTCCAATCGCTTGCACAACACCGGATCAGCATGAATGTATGGAAGAATGATGAATCCCAATTTTGCCAATTCTTCTGTCGCTTTTAGAGTTTCTATCGGGTCCGGAAGTAAATATTTCGGATCCGGATGAATTTCCAGTTTCAGCCAATTCGTTTCCATTGCTTCACGCGCTAATTGTGCTGCAAAAACAGCTTCTTTGGCATTTCTGGCTCCGGAAGTATTGGGCAATAAGTTAATGTGTTTGTGTTTCAAATGTGACAACAAATCGTCTGTTTCTGTTTCCAGATCCACACGCTTCAATGCCACAGTCACCAGTTCTGAGCCGGAAGCCAAAACAGCTTCTTCCATTTGTTTGGAAGAACCGAATTTTCCTGTTCCTAAAAACAAGCGTGACTTCAATTCTTTATCTCCTATTTTAAGCATAATTCAATGTTTGATCAATTTCACTTATTAAAGTTCTTCTGTCTGAAGCATTTGAAATCATTCCCGAAACTGCGATTCCATAAACACCCGTTCTTTTCAGCAGTTGGACATCACTTTGAACGATTCCGCCAATTGCATAAATCGGAATGGATAAGCCAAGTAATTCCAATTCTTTCATGACTCGTTGATATCCTTCAAAACCCAAAAGTGGACTCAATTTTTCTTTCGTTGATGTAAAGCGCAATGGGCCAAGTCCCACGTAATCACATTTTTCATTGATTCGTCGGATTACATCTTCCAGGGTATTTGCTGTTCCTCCAATTATTTTCGTAGATCCTAAGACTTTACGAGCTTCCTCTACTGAAGAATCCGTCAGTCCCAGATGAACTCCGTCAGCGTCCACTGCTTTCGCTATTTCAATCGAATCATTGATAATCAAATGAGCGCTTGCATAGGTGCACCAAGTCCTTGCTTGGGAAGCTACATCCAAAATCGCTTCTTTTGAACCGTTCTTAAAACGAACCTGAATGAGTTTACAACCTGCTTCCAAGGCATTCAATATATTTTTCTTCTGCTCTTCAACAGTATCTCCGTGAGATATGTACTGGATTTTACTCAACATGGTAAGCTAATAAATGTTCGTTACTTGAAAGTCTTTTTTCTATGTAGTGTTTTGCATCCTGACAGGCTTCAAGCAACGGTTTCCCTAAAGCCAGATTGGAAGCTATTGCAGCAGAAAGAATACAACCGGAACCATGTTTTGAAGCAGTTTTCTCCGGATCTGATTTGGAAGGTATTTCCCGGGGAATGCCGCCTTCAAATAACAGATCCACTCCTAAACGCAAGCTGCTGTGTCCGCCTTTCAGAAGTACATGAGTCAATTGAGCCAGCTGAAATGCCCCTTCAATTTCGTCTTCCAGTTGTGTAATTCGTCTCACTTCATTGACATTCGGAGTAATTAAATGGATCATTCCCAAAATCTGATTCAGCGATTCTTTGTTCCAACTGGCATGCAATTCAAAACCGGATGATGCTGACAAAACCGGATCCCAAACTATTGGTACAGATGGAAACGATCCTTTGACATACGTTAATAACTCCAACAAGGTATCCAGATTTTCTACAATTCCAATCTTAACGGCCGAAATTTCGTAGTTATTCAAAATAGGCTGCAACTGAGTAATAATTGTCTGTTTATCAAACCAATCCACTGAAAGAAAACTCGTTTCCGTTTGATTCGTATTTGCAGTCAGTACCCCCATACCCAAACAGTGATGCTGCTCGCATGTTTTCACATCAGCAAGCACACCTGCTCCGCCCGTTGGGTCGAAACCTGCAATGCTAAGAACTATGGGGTGTTTGTATTTCATTTATTGTTTAAAATGTTAATTTGTTGGGGACGCGATGCATCGCATCCCTACAAAGATTCCATTCATTAATCGGATCTGTATTATTCCAAATTGTTCCCAATAATGCAGCTCCGTCAAATCCCATTTGGATCGTCTGATTTACATTATCTGGCTGGATTCCGCCTAAACCAATCAGTTTTGTTTCTTTATTCCGGCGTTTTGCAAAATCAAATGTTCCTGCTTTATAGTCTGCTTTCGAAATACTATCAAAAACAGGACTCAAAAAAGCGTAAGAAAAATGATCCGGCAACTCATTGTATTCTTCTATACTGTGAACAGAAGTAGAATAAATCACTTCACTCCTTAATCCAATCCAATTCAACTCTTTCCAAGCTTTTCGATCTATTTCGGAATAATGAAACCGATTCAAGCCAATTGCTCTACCCCATTCATGATTATGATGGATCACCAACCTGGAATGATATTCAGCAGAGATTTCATTGATCAATTTCAACAGCGATTCTTCACTTGCTCCATATTTCCGAATATGAAAAAGATCTAACCCGGCTTGAAACAATTCATTTACAACTTTTGCTTCATCGGATCTGAAATCACTATCTGAAATGACGATCAACATTAGGAATAAATTTGACCTCCTTTTGTCTTGAATTCTTCTGATTTCTCAAACATTCCTGATTCTGCTGCGTCACGAATATCTTGTGTGATCTTCATGGAACAAAATTTCGGTCCGCACATAGAACAGAAGTGAGCCACCTTCGCCCCTTCAGCGGGAAGTGTTTCATCGTGAAATTCACGTGCCGTATCCGGATCCAAAGACAGGTTGAACTGATCTTCCCAACGGAATTCGAAACGCGCTTTGCTCAAAGCATTATCACGGTATTGAGCTCCCGGATGCCCTTTCGCCAAATCCGCAGCATGCGCAGCCAATTTATAAGTGATTACTCCGTCTTTTACATCCTTGCGATTTGGTAAGCCTAAATGTTCTTTTGGAGTTACGTAACACAACATAGCTGTTCCGAACCAACCGATCATTGCTGCTCCGATTGCAGAAGTAATGTGGTCATAACCCGGTGCGATATCAGTTGTCAATGGACCAAGTGTATAGAAAGGTGCTTCATGACATTCTTTCAACTGCTTGTCCATATTTTCTTTGATCATGTGCATCGGAACGTGTCCCGGACCTTCAATCATTACCTGAACATCGTGTTTCCAAGCAACTTTTGTCAATTCACCCAAGGTTTCCAATTCACCGAATTGTGCCGCATCATTTGCATCTGCCAAAGATCCCGGACGAAGTCCATCTCCCAATGAAAATGCAACATCATATGCTTTCATGATCTCACAAATATCTTCGAAATGTGTATACAGGAAATTCTCTTTGTGGTGAGACAAACACCATTTTGCCATAATGGATCCTCCACGAGAAACGATTCCCGTTACACGTTTTGCTGTCAATGGAATATAGCGCAATAAAACCCCCGCGTGAATGGTAAAGTACGAAACTCCTTGTTCTGCTTGTTCGATCAAGGTATCACGGAAAATTTCCCAAGTCAGATCTTCTGCTACTCCATTTACTTTTTCCAAAGCTTGGTAAATAGGAACAGTTCCAATCGGAACCGGAGAGTTGCGAATAATCCACTCGCGTGTTTCATGAATATTTTTACCGGTAGAAAGATCCATAATTGTATCAGCTCCCCAGCGACAAGACCAAACTGCTTTTTCTACTTCTTCTTCGATGGAAGATGTAACAGCTGAATTTCCAATATTTGCATTGATCTTCACCAAGAAATTACGGCCGATGATCATTGGTTCTGATTCCGGGTGATTGATATTATTTGGAATAATTGCACGACCTGCCGCGATTTCATCACGAACAAATTCAGGAGTAATAAATCCTTTCGGGGTATTCGCTCCAAAACTTTCACCTGCGTGCTGTGCAGTCATTGCTTCATAATTCCCATTCAATTGATGCTTCAATTCATCGAATCGTTGATTTTCACGAATGGCAATGTATTCCATTTCCGGAGTAATGATTCCCTGTTTTGCATAATACAATTGAGAAACATTCATTCCAGCTTTTGCACGCAAAGGTTTACTAATATGTTCAAAACGCAATTCATCCAATTTCTGGTCGTTTTTGCGTTCTTTTCCATAGTCGGAACTCACATCTGACAACTCTTCTACATCTCCACGATCTAAAATCCATTGCTGACGAATACGAGGCAATCCTTTTTTCACATCGATCACGATATTATTATCCGTGTAAGCTCCACCCGTATCATAAACAGTCACAGGAGGATTCTCTTCGATTCTTCCGTTTGCATGTTTTGTTGGAGTCAGCGTAATTTCACGCATTGCTACTTTAATATCGTGGATCTTACCAGATACGTATACTTTTTGTGAGCCAGAAATGGCACCTGTGGTGATACTTCCTGCTTCGGGTGTTTTATCTGCTTTTTTCATTCTTTTATTGGATTTTAAGACTACAGGATTTCAATACTTTAAGACTGAAATCGACGTAATCGAATTAATGTGTATTTAATGTTCGTTCTTGTTGCCTTCGACTCTCCTGACGCTTCGGTCACAATTTTCAACGCTCAGTCACCTAAATAGATCTGGTAAAAGTTGCCTGAGTCCGAAACTGCGGAAAGTTAGCCGCCTTGTGTTGCTTTAATTATTAAAATATCGTCATTCTCACTGACGGCTGTTTCTTCCCAAGAATCTTTCGGAATCACTTGTCCGTTAATGGCCACAGCAATTCCTTTGGAATTTTCACCGATCTGCTGAAAAATCACATGTGAGAGTGCCGCTTGAGCCGCTACTTCTGTTACTTGATTATTTACTGATATTGTCATTCCACAGGGTAATTTATGTACTTTAGGAATGACTACAAAGAAAGTATCCATTTCACTTTTCCCTACGCCGGTACTAACCGAACAGGTTCAAAGGGTATTTCTCAGTCAGCAGCTGCCGACACCCCTAAAGTGTGGTAAAGATACAAGAGTTAATTGAGAAACGGAAAAATGAAAAGTTAAAAAGATCTCAATTACATTCGAATTTTGTAAATTGCTTCATCAACCAAACGAAATAGTTATGAAAAATGTGTTGCTGATATCATTCGTTTTTTCTCTTTTATTCGCTGTATCCTGCAAGAAGAAAGAATCGACAACCAAAAGCACCAATCCGCCGCCAAGCACTTCTTTTCCAAACAGCTTTACCCTGAAAAAAGAAGGAATTCCATATACAGCCAATTATGTCATGGTTTCCCAAGTGGATGAAGATGAAATTGGTTTCGAAACGCGAATCGTTTATAATCAGGTTGACAACAATACTTACGGTGGATTTATACGCAGATCTATTCAACCCGGGACTTATGTATTGGAAGATGGTGAATCAGAATACTTTGCATTGCTTCACATCCAGGACGCAAATACGATGTTCGGTTGGGAGCAAGGATCACTCACTGTTCTTTCCAATGATACTGTTGCGAAAGTGATGCACTGTACTTTTGAAATACTCCTTTACAATGATGATTGTGATGGAAGTTGTCCGCAAATTACGGATGGAGACATGACGCTTCATTATTAAAAGCTACCTGCATTCTTTCAAATAGACCAGTTCGATCGGATATCCCAGTTGATTTGCTCTTAAGAAGTCGTCACAGTAATTCATTCTCATTTGACGGTAAATATGACCCCGCAAATAATATGCAAATGAATCATCCTTGTTCAATTTCAATGCCTTTTGCAAATGACTTAAGGCTTGGTCTGCATAATCAGTAGCTCTCAATAATTTATCCGGTAAGCTCCATTGAATATCTGCGATATTCCTTAAACTCTTCATCTCTAGTTTATTTCTTGAAAGCGAACTGTTTTTATTAGCCTGGCAGATCAAGGAGAGTGCTATATAATCCTGACACAATGACCAATCCGGAGAACGTTTAGCTATTTCCTTAAACGCTTTTTCTGCTTCAGAAAACAGGCTTTTATCTAAGAGTAAAATCCCTTTCATCAGAAAAGCATCTCCGTAAGCAAAATCTCCTATTTCAGGCGTATTTCGAATTGCGGAATCAATGCAAATCAAAGCAGAATCAGTATTCCCCAAATTGAAATAACAAAACGAAAGCGAAATATAGGCAGATGTTTTAAACGATTGCTCCATTAATTTCAAGGAATCTTGTGATATCCCAATATATCTTGGGTCCTGAGAAATTTCCTTGGTAATCTGTTCCCTGTGATCCAAACTTACCCGGTGCGTGGCAATTGCTTTCCGGTTTTCGCCCATGGAAAGTTCAACGTTTGCCTTAAATGAGTAGATCATATACGCATTGGGGAATTTTTCAATCCCTCTATTATACCATGAAACCGACTTTTGGAAATCCCCTCTATTGAACTCAGCAATACCTCTTTGGTAATAATAACTTGATAAAGAAGAATCGCAAATCTCATTGCGTATATTCACTGCATACGTGTAATAATCAGGGTCGTTGATTTTTTGTTCCTCCATCAATTGAATCGAACGTGAAATCGAAACACAAAACTCATCCATCTTTTCCAGCTTATAATAGGCATTCGCTAAATAGTGATGTGCATCGTAATGTGACGGTTGTAATTCAATTACATACTTATAATTTTCAATCGCGAAAAGATAATCCTCCTTCACAAAATAGACTTCTCCCCGCGAAAGCAAGGATTCAATATTTTTCGGATCAATTTCAAGTGCTTTGTTGATTGCACCTAATGCGCTTGGGAAATCATTGTCATAAGAATAAACCAATGCCAGGTAATTATAGACTTTTAAATTCTTCGGATCCAATTCCTGTGCTTTCAACAGATCTCTTTTGGCTGAAAAGTAGTTTTCCTTACTAATAAAATAGTCTGCCCGTTCAATGTAATAAGCAATTCCGTCTGGCTCAACCAATATTGCTCTTGACAAATCATTCAATGCACCAATTTCGTCTCCCTGGGATAATTTCAACTTTCCACGCAAGAGATAGAGTACACCTTCTTTTGAATTGATACCTAATCCTTTCTCAATGGTTTTATAAGCTCCATCGAGGTTGTTTTCATTTGCCTGTACTTCCGCAAGATAGAAATAGCATTTGGCACATTCCGGATTTACTAAAAGTGCTTTTTCGTAGTAGAATTTTGTTTCTTTAAACTTTAACAATTGCAAATTCAAAGCTCCCAAAGAACGCAGGATCAATTCATTCTTCGGATACTTTTTCAGTTCTGCTTCAAAGAAAATGATTCCATTCTTTTGATCATCTCTTGCAGCAACAGAATCAAAAACCTGATGGTAGTAGGTTTCATTTTGTGCGAAAACACTTCCGAATGAGGCGATTAAAAAGAGAAGTAGTAATTGTTTCATTGAGGTGAATTTACCGATTTTTTAAATCGCTTTGCCCCTTCTTAAAAACTTAAAGGTAAAATACAGCATGGTTAGAAACAAACCCATAAAAATCGTCACTCCCCAGGTTCGGGTATGATCAAATGGATTAATTATCCGATCGCCTACATCGCCCATTAATTTAGCTGGATGATGTAAAATATCCCAACTATTCCAACGCAAATATCTTCCGATGTAAATTCCAAAACTACTCACAAAGAGAAGGAAAACGGAAAGCACAGTAATGACTCTTTTGGATAGGAATTGCTCTATCATTTCTTCCAGATTCCACAGACTCAGAAAACCATAAAGTAAACCTGTCCATGCGAAAGACAAGATCAAAACAAGGTCGAACCAAATAGGCATGGAGGAGTTATAGCTTAAGTGAAACAAGTCCGTCAAAATGTATGAAGCATTCGGAAAGAATAACAGCCAAACACCCAGCATTCCGAAAACCGCCAAGCGGCTTTTCTGCAAATTCGGACTCATTGTTAAAATCATCGTGAAAAGCCAGGGAACAAATGCCAGAAACAAGTTCCAGTTTAAAAAGAGAAAATGTCGGGTTCCGGAAATTTCCACTCTGAACAGCGATAATGTAAAGCAGAAAAGGGACAAAATCCCCATGAACAGGGCGATTTGAAATTGGTTGGTTTTGACTAATTGTTTGAGCATAATGCTATGATTTTAGGTCCGAATAAGATGATTCCCACTATTAACGCAGAAACAGCACTAATTAGTACTGAAGCAGCAGCTAAATCTTTCACTTTTTTAATCTGGGGATGTTTTTCTGGAGAAGCAAAGTCTGCCATGGCTTCCAGCGAGGTATTGATCAATTCGCAAATGAATACCAAAGCCATTACCACAACTAAAGCAATCCACTCATTCAGAGAGATTTTCAAAACAAAACCTAAGGTAATTGCAATCAATGCTGAAACCAAATGGATCCGGGCATTGTGTTCATCTAAAAAAAGCGTTTTTAAGCCGGCGAAAGCGTATTGGAAACTTTTGATTCGTTCTGATATTGAAAAAGGTTTTTGTTTTGACATCTGTGACTTTTTGAATTCGTGGTATTAACGCTAAAAAAGCAATTATCGTTTACCAATGTTCATTTTAAACACTCACCAAAAATCACACGCATGAAAACAACTATTTTTTCCGCCTTTATTCTTTGTTCCGGATATTTATTCGGACAACTTGACAACCGAAATTACAACGACACAAGGAACTCATCCATTAGCGGATATGAGATTAATATCAATGGTGATGCGCATAACATGACTATTTCTACTGAAGTCATTTACAACGCCGTTCCGGATGGGTATCAATTAACTTACACCACTTCATTCATTGCAAATTCGGTTGAAAAAACGGAAGAATTACTGAGTGAAAAATCAGATTCACTGGTGAAAGCTATCACTGAAATTGGTTTAACCCGCAAAGAAGTGGTTTTCGATATCATCGCGCTGGATCCCATTTTTGACTTTCAACAAACAGATTCTGTTTCACCTATTGGATATAAAGTCACTGAAAACATCGTGTTTAATGTTGCTGACTTTGCAAAGATTCCCCGCTTATCTGAAATCTGCCTGAAACATGGAATTTACGATCTGATCAATGCTCAGGCGTATTTGAAGGATTCAAAACCTATTTACGCGGAAATGAATGATAAACTGGTTGAACTAGTTAATCAAAAGAAGAAACTGTGTAAAGATCTTGGTGCAAATATTGACAATGCGAAAGTGAAAATTGCCCGGCATTCCGATACCTATTATCCGTCTGAGCGGTATCTGAAAGCGATTATTAAGAACCCGAATTTCTATAAGCACCATTTATCTCAAAACTCTACACTTTCCCTGAACCGTTCTGTAGATGTAGACAATTATTTTGATTACAACCTCAAACAGGTCGACTTTGTATTTCATCCCAATAACACACAACCGGTGATCCAATTTTACTACAAGTTGATTACCGAATATGTGACACCGGATACGGAAGAAGAGATTCGGAAAAAGGTGGAAGAAGAATTGAAAGCAAAAGAAAAATCAAAAACCAAATCGATTTATACACTTGATGAAAACGGGAATTTGAATAAGGTGGAGTTGTAGAAAGGTAAGTTTCCAACCTTTTGATTATGCCGAAGCAAAAGCAGTTAAGTTGTTTGATACTCATTCTTTCATTTGAGAAGTAATTAAAAATTTGATGTATTTTTATAAAAAACCTATTTCAATGAAAAAACTCCTTTATCTGCCCTTTTTAATCCTGGCACTTTCAACGTCCTGCAAAAAGAAAGAACACAATCCTGTTAAAACAATTCATGAAAATCAACTTTCATTGAAACGTAACGGTAAGCTTCAAACTTTCAAGGTCTCCACTGCATGGCTTACTCCACCAAATGAAACGATATTAATCATCAATACAGAATCCCCCACCTCAAATAGCGGACAATACCAACTATTTCTTAAAAGAGATATCCCTCCCGGATTTTATGAATTCGGAGCTAGTAATCAACCTCTTACACAATTTAACTATTTCGAGGGAAATAACTATTATGAAACCTATGATGGAACTCTCCATATTTTATCCAATGATACGGTTGCAAGACGCATAGAACTCCAATTTCAAACTAAATTATACTATCCCTACTACCCTTCAAATCATTACAAAATCACAGAAGGATATGTAGTTGCTAATTATTAAAAACAAAAAGCCCCGACGATAAATGTCAGGGCTTTTCAATTATGCTAATTTAAATTACTCAGCTTTTGGAGCTTCCGCTGGTGTTGATTCAGCAGCTTTCTCTGGTCTTGGCAATAAAACTTTACGAGATAATTTCCATTTTTTCGTTTTTGGATCTTTACCAACAACTTTAAACTTCAATACGTCTCCTTCTTTTACTACGTCTTCCATTTTAGCTACTTTCTCCCAAGAGAACTCAGAAATATGGATCAATCCGTCCGTTCCAGGAAGAATTTCAACGAATACACCAAAGTCTTTGATAGCTTTCACTTTTCCTTCGTATTCTGCACCTTCATCCACTGTTGGAGGGAATGCGATCATACGGATACGTGAATTTGCAGCATCCATGTCTTCTGCGTTATTCGACATAATTTGAACACGACCTTCACCTGTTTCCAATTCTTCAATTGTAATGGTTGTGTTCGTGTCTTTTTGAATTCCTTGAATGATTTTTCCTCCAGGTCCGATGATTGCTCCGATCATATCGTTAGGCACATTGAATGCTTCGATACGAGGAGTTTGCGGTTTGAAATCCGGATTTGGAACTGCAATTGTTTCGATGATCTTGTTTAAGATGTGTAAACGTCCTGCACGAGCCTGATCCAATGCCTGAATCAATACTTCGTATGGTAAACCGTCTACTTTGATATCCATTTGACAAGCAGTGATTCCTTTAGAAGTTCCTGTTACTTTAAAGTCCATATCTCCTAAGTGATCTTCATCTCCTAAGATATCAGACAATACCGCAAATTTACCTTCATCAGCAACCAATCCCATTGCGATACCAGAAACTGGTGCTTTGATTTGAACACCACCGTCCATCAATGCCAATGTACCTGCACAAACTGTTGCCATGGAAGACGAACCGTTTGATTCAAGGATATCTGACACTAAACGAATAGTATAAGCGTTATCTGCAGGAAGAACCGGTTTCAAAGCACGTAATGCAAGGTTACCATGTCCAATCTCACGACGGGAAGTTCCACGCAATGGTTTCGCTTCTCCTGTAGAGAATGGAGGGAAGTTATAATGCAACAAGAATTTCTCTGTTCCGTGGAAAGTAACTCCGTCAATCAACTGCTCATCCATTTTACCACCAAGGGTCAATGTTGTCAATGATTGCGTTTCCCCACGTGTAAATACTGCTGATCCGTGAACCATTGGCAAATAATCTACCTCAGCCCAAATCGGACGAATCTCATCAAACTTACGACCGTCCAAACGTTTTTGCTCGTTCAACATCACCCAACGAACTGCTTTTTTCTTCACCTCAGAGAAGTAAGTAGAAATGAATCCACTAACCAACAACAACTCTTCTTCAGAGAAAGCTGCTTTCACTTCTGTTTTGATTGCGTCGAACAATTCTGTACGTTTCGCTTTATTAGCAAGCCCTTGACGAGCAACTTCTTTACATTTATCCATTGCTAATTCGTACACTTTCGCTTTCACATCCTCGTTATGAGTTTCGTGAGAGTAAACGCGTTTCGGATTAGCAGTTGGGATCAAAGCCCCAAGATCTAATTGAAATTGACATTGCTCTTTAATTGCAGCATGTGCAATTTTGATCGCTTCAACCATTTCCAATTCAGAGATTTCTTTGAATTCTCCCTCGATCATGTTTACGTCTTTCATCGTACCAGCAACCATCATATCGATATCTGCCGATTTCATTTCTTCCATTGTAGGGTTAACGATCCATTCACCGTTGATACGTCCTACACGCACTTCAGACATTGGTCCGTTAAATGGAATATCAGATACTGCAATTGCTGCAGAAGCTGCTAAACCACATAATGCATCCGGGTTGTTTACACCATCGTAAGCCAACAATTGGATCATCAATTGAACTTCCGCGTGGTAATCATCCGGGAATAATGGACGCAATGCACGATCCACTAAACGCATCACTAAGATTTCGCTTTCAGACGGACGAGCTTCTCTACGGAAGAATCCACCTGGAAAACGTCCAGCTGCTGCGTATTTCTCACGGTAATCTACCGTTAACGGAAGGAAATCCACTCCTTCTTTTGCCTCTGGTGCTGCAACAACAGTTGCTAACAACACCGTGTTGCCCATTTGTAACACTACTGACCCGTCGGCTTGTTTGGCCAATTTTCCGGTCTCGATGGAAATTTCTTTCCCGCCAGTAACGATGGACTTTTTGATTCCTATATTCATATTTATACTTTACATTTTAAAATTAGACTTAAGACACAAGACTATAGACATTTTTGTCTTTCGTCTTTGGTTCTTAAGTCTCTTGTCTTACATTTTGCTGTCAGTTCGAGTTTTTCGATTTGTGAAAATCGGAAATTACCGAGAACTAAAGCAAAAAAGGGGACACCGGATAATTCCGACAAGCCCCCCTTTTTAATACTATTATTCTAAAATCGGCACTTCGACTACGCTCAGTGACCTCTTTCTGATTAACGACGTAAACCTAATTCTTTGATCAACGCACGGTATTTCTCGATATCCTTTTTCTTAAGGTAATCTAACATACTACGACGTTTACCAACCAACAATTGCAAAGATCTTTGTGTTCCATAATCTTTACGGTTCTTTTTCAAATGCCCTGTTAAGTGAGCAATACGGTAAGTAAACAATGCTACCTGACCTTCTGTTGAACCTGTGTTTGTTGCTGAACCTCCGTGTTTAGCGAAGATTTCTTCTTTTGCTTTTGAATCTAAATACATGCCAATATTACTTGAATGATTATTATGTAGAACTCCAACTCTTGGAATTACGGTGCGAAGATACTATATAATTCCGAATTATCAATTATCAATGGCATAATTATCAAGTGACGATCTATTGATAATTCATAATTGAGCAAGTGATCATCCAAAGTCTACTTTTCAAAATACACTTTCAGGATCCGATTGTACTTCTTAAACCGATTTGAATAATTCACGGTGGCATATGTGCTTCTCCAGGAAGTCTTCTTTTCCCTTTCTTCTCGCACGTAATAGTTGAATTCTGTAAGTTTTTCGAAATTGATCCGGATTTGAGAATCTTTCGAACGATACTGAATTGCTTCGTACTTTCGATCATCCAGATAAATAAACGCGTGTTTGGTAGTGTCTAAGAATAAGATGAACTCTGCTGAATCTGTTGTAATCCAATCTTTGAGAAGATCCATTCTTACATGAATTTCCTGATTGGTTGAATCTTTCGCTTCTACCTGAATACCGGAAACAATCCGTTTGCCTTTCAAATGACCTGCAGACACATAGAGCGCATGTTTTTGGGGAAATAAATGATTGAGATTCTGCGAATAAGAATCAGAAATGAAAGTAAGTGCTAATGAAAAGAAGAAAATGCGAATCTTATAGACCTCCATCAGAAACGTAAAGTCCATCTTTGAAAATACGAACTTTCAACAAGACACCGTCCCGGTCATAAACAAAGACTTTTCCATCTTTCAACTGACCACTTCTAAATTGTCCATCGATCCAAATCTCATCAGAAACGGTGTACAATTTATTGAATCCATTTGGTTGGAAAACGGCTCCTTTTGCAACACGTGGTGTGTGAACAAATGGTGCGTTCATCATTGAATTCCGAACATGTGAACTTGCGTTTGAATCCTGAATTTTTTCAATCTTACTAACTACATTTTGAATCTCAGGATTTTCAACAGTCACTTTATGTGGTGTTCTAACACTCAAATAAGTAGAATATAATTGCGGATAATTTTGTGACAACCAAGCAAAATTCACATGTGCATTTTTAGATGGATTCTGATTCAAAGATTCTTCTACCCAAAACTGGTAGGAAAATGGAACACTGAATGCACGTTTTGCAAAGAAAACCTGACCTGCAACCATTTCACGATTGTGAAACATCATGCGGCAATCAAATAATCCATTGTGAACTTCTAAATTTTGAGATTGTGTAATTTTTCTTGGAACTGTACTTGCTTGAAGTAATTCTCCTTTTTTATCGAAGCGGAAATAAGCACCACCTGGTCTGTTGTCCGAATATTCTCCGATCAATCTTGGTGTTTCTCCATCCGGATAGTAACAGATCCAAGCTCCGAACTTACGGCCTTTAATATATTTTCCTTCTTTTCTTTTTGATTTACTCTCAAGTGAAGTAGCATCATTATCCTCATCAACGACCCAATACCCCGTTCTTTTACCGTGAGCATCTAGTTTATTCAACGTATCTGCTTCGCTAACTTTTGCAGTCCAACCAATATTGGTGAGCAAAAATAAAAAAGTGAATATGCTAATTAATTTGTTCAAGGTAAATGTGTCTTTAGTTCTGTATTAGTTTTCAGTAGAACGAATATATACTTTTCAACCATATCTTAAGGCTACTGATGAAAATATTTTCCTAACAAATGAATATTCATACTATTTCAACGAATAATGAATTCCGGGTGAAATTTGGCTTAATTAATCGTTTTAGTAAGAAAATAGTCAGGAATATTCAGGGAATCAGCCTACTAAATCCATTTCAATAGAAATGACACGAGAATCTGCCAAATAACCAATTTCCAATTTTTGATGGGTATCATTTACTAATATAGCCGGGGCTTGCACCAATTGGTCATTCACACGGCAAGATCCTTCCTGAAGAAATAGAATCCTAATTGCTTCTTCTGAAACAGAAGTTGTTTCTTCGGTAAAATGAGTGACTTGAACTTTTGGATGGAAATTTGGTTTGAAGATTAGATTGAAGTCTGTTAGTTTGCCTTGTCCTTTCGTAGGCCATGAACCACTGAAACGTGCCAATTCAAATTCATTGACATTTTGTTGAATAACTCCATTCGGAGTTTCGTGTTCCATTTCCAGTTTTCCTTTCAAAGGAATCAAGATTCGTTCGTAGCCCTCAAAAATGGTGAAGTCAGATTCTTCGGCTTCAACTATTGCTGAACTAATCCTCCAATCAAAATTGCGTTCAGTCAATGTTGTTCCTTCAGGTGAAATAAAAAGTTGGGTAGTTACACCACCACTCCACTTTGAAGTAAGAAAATCAGCTTCTGTCAGTATCTTCATATCAAAAAAAATTCCCCTTAGCAGGGCTAAGGGGAACTTACGTTATTATGATCTGAAAAGTTTCAAGGAATGTCCTAACTTTTCTTTCAATTCTGTTCGATTCACGATATAATCTAAGAATCCATGCTCCAAAACAAATTCAGAGGTTTGGAATCCATCCGGAAGATCACGACCAATCGTTTCTTTTACTACGCGAGGTCCGGCAAATGCGATTAAAGCTTCCGGCTCGGCAATATTGATATCCCCCAACATCGCGAACGAAGCTGTAACACCTCCTGTGGTAGGATCTGTCAAATAGGAAATATAAGGTAATTTATGTTTGGATAATTGTCCCAGTTTACCTGAAACTTTCGCCATTTGCATTAAGGAGAATCCTGCTTCCATCATACGAGCTCCACCGGATTTTGAAATGATCATGAAAGGTGCTTTCATTTCAATTGCTTTATCAATTGCACGAGCAATTTTTTCACCCATTACTGATCCCATAGATCCACCAACAAATGCAAAGTCCATTGCTGCAACTACAAACGGTTGTCCGTGCATATCTCCATAAGCAGTTCTGATTGCATCTTTCAATCCGGTAGCTTTTTGAGTAGATTTAATTCGATCCGTATATTTCTTTGTATCCACGAATTCTAATGGATCGCCAGAAGTTACTTTTTCATTGATCTCAGTATATTTCCCTTCATCAAAAAGAATGTGGAAATATTGTTCAGAACCAATTCTTTCATGATGAGAACAACGGTCACAAACCCAGACATTCTTTTCCAAATCACCAGCTGTAAATACAGTTTTACAGCGAGAGCACTTGCTCCACAAACCTTCGGGAGTTTCTTTTTTATCTTTCGTAGAGGTAGTAATACCTTCTTTGGAACGTTTAAACCAACTCATATCACTAACTTATTTATTCAATGTATTTATATTATTCAAATCAGAAAAGGATTGCTCCAGGCGTTTTACGAATGTCAATTCACCCTCGCGCAACCATTTTCTTGGATCGTAGTATTTCTTATTTGGAATATCGTCTCCTTCCGGATTCCCAATCTGTGTTTTCAAATATTCCATTTTAGAAGAGATGTAATCACGCACACCTTCTGTAAATGCAAACTGAAGATCGGTATCCAAATTCATTTTGATTACACCATAACCGATTGCTTCGCGAATTTCTTCAACGGTAGAGCCTGAACCTCCGTGAAATACGAAATCAACCGGATTGTGACCTGTACTGAATTTTTCCTGAACGTATTTTTGAGAGTTCAACAAAATTTTCGGTGTTAATTTTACATTTCCCGGTTTGTAGACTCCATGCACATTTCCAAATGCAGCTGCAATGGTGAAACGAGGACTAACTTTCATTAGTTCTTCGTAGGCATAAGCAACTTCTTCAGGTTGTGTGTATAATTTGGAAGAATCCACATCGCTGTTATCCACACCATCTTCTTCCCCACCTGTAATTCCCAATTCAATTTCCAGAGTCATTCCTATTTTACTCATACGAGCTAAATATTCCTTACAAATTTCGATGTTCTCTTCGATTGGTTCTTCCGAAAGATCCAACATGTGTGATGAATACAATGGCTTACCTGTTTCCTTGAAGAATTGCTCTCCTGCAGTTAATAATCCATCCATCCACGGAAGCAAGTTTTTCGCACAATGGTCTGTATGTAAAATCACAGTTACTCCATAAGCTTCAGCCAAGGCATGAACATGTTTTGCACCGGAAATACCTCCTAAAATAGCAGCCTGCTCATCTTTATTGGATAATGCTTTTCCTGCAAAGAAATGCGCACCACCATTTGAGAACTGAATAATTACCGGAGCATTCAACTTCGCTGCAGTTTCCATTACTGCATTGACCGTAGAAGTACTTGTAACGTTTATAGCCGGAAGGGCAAATCCCTTTTCTTTTGCAAAGCGGAAAATTTCCTGAACTTCATCTCCAGAGGCAACTCCGGGTTTAATTGAATAAGCCATTTTAGTCATTATTTGGGGTGTAAAAGTAATGAAAAGCGTTGAATTACATAAGTTCAAAATAAGAATATTGGCGGATAGCTTTTTATTTCCCGTAGATTACACAGATCAGTAAGAAGAATTTGATCTACGTCTTCGGCGCAGCTCTCTTATTTTTCCCACGGAGTGACGCAGATCATGTTGATTAATGGGAGGAATGCGATCTACACTTTCGGTGCAGCTCTGTTTCTTTCCCACGGAAGAACACGGAGGAACACAGAGGGTTTATTCAGTGCCGTGATTGTATTTTACAATTGTGAGAATTAGAATCAAACCCACAAAAAAGGGGCGGTTTGGTTGAGTCTTCTTTGTAAGACAATTAAGGTGTCAAAATTGCATGAAGCACAGTAAAACGGGCTGTTAAATCCATAACGTTTTCATACTCTATCCATACAGTATCCATACTCTATCTATAGGCTATCCATACCTGAGAGTCGCGCGGAGCAAAAAGCAGGGTCTTTGATTCTTTGATCAATCTAAAAAATATACATTTATGAGAAGGGGGAAATTTCAATCTGCCAATTGGGGCAACAATAAAATTCGCAGTTAAGCATCAGAACGGGAAACCAATTCCAAAGTTGATGCGCATTGGATACAAGAATTTTGGTATATCATCTCTGTAATCTGGTCCGTAAATGGCTTCTGCCTGCGAATAAAAACTTGGTTTTTTCGTAAATATCCAGCGCTCACCTTCCGGAAATCCCGGATTATGGATTGGAATACCCAAATCAAAACGAAGTACAAAGTAATTGAAATCAAATCGTAATCCGTATCCGACTGAAACACCCAATTCTTTCATAAAACGTGCAGAGATTTGTCCCCCCGGACGATTCACGTCAATGTTTCTAGTCCAGATATTCCCTGCGTCAACAAAAAACGCGTGATTCAGAATTCCACCTGAACCAAACCGGTATTCCAATGAAGCATTGAAGCGAATATCTCCGATTTGAGTAGCAATTAAATTCGGATCCAACAATCCCTGATAAGCACCGGGACCTAAAGTTCTTGCTGCCCAACCTCTGTTGTCATTTGATCCTCCGGCAAAAAATGAGTAATCATACGGAAGTGATGTTGGAGAATTTTTCATTGGAAAACCTATTCCCGCCATTGTTCTGAAAGCAATTAAGCTGTGTTTACCCGTTTTATAATAAGCTACTACTTTATTGTCTATGACTGAAAACTGGGAATACGGAACTCCAAAGAACAATTTATGCCCCAAACTATCATAATTCGGTTTTACAGATGTGATTGCATTCAAGATATTCCCGGCAATGGAAAAGCTTCCTGAATAGGTAATGCGTAGTTTGGGGAACATTTTTTTAGTTTTCTGCAAGTTATCGAAATCAAAAGTCAACTTAAAGTCCTCCCAGATAAACTGATCGCGGTATGCATTTTTCAGGAATTGATCATTCAGTAGATTCAGCTTTGCTTCGAAATCCGGCTTCGGATCCAATGAAACGTATTTGATCACCGATGCTCCCGGTAGACCGAATGAAACGGATTGGGTTTTTCCATCGCCTACCAAAAATTTATACAGGTAATTGAACTGCAAAACACTTCTGGCAAAATCAGGACGTTGCTGATAATTGTAGGCCGCAGAAAGTTCCGTACGCGGTCGTTGTCTTTTTCCAAGAATGGTTACTCCAAAAGGAAATAAACCGGGAATATCTAATTTCGCTGAAGGTCCGAATTCGAAGGTATTGAAACTCCTTGCCTGAGTTTTGATTTTATTTCCTGTATCATCTGTACCGAATACACTTGGATTGGATTCGAAACCACCTGAAACGGAGAAAATAAAGTTTGTACCTGTTCTAAAAATATTTTTATTGGTGTAATTCAGTGATGCGCTCAAACCAAGAAATCCGTTGGAGTTCTTTGCACGCGGTTCAAAACTGAAACTTTGTTTAGTTGAAGGAACTAGATAATAGTGAACACGAACGATACCACTTCCCGGATACGTTTCTATTAATTCAGGTTTAATCACCGAGAACAAATTCAATTGTACCAATCTTGTAAAAGAGCGTTCCAAGTAATATTCCTTATAGTTATTATCATTCTCCAGATAATTCTGCGCTTCGATCAGCGTAGGGCTCACAAAAGGCTTGGTATTGTAGTAAAAGTTAGCGATTCGATTCGGATCAAAATCAATACTGTCCTTCATTCCTCCGAACAACTTATGGTTGACCTTACTCTTAATGTAGACTCGATCACTCTTCTTTACACCCTTTTTCTTTACCTCGGGATCTTCAACTTTTTTCAGGATTTTTTTGTACAACAATCGATCAAGTGTTATCACAAAACCATCCTCTTTTAATTCGAGACCGCGTCCTTCAACGGTTTGTTTAAAGTTTCCTTTAAAGTGACTGGTATCTGAAAAATGAAAATAGACACTGTCTATTTTTGTAGAAACGTGCGGAATATATTTCACCGAATTGGGATCATCCTTATCCTGAATTACACGATCCCCGATCACTACAGTCAGGGTCATTTTCAACTCCTTATCTTTTGAATTCGTAATCCGTGAGGTATCTGCTTTGTAACTTACATTCGACTCTACAAAACCATAATATGTTCTGTCACGAAGATATCGGGCCAATTCCCCGCGATATCCACTGAATTTATCTGCATCAAAGGGAAGATTAATTACTTTTTTGTCAACAAGACTTGCTTTGAAATCCGAATTCAATCCATTCTTATCTGATTCTTTCTGAATGTATCCGTTAAACTCGCCCTCTATTACAGGATTTTTACAAACTAATTTAATGGTATCAATGTAGAAACGGATTCCTGTTTTAATTTCATAATTGGCAATTACTTTTTTCTTCGTTTTATGCTTATTCAGCATACGATGAATGGTATCGAAGTGACTGGTTACTTCTGCATAGAAATATCCTTTTGAATGCATGTAAGCCTGAACCTGAGTGCGCGAACGCGACATAGCCCCTGTATCAGCAATAACTGGTGCTTCACCAAATTTGTATTTAATTAATTGTCTTAAAGTTAAGTTCGGATCAAGTGTGTCCCGAAGTTTGATTTTTCTATAAATATAATCTGGGTCGCCTCTTCGTATAGCGCGTTGTCGTCTTCTTTCATTGATCCGAATCTCGCGTTTGGTTTTCTTGATATTCTTTGAATTCAAACGACCCAATTTGCGGATTCTTCCATGTTCTGTTTTGGCACTATCAATGGAATTATAAAGTTTTAGTCGAAATGGAACGCCAAATACTCTCAAATTCGGTTTTTGCTTTAAGACATCTTCCACTTCTGAGGTACTGATTTTATCTCCTTCTACCCTAACTTTATTTTTTTTGAGTAAATGTTTATTCTCCGGGACCAATTTTGTAGACAAACAACCTTGAACAGCAAAAGCAACCGTAAAGAATACGAATAAGTGTCTTAGTTTAAGTTCTTGAAATCCCCTTAACATATAGACAAAAATAAGAAACCAAAACAAAAATTCATTTAAAAGACGCGAATTTGGTATGTTTGACGAAAAAAAGTGGAGGCTCTTTCTAAAGCAAAACAAAAATGGATTCGATCCCTGCAGTTAAAAAAAAACCGGGATCAGGAAAAGCTTTTCGTTGTAGAAGGCGAAAAATCAGTACTTGAGGGACTTTCTGCCTTTGCTGCTCAGTTAGAACTTATCGTTTCACTTGACGCATTTTCTTTACAAATTCCAAGCCAGTTTCATTCCAAAACTTTTATTGTTACAACTAAAGAATTAGAGCAAATTTCCGAATTGAAGACACCAAACAAGTGTATTGCTGTTTTTAAACGTCCGAATTCATCAGTATTAAGTGATCAATTTACGATTGTTTTGGATGGTGTTCAGGATCCTGGAAATATGGGAACTATTCTTCGATTGGCGGATTGGTTTGGGGTAAAACAACTCGTTTGTTCGAAAGATACCGTAGATTGTTACAATTCGAAAGTTATTCAGTCATCCATGGGAGCAATCTATCGTATTTCCGTTCATTATACTGATTTGGCAAGCTATTTGACGAACACGACCCAACAGAAATACGGTGCGATGTTGAATGGAAAAAACTATAAGGGAATCTCCTATCCAAAAGATGCGATCTTAATCATGGGAAATGAAGGAAAAGGTGTTCGACCGGAAATTGAAGCACTGATTGATTTTCCGGTAACCATTCCCCGATTCGGAGAAGCAGAATCACTCAACGTAGCAACGGCTACTGCCATTTTGTTGGCAGAAATCATTCAGTAATCATGAAGTTATTAAGCACACTTTTTTTTCTTTGTATTTCGCTTCATTTGTTCTCTCAATTCGAGGAATCAATTGACACCAGCAAATATGCTTCCTACCGTCTGTCTATTCGAATTGCAAATAACCGCATCAATGTCGACAGCAACAATGCCGAAGCCTATATTCAAAGAGGTTATTACCGGAATTTACTGAGAGACTTTGACGGGGCGCTTCATGATATTGACAAGTACCTGACATTGAAACCGGGGGAAGCGTCGGTCTATAAATCCAGAGCCAAAGTGAATTATGAGAAGGGAGACTTAGAACAATCCATCCGAGATATTAACAAAGCCATTGAATTGAATCCGGTGTTTTATGATGCTATTCAGGATCGTTCGACACTTTATTACAAAACAGCGAATTACGAAGCTTGTAAAGCCGATCTGGGTGTTTTGTTGAAACAGAATCCAAATGACTTATCACTCATTCTTTACCTTGGCTATTGCGAAACAAAACAAAAAAATTATACGAAGGCAATTCAATACTTCAATGAGATATTGGCAAAAGATTCGCTTCGGAAGGAAGCATATAATAATTTGGGCTATTGTTACAGCAATTTAGGAGACAACGTAAAAGCACTAAAATACATCGACAAGGCACTTCAGTTGGATCCACGCTACCCGGAGGGTTACGACAAAAGAGGACAAATAAAACTCCTAACCGGTGATTTCAAAGGCGCATTGGAGGATTTAAGTAAAGCATTGACTTACAATCCGTTTTTGAGCACATCCCTGAATAACCGGGCGCTGGTTTTGATCGAATTAAAACGTTACAACGATGCTTTAGGAGATGTGAATTTACTTCTGGATTTGGTTGAACCCACGTCTGAAATCCTTCAAATGCGGGCAAAAATTTACAAAGAACTTGGAAATCCGGAGTTGATGGAACAAGATTTGAAATTTGCAGAAGCATTAAAGAAATTGGAATTAGAACGGTGAAATAGATCACAGATCACTTCACCATAAAACAGAAAAAATGAGAACAACTTTTCTAATAATCCTGATCGTTTTAACTCAAAACAGTGCTTTTGGTCAAGCTACCGACACAACGCTCTTTCCCACTTATCGCATCAGTGTCAAAACACAAACTTTCCGGATCAAAATGAATCCAACAAATGCAGCAGCCTATCTTGAGCGCTACTATTATTACAACTTACTTGGTCAATTCCCGGAAGCATTGGCGGACATCAAAAAAGTAATTGAGCTAACTCCATCAGATTATTATGCCGTAAACAGTCTTGGAACGCTTTATATGGATATACATGATTACCCAAAAGCCATTGAAGCCTTTACTTTGTGTGCTTCCATTAAGCCGGATTTGATTGATCCTTATTACGGTCGGGCACTTTGCAATCATGAAACGGGAAACTATCAACTTGCATTGGATGATTTGAACAAACTCGAATCCATGAAATCTGATTTTACAGAATACCATTTAGTAAGGGGTCATTGTAAAATAAAACTGGGGGATTATAAAGGAGCCATCGCGGATTACAACATCATTCTGGATAAATATCCGAATTCCAATGAAGCTTACAACAACATAGGCTATGCTTATTTCTTTTTGAAAGACAATGTTCTTGCGCTCAAAAACATCAACAAAGCATTGGAAATTAAGCCCGATTACTCCAAAGCATATGCTAAGAGGGGACACGTTAAAATTGCTGTGAATGATATCCCAGGAGCGATTGACGACTTTACACGCGCCATTGAATTAGATCCAACTGACTATTATAGTTACGGAAACAGGGGGTCCGCAAAATTAATCCAGAAGGATTTTCCCGGAGCCATTAAAGACATCAATAAATCCATTGAATTGAATCCCTTAGATCCTGAATCTTATTGGTCCAGATCGTTATACTACGAAGAAATGGGTGAAACCGAGCTTGCCAAAAAGGACTTGAAGAAGTATGAGGAACTGAAGAAGTAATTATCAATTATGAATGGGTTAATTATCAAGAAGGTGAATTCACTTGATAGTTAATCATTAATACTTTGTTTTTGATAATAATCAAAAACAGCATCCACACACTTCATTCCGTCAATTGCAGCTGAAATGATTCCTCCGGCATAACCGGCACCTTCTCCGCATGGAAATAACCCTTTGGTATTGATACTCATACACGTTTCATTATCTCTTGGAACTGAAACCGGGCTTGAGGTGCGCGATTCAGGAGCGTGCAGGACGGCATCATTGGTTAAAAACCCACGCATTTTGCGATCAAAATCTATGAAGGCTTGTCTCAATCTTTTTGCAATAAAATCAGGAAGAACCGTATTCAGATCTACGGAAACAATTCCCGGCTGATACGAAGTTCTAGGGAAATCTTTCGATAGTTTACCTTCCACAAAATCTTTCAAACGCTGTGCAGGAACGGCTTGAGTACTTCCGGCTGCTTTCCAGCAATCTTGCTCTACTTTCTGCTGAAATTCTAAACTAACCAAGGGGTTTTTAGCGGAATAATTCGGTAATTCCGTTGGTTCAACGCTCACCACAATTCCCGAATTGGATGTTGGATTATTTCTTTTGGAAGGAGACCAGCCGTTTGTAACTACTTCTCCGTTTTCAGTAGCACAAGGTGCAATAATTCCACCCGGACACATGCAAAAGGAATACACTCCTTTATCTGCAACTTGCGTCACTAACGCATAAGATGCCGGCGGAAGGTATTCATCATTGTGTCTTCCGTGATATTGAATTTCGTCTATAATAGCTTGCGTGTGTTCTACTCTAACGCCCAATGCAAATGCTTTCGCCTGAATAGCAACTTGTTTCTCTTTCAACAGGTAAAAGATATCTCTTGCAGAATGTCCGGTTGCTAAAACCAATGCTTTGCATGGAATTACTTCTTGCTGATTGATCTCAATGGCTTGCACTGCTCCATCGCCTATTTTTAAGTCCGTGAGTTTTGAATCAAAATGCACTTCTCCTCCAAATTCACGGATGCAGTCACGCATGGAAACAATGATCTGCGGTAATTTATTGGTCCCGATATGTGGATGCGCATCTACAATAATATCTTCGTGCGCTCCGAAATGAACAAACCATTTCAAGGCACGCATGACATCTCCTCGTTTTTTAGAACGTGTATACAATTTCCCATCGGAATAGGTTCCTGCTCCACCTTCACCAAAACAATAATTGGATTCGGGGTTTACGGTGTGTTCTTTATTGAGCTGAGCCAAATCGCGTCTTCTGGAACGCACATCTTTCCCTCTTTCGAAAACAACCGGTTTTAAGCCTAGTTCCAATGCTCTCAATCCGGCGTATAATCCTGCGGGTCCCGCACCAATGATGTGAACGACCTTGGAATCTTCTGTTACTTTTTGCGGATTAAATTCAGGTTCAAAAGGAGGAATAATTCCATCCAAAAAGACTTCAAAACTTGCATTGATTTTAATATCCCGTTTACGTGCATCAATGGAGCGTTTGTGCCATTTATAGGCAAATGAGTCATTGGGAATTTTTAATTCGCTGGAAATAGCTGATCGGATGAATGATTCATCTCTGGCTTCTTCAGGAGAAAATTGAAATTGTACCTGCATTAAAATCGGGGTCTAGCTGCAAAGATAAGGAATTACTCATCACACGGTTTTGTTTTCCCGCAGATGATACAGAGTAATGGTGTCATTTGATCTCCACCTTCGGTGCAGCTCTTTTCTTTTTCCCACGGAGGTACGCAGAGGTCTTATTTAGTTAAGAATGAGGATTTAATTCATCTGTCTCGTTTTCATTCTCTTTCTGTGAAGCTTAGCCTTCAAAAATAAGGGAAATCCAAAGTACTTTGTTGTTGAGGCGGTCAATTGGTCTGGAAACAGGTGAATTATCCTGAATCAATGAATTTTGGAAACTTTGAGAGAACTTCACTTCAAAACCAAATTTAAAGAAGGGAGCAAACCACTCGAATCCTCCACCAACTTGCCCCTGAAAATCGCTTGCTTTGATCTTTATGAAGGGATCAATAAAGTTTTGAGAAGCCTTTTCCTGTGATTGTAAATCGAATGAGTATTGTCCGCCAACCAAAACGTAAGCTGCAAAATTGTTGATCCGCAAGGTTCTGAATTGAAGCATTAAAGGAAAATCGAGATTCGTTGAATTGACCCGTTCTTCCAGAAAAACATCTTTGGTTACTGCAGGATCCGGATCCTGATAATAATACTTTACAGCACGTTCCTGAAATGACAAAGTTGGAATAAAACGCAAGCGCACGATCGGATGACCTAATTTAACGGTAGTCACAATTCCTACTTGTCCACCGGGTTGACGCTTGGTCTCCAGAGATTTCAAATTGTAACTGGAATAGGCATCGTTTACCGGAACTGCTTTAAAATTGGCCATATTGACACCCAACATGAATCCAAAGTGAATCCAACGCTCATCAAAGCGCTTGTAATTCTTTGGTTTTTCAGGTTGTGCAAAAAGCATGCTTGTTAGCAAAACCATTAAACCTGTTAAAACACAATTCTTCATCATATCCTTCAAACGTACTTTCACATTTTTTATTTTGTGGCTTCGACTCCGCTCAGCCACCTTAGAAGCATCGATCCACATTCAACAACCCAAAAAGGAGACTGAATGCTTGCGCAAGAGCTACAGCATAGGCGCAGCGGAGTCGAAGTCTCTACTTCACTCCTGAATAAATCGTTGCAATACCACCGGAAACCAACCTGGCTGCTACTTTTTGATATCCCAATTTTTCCAGAATGTCGGTGAAATCCTTCCCTTCCGGAAATGCAGCAACAGATTCAGGTAGATAAGCATATGCTTTGTCGTCTTTCGAAATACGTTTTCCAAAGAAAGGAATGATGTATTTTGAATGGAACGAATAATATTGTTTTACCGGAAATTTCTTTGGTTTTGAAAATTCAAGAATGATCAATTTTCCTCCCGGACGAACTACACGCAGCATTTCGGACAAGCCTTTTTCCAGATTTTCGTAATTACGAACTCCAAAGCCTACGGTTAATCCATCAAAGTAATTATCTTCAAACGGCAGGTTCTCAGAATCTCCCAAACGCATGGAAATGATTTTATCGAAACTACGTTTCTTCATTTTTTCGCGACCAACTTCCAGCATTCCTTCGGAAATATCCATTCCCACAATTTCAGTTGGATTGAGTTTCAGTAATTGAATTGCAAAATCACCTGTTCCGGTTGCCAAATCCAACATGCGTTTCGGCTGGATTTCTTTCAACATATTCACAGCCTTCCTTCTCCAGATCTTGTCAATCCCAAGGGATAAAAAGTGATTCAAAAAGTCGTAGCGCTTGGAGATTTTGTTGAACATCTCTGCAACTTCTTCTTTCTTTGATTTATCTTCTGTACCGTACGGTTTTACAACTTTTCTTTCCATCTTATTAATTGATAATGGAAAATTGAGAATTGAAAAGGAATTAAAAAGGGACTTTCCGTCGTGGCGGATTCAACCACCTTTTAATTTTTAACTTTTCAATTTTAAATTTTCAATTTTAAATTATTCAAACTGTTTTCCTTCACACTCTTGAATCAGCTGATCTGGCTCGATACTTACTACTCCACTTTTTTCGCAAACCAAACCTCCAGCGAGATTCGATAATTCGGCAATACTTTCAATGGAAAGTTCTGCTGTCAAACATAAAGTTGCAACAGAAATCACAGTATCTCCTGCTCCACTCACATCTGCAATATTCCTGAAATGTGCCGGAGTATGGTAACGTGTTTCATCTTTTTTAATAAAAACGCCGGATTCCGAAAGAGTTACGAAAGTGATTTGATTATTGAGTTCTTTTTCCAATTGAGAAACTGCCTGATTGAACAGATCTATTTCCTGATAAGAACAATCAATCCCAATTCCTTCTTTCAATTCTTTCAGGTTCGGTTTGAACAAAGTTACTCCTTTGTAAGCAAGGAAATTGTCTTTCTTCGGATCAACCGTAGTTGGAATGCCTTTTGAATTAGCCAAATCCGTAATCTCACTGATGATGCGCGGAGTAAGCACTCCTTTATTGTAATCTTCGAAAATAACGGCATCGATGGTTTCCTGTCCCAGAATCGCCTTGATTTTCTCCAAAAACGCTTCTTCTTCCGTAACTGAAAGGGCATGCGTATCTTCAGCATCAATCCGCAACAAGTGCTGATTGTTTCCAATAACCCGTGTTTTTACCGTAGTAACACGTTCTTCGCTTAGGAGAATTCCATTCAATGGCATTTGCTGGTCGCGGAGCAATTCAAGAAAATCGTTTCCTTTCTTATCATTCCCTACCACAGCACACAACATAGGAGTTGCTCCAAGAGCTTGTAGGTTCAAAGCCACGTTCGCTGCTCCTCCAAGGCGTTGTTCTTCCTTTCCCAAACTAATGATCGGAACAGGCGCCTCCGGACTGATGCGGTGCACTTTTCCCAACATGTATTCATCTATCATCACATCACCAATCACTAAGATGCGCTTGGTTTTGAATGCAGCAAGTATTTCGTGTATTGTCATTCTAGTTCAATTCTGCTAATGCGTTTGCAACGCGTTTCATTGCTTCTGTCAATGTTTCTTCAGAAGCTGCATACGAAATACGCATACAGTTGGCATCACCAAAAGCTTCTCCCGAAACCAAAGCAACTCCTTTATCCAATAAGTACATGCATAAATCTTCTGCAGTTTGGATCGTTGTTGCTCCATTCTTTTTACCAAAGAAGCTGGAAATATCCGGGAATACATAAAATGCTCCTCCGGGTTTATTTGTTTTAACACCAGGCATTTTGTCTAATGCTTCCAGAACCAATGCACGTCTGTTCTCAAACGCTTTCACCATGTCTTTCAAAATCGCTGGATCTGCATTTACTGCAGCAATTGTTGCGCGTTGTGCAATAGAACAAGTACCGGAGGTGAATTGTCCCTGAATTTTATTACATGCATCCGCGATTTCTTTTGGCGCACCAATATATCCAACTCTCCAACCTGTCATTGCCCAAGCTTTCGAAACTCCGTTTACGGTTACGATCTGCTCACGAACATCGTCAAATTGTGCCATGGAATGATTATGACCTACGAAATTGATGTGCTCATAAATCTCATCAGACATGACAATCAGATTCGGATTTTCTTTAACAACATCAGCCAATGCTCTTAATTCTTCTTTTGTATATACTGTTCCAGTAGGATTACATGGAGACGAGAACATCATCATTTTTGACTTTGGAGAAAGTGCTTTTCGGAACTGATCCGGAGTGAATTTGAAATCACTTTCAATCGTAGTGGGAACCACCACCGGAATTCCGCCGGCAACTTTCACGATTTCAGCATAGGAAACCCAATACGGAGCAGGAATAATCACCTCATCACCCGGATTGATTGCAGCCATTACCAAATTGGCAATGGATTGTTTTGCACCTGTTGAAACAACAATGTTTTCGCGTTTGTAGGGAATTCCATTATCGCGGTTAAACTTATTGGCAATCGCATCTCTCAAATCATCGTATCCGGGAACCGGTGTATAAGTTGTAAAGTTTTGCTCCATCGCCTCTTGGGCTGCTTTTTTGATAAAATCCGGAGTATGAAAATCGGGTTCACCCAAACTTAATGAAATAATGTCTTTTCCTTGCGCTCGTAATTCTCTACTTTTTCGAGACATGGCCAAGGTAGCCGACTCTTCCATTTCCAATACGCGATTTGATAATTGAATCATAAAATTGCTTCGTTAATGAGTCCCAAATTTAGGGATTATTCAGAATAACACAGCAATAAATCTCGAATAAACCGCACTTGAATTTCTCCCGCAGATAGCGCTGATTACGCAGATAAATTATTCAGGGGTTCTTATGGAGGAGTTAAAGAAGATTACAAGGCAAATACATTGGTATCAATTCAGAATACTGGTGCAATAAATCTCGAATAAACCGCACTTGAATTTCTCCCGCAGAACGCTTAAACCTTAGCTCTTCACCTTCGCGTAACCGCTTTGGTGGAGCAAGGTCAGCGTTGGCGCATGGCGCTGATTACGCAGATTTTTTTTTATGGGGAACCAGATTTCAGCCTTCGGCAGAGCTCTTTTGCTTTTCCCCGCAGATGGCGCGCATTCTTTTCTCCCACGGAGGATCGCAGAGGAACACAGAAGTATTAACAATGGTATGAATTCAGAATAAATCAGCACTATTCGCTTCATCTGCAGGAACTTTTACACTAATTTACATTGCTTTAAACGGGTTAAAATCAGTATACTCTATTTTTATGGAAACAAGAAAATTATGAAAGCACTTTTAATCATTGGAAGCTCTTTGGTTCTTTGCCTTTACAGCGCTCAGGCTTTAGACATTAAAAAGCAAGAAGGATTCATTTCTAAAACAGATCACCAGGACGATACGTTGGTCTATGGCCCTCAACCTCCTTGTTACTATAGCAATACCGTGAGCGAGTATGTGCGGCGTATTTTCCAAGATAGCAGAGGTTTTTTGTGGTTTGGCACGAACGCTGACGGCTTGGCGCTTTTTGACGGATATAAACTTTCTTACCTGAATACCCGCGAAGGGCTGAGTGGTTCGCAGATTACAGGAATTGTGGAAGACAAGCAGGGAAAAGTATGGTTTTCAACAAATAACGGAGTTTCCAGATTTGACCTCTCTGCAGAATCCGGTAGAAACTTTCAGAATTTCGGCGAAAAGGAGGGCTTATGTAATAAAAGTACCTGGAGTATTTTCCATGACAGCAAAGGAACGATCTGGGTAGGAACGGTTCAGGGATTGTGTCGATTTAACGGGACAAATTTTGAAACTGTTCCTATTCCGAATGCAGAAAAAAGCTGGATTCGCTCAATCACTGAAGATAAAAAGGGAAACATGTGGTTTGCCACTGCAGACAAAGGTGCATTCAAATATGACGGAAAAACTTTCGAGCAACTTTCTGAGAAAGAGGGTTTGTGTTCGAATGATCTGACTTGTATCCTGGAAGACACACAAGGAAATATGTGGTTTGGTTCAATGGAACACGGAGTGAGTAAATACAATCCTTTGGAGAAGAGTAAAAAAGGTTTCACCAATTTCAACTCTAAAAATGGAATTGGTGGCAATGAAGTCTGGACAATCTATGAAGATCAAAAAGGAACCATCTGGTTTTCGTGTGAAGGTTTCGGAATTTATATCTACCAGAATCAGAAAATTTACAATTTCAATGAAAAGCAAGGACTTCACATGAGTGCCGTACAGGCATTTTACCAGGATCGTTTCGGCATGTTTTGGATTGGCGGCGGCGGCGGCCTGGTTCGCTTTACAGGAGATTCCTTTAAAATTGTAACGAAAGACGGCCCCTGGGATGACGGATGTTGATTTAAATATTAATTATAAACGTGGTAATTATCAAGTAGGGACGTGAAGCATCGCATCCCTACTATAGGTTGAAAATATTATTCTAATTAATTCAAAATCATTAAAACGGACTATTTTAGCATGCAATTAAATGTTTGTCCATGAAATACCACTGCATTTTCTTTTTTCTACTCCTATCCTATGGATCATTTGCCCAGGAACCGGATCCGTTCAAGATTAAAGAGCCGGAAAAAGCCAACTATCCGGAACCAAAATCGGCATCTAAAATAAAAATGGAAGAAGTGTATTTCCCGGACGGCACGTATAAAAAAACGGATCGTGACCTCATCATAACCGGATACCATATCAACAAGGTACTTCATGGGAAGTTTACTGAAAAAACAATTACTCATACCATTTCAAAAACATACGATCACGGAAATCTGGTAGGATATCAAAATGCTATTCGAACGCATGATAATAACCCGCCGAATGAGCAGGAATATTGGAAAAAAGGGCCTTATTTTGCTGGAAGCAAGCCAAAAGGTTTTTTCACTGTTGCCAATTACGACCGAAATGTCTTCCTGAATGAACGCTATATGCTGCTTCTGGAAGATACACTTTTCTTTTCCCCCAATACCGATATCGAAATTCACCGACATGCTTCTATCAAAGGGGAAAGTAAAGTAACTATGGAGCCCGGAACCTTTGTTTACCGCATCTACAACACCAAAAAAACAGCTTACACGAATGAGGATATTGAATCTGCTTTAAAGACCAAAACGATTGAATCCAAACATTTCCTAAGCAATCAATTTAACCCGGACGGTGAGGTCATTCAATATAATAACAAAGGAAAGCGCGTTGCTGAAAGTTATCCGGATTATCGCCTGACTTATCATCCAAACGGAACCGTGCAGGATTCGATTCTCAGATCGGCAACTTCTTATCAGCACTATCGCTTTGATACAAACAAAAAAGTGGTTTTCAAATCACAAACCGAGTCTATACCGGAAACGGACAAAATCAGAGTAATCTACACTTATTTCAAAAATAGCAATCCCATTTACACCATTTCATTCATTGAGGGCAGATACTTCAAGCGGAAACCTGAAAAGATTACAAGCTCCAATGATTCCATTAATCAGGTAATCAGAAACGGTTTGATTCGTGATTATGACGGAACAGTTTATATCACACAGGCCGACGGGAAAATCGATACTTCCTTTTCCAAAGAGGTATACCCTTACAGGTACCAGACCAAACTGAAGAACGGAAACTACTATTTCCTGCCAAGCGCTCTAAATACAGTTGTTTATGTATTGTCTGTTACCGATTCAATAATAGTAGGTTATACTACCAAAACTCAGGAATTGGATGGTAAGAAATGGAACCACTATTCTGCGAACCAGGTAATGCAAAATGGAAACCGCTATCAATTATCCGAATATCACCAACCTGGAAATGCCGTAAAGATTGTTGTCACTAACGGCAAAGTTTATTCCAGCGGCTGGTTTGATAAAAGGCTCAAGGGTCCTTACGAACAGTTGAAAACCAATGTGTCTTATTCCCTCGATCAAATGAACAATTGGAATAACTTCCCTTACGATCTGAATGATTATGCGGCTGATTTTGCAGCAGATACTCTTTTTTCCTTTACAACACAAATGCTAACGGAAGATGAGTTAAAAAAAGCATTGAATAGCACGCACATTACCAAAATGCCTCGCGATAAGTTTGACGGAATGATCCACGAACTGAAGAAGGTTCGGGAGCAGGAGAAAAACGCCTTATCAAAACTGAATCCGGATGGAAAAAAGGGCATTCACATCGATTCAAAACAGCTTTGTCAATTGGTTTACAACTTAGGCTATAATCCCTATTTTTTAGAAGATGAAATGATTCAGCTGATGACTGATTTAAAATTGACTGCCGAAGAACAGGAACCACTCAAACAATTGATGTTTGTTAACTCCTACAGGAAATAGCGGAATAAACTATCCGCTTATTCTTTCACCTTCACAAAGATGTGTTTGGTGTTTTTATTGGTTGTTTCGCGGATATCAATATCAAATTCATCGGTGCTTTTGATGAGCGGAAGTAATTTTTGGAAGCCATAATTCCGCGGATCGAAATCGCGCTTCTTTTTCTGAAGGAAATTCCCTAATTCACCAAGGAATGTCCAGCCTGTTTCGTCTGCCAGATCACTCACGCTGTCTTTCAATAGCGCAACTAAATTCTGATCCACTGTATTCATTGGAGTTATCGAAGCCGTTTCTTTTTTGTTTGCCTTTTGTTTTGTTTCGGATTTGGAAGGTGCTGGTTTTTGTTTCAGGATCTCGATGTATACAAATTTATCGCAGGCAGTGATAAACGGAAGCGGTGTTTTCTTTTCACCAATTCCCATTACTTTTTTACCGGATTCGCGCAAACGCGTTGCAAGGCGTGTGAAATCACTGTCTGAGGAAACGATACAGAAACCATCTACTTGCTGTGAATACAAAATATCCATCGCATCAATGATCAAAGCACTGTCGCTTGAATTTTTTCCGCTGGTGTAGCTATATTGCTGAATCGGGGTAATTGCATTTTCCAAAAGAACTCCTTTCCATCCGTTTGCATTGGGTTTGGTCCAATCTGCATAGATACGCTTAATAGTAGGTGTTCCAGTCTTCGCCACTTCTTCCAACATCTCTTTGATGCTTGAATAAGGCACATTATCGGCATCAATTAAGACTGCCATTTTTTGTTCACTCATAGTATTCATTTAATTCATCCGACTCGTTGCAATTCATCTGTAAAATTGAAATCAATTCTCAGGAAGAACAAATCGAAGATGCTACAAGATACGATAATTGCTAATTCCGAATGTCGAATTACGAATTAATTGCGAGTTGCGAGTTACGAATTGCGAATGCTGAATCACGAATTAAAGCTCAAAAGCTTGCTTAATATCTTCTTTGGAAGCTTTGATAGACGGAGCCACTTTTACATTTCCGGAAACAACTTTTGTATCCAATCTTTCAAGGAAAATGGTGTCTTTCTCCACACGCAGCGCAATGAGTCGAATCGGTTCACCTAAGGGAATATTTGAAAATTGATACTCATTCCCAATCTGAGTTGGATAAATTTGGGAAGCTACTTTCGTAAACACCATAAACACAGAAGTATTTTCAGATTTATTCACTGCCATACTCACTCTTTGCGCTGGATTATCACGGAATTTATCGCAATTGACCCAACCAATCCATGGAATATTCAACGAATAATATCCATTCGTTTGAGACAAATTAAAATCATAGCTAGAATCCCATTTCAGGTCGTTCTTCGTGTAATAATCCTTCAGTTCTTTTTGTTTATTGATTGTTTTTCCTTTTAAAATGACCGAATAGGGTTCTCTTGAATGAACCTTCTTTAAAGCCGGTGCTTTCCTGAACAACTTGGTCAATTGATCCAGCAGGCTCTTTTCAACCAAGAGTGTCGACTTTATTTCAGACACCTTTCCCTTGTTGTCAAAATACATTTTAACTTCTACCTGGTACCCGTTATTGAAACGTTCTTTCAACAAACCATCTTTTAGAGATTGTTTTTCAAGCCAATCTGAAAAAGTGCCCTCTCCATTATTCAATTTTGCCGAAGACAAATCCATTTTCCCTTCTAGCTTTTTCATTTCGATCAAATAAATGGTTGGAGCTCCATTTGAAGTAACATTCATTCCTGATTCCGATTGAGCGAGGTTATTTTGTCTGACTTCCTTTTTGATTCCTCTTTTACTTTGAGAAGGACTTTTCCACTCTACAACACCATTTCCGGCAGTTACCCCTTCAAATTCCTGCATTCCTGCCAAATCCTCCTCTCCTTTCGGGAAATCTATTTTCAATGAACGGCCTCTTTTTAGTTGAACGGGATCACCAGCTTGTTTTGCGTCAATGAATACAGAACCGCCCGTTTCGAGCAGTTTCCCATCAATTGTTCTGGTACTTAAATTATGTGCAAACATTTCCAAAGGAGTGTAGCATTCGATCAATGAAAAAACCATTTCACCTTCAATATCTTTTCCTTCCTGATCTACAAAAGAAGCCGCAGGAATATGCACACGCGTTCCGGCATTTCCCACAATGATGGTATCCGTATTGGAAGAAATAGTGAATGTTTGTGGTTTTGATTGAAGGGATCTTTTCAGAGCCTCCAGCGAATTTTGGTCATTTCCCGATGAAGGAGAAACGAATTGGGATCGCAGAGGTTGTTTACCCGACCTGACAAAATTTGTTGGAGTTTCTTTTTGACTGACTTTCGTTTGTGATAAATTAGTTGAGCTCTTTTTTGTGATTAAGTTAAGTTCAGACTTCTCTTTCACCCGATTCTTTTCAACTCCATTACTGCAAGAATGGAAGATCACAGTGCAACAAGCAGCAATTCCTATCAGTCCGATTTTAATGAGTTGATTCATGGTTTCTTTTTAGTTAGTGTCAGTTGCCAACTAAAGTAAACCCAAAACTTTAAAAATTAATTGAAAGCACTTTTTTTTAAGCTTTTTTAGTAAGCAAATCACTCATTCTGAATTGACGTTGAAAAAAAATATCAATTAGCAATGACATAATTATCAAGATAGATCTTATTGACAATTGATAATTAGAACATTGATAACTATTTAGGAAGTTCAAACCAGGCGCCATTTTGTCCAATTAAAACTTCTTTTTTCTGCGCATCTTCTGCTCTCAGGTACCAATATCCATTCGTGAAGGCAGCCATTTTTTTATTATCCGAATGAAGAAACACGGGTTCTCTTGATAATTTCTTTCCATCGATGGAATAGATTTCTACTTTATTATTTCCTAGATTATCTATTACATACAAACCGTCATCCGAAATGGTTGCTGCAGCATTCAATGAACCATCCTCAAAAGAGTGAATCAATCTACCTGAGCCCTCGTTGTTTGTGGGATGAAAAATATGCTTTTTCCCATTCAAGTATGCTGAAAAAACGGGTTGCACTATTTGATAATCCGGCAGATTCTGATATCTTGAAATAAGCGGACAAAAATAGGCGTTCAGCTGAATAGAATCATATTTACACGTTATTACAGGCTGTCCCATAGAGGACAAAACACCTTTTTTTCCATCACGGGAAATAGTGAAAAAATAGGAGAATGTTTCGGACTGTGTTATGCTGTCATAAAAATCATTCCGGTCAAAAATAATCGGATCATTCCCCAAAAGCGGTGGAACCCATTTCACAAACTTTGTATCGTACTTGTTCTTTCCTTTCGGTCGTTTTACCAGAAGATAATCTGAATGGAGCTCAAACTCATCCTTATTTTCTCCTTTCGCAACCACGTGTACTTTTTGTTTCACCGGATCATAATAATACAACGTGGATTCCTTCCCCGTCTTCACCAGAAGCCAATCGTCTCCGTCTTCACCACGCAAACGCTCCAATGTCTTAAACCGAGGTTCAAAGATCACATTCCCGCGGCTATCCACCGCTCCGTGCAATTTTCCTGTTTTCGTAAGAATGATTCCTGTTCCAAATTCAGGGATTAAAAGTTCATCTGCTATCACCTGAAAACTGGTATCTTTCTGACTCCGTTTCTGCATTCTCTGCCAGAAATGTGCTTTGACCTGCCAGTTTCCTTTTTCACCACTAACATCAAACTGTGCATGATATTTTAATAACACATCCACCAGTGATGGCGACATATCCAATCTTTTGAATGCTCCAAAAATATGATCTGTGTATCCTCTCTTTAACATCGATCGTGCGCGCTCCAAATCGGTGAGTTGAATAGACTCTTCAACAGGAGGAAGGTCATATCCTTCCACATTCTCCACTCCATTGTAAACCAATTCCTCATAAAGTTCCAAGCCTTTCGAAGTTTCAAGCAGTTTGTGAGAGTAGGAATATCGTTTTGTGACTTCTTTCTTAGTATCCCAAATGGTATAAAAAGAAGATCTCAAATCAAAATACTGCTCTGCATACGAATGAATGGTTTTCATTGAAGCAGTAGCCGGATCGAATTCAAACATGCCTTGCTGCTTTCCTTTTTGAAACATAAACACTCCATGCGAGTCCTCGATTTTTCCAACAGGTGCGTTTGTGAGAAATGTACTTTTATTGGCTTTACTGACATACATTAATTGAATTTCCTCTCCATTTTTCAATTGAAAGAATGCCCCATCGTTATTGATTCCTTTGTTTTTAGAGGAATGATCCAAATTGTATTCAGTAATCCATTTGTAATCAAAACCGGTATGAATGACTCCATCTGAAGTTGCAAGTGCATGCTTTTTCTGACGACCCAGCACATACAAGTGAAAGTTATAAGTTGGTTGCAAGCCAGATATCTGATCGTATTCAAAAGGAAAAACGATTTGATTGTTTCGAACGACTCCATACTTATAATCCGTAGTAGAGACAATGTACTCTTCCTCTCGCATGATGTAGATCGTGTTGAAACGTTTCCCAAAAGCAACGTTCCCGCTTGTATCGGCAAAAATGTAGTGACCGTCTATTTCGAAGAGCAGGTTTGCGCTTTGGGCGATCATTCCTTTTGTAAGGAGGCAGAGAAGAAGGGTAAGAATTGTTTTCATAGCATGAGTGATCGATGGGGCTAAAAATACGCTTTTTTCTATATCCTACTTTTTTCATTGCCAAAAAAGTAGGCAAAAAGGCTAGGCCTGTACTAAAGAATCTACAAACTACAGATCATTGCGCGAAAGCATTCAAAACTCGTCCGTTCAGCCATGGCTGAATCGAACTCAAACACCGAATGCTTTTTTTCGCTCCATTCTCTTTGTTTGTTACGATTCTTAGCGTAAGGGCCATCTAAATACCCGCAAGCTGAGAAATTTCAGCTAACGACAAACGATTCCTACTTCGTATCTTGATAGCTATCGGGACGTAATTATTATAAATTTGTCGGATGAAATCACTTTTAAGTCTCATCACACTGATCTGTGCAGTTCCTGTTTGGGGGTATCAAATCAAAATAACGATCTATAAAGAAGGCGGCATTCTTGCTTCCGGCATTGAAATTCGCGCTTATTCTGATGAAAATGTTCTTATTTATACCGGAATCACTGACAAAACAGGAAGTGTGGTTTTTGAGAGCGAATTGAAAGAAGTATTATTAGATGTTCGTACTAATGATTTGGATTACGAATCTGAGATCATTCAGATATCTGCAACTAAGAAAAAAGAAGATATAGCAGAAAGCTATTATCTGCATAGACGTTCTGCTGAAAATGTACTCATTATGAAGCGGGCAATGAGCGATGTTACCGCAACAGAAATCCCTGTTGACTCTACCTGTGGGCACCCGGACAGTCTGCAAGTACATGGTGAAGAGCGCAAACTTTTCCTCAGAAAGTTAGCTGAAACTGTTCGTTATCCTCAAAGTGCGATCGAAAATGGTGCTCAAGGAAAAGTTTACCTTGAAATGCTAGTAACTTCAGAGGGAGAAATCAGAAATGTGGTCGTTAAAAAAGGCGTTTATGCTGCCCTTGATGAAGAAGCAATTTTAAGTCTTGGAAAAATCAACCACATTGAACCAATTATCTGCAAGGGAGAAAAAAGAGCGCGTTTTGTGCGCATGCCGATTGGTTTTAAGTTGATGTAAAAGCGCTGCTTTTAGGTGGCTCCTTTTCAAATGTTAGAAATTAACCCTGACGACCCCTTCCGGGTATCAGGATGAATTCAAAAACTCTGTAAAGGGTTAATATGGAATCCCGAAGTGTCGGGACAAGTTGTTAAGAATTCATACAAAAGACGAAGTATAGTCGGGTAATACTCGGGTAATAGTCGGGTGATCTATACTTAGTCATTTCATCTCCCGTGAAGGAAATTTTTGTGTGTCATCCGACTAGTTTATTTCTTTTGTTCCTCTTCATCCAACACCTCATTCAACTCCAGGATATACCCATTTCTCCTGCGCACCATTTTAGTCAATTTTAAAATCAGCAGTAATAATAATGTTAAAGACAACAGCATGCAGATAAGGATTATTTCTTTTTCGGGAACAGAGTCATTCTTCAATATTCGGGTCCCCAAAAGAAAGATGCTTGAAATAATGCATCCTATTGCTCCTAAAAAAGAAATAAGCTGTAAGAAAAACATACCTATTGAATTCCGAATAGCGCTTGGCTGGAATTGACGAATGACTTTGATCCGCTCCAAAATTTGATTCGCGTTTGACATGAATAGTAAATTAGTTCCACAATAATACAAAACAATTTAAATCTCTAAAAATCTCCTATCTTCATCCAAATGGCAATCAGTAAAAAAGGAAAGCGCAAAATTGTAGTGGATGGGAGAACCTATCTCTGGTGGGGATTCAATGAGATAGATCAAACCTCTTTTGACGGAGATCAGATTAAGCTGGTAGCAGAGGATCAGTCTCACTACATCCAATATGGATTGCAGCAAGAGGATAATAAGCGGTTTGTAGTTATTGGCTTAGGTCGTGATCAGGGACTCATTAGTTTTGAATGTTCCAAGTGTGAAAATGAAGAGGGAGTGATTACTCCGTCAGGGATCCGGAAACTGGTAGAATGGTGTAAAGTTGATTCGCCGAAAATCACCCATGCATACGCTCCCAAAGTTCCTTTTCCTCTATCGGAAGAAAAGATACAAGAGCTTTATCGCAGGATAGTTGAGGTGTTGAATAATAAATGATACAACTATCACCCCATCTTCCCCTTCTCTCTTAAATGCTCTTCAAACAGAACTTCATCTTCCGGGGTTTTGAAATAACCTTTCGGGATCCAAAAGGTTTGTTTGGTCTTCAAATAGAACTGGTAGTACTTTCGTAAGGAAACTACTTTTTCTATATCTACAAGGTAAAATGGTGTTTCTTTTCCTTCGTGATCTTCTATTTCAATGCAGTGTTCGAAAACCTTCATAATGCGTAAACTACCGATTCCCGGATTTTTTCTCAATTTGCTGATAAATCGGTAACGCACCCGAATGGTAATCAAGGTAAATAGTCCAAAAGGAATGAATGAGAATACGGAGGGACTTTTAATCGTATCATAAATAAACGTTCCAAGTATAATTCCTAAAACAGGAAGAATTATAAACCAGAATTTCTGTAACAGGTATCCCGCATAGAGTGCTGCAAACTCAGAAGCTTTAAATTGATACGAGTTGGTGGTGATTTTCGGTTCCATTCCACAAAGATGCCAAAAATTACCGAATCAAGTCGTTCTCGATACTCCTGACGATCCGCTGCGCTTCTGTCAGGAACTCGAACTGACAGAAAATACAAACGCTCACCCAACCATGCCCTCATACAATTCCCTGCCCCATTCGTCCAGGCTTCTGTGGTTGTAATGATCATTATACAGCAATTCCTCGAATTCTTGTTTGAGTTGATCAATGGCTTCGGGATCGGTGATCCGGATTCGGGTTTCGTGATTCAATAAGCAACCGGATCGGGTAAAATTTACAGAACCCAGGTAGGCTATCCGGTCGTCTATGATGTATAACTTGCTGTGCAGGTTGAATGCTTTCGAGCGATCGTTCTTCTTGCGCGAGAAATAAGAATAAAATATTTTGATCGGGAACAAGGAGGAATAGGAATAATACCAAAAGTTGATTCCATCGGCATGTTTCCACATAAATCTTCCGATCAGTGTGAGAAGAGCAAACAGGGCGAATTGGATCACACCCGAAGGTTCGATTGAGTCAGATAACACACCTGCCAATTTTGCAGCAGCAAAGAAACCGAACACGATCATTCCCACAATTCCAGTCCAATGAAAGAGTTGCTTTTTACTTTTCAGCTCTTCGTCTACATGTTTGTGCTGTTTGATTATTTGGTAACTGTTTTTATCTGTGTGTTTGTGATCCTCTATCTCATCAGAGGTTACCAATTCAATAGCTACGCCAAGCCGGAACCGATCCAGGAGGATATCGACCAATCCGGCTGATAAATAAGGCGACATGACCTGAATGGATCTTTTCGCCTGAAGCATATCATCCAGAATCATCTTACCTGCTCCCTTTCCGATGTAGATATCTCCTACAACTGTATTGATTTCTTTACTCATATCCGCTCACTTTTCAATCTGGTACCCGTTCACAATACGAGTGAGCGGGTAAATTAATAAGACGAAAACGGAAAATTGGTACACCTGTCAATTCTACTTCTAAACTTTAACAAAGATTTTTTGCATAAGGAAGTCGTATTTAGTAACTTCCAAATCAATGGTAAATCAAAAGTTATGTATCGATCTGCAAAATATCGAAACACACTTAACTTGATACCTCTACTGTTTTTAGGAGTCGTAATTCTTTGCGTAAATTATGAAATCATTCTTTGGGGAATTAGAAGGGAATACCTGAGTGTGATTTACTTTATCTGGGTGATTATCAGTTTTTTGATTTTCATCTTTTACCTGGAGCTTATTTATTTTATGTATTCTGTAATGGAAATCACCCCGGAAGCCATCATCTTCACCAAACCCTGGAGGCGTTTCGGAATATTTCGCAAAAGGCAAAGCCGCTGGGTTATTTCTCATTCGGAATGGACGGAACTTCACGCATTTAAATTCAAGTCAAATGCTACCCTTTATTTCAGGAAAGAACGGGATTCTGTCTTCTTTGCCACGATCGAAGGAGGAAGTGCATTTGTAAAGAAAATTAAAAAGCATTTTCGGGAAAAATTGATCTACTCATCTTCCAGCCACTTTCCGCGGACGCTGCGTAAAAAAATGTTTGACGAACCCACGGAACGCGTTATGCGGTATTAAAGTTCTGCACTTTATGCAAAAACGGGGTGATAGCTAAAGTATCAACCCGTTTTTATTTCCTTATTTACAAGCTTTATTATTGAATAATGAATCGTTCTATCATCGGCGTTTTACCTTCAGGAGTAATTTCTAAGAAGTACTCACCTTTTGGAAGATCACCAGCGTGGATGTATAATTGATTCATTCCCGAAGAAGTGGTGTATTCTTGCTCCCGAACAGTTCTTCCGGTCAAATCAACGATTCGCATAGCAGCTACTTTTGATAGGTTCTTCATATTTAAAACTGCTACGAAATTCCCGTTGGATGGATTCGGATACACATAAAGTTCCGTTTCACTGATCTCACAATCCACCGTAATCGGATTGAAGGTTGTCACCGAACCATCCAAATCCGTTTGTTTCAATCTGAAATAGATCATGTTCGGATTTGTACGATCAAAAGTCACTGAATAAGCCTGAGGATCATTCGTAGTTCCGGCACCATCCGTAATTTTGATGGTTTCATAATTCACACCATCCGTACTTCCTTCCAAGGTAAAGTAGTCGTTTTTGAATTCAGACTCTGTTGTCCAGGAGAAATCAACGACCCGGTCTTTACAAGCTGCATTGAACCCGGTTAAACTTACTCCTAATCCGCATGGATCAACAACCAATGTCACACTTGAGGTCAATGGAACCAAACAGTTCCCATCTACAGAAACCAAATACATGGTCTGAGAAGTCATGATTCCCGGAATAATGATTTCCTGATCGTGATGAGTTAACACGATCGTACTGTTTCCTGCTCCAAAATTGTAAGTCAAAACAGCACCATCCGTTCCGGAGATATAGAAGATTCCATCCAATCCGGCACAAGGTTGTGAATTTGTTGTAATGGTATAATCCGGAGAAAGCAATTCAGGAATTGTTACGGAAGAGTTGGAGATACAACCATTATTATCTGTTATCGAAACCGGATAAGTTCCTCCCGGAAGATTGGTTTGCGTTAATGTTCCTGTATTGGGGTAATTTATTCCATTCCAGTTAATGGTATATGTTGGAGTACCACCCATTGTATTAACGGTTGCAGCTCCATTTGCACTTCCTTCACAAGCTGGTGTATTTGCCGTTACAAACAAGTTAGGTTGTCCGCTTGTAGGGTAAACATTCACTGCAGCAGTATCAGTACAACCAGTTACCGCATTGACAATAATTACGGAGTAATTTCCGGGAGCTAGATTGGTGATACTTGAACTCGGAACTCCGTTTACCGTGCTTCCATTCGACCAGGTGAAATTGTAATTCCCCGCCGGCGTTGGAGTGGAAGTCACAGAACCGTTATTGCCACATGAAACCGAACTTGCAATTGGGTTTGCCAAAGGATTCGGTTGAACCGTAATGGGGAAATTCAATGTAACCGGACAACCCTGAACGGTGTTTCCACCAGCAGTTTGATACGAAGTAACCGTTGCGTTATAAGTTACATTGCTTGTTGGTGAAACCGTTGCTGTATTCGTTGTTTGCGAGATAATTGAACCGGTTGGACTCCAGTTTAAGATATTTGCTGCAGGATTAAATCCATTCACTGTTAAAGTCACATCACTTCCTGAACATACACTTGTTGCTCCTGAAGCAGTAACTGCCGGAACAGGTAAAACATGTAAATAAATAGTTTTCGGAGTTGAAGGCCCGCAACAATCAGTAACCAAAGTCAATGTGATTGTAAAATATCCCGGAGTATTGAATTGTGAGTTGACTGTTTGAACAGATCCCGGATTTGTAATTGCTCCGTCAAAATTCCAGCTATATGAATCCGCAGAATAAACACTTTGGAAATTGGCAAATGATCCAACACATAATTGGTATACATCTGTTGTTACGACTGTTGCATTGGTTGCAATTTCAGGAACCAATCCACCATCATAGGCAATCCGGTGAAAACCAGTATATGTATTCGCTCCCATTCCGATATTGTATCTTCCTGTAGCTGAATATTGAGTAATTGTCGGACTCACCGCACCGGCAATTGCGGGTGCAGCGTTATTGGTTGTTAGATCGAAATCCCATCCACCTGGCGCAGCTGAAGTATATGTTACGTTCGTATTAGTACAGCTAACATTCGTGACTGTAATAGTAGTTTGTCCTGCTAAGTTAAAGTTGTTGACGTTCGTTGTTAAGGCTGTACCACTTTCTAAATGAACATTGATTGAAACACCAGCGGAACCATTTCCACCGTTACCACCTGCTCCTCCTATTCCACCGGCACCACCAGATCCACCTCTATTTCCGTCCGAATCACCATTTGTACAACCGTTTCCAAGTGCAGACGCACCACCATTTCCACCATTTCCACCGCGACCTCCAAGACCCGCAGCTCCTGCTGTTCCTGCTGTTACATTCGATTGAATCACATTTCCTCCAGCAGCATTGTTAAATAGATAAATCCCGAAAGATCCTCCTCCTCCGGATCCTGCTCTACCTGCGCCGCCACCACCGCCGCCGCCAGCACCACCAGATCCACCACCACCGGCAGCATCACAACCATCAGTATCTCTACCAGTGCCGCCACCGCCGCCGCCGCCGCCGCCACCGCGACCTGCAGTTCCATTGGTACCGTTACCAGGCAAGAAAAATCCTGCTACATGAGAACTTGTTCCTGCTGTTCCTACTGTTCCAGCAATTCCAACTCCTCCTGCGCCACCATTTCCTACATTCGAAGTGCTCGTCCCATTACCATCCGCATTACCAGCTGTACCGGCTGTACCTCCTATACCACCTGTAGGTGCTGCTGCACCACCTGTTCCAGCAAATCCAGCTGCACCAGTGTTATCAGGTCGACCAGCACCACCTGCACCACCTGCGCCACCATTTCCAGCAGAACCACCAATAATTAGTGCATTCACTCCACCTGTTCCTGCAGCGCCACCATTACCTCCATTACCTCCATTATCAGTACCAATATTACAAGTACATTGCGGTCCTCCACCAGTAATACCATTCGCACCATTTGTTCCGTTGGCGCCATCCCAAGTAGAATTATACGTTGCAACGTTATCATCTCCCGATCCTGCCCCACCTGTTCCGGGTAAAACTTGTGTGCGAACAATATTGTAATTGGAACAATTCGTTAGATGCATTCCATAAGTGGACATTCCTGGGAGGTTTGCATTTGCTGTGCGGATTGTTATGTCTTGCAGACGAAATCCTGTTGCACTATTTCCATAAAAAACCACCAAACGCTGAGAGCCCGCGACACCTTCCGGTGCAACCGTGCTTCGGGTAATTGTAGTGGCTCCTGCCAAGCTTGTTTTTGTCCATGCATTTCCCGGATCAAATCCTCCTTCGATCGTAACAAAACTGCTTAAAGTAAGTGCAGCATCAATGGTATATGTTCCGATTGCAAGCTTAATTACTGCATTATTACATTGAGCCAAAGCCAAAGCATGTTGTATGGTTGTTGGACTTGCCTGAGTTCCTGATGAGGCAGCATTTCCCGTTGGAGAAGCATAAATATTTACACAACTTGGCAATGCTGGAGGAGAACCTACTGTAGCTAAAATTGTTGTCTCTGATGAACAACTCGTAATCGGATTTGTTACACGAAAAATGTAAGTATAAGTTCCGGGAGTAGTTGGAACCGATATAGATAAAGTAGATGTTGTACCCGCAAATGCTCCCGACCCTAAACTTGCCATTGAAGGATCAAACCATTGATAGTTCATCCCTGCCACATTCGTGCTTCCGGTAGCTAGAAAAGATGAACCTGAGCAAACAGAAATACTTGTTGGAAAAACGGAGGCTACCGGATCACTTGCAACTGTAACAAGAACCACATCCGAAGAACTGCATCCATCCGGATTGACAATAGAAACGGTATAACTTGTAGTTGAAGCCGGTGAAGCTGTAACGCTCGGGGTATTTGTCCCTGATAAACCAGTAGGCGGTGTCCAAACCAATGAAGTGGCACCTGCTGTATTTGTAGCATTTAAAACAGTACTCGAACCAGCACAAACAGTCACATCCGGCCCCGCATTGACCAAGGGATTTGGATTTGGAACGACATTCAGTGTGATCACTTTTGAATTTTCACCCACATATGGGCATGCATTATCTTCCACATTGATTGTCAGATAATGAGTTCCGATATCTCCTGAAGTCGGAGTCCAGCAAATCGTTGCTGTTCTGTTTACACCAGTTCCGGTAAGCGTAAAAGTCGCACCAGCAGGCAAATTACTATTTGAAATCGTTAATTGCTGACCTGTATTCGGGTCCGTCAAATTGACTGTAAAACAAGTTGGTGAATTTTCACAAATGGTCATATCGTAATCATTCGCGGCACCGTTAATACCTCCAACATCGGGTAATGCATTCGTACAGTTGGAAATATTAATTTGTAAATCACGAATAACCGATCCGATTAATACACCTCCACGATATTCCTGTACCAAAATAGAAATGACGGCTACCTGAGCTCCACCCGGAGTAACTGTTAGTTCGCCGGTAGTTGGGTTAATTGTTGCCGGATCCGTAAAGGGACTGACACCACTATATCCGGAAGCATAACCTACCGAAGTCCCGGGATTAGAATTCGCATTCACTAAGGAATAAACCAACTGATCTCCATCAGGATCGGAAGCAAGTTGCTGAAAATGAATGGTATTTCCTACACATCCAAACAACTGGGGAACAGATGTGAATTGAGGAGAACTGTTACAAGACCCAAGTGCATTATTAAGTGTTGTCTGAACATAAATATCTTCGCTTGAAGGATTGGACAGATTGGTAATTGACCCGTTCCGGCAGCAAAGATCATAACTCAGAATCCAATCGCTGCACCCATTGGGCAAGGTTAAAACCCCGAGATACACCAATTTTTCAACACCGGGTACAGAACCACCGGCACACGTTGTTGTGGCAGAATTACAGACGGGAGTAATATCTGTTGTAGATTGTAAATTCAATTGTAGGGAAGCATTTACACCGCAAGCTACGCTACTATAGTTGATTACGGCACTTGCATCTGCACTGATACCGCTGCAGTCTCTGTAAATAACTAGTTTAACTTGATATTGATTGGGTCCAACACAGGTGTAGGTGATTTCGGATCCTGCCATATGAGAAGCACGTACGCTGATTGCCGATAAAATAATGGCAAAAAAGAGTACGAACTTTAAACAGGAGAACTTGTTTAAGTTAGTCATAAGTTGTAGAATGATAAAAAAATTCAATGCAAAACTAAATCTTTATAAAAGATTACCCGACGCAAGAGAATTAAATAATAATTAATTTTTTTAAAGCTAATTAAAAATCTAGCTTTCATGACTATAAGTTATGAAAAGCTATCAGCATCTCTATTCTCTCTTTCGATTTTCACCCCAAAAAATGATGAGGTTTTATGAAGTAAAACAACCGATCCCGACCAGTCAAAGCAGATCGGGATCGGTTCAAAAGTAATAGTAGAGAAATTCTTATTTATCCTGGTAAAATGGTCCAGGTATTGTCTGCATTCAAAGTTATATTCACTGTATTAATCCCTTCAGGAAACACTACTTGAGCGCTATTTGTCAATTCCTTAACATTTAAGACTTGTCCTTGTTCGAATTCTCCAAATGCAATCCAATAATCCGGTTGTGGACTAAACGTGAGGTTGAAATTCGGTTCGGCACTAACCAAAAAGGTTGGTGCACCGGACATTCCTATCCCAACACCTACTTGCTTTGGCGGAATTGTTTGATCTGTCGTAATGTATAGACTTCCTTCAGTTGTGGCAGGTGGCTGCGCTGTGAAATTATACGCGCCATCATACGTCAGCATGATCGTATTATTTGTCACCAAATCCGCAGGAATACATTGAGATGTAACGGATGTGATTCCCGAAGCAAGCGATTTATTCTCCATCCAAACAAAATCAAATCCCAGTTTCCAGTTAAACGAGCCATTTGTATTGGGATGCAAAAATTTGGTAATCCAAGCCAGTGAAGCAATGTCAGGGCCATTTAGATTTGGATCTTGTTGGAAAACCATAAAGTTTCCCGCATTCGTTGAGTTGTTGATGAAGTTGATTTGATAATCAGCTCCGTTAGAAGTGTTTTCAGCCATAATGAATAATAGTTAGAAGGGCTAAAATAATAAATTATTCTTCTCATGCTTTATGGGGAACAAAAGAAGGATGCATTTACCGGGTTTCCCCCTACTATCGTATTAAAAATCGCTTCACAACCGGTTCGTTACCTTCGGGAACAAGCTCAAGGAAATACTCACCATTTTGGAGATTTTCCGTTCGAACCTCCAAATGATCTTTACCATTCAATCCAGAAACTTCTTCTATCTGAAGCGTTCTTCCTGTGAGATCAATGATGCGAAGGGTTAATTTGGAAAAATTACCTGAATTCAGATAAACCGAAAAAATCCCCCCGGATGGATTGGGCACCAAGGTAAATTTATTTTCTTCCTCTTCAGAAAGTCCCAAATGGCAATTTGAATTGGCATTGTACAGGTAATGCGCCGGGATATTAGGGAATCCACTTATTGTTCCCCCTTGAAGAGATAGATCGGTTGGATCATAACCACAATCGACACCCGCATTGTTTGGACAAACAACTTGTGCATCAATTAAAGAGGCTGTATAAACCAAAATACTGCCGGATGGTGATAAGATAAGCGGCCGATTCGGTGAAGCAAAGGATGCTACTTCATACGAATTGCTTTGCCAATTGGCCTGATCTAAATCATACTGCATCAATTTATTATCTTCCATCCGGTATAATTTTTTGCCATCCGGTGAAAATGCGTAGTAAGCCTCAGATGGAAAAGTATAATTTAGTTGTAAGTTACCAGTTGGAGGATCTAAATCATATAAGTGTTTCTGAATCATCAAATGATTTCTATCCGGCGCCACGATAATTGTTCCTCTTTCCGGAAACAGCTTTTGAAAGGAATTAAAGCCATTGACACCAAAATGGATCTTGTAAAGGGAATCCCCCACATACGAAAACACCCAATATCCCGATGTTCCGGATTTCTGTTCACCGTCCGCATCCAGCACCACACTCATTGGCTCCCAGCCTGTGGAATGCCCTTGTGTGTAAATATAAGGAACCACCACATTATTTTGAGAAATCACGGCTCCGGTTCCTCCATTAGCCAGCATATCAATAACCCCGTAAGAAAGTCCCGAGTTATCCGGGCCATTTCCATTCAAAGCGGCCTCCACACAATCTTTTGTCAGCAAATAGTATTTCTTACTCGTCGGAGTGATTCCTGCTGGATCGGGTAATACAATCGCACCCTGATATGAACTTAAACAACCCAGCTGGCTCAGGTTCTGTCCATTCTGAAGATATTGTCCGTTTGCTCCCCAAGCACCTGCGGGCACATTTGGCGCTAAAGGAGATTTGCCTCCATTCGAGTAAAACAACAAATTTCCATTCTCATCACAAATGGAAGCTGCACATTCCCTGGAATCTACTGCCGTTGTGGAAAGTACCTGAAAAGGCGAATAACGGAAATCCAAAATACATGTACCCCAATAAATAGTGCTCACTTCATTTTGAGCAAAGGTTAAAGCGGTACAAAAAAGACTAAGGATGAACAAGCTGATCTTCATGGCGGTAATTGATTTGAACCAAATTAAGATAAATCCCAGAAAAATCAAAATAGAGACATTCTTACAGAATCAAACTTTGATTATCTTTGGGCCGTCGCTGAAGCTATAGCCCAAGCGCCGCATACGAAAAATTAAGAACTTACTTCATGAAAAAGGTAGCAGTAATCGGTGCAGGAACAATGGGAAATGGAATTGCCCACACCTTCGCACAATTTGGATATAAAGTGTCATTGATCGATGTAGCTCAGGCTTCATTGGATAAAGGATTGGCAACAATCACTAAGAATTTGGATCGTCAGGTAGCAAAAGAAGCTATTACAGAATCAGATAAAACTGCGACTTTGGCAAACATTACCACATTCACTTCCATGGAAGAAGGTGTGAAAGGTGTTGAATTAGTGGTTGAAGCAGCAACGGAGAATGTTGATTTGAAATTGAACATCTTTAAACAATTGGATGCTTTGACTTCTGAAGACGTGATCTTAGCATCGAATACCTCTTCCATTTCTATAACGAAGATTGCTTCGGTAACTAATCGCCCGGAAAAAGTGATTGGAATGCACTTCATGAATCCGGTACCTGTTATGAAACTGGTTGAGATCATCCGTGGATATTCTACAACGGATGAAGTTACGAACCTGATTATGGAAACTTCTAAGAAACTGAATAAAGTTCCTGTAGAAGTAAATGACTACCCGGGATTTGTGGCAAACCGTATTTTGATGCCAATGATCAATGAGGCAATTTATACCTTGTATGAAGGAGTTGCCGGAGTGGAAGAAATTGATACCGTAATGAAATTGGGAATGGCTCATCCGATGGGTCCATTGCAATTGGCTGATTTTATCGGTTTGGACGTTTGTTTGGCAATCCTTGAAGTATTGCATGCTGGTTTCGGAAATCCGAAATATGCACCATGTCCGTTGTTGGTAAACATGGTAACTGCCGGTAAAAAAGGAGTGAAAACCGGTGAAGGATTCTATTCCTGGACGCATGGAACGAAGGATTTGGTTCTTGCTTCGAATTTTGCGAAAAAGTAATCCAAAAGAAATAATAGATAGTGAAAGCGGAGTTCTGAAAAGAGTTCCGCTTTTTTTCTTTGTTCGAAATCACAGATAATGTATTCTTATTTCCCATGGAACGCTAAAGCTACGGCGTAAGCGTTCCGTGGGAAAAATACCCTAATCACTTTTCAAACTTTTCTCCTAACTTAGCAATACCAAAGAAAACATGTGAGATCATTCTTCGCTCTTCCCCTATTTAAAGACATTCGATTCTGGATTATTCTATTCTTCCTGATCCGTATGTACGGAATCACCAATCCTCCGTTGGAAGTTGCACATAACTGGCGACAAACAACCGGAACGATGGTTACGCGTAATTTCTACGAGGGATCTGCAAACATACTTTATCCGCGCATTGATTTTGCGGGCGAAAAAACGGGAATTACGGGAATGGAATTTCCACTTCTGAATTACATGGATTATTTGGTTTCTGAGATCTTTGGTTACCAACACTGGTATGGGCGATTGATCAACCTCATCGTAAGCAGTTTGGGAATTTGGTTCTTCTTTCGACTTCTGAAACGGTATTTTGGTTCTGAAACAGCTTTTAATGCTTCCATTATTTTGTTGGCATCTATTTGGTTCGCCTACAGCCGCAAGATCATGCCTGATACCTTCGCTACTTCGTTAGTCATTATCGGTTTTTATTACGCAGTCTGCTATTTCGAAGAGAAAAAGCGCGTTTGGCTAAATCTGTTTCTTTTCGCAGCATTCACACTTTTAGGTGTTTTGGCCAAACTACCCACCGGATTTTTGCTCATCCTCTATGCATTTTTCATCTTTAATAGACAGATATCTATCCATCTCAAGATCGGCTTTTTCATTGTAAGCGGAATCCTATTAGCTCCTATTGCCTGGTGGTATTTCAGTTGGGTTCCCTATTTGGTTGAAAAGTATGATTTTTGGCACTTCTTCATGGGGAAACCCATCAGTATTGGAGCAAAAGAGCTGGTCGAAAATTTAGGCGACGGATTAAAACATTTCTACGATTCAGCCTTGAAATTTGTAGGATTCGGACTCTTTCTGGTTGGATTATTCGTTGCATTCAGAAAACGGAACAAATTGCTCTTGTGGATTTTTGGTCTTGGTTTCACGGCCTTCTTGGTCATCGCATTGAAAGCAGGATTTACATTCACCCATCACTCCTACTACATTATTCCGTTTGTACCGATCATGGCATTGATTGCAGGATACGGAGTTTCAAGTTTTCAAAAGAAAGCAATACAAATTCTGATTCTGGCAGTGATTATGCTAGAGGGCACACTCAATCAACTACATGATTTCAGGCTGAAAGATCATGAATTGGCTTTTGTAAAACTGGAATCTGATCTGGATCATTTTTCGAAACGTTCGGATCTAATTGCAGTTAATACGGGCGATAATCCAACAGCGATTTATTTTGCACACCGAAAAGGTTGGGTGGCAAGTAATGATCAGTTATTGAATGAAACTTTCAGAAAAGACATGCAGCGAAAAGGGTGCAAGTATATTGTGGTCTTGAAACGCTATCTGGGCGGAAATTTGTATCTACCTCTACCTGTAGTTCTGACAAATGAAAACTGGACGGTTTATAAGATCTAAGTGATAAATCCGTATTTTTGTCCACTTTTCCGATTAACCCCATGAAAAAATCAATCACCTTTTTCCTATTCCTTTTCCTGTATTCAATTACTTTGGGACAAATTGTTACTCCGAAGGAAAAAACAAAACCCGTCAGAACGAAACCAGTAAAAATTTCGGCGGGTGACACCGTCAATAAAATATATATCGTCAAACATGTTCCTCAAAACATGCGCTACGTCCAATTCGGAATTGAACTGGGTACTGCTTTCATTGCAGACTCTGCCCAACGGTATTATCTCCCAAAAAAACAAGTTATTCATTACGGACTCAATCTGCGCATTGGTGATATTTATAAAAATCGTGTTTACGGAATCTTTGGTCTTGAATTATATGCACAAAAAGCATATAAAAGTAAACCAGCACCAGAACCTGTTTATTATGGGTCAACTCTCGGAATGAAAACCAACTACAACAACAAAAACGTCATTAATTTCATGGGATATATGGGATGTCAGGTTCCATTTCATTTTTCGGAATTAACTTCCATCAATCTATCATCCTCATTAATGTTCGGAATTTCTGCAACTCCTAATCCAGAGGATGAAGTGAATTACTTTGGGATTAGGCTGGCAGCAAATGTAGAACGAAGATTAGGAAACCTTCCTGTTATCGGGGTATTTGGAATTGCATATGATAATAATTTTCTATTCAGGGTAGACCGCTCAGAAGCTACAAGAAATCCGAATCTTTTGAAGATCTATTTTGGAATCCGTATTTGATACTTTCTCTGAATGATTGGCTCTAATAAGCTTTTTCAACGTAATTTAGTCGCCGAATGGCAAAAAGAAGACAACCCCGTAAAAAAGCAGCTCCGAGGCGTAAAGCATCCGGCAAGAAAGGTAAAGGCAGATTTATTTTCTGGGTAGCCATTCCTATCGGTGTATTGGCCTTCTTTTTCTTCTGGTATAAAACAGAAGGAATGATCCAAACTTCGACGCATTTTCATGAGATCATTCCACCGGGATACAAAGCAGTTGGTTTGGATGTCTCTCATCATCAAGGAGAAATTGACTGGGATTTATTATTGAACGAAAAAGGATTCGACACCATCATTGACTTTGTCTATTGTAAGGTAACCGAAGGCTCAGATCATTTGGACACGCAATGGGAACGCAACCGGGAGTACCTGAACAAACACGGTATTTCGAACGGAGCTTATCATTATTTCAATCCAAAATCAGCCCCAAGACCGCAAGCAGATCACTTTCTTTCGGTTTATAAGATCCGAAGTATTGATTTGCCTCCAGTAATTGATGTAGAAGACGAAGGTTTTTCAGACGAAGATTTGCGGGCAAAGGTATTGATCTGGTGTGAAGAGGTAAAAAAAGTAACTGGTGTAAAACCGATTATCTACACCTCATTGAGCTTCTATGAAACCAAGTTTCGTGGAAAAATGGAAGGGTATAACTTTTGGATCGCCGCATACAGCAGAGAACCGCAATACATGACAGATCGGGAAGTACTTCATTGGCAATTCTCAGAATCCGGAAGATTACCGGGAATTTCAGGATTGGTGGATTTGAATGTGAGCAAACAAGACCTTTATTAATTACGAATTCCTAATGCCGAATTACGAATTGTAGTTTTCTCACAAATGAAAACCCTTAAGAAACAATAATTCGCAATCAATTATTCCAATACTGTCCTTCCCCGCCCTTCATTTGGTGGTAAGAACGTGTCAGATAAGCGAGTAAAATGCGCATCGCGTCAAAAGCTTCTTCTGTTTCCTGACTGATTTCTTTCTTCTGCAACTTCAATAACAACTTCATATAAAGCGCATGGAAACAAACCTCCAGGTGATTCATCCCTTTCAAATTGGAACGTTCAATGAAATCTTCAATAAATGGAAGTGCTGTTGAATAAAGCGTTCGGTATTTTTCGTCGTTCACCACTGTCAAAAGGGAATTGTGCAAGTAGGATAACTCTACCAAAACGTCCTGAAGCTCCAAACGATGTCCTGATTCAATAATCCGCTCAGACTTCATGTCCTGAATCAATCCTGCATACCAAGCTTTATAGCGCTCCAAATAAGCACGATCTGGAAGATTGGGTTCCACTACTTCTTTAACAATACGATCTAAATCAAACTGATATGCACGGATCAAATCTTCAATTTGATACATGTATAAGATATATTCAGCGACGTTCTCGTTAAGTTTCTGTTGTGCTATCAGCATAGTTTATTTCTTCCCCAAGTCTTTATCCATGATCTCTTGCTCATGATTCAAGAAATCAATGAATGATTGAGTTACATTCATTTTATCATTGATGAAATTGATTTGTCCTCCCTGCCCGTGGATCAGCAAGATATCAATTCCATATTTTTCACAATATTTTTTACCTGCAACTTCGATTTTCTTTCCTAAAACCGTCAATGCTTCATTGGTTTCTTTTTCCAATTGAGCCCCTCTGGTTTGCTGCTGGTTCATCAATTGCTCACGCATGCGCATGATTTCATTCTCCAGATTCTGCATATCGGCACCTGTCAAAGTACCTTCACGCATGTATTTTTCATAGTTTTGTGCTTTTTGCTCCAAAGATCGTTGCTTGGCCATCATTTCATTTTGAAAAGCTTCACCTTTTTTGGTAATCCGTGCATCTTCATTCTTGTAATACGTAAAACCTTCTTTTAAGCTATCGGAATAATAGAACGCAATCTTCAATCCTTTTGAATTAACAACAGGAACTTCCGGTGCTGTTTCTTCCTGAGTTTTTGGATCCTCTTTTTTATCTGAACAGGCAAAAGTTGTTAATCCAAGAATTAAACCGGTTGCAATGATGTGTCCTAATTTCATATTTATTTGTTTTTAAATGCTTCTTCCCAATCTGTTCTCATAGAAAGAAACCGTTCAAGTGAGTTACTTAATAATTGATCTGTTATCATGCGCTTCAACTCTTCCAGACCATTTACGTCTGACTCAGCAATTTTAAATGTCTGTTCGAATTGGCCTAGCTCAATTTTCACTAAATACTTCCCATTATACAAGAATATCTGAATCTTGTAGCGGGCATGTGGTATGTCTGCTATTACACGCATAATGGAACAAAAATAATGAAATTGGAAAAAGAGGGACTCTTTCTAACCGATAAATGATAAATAATCTTCAGGAACAAGTTCAAAATGGAGAATTGATAATGGAGAATTGAAAAGTAAGAATATACTTCTCCTTTTCAATTTTCAATTTTACATTTTCAATTTATGCGACCACTAAATCGTTATCCGAGTACTCGCGGAAATCAAATGGAACACGAACCATGAAAGCATAATCCTGGCCTACTTCATACATATCCTCATCGGATTGTCTGTAGCACCATTCTACTTTCGCCTTCTTCCCTGAATCAACTAGTTCATTCAACTTATAAAGTAAAAATAGAATACGCTTTGATGAAGTAATATTGAAGTACTCCAAATCGATTCTCACTAGCGTTTCATCTTTCGGATTCGCCATGTAATTATCAAACCACGTTAAAATCGAACCCCAAAAACCTTCGGGATCATCCGGAATTGAACGACCTCTAATTTCCATGATTCCTGTGTCAGGATTCAAATTCACTAAGGGGGTTTGAGCAGTTGCCTGAATTAATAATGTATCCATTTCTCACTTTCGCTCCTGCAAGTTGTGAATTATTTTTCAAACTACAAGATACTTTTCTACGAAAGATTTAATATTTTCGACTAAACACCTCTGTATCAATATTCAAATATTAATGATAACTTAATCATTCATTCATTTGATGATAACTCACCAAATCCTTTATAGGAGTGGCTATCGCCTTGCCCAACTGAATAGAATGGGCTTTGAAAACTTCTGCAAAAACAGATTCTTGTTCAAATCCATAAGTACCAATAAATGAAATTTGCCGGATTTCAGAACCAGGAAGACAATACAGCTCCACAAACAATACTGCATTTTTTTGGTGAAGAAAGCGGAAATCCATTTTTGCAGTTTCTTCCCCTAAACCGGAAATCCATTTTTGGGCTTCTGAACTTGCCAGTTTGGAAAGGATAAATTCTCTGGACTGAAACACCTTGATCCATTCAGGTTCCCATTTTTCAGTTCTAAGTAAATGCTGCACCACTAGTTTACCAAAATAGAAACCACTTCCCTCATCTCCTATCAACGATCCATATCCTCCAATTCTTTTTGTGATATTTGTTCCATCGTACTGAACCAAAACGGAACCGGTACCCAAAATAGCAACCCATCCCGGCTGATTTCCTACTAACGCTCTGCAAGCAGCCAAAGTATCGGGATAAACGTTCACTTCTGAAAACCCCAATTGGAATAAAAGATTCTGCATCTGCTTTTGAACCATTTCGCTGGAACAACCTGCGCCATAGAAATAAAGCGGTACCGGCATATCCTCGAATTGAGACTTCAAAGCAGCCAAAGAGAAATCGGATGAAAGTGCGTATTTCGGGTGTAAACTATCCGTCTGAATAAATACTACTTCATTATTTCCCAGAACGATTCCCCAGTTTGTAGACGAACCACCCGAATCAGCAATTATGTATTTGGCATCCATAAATCAAAAATACCTTTTTTAGGGTATTGATGTCAGAACAGCATGAAAGTAACTTTGCAACTCATTTTAAAAAAGTTTGACTTATGAAGAATTTCTTCTATCTCTTGGCTATTAGCATACTGGTTACTCCAGTGGTTTCATGTAAGAAAAAAGGTTGTACTGATCCTACAGCAGCTAATTATAATTCCAAAGCTAAACAAGATGATGGAAGCTGTTATTATAATGAAAATCAAACATATTCAGTTCCTACGACATATACATTCACTAATTCCAATGGTGAATCTACGGTTGATTACGGTGGTCAAACAGAACGGATTAATCAATTGATCGAAATGATTCAATATGCAGATCTTGGAACTTCTCAGGTTATCTCAGCTCAGGTTTTAAAGGATATGTTTGCGAATGTGAACGGAAACGGGAATGGGAATTTTTCATTTACCTCTACCAAAAAACTTCAGGATAAGTGTTTTAGTCTGGATACTGCAACCATCATCGCTCATTTTACGGATATCGCAGCTGCCAGTAATTCATATATGAATACGGCAACTAACGGGCAAGCGGGAACACTTACTTCAGGAACATCTACTTATTTGTTTGATGCGACTGGTTTCGAAAAATCAGAGATGATTGAAAAATCCGTGATGGGAGCTGTGTTTATGTATCAAGCTTTGAATGTTTACTTAGGCTCAACTAATATGAATGCAGACAATACCACCTTGGTTGCAGGAAAGACCTATACAAACCTGGAACATTACTGGGATGAAGCTTTCGGTTACTTTGCTGTTCCAACAAACTTCCCAACTGCACCAGCTTTTGCTTTCTGGGGGAAATACTGTAATTCTCAGAATACAAACCTGAATTCGAATCAGGTAATGATGGGCAACTTCCTGAAAGGACGCGCTGCGATTTCAAATAAGGTACTTGCAGATCGCGATCCTGCAATCGTTGAGATCCGCGAAATGTGGGAAAAGATAGCGGCATATCAGGCTATGCGTTATTTAGATCAGGCAGTAACAAATTATGGAACTGATCAGGCGAAATATTTACACGTACTTTCTGAAGCATACGGATTTATATATTCTTTGCGTTTTGCTCCTGTTGAAACCCGTAATATGAGTATTTCAGAAGTTGATAGCTTGTTGGCACAATTCAACGGGAACTTATGGAATTTAACTTTAAATGATATCAACAGCATCAAAGCATCGATTGATCAAAACTATTAAATCCATCATATGAAATTAGTTAAATGGACCTTTTTGCTGTCTGCGCTGATTCTTATTCCGGCGTGTAAAAAGAAAAAGGATGAAGATACTGAGTTTGACAAAGGACCAATCATGGTCAATATGGCAGATAATTACATCATTCCGGGTTATGCGGATTTGAAGACTCGAACTAATACGCTTGAAACTACCTGGAATGAGTTCCTTGCTGACAAAACTCAATCAAAATTAGATGCCGCAAAACAAGCATGGATTGACGCAAATATTTCATTCCAACATGTGAAGGCTTTTGACTTTGGACCTGCAATGAGTGCAAATATCGTGTTTACGTTCGGGACATTTCCGTGTGACACTGCTCAGATCAACAGCAATATTCTAAATGGTGGCTATGACCTAAACACGAACAATCTGGACGCAAGTGGTTTGGATGCATTGGACTATTTATTTTACAATGCAGGGGCTTTAAACAAATTCCAAAATTCAACCAATGCCTGTACCTATGTTTCTGATATCATATCTAAAATGAAAACTGAGATTACCGCGGTTGTTTCAGGATGGTCAAGCTATAGAAGCACATTTGTAAACGGAACAAGCAATGAATCTACCAGTCCTTTTGCGTTGCTGGTAAACAACTTCTGCAAGGATTTCGAATTATGTAAAACGACAAAGATAGGTTTCCCGATAGGCAATCATACTTTGGGAATCCAGCAGCCAAACTACTTGGAAGCACGCCGTTCCGGAATCGGCAGAACCTTGTTAATCGAAAATATCAGAGCTTCCCGCGCCATTTTCTATGGTATTAATTTAACAGGCAGTAGCAATGGTGTTGGTTTTGATGATTATTTGAATGCACTTGAAGATAAAGCGGCACTTTCGAGCACGATCCAATCGCGGTTTGATTACATGCTGACAACTCCTTCAACATGGACAGGAACTCTGGAAGACCTGATGACTTCAACTCCTAATACATTAGCTGAATTTTATGCTTATCAGCAAGCCTCTGTTGTTTATATGAAAACAGATATGGCTTCGGCTTTTGGTGTCTTGATTACTTATCAGGATACGGATGGAGATTAGAAAACGGTGGTCTGATCTGCTTTTCAGAGAAGTTTCGATTGCTCCTCTGATTGCTTTCCGGATTGTTATTGGGTTTCTGTTTCTGTTTAGTACGCTGCGTTTTGTTTCCAACGGATGGGTGAAGCAATTGTACATCGATCCTCCTTTTCATTTTTCATACTTGGGTTTCGATTGGATTCAACCACTCCCAAACAATTGGATGTATCTTCCATTTATTCTCCTGATCATTGCCAGTCTGGGAATCATATTCGGAGCATTTTACCGTGTTTCAACCAGTTTATTCTTCGTAGCATTCACCTATGTGGAATTGCTTGATAAGAGTTACTACCTCAATCATTACTATTTTGTAAGTATCATTTCCTTTTTGTTGATTTGGGCTCCTGCAAATGCGCAATTCAGTGTAGATGCCAAACGCGTTCCTTCGATCCAACGAAATACGATTCCTAATTGGCCAATCTTCTTACTGCGGGTTCAATTAGGGATTGTTTACTGTTTCGCCGGGATTGCCAAGTTGAATCCGGATTGGTTACTGGAAGCACAACCTCTTCGCATGTGGCTTCAAGCATTCAGAGATCTACCACTTGTTGGAGATTTACTGGCATCTTCCTGGGTAGCATTTGTTTTCTCCTGGTTTTCCTGTTTTTACGATCTGACAATTCCATTCTTTCTATCCAACTCCAAAACACGAACCATTGCATATGGTTTCGTAGTGGTCTTTCATATTTTGACCTGGCTCTTGTTTCCTATAGGAGTCTTTCCGTGGGTCATGATTTTTAGTACTTTGATTTTCTTTCCGGCAAGCTTGCATGACAAATGGCTCAATGTGCTTAAAAAGTGGTTTCGCTGGACAAGCAATCCTTCCGCATCACCTATTTCGAAATCCCGAATCGTCATTACTTGTTTGTCTTTTTTTCTACTCATTCAGGCAGCAATTCCATTCCGCTATCTACTTTATCCGGACAACTTGTTCTGGCATGAAGAAGGTTTTCGTTTTTCCTGGCGGGTAATGCTCATGGAGAAAAAAGGATATGCTACTTTTTATGTAGAAGACCGTACAACCCGAAAATCAATTGAAATCACCAATTCGGACTACCTGACTCCACAACAGATCGATCAAATGTCACGTCAACCGGATATGATTCTGCAATTCGCTCATTTTCTAGGGGAAAAGTACCAAGATACTACGCTTCATTTTGGCACCAAAAGTGTACATTTGTCGCGCCCAAGAGTAACTGCAGATGTTTATGTCACTTTGAACGGGAGACCCAATCAGCATTTTGTAGGTCGGGAAACAGATTTAATGCAAGAAGAATACAATTTGAAACACAGAAAATGGATTTTACCTCTCGAAAATTAAGTCTTTCCTTTCTGTTTTCTGTTCTTGTTTCCCTTTCCTGGTCTCAAAACTTCGAAGGAACAATTATCGATCAAACGAAGAGTCCACAATTCGGAATTTTTGTGCAATGCGGTGAAAAAAAAACCATGACGGATGAACAGGGGAAATTCCAAATTCCATGCGATAAAGGATCTTTGATCATTTACGGGGATGAAATTGACACCTTGGTGTATGTTCTGAACGGAATTGTTGCTCCAAAAACAGTTATCGAGGTTCAAACTTCCAAGGCGGTTGAAGAGGTAGAAATCCGTAGTAAGCGCTTACATTATTTTGACATCGGCTTTATTCCTGCTATAAAAGGAGTTCAGATCGCTACGGGAACAAATACACTCATTGAAACAGAACGTCAGGGAGGAGCCAAATCAAGTGCCAATCCCAGAGAATTGTTTGCAAAAGTTCCCGGATTAAATATTTGGGAAAGTGATGGTGCCGGAATCCAAATGGGTGTTGGAGGAAGAGGATTGAGCCCCAACAGAGCAGCCAATTTCAATACGAGACAAAACGGATACGATATTTCTGCAGATGCGCTTGGATATCCGGAAAGTTACTACACTCCGCCTCTGGAAGCTTTACAAGCTATTGAAATTATCCGCGGTTCGGCGAGTTTGCAATACGGAACTCAATTTGGTGGATTGATGAATTTCATTATCAAAGATCCGGTTCAAAATAGTCCATTCCAATTCACGACCAGAAATACAGTAGGAAACTACGGCTATTTCGGAACATTCAACCGCATTTCAGGAACGGCAGGCCGATTTCAATATCAGGGATATTATCAGTTAAAAACGGGAAATGGTTACAGACCCAATTCCGACTTCACTCAGCAGCAGGGATTTGTTCAGTTGGGTTATCACATCAATGAAAACAATCAGATCCGTTTGGAATATACCCGGATGACTTATCTGGCAAAGCAGCCGGGAGGATTAACGGATAAACAATTTGAAGAAGATCCGAAACAAAGCGTCCGCGACCGAAACTGGTTTAAAGTAGACTGGAATATTTTGGCGCTTCATTTCGATTCGAAACTTTCAAAAAAAACGTACCTGAATATTCGGGCATTCGGAATGCTCTCTGACCGTTATTCTCTTGGATATCTAGGAAAAATAAGTACTGCCGATCCTGGCGGAAAACGCGATCTGATTGCCGGCGATTTTAAGAATACCGGTATTGAAGCCCGTATTTTACAACGCTACAAATTGCGCAAGAAACAGAAACACGAAAGCGCATTCCTTGTCGGAGCTCGTTACTACAGGGGTCAAACAACCAATCTTCAAGGTTTGGCAACTGACGGAAATGGTTCGGATTTCAGATTCAATAATCCCTCTGAAATGGAAAATTCAGATTTCCGGTTTCCTTCCGAAAATTTTGCAGCGTTTACAGATAATATTTGGTTCTTAGGAGATCGATGGACAGTAAATGCCGGTTTACGTTTCGAGTTTATCAAGAGTTCGGCTAGCGGTTATTATAATCAATACGCCATTCACCCGCTTACTTTGGATACTTTAAGTACTGTAAAAATTGAAAGTTCGAACTCCATCAGCAGATCTATTCCACTTGGAGGAGCCGGAGCATCTTTTAAAACCGGAAAGTATTCAAATGCCTACATCAATTTCTGTCAAAATTACCGCGCTGTCAATTTCTCTGATATCCGCGTAGCAAACCCCAACATCATTGTCGATTCATTGATCAAGGATGAATATGGAAACACAACGGAATTGGGTTGGAGAGGATTTATCGGGAAGTATTTCTACACAGATTTAGCGGTATTTACCTTGTTTTATGGGGACAAAATTGGATTGGCTCCACAACCCAATACAACCAAGAAGATTCGTACAAATATTGGAAATGCATTGAACTCAGGAGTAGAATGTTTTGTAGAGTTTGATTTCATCAAAGCATTCATAGACAGTTCCAGAATCGGTTCGTCTATTTTCGTGAATTTCTCTTATATCCATGCCACTTATATTTCATCCAGAGAGAAAAGCTATGTTGGAAAGCAAGTAGAATATGTGAGCCCTATTATGCTTAAAAGTGGTTTAAAAGTCCGTGCAAAAAACTGGCAGGTACAAATTCAGGGATCTTACAATTCGGCACAATTCAGCGACGCTACGAATTCGAAAATCGGTAGTGGTGATGCGGTAATCGGAGAAATTCCGGCTTATTTCGTCATGGATCTCAGTGCGCGCTATACCTTCAAGAAGTATTTCCAATTGGAAGCCGGCGTAAATAATTTATTGAATTCATCTTACTACACAAGGAGAGCAACTGCTTACCCTGGTCCGGGAATTCTTCCTTCTGATGGTATAACATTTTATGGTACATTGCAATTTACTATTGAAGTAAAGCGATGAATCCTGCCGATAAATACCGAATTCTGGAGCAAATAGACGGAAATAAAAAACGGAAATTTGCACATATATTTCTAACTGAAAGCAAAATTTCAGGTGTCAAGTCTATTCTCAAAATGGTTCAGAAGACAGACGACAATCTGGTAGTTCAAGACCGCTTGAGAAAGGAGGCCGCTTTTTCCTTTATTGTTGATGGCTTACCTGAAACGCTTGATTTTTTTGAAAGTGACTCAGAGATCTTTTTATTCAAATCCTTTCAAAACGGAATTACGCTGGGAGATTATCTGGAACAATTCAGATCAAAAGAAAAGCCCAAAAAATTATTCGAAGTACTGGAACAACTTGAACCAATTCTGGAGCACATTCACCAAAATAAAATCTACCATTTAGATATTAAGCCGGGAAATATTATTGTGGATACATCAAAAGGACTTCGGGTATCCTTGATTGATTTTGGATTGGCTTTGAATAAGAACGAAACAGAAACAAGAAAGACACTCTTTCCTTTGGGATTTGCTGCACCTGAGTTATTATTGAATCAGTTGGAGCTCGTTGATCCCCGTACAGATTATTTTGCTTTAGGAGTAAGCTGTTGGACCTGTTTACAAGGAAGAATGCCACTGATCGACCCGAATCCAAGTATTACAACCAACTTGCAATTGACCTATCCCCTGCCCAATCTCGATTCAAAGTACAAAGCATTCAATGAAGTTTTACAGAAACTGGCAGGAAAACACCAATTCACTGTTCCTCCCAACAAATTAGGTGCTGAAGAATTAAAAACGGCATTACTCAAAGGAATGAACAAACGATACAGCTCTTATTCTGAGTTTATTAAAGATTTCGAAAAGCAGCTGAGCGAACAGAAAAAAAACTGGTGGCTCTTTTGACTTCGACTCCGCTCAGTCACCGGGCTCATAATTCAATTATTCCAAAATAAAAAAAGGTGGTCGAGAATTCCCAACCACCAAGCAATCTATTTTCTTTATTTTAAAAGGTGACTGAGCGGAGTCGAAGTCAAGCTTTTAAATTTATCAGAAGAATATGTCTTTTCTAAATCCGATTGTCCAACCGAAATTCAATGCTGATACCTGAGAACCTGCATCTCCTGAAAGTTTAGACGATCCGGCAGCAACGATTGCATAAGACAGCGAAAGATCCGTGAACAAGGTTCCAAATGCAAATTGTTTCTTCACACCTCCCTGAAGTCCGAAACTCAACAAGAATACACTTCCCTTGTTTGAGCTTTGTAATCTATATGCATTCACGTCAATCGGATCGATTACTTTAGTTGATAATTTGTAGAATGAAAAATCAAACACGGTTCCTCCATACAAGCCAAAACCATAATCAAAGTTAGAACCGATAAAGTATCTTCTTGTTCCTCCCTGAATTCCGAATTGAGTGACTCCATTTTTCACATTGACCATCATCACAGAAGGGCTTGTACCCAAATCAATAGCTTCAGCAAATGTAGAATCTGTTTTTGAGTTTTTCAAACTTGCATACGCGCGAATCAGAATAGAAGCGTTTTCGTCCCGTGGGATCTCAACCCCTAAATTCAATGTCTTGAACAACTGACCAGAGCCAAAACCGTAATTTAAACCAGGTCCGATCATCAAACCAACCTGTGCTTTTGCAGAAAAGCTAACAATCACTAAGATTATTGGTAGTAAAATTTTTGTTCTCATGACGCTATAATTAATTCTTTATATCTAAAACAATTTGGGTGATGCGCTCCCGGAAGATAACCGGTACTCATCAAAAATTCATTCACAATCTCTCCACCTACGAATTTAAAATGCTTCTTAAATAATTTTACCCATTCTTCTTTCGATTTCCCTAAGTGGCTGTCTAACCAAAGCTTAAAGCTACCAAATTCTTTTTGTATTAACAATACCTGATTTGCATTGTAAATAACTGCATTTATTTTCAGTTTATTCCTGATTATCCCGGCATTCTGAAGTAATTCATTTACTTTATCCTCCTGGTAATTAGCAATCTTATCTATTCTATAAACGTCAAAAGCTTCAGAAAAGTTTGTTTGCTTCTTTAAAATTATATCCCAAGACAAACCTGCCTGATTAATTTCCAGAATTAAACGTCCGAAAAGCTCGTTATCATCTTCAATTGGCGTGCCATAATGAAAATCATGATATATACGGTGATGATCGTCTTTTGGTTTGGTTAAAACATAATCACAATAACTCATTTTGCCAGTTTGATTTCATATTTTTACCAAAAATAGGTATTCATGGCGGTATATTCATTCAATGGTTTTGTCCCAGTTGTTAAAAAATCCAGTTTTATTCATCCACAAGCTGCAGTAACTGGCAATGTAATTATTGGCGAAAACGTATACATCGGTCCGGGAGCTGCAATCAGAGGAGATTGGGGACAAATCATTATTGAAGACGGATGTAACGTTCAGGAGAATTGTACCATTCACATGTTTCCCGGAACAACCGTTACTCTAAAGAAAGGCGCGCACATTGGTCATGGAGCAATTGTACATGGTGGAACAATCGGAGAAAACTGTCTGATTGGAATGAATTCAGTGATTATGGACGACGTAGTAATCGAAGACGAATGCATCATTGGCGCTTTGTGTTTTGTTCCTGCAAATACCATCATCCCAAGAAGAAGTTTGGTTGTTGGGAATCCTGCAAAAGTAATCAAGGAAGTTTCTGATGAAATGATTGCATGGAAAACCAAAGGAACAGCTTTGTATCAGGCATTGCCCAAAGAATGCTACGAAACATTGATTCCTTGCGAGCCATTGGAGGAAATAGAAGAAAATAGACCAAGCCAGGACAAAATGTATCAAACGTGGGAAGCGATTAAGAAAGGATAATTACGAATTACGTAGTTAAAACTAATTCTCATTCGGGAGTTCTCAATATTCGGTAGGAATCTGGATTTATTCTTTTTCTTCAAAAAAGGTGTTTACCCTTCCAATATTTAGACATCTGTTTCTGTTAACCCAATAAAAGGTCTCACATGAAGCAGTTAATCACCCCAATCATTTTACTTCTTGCAAGTTACGCAAATGCTCAGTGCAAGGTTTGTTATTCCTTGGAAGAAGCAAAAAAGTCGCCACGCCAGGTTCAGGAGCTTCATTTAACGAATTCTCCGCTTACGCTCATTGACACGAGTTTCAATCAGTTCACTGCTCTTCAGGTATTGGACTTGTCTTACAATCCGGTCATAGAAGTTGCTGCGAATGTTTCCATTCCTTCATTAAAAGAATTGAATCTTTCCCACGCTTCTTACAATCCATGGAAAATCGGTTCAATCGGAAAGGCATTTCCCAATCTGGAACAATTGAACCTAAGCAGCAATCAATTGTCGTTCATTTGGTCGGGGCTTCAAAGTTTATCCAAGCTCATTCAACTCGATATCTCCGACAACAATTTAATAGATATTCCGGTGGAAATGATGTATCTGTCTAATCTAAGAGAACTCAATGTTTCTAAAAATGAAATTAAGATTCAGGGAAATGAATTGGGTGCGCTTTGGTCTCTGGAAAAACTAGACATTTCCGATAACTCGGGATTAAGTGCCAATAACCTGGTTTTGAGTATCGGAGAAAGCAAACAACTGAAAGATCTTGCAATCGACGGAGATGAATTAACTTCAAACAGTATTCAGACACTTACTAAAATGAATTTAGAGCGCTTGGAACTCAGCGACGTGAAAAAGCCGGTAAAAATTGATTTCACACGTTTTTCTACGATTAAAACAGTAGCTCTGACTCATTCACCAAGCTGGTTTTCTCCCGAAAAAATCAAGCAATTCGACAAGGTATCGAAACTAGAATTGACCAACTCTTCCATTCCTCCGGGACTGGAAAAACTGAAAGCATTGAGTGTGCTGATTCTAAAAAACACTGATCAAGCTCAAATTCCACAACTTTATCCGTTGAAAAAACTACAAATTCTGGACATTTCGAATACGAGTTTCAACAAAGATCAATTGGCAAAATTGAAGCTGGAATTACCAACTACTCAAATCATTACCGGAACCAGTGATGTAACGGAAAAAATGATTGCCAACAAAGTAGAACCGATCATTCAAATCCCGGCAAAGAAGATCACCATTCAATCTGATGCTGCAAGTACAATTTCTGAAAAGAATGTAGCACTTGAAATTCCTGAAAATGCCTTTTTGGATTCAAAAGGAAAACTTTACAATGGAAAAGTAGCTATTGAATTAACTGTTTACGATGATCCGATCCAAACTGCTTTGGCAGGGATTCCGATGGCATTCAATGAAAACAATCAGCAAGAGCTCTTTGCTTCCAATGGAATGCTGAAATTTGAAGCGAAAGGAGAAAACAACGAGGTATTGCAACCCAATCCGGAAAATCTGATTCAAGCTTCCGTTGGAAATCTCCAGCCACAAAGTCCGGGTGGATTGTATGCATTTAATTCGCAAACCGCTCAATGGAATACCATCTCACCTACCGTTAACACCAACAATTTAGCAGCACGACTTCAGCGCGTCATTGATTCTATTAATCGGCTGGACATGAAAAATTTGGTTCCGCGTGTTTATAATGACCGAATCTTTGCTATTTATCCCAAGTTTTCACGCTTTGACAGAACGGAGATTTCTTTATTCTCTGATTTTATTCCTGCTCAATCCAATGCAGCTGCAGTGACACATAACCGAAGCAATGCTTTAGGAAAATTGATGACCAAACAGAAATGGGTGATTGATACCATCGTGAGCAAGGAAATGAAAAAGCAGCTTAAAGTCATGAAAAAAGAAACAAAAGCATGGCATGTAAAAAAGTTCAAAAGCCGTGATTCCAAAAAATTCATTCCGCGTTTAATGAACCGTTTAACGATCGAACCGGATCCTTCGCATGACAATTACCGATTAAACTTCAGATACCGGGATTCTTTGGTTAGTCTTCCTGTTGCATTAGCGGGTGGTTCGAACAAGCAAATTCAGAAGAATACGCAGAAGTTTCAATCTTCTGTCAAACAAGCCGGTACCCTTGATAAAAAAGAGGAACTGAAATATCAAAACTCATTGGATGAGCAATTAAAACTTGCAGAAAGTACGCTTAGACAAAGGCTGATTACAACAGAAGCTGTTCGAATCAATCAATTATTCGGGATCAATCCTTGGGCTTCTCCCAATCAGCTGAATTTTGGATTGAGCACTTTTGGATTGGTCAATTGCGATTTCTTTCAACGAAACAGTCCGGATTTTTCAGTCTTTGCAGGTCAAAAACTGACGGATCAAAACGGAAAATCACATAAGACTCCCGAATCAGTCATTTCTATTGATCCTACCATGAATTTCTATATGGAAACAGGAATAAATTCCCGCATCCGTTGCTTCCAATCTACGATCTTAGTATTTAATCTTGGTCCGAAAGAAATTGGTGTTTCTAAACCTAAAAAAGGGAAGAGCACTGTTTCCGACATTATCCTGATCGATATTACAGATAAAACTCCATCAGAAATTTCTCAGGCCATTCTATCTATTTAACCATGCGCAGCAAGCTTCTATTTTGGTTTCTGGTTATTAGTTCCAGTTCCGGATTTTCACAAAGTGAATTCATTCAGGAAGCCCGGTATCATTTACCGCGAAAAGATTCTTTGTTTCCATTTGAGACAGCCTACAAGATTTCCGGGGAATACAATTATTTTCAGGATTCTACCTTGCAACTGGAATTGATGATAAACGGAATGCTCAAAAAAGGAAATAGAAACCGGGCAGATACCCTGAAACAAAGTTTGGTTTTAACACAGCTTTCTACACTTTGCGTGAAGCGGATTCACACACTTATGCCCAAGAAGGTAAAGCGCAAAAGAAGTTTGGAGAAACGAATTCGACGGATTTTCTTTGGTTCAAACTGCAATTTCGGGCTGATTGAAACGATTTCATTTGAAATTCCATTGGTGAAATCAAAAGGAGATTTCCACTACAACAAGAAAGGTGCTGAGGGAGGTTTTAACTTGTACGATGGTAAATCAAAACCCAAAGCAACCAAGAAATCAGCCTCGGCTGATGAACCGAAAGAAGTTGCACTGGAAGGGTATAGTTATGAAGAAATTCAGCGGTTAATCAGTACTCAATTCACCCGAAAAAAAGTAAATAGGCACTTATCGGAGAAAAACATAGCGGCCTTTGGTTATTTCATTCAATTGGATGAGTCGACACTGAATAAAAGTCAGATTCCTAAATTGAAAGTGTTACTCATTTTGGGGGAAAAGCGATTTTCGTATAAACAGCGAAGAAAGTTCATTTCGACTCCGCTCAATGACCTTCCCAATCAACAATCTATAGTCAAAAGGTGACTGATGATTGAAGTCATATTTTGAACCAAAACAAAACAGCACAGAAATAAAAACCCCGACGATGCAATGCATATCGGGGTTTTTAAAGAAAATTTTATATATAGTTATGCGTGCTTCACGTTAACCGCCATTAAACCTTTTCTTCCTTCTTCCAAGTCAAATGTAACAGCGTCGTTTTCATTTACTTTGTCCACCAATCCTGAAACGTGTACAAAATACTCTTTGTTAGTTTCATCTTCTTTAACAAAACCAAAACCTTTAGTTTCGTTAAAGAACTTAATAGTTCCTTTATTCATATTCATTCGTTTATTTGATAAACAAAGATGTAATAATAAATTGAATACGAGTTATTTATTTAAAAAAAAACGCGTAAAATTAAAACGGCCACTCGATTGAGCAGCCGTTTCAATAAATTATTAATTTCTAAACCAGCATCATAACCGGGTTTTCCATATACTGTTTAAATGTCTGTAAGAACGCAGCTCCGGTAGCACCATCAACGACTCTGTGATCGCAAGAAAGTGTTACTTTCATGATATTTCCGGGAACAACTTGTCCGTTCTTTACAACTGGTTCCTGAGAAATCCCTCCGATAGCCATAATACAGCTGTCAGGTGAATTTATAATTGCTGTGAATTGCTCAATTCCGAACATTCCCAAGTTGGAGATTGTGAAGGTATTTCCTTCCCATTCTGCCGGTTGTAATTTTTTATCTTTTGCTTTTTGAGCCAATACTTTTACTTCATCACCAATCTGAGTCAAGCCTTTGCTATCTGCGAAGCGAACAACAGGAACCAAAAGACCTTCTTCCACTGCAACAGCAACACCAATATGCACGTGGCTATTTCTACGGATTACATCTCCCAACCAGGATGAGTTGATTGCAGGATGTTTACGCAAAGCCATTGCAACAGCTTTGATCACCATATCGTTAAAAGAAACTTTTACTCCTTCTTGACTGTTCATTGATTTGCGCGCTGCAATTGCATTGTCCATATCTAAAGAAATCGTCAAATAAAAATGCGGAGCTGTGAATTTTGATTCTCCCAAACGACGCGCAATTGTTTTACGCATTTGAGAAACCGGTTCGTCCACAAATGATTCGCTCAATGAAGCTCCAGAAGAACCAGCAGGTCTTGCAGGTGCATCATAAGGAACATAATGATCTACGTCTCTTTTAGTAATTCTTCCTCCTTCTCCAGTTCCAGAGATAAAGCTTAAATCAACTCCTTTTTCTTCTGCCAATTTCTTAGCAAGTGGTGAAGCCAAAATACGTCCGTTTGAAGAAGTATTTGAAACTGTAGGTGCAGCTTTTGGAGCTGAAGTAACAGCTGCCGGAGCTTTTTCCTCTGCCTTTACTTCCTCTTTCCCCTCTTCTTTTTTAGGTTCGTCTGCTTTTTTATCTGCTTTCTTTTCCTCAGCCGGAGCATCTGTTTTTCCTGCTGAAGCTATTAATGCAGAGATATCTTCGCCTTTTTCGCCAATGATCGCCAATAATGAATTCACCGGAGCAGGCTTTCCTTTTTCTATTCCAATATGTAATAAAACTCCATCAAAAAATGATTCGAATTCCAAAGTTGCTTTATCTGTTTCAATCTCAGCAAGTAATTCACCTGATTTTACAGTATCTCCAACTTTTTTATGCCATTCTGCAACAACACCTTCTGTCATGGTGTCACTCAATTTGGGCATGTTAATGATTTCAGCCATCTGTGCGATCTATTAGATTCTATTAATATTCAATAATGTAAGGGTAATTCGGCTCCTGATAGATATCTTCATATAAATCATCTGCATCCGGATAAGGAGATTCTTCAGCAAATTTCACTGATTCTTCTACCTCATTTTTCACCCAAGCATCGATTTCTTCGATTTCTTTTGCAGTCAACCATTTATTGGATTGGATCATTTTCAAACAATGTTCGATCGGATCTTGCTCCATCCACTCCGCGACCTCTTCTTTGGTACGGTATTTTTGTGGATCTGACATGGAATGTCCTTTATATCTGTAAGTGCGAATATCCAACAAAGTTGGTCCGTCACCTCTTCTTGCTCTTGCAACTGCTTCTTCTACGGCTTCGTGAACTGCTTCCGGAGACATTCCGTTCACTGATTTGGACGGCATTTCGTAAGAATCACCAATTTTAGATAAATCTGTTACGTTCGTTGTACGCTCCACAGAAGTACCCATTGCATAATTGTTATTCTCAATGATGTAGATCACCGGTAATTTCCAGTTCATCGCCATATTGAATGTTTCATGCAAAGCTCCTTGGCGAACCGCTCCGTCACCCATGGAAACGAATACGACATTATCTGTTCCGTTATATTGTTCAGCAAAAGCAACACCTGTTCCCATTGGAATTTGAGCTCCAACGATTCCGTGTCCACCCATAAAGTTTTTCTCTTTATCGAAGAAGTGCATAGATCCGCCCTTTCCTTTGGAACATCCTGTTGAACGACCATATAATTCAGCCATTAAGACACGAACATCTGTTCCTAATCCGATTGGATGCGCGTGATCACGATAAGCAGTCATATGCGAATCAGTTGGTTTTGATGCACTAACTGTTCCGGCAACGATCGCTTCCTGACCAATATATAAGTGACAAAATCCACCAAACTTCTGCTGAATGTATAATTGTCCTGCTTTCTCTTCAAAACGACGCATTAAAAGCATGTCTTTATACCATTTGATATACGTCTCTTTCGAAAATTTAGATGTGCTTTTCAGGGCACTCTTGTTTGTTGTTTTTGATGGTTTTGAAGCTGTTTTCGTAGCCATGCTTACCAATTTTTGTTTGTTTAACGGACAAATATAGAAAGAAGTCGGCAGATAGGAGTCAATGCTTCAATTGAAAATGGAGAATTTTGAGGGAATTATCAATTATGAATGGTTTAATTATCAAAGGAGGAACCAGAATGAAAATATTCCGGTGTTGTGCTATCTGACTTTTCATCCTGTCAAATATATCGTTCCAATGTTAAAAATATATACAATCATTGGAATATCCATGGGATATCTATGGGACATTCATACTTTATTTATGGGTTAACTATGTCTTAAATATTGGAGTGTGAGCCTTAGTATCTCGCCAGCTTCAGGTTAAATTCATTAGTTTTGCGAGCATTCAATCATTTCATGGTAAAAATTGGTTTACTTTCTGACACTCACGGATTTCTTCCTGAACGCGTTTTTGAATTATTCAAAGATGTGGATGAGATCTGGCATGCCGGAGATATTGGAAGTCTGGATGTGACGGATCGTTTAAAAGCTTTCAAGCCCTTGCGGGCCGTATTTGGAAATATTGATGATCAAACCATCCGCTCCGAATTCCCGGAGTACCTGAATTTTAAAATTGAAGGTATTTCCATCTCCATGACACATATTGCAGGAAGACCCGGTAGGTACAGTAAAAATGCGGTTGACTTTATTTATGAGACAAAACCCAATATATTTGTTTGCGGACATTCGCATGTATTACTTGTTCAACAGGACAAAAGCAAAAATTTGTTGTGGTTAAATCCGGGAGCTTGCGGTAATAAAGGATTCCACACGATTCAAACAGCACTTCGATTCCAGATAAACGGTAGCAAAATTGAACAAATGGAAGTGATTGAATTCGGAAAAAGATCGAGCCTGAACAATGAAGACAAAATTTAAACGTTATTGCCACATATGAAATTTAAACTGGCGCTCATATTACTTATTTCGGTTCCATTTATTGCTGTTGCACAAACAGGAGGAATTCATTCATTTCAGAATTTAAATTCTCAGTACAATGCACGCACAATGGGACTTGGCGGCGATGCGATTACCATTTATGACAATGACCTCAATCTGGGGTTGAACAATCCTGCTATTTTAAATCGTTCCATGCACGGACGTTTTGGATTCAACCAATCCATTATGGCAAGCGGTGTCAATACAGGAGCATTGACCTATGCAAGAAAGATCAGAAATACGATGGGAATGCTTCATTTCCGCTATTCTTCTTATGGTAAAATGAAACGCACAGATATTGACGGAACGAATCTGGGCACATTTAGTCCCGGTGATTTTATACTTGGAGCCAGTGCACAACATGCATTTAATGAACGCATGTCTGTTGGTGCAACTTTAAATATCTTATATTCTCAATTAGATTCATATACTTCTTTTGGAACCAGTTTGGATATTGCGGGGCTCTATCGGGATTCTGCCAGAAACTTAAATATAGTTGGTGTCATTAAGAACCTGGGAGTACAGTGGAAAGGATTCACAGCCGAGAAAAATCCATTGCCGCTGGAAGTTCAATTGGGAATTTCTCATCGATTAAAACATGCTCCATTCCGGATCAGTTTGGTTGCCCAGCACCTGCAAAAGTGGAATCTTTCTTATGTTGATCCGAATGCAAAAGCACGTATCGATCCTTTAACAGGTGATACTGTTCAGGTTAAAAAACCCGGATTCTTTGATAACTTGGCGCGCCACGGTAAAATACAGTTGGAAATTCTAATTGGTAAGAAGCTCCAGATAAGAACTGCTTTTGATTACCAGCGAAGAAAAGAACTTGCAATTGTTGGACGTGGAGGCTTGGCCGGTTTCAGTTTTGGAGCAGGAATGGCATTCAAGCGTTTTAGTGTTGATTACGGTTGGTACATCTACTCAGTAGCTGGTGGTCAACATGGTCTGACCTTAAACTTTTTACTGTCCAAAAAGTAAACTCATCTCTCTTTAAATCAGATTTTTACAAAAATAAATCGAACTTATTTCCAAGTTATTCACCGAAATTTGTTAACATGTTTTTGTAACCTGAATCTTTTTAATACGTAGATTTGTCCAAACCAATAATAATTTATAACATGAAAAAGTTAAGTTTACTTTTAGGTGGAATGATTTTAACAACTGCTGTAATGGCGCAAAAACCAACAGAAGGAGCTCCAATGTCATTGGAAGGAAATGTTGCTGGTATCGCTGCTTTCGGTTTTATGAACAATTCTGCTGCAAACTTGAATCCTACGACTAACAGTGGTCAAGTAAGATCTATCGTTACTCCAGGATTACGTTTCCGTTACTTTGCTACTGAAAACATCGCTATTCGCGTATCGTTAGGATTCAGCTCAAGCAAACAAACTGTGAACTGGTACGAAAATGAAATTGACAACACTGGTGGTGCTGGAACTTTCACAACTAAAGAAGGAACAACAACTATCGGAATCGGTGGAGAATACCACTTCAAAGGAACTGAGAAATTGTCTCCTTATGCAGGTTTAGATATCAATTTCGGTATGAGTGCAATCAGAACTGAGGGTGATCAAGCTACTGCTCTTACTTGGGTTGCTCCTGATTACTCTTCTGAATCAGAGCAAAAAGCTGCTGGTTTCGGTGTAGGATTGGTATTTGGTACTGATTACTACTTCGCAGAGCATTTCTACTTAGGAGTTGAATTAGGTCTTGGATTTAATTCTTTCACCGCTAAAGAGGGTACAAATTCAACTACAGTTGCTGGTGTAACTACTGAAAACAAAGGTAATGAAACAAAAATCAGCGGATTCTCTAACAACGCTAACGTTGGTGGTATGTTCCGTTTAGGATGGAGATTCTAATATTAGAGTTCATCTAAAAAAATATGAAAGGGTTCGTCAGTGACGAACCCTTTTTTTATTGAAATGAATTGCCGTTTCCTTCATTTTAAACTAAATTCGCGCCATGCAATCGACGCAACACATTACAATCGCAATTGATGGTTTTTCATCTTGCGGGAAAAGTACCCTGGCAAAAGCCCTTGCAAAGAAAATGAACTACACGTTTATTGATTCGGGAGCTATGTATCGCTGTGTTGCATTATATGCATTGAAAAACGGATGTGCTTTGGGCGCTCACAAAATCAATTTGACCTGCGTAGTTAACAGTCTTCCTCAGATCCATATTCAATTCGGAGAACCAGACCAGAAAGGAAACCGCCCGGTGTTATTAAACAATGAGGACGTTTCCGATTCAATCAGACAATTGGAAGTGGCAAATATCGTAAGTGAAGTTGCTGCAATCAGAGAAGTACGTGAGTTTTTAGTCAAACAACAACAAGATCTCGGTAAAAACGGAGGTGTTGTAATGGATGGAAGAGACATTGGAACAGTTGTCTTCCCCCATGCAGAATTAAAGCTCTTTATCACTGCTAAACCAGAGATCCGCGCACAAAGAAGATTTCTTGAATTAAAGGCCAAAGGCGAAACAAACAGTCTGGATGAAATTCTGGAAAACCTGAAACATCGGGACCGAATTGACAGCACAAGAGCCATCAGTCCGCTGACCCAGGCAAAAGATGCTTTGATCGTAGATAACTCAGAAATGAGTGAAACAGAACAACTGGAATATGTGTTGAATCTTGTTAAGAATCATACGCGCGCATAACACTAACTACAACTAAAGTTTACTGATTTAACCACTTCGTAACCTTAGAGAAATAGAATATTCATCAAACATTAAGTTTTCTTCGTTGAAATCAATAGTTTGTTCATTTTGTATAAAATCTAACAGTTTTATCCGGTTTTATGCGTGCTTTTGTTTAAATTTGCACACCTATTAATTCAAACCAAATTATGTTATCAATTGGAAAAATAACAGAAGAAATTATTGGAAGGAGTCCATTCTTGCGTGAGGCGATGACAGACGATCTAATCAATATTTCTTCGTTAGCAAGAAAAATCAAACCAGAAATTGAAGAAGCCTTAGGAAAAGAAGTGAAAGAAGGAGCGATTGTCATGGCAATCAAACGTATGTCTCCAGGCCTTTACCACCGCCTAAATATCAAAATCACCAATATCATCGGTGAATTGGGAGATTTTTTAGTTCGTTCAAACTTAGAAGACTTTACCTTCGAAAACACTGAATCATTGCGCTTAAAACAAGCGGATCTGGTTCAACTTGTGAATTCAGAATCAGATATTTTCTATACTATTTGCCGCGGTGTTACTGAAACTACGGTTATTTGCTCTCAAAGCATTTCACCAAGAGTTGAAAACCTGTTAATCAATGAGCGTTTAAAGTCTCACACACGAGATTTGGCTTCGATTACAGTGAAACTTCCTGCAGTAAATTCAGAAGTGTATGGTATTTACTATTACATCTTAAAACATTTAGCATGGGAAGGTCTGAACATTGTTGAGATCGTTTCAACGGCGAATGAGTTTACGATCATTGTGAAACAAGATCACGTAGACAAAGCCTTTAAGGTGCTGATGCAATTGAAAAGAGGAAAATAAATAAAAAATCCCGATGCAACCATCGGGATTTTTTATTTAATAATGTAGACACGCGATTAATCGAGTACCTACATTATTTTTAAAACGATCTCAAGCTTCCAGTTCCACTGATCAAAACATCTTGTCCCAGTGGAGTTCCTTTGTAAAGAATATTTCCTGATTCGGTAATATAGCCATGAATGATCAGGTTCTCAGCATTGATCTTGATATCTCCTACGGTTTCTGAAGCAATGTAAATCGAATCACTAACAGTTAATCCGCTTACATCGCAATAACTGTTGCTTTTAGCACAAATTCGAGCCTTTTGCGCGAATCCAGTAAGGGTGAAATTGCACCAGCCATGATTTGCTTCTGCATTAATTTCAATGGCATTCAGATCCAAAGTCACATCTCCTGCCCCATCTCTGCTATAAAAGGTAAAGTAATCCGTGTAAATTGTTCCCTGACTTCTGAGAGGCTCTGTTCCAATGAAGCGAACATTGATCAACTTTGTGAAATGAATTTCGGCAATAACCACCTTTTTTGCATTTCTAAAAAAACCACATCTGTTTTTATTCTCAATTGTTAAAGAACCACCCGAAACGTTTACCTCAATCAAATTCAATAAATTCTTTCCGCCCTTCAAAACGACTTTATCTAATGAATCCTGAATCAATACATATTCTACATGTTCACGTAAATCTACGCGATCAAATGATGCAAGCGGAATCTCTTTGGTGGTTTCGGAACCCATCGATTTGAAACAGGTTCTGTTTTCAGGTTTCTTACAGGAAAAAACAAGTAAACCCGCTAATAAAAACACAAAACTACTTCGCATGATATCTTTCTTTATAGTTAAAAGTGTATCCAAGACCATATTCAACATAATCAGCCTTGGCCCAGTGAGATTTGAGAATCAGATTCAGCAATAATCCGTTTTTGAATTGATAACGCATTCCCACCCGGTGATAGAACATGGCATCCGGCTGATAACGATCCTTAATATACGCCCCCATTCCGATTACAAAACGAAATTTATCCAGCGGAATATTGTATCCCACAAAACCACCGATCTGTAAAATATCCCATTGTGATTTTGGAATATAACCCCGGTAATGAATAATGGATTGTTTTGAAACAATATCCAAAGCAATCTCCATCCCTAATTTTGGTTTAAATTGCTTGTAAAGCATTCCACTTAAGCCATAGACAGGATAACGTTTTCCTCCTGTAGGAAAGATCTGCTTATCTGAAAGAACCCCAACTACCGAAACATTCCAACTTTTAAAAAATGGAACTCGCTCGAATTTCATAGGTTCGGTATTCGAATATTCTTTCTTTTTAAAAGTATATTCATATCCTAATCCGATAAACGGCATATTCACTCCTAAATTGGGAACTTTACTTGATCCGTTTGAAAAATGAGTCATATCCAGACTGTAAATCAACGCATGTTCCGGCTTCATGTACCAACGCCCTTGAATACCCAAACAAATAATTGTATTGAGATAGGTACTCATCGGCACATTTTTCGGATTCTTAGCTTGGTCAAATACTTTTGTAACTCCACCTAAACCGGCACCAACCTTACACGTAAAAACGTGTTTCTCACCTCTTGTCCAAGGGAATTCAATGAACCCGTAGGCTCCAAAACCATATCCTAAAATCTCCTTGTTTCCTAAATTGGAACCGTAAAGTGTCACTCCCATATAAGGATTCCGATATTCTTCACTCCAATCTTTGGATCGTATACGCTTGGAAAAAGAAAGCTCCCCGGCGAACAACCTGTCTTTGGCAAGATGCCCCATGGTACCACGATGTGCAGCTAAAAAGCCTGATTTCCCTTTCAAGGAGAAGGCCCAATCATCTATTCTACTTTCCTGAGAATAACAAAAGATGGGGAACAAAAAAAACAGCAAGGCAATTTTCATATTCCAAAATTACAAATTTTGTTCTATGTACATTTGCAGTATGGAATTAGCTAATAATAATTTAAATCAGGATCCAAGACTGGAGGCTTTTGCACGTTTGCTAACGATCATGGATGAATTGCGCGAAAAATGTCCTTGGGACAAGAAACAAACCATCCAAACACTGAGACATTTAACAATCGAAGAAACCTATGAACTTGCCGATGCAATTCAGTCAAATGACTTGAATGGAATCCAGGGGGAATTGGGAGATTTGTTCTTGCATCTTGTTTTTTATTCTAAAATTGGCTCTGAATTAGGTGCTTTTGATGTTACCAGTGTTCTAAACGGAATTTGTGACAAACTGATTCACCGCCACCCGCACATTTACGGAGATGTAACAGCCGATTCGGAAGAAGAAGTCAAAGCAAATTGGGAAAAAATCAAATTACAAGAAGGTAAAAAATCTGTTTTGGAAGGAGTTCCTAATACACTTCCCGCTTTGATCAAGGCTATGCGAATTCAGGAAAAAGTAAAGGGAATTGGTTTTGAATGGTCTGAACTGGAAGATGTCAAAAATAAAGTGATCGAAGAATTTTCAGAACTTCACGACGCACAACTCACGCGCGATCCGGAACAAATCCAGGATGAATTTGGTGATGTACTATTTTCATTGGTGAACTATGCCCGTTTCATCAATATCAACCCGGAAGATGCTTTGGAGTCTACTAATCGGAAATTCAAATCCCGTTTCCAAAAGATGGAGGAATTGATCAGTGAAGATGCCCAAAACATGAGTGATATGTCACTTGAAGAAATGGATGTTTATTGGGAGAAAGCAAAGGTATTGCTGCGCAAGAAGTGAAAAGATGAATTATCAATTATTAATTATCAAGGGCAAACATCTTCTTGATAATTAAATCGTTCATCATTTATAATTCCCTTTAAAAGCCGTTTAATCAATAATCTGCACGTTTAATCATTTTTCGAAATTTTCACTCGTTAATTAGTGTTAATTATGTAACTTCGGAACTTCTTTAAAACCATGGTAAAACATATGAAACAAATACTCTCCTTATTTGCATTCTTAACCGTTTCAATTGCCTCATTCTCTCAAGATCATACCATTCGTGGATTCATATTTAACAATGAGAACAGTGAAGTTGTTCCATTTGAAAAAGCCGTATTGATTCCTACCGAGAAATCACAATCAATTTTAGGCGCAAGCACAGATGTAAATGGATTCTTTTCCATTCCAAAAGTTCCAATGGGAACATATCTTTTAAAGATTCAAACTGTAGATTTTAAAGAATATAACAAAGAAATAAAAGTCCTTGAAAAAGGTGGGATTACTGAATTGAGAATTGAGTTGCTACCTGTTGACGCAGTTGGCATCGATGAAGTTGTTATCTCTGCTGAAACAAAAGCGAAAACAACAGAAGTTTTAATGTCTGTTACCAAATTAGATAAAAAAGGATTGGAAAGAATCCCGTCTGTAGGTGCTGAAAATGATATTACGGCAGCTTTCTCTGTAACTCCGGGTGTTGTTACAACGGGTGATCAGGGAGGTCAATTGTATGTAAGAGGTGGAACACCTATTCAAAACAAGGTTCTTCTGGATGGAATGACGATTTACAATCCATTTCACTCGATTGGTTTCTTCTCCATTTTTGAAACTGAATTAGTTAAAAACGTAGATATTTATACTGGTGGATTTGATTCCAAATATGGTGGAAGAATTTCTTCTGTTATGGATATTACTTACCGCGATGGAAATAAAAAGAGATTCGGAGGAAAAGTTTCTGTATCTCCTTTCCTTGCGAAATTGGTTGTTGAAGGTCCAATGTACCGTGCTAAAGAAGGAAGAGCCGGAGCAGGATCATTCATTTTCTCAGCAAAACATGCTTTATTGGATTACACCTCAAAAGATTTGTACCGTGGAGTAAATGACGGAAACGGACTACCTTATAACTTTACCGATTTATATGGGAAATTAACTTTCGCAACCGGACAAGGTTCAAAAATCTCTGTATTTGGATTTAGTAATACGGACAAAGTGCAGTATAATGAATCCGCAGCCCTTGATTTTCAGCAAGGAGGTGGTGGATTATCCTGGATTCTTTTGCCTGGAGGAGGTAAAACATTCATCAAAGGACATTTAACTGCTTCAAGCTATAAAACAAATTTTAACGAAGAAGGTTCACAGCCGCGCACAAGTTCTATTTTCGGAACGGATCTTGGATTTGACTTCTCTTATTTCTTAAAAAATGAAGGTCAGATCGATTACGGTATCGGAATCAACATTTTCAAAACGGATTATATCACATTCAACGAAGTTGCATCTAAAATTCAGGATCAAAACAACACGGTAGAAATTGGAGCATATGCAAACTACAAGTTTGTTACCAAAAGATTCGTTGTTCAACCGGGTCTTCGCGTTCAGGCTTATGCAAGCTTAAGTACTATTTCATTGGAACCAAGATTGGGAGTTAAATACAATGCAACTGATTATTTCCGCTTGAAATTATCAGGAGGTCGTTATTCTCAAAACTTCACAACAGCTTCTTCGGACAGAGATATTGTGAACTTGTTTAACGGGTTATTAAGTGCTCCTTCAAACGTTCAACAAAACTTCATTACTGAAAGTGGTAAAGAGAAGAACCCTAAGAATGGGATTCAATACTCTTGGCATGCTATTTTAGGAGCAGAATTTGATCTTACTAAAAATCTAATGTTGAATGTTGAAGGATACTACAAGTACTTCCCTCAATTGAGTAATATCAACGTAAACAAGTTATATGAGGACGTTTCTGAATTCTCAAAAGAAGATGATGTTTACAAAAAAGATTTCTTGATTGAAAGTGGAAAATCTTACGGTGTGGATGTCTTGTTAAAATATACTTTGAACAGATTATTCCTTTGGGGAGTTTACTCCTATGGTAAATCAACCAGATGGGATGGCTTTACGAGTTACTCACCTGTATTCGACAGAAGACACAACGTAAATATCGTTGCATCTTATGCTTTTGGTAAGAAAAAAGATTTGGAATTGAATCTCCGTTGGAACTTTGGTTCAGGCCTTCCATTTACTCCAACTTCCGGATATTATCAAACAGAATCATTTGGTCAAGGTGTTAATACTGATTACACTACCAGCAACTCAAATTCTGTAGGTGTCATATTGGGAGAATTTAACTCAAAAAGACTTCCAACTTATCACCGATTAGACATTACAGTTAAAAAGCAGTTCAAATTCAAGAACAAAACAGAATTAGAAATCATTGCAGCTGTAACAAACACTTACAATAGAAAGAACATTTTCTATGTGAACCGTGTTACCAATTCAAAGATCTATCAGTTCCCATTCTTACCGAGTTTAGGGGTCAGTTATAAATTCTAACTTTATTTTTGAAAAGCGTGTTATTGATAACACGCTTTTTTTAATTAACAAATAAGGCAACTACAATCCAATAGTTTCGTTTTATCTTCGAACACGAAACTAATTACAATGTACTACTACTGTAAAACAAGTCTAATCCGCTATGTTATAACTGCTTCACTTATAGTTTTTTCAACTATAACATTCGGTCAAACACAATCTGGCGTTGATTCTTTAAACTTGGTTCGTTCTCAATTGATCTCGAACAATCAATCTACTTCTGAAGTAGACCTGCTTCTGCATCAATCGGGAAACAACCCTGCATGTATTGTTCAGCAATTGGATAATTACACCTTCACATTTACCTCTTATCGACCATTAGGCGATGCTCAGCGAGAAGAAAAAGTAAACCTTCGTTTAAAAGCGCATTATGCTTACTTGAACGTCATTGACTTCAGTGATGATTTCACTTCAGTTCGCATTAACTGCAACGAGCAGCTTACACCAACAATTATCAATGAGTTAGTTTCACATTTTGGATACAACGGTTATGAAATACATTAAATCACTATTCGTTACTCTCCTCCTCTCCTTTTCCTTTTCAATTTTTATCCCGATGGCTATCGGGACTCACACAGCAAATGCCCAGTGTAATACAAATACCTCCATTTGTACGCCGGGAACAGCTGGACCTTTCAATTTCGTGAGTCCGGGACCCGGTGTTAGTACCTGTCTGGACTGGATCGGTCCGAATACAGGATACATTATTCTTCATATAACATCTTCAGGACCTTTGAACATGCTTATTGATGGAAATTCAAGTACCGGTTTCTTAGATGTGGCTGTATTCAATATCCCAAATGGACAAGCACCATGTACCGCCATTCAAAATCTGGGTAATCAGATTGGTTGTAATTATGCCAGTGCAATGAGCGGATGTAATCAATTTGGAACTTCTTTTCCATGTGCTTCTTCCGTACCTGCACCAATCGTTACAGCAGGTCAGGAAATTATGATCATTGTTGAAAACTGGAGTGGATCTTCCAGTACTTTCACTATGCAGTTAGGACCTCCTCCGGGAGCTCAAACCGGACCTCCAAATCCTGCAATTACACCAGTTGGACCCTTTTGTATTTCTTCAGGGACAACTCAATTGATTGCTGCTGATATGGGTGGAACTTGGTCGGGACCGGGTGTTTCTGCATCCGGAGTTTTCAATCCTGCAGCTGCAGGACTTGGAACACATACAATCAATTATTCAGTAGGTGTAGCACCTTGTAATGCTGCTTCCTCTACAACTATTACAGTAAATAGCGCTACAGTTACACCTCCGGCAGCTCAAACAATTTGTTCCGGAGGAAGTGCAACACTCACAGCAAGTGGAGCAGGTACTTATACCTGGTCACCTCCTACTGGTTTATCAGCTACAACAGGTGCCACAGTAACTGCCAGCCCTGCAACAACCACAACCTACACGGTTACGGGGAACACTGCAGGATGTACTAGCAACGGAACAGTTACCGTTACTGTTGCCCCACTTACTGTTGGTGTTTCAGCAAACACCAGTATTTGTTCAGGAGGTTCAGCACCTTTAAGCGCAACCGGGGCAACCAATTATACCTGGTCACCGGCAACAGGATTGTCAGCCACAACAGGTGCTTCTGTTACCGCAAATCCAACAACAACTACAACTTATACCGTTACGGGAACAACCGGATCTTGTTCGTCATCTGCAAATGTGACCGTTACTGTAACTCCAATAAACGTGACTGTTTCCCCTAGCACAAGTATTTGCAACGGTGCTTCAACACCTTTAACAGCCGGAGGAGCAACTACTTATTCGTGGTCACCGCCAACAGGTTTGTCAGCTTCTACCGGAGCAAATGTAACAGCAAGTCCAACAACTACAACAACTTATACCGTTACAGGAACAAGTGGCGCATGTACTTCAACCGGAACGGTCACAGTAACTGTGACACCGCTTGCACTTACTGTTTCACCCAATGCAAGTATTTGCAATGGTGGATCAACTCCTTTAACAGCTACTGGTGCTACCAATTATTCCTGGTCACCGGCAACCGGTTTGTCTGCTACAACGGGAGCAAACGTAACCGCAAATCCATCAACAACAACAACTTATACTGTTTCGGGCACAAGTGGAAGCTGTACTTCTTCTTTACCGGTAACTATCACTGTTACTCCGATTGTCGTAACCGTTTCTCCAAGCACGAGTATCTGCAATGGAGCATCCACAATTTTAGATGCCGGCGGAGCAACAAATTACAGCTGGAGTCCTTCTACCGGATTGTCATCTGCAACAGGTGCAACGGTTACCGCAAATCCAGCAGTCACAACAACCTATACTGTTACAGGAAGTAGTGGAACCTGTACCAATACTGCAACAATGACTGTAACTGTCAATCCGATTCCAACAGTAATTGCAACAAACAACGGTCCATTGTGTGAAGGAAGCATCATGCAGCTTCAAGCAACCAGTTTACCGGGAACAAACTACAATTGGTCCGGACCAAACGGATTTACTGCTTCGACACAAAACAGTTCTATTCCGGCTACTGTAGCTGCAGGAGGAACCTATACTGTAACAACTACTTTAAACGGATGTACTTCCTCTACAACAACAAATGTGATTGTCAATTCAGGCCAAATACCATTGATTAATGCCGCTGGCCCTTTCTGTGAAGCAGGAACAAATGCATTTCTTTCTGCCAATATTCCGGGAGGAACCTGGTCAGGTAACGGAATTGTTGACGCTGCTACAGGTGAATTCTCACCTTTACAGGCTGGTACGGGCTCCCACTCTATTGCTTACACTGTTATGGGTGGATGCGCAACCCCGGGAACAACTTCTATTCTGGTGAACCCGATGCCGGTTGTTCAAATCTCGACTCCGGATGCAAACGGTTGTGTGCCATTTAATGCAACTTTAATAGATGCCAGTACACCTTCCGGTAGTTCAATTACCTGGGATTTTGGAGATGGAACTTCGAATTCAAATCAACCGGACAGCGTACATCATACATTCAATAGTGCGGGTTGTTATGATCTGACTGTTACTTCTACCAGTTTGGCAGGATGTTCAACAACCACTTCTTTTCCAAGCTTCATTTGTGCCTTACCAAATGCAGTAGCTGCTTTTTCAGTGAATGATCCGATACATGGTTTAATGAACCCGGAATTCCATACACTCAATACCTCTTCCAATGCTTCGATCTATTCATGGGATTTTGGTGACGGGGATGCAAGTAATTTATTTAATCCAAGCCACACGTATTCTGAAAATGCAGGAAACTATGTGATTATGCTGATTGCAAATAATGCGGGAAATTGTCCAGATACTGCAAAAATCACGGTAACGATTCAAGAGGAATTGGTTTATTATGTACCAAATACTTTTACACCAGACGGAGATGAGTTCAACAACGTATTCTTTCCGGTATTCACTTCCGGTTTCGATGCTTACAATTATACCTTAACAATTTACAATCGATGGGGTGAAACGTTGTTTGAATCAAACGATACGAAAGTTGGATGGGACGGAACTTATAATGGAGAATTGTGTAAGACAGGAATCTATACATGGGCGATTCGTTTCAAGTCATCGGGATCGGATAAAAAGATTACGAAAACAGGACACGTTCAGTTATTGAAATAATAATCCGCGTGTTTTATTTTGACCAATATTCAAATGCTTTTTTCTGAGCAGAATTTGGGTTTTCAATAACACGAACTCCATATTCCAGGTAAAAACTTCTCTGAACTTCCGGCAAGGGCAATTCCACTAGTTTACCTTGGCGAATAACGGTTAATCGTTTGTTTTGATCATCCAGGTAATTCAACCAATTGTCTAAATCACCATTCAATTTAAATTCATTGACGCCAATAACTTCATCGTTGATCATCAAACCAGCGAGGTCTGCGGGAGAACCCGGATAGATTGCCGCAACCTGAAAGTGTGCTCCCAGCTGCAGAGCCTTAAAGCCGACTCTACCGGCAGAATATTTCTGATTCGGGTGATGCGTCAATTCCAATCCAATGGATTCCAATGCTTCTGTCAAAATAGCTTCAAAAGGTCTTGTTCCATAAAAATAATCGGTAATCAAGGTCTCTATTTCCTCCCCTGCCAATTCTATCAACAGACCAAGGTAATCTGCTTCACTAACCCCCTTTCCGTTCAAGGCAAAGTTGAAATACAGACGCTTCATCAACTCATCCAAACCGTGTTTATTTGAGGAGTGTTCTCGGATCTTTACATCACACACGAATGCCAATAAACAGCCTTCGGTATAAATCGAAACTTTACGACCCGGTGCTCCCGGCATATATCCATCCAACCACGTATCATAAGATGAGTCCGCAACAGAGTAATGGAAACGGCCAAAATTATCGAAGTGTTTTTGCAGCTGACCTGTGAATTCATGTAAATATTGTTCTAAATCAAATACTCCTGATTTATACAACATCAAATCACCCATATAAGTGGTTACTCCTTCACATAAATATCCCAATTTGGAGAGGTTTTCTTTTTGGTAATCGTAGGGGAACATTTCTATGGGTCGAATCGCTTTTACATTCCAGGTATGATACAATTCATGTGAAGAAACCCCTAACAATTCTTTATAAAGAACTCCAAAAACGTCATACGTCGGTCCAAGTGAAATCACTGTTGATTTCTGGTGTTCTACTCCGTGATATGCTTTATAAGGCAGAATATGGAATAAGAAATGATAATGCGGAACGGGAAATTCCATAAACTTCTCGATCTGTTTATCTGTAAATGCCTTAAAATCTTTAATCAAACGCGACCAATCTACGGTACAATCTCCCTGAAACCATAAATGGAAAATCGTTCCATGCGATTCGTATTGATTGTATTGCAGGGAGGAAGAACAAATAAAAGGGGAATCTGCTAACTCATCAAAATTGGCAGCACGCAATAGATTTCCTTCCCTTTCCATTGAACCAGCAATGTTCCAATCTGCAGGGATATTTAAATAGATTTCACAAGTTTCATCTTTCTTTCCTTCCTGATAAATGAAGCAATTTACCGGATTAGCGTACAACATTTCCTTGCTCAAGTAGGTCGATCCTGCATTCAATTCAGATGCATAATAGCTATACTCCACCCGAATCGTGGTAGGCTCTTTCACCTGAATTTCCCAGGAAGAAAGATCTATTTTTTGAAAATCAACCGCTTTCCCATCCAGGCTAAACACTTTAAATCCTCTGACATTCTTAGCAAAATTGCCCAGTTCATATCTTCCTGGTCTCCATTTCGGTAAATGAATAATGGCATTCGGTGCTACGTTCTCAAAAATTACTTTGAATTGAATGTATTGCTGATTTGCTTGTTCGATTGCTAAATGATACTGAGGCATTTGATGAGTTTTTTCCAAAATTAGAAATTCCCTAAAGAAAAACGTGTATTTGACAGAATAAACAAATCTCCCGCAGATCATACAAATTTCGCAGATTGATCTTTGGATTTTTTTTCAAGACAAACATATAAGATCAGCGTAATCTGCGAGATTCGCGGGAGAAATAATACCAACCATCAATCATGATTAGAATCTATTTTGAATTCAGCGGCATATTCGTTCACAATTCCTGAGAATTGATTAATTTCGTGCCATTACCATTTTATTGAAAGAAAAAATGAATTACGATATCATAGTTATTGGAAGTGGTCCCGGAGGGTACGTTACCGCTATTCGCGCATCACAATTGGGTTTGAAAACTGCAGTTGTAGAGCGTGATTCATTGGGTGGAATTTGTTTAAACTGGGGATGTATTCCAACAAAGGCATTATTGAAAAGTGCAAACGTGTTTGAATACATTCAACATGCATCTGATTACGGAATTACTGTAAAAGATTCTAAAGCAGATTTCGGCGGAATGGTTGAACGTTCCAGAGGAGTTGCAAACGGAATGAGTCAAGGGATTCAATTCTTGATGAAGAAAAACAAAATCGACGTTATCAAAGGTACCGGTGTTGTGAAAGCTGGAAAAAAGGTTGCTGTTACCGGTGAAGACGGTAAAGTGACTGAATATTCTGCTGATAAAGGAATTATCATAGCAACAGGTGCTCGTTCCCGTCAGTTGCCAAACTTGCCTCAAGACGGGTCTAAAATCATAGGATACCGCGAAGCAATGAGTATGAAAACGCAACCTAAGAAATTGGTTGTTGTTGGTTCAGGTGCGATCGGTGTGGAGTTTGCTTATTTCTACAATGCAATCGGAACGGAAGTAACTATTGTTGAATACTTACCGAATGTGGTTCCAATTGAGGATGAAGAAGTATCCAAACAATTGGAGAAATCATTCAAAAAAGCAGGAATCAATATCATGACCAATGCGTCTGTTGAAGCAGTTGATACTTCAGGAAAAGGATGTGTTGTGACGGTTAAAACAGCTAAAGGAGAAGAAAAAATCGAATGTGATGTAGTTCTTTCTGCTGTTGGTATTCAGGCAAATATTGAAAATATCGGATTAGAAGAATTGGGAATCGTTGTTGACAAAGGAAGAATCCTTGTGAATGATTTCTACCAAACAAATATCCCGGGTTACTTTGCAATCGGAGACGTTATTCCTACTGCTGCTTTGGCTCACGTAGCTTCTGCTGAAGGAATTATCTGTGTTGAGAAAATTGCAGGTCACCACCCGGAACCATTGGATTACGGAAATATCCCCGGATGTACGTACTGTTCTCCTGAAGTTGCTTCAGTTGGAATGACTGAAAAAGCAGCGAAAGAAGCTGGTATGGAAATCAAAATTGGTAAATTCCCGTTCTCTGCATCAGGTAAAGCATCTGCTGCCGGAGCGAAAGATGGTTTCGTTAAATTGATCTTTGACGCAAAATACGGCGAATTATTGGGTGCTCACATGATTGGAGCAAACGTAACTGAAATGATCGCTGAGATTGTTGCTATCCGCAAATTGGAAGTAACGGGCGAAGAATTGATCAAAACAGTTCACCCGCACCCTACGATGTCTGAAGCGGTTATGGAAGCTGCAGCAGCTGCGTATGGAGAAGTGATTCATTTGTAATAGAAATTATATAGTTTATAAAAAAGTAGGGGCGCGATTAATCGCGCCCCTACTTTTTTATTTAAGAATCCGAACAATATTCATTCACAACCCAAATCAATACATTCATACCTCACATTGACAGAAAAAGACGTAAATTATGATTCATAACTAATATTCAATGATATGAAACATTCTTTACTCTTCATTTTTATTGCTTTTTTAAGCAGCAATCTATCGGCTCAGATTCTTGCCGACAGTTCTTTTGAAGCCAGTGGTGCAGGCGGTACTGCCTGGGTTTCCACATCCGCGGCATTCGGCACTTCTTTTTGCGATGCCGCATCTTGCGGAACCTGTGGAGGACCCTGTGTACCTCATACCGGGACGTGGTATGTTTGGTTTGGTGGTACAAGCTCTGCTGAAATCGGAACAGCAACACAAACTTTCAATGCCGTATCTGCAGGAACAGGAACCTTGTTTTTCTGGTTAAAAGTTCCCATGAAAGGTACAGCAGGTGATACTTTGTCGATGATTATTGACGGAGTGCCCCAAAGTAAGATAGCTGCCGTTGACTCGATCGGAACTTATATCAACGTATCTGTGAATATGGGGCAAATCACCGCAGGAAGCCACATTCTGACATTTCGGTTCGAAAAACAGGCCAGTGCTGCTGCAGTCAATGTGTTGATAGATGATATAAGGCTGAACATTTCAGGTACGGTTGGAATTGAAGAAATTGATTTCAGCAATGGAATTCAAATCTCAAACAGTGCCGAAACCGATAAAATCATGGTTGCATACAATTTTAATGAAAATCAAAATTTGGGTCTGACTGCAACAGATATCACGGGAAAAGTCATTTACAAAGAATTGTTTGAAGATCAGTTAACAGATGAACACGCAATAGAAACTGCCGGATGGTCTTCCGGAATTTACAATATAACACTGACATCTGACAAAGGATTAACAAAGACCACCAAAGTAGTGGTTTATTAAAAGAGAGATTATAATCGGCACGCGATTAATTGCGTGCCGATTGTTTTTCATATCCGTTAAAAAATATTCATCCAAAGCCCATATTTGTTCATTTCATGTAAAAAAATCACTAACTAGTGAATTCGTTCAGTTTGTCTCATCTGCCTGAATGATGGGCAACTAAAGCCAAAAAACTTTTTTACGGGTCTTTCAAATTTTTACTTGACATGTCAATTTTTATTGAAAATGTGAAACAAAAATTCTACCTTGGGTTCTCTAAACTCAAAACAGAACTGATTCTCTCTTCTCTCCTAATAAAATCTAACAGGGTTATTGACTCGGTACTATTGATTTTGTAAAATAAAACGAACACAACTATTTACTTATGGCTTCACTCAATCCGATTGCAGGAGCTTTGGGTACTCAAAGAGCCGCGCATTTACTGCGTCGCGCTACCTTAGGACCAAGACTGCAGGATATTTCCAGTTTCGCGGGAATGACCGCACAAGCAGCTTTTACGGCGCTTACACAAATTCAGCCCATTCCGGCACTTCCCATTGATCCGGCAAGTGGCACCGATTGGGTCTATCCGAATACGGTGAGTCCGGCAAGTATGAATTTGTCTGATTATACACGCAGCTGGTGGATGGAAAACATGCGGTCGGCTGGAGCCAATCTGACAGAACGAATGATCTGGTTCTATCATACGCATTTCCCTATGATCATGAGCCGGATTGAAAACGATCAACAGTTCTCAATTGATTATTTGCGTTTACTGCGTTATTATGCTCTTGGAGATTATAAAGCGCTCACAAAAGCGTTGGTTATTGATAATGCGATGCTGCTTCATCTGGATGGAAATCTGAATATCAAAGGTGTTCCGCAAGAAAACTTTGCCCGTGAATTCCTGGAATTATATACCGTTGGGAAAGGCGAAGAAGTGAGTTTGGGTAATTATACCAATTTCACGGAACAAGATGTACAAGCACTTACAAAAGCGTTAACGGGTTGGGGAATTGATCCAACTTTCCAAACCATCGATCCGGTAACTACTTTCCCAACCGGAAAAGTAAAAGGGAGTGCAACTACTTCTTCCCAACACGATGTAACTGCAAAACAATTCTCCAGTGCATTCAATAGTCAAGTTATACAAACCGGAAGTGTTACGGGAACAAATGCAGCGGTAACAGCTGTTTATACGGAACTGGATGACATCGTGAATATGGTTTTCAATTCTCCTCATACCGCCAAGCATATCTGCCGAAGAATTTACAGGGAATTTGTTTATTACGATATAACTGCTGAAGTTGAAACGGATATTATTGAACCTTTGGCAACAACATTGGTGAGCAACAATTACAACATCACTTCGGTATTGCAGGTGCTATTTCAAAGCGAGCATTTTTATGATTTGGACACACCAATTACAGAAGATAACAATATTGGTGCAATCATTAAATCTCCAATGGATTTGGTCATCGGAACCATGCGTTTATTCAATTTAACGGTTCCGGATAAAACCACACAACTGGTAGCTCATTACGAAATGTACAGTCAGCTGATCGGTCAATTGGATTTGCAAGGACTTCAGTTCTTTGAACCATATGATGTAGCAGGTTACGAGCCTTATTATCAATTCCCGGATTATCACCGCTATTGGATTTCATCCAATTACCTTGCTAACAGGTATAAATTTTCGGAACTGCTTATCACCGGATTTACCGGCATGAGTGGAAACTTATTGAAATTGGATGTCGTAGAGTTTGTCGAAACAAACTGTTCCAATCCGGGTGATGCAACCATTCTTGTTCAGGAATTGGCAACCTGGCTTTTCCCAATTACACTGGATACGGTTCGTTTCAATTATTTCAGAGACAACGTATTATTAGATCAGCTTTCTGCAGCAAACTGGACAGCTGAATGGAATAATTACGTCAATACAAGTAGTGATGTCAATGTTCGTTTACAACTGGAATCGTTGATTACTGCTATGATGCAGACACCCGAATACCAATTATTTTAAAACTACACCCTATGGATAGAAGAGACTTTGTACGCATTTCATCTTTATTGGGAACAGGAATGCTCTTAAAATTTAATGGTATTGCATTAAGTACGGTTCAACCGGATGGATTATTGGAATCCATGGCTAAGTCAAGCCTGAATGACAAAATATTGGTATTGATTCAATTGCACGGTGGAAATGACGGATTGAATATGGTGATTCCGATCAATCAATACGGCAATTACTATAATCTACGTCCAAATATTGCAATTCCTCAAAGCGGAACGCGGCATTACATTACCCTTGATCCGAATTTACCTACCAATAAACAAGTGGGTCTTCATCCGGATATGGTTGGCTCAAAAGCAATGTATGATGCAGGAAACATGGCGATCATTCAAAACGTTTCCTATGAGAATATGAATGGCTCGCATTTCCGCAGCCGGGATGTTTGGTACATGGGTGGAAATTACGACGACTACTTCAACTCCGGTTGGATGGGACGGTATTTCGAACATTATTACCCTGATTATCCGACAGGTTATCCAAATCCCACAGTTCCGGATCCGCTGGCACTTGAAATGGGAACAGGGGTTTCTCTTGCATTTCACCGAAATCAAGGAATTCCTGCAGGACTTTCGATTCAGAATCCGGATGCATTTTATGATCTGATCAATAGTGTTGGTGCAGAAGAGCCTACGAACTTCCCTCCTACACATGCGGGTGATGAAATTGAATACATCATGCAGATCGAAAGACAATCAAACAATTACGCAGAGCGATTGAGAGATGTTTACGATGCCGGAACGAATTCAGGAACGGTTTATCCGGATTTATATCCATATATCGCTCCAAGCGGTTCTTTAAACAATCCATTGGCACCGCAATTAAAGATCATTTCACGTTTGATCAGCGGAGGAATCGGAACAAAGATCTTCCTGTGCAGAATCGGTGGATTTGATACGCACGCCAATCAGGTGATCAATAACAACACAACCATGGGTTCACATGCCGCATTGATGTACCATATTTCATCAGCTGTAAAAGCATTTTACGATGATTTGACAAACCTAGGATTGTCTGACCGCGTGTTGACCATGACCTTCTCTGAATTTGGTCGTCGTGTGGCTTCCAATGCAAGTTACGGAACAGATCATGGAAATGCAGCTCCCATGTTGGTCTATGGAACATGTCTGAATCCGGGAGTTTACGGAGACAATCCTGATTTACAAAACCTGCAAAACGGAAACATTCCATTACAGCATGATTACAGACAGGTCTTTACTTCAGTAGTAAAAGACTGGTTTGGCGCACCCGACGCAGCAATCGAGCACGTGAAATTTGAGAATTTCGTCGCGAACCGCGTAGATTATGTAGCATGTAAGGAACTGAGTGTTACCGAAATATTCAAGGAGAATTTGTGGTTGAAATGTTATCCGAATCCGGCAAATTCGAGCATCAATATCTCTTATGTTTTGAAAAAAGAGACCAAAGTTCACATTGAGGTCAAAGATATTTCCGGACGAACAATCGGACATATTACGGATGCTCCAACTGTTCCGGGAGAACACGTTCTTGATTTTAACTTATCCCGTTACGCAAACGGAACTTATTTTGTAACATTAATCGCAAACGACAGCGTCGTTCTCACTGAAAAAGTAATCCTTTCCAAATAATGATGCTAAACAGAATTTTATTGCTCTTATTGGGCTTCCTAAGTTTCAACGGGATGGCTCAAACAAAATACACCGTACACCGAAAAAACAGAATCTATCTGGGAATATCGGGTGGAATGAATTTCAGCGCCGCTCATGTGGTTAAGGACTATGAGTTACTCATGATCACTCCGCAATCATCTGCAAACAATACAGATTCGGAAAAAGATTATCAGGGTTTATTTAAAAACAAAGGATCTCAATTCGGTTTATACTTTTCGTATTCTTTCAAAAAGAATCTTGCAATTGTCTTTCAACCGGCTTATCAGACAAGCAGCTTCAACTATCTGAAAGCCTATTCTTGGTCCGATACGGTAAACGGTTCAGACTTTTCCATGGAAATGATGCATCAGCAAAAGCTATCCAGCGTGAATCTTCCACTATTGGTTCGTTGGGATTTTACAATTTCTCAATTCTCCCCTTACATTCAGGGCGGGATTTATGCCAATTTCCGACACCAGGCAAAGAAAACCATTTTCTATGATTATACAATCGATGGAGAGGTGGACAAAAAAACAGCGGATCAAACTGGTGAAGCAGATCTTACGGAACACATCAACAAAGCCAATTTCGGGCTTTCAGCTGGTGTAGGATTTACCTATTTCGCGAATTATTTTGCAATTAGTCTGGAAAGTAATTTCCGCTATGGTTTTCGATCCATTGTCAATGATCAAAACCGATATGCTGATTATACCGGTTTCAGCGTTCAATACCTGGATGTAATGGATCAGTTAAAACTGATGAATCTGGACATTCAGTTAACGGTCATGTTCCCGATCGACAATTCGATTTCATTGGGAATTCTTAGAAAAAGCAGACATTAATCAGAACTAAAAATCGATAGTATGAAACTCTTTATTTATTCGTTAATCTTTTTAGGACTGGGACTGAATTTTTCAAGTTGTAAAAAGAAATCCAAACCAGAAGAAGATCCTTTCATCCGGGTGTATGATGATCAAAATGGAAATAAACATTTTCACCCGCTTAGTATTTCCACTTCCGCAAGCAATGACGGATATCTTGTTATGAGTGCTTATGACGGCTGGAGAATCCATTTGATGAAGGTCGACAATGCGGGTGAGTTTGTGTGGAACTATGAGCTTCCTGCAAACTATGTCAATGCTGTTCCCAACCTGATCAAAAGCAACGGTGAAAACTATTTGGTCTGTATGGACGCAGTGGGATTATTTACGTATGTCTTGAAAATTGACGAAAACAATCATTCCACGACGGAGGTTTCCACGTTCACAGATGTATTGTATCCCACTTATGCTTACAATTCCGGACAAAACATTTATATCCAGAATTACAACAGGCTAAGCATGCAAACGGGGATTCACAAATTGACTTCTGATCTAAGTTCCATTACTCAATCCGCGGATCTGGATATTTTCACAGATGTGGAAGATCGGATTGTGGAGCATATAACGTTTAACGGGAAACGCATGCCATTCTTTGTAAGTTCAACCCCGGAAAACAATTACATTGTCATGAACGGCTTCTACAATTACAGCTTTTCATTGATCTTTCTGGATCAGAACCTCAATTTTGCAGGAGTTTATAATGGGGCTGGATTCAATGGTGGATTGGCTGCAATTTCTCCTTCAGGAGGCAATCATTTTTCACTGGCACGTTTTTCTTATGATAACCTGTATTACAACGCCAGCGCAGCACTTACTCCAACTACGATTGACATTGCTGAATCGATTCCTGCACAAGGTCATTCGGAACTTGATGCCCAAAAACCGGTATTGATCAAGGATCTTTCAATAAACAGCGTCCAGTACAAAGCTTATATCTCTTCCACAAGAAGTAATCAGCTTTTACTGAGTTTGTATGACCGTTCCAGTGGAGCATTGGTCGGTAAAAAGTATCTGGGGAAAAATATTCCAATTACGGCTTGTGACTTTATCCAAGCAGAAAACGGTGGATTAAACATACTCGTTCAGGCAAAAATCATGGGAAGTTTTGACCGCATTGCAATATTGAAATTATCCAAAGAGCAGATGGAAGCGATTCCTGAATAAAAAAAATGTAGGTATGCGATTAATCGCATACCTACATTTTTTTTTATTAAACAATATTTTCGTCCAACAACTGATTGATCGAAGCGATCGTAAATTTGCCCGAATCCATACATAATTCAATATCGATTCGACCAAGCTTTAAGCCTCCATAACCAACCTGATTTACAAACACATTTTTTCCATCCTTGTTCTTGAACTCCTGAAGATCTTCCAGGAAGGTATGCGTATGTCCCCCAATAACGACATCAATTCCAGAGGTCGAAGCTGCCAATACTTTATCTGAAACCTGATTGGTCTTGTATTCATAACCCAAATGAGACAAACAAATGACCACATCACACCCTTCTTTACGTAAAGCGTTTGCTTGTTTTTGAGCCACAACAATCGGATCCTGATAACTTAATCCTTTCCAGCTTTCTGAAGGAACCAAGCCTTTCAAATCTACTCCCAATCCAAAAACTCCGATCTTAAATCCGGCTTTTTTAATAATGGTATATGGTTTTACCACTTCGGAAAGTGGCGTTGAACTGAGTTCATAATTTGCATTTACGACCTCAAATGAAGCATGGGACAAAGCACTTTTGTAAGCTTCCATTCCGATATCAAAGTCATGATTTCCAAGCGTTACAATATCGTATTTCATTGCTGCCATCGTTTTCATTTCCAAAACCCCCTTAAACTTATTGAAATAAGGTGTTCCCTGAAAAATATCTCCGGCATCCAGTAATAAGACATGGTCTTCCTGATCCCGAATGGATTGGATTAAACTAGCTCTTCTGGAAACTCCGCCCATATTGGGGAACTTGGGGTGATTTGCCGGAAACGGATCAATATTGGAATGTGTATCATTGGTGTGTAAGATCACTAATTTGTTTTGCTTTTTCTTTGCACTCATCAATGATGGCGCAACCATAGCAGCACCTGCAACTACACCTGTTTGCTGTAAAAATAATCTTCGTTCCATGTTACCAATTTATTCTTTCTTCGGGATAAAATGCAATTTTTTTCTCTTTTTTAACAGCCTCAATAATGAAGTCCCGGAAGAGAATATTGGTGTCAAACCGCTGCAAAGGATTGTTAAAGAAGAACATATTGTCTCCTCCATTGGCAAGAAAATCAGAAGTAACTACCCAGAAATAATTCTTTTCTTTTGCAAGATTATCCGGAAAGACCAACTTCCCTTTCTCCAACTTAAATCCCCCGATTGGCTCTCCTCCTTTCTCTTTCAGATAAACTTCCATTTCCGGGATCTTATCCAGTGATAATTTAAGAAAGACCATGCGGTTATCAAAAGGCATGACTTTGTAAACATCACCAACGGTAATACTCCCTTTTGGTAAATCTGCCCGAAGTCCCCCAATATTGATAAACGCAACTACCGGTTCATTCTGAAAAAAAGAACTATCCTTTGCTTTTTTGATTAATTCATCACACAACCAAAAACCCAAGGTCGAATTCGGTCTTCCGGTCACCAAATCTGTAGTGGCTTCGCCAATTATCTGACCAAATTCCTTTAGCATATCTCTTCTATACGGCGCTACCAACGAGTCCATTTCTACAGAAGATTTGCTGGAATCATCTACATTTTGTTTCGATCCTTTTACCTGTAAATGATAAGAGCAGGCCGTAAGACCTGCTCCTATTAGAAAAAAAAGAAAAACTAGTTTCTTCATGTATTAATTTTTAACTATCGTTTTTTGAGTTTCCCCGTATGGCGTTCTTACTTTCACAAGATACGAACCAGTTTCCAAATCCTGAATATTTAATTCAATTAAAACCTGGTTGATTGCATCAGCAGATTTTACCACTTTACCATCCATTGAGATAATCTCATAACCAGTAATCGTTGTTGCATCAACATTCATAAACAATTTATTTGTAACCGGATTAGGGTATAAAATAAATCCGTTCAATAAAGCTTCTTCTACATCTGCAGTACATCCCAAAGATTCATAGCTCATGTTTGTAAAGTTCACAAAACAAGCAAAGGTTGGATTATCAACAAACGGGTTACGGTTATCCTGAAGTGAATCCAAGTAGTCGTTTCTTGAAATTTCCCATGAATCCGGAGCATCCTGTACGTTCCATTGTTTTAAGATTGCCTGATCTTGTCCGTAAGCAATTGAACCGCTAATCGGATTTGGGAATCCCCAGTTGTTTCCGGAAACAGTTGTGTAACAAATTGCTTCGTACATCATTGCACGTGCAGCATCACCTTTGTGTGAATCTCTTGGTTCAAACACTTGTTTACCGTTTGCATCCGTTCCAAATTTACACCCAAGGTAAGTTGCAGTCGCATTCACAACTTTACCTAAAGGATAATTGCTTCTCAATGCGTTTGCATTGTTTTGGTTTGTAGGGAATAAATGGTGATAATCGTTGTACTCCGGGAAATTTTGTGCAGGATTAGTCGGCATCCAGCTATGTGGATAGGTATGCTCACGGCTAAATCCTGTTGCTGTAAAATCAAATGGTTCTGTGTAAATTTTATTTTCACCACTATATACACATGTAATTACGCGGCGATTCAAAGTGGTATCACGAACTACAAACAAACCAACCATCAAGTTACCGTAGTTGCTATAAAACTGCTCCTGGTGCGGATTCGTTAAGTTGTGAAGGTCTGCAACAAAAGTAGGGCTGCTTGTAGAAATCGCAGAATAATAACCTACAGGCATCATAGAGCCTAAAGAAGTTACGTTTCCTGCTAGTGGAGCCGTTGTCAAATAATTTATATTTGTCCCTGCACCATTGTATGCATAAACTGCAAAGTGATAACCTGTACTTGCTACAATGTTATTCGGTACGAAACTAGTTGCTGCTCCAGAATAAACAACCTGACCGTCTCCAACCATATCTCCGCGTTGGTAAACTGATCCATCAACAGGAGCTCCTGTAATTGCAGAGCCTTTTTTACGAAGTACTAAATACCCATTCGCTGATGAACCAGTGAATGCTGCATTGAATCTGTACGATTTTACGTTAGAGAAAACAAGGTTTGTAGGCTGGCTAGCAGGTTCAGTAGCAAAGCTACCACCAATACCATTCAAGTTAATCACATAAGCCGCTTCATCTGCATCATCACTGTTGATTGTTAAAACAGCAGTTCTTGTACCTGCAATAGCCGGAGTAAAGTTAACTGTCAATGATTGGTTTGCACCTGCAGCAACTGTTGAAGGGAAAGACGCAACTGTAAAATCAGCAGCATTTGCACCTGAAAGAACAGCACTTGCAATATTCAATGTATTTGTAGTTCCTAAGTTTTCAACTGTAAATACGAACGGAGTCATAGTCGAAACCGGAGAACTTACTGTTTGTGTTCCACCAGAAACAATCGTAGCTGTGTTATACATCACATTGATTTCCTGAGCTGGAGTTGCAGCACCCACCGCGATATTAATATCATCCACACCGATATTTCCACCTACTTTATTCGTATAAATGAAACGAATAAAACGTGTCAATGAATTCGGGTTATCTGTAAACATCTGATAAACTCCTGCAGGAGGAGCTGTATGCGTATGTAACGCGGTATAAGCTGTACCATTTGCAGATTCTTCAACAGTGAAAGTTCCACCGCTGAAAGAGTTTCCTCCAAGATAATATGTTAATGCTCCGGGAGCACTTGCAAAGTTAATAATCAAGTAATCTCCTGTATTATCAAACTTCATTGTTGGAGGTGTATTACCGGAAGCAGTATAATAACCAGTTCCTGACTCTGTCCACCCTACTGGTAGCGTTGTCGTTGCAAAACTCCATGTAGTTGGCAACACTGCTTGTGCCAACGATACGCTATAAGCAAAAGCTGATAACAGTACTAAAAAAATCGACTTTCTCATTTTTCTTATTTGTTTCAAATTTTTAATCTTGGGCTGCATCTGATTCCATTCTAACGAGAGTTGTAGCTATACTGGTATCAAATTTTTGCCTCCTGCTTCGAATCAACAAATAGCTAATCCGAAATTTATTCATTGTTGTTCTGTTTCTGTTTAAAAATTAACTCCCAAAGTCAGGTTAAATCTCAATCCTTGTCCAAATACTACGGAAGCAGATTGAGCATCCGAATTAAATGGAGCATAATAACTATCAGTAGCATCCGCCATGAATTTCGAATTCAAAATATTCGAAACCATTGCATTGAAGAAAATATTTACTTTTTTGATATTCATTGAGTATCCTGCAAATCCATTCAGCAAGCCATAAGAAGGTAATTTCCAAGCTTCTCTTCGCGCATCTGCACCCTGTAAGTAGAATGGATTAAATGCCGCATAATACCTGTCAAACCATTGGTATTGTACTTTGAAATACAATTTTTTGATTGGTTCGTATCTCAAACTAAAATTCAACATTGTTTGGGCAGCATCCCCCACATGAACACCTTTTGCATCAAATGTAAAGCTATAATCCAATTCCGGCACATAAAACGTCTCTGATGAATTCCATGTCCAATCTCCCAATGAAACCATTGCTTCCACCTGAAGATTCTTGAAAATGTTATATGCTACATCCAATTCACCTCCATAATGAATTGCATCCATTCCGTTTATATTCAAATAAATGGTTGCTGTAGGGTCATTTGGATCCGGGATTGCTACTCCATAAGGGAACGGTTTATTTTTCCAGTTGGTAAAATATCCATTGACATTGACCCCAAAATACTTGTTGGAGAAACTATAACCCATTTCAACAGCCTGAATAATTTCATTCTTAATTTCTTTGAAGAAGCTATTTGTGTTGTTATCAATGACATTACTAAATTGTGGAGTACGTGATAGATAACCTAAGTTTGCATATATTTTTGAATTTTCATTCAAAATGTAACTTACCCCCGCTTTAATTGTACCCCCTGGAATGCTTTTCCAATCAGTTGCAAAGTATTCCAATCCGGGAGAAGATGCAGTATAGGTATTCCCATTGTGCTCAATGGTATCATTTGCACCAATGCGTAAAGTAGTATCTCCTAAATCCAATATTTTTTTCTGGAAATAATCTACTCCTTTGTACACATTAACAACCCCTGAAAGATTCAAAAAGGCAGTCCATCTGTTACCGGAATATTCAACAGAACCAAAAACCCCTCCCCACTGTACAAAACCATCACGGTCATTATTATACGTGTTTAAAGCAATTTTATCTCCTTTTCGTTTCATTGGACTAGGATCATTGAAGTTACTCATATTAATGTAGTAATCTCCACCTAGTAAATCGGTAATTTCCTGATAGTGACTTCCTTTGTAATAACGGTAATCAATACCTCCCGAAACTGCCCATTTCGGATTAAATTCATACTGAAACTGACCTAAATATCCCACCCAAAAGTGATTATTCACAGAAGAGATCATTACTTGGGTAGATTTCAATTCTGTTGGAGAATAGGCCAGATCAATATTTGGACCACCAAACAGTTGATCTACTTGATTTGCTTTTACAATTGCATCCCAATCAACGTGTCCGTCTTCTGTGTATAACGTACCGGCAGAGTTAGCTAATCGCGTACCACCACCTCTACCTATAGACATATACCCAATATTGGAGATAGATAATTTTTTGTTGACTTGCCAAAAATCCTTCAACGTGATCTGAGGTTTATGGTAATAGTTCAAACGCTCGTTTTTAATTTCTTGCTTACCATCATCATTGGTAATATATCCCCAATGTTGATTGAAACGAATTCCCCGGTCTTTAATTGCAGCTTCGTCGATAGGCACCCCCAAATCACTAGCAGTTTTAGAATCCCAGTATTGGATCGGCTGATAAAATGAACGTTGACCGTGTCTTTGAGGTGCACCAAAAGCAGATAAACTAATTAAATGCTTTTTAATCACTTTTTGGATTTTGCCGTAGTAAAAACCTCCTTGCGTATTAGTACCCTCTACCCAGCCGTCTCCTTGTTTATAAGATCCTGAAAAATTGAAACCCCATCCTTTCTTTGTCCGTCCGGAATTGTAAGAAAGTGACGATCGCAAGAAATTTCCAGTACCATATTCCTGCTTGAATGAAAATCCTTTTCGATTGTGCATTCCGCTGGTAACAATATTCATGGAACCACCAACTGAAGGCATGGAAAGCTTTGTAGCACCCAATCCACGTTGAATTTGCACTTGATTTGTAATAGCGTCCAAACCAAACCAGTTTGACCAATACACAGCTCCATTCTCCATATCGTTTACCGGAACTCCATCAATCAACACCCCTACATTTCGCTGGTCAAAACCACGAACGGTAATTCTGGAATCTCCATCCCCTCCTCCAGTTTGTGTAGCATAAACTCCGGGAGTTGCATTCAACAACATTGGCAAATCACGGGATCCCAGTTCTTCAGCAATTTTTTCTGCTGATATTTTAGTAATTGCAATCGGGGTTTTACGGTCTAGCGAAATGTTACCAATGATCCTGATTTCCTCAATCTCGGTAGTTCCTCCTAATTCCGCATTAATGATTGTTTCTTTACTTTTTACAGTAAAGACCATTCTGAGGGTGTCGTAATCAATAGACACTGCTTCCAGTGTATACTGACCATAAGGAACATCTTTGAACTCATAATTCCCATTGTCATCAGAAATCATTTTGAAGCCACCTCCCAAGCTAACATAAGCTCCGGGGATAAATTCTTCCGACACTTTATCTTTTACCATTCCCCTAACTACGGAAGTCTGAGCAAAGCTTAGAATTGGAAATAGCAACGTCAATGTTGTAATAAATCGCAACATACTTATCAAATAAAGAAGGTCGGATTAAATCCGACCTTATTAAAATTATTGAAGAATTACTCTTTTTGTTAAAACCGCTCCGTTAGTCTGGGTGATTTGAAGTAAATAAACCCCTTTATCAGAACCCAACCTCACAGACATGATCGGTGAAGCGTTGTTTGAGAAGTGATTTACGTGCTGACCAAGTGCATTGATCACATTGATCTCTTTTACACCTTGTGTATTTTTCACGTAAACAATTCCATCATTTGAAGGATTCGGATACAATGAAACCTCATCAATTTGGTTCTCACCAACAGCTAATGGGTTACACTCACAATTATGCGTTCCTAAAGAAAACCAGTTACCAAATAAAATAGGACCATTAGCTCCTTCAATCGTATCACCATTTTGATCCATAACATAAGTAACCGCAGGAATGGAATCCCACTCACCTAATGGATTGAAGAACGTTGGATTTGTAACAACCCCTTTCTTAATCGCTGGCTTACGAATCAATGAGTGGTCACTTGTTAATTGAACTCCAATTCCCGTATTGTGAGGAGCACCCGAAGACCAAGCACCATCATTATTAGCAGAAGAACCAGTTGAATTTGCCGGATTCTCACCAATTTTTCCAAATACATCAATAATTTGAAAACCTGTTGCAGTAGTAACTGAACTAGTAGAACCTCCGGTTAAAGTCCCTTTCGCTAATAATACCGCGTCGTTTCCATTCCAATAGAATGAATTACTCGTATTATAAACAGGACTGAAAAAACCATCCCCACGAACTTCCAAAGAATCCCAAATAGGAGCTTCCTGACCAGTTCCAAGCGGATTTCTCTTATCCAAAACAGCTACAAAAACACCATGAGCAGGAATTGTTCCACTCAATTGAACCGCATTTGCATTCGTTGCAGAGGAAGAACCATTGGAATAACGAGCAACAAAATACTCACCCAAATTTACTGATTGATTTGTTGGATTGTAAATTTCCAACGCTTTATTATTTGACCAACCTTCAACATACTCTGAGATGAAGATTTTTGAACAATCCTGTGCATACGCAACAGAAGATAACATGCCTAAGAATAGTAATGCTTTTTTCATAACTTATTGATTATTTGAATTGTAGATAAAGTACTAGATAAAGGTATAACGAATCCATTCAGCTTATTTACTGAAAAATAGCGCTTGAAACTTCGGGTGAAGTTTTTGCTATTATGGAGACGATTCATTTCTATTTCATTATACCAAATATTGTATTTCTAAATGGTTTCAGTCTGCATAAAAGACAGCATCAAGGAGAACATTCAGAAATTTACGAGGCAAAGTTAAGTGAAATTATCTATTCCTACATTACATAATTGTTAACAATCAACTAAGGTTATACACGTAGATTTCAATTAATCAAACTCATATCAAACAAGCTGTTAACTATTTTACACCACTCATCAATAATTCACTCTCTCAGGAATCCTTTTTCATTATTTTTGCCCAAAACACAATTTATGAAGATTAAATTATTCATTTCCTTTATTTGTATCATCTCATTCGGATATGCCCAGAACTTAACTGTTGAAAGTATTTGGAAATCAGGCGAGTTTTATCCTAACCGCATAGAAGGTTTCACCGCTTTAAGTGATGGCCAGTCTTTTACAAAGATCGTTGAAGAAGACGGTCAGTATTTTTTAAAGAAATACCAGTTTAAGGACTACAAAGGAGCCGGAGTAGTTTTGGTTAATTTATCTGCAATCCAATTCAATGGCAAAAAATTAGAGTTTGACGATGTCAAATTAAGCAAAAGCGGAAAATGGTTGCTGATCCAAACCGATACGAAATCGATTTACAGACACAGTTATTCTACAACTTATTATGCTTATAATATTCAATCAAAAGAAACACATAAAGTAAGTAGTACAGATACTCCTCAAACATTGGGAACATTCTCTCCTGATGAAAACAAATTGGGATACGTTTCAGGAAACAACCTATTCGTATACGATTTGACAAGTAAAACAAATAAGCAAATTACGTCTGACGGAAAACAGAACAGTATCATCAACGGTACAACTGATTGGGTTTACGAAGAAGAATTCGCAATTACGCAAGGATTTGAATGGTCACCAGATTCGAAGTATGTAGCTTTCATGCGATTTGATGAAACAGATGTGAAACAATTTCAAATGGCGATGTACGGACCTTTGTATCCGGAAGAATATACTTTTAAATACCCGAAAGCCGGAGAAGCAAATTCAAAAGTGACGTTCCACATTGCAAATATTGAAACTGCTGGTGTGAAAGCCGTGAATTTGGGAACGTATGAGTACTTACCACGTTTTCAATGGTCGCCTATTAAAAACGAAGTATTTGTTTCCACATTGAATCGCCACCAAAGTGAGGTGAAATACCATTTGGTAACGAATCCTGAGAATCCGACAGACCGCATTTTTTACACAGAGCAATCAGATACGTATCTGGATGCCGATAATGTAATTTTATTGAAAGACGGTGCTTCTATGCTTCGCACTTCTGAAAAAGACGGATACAACCACATCTATCATTTAACTTTCGCAGGAAAATTAAGTCAAGTTACTTCAGGAAGCTGGGACGTGATAGACCTATATGGAATTGACGAAAAGAAAGGAACGGTGTTTTATTCCTCGGTTGAAAATGGCGCGATCAATAAAACGGTGTATTCTATCAATTGGAAAGGAACAGATAAGAAAATGCTGTCAAAAGCGGCAGGATATCATGATGCAGAATTTGCTCCGGGATTCAATTATTTCATTCGATCAAGTTCAAGTGCAAATGTTGTTCCTACTTATACACTTTGCGACCGCACAGGAAAAGAGCTACAGGTATTGGAAGCAAATACAGAACTTCAGAATAAGTTGAATGGTATGAATTTGAGTCAGAAGGAATTCTTGCAAGTAGATGGTGCTGACGGAAAATTAAATGCCTGGATGATGAAACCGGCAAACTTCGACCCGAACAAAAAATATCCGGTTTACTTCAATGTTTATTGTGGACCCGGTAGTAACATGGTTACCAATGATTACGACGGAGCAAACTACTTATACCACGAATTGCTTACTCGAAAAGGATACATCGTTTTCTGTGTAGATACCCGAGGAACACAATTCCGTGGAGCGAAGTTCAAAAAATCGACTTATTTGCAACTAGGGAAACTGGAAACCGAAGACTTGATTGCAGTAGCTAAAAATCTGCAAAAAGAAACGTATGTAGATCCAAACAGAATTGGAATCATGGGATGGAGTTACGGTGGATTCATGACTTCTTTGGCAATGACAAAAGGAGCCGATGTTTTCAAAATGGGAATTGCTGTAGCACCTGTTACCAACTGGAGAAACTATGACAATATCTATACGGAACGTTTCATGAGAACTCCTCAGGAAAATGCAGCTGGATACGATGACAACTCTCCTGTAAATCATGCAGACAAATTAAAAGGGAAGTTTTTGTTGATCCATGGTTCAGCGGATGACAATGTACATTACCAGAATACTATGGAATTCATTACTGCTTTAGTAAAAGCAAACAAACAATTCGATTTGTTTATTTACCCAAATAAAAATCATGGAATTTATGGTGGGAATACAAGAAACCATCTTTTCACGATGATGCTGGATTACACCACAAAGAACTTGTAATATTACTCTATTCAATTTTACAGAGATAAATCAAAGGCTCGCAGATTAATTTTTGCGAGCTTTTTTAGTTATACTTTTTTAGTAAAAAAGATTACCTCTTGCAGTTTATTGTATTTAATTCTTTACTAATTTAGTGCGGCTAATAAAAATTGTTAGATAACACTCTTATAGATCATCATGAGCAAAATTGCGAAACTCGAATTAGATGGGAAGATTTACGAATTCCCGATTGTACAAGGCACTGAAAACGAATTGGCTATAGACATTTCAAAGCTTCGTCAGGAAACAGGATATGTAACTTTAGATCAAGGTTACAAGAATACAGGTGCTACAACTAGCGCCATTACTTTTTTAGATGGTGAAGAAGGAATCCTTCGTTACCGTGGTTATCCGATTGAGCAACTTGCTGAAAGCGCAACTTTTATTGAAGTGGCTTACTTGTTGATTTATGGTGAATTGCCAACTCAAGTTCAATTAGATGATTTCATTTCAAGTATCACGAAACATACGTTGGTACACGAGGATATGAAACAATTCTTTGAAGCATACCCGGCTCAAGCACACCCAATGGGAGTATTGTCATCGATGGTTTGTTCCCTTTCTACATTCTACCCTGAATCTTTAGATCCGAATAGAAGTGCTGAGAAAAAGAACAGAACAATTTTACGTTTGTTAGCGAAATTGCCAACACTTGCTGCTTGGTCTTACAAGAATTCCATGCGTCACCCGTTCATGTATCCAAAGAATGAGTACGATTACGTAAAGAACTTCTTATATATGATGTTTGCAATGCCAACTGAAGATTACAAAGTTGATCCGGTTGTTGTTGACGCTTTAAATAAATTATTGATCCTTCATGCTGACCACGAGCAAAACTGTTCTACATCTACAGTTCGTATCGTTGGATCATCTCAGGCAAATCTTTACGCTTCCATTTCAGCAGGTATTTCTGCTCTTTGGGGCCCACTACACGGTGGTGCTAATCAAGCGGTAATCGAAATGTTGGAGAAAATCCATAACGATGGTGGTGATGTTGACAAATGGGTATTGAAAGCAAAAGACAAAGACGATCCATTCCGTTTAATGGGATTCGGTCACCGCGTTTACAAAAACTTCGATCCACGTGCAACAATCATTAAGAAAGCTGCTGATGATGTATTGGAAAAATTGAAAATCAATGACCCATTATTGGATATCGCTAAGAAATTAGAGAAATACGCTTTGGAAGACGAGTACTTCAAATCAAGAAGCTTGTATCCAAACGTAGATTTCTACTCAGGAATCATTTACAAAGCACTTGGAATTCCATCTGAAATGTTTACCGTAATGTTTGCATTAGGTCGTTTACCGGGATGGATTGCACAATGGAAAGAAATGTCTGAAGGTGGTGAGCCAATTGGTCGTCCAAGACAAATCTACACAGGAGAAACTACAAGAGAGTACGTTCCGATTGCAAAAAGAAAATAAGAATCATTTTATATTAAACACGTAGGGGCGGAAAATTTTCCGCCCCTACGTGTTTTTACCCCGAACGTAATTGGAGTTTCACATTAAATATTACGTGATTTTGAACTATTGTCATAAAAATGTAACTTCATAAACATGTTAATTGAATTAATTTTTAAAGGATTATATTCTTCCTTAAATTTTAGTTTTTTGGAGAAGTTTTTATTTGAAGCAAAAGAAATACGTTTTAATTTCCCCGAGAATCAAGATTCATCAATAAGTTTTGATGAGTCCCTAAGTATAATCCACTCAAATGAGTATGTTGATCTAACAATCAACACTGACCATATAGAAATGAGTGAAAAAATTGTTCCGAGAGTTTTTATCAATTTTGGTAGAAATAACAACGAAATTGAGCTCTTTTTCTTTTTTGATGTTAACGATCTGAATGAGCAAACATTAAAAAAGGGTATTGATTTTGTCAGAAATTGGTCTAAAACCATTCGGACAAAATATGACTTTCAATATTTTATTTGTCAAATGGATAATGCTGATAGCGATGAGTATTATTTCGATAGTAATGGAATAGGAAAATTATATGATGATTTAGGTTGATTCGATCTATTATTCTGACTCTATAAAATCTGCATCCTTTGCTGATGACAAAATCTAGCATCAGGCATTCTTAATTAAAAAGGCCATCCACCAAAGTAGACAGCCTTTTTTTCGAATAGTGGTGGTTTAATTTTAGTTATTGATTATAAATCTTAAACTTGAGTTTCCAACTTTCAGAAAGTAGAAACCACTTTCCAAAGAGGAAACATTCAAAGTCGTTTTAGCAATTTCTAATATGGTCTCCAATACTTTTTGACCTTGAGCATCATAAATAACTACTGATTCTCCAATCAAAGAAGTTGTTTCAATGAATAGTGCATTTGAAGCTGGAACCGGATAAACTGACAAATCAGAAGCGCTCAGATCATTTAATCCTGCACTTGAACAAGAAACAACCACCGATTGAACTTGTGTTGCTACGTTTCCGTTTCCATCGTTGAAACTCCAGGTAATCGAATACGTTCCTGCGGTTGCATAAGAAACCGGATCAGTAGTTGTCGCTGTAATTGTTCCTGCACAGTTGTCAGTCGCTGTTGGTGTAGTTACTGCTTGATCGCAAGTTACATTTGCCGTTGGAAGTACCGTTGCAACAGGAGCAATATTATCTGTTACAACTATATTTTGATTGACACTGATTGAATTTCCATTCCCATCAGCAAAGATCCATGTCACCACCGTTGTTCCAATAGCAGTAATTGGGAAAGAACTGGTAGTCGTTGCCGTAATAATCCCTGCACAATTATCTGTTGTTGAGGGAGCAATTGGAGTAACGGAGCATGTTCCGGTTAAATCATCCACAATAGGAAGCACAGGATCTGTTGTATCGTCCACCACAACCGTTTGCGTTTGAGTAGCTGTTCCATTTGCATTGGTGTAAGTCCAGTTTACGGTGTAAGTTCCTTGTGCAGAATAACTTGTTGGATCTGAAGTCGTTGCCGTCACTGCGCCGTTATCTGCCGTTGGAGCAGTGACTATTGCACTGCATTGACCTGAAACAGCTGAAAGCGAAGCCTGATCCGGAACCGGAACTGGTCCTACCGGTACATGCATGGTTTTCAAAACACATTTATTCGGAATAGCACATCCCGGTATTGAAGCCGATTCTATCACGGTAAAAGTGGTACCATCAACCACTTCGTAATAACCCGGTGCTGTGTAATTGTTTGCAGAAGCAATTACAAAATCTCCGGTAGATTGATCGATATCAAAAGATCTACCATACCCAAAGGTTCCCCAAGTTCCTGTATTTCCAATTAATGTACTGGTGTAAACAGGTGTCAAAGGCAAGGTTGGCGGCGTAACAATATTATATTGATAAAGCGTCTTTGCCGAATTAGCCCAGAAATAGAGTTTATTATCGTAATAGCGAAGTAATTTCGCTGTAACTCCCATATTGACCGCTGTACCCAAGGCATCATTATTCATTACATCAACAGAAATCAACGATGAACCACCCAAGACCCAAAGTTTTCCCTGATTATCATAAACCAATCCATTAATAGTACCAACACCCGGATTAAACTTAGAGACAACTGTATTGGTAACGGTATCGATCTTTACCAATTGACCGGCTTGATCCAGATACATGTGCCCATTTGCATACTGCATAAAATTACAGTATGTTGAAATCTCACTGTTTGGTTCGATAACAGGTGTCAGGGTGTTATTCTGCAAATTGATTAAAGCAACCGTTCCACCTTGCGGATAACAAGCATATGCTTTCGTTTCGCTTGCTACTCCTAAAGTCTGAACAGATTGAGCAAAGGTGTGAATCTCCGTCATTGCCGGATAATTCACGATTGTAATGCGACCTGCACCGGAAGGTTTTTCTCCCAAAATGGCTTTATTTCCTGCAATTACATAATCCTGAAGAACATCGTATCCGGTAGTAACTCCATTGGCTGTTTGATACATTCCTGCAGAGGTTGTAGCAGGATTGACCATGGTATTACGAACAAAAACATCGGCATTTGGAGTTCCGAAATTTCCTTCAGCAATGAGTTCTAAACGAAAAGTCGTTTGGGCTTGTAGTGTAGTAGTTAAGATTAAAAAGCAAGCTAATAATCGCATTTGTCTCATCATTTGATTCATTTTGATCCTGATCCATATCGTCAGGTTTGTTTATAAAATGATGAAAAAGTAACGACGAAGCCAATTCATGACTTGACAATCCGTTCCTTCACTTTTTCACCGAAAGTTACAGTACATGCAGATTGGCAGGTCTCCTGACTCAGTCCTTTAATTAACCTTCCCAACCCGTTTGGCGGATCAGTGGTATTACAAATTAAATATGGACTCTCACAGTTGCGGGAACAGCTCCGGATTTACACCGGATTCCCTTTTAATTCTCCACCTGAAGCGGAAAAACCAAATCGCGGAACAAAAGTAATCTGAATTCTCAGGTTTCAAAATCCAGTGACTAATTATTCCTGTTTTTTTAAAATAAAAAATTCATTTTGATAACATTCCCTTTAAACTATTTTAAACAAAATCATTTTAGTTAAAATCCAGATTTAGCCATAACATAACCTACTCATAAACAATTTACTAAACGGTTACTATAAATTTGTTCTGTTCTCGTTGGAACGAATTATTCTCCAAAAAATGAAACAAACTACAACTATACTTAGAAAAATTGCATGCATTGCAATCCTTGCTTTTGCATTCACGCAAAACTCATTTGCACAATGCCCTTCCGGTACAATTGGAGTGACCGGAGCAGGTTGTGGTTGTTTGTCGGGCTGTAATTTAACCAGTTTAGGCGGTCCGAACTGTTCACCGGCCGTAAGCGGAGACTGCACGGGAGGACAAAGGAGTATGTCTGTGAATATTACCGTACCAAACGGATGTACATATACGGTTACTGCAACCATGCGACCACGAGGAGCTTCCTGTTCTGCTTCCGGAGGCGACAGCGGTGACAAGATGAAAGTAGACATTTCAAGTGGTGGAAAAGCATTTCAAAGCGGAACCGGTAATGCAACTTTGGATGACAGTTATACACTTGTAGGTCCGGGAACGATCACTGTTTCGGGTACAGCAAACCGTGCGGATGAAATTATTACCTATTCAACAACTTCCAGCGGCGCAACTTGTGTGAATTGCATGAGCAGTCTTCCAATAGAATTGACTTCATTTCAGGTTTCATTGGAGGGCAAAGCCGTTGCATGTGAATGGTGGACAGAAACTGAGTTAAATAATGATTTTTTTACAGTTGAACGCAGCCTGGACGGAATCCATTTTGAACCGATCGCTTATCTGAAAGGTGCAGGAACCAGTTTGGAACCTTTGAGCTATAAGATCTACGATTACGATCCTTATCTGGACGTAGTGAGTTATTACCGTTTATCTCAAACTGATTTTAACGGACTTACACGACTTCACGACATCCGATCAATCAAACCAAAAAGTACTAATGAATTGACGATCTATCCCAATCCTTCGAACGGGAGTATTCAAATAACAGGAGATTACAAGACTTTGCTTGCATCCAAATTGTTTGATATCTCAGGAAGAGAAATTGCATTGAATCATTCTTCAACGGAAAGCAATCAGATTACCGTTTCTTCACTACCTGTTGGAGTTTACACTTTCGTGTATTTCGATCAGGAGAAAGTGATTTCCGAGCGTATTGTTGTTACACCTTAATCTTCGGATTTCTCAATACCTTTTTTAGATCCTTCGTAGATTGTATACTTTCTGAAAGAACATTCCAAATCTCCGTTGAAGAGTTTGTATTTCTTATCCGGTTTTAAAGCCAGGTATTTGAACCCCTCTTCACTGGAAGAAATTACAAAGCAAGAATAGCCTAGCAATTGATGTTTCATGATACTTCCCAAAGTTCCGTATAGATCTTCCACATCTGTTTCCAAACGCTCACCATACGGAGGATTTGTTATCAAAACAGCAGGTCCTTCCGGGAATGGGAATTCATCTAATGCAGCATTGTGAACTTCTACAAATCGTCCGAATGAAAAGCCTCGCAGATTTCGTTTGGATTTCATGACCATTTGAGAATCAATATCTCCACCAATCAATGTACATGGAAGTTCTTTTACTACTTTATTGGCTTTGGAATGAATCTCTTCCCACAGATCAGAATCAAAATTGGCCATATTCTTGAACGCATAATGTGTTCTTTCAATATTGGATGGGATTCCCGCAGCAAGCAATGCCGCTTCTATCAGAATCGTTCCGGAACCACAAAACGGATCAATCAATGTCGTTTTCTTATCCCATTCACTCATGCGTAAAAGTGCAGCAGCAACCACCTCATTCAACGGAGCATCTCCGGTTGATTGACGATATCCTCTTTGGAACAAAGGCAAACCACTCGTATTGATAGAAATAATACCTTCATTTTCACGAACGTATAAATCAATAACCACTTGTGGAGATTTCACATTGATATCCGGTCTTTCACCTTTTACATCTCTGAAATGATCTACAATTGCATCCTTAATGAGCAAAAATGGAAATTGAGAGTGATTGAAGATGGTTGAATTTACGGCTCCTTTTACTGCAAATGTTTTTTTTACATCGAATAAAGAAGACCAGTTGATTTTCGATGCTTCGGTATACAAATCCTTCTCTGATTTAACTGCAAATTTGCGCAACTCAACCAAAACCGAAATAGCACAGCGTACATGTAAATTCAAAAAATACACATCTTTCCAGTCGCCTTCAATCTGAACAGCTCTATTCAGTTTCGTACTATCGGGAAACCCCAATTCATTTAGTTCATCAGCGAGTACATCCTCTAAACCGTAAAATGTCTTAAGTACAATTTTCATAAAGCGAATTCAAATATTAGGTGACAAAAGTACTACAAAAGCGCAGAGATTTTCTAAATAGCGCAGAAATAAAGCAAAAGAAGACGCGTTTAGATAAAAAAAAATTACTTTTGATTTTAATGCAATTGTCAAAGCGACTAACTATAATTATATTTCTAACTGTCTTCCCTTTATTCGTTCAATCTCAAGGGGTTGGAATCGTATTGAGTGGTGGTGGTGCTTCTGGTTTTGCTCATATTGGAGTCCTTAAAGCATTAGAGGAAAATAATATCCCGATAAATTACATTACCGGAACTTCATCAGGAGCATTAGTTGGTGCCATGTATGCAAGTGGTTATTCCCCGCAGGAAATTGAAGATTACGTAATAAGTTCCAAGTTTCAACTCATGTCTCAGGGGGCAATTGAACAGCGTTATGAGTTCTTGCTTCGCGAAGACAATGAAAATGCATCCGGAATCAGTTTCCCATTTTCGTTAGACAGTATTTTCAGTAAATCATTACCCACAAACTTCATTCGCCCGGAATTATTGGACTTTGAAATGCTACGTTTGTTTAGTGCCAGTGGAGCTTCACGTCAGTATAATTTTGATAGTTTGTTTGTCCCATTCCGTTGCGTAGCCAGTGATATTGTTGCAAAAAAAGGAGTGGTTTTTTCAAACGGGCAGTTAAACGAAGCAGTCAGAGCTTCTATGACCTTTCCATTCTACGTAAATCCAATCCGAATTAATGGAGTTCTCTACTTTGATGGCGGACTTTACAACAACTTCCCTTCAGATGTCATGTATAACAGTTTTCCTGTAGATTTCATTATCGGAAGTAATGTTTCATATAATGCTTCTCCACCACGAGAAGACGATTTGATCAGTCAGCTCACAAATATGCTGGTAAGTCATACTTCTTTCAAAATCCCTTGTGAATCCGGGATCATTATTGAACCAAAATCGAAAATCAGCACTTTTGACTTTGAAGATGTAGATGAAGCCATTGATGCTGGTTACAAATCTACCATTGCGATGATGGACAGCATTAAAAAGATGCTCGATTCCAGAGTTACCGTGGAAGAACTGAACAAACGCAGAACCGAATTTAAGGCCAGTGTTCATCCATTAATTATTTCAGAAGTAAACACCATTAATAAGTACGGTTTGGATGAAAGCTATGTTCGAAAATCCATTCTAAAAAACAAAAAGGCAGAAACTATTTCGGGAATGCGTTTCAAACGCCGTTATTTCAGAACATATGCTACTCCTCAAATCAAATACTTGTTCCCTACCCTTGAAGCAAAGGCAGATTCAACTTACATCTTAAACGTCAAAGTTACCGAAGCAAAGCACTTCAGAATAGATCTTGGAGGAATTGTGAGTACGCGTGCTATCAATACCGGTTTCGTTCAGTTGAATTACATGCGTCTGGATCGTTTTGCAAGTACCATTCAAGCTGGAGGGTATTTTGGAAAATTCTATAATTCGGGAAGAGCAAATGTCGATTTACATTTCCCATCCTATTACCCTATTTCAGCAAGTTTCTACGGAGTCATTAACCGCTGGGATTATTTTAAGAGCTTCACCACCTTCTTTGATGACGAAAAACCATCCTTTCTTGTTCAAAATGAAGCATATTTAGGAGCTGGAATTAAATTACCCTTATTCAACAACTCTAAATTTGCTTTGGATTACAGGCATTTTGAAACGCAGGATCGTTACTACCAAAATTCCGATTTCACAAATAAAGACACAACTGACAAAACCATTTTATTTGGAAACACATTGATCCTGACATTGGAACATAATTCCTTAAACCGAAAACAATGGGCGTCTTCCGGAACACTTGCTCAATTCAAAGCAATTTATAGCGGGGCTCAGGAACACAGTGTAGCAGGATCTACTTCTCTTGAGCATTATGATTATAGAAACGGTCACCATTGGTTCAATATTCGTGGTGAAATTCAAAGTTTCCCCTTGAGTACAAAGCATTTTTCTTTTGGATTACATGGATTGGCAAGTATTACAAATCTCTCTTTATTAAAAAATTACACGGCAACACTTTTGAATCTGAATGCATTCCAGCCCTTGCCGGATCTGCAAACCTATTTTTTCTCTGAATACCGTTCGCCGCAATACATTGGTGGTGGATTGAATATTATCTTCTCACTTCGGAAGAATATTGATATCCGGGTAGATGGATATTGGTACCAGCCATTTATTTCTATTACCAAAAAAGACGATGGAACATTTGGTTATTCCAAACCGTTTAAAGGAGAATCACAAGTAGCTTCCCTATCCGCTATTTATCATTCTCCATTGGGACCAATTAGGGCATCATTGAATTATTTCCCTAAGCAAAAAAGTCCTCTGGCTTTCCAATTCACTTATGGTTTTATCATTTTCCACGAACGAGCATTCCGATAATTGAAAATGGAGAATGGAATCCCGATAGCTATCGCGCGATAAAAGGTTTGAACTTAAATTTGGCACAAATGGTTTCGTAGTAAAGTCAGAACCATTAAATTCGCATCAAATTTAATCTCTGACGATAAATGTCAGGATGCAAAAAGCAAAAAATGACAAAAATCATCTGTGGTATTCAGCAAATGGGAATTGGTGTTCCCGACGTTCAATCAATCTGGAAATGGTATCGAGAACACTTTGGTGTAGACGTACGTATTTTTGAAGAAGCAGCTGAAGCCCCTTTGATGACAAAATATACCGGCGGAATTATTCATTCCAGAACTGCTACTCTTGCGCTTTCCATGGAAAGTGGAGGAGGGTTTGAGATCTGGCAGTTTACTTCTCGTCCGACAGAAAAAAGCACCGAGCCCATTATTCTTGGTGATTTCGGGTTATATGCCTGTCGAATCAAATCCAAAGATGTAAAAGCAACGCATGCATTTCTGGTAAAAAAAGGTGCTAAAGTGTTATCTGAACCTCAGCAGTTACCAAATGGGAGTTTTCACTTTTTAGTTGAAGATCCCAATGGAAATCTATTCGATATTGTAGAAGGATCGGGATGGTTCATGGATACGAAATTTGAAGGAAAAACAGGCGGAGTTGCCGGTTCCATGATTGGTGTGAGTTCTATTGAAAAAGCATTACCGCTTTATCAAACAATCTTGGGTTACGACAAAATCGTTTACGATGTGACGGATACCTTTGATGCGTTCAATCAGGTTCCAAATGGAAATCAGCAAGTCAGAAGAGTTTTGTTACAGCATTCGGAAGACCGGAAAGGACCATTCGCAAAATTGCTCGGACCAACCCAAATCGAATTAATTCAGGCAGTTGACCGCACGGATGCAAAATCAATCTTCAAAAATCGTTTTTGGGGAGATTGGGGATTCATTCACCTGTGTTTTGATGTTCAGGGAATGGACGAACTACAAAAGGAATGCGAACAATTAGGCTTCCCTTTCACCGTTGATTCAGGAAAAACATTCGATATGGGTGAAGCAGGTGGAAGATTCAGCTACATTGAAGATCCGGATGGTACTTGGATTGAGTTTGTTGAAACACATAAGGTTCCGGTAATGAAAAAATTGGGCTGGTACATCCATCTGAAGAATAAAAAACCGGGGGCATTTTTACCCAACTGGATGCTTAGAGCAATGAGATTCAATCGTGTAAAGGATTGATTCAACAGTAGCTTCTGTTGATTTTAAACCTTCTATCTTATTAATTAAAATTGTACTTTTGAGACAAATTGTATACATATGAAATTTCTCCAATTTTCACTTTACTCCATTATCTTAACTTCTTTGGTACTTATCGCTTCTTGTGAAGACGATATCGATTTTGCCGGAGATCATGTGGAAACACCTGTTTTATTTGGATTATTGGATAAAAACGATTCTTTACATTATGTAAAGATCACCCGGACTTTTGGAGGTTCAAATAATTCGTTGGAAGTTGCTCAAATTGAGGACTCCAGTTATTTTCAGGATGTAGATATCAAAGTAGAAGAATGGGCACCCTTGCCTCCGAACAATGTGTTTACAAAAGTTAGAACATGGGTCTTAAGAGATACTATTTTAACCAACAAGGTTCCCGGTGCATTCTATAGCCCGAATCAAAAAGTATATTATTTCAAAACGGAAACTTACAACATTGCAAATCCGCCTGTTATTGGAGATCCAAACACAAATGTGGCATTAAAAGATGAAGCAACTTACAGATTAACTGCATCTATCAATGGAGGGCAAATTGTCGTAAACGGCGAGACTCAACTGGTAGGATCAATGGCAATCACCCAGCCATCAGCTGGTGGAAGTTTTTCTTTTGTCAAAACAGTAAATGGCATTAAGCAGTATAATACCCTTAGTTTGAAAGCAAATAATGGGAATGCAAAAGTTGTTGATGCACGCATTCAGTTCTTCTTCAACGAATATTTCAATGGTGTTCCGGTTCAAAAATCATTTATTTGGAAAGTTGGTGAGCAGAATGGAGATCAAATCGTAGGTTCTTCGGCTACTTTTACTGCCGGTGGAGAAACATTCTATAATCTGGTAAAACAGAATTGCACCAATGATCCAACGATTACTAAGCGCGAAATGACATCCATTCGTTTAATCATGACTGGTGGTTCCGAAGATTTGAGTAAATACATTTTAGTGAACCAGCCAAGTTCTTCATTAGCACAAAATAAACCTTCATTTACCAACCTGACCAGAACAGATGGCGGACCAGTAATCGGAATATTCAGTTCCCGAATGACGAACAAACAGGATAAAGCGAAATTCAATCCCACATTACCTAACCAACGTGCTTTAGATTATTTATCACTAAAAGAATTGTGTTCTGGACCTATAACAGGTTTATTATTGTTCTGTAGTGATAATCCGATCGATATTAATGCTGGTGAGTCTTGGGTTTGCCAATAAGATATAAAAACTGAAATTTAGAAAGTCCCGTTTGTCAATTGATAAGCGGGATTTTTTGCTTTACAGGATAAGAGTACACTTATCCTTCCTCTACCCTGGTAAATAATTATTACACTACCTCCAATTTATACATCCGGCAAAAAGCCCTTATTTGCTTTTAGTTCATTAAATTTGCTTCATGAGCGAGCGTGTTACTCTTTTCGTTGACATCATCTTACCTATTCCATTAAGTCAGGAATTTACCTACCGGGTTCCTTTCGAAATGAATGACTTTATTCAAGAATACCTTCGGGTGATCGTTCCTTTCGGAAAGGGAAAGTTATATACCGGAATTATCACTAAAATTCACCAGGAAGCTCCGCGTCTGTATCAAGCGAAATACATTGAACACATTCTGGACGAAACACCCATCATCACCAAAAAACAATTTTCATTCTGGAAATGGATGTCTGAATATTACATGGCTCCTATTGGGGATGTAATGAATGCATCACTTCCTGCAAACTTCAAATTGGCTAGCGAAACAAAAATTGTCCTTCATCCGGAGTTTGATGGAGAAAGTTCAAAATTAAGCGATAGAGAATATTTAGTGGTTGAAGCCCTGCAGATCAAAGAAACATTGGATTTGAAGGAAATTTCCGAGATTATTGGAATAAAAACGATCCAGCCTCTTATCAAAACTTTACTTGAAAAGAACATTGTACTGACACTGGAAGAAGTTTCCAATAAGTTCTCTGCTAAAACAGGCCTATTTGTAGTTCTACACGAAGATTATCGGTCAGATACCATTCTCAACGAACTATTCGAACAACTTGCTCAGAAAAAAACGACTCAAAAACAAGAACAAGTCCTTTTAAAAATACTTCAACTGGGAGGTTTTCATGATGGTGAAGTGACTCCTATTCTTCGGAAATCACTGGAAGATCAAGGCTGTTCTTTATCGGCAATAAACACCTTGGAAAAACAAGGGGTTCTGAGAACCGAACGTCTCGAAATATCGCGAATCAATTCCTTAGACCAAAGCAAATTTTCTTTTCCCGTATTAAGCGAGGCACAATTAAAAGCGCTGAATGAAATTGAAAACAGTTTTCAGGAAAAAGACACTGTTTTACTTCAGGGAATTACAGGATCCGGAAAAACCGAAATCTACATCGAATTAATTCGAAAAGTACTGGATCAAGGAAAGCAGGTCTTATTTCTCGTTCCCGAAATTGCACTTACAACTCAATTGATTCAACGGTTGTCTGCTTACTTTGGTGAAAAGATCGGAGTTTATCATTCCAAATTCAATTCCAATGAACGCGTAGAAATTTGGAATAAAGTGCTTCAAAACGATCCAAAACAATTCAGATTGGTGGTTGGAGCGCGATCTTCCATATTTTTGCCATTTCAAGATCTGGGCTTAGTCATCGTGGATGAAGAACATGAATCTTCATACAAACAACACGATCCGTCTCCAAGATACAATGCACGGGATATGGCCATTGTTTTGGCACATTATTTCAAAACCAAAACACTATTAGGTTCAGCAACTCCATCCATTGAGAGTTTTCAAAATACGCGTGATGGAAAATATGGTCATGTATTGCTAACTGAGCGTTTTTCGCAGGTCCAGCTTCCCGAGATTTTGTGTGCAGACATGAAAGAAGAGCGTAAACAGAAAAGTTTGAACGGCCATTTTTCAAAGTTCTTGCTGGAAAACATCATTGAAACGTTAAAAAATCAGGAACAAGTCATTCTTTTCCAAAACAGGAGAGGTTATACTCCGATCTGGACATGCGAAATCTGTGGTTTCAGCCCGAATTGTATTAATTGCGACACGACTTTAAACTATCACAAGCATTCCAATTTATTGAAATGCCATCATTGCAGTTACAGCACAAATCCAATAGGAACTTGTCCGGCGTGTGGAAGCAACCGTTTGAAGATGCTGGGATTTGGAACAGAGAAAATAGAAGACGATCTTTCTTTAATTCTTCCCGATATACGTATTGGCAGAATGGACTTGGATACGACCAGAAATAAGAATAGTCACCTGGAATTGATTCAGGCTTTTGAAAACAGGGAGATTGATGTACTGATCGGGACTCAAATGGTGGCAAAAGGATTGGACTTTGATCATGTGGGCTTGGTTGGAATCCTTGATGCAGATTTAATGCTCAACAAGACCGATTTCAGGGCATTTGAACGTGCTTTCCAATTAATGACACAGGTTGCAGGTAGATCAGGCAGGAGAAACAAGCGTGGCAAGGTAATTATTCAAACAGGGAATCCGGATCATTGGGTGATTCAAAAAGTAATGGAGCATGATTATGATTCCTTTGCGATCAATGAAATTGTTGAACGCAGAAATTACCATTATCCACCTTTTTATAAATTGATTCGTTTTACCTTAAAGCACCGGGATCGTGATTTGGTAGAGGCTGGTGCGCTTCATTTCAGTAAATTACTGAAGGAACAATTCCACGAGCGCGTTTTAGGCCCTGAATCCCCGGTTATTGCGAGGATCCAGAACTTTTATTTGAAAGAAATTATTTTAAAAATTGAGCACGAAGCTCCACAAAAGAAAGTAAAGGAACGCTTACATGAGCTGACGGATCAATTTTTCAGCGTTCCCCATTTCAAACCTATTCGACTCATTCCAGACGTAGATCCCGCTTAACCAAGGTATGATTTAAGCATCCGGCTTCGGGATGTGTGTTTCAAGCGTCGAATCGCTTTTTCTTTTATTTGTCTTACTCTCTCTCTTGTCAGATCGAATAAATCACCGATCTCTTCAAGTGTTAGAGGATGTTTTCCATTTAATCCATAATAGAGTCTCACCACGTCTCCTTCTCTTCCTGACAAAGATGAAAGCGAGCGTTCAATTTCTTTTCGCAGCGACTCTTTTGTCAATTCATTTTCAGGACTTGGAAGCGAATCATTCGGCAATACGTCGTACATACTTGATGAACTTTCATCTCCATCAACCAAAGGCGCATCCATTGATAAATGTCTTGCTGTATTTGCCAACGATTGACGAACATCTTCGACCGAACATTCCAAAAATTCAGCCAATTCATCTGCTGAAGGTGGGCGCTCATAAAGTTGTTCCAACTCGCTGTAAGCTCTATTGATTTTATTAATTGTTCCAATTTTATTTAGAGGAAGACGTACAATACGTGCCTGCTCGGCAAGAGCTTGCAAAATTGATTGACGAATCCACCATACTGCGTATGAAATGAATTTAAATCCTCTTGTTTCATCAAATCGTTCGGCCGCTTTGATCAAACCTAAATTTCCTTCATTGATTAAATCGGGAAGTGATAATCCTTGATTTTGATACTGTTTAGAAACAGATACCACGAATCTCAAATTAGCTTTTGTTAAACGTTCCAACGCCCTCTTATCCCCTGCTTTAATTCGTTTAGCTAATTCTACTTCTTCGTCGGCAGTAATTAATTCAACGCGACCAATTTCCTGAAGGTATTTATCGAGAGAGGCTGTCTCCCGATTTGTAACTTGCTTTACAATCTTTAACTGTCTCATGGTCTTTACTATTGATTTACATGAATATAACGATTATAAGATACAGTTAGTTGTGTTCGTTGGAATCAAAAAATGTTAAATGAATAAACAGTTTGTTTAAACTAACAAATTGTGTGAATCAATGAAGATTTCGCGGAATCAAGTTAAAAAAGTAACTTTGCACCCAAATAGTAGCGGTTATGCGTGTTTTAATGGTTTGTTTGGGAAATATTTGTCGCTCGCCTATGGCTGACGGCTGGCTAAGGCATAAAGCAAAAATACATGACTTATCAATCGAAGTAGATTCTGCCGGAACAGCAAATTACCATGTTGGTAAGAAGCCCGATGATCGCATGCGAAGAATTTCCCGGGAATATGGTGTTTCAATTGATGAATTACGTGCCCGCCAATTTTCAGTAGCTGATTTTGACAATTATGACATTATCTTTGCAATGGATAAAAGCAATGAGCAAAACATTTTGCGCTTAGCCAGAAACGAACAGGATAAGCAAAAAGTGCGGCTATTTCTGAACGAATTGTATCCTGAACAGAATTTAGAAGTTCCCGATCCTTATTATGGAACTGACATGAATTTCAAGGAAGTGATTGAATTATTGGATCAGACAACAGACGCATTTTTAAAGAACAACCAATTAATAGAAAAGTAATGAGCGCAGGTAATTTATACCTTATTCCAAATACACTTGGAGGAGAATCAACAGAAGACATCATCCCTCAAAAAGTAGCTGAAATTGCCAGTGAATTGCGTGTATTCGCGGTTGAAGATATCAAATCTGCCCGCAGGTTACTGCGCAAAATAGATCGTACTTTTCCTATTGATGAATCTGAATTTTTTATCCTGAATAAATCTACCAATGCTTCTGAGCTTCATCACTTAATTAAAGCCATGAAAGCCGGAAAAAGTGTTGGAATTATTAGTGAGGCCGGTTGTGCAGGAATTGCAGACCCTGGAGCCGTTTTAGTTGCATTGGCTCATGAAAGTGATATTCACGTTTGCCCAACTGTTGGTCCAAGCTCTATTCTTCTTACACTTATTGGCAGTGGTTTTAACGGACAGCAATTTTCATTTCACGGATACTTGCCGAAAGAGAAAAAGGAACGTGCACGCAAGCTCAAAGATTTGGAACAACGTGTTCGCAGAAGTGGAGAAACCCAATTATTCATGGATACTCCTTTCAGAACCATGCACGTTTTTGAAGATGCATTGAATGAATTGGCAGATGACACTTTGCTATGCGTGGCGTCGAATCTAACCCTGTTTACTGAACGTATCCAAACTAAAACGATTAAAGACTGGCGGGAAAATGCATACGATTTGAGTAAGCAGCCAACCATGTTTGCTATAGGGAAATTATAAATTTCCCTAAGTTGAATTGTTCAAAGAGTTAAAATGTTCAAAATATGGTTACCTGTAACTGATTAGAGCATACTGGCTTTGAACTATTTGAGTCTTTTGAACTTTACTTTATCAAACTCATATGTCCGTTTGCTGAGAACTTTTTATCCGTATCCGGATCTTTAAATGTGACTGTCCAGCTGTAGATTCCTTCCTGAACTAACACTCCGTTATAGGTTCCATCCCACCCCACTTTTGCATCTTTGGATTCGAATATGGTTTCTCCCCAACGGTTAAAAATGAGTAATCTGAAACTATATGGATCAAAGCCTGAAGTAAAGACCGGCTGGAATGTATTGTTATGCTCATCTCCATTTGGAGTAAATGAGTTTGGAACATAATAAACCAATTCATCCAGGACACGAACTACTATCCAGCTTGTATCAGAACAACCAAAAGTGTTTGTCGCAACTAATTGCACCGTATAGTTACTTGCAACCTCATCGTAGGTATGTGTAGGTGAAAAAGCAATCGAGTTACCTCCGTCTCCAAAGTTCCAACTATAGCTTGTGGCGTTGGATGAAGTATTGATAAAATGAATTTCAGGATGTGTAATCGTTGCATCGTAAGGAGAAGGTGTAAATGATGCATCAGCATTCGGATTAACGCAGATAAAGTTAACCTTTGTTGAAGTTGCAGTGCATCCGTTTCCATCGGTAACCGTTAAAGACACTGTAAAACACCCCGTAGAAGTAAAACTCGCGGAACTCGTAAGCAAAGATGCAGCTGTTTGACCGTTACCAAAATTCCATTGAGCGCTTGAGGTTGAAGGTGTAGAGTTTGTGAAATTGACTGCCAAAGGAGGACAACCGGATAAGGTATCAGCCATAAAATTGGTCAATGGTGCCGGATTCACAAGAATCGTTGTTGTTGAAGCTCCGGAACACGAACCGGGAATATCGTAAGTAATGATAAATGAACCCGGCCCTGAAACACTTGGATCAAACAATCCTGTCGTGGTGTTTACAATTCCAGTTCCCGACCAATTCCCTCCCGGACTTGCCGCAGAAAGAGTAAATGCACCCCCATTTGCACAGAAAGGCCCGGCAGCAGTGATCGCAGTCGAAGTTCCTGAATTCATGGTTACGTTTGTAGTCGCTGAAGCAGTACAAGAGTTGACAGTTATGGTTACCGTGTAGACTCCAAAATCGCTACTTGTTACAGAAGCAATACTCGGGTTCTGGGAAGTTGAACTGAAAGAATTCGGTCCTGTCCACAAATAAGTTCCTCCTGTTGTTCCTGTCGCAGTTAGATTTAATGGTTGATTCACACATAAAGGGCCATTATTCGACGCAGTGACTGTAGGAATTGGATTTACCGTAATTACAGTTGGAACAGATGTTGAAGAACAACCTAAAACCGAAACCGATACGGTATATGAACCACCAGTAGAAACTGTAATTGATTGGTTTGTTGCACCGCTTGACCAAGTATTTCCAGTTGCAGATGAAGACGTTAATGTCACAGAGCCACCGGCACAGAAAGTCGTTGATCCACCAGCTGTAATTGTCGGCACAGCCGGAAGTGGATTAACAGTAACAACTGTTGCTGCTGATGTTGATGAGCATGATCCGTTTGAAACAGTTACCGTATAAGAGCCTGCTGTTGTCACTGTAATTGATTGAGTTGTTGCTCCGGTTGACCAGGTATTTCCAGTTGCGGAGGAAGAAGTTAAGGTAACAGAACCTCCCGTACAGAATGTCGTTGAGCCACCAGCTGTAATAGTTGGTATAGCAGGAAGTGGATTTACTGTCACTACCGTAGTGGATGAAGTGGATGAACATGATCCGTTCGAAACCGTAACCGTATAAGAACCCGCTGTTGTTACTGTGATTGATTGAGTGGTTGCTCCCGTTGACCAAGTATTTCCGGTTGCAGACGAAGATGTTAAAGTAACGGAACCACCGGCACAGAATGTTGTTGGCCCACCAGCTGTAATTGTTGGCACGGGCGGAAGCGGATTCACTGTAACTACCGTTGCTGCCGAAGTCGATGAACACGATCCGTTCGAAACCGTAACTGTATAAGAACCTGCTGTTGTTACTGTAATGGATGAAGTTGTCGCTCCTGTTGACCAAGTATTTCCGGTTGCAGATGAAGACGTTAATGTCACAGAGCCACCGGCACAGAAAGTCGTTGATCCACTAGCTGTAATCGTTGGCACAGCAGGAAGTGGATTCACTGTAATTACTGTTGCTGCTGATACAGAAGAACAGGAACCATTCGAAACTGTAACGGTGTAAGAACCTGCTGTTGTTGCTGTAATAGTTTGTGTTGTTGCTCCGGTTGACCAAGTATTTCCGGTTGCGGACGAAGAAGTTAAAGTAACCGAACCTCCTGTACAGAAGGTTGTTGGACCACTAGCTGTAATAGTTGGTACAGCGGGAAGTGGATTAACCGTCACGACTGTTGCTACAGATGTTGAAGAGCAAGAACCACTGGAAACAGTTACTGTGTATGAACCACTTGTTGTAACAGTTATTACTTGGGTGATCTCTGTTGTTGACCAGGTATTTCCCGTTGCAGACGAAGATGTTAAGGTAACAGAACCTCCCGCACAGAATGTGGTTGGACCGCTAGCTGTAATCGTTGGTACAACCGGAAGTGGATTTACTGTAATGGTTGTTGAAGCAGATGCTGAAGTACAACCACTTGTTGAAACAGTTAAGGAGTAAGTTCCACTAGTAGAAACGACAATAGACTGAGTGGTTGCTCCGGTTGACCACGTGTTTCCGGTTGCAGACGAAGAAGTCAAAGTAACGGAACCACCGGCACAAAATGTAGTTGGTCCGCTTGGAGTAATGGTTGGTGTGGCCGGAAGTGGTGTAACTGTTACCACTGTTGCTGCGGATGTGGCAGAACAACCGCCGCCGCCAAGAACTGTGACCGTATAAGAACCACCTGCTGTAACCGTAATCGATTGAGTTGTTGCTCCTGTTGACCAGGTATTTCCGGTAGCTGAAGAGGAAGTCAAAACGACAGAACCACCTGTACAAAAAGTAGTTGATCCACCGGCTGCAATAGTTGGAGGAGTTCCCGGAGTAACTGTTACTGTTCGGTTACTTGTAACCTGATTCCCACAAAGGTCTGTAACAATGGAATACACTATCACGGAACCTGAAGTTGGAAATGAAATACTCGTACTTGTTCCCGTTCCAATGCTTGGTACACCGGTTGGGCTAAAGCTCCAATTATAGGTATATCCCGGAATTCCATATACAGCAGAAGTTGATGCTGTAAGTGAGCCACCCTGACAAACAGTAGTTCCTGAAAGTGTAATTGGAGTAGCCGGATTCGTGTATTCCAGTGTTCTTCCTGTCACATTCATTACCCAAGGTGATGCAGCTCCGATACATGTATTGGAACAACCAGTTGCTCCCCAGCACGAACGGAAGAATTTCAATGTAAATGTAATATTCTGACCACCAGCAACACAGTTTGCAGCTGAAGGAGTGGGCAAACAAGCTGCTAAATCAGAGTATACCGTTTGATTAGTCGCTGAACAAGTTCCTCCACCGATTGCGTTACAAAACCAATAAAATCCTGCTGCAGACGGACTGTTACACGCACCGGTTGAAATTCGCATCGCTCCATCCTGAAGCCAGCAAGTTGTTCCGTTTGCAGAATAGGTGAAAGAGAAAGTTAAATCCGTAAAAGTAGCTGCAGCCGGACAAGGAACAACAAGGTTATAATCACATGAGTTGGTGAAATTACATGATGCATTGTATCTGGAGCCGGTGATGGAAGCTTGCGCCAAAGTAGCTGTTCCTGTTACAAGCGGATCTACAATCAATTGATATGATCCGATATTTTCATTGATCCAATCATAAGGGACAATCAAATCTATTTGATTGGAATAGATTTCATATTCACCTGAACGAGCCAGATCTTTCGGGCCGTTTTTAGCAAACAATTTCGCTTCATCCATCATTGCTAACTCCGTTGAACCCGACATTAATTTCAAACTTCCGATTCCCCGGATATGCGTTCCATCAATAAACTGTGCATGAAGAGAAGGTGCTCCTTGGAGTTCTTCCCGAAACAACAATTTGTCGAAAGTTCCAAGTTCATTGGATTTAATAATAAAACTCGTTTTGACTGCACCTCTGAAAACAATCATTTCAGCATCAATTCCAGGGAAAACATTGTGAATCAGTGCTCCATCTGAACCCACGGTATAATCAGACCAGTTTGGAATAAATTGATTTGATTCGATTCCGTTTTGTATCACAATCAACTTCCAATTGTTAAAGCGAAGTGTGCCGTTAGGAGTTTTTAATTCCGTTCTTGCAGTGGAAAAATCAATAATAGCCTGATCCAACAAATAACCGGATTCATAACGTGTGCCCGAGACAGCATGTAATTCATGTTCGATTGTAATCCATTCTCCGTTAATGAATTGGTGCAGATCTCCCAGTGCTTTTTGTGTATAGAACTCACTATTATCATATGCATTTACGAAATAGCGTTCATCAATTGTACGCTTTTCCAAAACCTCTACACAACTATCACAAGGAGCATTTTCAGGTAGTTTTCCAAATTCCGGATGAGAATAGTATTTGGGATCATTCAATTTCTTCCAACTCTCTAAATTAGTTACCTCACGTATCACAAAGCCGTCCAATCGATTGGCTTTTGGCTGCATTTGAGAAAAAGAAAGATTGGTATCTGTTATTGATAAAGAAAATAGCGCAAAAACAAAAAGTCGTATGCAGGATTTTTCAATCGTATTTAGTAGTATAGTTTTCATCTAACGCGAGATAATACTCATTATAAGTAGTGCAACAAAAAAGGTCAAACAAACTACGACAATTTTATTCGATAAAACAAAATTATGCGCAACAGAATGACGATTCAATTAAGCCTTTAGTTGCTCTTTGCGATAAATTTATGGGAAACTTGTTTCTATTCTAGCTTTTAACAAGATACTTCATGCTCCTTGATATAAAATCACAATCCTCTTGCTTTCTTAACATTATCATAGGCTTCTTGAATTCGTTGGAATTTCTCCTTCGCCCCTTTTTGGTATTCTTCACCCAAAGAAGCTACTTTATCCGGGTGATAACGCACTGCCATTTGACGATAAGCTTTTTTCACTTCTTCGTCAGAAGCTGATTCTTCTATACCTAAAATTTCGTAATCTGCATTCAGATTTTCTTTAAACATTCCTTTTACGGATCTGAAATCCATTGGTGGAACCTGAAGCAAATTGGCAATGTATTGCAGTGTCTTTATTTCCTGATCAGATACCTGACCATCTGATTGCGCGATCCCGAACAAATAATGAAGTAGTTGGATTCGGATTTCGACCTGTGCTCTCATGCGGATATCCGAACAGATTTGATCAATCGGGATAGTTGGTGCATCTAAAAAATGCTTGAGTGTTTGTAAATGAGAGGTGTTGAACTGATTTCCAAATTGCTGCGCGAGAAAGGATTTCACGAAATCCAATTCCGCTTTCAACACTTTCCCGTCACTTTTCATCATGTATGCCGAAAGCGCTAAAAGTTGTGTAGGGAAGTCGTATTGTTGCGTTTGCTGCCTGTAATATTCAAAAACATCCTGAAATGACTGACGAGAACCGCCCGTATTTCCATTAGCCGCTTGAGTTTTTCGAACACGAACTGCCTGATCTATAAATCCTCCTACGAAAAACGCAATGATTGCCGGGAGAATTCTTCCTCCGGAAACCGCAAATGCTACAATTGCAAAAATGATACTATACACGCTATAAAAATAAAATTCCCGTCCCGAATGTATCAGAACGGGAATGATCCGTTATACAAATGAGATACTTCTCTCAATAAAATTATTCAATTCCTCGCCTTTCAGCATTCCTTGAGCCAACAAAGCCAAATCAGTTAGCTGCTTAATTTTAGTCGACTTTTCTTCCTCATTAGTCAAACTCAATAAAGCTTCTACTTTTTGATGATTTGCATTGACAACCATACTATATGTTTCCGGGAAAGCTCCGAAGAAACCTCCTCCTCCATTTTTTTGTTGTTCCATCATTCGACGGATAAACTCGGGCTGGGTAACAATGATTGGCGAATCTGTTTCACTCATCGACTTAAATTCTATCTTGAATTTTCGACTATCCACTGCAGATTCAAACAAAGGTTTCAAACTGGTTTGTTGCTCATCCGTTAATTTAGCTGGCAATTCCCCTTCCTTTTGAATCAATTGATCCAATGCATCTGCATCTACCCGGATGAAGCTGAATCCTTCGAAGCTTTGCTCTACCAGTGAAATCCAATGTGAAGCAAGCGGACCATCAATAACTGCCACCTGAAATCCGCGGTCTTTTGCTTGTTTTACAAACGAAAAATGCTCTTCCAAACTGTGTGTATACAATCCAATTACTTTTCCATCTTTATTTGTCTGTAACGGAGCAATTTGCTCTTTAAACTCTTCAATGGTGTAATATTTTCCGTCAGTATTTTTGATCAAAGCAAAGCTCTTCGCTTTTTCAGCAAATTTTTCATCCGAAAGCATTCCGTATTCCACAAAGATCTTCAAGTCATCCCATTTTGATTCAAAATCAGCACGGTCTTTCTTGAACATTTCCGCCAACTTATCTGCCACTTTTTTGGTGATGTGCGCAGAAATCTTCTTCACATTTCCGTCACTTTGAAGGTACGAACGTGAAACATTCAAAGGAATATCGGGCGAATCAATTACTCCATGAAGCAAAGTCAAAAATTCCGGAACAATCTCCGCAACCGAATCGGTAATAAACACCTGATTGGAATACAAGTTGATCTTATTTCGCTGAACCTCTACGTTTTCTTTAATTTTCGGGAAGTACAAAATTCCTGTCAAATTGAACGGATAATCTACATTCAAATGAATATGGAATAAAGGATCTTCGAAAGACATCGGGTACAATTCACGGTAAAAGGAGTTGTAATCTTCAGTTTTTAAATCAACCGGGGCAATTGTCCAAGCTGGTTTCGGGTTATTCACCTGATTCGGAACATCTACAGAAACGCGTTTCACTTTTCCATCTTCGTCCATTTCACCTTCAGGAGAGTTGATGTATTCTACTTTATTTCCGAATAAAACCGGAATTGGAAGGAATTTACAATACTTATCCAGAATTCCCTGAATGCGTGGTTTTTCCAGGAATTCAATTGATTCTTCGTTGATGAACAAAACGATATCTGTTCCTCTCGTTTCCTTTTCAATTTCTGTCAGGGTATATTCCGGCGAACCGTTACTTTCCCATTGCACAGCCTGAGAACCTTCGTGACGTGACAAGGTGCGAATCTGTACCTTCTCGGCAACCATAAATGCAGAATAGAACCCTAACCCGAAATGACCGATGATGCTTTCTGCCCCTTCTTTTCCTTCGTATTGTTTTACGAACTCTTCCGCACCTGAAAATGCAATCTGATTAATGTATTTATCTATTTCATCGGCTGTCATCCCGATTCCATTATCCCGGATAGTCAAAGTTTTGGCTTCTTTGTCTAAAAGCACTTCTACTTTCAGATCTCCCAACTCACTTTTATATTCACCTGTTGACGCAAGAACTTTTAATTTCTGACTTGCATCTACCGCATTTGAAACCAACTCACGTAAGAAAATCTCATGGTCGGAATACAAGAATTTTTTAATAATTGGAAAAATATTTTCCGTTGAAACATGTATTTGTCCTGTTTTCATACTTATTTGAAATTTGGTTTTGTATTGTCAAGGTTTGTGCCAAGTAGTATTTAGTGACAAAATGACAGATGCAATCACGAATTGCGAATTGCGATTGATGTTTACCTACGGTGCATACTTCGTAAGTGTCGTAGCTTCGTCTTCATCAGCTATCGCTGACTTAATTCCGCACTGACGTTTGTCAATATCAAAAGCGTTGCTTTCTCCTAGCAACTTTCGCACTAACGTTTGTCGTTGCTTCGTCTTCATCAGCTATCGCTGACTCTTGTTTATTATTCTTTTACTTTGTTTAAAGTATATACAAACGTCGCTATATCTATGCTTTATCTATGGAGTATCCATGCTTAATCTATAGAATATTCATGTTTCATTTATGGATTAATTAGATCCATCGGCTTTTCCGTCTTGTAAGACAGAGCCTCAGTCTTTCCGTTGTGGCGGATTATCGCTTTTTCTTATATTTGTTTACATACTAAATTCTTATGAAAACCCTCATATTCACATTCTTTGTCCTGTTTTCATTTTTCTCTTTGGGGCAAAAAGAAATTGATTTGAAACCTGGTGATAAAATTGGTCTTTGTCTTAGCGGCGGTGGTGCAAAAGGGCTGGCTCATATCGGAATATTAAAGATGATCGATTCACTTGGAATTAAGATTGATTACATCACCGGAACAAGTATGGGAAGTGTTATTGGCGGACTGTATGCTGCCGGATATACCGGAGATCAGATTGATAGTTTAGCGAAAACAGCCGATTGGGAACTCATCTTAAACCAATACGTCCCTGCTGATGATATCAATATGGATGAAAAGGATGAATATGGAAAATACATTATTGAGGTTCCTTTCGTAAAAGGACGATTTAATTTCACTGGCGTAATAGACGGACAGAGTTTACAGGAATTACTTACCCGGCTGACGAAACATGTCAATGATGTTGAAGACTTCAGTAAACTGCCTATTCCCTATAAATGCATGGCAGTTGATATTCTGACGATGCAGCCGATCGTATTAGATTCCGGAAACCTTGCATTGGCCATGCGCTCCAGTATGTCGATTCCAACAGTATTCAGGCCGATCAAATGGAAAAACTATTTATTGGTTGATGGAGGTTTGATGGTCAATTTTCCGGTAAAACAGCTTCAGGCAATGGGAGCTGATTTCATTATAGGAAGTTATACCGGAGGGCGATTGATGGCAGAAGATGAATTGAATACGATCAATAAATTATTGATTCAATCGAGCAGTTTTTACGGAATTCAGGAGTCAAAAGCGGATATTGAGACATGTAATATCTTCAATAATTTAACGCCCAACATGCTTCAATACAACGCCGGAGATTTCAAATTTGCCGAACAAATTATTGATAAAGGAATTGAAGTGGTGAAACTGATTCGTCCCCAATTAATTACCCTGTCGAAGCAGTTCCAGACCTTGAATGGTACATATGCTCGTCAGAAATTGATGAATAAAAATCCGAGATTTTTGGTTCGATCCATTTGCATTGAAGGCGTTAGTTCCGGAGAAACGGAAGAATTCATACTAAAACGTCTGAACTTAAAACCAGGGGATTCTACCACATTCGAAGACCTGGATCATTCCATCATTGATGCTTATTCCAACCGGTATTTCTCCAAAGTATATTATTCAGTTGCAGAAGACAGTGTTAAAGGAGCCGATATTAAATTACACGTTATTGAGAATTTCCAAATGGCTTTCAAAGGATCTGTTCATTACGATACTGAGTATGGCGCGGGGGTTTTCCTGAATTATACTGCACGAAATTTACTGGGCAAAAATTCCAGAGTTGTATTATCCATTGATTTGGCGGAGTCTGTCAGATTCCGTGCGAATTACCGCAAATACATTCGTGCCTCCCGTTTCAGTACGTTTACTTCTTTTTACAATGAAAGTATCAAACAGAAATTTTTCTCAACGAGCGGAGGTCTTCAGGATACTTATAAGAATAAATACAACATGCTTTCTACTGCTTTAGCTTACAATATCAATGTTCAGTCTACTGCAGCAATCGGAGTCATGTATGAAATCTCCTCACTCAGACCTCTGTTTGAAAACACTACTCTTGACATGTTGTCTGCCAAAAAGATAGAAGGACACGTTTTCAGTCTATTTTTAAATTACCAGCGAAATACTTATAACAACTTGTTTTACCCCATAAAGGGAAGCAACATTTACCTTGAAAATCGTTTTGCTTTGTTTTCCTACGAACGGCTAAATGCCGAATACCTCTATTTGGATTCAAATTCAAACATTGCGAAAGAGGAGGTCATTGAAAAATACAAATTCAATCCAAGTTACCGTGTTGCATTCACATTCGAAAAGTACTTTCCGGTTTCACGGCGAATCAGTTTATTGACAACTCTTAAAACCGGGTTTGTCATTGATCAATTATACACCCTGAAGAGTACAGCTAAATATCCTACCCTGAATGAAGAAACTTCTTTTGCGGAGTATTTTAACATTGGAGGAATTAATACTACTTCACGAAACGGTTCAATTGATCTTTGGGGCTACCGGAACGGTGAAATCAGCACTCAGGCATTTTACACGATTAAATTCGGAGTTCAATGGGAAGTTATACGGAAATTATTTATTACTCCGTATGTCAATGTTCTATACAGCGCAGTAGAATTCGACTCTTTCAGTAAAAACATTGAACAGGCTTTCAATTATTCGAAGAAAGATCCGAATAAGTCGTATGATTATAGTAATTCAATTGGTTATGGAATCAATCTGCGCTTTAAGACTATCCTTGGCCCAATCAACCTGAATGTTTCGAAGGTCAGCAGTTTCAGTAAACCAACGGCTTTTCTTTCGATTGGGTATTATTTCTAGTATTGAATTGCTTTCAATATTTAGTCAAGTATTTTTCTTAGTATCTTTACCAAGTCAACCCTGTTTTCAATATAATTATGAAATCTCTGATTTGTTTATTCCTTGTCACACTTTTTAATTTTTCATGTTTATTTGGGCAATTTGGCTCACCTAAAATTGTCAAAATAAACAACGATGGTTCTGTAATCAAATCCCATGTCGTTGATATTGACAACGATGGTTTTAAAGATATTGTAACATCGAGTGTTTCAAGTGAACTCATTATTCATCTGAACAAAGGAAATCTTTTCAAGACGAGCAACAGACAACGTATCGTTCCAGCTTACATTTCCAGTTCATCCTATTTCGATTTTAGGGATTTGGATTCGGACAATTTACCTGAACTTGTTGCAATGTACCAGTCCTCCTCCAATCAATCCGGATTTATTCTTTTTAAGAATTTGGGAGATGGAAATTTTGAGACCCCAGATACACTTGCTATTCAAGTGAATGAAACCGGTTCGTATATCATGGGAATGAAAATTTTCGATATCGATAGCGATGGTTTTTCAGATATTATTTATGCAAGTAACCACTCTATAAAGATCTTTAAAGGAACTTCAGATCCACACACTTTTTCAAATGGAAATACTGTGTATACCAATTCCACTTTATGGATAGACAAATTTGATGTCAAAGACATGAACAACGACGGAAGTTTCGATATTGTTTATAATTCCAATGAGAATGATATGTCCCATTCTTATCTAGATATACTTAAACACTCAGGGAACAATTACATCCATACCAACCTGATGACTTCAGAGTTTGGTCAGATATTTGGAAATGTAAGATATGAAGATATCAATAATGACAACCAACTTGATATTGTCTTTCAGGATAATACACGAAGTTTAATCAGCGGCACAAATACAGGGAATTTTAATTTCATCTATACTGCAATACCTTTCCAATCAAATGCTTCTATTTCATTTGAGCTCTCTGACATTAACGGAGACAATTACCCGGAAGTTGTGCTAGCAAATGGAAAGACATTTACATACTTCCCTAATAATCAAGGTGTTTTTTCGAATTCAATACCTGCAATCGGATTTATTTTTGATTATATTAAACTTCACTGTGTGGATTTCAATAATGATGGGAAAAATGATTTCCTATTTCAAAACACAGACGTTCAACTAACCTTAAACACAGGGAATTCATTTGGATATACCGCTATGATTACGAAAAACCTAGTAGATTCGGAGGTATCTTGTCTGGATTTCGATCATAACGGAACGGAAGATCTTATTTTTACTGATGGCTGGATTTCCAATGAGGGAGACGGAAAATTCGGGGCTATCAATTTCTTTAACACTTCTTCCCCAGCATATATTGGTATTTCTGATGTTGGAGATATTGACCAGGATGGAGATTATGATGTAATTGGAACAATTGATGATTCTTTGTTTTCATTCATTAATCAGGGAAATGACTATGATTTCACCCGAAATCCGATCTCTGCTTATAATTTCTTCCGAGCTATTGAATTAGCTGATTTAAACAATGATGGGCAATTGGATGTATCTTATGCTGTTCAGGAAAATGGTGTTAAACTTGCATTTCGGTTGAATCAGTCTGGGAGCTGGGGAAATGAACAACTTATCTCCTTTTCTAATAATCCTTTGCCTTATGAATTCAAATTTCATTTCTCCGACTTTAACGGAGATTCGAAGCCTGACTTTATCATTCCTACTTATAACCATCTAAGAATATTCGTGAATAATGGGACAACCTTCAATGAAACAATCCGATCTGTAACTGGAGACCAATACCTTCATCCGAATTACAATTATTCATTTATGGATTTCAATTTAGATGGACACACCGACATTGCAATACATACCTACAATGTTGATTACGCTTATTATTTGAGTGTACTCTTAAACGATGGAACGATGAATTTCACTGGGCAACATATCTCGAACCCTTATCAAGCTGGTACTCTTGCGTATCAATTCTCCGATTTTGATTCTGATAACGATTTAGATCTATTTATCTCGGACGATTATTCGGATCTCAACTATTATGAGAATCACTATAATTCGTTCGATATGAGCAGTGGTGAAGAGATCTATTTGATTGGCCTTGGAGTGCATAAACTGACTTCAGGAAATTTATTCGGAAATGAAAACCCTGAAATAATTGTTTCAAAAGAAGGAATGGTAGTCGTTTATGAAAATCTTTCCATACCAGAAATTCAGCAACCCATAACAGGAAATCCCTTTCCCAATCCAGCAACTAATTTAATCACTTTTGGAATTCCGTTCAACCAGTTTCAATCATACACTGTTGAAGTATTCTCTAATTATGGTATACTTGAATTGTCAGGAACCATTGACTACGAAAACACCTATTTAGATATTACTTCTCTAAGTTCTGGAATGTATTTAGCCAAGATTACCAATACTCAAACCGGAGAAATTAGCAACATCAGTTTTATCAAGATTTAATCGAATTTTTTGCTTTCGGAATACAAATGATATTGTCGTGCGTTGGCAATTCTTCTGGAATTGTAATTTCTATGAGCTTACCTCGACGTTCCTTGGTTCCTTTTTGTTTAAAAAAATGATAATCACCTATTGTTCTAACAAGTTCCATTATTTCTAAAGGACTCGGACCAACTTCTTTTTCACGTTTTTCAGAAACTTCGATAATGAAGATTGGTAATTGCTTTTTGAACCATTTCATTCCTCCACGAATTACCTGTGGTTCAAAACCTTCTACGTCGATCTTTACCAAATCAATGACAAGATTTTCATCAAACAGATCATCCAAACGTTCCATTTTCACTTCCACTCCTTCTTGTCCATCACTTTGAGAAATCAAAGAGGCACCTCCCCGGTTGACTTCCCAATTTTCGAATAACAAAGCTGTTCCTTGCATATCAGAAAGTGCAACAGGAATTAACTCAATGTTTTTGCAGCTATTCAGTTCGATATTAGTCTGAAGGATTGAAACAGTACCCGGATTGGCTTCTACTGCGTAAACAATTCCGCTTTCCCCAACAATTTTAGATGCAATTACAGACATTAAACCAATGTTTGCTCCGATGTCCAAAAACCTGGATCCCGGTTTCAACTGCTTCTCAAGGAATTGAATGGTTCCTTTCTCATAAGTTCCTGTTTCAAAAAGCGAGAGTTCTACTCCATTATCTAATGATGGGTCGATTACCATTTTGACGCCGTGAATAGTCTTTAAGACATGTTTCCCTACAGATTTTGGATCAGGTAAAAGCAATTTGGGCAGAGCAACGGAAAGTCTGCGAATTCCCTTTACATCCAAATCACGCAATGTGGAGATGAGTTTGTGACGGAATAAAAACGATCGATTGGGAACTGACATGGATACGAAGTTATCACTTATTGTTGGATTATATGAGATGAGATATGATATCATCATATAACGAAAACATGATATCATCATATAACGAAAACATGATATCATGTTTTGAATATTTCATGTTATCCAGACATTGTATTGTCATGATATCAAGTTTTAAAATTTTTGTCGATCTATTTGTTTTAAATGATCTTTTCCATTAACTTAAAATAGAAACAGTTATCTATGGGACGATCAAAAAGACAACAATATACCGAACAAGAATTAAACGGAGCAAGAATCGGAAGAGCTATTGCTGCTTCTGCAAGAATTGTAATTCTTTATGAAATCAGCAAGTACCATATCATCACAAACAAATACATTTCCGAACGAGTAAAACTTAGCGGCACCGCTGTATCACAACATATACAAATCCTGAGAGAAACCGGATTTATCGAAAGTAAATATCTGGGGGAAGATGAGGGATATCGCGGCTATACATTTACAAAACAAGGTGAAATTGATTTTTACAATCTACAGGGGATCATATAAAAAAACGCCAACCTTAAACAGATTGGCGTTCTAACTAATTTATGAATGCTTAAGCGTAAAGCTCTTCTTGTAGTGTTGCAATTTTTGCATCTGCCAAATAATCATCGTAAGGCATCATTTTGTCGATGAAACCATTCGGAGTAATTTCAATAATGCGATTTGCAACTGTAGAAACCAACTCGTGGTCATGAGATGTAAACAACATCGTTCCCTCAAAGGCCACCATTCCATTATTCAATGCTGTAATCGATTCCAGATCCAAGTGATTTGTTGGTTCGTCCATTGTTAAGAAATTTGCTTTTGCGAGCATCATTCGAGACAACATACAACGCACTTTTTCACCTCCGGAAAGCACTGTAGCACTTTTCAAAGCTTCTTCCCCTGAGAACAACATTCTTCCAAGGAATCCGCGAATATTTACCTCTTCTCTCTCTTCATCTGTTTGCGCATATTGACGCAACCAATCAATTAAAGGTAATTTGGTTTCAAAAAATGAGGAATTGTCATTTGGCAAATAAGCAGTTGTAATAGTTGTTCCATAAGTGAAATCACCTTTATCAGCCTGCATATTCCCATTTAATATTTCGAAAAACTGTGTAATTGCTAATGAGTTTTTAGAGATTATCGCAATCTTATCTCCTTTATTTAAGGTAAAAGACAAATCTTTAAAGATGTATTCTCCCTCATGCATTTTCGACAAACCGCTTACGGTTAAAATCTGATTTCCAGCATCACGTTCCTGGTGGAATGTAATTCCCGGATAACGACGAGAAGATGGTTGAATTTCTTCCAAATCTAATTTATCAATCAACTTACGACGGCTGGTAGCTTGCTTGGATTTAGAAGCATTTGCCGAGAATCGAGAAATAAAATCTTGTAGTTCTTTCTTTTTATCTTCTGCTTTCTTGTTTTTATCCGCACGTTGACGAGCTGCTAACTGGGATGATTGGTACCAGAAAGTATAATTACCCGTAAATACGTTGATCTTACTGAAATCGATATCACAAATATGTGTACAAACCGTATCTAAGAAGTGACGGTCATGCGATACCACAATTACCGTGTTTCTGAAATCCAATAAGAAATCTTCTAACCAGCCAATTGTTTTCAAATCCAAGTCATTGGTAGGCTCATCGAGTACCAAAACATCGGGATTTCCAAAAAGCGCTTGTGCTAACAAAATACGTACTTTGTATTCCGAAGGAACATCTTCCATTCTCATGTAATGCTTACTCTCGTCGATTCCTAAGTTACTCAACAAAGTAGCGGCATCGGTTTCTGCGTTCCAGCCTTCCAAATCAGCAAATTCGCCTTCCAATTCTGAAGCACGCATTCCGTCTGCATCCGAAAAATCGGGTTTTGCATATAAAGCATCCTTTTCAGTCATGATCTCAAACAAACGTTTGTGTCCCATGATTACTGTTTGCAATACTTCAAATTGGTCAAACTCAAAGTGATTTTGAGACAAAACCGCCATACGTTTACCTGGCTCTAACTCAATTCTACCTGAAGTTGGATCCTGCTCGCCTGTTAAAATCTTTAAGAAAGTAGATTTACCGGCACCGTTAGCACCAATTACACCGTAGCAGTTACCTGAACCAAATTTGAGATTTACATCATCAAAAAGGATACGTTTACCGAATTGAAGTGAGAGATTATTTACTGAAATCATGAGAAATACTTGGAATTTTGGTGCAAAGATAGCACTTATTCCCCCTTTATAAAAAAGAAAACATCAAAATCGATGCTAAATAATTATAAATCAACAGTAAAAGGAATTATCAACTATAAATTATCAAGGGGATAATCTTTGTTAAAGATACCCCTTGATAATTAAACCATTTATAATTGATAATTAATAAACTACTACTCTGTGTGTCGACTTCGAAGCTCCCTGAACAGCTGAAAGAATATAACATCCTTTTGCAACATTCATAGGAATAGTTACTGTTTGAACTCCTGAAGATGCTGGAAATCCTGTAGTTGAGATAATGGCACCTTTCAAATCCATCACTATTAGTTTCATTTCAGTATCCGAGTTAGCAACCTCAACTGATAAATCAGAACCAGTAGCAACCGGGTTTGGAGCAATAGAAATATTCGATACCACCCCATTGTCTTCTATTCCCAATGTCCCTGTGATGTTGAAGTTCTCAAAATAGAAGTTAGAAGAGAAATCAGAAGCAATAAACTCAATTTTGAACTTTGTTTTATTATCTGCAGCTGTAGGTGTATACGTGAAGCTAGCTGTTTTCCAATCTAGCTCATTATCCGGAACAAAATCAGTATTTCCAACATAACCTGCTGTTAACAAATTCGTACCGGTAAGCATTTCTCTCTGAATCCACGTTTTACCGCAATCTCTTGAGGAATAAACGATCAACTTCTCGGTAATATCAGCAGTTGCATTTGCCTTTGTGCCGTATGCATAATCAAATGAAATAGTCACATTGGAAGTACTTCTCAGATCAATAGCAGGGGAGATTAAATAATCTTTGGAATTCCCTAGGCGATCATTGTAATACCAATCTTCTGTAAACATTTGAGCACCTGAAACATCTTTGAAATTATTCAACTTGAAACAAGCTGTATTTCCTCTTCCTCCAGCTGCAACACGGTTGAATGAAGCATAATTATCTTCCGGATTGTGCGTAATCCAGAAATTTGCGTTTTGATTGAAATCCTCCATTCTTGGACCTGTATATTCGGCCCAATCACCTTGAATATAAATCATTTGATTGACCGTTTTTATATCTGATCCGGCAGAATTAGAAACCGTTAAAGTCACATCATACCATCCCGGTGAAGCATAGGTCACAATTGGATCTTGATTTGTTGAACTTGCCGGACTTGCTCCCGGAAAACTCCAGGACCAGGAAGTTACTCCAGCTTTCCATGAAGCATCTTTGAATGCAATCGGATCTCCAACACATCCTGTCATTACATTTGCGTTTGAACCTGTATTACCTGCTCCACCATTTGCATCTACATAAAAATCTGCAACCGGAATACAAGTAACCGGAGTTAAAGTTGTTGTTCCTGTTGCCTCGAGATTCTCAACGGTATACAAATTACTTCGACCGCTTGTTATCTGATCAAGTACATTATTCATAAAGTCTGCCTGACCGTTGGTAAACATAGTCGAACAGTAAGAATAATCCATGAAATTCTGCGTATTGTCGATTACATCAAAAGACCAGTAGTTTCCCGGTGCGGTTGATTCAGTGCAGGTATTAGCGGCTAAATTACATTCATCCACACCTATACAATTGGGCGTATCTCCGATCCCATCATCCAAACTGCAATTAGTTGCCAATCCGGGATCATTGTTATTTCCCCAGGTATGAGACAATCCTAAATAATGACCAACTTCGTGAGTCAGCGCTCTGGATCGGTATGGAATACTTGTTTCGATACTTCCCGTAGATCTGTGAACCATTACCACCCCATCCCGCCAGAATCCGGTTCCGGTAACATCCGTCGGATAGTGAGCAAATCCTGCAACATCCGGATCATCCATGGTTCCAATAACCCAAATATTCAAATACTTATCACGATCCCATTGGTTCAGCTTGGAGTAACTGTCTCCCGCAATTGTTTGATGATTATAGATATGCTCGATTCCGTTCGTGCAGTTTCCGTATGGATCCAACGTTGCCAAACGAAATTCCAGATGGGCATTTCCAATGATCGTATCAAAAGGTGAAACAACAATAATGGTATCCTGGTTTTGCTTTCCGAAATCTTCATTCAAGATCCGAACGGCATCCTGAACCTGCTGATCACTTATGTTTTCTTCTCCATATTCGTGAATGACATGGAATACAATTGGGATCACGCGAACTGTTTCCGATTTCCCATTGACCAGTCGATTTTCAGTATACCGATGAAGCAACTTTTCATAGTCTGTCTTAATTTGCGGATTTTCAGCAATCAATTTTTGGCGTTGCTTATCAATTCCGCAACTGAAATGTGTTTCCTGTGCAAATGAATTCCCGCTTGAGATCATTCCGATGAAAGAAAACGCACCTAAAAGTAAATTTTTGCGCATGTTTAATAGTTTAATAGATTGAACATCATTTATTTATGATGTGAATCTTTCAAATTCGAGGGCCCATTCGCATTTTTAAAAATCACATGAAACAAATGTAAATGAAGTAACTATACGTTTTGTTAAATGTTCAGTTGTTTAGTTAAATGCGTCTGAGGAGAATTAAAAGCATGCAAAAATGAACTGAATGGTAGCCAATTTCTGTTAATTATCCATTGTAAATGGTTTAATTATCAAGTAATTGATAATTCGACTGCGCTCAGCAACCAATGAAGAATGGAGTACTGATAGAAATCGGGATGAAAAATTTTATCAAAAACAGTAAAAGAAAAAGCTCAATCTGCATATGCAAACTGAGCTTCTAATATCAATTAATTGAAAAGATGACTTCGACTCCGCTCAGCCACCTTAGTAATATCGTTTTGCTCTAATGAAAGGACACTGAGCGGAGTCGAAGTGGAATTACTTATTCATCCACTTTAAATTCCTGCTGTACAAGAAAACGAAGAGTCCGGAAAAGATCAAGCTCATAATGATCGAAGGCACTGAAATCAAATTCGAAGGAGCTATCAAGAACATTCCTCCAACACCAATCAGACAGTAAATGATGTACAAATGGAATCCTAATCGTTTCCCTTTAATCATAAATAAAACTCCAATAAATCCTGTCGCGTACATCACCAAGTTCACTAATGAAACCAACCAAAAACGATGCTGTTGGTACACTACTAAATCCGCAGATTGTTCTATCGCTTCAGCCAGCCAAATGACTTGTTTGTCTCTCATATCATTTGCAAAATTGATCGACAAATTATATGTTTCCATAATTTGATCTTCCGTTGGCTCGCCTCCTATCAGGGAAAATAAAACTCCTAATAACCCAAACCCAACTACTATAAAACTCAAAATACAGAGCACCGTGAGTAAGACAGGTCTTTTTTTATTTTCTTCCTGATTCTGTTCTAATTCAGTATAACCTTCACTCATATTCCTTTTTTTACAAATTCTTTACTTGACTGCATTAATGGATGCATATAACCATCTTCCTTCACAAAAGGAACTTTTTCTCTAAAGTTAGCAAATATCTCTTCCTGACGTTTTCCGGATGTTGCCGGTCTGCGGAATTCCAATGACTGACATGCATGCAAGATCTCAATTCCCTGGATCGAATAGCAGTTGTCAATTATGCGGAACAGTTTCGTAGCAGCGTTGGCTCCCATGGAAACATGATCTTCCTGTCCGTTACTAGAATCAATCGTATCAATACTTGCCGGTGTACACAATTGTTTGTTTTGACTCACAATCGAAGCACAGGTATATTGTGTGATCATGAAACCGGAGTTTAACCCTGGTTTTGCCACCAAAAATGCCGGTAAATCGCGTGTTCCTGAAATGGATTTGTAAATGCGTCGTTCGCTGATACTTCCCATTTCAGCCAAAGCGATTGCTAAAAAGTCCATTGCCAAAGCCAGCGGCTGGCCGTGGAAATTTCCTGCCGAAACAACGATGTCATCATCCGGGAAAACAGTTGGATTATCGGTCACGGCATTGATTTCGCGTTCCACAATTGTTGCACAGTGTTCAATCGTATCGAAAGAAGCGCCGTGAACCTGCGGAATACAGCGGAATGAATAAGGATCCTGCACATGTGCTTTTTCCCTGTTTGCCAATTCACTGTCAGCCAATAATGCTCTGAAGATTTCCGCTGTTTTAATTTGACCAACCTGATTGCGAATTTCATTTACCTGAATTCCGAACGGTTCTTTACGACCGTCATACCCATCCAGGGAAATAGATGCCACTTCATTGAATTGTTTCCACAATTTTCGTGCATGAGAAATGGCATAAGAAGCATAACCCGACATGAACTGGGTTCCGTTCAACAATGCCAATCCTTCTTTCGACCTCAAAGCAATGGTTTCTAAACCAAAACGTTCATTGATTTCTTTAGAAGTGTATTCCGTTCCTTCAAACATTACGGTTCCTTCACCCAAAAGTGGCAATACCAAATGTGCCAAAGGAGCTAAATCTCCTGATGCCCCCAAACTTCCTTGTTGGAAAACAACAGGATGAATGTGGTTGTTGTAGAAGAAAACCAAACGTTCTACCGTTTCCAATTGAACTCCTGAAGCCCCATGGGAAAGCCCCATTACTTTCAGAATCAATAATCTTCTGACAATTTCTTCCGGAACGCGTTCCCCCATTCCACATGCGTGGGAAAGAACTAAATTTCGCTGCAATTGTTCTAAATCCTCAGTTGAAATGGCCGTATCGCACAAACTCCCGAACCCCGTATTTACTCCGTAGATCAAACGATCACTTTTAGCCACTTTTTCATCTAAGTAAGTGCGGCATTTGATAATTCCTGATTTTGCATCTTCACTGATTGCAATTTTCGCATTCGACGCTACTATTTCGTCCAGTTTCTCTAAGGAAACCCATTGATTATCTATGATAAAATGATCCATTTTCGATTAAGCTTTAAAAAATTGAAGCAATTCAGTTTCCGTCATTGCTTTCTGTTCACCGGATTCCATGTTCTTGATCTGCAACAACCCTTTGGTTAGTTCGTCTTCACCAATCAATGCAACGTATTTTACTTTTCGGTTATCTGCGTATTTAAATTGCTTTTGCATTTTTACTGAACTTGGGTAGACTTCACAATCTACTCCATTCTGACGCAATTTCTTAGTCAATTTCATGCAGTAAGCAGCTTCTTTGTCTCCGAAATTGGCAAATAACAAAGTCAAGCCTGCATTGGTATCTTCGGGATAAAGGTTCAATTCATTCAATACATCGTAGATGCGATCTGCACCAAACGAAATTCCAACACCGGAAAGTCCCGAAAGTCCGAACAATCCTGTTAAATCATCGTAGCGTCCACCACCACAAATGGATCCCATTTTCACATCGTTTACTTTCACTTCGAAAATAGCTCCGGTGTAATAGTTCAATCCACGGGCAAGTGTCACGTCGAATACCACTTTTGCACGTTCCAATCCCAATTCGGTTGTTTGGTTCAAGACAAATTCCAATTCTTCGATTCCTTTCAACCCAATTTCAGAATCTTTCAGGAAGGATTTCATTTGATCTAAGCGCGCTTCATTACTTCCTGTAATCTGAAACAAAGGAGAAATGATTTCAATGGCTTTTTCGGAAACTCCTTTTTCTTTGAGTTCTTTAATTACGCCTTCCTCTCCTACTTTATCCAGTTTATCGATCGCAACAGTTATATCAATCAATTTATCGCTTTCTCCGGATACTTCCGCAATTCCTGAAAGGATCTTGCGGTTGTTGATCATGATCGTGAATCCGGGAATCTGCAAATTCGTCAATACCTGGTCAAAGATCTGAACGAAATCTACTTCATACAACAAGGAATCCGAACCAACGACATCGGCATCACATTGGTAAAACTCCTGATAACGGCCGTGTTGCGGACGATCTGCTCTCCAAACGGGCTGAATTTGATATCTTTTGAACGGAAACGACAATTCATTTTGATGCTGCACGACAAAACGAGCAAAAGGCACCGTTAAATCGTAACGCAATGCTTTTTCAGCCAATGAATTTGCAAAGCGTGCCAAATTCTCCGATTGTAAGGCTTCCAAATCGGCCTTTTTCATTTTCTCACCTGAATTCAGAATGCGAAAGATCAAGCGATCTCCTTCTTCCCCATATTTCCCCAATAAAGTGGAAGAAAGTTCGAATGAAGGTGTTTCAATCGGTGCAAATCCGTAGGTTTTAAAAACCGACCGGATCGTGTCGAAAATATACGTACGGCGAGCTACCTCATCTGGTAGAAAATCTCTTGTTCCTTTTGGGATTGCCGGTTTTTGAGCCATTGTGAATGAATTTGCGGCAAAGTTACTTTTTTCTGACGAAAAGAATGGAAAATTGAAAATTCAGAATTGAAAAGATAATTACTCCAATATCTGCTCTAATCGACCCAACAAGGCAAATCCCACCTTCTCAATTTTACATTCTCCATTTTCAATTTAAGGTATCAATTCCTGTAATTCGAATTTTGGAGCACCTTTCACTCCGTTTACATCATAGTAATCTACAAAACGCAGTTTATAATAACGTCCAAGGATGGTTTTTACAACAAAGGTTCGATTGCTGCTTACAAGGTAAGTTCCGTTGTCAAAATCGTAGGTTTTCCAGTCGTATCCGATGACATTGATGCGGTCTTCAAATGCAGATTCTACGATATCTGAATGATTTAGGTCTGCAAACGGAACCGTTACTTCCTGCACTTTCACTCCATAGCGATTGGATAAAACTCCCACCACGGAATAAGGTGTATGTTCGTCGAAAACGTGGCAATAAGCTGTGAATATCAAATCCCATGTTTCTTTATTGGGTTCAATGTCTATAACAGACCCACTTCCCGTCATAGAGAAATAGGTAAATCCTGCTGTTGTGGATTTTGGAATGGTAAACGTTTGGATGGATGAGCTAGCCAAATCAGCAAATTGGATTTGATATTCGGCAGTACTAACAGAAATCACTTTCAGTTTTTTCTTGCCTAAGTTTGCACCCGTTAGTGCTGTTCCCAAATCAATTGTGTAGACTTTACCCAAACTTTGCCAATCTCCAATTGCAGTAGAATCTAAATTCCCTGTGTGAAGATCCCAGGTATACGTTAATCCGGCATCAGAAGTCAGAGCATTGATATCTGTTTCAGCAGAAAGTGCCGCAGCCATGATTCGTGATTCATTCAACAAAATATGGAATCCATTATCTCCGGCTTCAAATGCCAGATCCCAAACCTCGCGGTTATTTTGTCGGATCATGGTATTCGTTTCCAAATCATAATAAATCTGGTTGGCATAATTCCCTCCTAATTCCACCTGAGTAGTTGTTGCTCCTGAAACAGGTTTCTCAACCGGAATTTCCTTTTTAAAACATGCGCCTAAAATGGGAATCATCGCGATTAAAAGTACTTTTCTCATTGCTTTGATTTTATCAGATAAGTTATATTCAGATAGAAACTTCTTCCCCAAGCAACGGGTGCTGTTCCGCTAGTAGAAGTATGTGCACCGCCACTCGTTCCGCTACCTGCATTGATATTTGTAACGTTCAACAGGTTTTTACCTCCCAATGAAACACTTAATGTCTTCTTCAGGAACCATTGCTGAACCTGCAAATCCAATAAATTGTAATCTGAAATAAAAGACTGCGTAATGGATGCATCTTCATTAACAAAGTAAGCAACTACTTTTCCGGTGTATTTGTAAAAGGCGCTAAACTTCGTTGTTCCGTTTTTCAACTGATAAGAAACGTTGGAAACCAATTCCGGAGAATAGGTATACCGACCTGCCGAATAATTGGAGGCTGTACCGATGTAATTAAATCCTGCACTTACATTCCATTGCTTTTGACCGACTTTCACTACTGATTGAACTCCTCTTGCATAGAATTGATCGATGTTGAAATAACTATAATTCACCCCATCTGCAGATTGCGACAAACTAATGCGGTTGTGAATGTCCTGGTAATATCCGGACAATTCAAATCCGAAAGTGAATTTCTTCGGCTCCCAATTGAAGTTGTACCAACCTTGAACATGATTTGCTATTTCAGGTTTCAAATCCGCATTTCCGTGAATGTTGTGATTGATATCTACGAATTCCATGTACAGTTCCTTGATTGAAGGAGAACGGAATCCGGAAGCAATACTTCCGCGAAGAATGTGTTTTTTCTTACCCAATTTCACATTCAATGCGGGCATAAATGCTTCCTTGTACAAAGAATTATAGGTAAATCGAAGTCCCGGCTTCAGATTTAACCAGGTCCAGGGAGCCCAATTGAAGGTTCCAAAAACCGCATAATCTCCGATTTCTTTTCGTTTATTCTCAATTCGGTTACCAAATCCTTCTTCGTAATTGATATCGTATCCAACTTCGTAGTTGAATTTTCGATCCATATTATTTCTTGTCAGCGTTACCCGATTAAAATACAGAATGAAACGCGAGGTATCTTGTTCTGTATTCGCTAATAATTTGCGATCCAGGGTTGTTAAATCTGTCAGATAGGAATTCTTGATGCGTTTGTAATTGGAATAATTGAGTTGAACATCCAGTTTCAGATTTGCTTTCAACCAAGCAATTACTTCCAATCCGGCATTCTGACGGTTGGTCATATATTCATCATCAAATGCGGAAATTTGGTAAGGTGCACGCGGATATCCTCTATTCACAATTTTCTCGCGGAACAAGTCTAATGAGGGAATCAATTCTACTTTTTTGAATCTGTAGGAATATTTCAATCCACCCAGATACTGTTCTTTCATTTTCCACTGCTGGAATCTGCCGGAATCTGCTAATTCTTTCTTTGGAAATTCAATTGCTTTATCTCCGGGTGTCCAGCCATCAAAAAAATTCCTGGCTCCGTAAGCGGAAATGGAATGATTCTTAATGCGTGAAGTCACTCCCAAGTTCAGGTTGTAATTCCCAACCGTTTCGTAGAAAGCTCCTAAGTTTATATCGTAGCCTTTATTTTTCGGCTTTTTTGTAATCAAATTAATGGTACCTGCCATGGCATTACTTCCGTAGTTGGTACTGAGCGGACCTTCAACGATTTCCACTCGTTCAATATTCGATAAATTGATCTGACTCAAATCAATATTTCCGTTTTGGCGTCCAATAACCGGAACGCCATCTATTAATATTTTTACTCCTTCTCCTCCAATTCCCAGCATCGACATGCCGCTTCCCAGAACCTGATCCTGACTGACGCGAATATTCAATTCATTTTGCAATAAATCTCTCAAATTCACTGCTCCTTTTGCTTCAATGGTGGCTCTGTCGATCAGTTTCACTTTATTCGTAGAACCGGTTAAGGAACCTGCTCCCAATTGCCCGGTAATAACAACTTCACCAATGTCTTTGGTATTGGTTTTCAATTTTACCTGATGACTCTTTCCTTTTAAAACGGTATCAGTTTCCTGATGAAAACCATCTGTATTGACTTGGATAATCAATCGTTGTTCATTCAAAGAGATTGAATTCGGAACGACTAAAATTCCTTGTTCATTTGATTGAACATAACTTATTTTTTTCGCATTCATTCCCTGAATTGCGACTTGTGCAAACGGCACAGCTGTCCCCGCTCCGTCTTTAATATACAAAGTATCCTGAGCAGTCGCCAGACCACTCAGAACACTCATCAAAAGAAGCAAATAAGCCTTTTGTATCATGATTTACAATTCTGCGATCAATTTTCTCCAAGACTCCAATTCAGGAATCCCCGGTTTGCGTGCTCCGAAAAGCGTACAGATCAATTCTTTTTTCGCGTTAAATAATTCCAATGAAGTCACAATTCCATCTTCTGTTGGTTTGCGAACAATCCACGATTCAACAATTGCATCTTCTTTTGCATGCAGGTTGAACATCGGATCCAATACATTGATCCAAGGACCATGCTCCACGATGTTTTTCACTTCTCCTGTATGAATTTGGATCATTCCTGCATTTCCAACGAATACCATGATTGAAACCTGCTCTTTCGCAGCTGCTTCCAATGCTCTGCGCAATGCTTTATTGTCGATTTTCTTAGCATGTGTTTCAGATGGAGCCAAACGCAAAGCTTGCGTACGCGTCAATTTGTGTTTTCTCAATAAACCAAAAAACTCATGTGTGTCTTTCAGGTTAATCCAAGCTTCCTGAAATGCTTTCACGTCGATTTCGCTATCTGGCAATTCTTGCGATTCTAAAGGCAAAGCTGCTCCAATTTCCAATTCAGAAGATTGGTTTTCATCTTTGTATTTCTCAACCAAAGCATTATATGCTTCCATATTGCTTTTGGATTCAAGGTAAATCTTGTGAGTAGCAACTCCGTCTGTTGTGAAGAATTGCAAGCTGTGACGTGGTTTTTCGTCACCCTCAGTTACTGCAAATGCAGATGCCCAGGCACTTGGAAAAATACGTAAGTCGATGTCTTTTCCTACAAAAAGAGATGCATGGGGTGTTGTACTGAAGTTTTCATAAATTCCTTTACGTTCATGAACCACCTCATCATTTCTTGATAAGGCCATTACAAAACCAAGCGATTCAATTTCACCTAAAATTGCTACAAATTCAGGACGTAAGCGAACAGCTGTTGTTCCTACACCCAAAGCAACTAATTCTGCTTCGGAAGCATTCAAACGCTTCGCATACTCTCTGATTCTCAATTTCGGTTCGCTTTCTTTCAATTGTTCGAAAGCTTCTTTTAATGACAAAGTTGTTTCCATTGTTGTTTTTAAATTAATTTCATTGTACATCCAATAGGTTTGACGAATAGGATATGTGTCTGTAAAATATTTCTCCGTCAAGGGATTGAATTTGTTCTAATTCGATTTGATAGGTTTCACTTAATAAATGGGGACTCATTACTTCTTGAACGGTTCCATCCATAACTACTTTTCCTTTTTGCATCAACAAAACACGGTCTGCATATTGGTAGCACAAATTGATATCATGCATCACCACAATAACACTTCCCCGTTTGTCGTCTACAAATTTGCGTGCGTATTTCAATAATTCAATTTGATAGCGCACATCTAAATTGTTTAAAGGTTCATCCAGAAACAAATACTTGACCGGTTGAATTTCACCTTCGCTTTCTAACTGTAGCAACACTCTTCCGAATTGAACCCGTTGTTTTTCTCCTCCTGAGAGGAAATTAAACTCCAAATCCAAAAGTGCTTCCAAATTTAATTCAGTTACAATCTTCCCGATGACTGATTTATTGAAGAAATGTTTCGTTTCGGGATAACGGTAGCGTGCCATTTCCAATACTTCGCGCACCGTAAAGCTGGAAGCGATCATACTTTCCTGATGCATGTAAGCACGGTATTTTGCCAAATTATCAAGCGTCCATTCTTTCAGTTCTTTTCCATAGTAGGAAACCCTTCCTGAAGTTGGCTTCAATCCGTTTGAAAGCAATTTCACCAAAGTGCTTTTCCCCGCTCCATTCGGACCCAGAATTACAATAAACTCTTCCTGATCGGTTTTAAAATTAACCGGCTGCAGGATTTGTTTTCCTTTCACCCCAAACGCTATGTTTTCTGCTTCTATCAAACCGAGAATTTGCGTTTGTGTTTAAAAATGATTGCGATAAAAACCGGAGTTCCCATTAATGCGGTTATAATTCCAATAGGTACTTCTGTTGGAGGCAAAATCGTTCGTGAAATCATATCTGCACATGAAAGAAGAATTGCTCCAAAAAAAGCACTGAATGGCAATAACAATTTGTGATTTGGTCCGGATACCGTTCGAATGATGTGCGGAACTACTAAGCCAATAAATCCAATTACTCCAGCCATTGAAACAGCTGCTCCCACCATGCAAGTGGAACAAATGATCACCAGTAACTTAATGGTTTTCACTTTGTAGCCCATGTATTGTGCGTTACTTTCACCCAATGCAAGTACATTCAAACTTTTGGCTTGAAAGAAAATGATACTCATTGGAACAATCGTAAAGACTGCCAATAGCAAAACAGAATCATTGTTTGCAGATCCCAAACTTCCAAGTGTCCAGAAAGTCAGATCACGCAGTTCATCGTCAGTTGCAAAGAAGGTCAATAAACCTGTTAACGAAGCGGTTAATGCATTCAATGCAATTCCGGCCAAAATTAAGGTCAGTGAATTGATCTCTCCATTGCTTAGAGATAATCTGTAAACGATAAATGCTACAATTGACGCTCCTAAAAATGCAACAATGGAAAGGGAAAGTCCCTCGTTGAAAATAATCAACCAAGGAACCAATCCGTTGAACAAAATGAATAGAGAGGCAAATAGAGAAGCACCCGTTGAGATTCCAATTAGGGCGGAATCGACCAAAGGGTTTCTAAAAATCCCCTGCAATGCTGCACCTGAGACAGCTAATCCAGCACCTATTAAACAGGAGTAGACGGCTCTCGGAAATCGAATATTGTAAACTACATGGTATTCGATATCCGTTATTTTCAAATCAGTTGAAATACCGATTTTCTCAATTAAACTGCCAAAGACATGGGAAATTGGGACATTAACATTCCCTACCGACAGATTTACAACAAAGCAAACTATCAGTAAAACCAATAACGAAAGACCTATTATCCCTTGTCTTGACATGAATTTCTTTTATTCAAAGAGTTCAAAAGTTGAATAGTTCAAATTGAACCATTGGAACTTTTTGAACCTTATTTAACTTTTTTGAACTCTCCGTTCAATTCACTCAATGCTTCAGCTACTCTTGGACCAAATCCACTAAGTAATTGACCATCCATTTGAATTAATGCTCTATTTTTTCCTGCGTTCGTTGCAGCAACACCAGGAACATTGAAAATTCCATCAGGCCCCAAACTTTGAGCTCCTGAAGTGAACATCAAAATCACATCCGGATTTGCAGCAATGACTGATTCGCTTGTTAATGGTTTGAAATCCGTGAATCCTTTTCCTGCATTTTCACCACCAGCTAAAACGATCATTTTTTCAAGCGGTGTCTTTTCTCCGGCAACCATTAAAGTTCCCGCACCTCTTGCATAGACAAACAATACTTTTGGTTTTTTAGCCAGTTTCGAAAGATTCTTGATATCCGAATCGATCTTTGAAACAACTGCTTCTGAAGCATCTGTTTTACCCAACCAAGCTGCAACTTCTTTCACCAACGATTTCGCTTCTTCCACGCTGTTGGGGTGTTTGAATGTTACCAATTCGATTTTCGCTTGTGCTAACTTTGATTTTAAATCCGGTGAAACTTCATCCTCCAACATAACAACATGAGTCGGATTCAATACCAACAGGCTTTCAACTGCCAGTTTACGCACGTGTCCTAAGTTGGTCAATTTCTCAGCCGCTGCTGGATAAGTACTCGTTACATCAACGCCAATGAGTTCCTTTTGGGAACCCACTGCGTAGATGATTTCTGTTAACGAACCGCTTAAAGAAACGATTCGTTTTTCTTCGACCTTTTCTTCTTTTTTTTCGGTTGATTTCGCGCCTGAATTACAAGCGGTTGTCAGCGATAAAAGAGCAAGGAATAAAAAACCACTATTTTTCATCTTATTTTTTTTTAATCAATGAGATTAATGTTGTACAACCAAACGTTGAGTTGTAGTTGCAGCTCCGTTAGAAACCTGAACCAAATAAACTCCGTTTGTGAAGTCAGTTGTTGAAATGTTCATTGCTTCCAAGGCATTTGATGTTGCGTTATTTTCAAATACTACTTGACCTTTCATATTCAATACTTTCACAGTCACATTTGACTTTGAATCAATCATTACAGTTACATTGTTAGCAGTAGGATTAGGGAAAATTCCGGAAATCAATTCCATATTTTCAGAAACACTCAAAGTAGCTACTTTCTCTTTTTTGAAAACTGATTTTCCTAAAGTAGTACCTGAGAAACCTGTCATGATCAATCTCCAGTAATCTCCGTCTTTATCTTTTACGAAGTAAACCAATGAATCTTCAATCGTGTAAACTCCTGAGTATGTTTTCCAGTCGTATCCGATGGTATTGATATCCTCAGAGTATGTTGCAGATCCGAAAGACATATCTGTTACAGGGTTATTTACCGGGTGAACTTCAGCCACTTCTACTCCAACATTATGCAAAACACCCGTTACCATGTTGTATGGATATGGAGCTCCATTATTCGCCGCGTATTGTGTAAACAATAAATCCCAGGTTGTTGAAGCAGGTTCTCTGTCGATTACCGTTCCACCTAAGGGGTAGTAAATATAATTTTTCGTTGCATAAGGTGTAATGGATACCGTTGTAGTTCCAGTTCCACTGTGATCTGCATTAGAATAGTCCACGGTATATTCTGAATTCATGAATGACAAGGAAACTGTAAACAATTTAACAGAACCATTTGTGTATTTTACTGCAAAGACGCGATTTGCAACAATTCCTGTATGGTTTACAGCATCGTAATTTCCCCAACCGTAATCAGTACCACCTGCACTTGCAGCATTTAAAGCTCCTTCAGTCCAGGTCAATTCAGAATTGTAAAGTGCAGTCCAAGAAGAAATTCCTGCTGTATCCGCAGTAGCCAAACCAGTTCCATTGGATCCCGGAACAGCATAAACTGAACCAATTTTATTATTGAAAATAATCGATGCAGCCAATGGATTTGCAGGACTGATTGAAGTTGCGAAACCTAAATCCCAGTTGTTTGCTGCCTGAGCAGTTCCCTGCTCATCATTTTGCAAGCTGTACCAAATATTGTTTGCATATCCAGCACCCATAGATACTGAGTCATTTACTAACTGTGCGTTTGAAAATCCAGCTAGCGCTAAGAATGATAGAAGTAATCCTTTTTTCATGTTTGTTCTATTTAATTTATTATTATCCATTACCGCTGATATTTTTCGAAAGCAGTGCTTTCTCTTGTTGCGGATCGTTTTATTTATACTTAATCTAAATAACGTCTGCAAAAGTAAGCTCTACATGGAGTGGTTGCAATCGCCAAAACAAGCGGAAAAAACTACCTTTTAGAGGGTAGTCTTATTTCTTGAACACCTGATTTTCCATTTCAAACAGCAATAGTTCGGACAAAGACTTCACTTTTAACTTTTTGAAACAGTTCTTGCGGTGTGTTTGTACAGTATGCGGGCTCAAGCCCAATTCCCGGCTTATTTCCACTGTTGACTTCCCATTTAGCAAGGATTCAACGATTTCTATTTCGCGTTTGGTCAAACTAAATTGAGCAGGTGAAGTAATTTCTTCATCCTGATTCAAAATCTTGTTCCACACTAATTCACAATAGTAATTCTGGTTGTTCAAAATCTTCTGGAATGCTCCTTTTAGTTCATTCACCGTGCAATTAACATCAATGAATCCTGAAACGCCATATGAAACCAATTTAGGAAGATTGGATACATCTCCGTTGATAATTAGGACAACCTTAATGCTATTGATATCTTCCGGAATTGCTTTTAGATTATTCTCTATTTCGGGATAATTTTCAGCGAAATTATACACCACCACTTGCTTCTTATCTGAGAGAACCTGCTCCATTTTTGGGTTTCCAGAATGCCATTCAACTATCACCTCACCAAGAATTGACTGAGCCAACTCTTTAAATCCTAGGCTTATTAACTGATTACGACTATCCAAATACAGGTTCATGCTATGTAGAATAATTCTAAATAGCAAAATTGCTTTCATATTGCCGATTCTGCAATACCATAAAAAAGGTATTCCATAATTATCAATTATGAATGGTTTAATTATCAAGAGAGATCTTATTCTTGATAATTAATAATTGATAATTATTTCACCTTTTAACTTTTCAATTCTATCGTTGTCTGATATGTCCTTTTTTGCCAGAAGGAATTGCCAGTACCCAATTGTACCAGCCCACAAAGTGCGAATCAAAATATCCTTTGTGTTTGTAAAGAGCTCTTGGAATATAAATACGTTGATCTTCACTCAATCCTTTCACAGAAGCCTGTGGCGCAACTCCATCTTGTAGACATGGCGCATCCTGGTTCACGGAATTTAAATTACTTCCATATTGCCACACTTGTTTCCATTCTTTCAAATTGACTGTTCCAGTGGCTGCATTTTCGGGAGCTAAGATATAATATCCTCCAAAATTAATTTTACCTCTTAACTGTTCAATCATCCCTTGCGCATATGCAAATCCCATGCTGTGAACCACTAAATAAAGTGTGTCATTTTTAGACGAGTTTGGCAACTCATTGAGCATTTGATATAAGTTCCTACCAGCTATTCTTCCGCTATTGAAACGAATGGCAAATCCTTTTTTATTTGGTTTTGTGGCTAGCAAACTAAATGTCCTTGCACGTTTGGAACCGAAAATTTTAGAACCGACAGTACTCGTTGTATAACAAGTGTGAATCTTATTATTTCTGCATCTTTTCGGATAAATACCGGAGTTGGTACTAAAGTTCAACAAACTTCTATGATTGGAGGTTGATACGGAATGATGGCCATCGGCATAATAATATTCTGTTGGATTAATTCTCAGCTTAAATGTATCATCAATCTGTTTCCATGGATGCCAATAATTGTATCGGTCTTCCGTAAATAATCGATTCAAAGAATTGGGAAATTCCAACCCATTGCTTCGGATGTCTTCAAAATTCTCTTCAAACGTGCTCCCCAAAGAAGTAGGTCGATATCCGTTCACAAAAATCAGAACGCGTTTTGGAGGGTCTTGTAATTTCAATTTGGAAGTCAGGTCAACACCCAAGTGATTGTAAACCTGATCACGTAACCATTTTCCTTTTGCTGAGTAAATTTTGACAACCATGTAATGACTTTCCGCAGCGATCGGTTTATCCAACAAAGATGTTTTCAAGGAATCGGAATTTGCGATCAGGCGAAGTTTTACAGGAACGTTCTTTTTGGAAATATTCATTTTAAAGTACAACACTTTCTTTCGTTCATAGAGAAAGTAATTATTGCTTCGCTTGATAATGAGCTCTGAACCAATACTCTTTTCTTCTAATTTATTTGGATGAGTATTATCAAATAAGAGGTCAATGACTTTTTTCTCCTTCAATCCAGAATAGGATTTAATGACTCCATCGGTTACTTCAAACCAGGAATAACCTAAATCAACGGCTCTAATCAATACAAAAGAAAGTACCAACATTCCTATCCATTGAATTAATCTTGAAAGAAAGGAAACCAAGCGCGGCTTTTTCATACGAGCTCTTAGCAACGCACGCAATTTTCGAAAACCATAAATAAATCCGGTAATTGAACCGATGACACTGAGAATGTGCAAGGTATTAAACGGTTTGGATTTGATCCGGAATAACGTTTTGTAAAAGATATTATCAATTTGAAGGTGATACGAATACGTATTCTTCTTCATTGGACGCATCACAGAAGCCAAAAAGCTTTTGTTTTTCAGGACAATAGTTCCGTTTTTGGACTGTTCGAAAAAATAATATGCGACAAGTCCATTATTGGTCACTACTTCCTCGTAATCGTCAATGATCGAATAAATACGGGGATTTTTATTAATTCGAATCCATTCTTCGTTATCAATTGTCCAACTTTCCAGAACCCGCTGATCTTCTTCAAGTGCTTCAATATTTGCAAAACCATCCAAATACTCGGTAGCAATTGCGTGTGACAATTCTCTTGAATCATTTTTTATTACAAAACCCAGTGATTTGTTTTTTACCATGTATCCTTTGAGTCTCGGATTCACAAACTTTGGAACAACAAAAAACAGGAGTGTATTGGTAGTTTTTTCTTTGTAAACATTTTTATATACATCTCGCACATGACGCATCTGATCTGTATACTTCAATCGATCTGAACCCGGATTCTCAAACCATTTGGAGGTTTCCAAGGCGTCATTTTCAAAAACAGGATCAACAGTGACATCAAAACGCACATTTGCTGAAGCAAAAAAGAAATTCAGTTCCTTTTCAAGACTATCTCTGTTGATAGTGGCCTTCAGTAAAGGAACTACCCGAATCTTCTGATTAATTACCGGCAATACGGAAACATGCAAGACAGAAACAACCGTTCCCCGAAATTTTGCAATAACCTCGTAATCTTTATTCGATGCGGGTAAAAAGATCCGCTGTTTGATTTCACTGATACGTGTACTTGCTATTCGTTCTGTTTGAATAAAAAACTCGATGGAATCGACTGAAGGAAATTTAAACCGATTGATTTTAAAATCTACCACATCGGTCTGAGCTTTCCCAACGGACTTGAATACATCTACAAAGTATTCTCCTTTCGTGTTTTTCTTTACCTGTTCGAAAAAACCAAATCGTTGGTTCTGATTTTTTACAAAACGGCCGTATTCAATAGGTATATGGCTAAGCGAGTCTTTTCTTTCCTGTGAAAAACTATAAAAAGCCTGTAAGAGGCATAGAATGCAAAGAAGAAGACCTTTTTGAAGCATGATCCATTAAATTGAAGTCTTGCCTAACCAGCGCAACACATTGTCGTACCAGATTGCATCGGATTCTTTTTGATCCAAAATTCCAACCTCCACAGCAAAATCTATAACTCTTCCGGGATATGAATTGGCAACTCCTTCCATTTCACCCAAAGGATACGGATCATCCAATCCGGAAACGATCTGAGATGAACCAACTCGGGTTTTAAGCAATTGTAAAGTATACGAATCATGAACCAAAGTATCGAAAAACAAGTTTGGGTGACCTAAACTGGCACGTGGATCTCTGGTTTCGGTAAACAAATCCGGGCGACCGTCAAAACCCTGTAATCTTCTTCCATAGTTTGCCTGTCCAAGCATACAACCATGAGCAAAACACGTACGTATATCCGGATATTTATTAACGAAATCTTTCAGCGCATACATATGTAAAGTATCAGCAGTTTGTGCCATCATCCAAACCAAATGGAAACGCCAGTACATGTCTTTCAAAGCAACCATCTTTTCACCATCATATGGATGAATTTCAATTGCCAGTTTGTATTCATTTGCCAATTCAAACAAAGGCAAAGTTGAATCATCAACCACAGAAAGCCATTCATTATTCTGGTCTAAAAAGTGTGTCGGAAGACAAAGCAAATTCATTTTCAGATCTTCTACACAACGACGCACTTCATTTAAAGCATCTTCCATGTAAAGTGGCTGCACCACAAATCCACTGGTAAATTTATCCGGCCGGCGCTCCTGAACACTTGCATTGAAATCATTTTGCCAGCGAATTGCATCAAACGCATCTTGTTTTGCCCAACCATTGCAATAAACCTGAGATAGGTTCAACATCACACCGTGATCGATGCCGTGTCTTTCCATCCACTCGATTTTTTCATTAAAAAAGAAACTGGGATCAGTAATTGGTCGAGCCCAATCATCTTGCCTCATGAATTTTTTATCATCATCTATCCAAAACAACTTCTTCTCACGCATGAATTTCGGAATTTCCGAAGGTTCCGGTAAGATATGTCCGTGACCATTGATCTTTAGTTTTTGCATGCCCGATTAAATCTTTACTCAAAAGTAAGAAGAAAAAGCAATAGCCCACCTTGGTAAAAAAAGTAGGGGCGGAAAATTTTCCGCCCCTACTTTTTTATATATAAATTGAATTATTTACTGATTACAATCTGGTGATATTTTATTCCAAATTCACCCACTACTTGTAAGGTATAATGTCCGTTTGCGTAAGATGACAAGTCAATCGTCTTAACCGTTTCAAACTGATCAATCTCGAAATCGAAAATCACTTTCCCTTGCGCATCCACCATTTTCAAGTTCGAATAAGGCACATCTGATGTAATCTCCATTTTACCAATGGATGGATTCGGATAGATGGACATATTCCATTTTTCGTTCTCTCCAACTGATAAACAAGGATCTACAATGATGGTACTTTGCGCCATTCCAGAACAGCCGTTTGCATCAGAGAACGAATAAGTTATCGGGAAACTACCCGCACCACTTAGTGCCGGATCAAAGCTTCCTGAAGAAACTCCTGTTCCCGAATAAGTTCCACCCAAAGGCGCTCCACCAGTAAGCACAAATGCCGGATTGTAAGTACAAACCTGACCAAGATCTGCCAATGCAACTGTTGGATTTGAGTTTACTGTAATCGTAACCTGATCCGTTAATTGACACCCATTTACGTCCGTTCCAGTTAATGTATAAGTAGTAGTACTTGGCGGAACGAATGAAACTCCATCCTGAACACCATTACTCCATCCTACAATTGGAGAACCGGTTGAACTACTTGTCAAGGTAACTGAACTTCCGGAACACACCGCCTGATCACTTCCTGCATCAACGCTAAATAGTGCTGCATCTGTAATCGTGATCGGATTTGAAGTAGAGGTACATCCGGCATTCGTTACCTGAACCGTATATGTTCCAGCCGAAGTCACTGAAATAGTCGAAGCCGTTGATGTTGTAGACCAGGTATTTCCTGTCGTATAGGAAGAAGTCAAGGTAACAGATCCTCCCGGACATAAGATCGCTGAACTGGAAGTAATTACCGGAGGCGTTGGTGCTCCCGGATCAGTTAAACTTCCCATAATCGAGCTGGAAGCACAACCTGCTGGGCTTGTCAATATGATCGTATAAGATCCTGCACCCAAATTTGGAATCGTGGTTGGTAAGGAAGCTACAGAAGCAGATCCCGTAACCGCACCAGACCAAGAGATAGAACCCGAACCTGTTCCACTTACCGCAATTGAACCGGTAGTTGAACCACAAGCGCTCGGATTTGTAAGAGTTCCCAACGTAATAACTGGCGTTGGATTAACTGTTATAACCGTTCCGGTACTTGTAGTACTCTGACAACCTGAAGCGTTCGTAACCTGAACAGTATAAGTTCCAGATGTAGCAGGTGTAATAGTTTGAGTCGTTGCTCCATTAGACCACAAGTAACTCGTTCCTGTTGTTGAAGTAAGTGTTGTTGGAGTTCCCGAACAGAATGTCGTTGCTCCACTGGCAGTAATTGTTGGCGCACTTGGCGTTGGATTAACAGTAACGGTTGTAGCTGCACTTGCCGCACTTTGACAACCTGAAGCATTGGATACCTGAACAGTATATGTGCCTGCAGTTGCTGCGGTAATAGCTTGTGTTGTTGCTCCATTCGACCACAAGTAACTTGTTCCTGCTGTTGATGTTAAAGTTACCGAAGATCCTGAACAGAATGTCGTCGCCCCACCAGCTGTAATTGCCGGTGCAGTTGGAGTTGGATTAACCGTAACTGTTGTAACTCCGCTTGCTGTACTTTGACAGCCAGAAGCGTTGGTAACCTGAACAGTATATGTTCCTGCTGTTGTTGCAGTAATAGCTTGTGTTGTTGCGCCATTCGACCATAAATAACTTGTTCCTGTCGTTGATGTCAAAGTTACTGAGCCACCCGCACAGAAAGTAGTTGTTCCACCTGCCGTAATTGTTGGTGTCGCCGGAGTTGGATTAACTGTAACGGTAACTGAATTACTATTTGCACTTTGGCAGCCTGCCGCACTTACTACTTTAACAGTATATGTTCCAGCCGTTGTTGCAGTAATGGATTGTGTCGTTGCTCCGGTTGACCACAAATAAGCTGTTCCGGTTGTTGAAGTCAATGTTACTGACGCACCTGCACAGAAAGTTGTCGCCCCTCCTGCTGTTAATGTTGGAGCAGCCGGAGTTGGATTAACCGTAACCGTCGTAGCTGCACTTGCTGCACTTTGACAACCTGCTGCATTTGTAACCTGAACAGTATAAGTTCCGGCCGTTGTTGCTGTAATAGTTTGTGTTGTTGCACCATTGGACCACAAGTAGGATGTTCCTGCAGTTGAAGTCAAAGTAACAGAACTACCAGAACAGAAAGTTGTAGAGCCACCTGTAGTAACCGTTGGAGTTGCCGGTGGCGCACCTACTGTCACCGAAATTGAATTACTATTCGCGCTTTGACAACCTGCAGCGCTAACTACTTTACACATATAGGTTCCAGCTGTAGAAACCGTAATTGATTGAGTGGTTGCTCCGGTTGACCACAAATAGCCTGCTCCTGCCGTTGACGTTAAAGTCACTGAACCTCCGGAACAAAGTGCTATTGCTCCGCCAGCAGTAATTGTTGGCGCACTTGGAGTTGGATTAACTGTAACTGTTGTAGCCGTACTTGAGGCACTTTGACAACCAGCTGCATTTGTTACCTGAACAGTATAAGCTCCAGCCGTTGTTGCGGTAATAGCTTGTGTTGTTGCTCCATTCGACCACAAGTAACTTGTTCCTGCTGTTGATGTTAAAATCACGGAACCACCTGAACAAAATGTTGTAGAACCACCAGAAGTAACTGTTGGGGTAGCCGGCAGTGTACCGACTGTCACCGAAATTGAATTACTATTCGCACTTTGACAACCTGCTGCACTTACTACTTTACAATTATAGGTACCCGCAGCAGAAACCGTAATTGATTGAGTGGTTGCTCCGGTTGACCACAAATAGCCTGTTCCTGCTGTTGATGTTAAGGTCACCGAACCTCCGGAACAAAGCGCTATTGCTCCACCAGCAGTAATTGTTGGTGCGCTTGGTGTTGGATTAACCGTAACCGTTGTTGTTGCACTTGCCGTACTTTGACAACCTGCAGCATTGGTTATTTGAACAGTATAAGTTCCGGCTGTTGTTGCCGTAATAGCTTGTGTTGTTGCACCATTCGACCACAAATAGGAAGTTCCTGCAGAAGATGTTAGCGTTACAGAACCACCTGAACAGAATGTTGTAGCACCACCAGGAGTAACTGTTGGAGCTGCCGGGGTAGTATTTAAAGTTACTGTAATTGAATTACTATTTGCACTTTGACAACCTGCAGCACTTACTACTTTACAAGTATAAGTACCTGCAGCAGAAACCGTAATCGATTGAGTGGTTGCTCCGGTTGACCACAAATAGCTTGTTCCCGCGGAAGATGTTAAAGTAACTGATCCACCAGGACAAATCGCCGTAGCTCCACCTGCCGTAATAGTTGGAGTTGCCGGAAGTGGATTCACTGTCACATAATTCGTCATGGTCGTAGTATTCGAACCGGAACCATTTGTAGCTGTTAACACCACATTGTAAGTACCAGCAGTTGCATAGGTAATTGTTGGACTAGCCGTTGTTGATGTGGAAGGCGTTCCACCCGGGAAAGACCAGGAATAAGAAGTAGGAGATCCCGTTGAAGTATTCGTATATGCGATACTCTGTCCTGCGCAAACTGAAGCTGAAACAGTGGTGAAACTTGGAGTTGGAGGAGTTGATGCAACCACTCCGGTTACATTGATATTATCTACGTACAAATTGTTTCCGAATCCTGACAAGTTTTTGAATGCAATGATCACATTCCCTTGCCCAATATATGGAGTCAAGTCAACCGTTTCTGTTCTCCACTGTGCAGTTGTTGGCACGAAGGCCACATTTCCGGTAGCAGCTGCGGTTGCAAGAGTTGTATTCGACTTGGAATAGACAGAAGTAAATGAACCTCCACAGTTGGTAGAAACCAACACTTCCAAACCGTCAAAATTTGCTGCATCATATGGTGCATAAGCCACATCAAAGGTCATTTGAGCAGATGAAAGCCCTGTAAAAATGAGCGGTTTCAATCTAACGACATCATCATCTGCATCGTTGTAGTCAAAATTATTGAACCACATGGAGTTTCCGGCTGTAGGTGCCCGACCAACTGTTGTTGATCTTGCCCAGCTTGTTGGAGAAGCATTGTTATTAACCAATGACCATCCAGTCGGAACAAACGGCGCAGCAGTAAATCCTTCATTTAATGGTAAAGCAGTTGCCGTTGAACTAATAACCGTTATATAACCGGTTTTCGTTTCTGTATCTGAACCATTTGCATTCGTTGCAATCAATGTCACGGCATAAGTTCCTGCAGTATTATAAGTTACCGTAGGATTTGTTGCAGTTGAAGTACCTGGTGTTCCGCCTGTAAATGTCCATGCATATGAATTCGCAAGAGTCGATAAATTAGTAAAAGTAATAGTTGCACCTTGACAAATTGTTGTTGAAGAAGCTGAGAAATCAGCAACCGGAGGACTTACAACTCCTAAACCGTTCAAGATAAAATTGTATGTTCCTTCATCACAATCATTGGTTACAAACTGAACATTCCCGGTAAAGTTTCCGGCAGCAGCTGGTGAAAACACCACTGTAAATGTCGTTGTTGAACCGGGTGTAACGGTTGTTGTTCCAAAACCTGTTCCTAAAGCAAAACCAGTTCCTGTAACTGTAATTGGATTCGTTAATGTCAAATTGGTTGTTCCGGTATTTGTAATTGTGAACGTTGCAGTAGTTGAACCACCAGCCTGTGTATTTGCATAGGTATAATAACCTCCATCCAACACATCTACACTTGCAGAAGTCACGTTAATTTCTCCCGGAGTTGTTCCTTCAAATTTCACATTATCAATGAAAATATTATTTCCATTTGCAGAAACTCCTCTGAAGCGGAAACGGATATTATCCGAAGCTGCCGTAACATACGGCATCAAACTAATGGTCTCAGTTCTCCAATCTGTGGCAACTGTAGGAAAGTATTCTGTTGCAGATAAGGTTGCGCTTTGATATAAAGGCTGAGCTCCGTTACCGGTTTTATTATAGACATTTGTCCAAGTAGCACCGCAGTCTGTAGAAATCTGCACGATCAACTGATCATTGGATCCTGCAACTCTTCTTCTGTAGGCTACATCAAATTTCAAGGTTGCAGCCGTTGCATTACATGGCAATAAGAAAACCGGACTATAAAAATCTTCATTTGAAGTTGAGCCATTGTTATAACATGGAACCTGTGCAATGTTATTGATAAATGATCCGGTAGAAGATATTCCTGAAGCCGGTGACCATTTATAACAATCTGCATTCACGTTATCAATTCTCCATTTCACATCCGGCGGAAAAGATTGCGCTTCAAAATCTTGAGTATAGTTCGGCATAATCCCGTTAGAAACCACGAAATCAATTCCTGAAGTATCGTAAACCGTATAAGGATCGGCGATCCCATTCGGAAGTGTAGAATATGCTCTGAATGAATGTGTTCCTAAAGCAGCTGTAAATGCGGGCAATGCAACCGTTGCTGTTGAATTCGGAGTCAGGTTACCTGTCCAGCTAAATGTAACTGCAGTTCCATTGTCGATTTTATATGAAATGGTTGCAGCTGTCAGGTTATTGGAACCTCTGTTTTTTAATTGAACACTTGGAGTAATTGATCCGGCGCAATTATCACCAATTGGTGCAAAAACATCTGTTACTGATGCATCACTTGGATTTGGCGGTGTACACGCATCTGAATTTATTAATAGCACACGCATTGGAGAGCCTTCCAAAACCGCCCGCATCCGTTGCTTTTGATCATTGGTGAAAACATTCATACAAAGATCATCCGTATAATCCATGTAATTCTGAATCATATCCACACCGGCATCCGGAGCTGCCGTGCAGGAATTTGTTCCAACCGGACAACCATAATTTGCTGCTCCAGCTTCAGGCGTATCATTACAGTAATCATCGACTGTACAACCTCCATCACCCCAGATATGGCGTAATCCTAACCAGTGACCGATCTCATGTGTTGCTGTTCGTCCTTCATTATAAACACCTCCAAAACCAGTTACGGAACTTTTACCAATAGAGTTATATAAAAATACCACGCCGTCTGTTGCTGCTGCTGGAGTAGCACATCCCATTCCTCCTAATGGAGATTGAGGAAACTGTGCATAACCAAGGATTCCTCCACTTATGTTACACAACCAAATATTCATGTATTTATCCGGTGACCAACCTCTTGCAAACCCCGCGACTACCGCAGGTGTACCACCATTATAAGTATAAGGTTTAATTGTTGCATCAATGTAACCGGTAGCGTAAGGAGGCGCAGTAAAACCGGCAGTAGAGCGGGGAATTCGGTTTACACCATATTCTCCTCCAGGGAAAGCGGACCCATCAGGTCTTCTTCGAGCTAAACAGAACTCAATTTGGGTATCAGCTCCTACCGGATTTGTATTCCATCCGTTCGTCCCGAACATGCGTCTGAAATCTTCATTCAAGACATCGATCTGAGATTGAATAGCAGCATAACTTACATTTGTTCCGGTACCTACCGCTTCTCCGTTATGGATCACATGGACGACAACGGGAATTTGATAAACTCCTCCAATGATCTTTCCTGCAGCCATGTTTGCGGCCATTTCAGACTGGATCCATTGTTCAAATTGTTGTGTTGATTCTAATTCCGGGTGGTTGGCGTGCAGGATTGCATCTTGTTCATCTGTGTAGCACCGAACGACTCCGTTTGTTTGAGCGAATACCCCATTAAAGAGCACCGAAAAAAACAAACATGCGAAGAGGGCACGTAGTTTTACTCCGTTAGTTTTCATAAAAGTAGTTTTTCATTTTTCGAACCGAGACTCTTAATCCAAAATTGGAAATAATTGATTTAGAGCACTCAATTCTAGTTTTAGCAAACCAATGTTACTAAAAAAAACTTGAAATGAAACTTAGGGAGTTTGTATTTTAACAATTACTTATTAACAGCGTTTAAATTTATTCAAACATATCACCCAACATGCTTTCTCCTGCCTTTCCAACGAAAGGAATACACTTTTTTTCACCTCGGATTGCAGCTATCAAGACAATTAACCAACAAATAAAAAGGGCAAAAGATAAAATGTTAATTGCAAACAATCCAAAAAATGGGATGAAGAAAAAGATAGTATCCATAATACTTACTGCTGCTCCGAGCAACATCAGAATAAGCATTTGTCTTAAATGAAATGCAATAAACTTTCGATCATCTTCCGAGGAAGATGAAACTTGGACAAGGGAAATGATCCAACCGATCAAGGTGCAATAAGCCACTATTGCATAGGTTTTGTTAAGAGATTTTGAATTCATGCCAATATAAGTGACACAAATTTACTACCTAAATTATAAAATTAGTTACACAATTAGCAGATTGTTAATTTAAATGATTGGTTTCCAATTACTCTCCGAATATGGAAGCAACAAATTCTTCTTTATGGAAAACCTGCAGATCTTCAATTCCTTCTCCTACTCCAATAAATCTTACAGGAATACTCATTTGGTCTGAGATCCCGATCACAACCCCACCTTTAGCAGTGCCGTCTAATTTTGTAATAATCAAACCGGTTAATGAAGTTGCCAAAGCAAATTGTTTCGCTTGTTCGAAAGCATTCTGACCTGTTGATCCATCTAAGACCAATAGAATTTCATGGGGAGCATCCGGAATAACCTTTTCCATGACACGTTTAATCTTGGAAAGCTCATTCATCAGGTTTACTTTGTTGTGCAACCTTCCGGCAGTATCAATAATAACAACGTCAGCTCCCTGTGCTTTAGCTGAGCTTAACGCATCAAATGCAACGGAAGCAGGATCTGCTCCCATTCCTTGCTGAACAATAGGAACACCGACACGTTCTGACCAAATAATCAATTGATCTACCGCAGCAGCACGGAAAGTATCTGCAGCACCAAGAACCACACTCTTTCCCGCTTTTTTAAATTGATTTGCCAGTTTTCCGATAGAAGTAGTTTTTCCTACTCCATTTACACCAACCACCATGATCACATGCGGATTACCATTATGGTTTGGGATATTGTATTCGCTTGGTCCATCGCTGTCATTCTCTGACAACAAGGCCGCAATTTCTTCCTTCAGAACTTTATTCAGCTCGTCTGTACCTACATACTTATCTTTAGAAACGCGTTCATTAATCCGATCGATAATTTTTAACGTCGTATTTACACCAACATCTGAGCTGATCAGAATTTCTTCCAATTCATCTAGTACCTCATCATCAACTCTTGATTTACCTACCAGCGAACGCGTTAACTTACCGAAAAAACTTTCTTTTGTTTTTTCGAGTCCTTTATCAAGTGTTTCTTTGTTTTCTTTGGAAAACCAACCAAATAATGCCATAGTTCAAAAATACATAAAAAAAACCCCTCCGCGAAGGCGAAGAGGTTTTAAAACAATATCGAGTTTACAACTTAAAGAATTGGGTTATTTATTGAACCACTCTTTTACTTTATCGTTGTGTACAATTTCTTCTTTGAATGTGAAAGAACCTTTATCAGACTTAACCATCTTGATTACTTTCGTATGCTCTTTTCCTCCACCTTTTTGTAGGGATGCTACTACTTTCTTAGCCATGACTTAATTTTTTTTATGTTATCAAATCAATCCGCCGCGGCGGATTTCTTATTTAATTTCTTTATGAAGAGTATAACGCTTCAAGATCGGGTTGAATTTTTTAATTTCCAAACGATCAGGAGTGTTCTTGCGATTCTTCATCGATATGTAACGAGAAGTTCCCGCCATTCCAGACTCTTTGTGTTCAGTACACTCTAAAATAACCTGGATTCTATTTCCTTTTGCTTTCTTAGCCATTTTCTTAATTCTTTATGATCGAACCACTTTCGTGACCGAATCCGGATTTACTTTAAAAAACCTTTTTCACGTGCTTCTTTCAAACACGCAGAAATACCTTTCTTATTAATAGTTCTCAAAGCTGACGCAGAAATCTTCAATGTAACATACATATCGTCTTCTGGTATATAGAACTTCTTAGTTAACAAGTTCGGGTAAAACTTGCGTTTTGTTTTGCGATTTGAGTGAGAAACATTGTTCCCTACCATTACCGACTTTCCTGTGATCTGACAAACTCGTGACATTGTATTTTATTTTTCCTTATTCTAAAAGCGGGTGCAAAGAAAAGCATATTCCCACAATTAAGCAACATTAATCTTGCTTTTTTTCAATATTTATTCCTAAAATTTCGCAACGCAACAAGTTTAAAGCAGTTAGCACTGTCATTTGCACCGTTCTTTGTCTGTCTGTTCCAAATAAAAATTTTCGGGAAATTTTACTCTTCGGACCATCAATTGCAATCCAAACCGTACCAACCGGCTTCTCGTCACTGCCACCCAAAGGACCTGCAATTCCAGAAACCGAAATACACCAGTCAACACCCAATTCCTTCTTACCCCCTGCTGCCATTTCAAGAACTGTCTCTTCTGAGACTGCTCCAAAATCTTCCAAAGTTTCCGAACCGACATGAGCCAATTTTATCTTTAAGTCGTTGCTGTAAGTAATGAATCCTCCAAGCACATAAGCGGAAGAACCTGAAACACTTGTTAAACTTGCCATGATGCTTCCACCGGTGCAACTTTCAACTGTCCCAATCGTTTCTCCTTTAACTGTCAACAACTTACCAACTACTTCAGGTAATGTTTCTTCTTCCTCCCCGTATAAATAAACCGGGATCATCTTTTTCAATTCCTCTCCGTAATGCGCAACACGATCTTGATCCCCTGAACTGGAACTGATTCGCAATTTCACCATTCCCGGAGAAGGTAAATAAGCTAAATCCAATCCTTCATCCCGCAAATGGTTTTCCCAATCACTCAATTTTTCTGCTAAAAACGATTCTCCGATCCCTTGAGTCAAATAAGTTTTCTGGACCAATTTCTTTAAAGGAAATTTCGCTCTTAAACGCGGAATGACATGTGCTTCCATCAAATACTTCATCTCGTAAGGAACACCCGGCATGGAAACAAAAATAGTTTCGTTCTTTTCAAATAACATTCCCGGAGCAGTTCCTTGCTCATTAAACAAAACCTCACAAGCTTCAGGAACCATTGCCTGCATTTTGTTTACTTCCAGCATCGGTCGGTTCCTTTTAATAAAGAATGATTCCACATGATTTAAAACAGACTCGTTCAATACCAACTTCGTATCGAAGTAAGAACAAAGAACTTGTTTCGTAATATCATCCTTGGTCGGGCCTAGTCCTCCGGTGATCAAAACCACCTGACTTCTTTTATCTGCTTCTTGCAAAGCCCCCGTAATTGCTTCCCAGGTATCTGAGATTGTCACCACATGAGAAACCTTGATTCCGTTAGCTGCCAACTGTGCACCCATCCACGAAGCGTTCGTATTAATTGTCTGTCCAATTAAGAGTTCATCTCCGATAGAAATTATTTCAACATTAATCATGGTACTGTTTTTGAGCTTAGACAAAATTATTCTTAAGTTTGAACATAAAAAATTATCCATGAGAAAATTCACAAGAATCTTGGCTTTAGGAACTATTATGATAGGTTTACAAGCATGTGAAACGGTAAAAGAAGCTGCAGGCGCATTAAATACCGGAACAAATACAACTCCTGCTTTAACAAATTCAGAAGTTATTTCCGGTTTAAAAGAAGCATTAACCGTTGGAATTCAAAACTCAGTGAATTTAACCTCTATAACGGATGGTTTCCTGAAAAATGATGCAATCCGCTTACCCTTCCCTCCCGATGCCTTGAAAGTAAGACAAAAAGCTATGGATTGGGGATTGGGATCTCAGGTTGAAAAATTTGAAACAACTCTAAACAGAGCAGCAGAGGAAGCAACAAAAGAAGCATTACCTATTTTCAAAGATGCAATCCTGAACATGAGTATTTCAGACGGATTCAGCATTTTGAATGGTGGTGATGGGGCAGCAACCCGCTTCCTGAAAGACAATACAACTTCTAAATTGGTTACAGCATTTTCTCCAAAGGTGAAAGACGCTATTTCTAAAGTTAAATTGACAGAATACTGGAATCCGATTATTACGAAATACAACAGCGCAATGAATTTGACAGGCGGTGAAAAAATCAATCCCGATCTGAATCAATACATTACAGAAAGAGCTATTTCAGGACTGTTCCAAATGGTAGAAAAGGAGGAAAACAAGATCCGCAAAGATCCTGCTGCACGTGTTACAGATTTGCTTTCTAAAGTATTCGGAAGTATCAAGAAATAATTTAGAAGGGAGAATTGAGAATGGATAAGAATTGACTTTCCTAAAAGATTTATTTAGTCAGGCTACTTTCAATTTTACATTTTCAGATCTAACTTTTCAATTTTACATTTTCAATTCTCAATTACAATGAAATATCCTGCGTCAGAACTGGTATTGGATTCAAAGGGAAATGTCTATCATTTGGGAATTTCTCCGGAGAACCTTGCACACACGATTTTACTTGTTGGGGATCAGGATCGTGTTTCTTCTATTTCAGCTTTTTTTGATGAAATTACGCATCAATCGAAACACCGGGAGTTTGTTTGTCACACCGGAACCTATAAAGGAAAGCGTGTAACGGCTCTTTCAACAGGTATTGGAACGGATAATATTGACATTGTAATCAATGAATTGGATGCTCTCGTAAACATTGATCTGAAGAAGCGCGAGAACCAACCGAAACTGACTTCCTTGAATTTAATTCGCATTGGAACCTGTGGAATTCTTCAGGCAGATATCGATGTGCATAGTTATATTTTATCGAGCCACGCCATTGGAATTGACAATGTAGCGCACTTCTACCCGATTGAATTTAGCTCAGAAGAAAAATCCATTGCAAGCTCATTGGATAAATTCGTAGGATTCCCAAATGAAATTGCACCTTATTGTTCAGAAGCTTCCGCGTTACTATCGAAAAAACTGGAAGGTGAAAACGTTCATAAAGGAATTACCGTAACAAGTTCAGGTTTTTATGCTCCGCAAGGAAGATCACTCCGCTTAGGTACAAGAACTTCAGAAGTCAACGAAAAACTGGAGCAATTTGCTTTCGAAAATCACCGGGTGGTCAATTTTGAAATGGAGAGCTCTGCACTATTTGCACTTGGAAAAGCAATGGGACATGAATGCATTACCATTTGTTTGGGTATTGCGAACAGACCACGCATGGAATTCAGTAAGGGATATGAATCCGAAATGAATGGATTGATTGAATATGTACTAGACCGAATCTAAATATGTACTAGACCGAATCTAAAATTAACTACTTAAGCGGAAATTTCTTTTTATATTCTTCAGGAGTAAGATCAAAACCGGTGTCTTCATCCATAATAGCAACTTTAAACGAGTCTTCACGTACTTTGATATTCATCTTTACGATACTGGAAGTCCCGATATGTTGAATGGCCTGAAACCAATAGAACCCATTTTTCCCATTCAGTCTCTCCTTACTTAATTTCAACGAAATTGATTGATTCTTTGCTTCTGCATGTTCTTTCAATTCCCGAACAATTTCCAAATTCTGAACCAAATTATACGCTTTATACTCGGGGGTATTTTGCTCTACTCCAACATCTACTTTTTCTTCTTCCTTAGCTCCGCAAGAAACCACACTACTCAACAAGAATAAACCAAGTAATACTCCAATCAGATTTTTCATCTTTCCATTATTTGATCACAAAATAGGGAATAAATTTCAAATGAAAGGTGCATGGGTTGTTATCAAAACAAAAAAAGGCCGATTCTTACAACCGGCCTTTTTTATGGATTTAAATTTGATTTATTGCTTTACCAAAGAATATACTTTGGAACCGTTTTTAATCATATAAACACCTGATCTCAAAGAGGAAATATCCAGCACCAAAGTACCATCAGCTTGTTTGTAAGAAGAAACGTTCATTCGAATATCCTGACCCATTGCATTCAATAATTTAAACGTACTTAGCGAAACGATATCACCTTTCAAGGTTACCAAATCTGTTGCAGGATTCGGGAAAATAACCAAATCACTTACTCCAGCAATATCAATGTAAACAGATTCCATTTCGTGGACCCGCTCCTGACCATTGAAATCAATCTGTTTCAATCGGTAATAAGAAACCCCGTTTAAAGGCATCTGATCAACATCAGCATAATAAAGCGAAGTTTGAGAATTTCCTGCTCCGTCTACCGTACCAATTTGTTCCCAGCCATCAGCTCCGCTAACTGATCTTTCAATTACGAAATAATCATTGTTTTGCTCTGAACTTGTTTCCCAGTTCAATCTTACTGAACTATTGTTTACTGCTGTTGCTTCAAAACTTACCAGACCTATTGGCAATGAAGTACCACAATTCACAGTAATACATTGTGGAGCCGTATAAGTACATCCGAAATTATCCGTCACACTATAAGTAAAACAAGGTGTTCCCTGATTGGTTGGAGTAACATTTGCTGTTGTTGCATTCACATTCGAAAGTGTTGGTGCTGCTACCCATCCTTGTGAAACAATTGTCGGTGTAAATGAGGATGCAGATAATAATGCTGCGCTGAAATTGATATCCCAGTTAAAGATGTATCCATTATCAGATGCCAGATTATCCGTAACTGAAATTGTCCAGTTCCCATTTAATGGGCAGCCTACCAAACCAGCAAAACTCTGCATAGGTGCATAGGTTCCTGCAGGCATATAAGAATCTGTATAAGTTCCCGGACCATTTCCACTTACAAAAGTAGCTCCGGCAACAGATCCGGTAGCCCATGACGTTCCCCCTGTGGAGAAACAGTAATTGGCTCCTACACCCGGTGTGGTTGTAGCCGAACTTCCATCCACTGTAGCAGTTGCCCAAGGTGTCCCTAAATTAGCTGACCCTGTTCCCGCTGGATAGGTTATTAAACTTACACTCTGTCCATTAGGACAGATAATCTGCATGGATAAATCACCCGAATAGGAATGCTCCATATTCAAACAAATATTCGTGATATCAGTAGCAGCCGTAACTGTTGCTGTCGGACTATAACAATTCGTAGTTATCGAAGTGGAATAAGAAGCTCCCGATCCATCCGGCAAGAAGGTAGTACCTGAAACAGGTGGTGTACAATTCACTGTATAAGGATTCATGGTAACCGTTGCTGCTAATGCTGAGGTTTGATTTGTACAAAGTGTAGACGGTGTGGCAGAAGTTGAAATTGTTGGTGTCGTCGAAACTTGGATATTCCGATTGATGGAATTCGTATTGGTACATCCACTTGGATCGGTAATAACCAAGTTCGCCAAATAACTTCCAACAGCCGGATAAGTATAATTGATATTCGCCCCGCTTACAGTTACTCCATTCCCCATTGACCAAGCATAAGTTGCACCTGTAGCAGAAGTTCCGAAGGTTCCGCTTCCAACCAAATTAATGCTTTGACCTTGACAAATCCGGATCACCCCATCTCCTGCAGGAGCTTCATTCGAACTCACCCAGTTAGAGGTAATGGTCTGACAAGGAACTATGCATGAAATTGCCGCTACCCACCCTGGATAAACAACTGATCCATCCGAAGTAAATCGAAATGTTAAACAGCCACTAACATTACTTGGTGTGGCCTGAATCGTACCCGGGCTGGTACTGCCAGAAAATGTTCCCAAAGACGGTGCCGCAACTGAATTCCCATCAAAAACTTCTAGATAATCAACACCTTCCGTTTGGAAAGCAGAGAATACCATATTCAGTTTTGCTCCGGCAGTTGAGGGACAAATCGTAAATACACGTGTCTCTGAATTAGAATAATCAGACAATCCTCCACCATCGTAAAAATTTCCGCTACAAGCAGATGTGCTGCCTGAAGTAGGCATGACTATAGATCCCGGAGGCATAACCGCCGGAGCAGTAACACACATGCTAAAAGTTCCTGTACCCGAACTATAAGACCAAACACGCAAATAATAAGTTGTCCCAGCCGTCAACGATGCAGTAATCATGGACATTGTACCATTCGAAGAACCATCATCATCACAAGCAATTTGCGTCAATGAACCACAAGCCGCACCACCATATATCCCCAAACCACTATCAGTCATGGTTCCGGTATTCATATCGATTATATAATTTCCTGTGGCCGCAGCTGTGAACACAAACCAAACATCTGGAGTTCCGGGACTTGCACAAGTTGGGGTACCTCCATTGGCAGCATCGTTTTGATAGGTTGCTCCAACTGTGGTTCCACTAATACTATATGAGCATGATGCAGACTCAGTTATTGCGGTGGCTGTACATGGAGTATTTCCACCTTGGGACCAACTCACATTACTAAGAATAAATACTCCAATTAATAGACTGTATTTATTTTCTATTGCTTTAATGTTAAATATCTTTCTCATGGTTAGTTTCTTATAATAGGTTTAATGACCATGATGTAATTGGTATTGTCAATACGCATCACTTGAGTTTTATCCGAAAAGAATTCAAGATCATATACCAGCGGATTGAATGTATTCAGGTTGAAATTGGCAAAGTCTGCCCCTTGAATTACCGGATTGGCTTTTGCCATCAATGGGAAAGATGAAAGCAAAGGATACTTTTCATCTAATGATTGAGGCGAAGTACTGTATTCAATGCGATTCATCATCACATCTCCGAATGCAGTAACAAGTGTCGGATTATTCAGAACAAAATCATTTCCGTGCACATAAGCAACCCGATTTGCAATTTCTTCTGAATTTAATTGTTGGGAGACGGTTTGTCCGAAAGACACAAAACTCATCTTTACCAACATGAGAGTGAGAGCTCCCTTTAGCAGTAGTAATTTCATATGTAAATAGTTCTATAACGAGTTAAATATAAATGAAATAAACTGTAAAGAACTATAACTAAAATGTTAAAATTAAGAACCGAATTTGATCCGATTTTGAACATATTGAAATAATCGACCGTCGTTATAAAACAATCAATAAAAAGCTGATTATAAAAAAATCCAACAACTTTGTTACTAAAATTAACAGTTGAAATAAATTGAAAATAATTTTCTAACCAATCAATTTTGATCAAAAAAGGCAAATCTGCAATTACAAATTTTACCTTTTCAATCAAGTTGTTTTTATTGCTTTATCAATGAATATACTTTTGAGCCGTTTTTAACCATGTAAACCCCAGATCTTAACGATGAAACATCTAACACCAAGGTTCCGTCCCCCTGCTTATAAGAAGAAACATACATCCGAACATCCTGACCCATTGCATTCAATAATTTAAATGTGCTCAATGAAACCAGATCTCCTTTTATAGTTACCAGATCTGTAGCCGGATTTGGGAAAATAACCAAATCACTTACTCCGGCAATATCGATGTAAACAGATTCCATTTCATGGACGCGTTCCTGACCATTATAATCCGTTTGTTTCAATCGGTAGTAAGAGACTCCACTTAAAGGTATATTATCCATCATCGAATAATCCTTTGGTACTTCAGAATTTCCTGCTCCGCTAATGATTCCGATCGCTTCCCAGCCATCAGCTCCGCTCAATGATCTTTCAACCGTGAAGTAATCATTGTTTTGCTCAGAGCTCGTTTCCCAGTTCAATCTAACCGAATTGTTGTTCACTGCAGTTGCATCAAAACTAACCAAACCGATTGGCAGGGAAGTTCCACAGTTCACTGTAATACATTGTGGTTGTGTATAGGTACATCCAAAATTATCTGTCACACTATATGTAAAACAAGGAGTTCCTTGATTAGTTGGTGTCACATTTGCCGTTGTAGCTCCCGTATTTGAAAGTGTCGGTGCCGCAACCCAGCCTTGAGAAACAATTGTTGGCGTAAACGAAGCAGCTGAAAACAATGCTGAATTGAAGGTCATATCCCAGCTAAAGATGTAACCGTTATCGGAAGCAAGGTTATCAGTTACTGTAATTGTCCAGTTTCCATTTAACGGACACCCGATCAAATTTGCAAAACTTTGCATTGGCGTATAGGTTCCCGCAGGAATATAACTATCCGTATAGGTTCCGGGACCATTTCCATTAGTAAAAGTACCTCCTGTTACAGACGAAGTTGCCCATGCCGTTCCTCCTGTCATTGAGAAACAATAATTGGCACCCGTACCCGGAGTTGTATTCCCCGAATTTCCGTCTATCGTACCAGTAGCCCACGGTAGACCTAAATTAGCCGACCCAGTTCCAGAAGAATAGGTAATCAAACCTGTAGATTGTCCATTCGGACAGGTAATTGTCATGGACAAATCACCAGAGTAAGAGTGTTCCATATTCAAACAGATGTTGGTAATGTCAGTTGCTGCCGTCACTACAGCAGTCGGACTATAGCAATTGGTCGTAATGGAAGTTGAATAAGAAACGCCTGATCCATCCGGAAGGAATGTTGTTCCCGAAACCGGAGGTGTACAGTTCACGTTATAAGGAGTCATGGTAACAGTTGCGGCCAATGCGGATGTTTGGTTTGTACACAAAGTAGAAGGTGTTGCAGAAGTCGTAATGGTGGGAGTAGTTGAAACTTCTATATTCCTGTTAATAGAATTGGTATTGGTACATCCTGTTGGATCAGTGATAACCAAATTTGCCAGATAACTTCCTACTGCAGGGTAAGTGTAATTTATATTTGCGCCGCTCACTGTTACGCCATCTCCCATAGTCCAGGCATAAGTAGCACCCGTACCTGAACTACCGAAAGTTCCACTACCTACCAGATTAATGCTTTGTCCCTGACAGATCCGAATAATTCCATCCGGTTCGGGAGCCTCGTTTGAACTCACCCAATTGGATGTGATCGATTGACAGGATAAAATACACGAAATATTCGCAGACCATCCAGCTGCAACTGTTGAACCATCAGAAGTAAAACGAAATGTTAAACAACCTGAGGCATTTCCAGTAGAAGCCTGAATCGTACCCGGACTGGTTGATCCACTATAAGTACCCAAGAGTGGGGCACCGATGGAGTTACCATCATAGATATAGAGAAAATCAAAACCACTTTCAGTTGCAAAGGAGGCAAATATTGCCTGTAATCGCGCTCCAGCAGTAGAAGGACAAATGGTATAGGTGAAACTCGAACCGTTTGAATAATTACCGGCACCACCCGGATCTAAAAAAACTGATCCACACGTACTTGTACTTCCATTGGTCATAGTAATTGAGGGAGCAGCAACGGTAGAGGTGATACAAATCGTTCCATTCATATCATTATTGTTGTTATTATTCGTCCGGATAATCCTTACATAATAGGTCGCACCGATAGTTGTAGTGATTGCAAGTGTTTCCGTTCCTGTTCCGGCAACTGCATCCGCACATCCTAACAAACTCGCTGCGGAACAACTTGAATACACAGCCAAAGCCATTGCTCTATCTGAATTCGTACAATTTACAGTTGAAGTAGTCGAAGTAGCAACAAAGGAAAACCAACCATCACGGAAATTTCCAGCTGCACAGGCCGGGTATGCAATTGCAGAATTCGTAAATGCGCTTTGTACCGTCCAAACCGTATTGACACAAGACGCTCCAACGGTTAAAGCAGGTGCGGTAGCACATTCATCTGTTTGTGACCATGAAAAGGAACTAGTCAAAGTCAGCAATCCAATAAAGGATATTTTTCGAAGTATTTTGTTATTTCTCATGATCAGTTTTGTGTAATTGGATCAACGATCATGATGTAATTGGTATTATCAATACGCATCACCTGCACTTTATCATAGAAAAATTCAAACTTGTAAGCCAACGGGTTAAAAGTCTCCAAATCAAAATTCTCCAAATCTGCTCCCTGAAGAGTTGGATTTAATTTATTCATTAAAGGGAATGAAGATAAGGCAGGAAATTTTTCATCCACACCCGGAGAAGTTTGCACAAATGTAATTCGGTCATTCAGGAGTTCTCCCAACGAAATAATCAATGATGGGTTCTGAGTCAAAAAATCGTTTCCGTAAACAGATGTCACCCTGTTTAAAATTTCAGCATCAGAAAGTTGTAATGAGGTGGTTTGGGAATATCCCTGAAAACCGTGTAAGAGTAAAATAGAAAACACTCCTATTTTCAATAGTTTTTTCATCGCAAGAGTAAGTTGTTGTTGGGTTAAATATAAAGCAATAAAACCCATCCAAAATGCGACTAAAATGTTAAAAATTGACTAACAAAATTGTCGGTTTTTTAACATCTAAAAATGCTCGACGAATTGGATTAAATACTCATTTGAAAACCTTTTTTAAAAAAATACAACATTTATTTTTTTTAAATTAACAAGTGAAAAAATCAAAATAATTTTAGTTGAATGGCAAAAAAGCCCTTGTTGAATCTATGACAAACAAAAAAGCCGGTTATGAAAACCAGCCTTTTAAATCATGAAATTATCAATTATTGCTTTATCAATGAATATACTTTTGATCCATTTCTGATCAAATAAACTCCGGATCGTAATGAAGAAATATCCAAAACCAATGTCCCATCACCCTGTTTATAGGATGTCACATTCAAACGGATATCCTGCCCCAATGCATTGAGTAATTTGAAGGTACTTAATGAAACCAAATCTCCCTTCACGGTGACCAAATCTGTAGCCGGATTTGGGAAAATAACCAAATCACTTACTCCGGCAATATCGATGTAAACCGATTCCATTTCATGAATACGTTCCTGCCCATCGTAATCCGTTTGTTTCAATCGGTAGTAAGAGACTCCGCTTAATGGCATATTATCCATTATCGAATAAAACTTTGGCGTCTGAGAATTTCCAGCTCCGGTAATGATTCCGATCGCTTCCCATCCATCAGCTCCGCTCAATGATCTTTCAACTGTGAAGTAATCATTGTTTTGCTCAGAACTCGTTTCCCAGTTCAACCTAACCGAATTGTTGTTCACTGCAGTTGCATCAAAACTAACCAAACCGATTGGCAGGGAAGCACCACAATTAACAGTAATACATTGCGGAGTACTATTGTAAGTACATCCGAAATTGTCTGTAACACTATAAACAAAACAAGGAGTTCCCTGATTTGTTGGGGTAACATTGGCTGTTGTTGCACCTGTGATAGAAAGAATCGGGCTTGCTGACCAGCCTTGTGAAACAATGGTTGGTGTATAGGATGCTGCCGAAAGTAATGCCGCACTAAAATTAATGTCCCAGTTAAAAATATATCCATTGTCAATTGCAAGGTGATCCGTAACCTGAATGGTCCAGTTTCCGTTCATTGGGCAACCAATTAAACCTGCAAAGGAACCAACAGGCATGTAACTTCCGGGAGTAATGGAGTTCCATGCAGGATTTCCAGTAAGCACCGTTGGCCCGTTAACAAGCAACACACTTGCAGAAGGTGTAAAGCAATAATTTGCTCCAACTCCAGGACCAGTTCCCCCATCATCCAAAGCACCCCCAAGGTAAGTTCCTCCACCACCCGGATAATCCTTCAAACTAATCGACTGTCCGTTCGGGCATATCAACCGAATATCCAAATCCCCCAGGAATGAATGTTCAATGTTCAAACACACATTGGTAATATCTGTTGCAGCTGTTACCGTTGCGCTTGGACTATAACAGTTCGTTGTTATTGATGTACTATAGGAAACTCCGGATCCGTCAGGTAAAAAAGTCGTACCTGAAACAGGTGGAGTACAATTGACATTATAGGGAGTCATAGTAACCGTAGCGCCCAATGCAGATGTTTGATTTGTGCACAAAGTTGCCGGTGTTGCAGAAGTCGTAATCGTTGGTGTGGTCGAAACCTCGATATTGCGGTTAATGGAATTGGAATTGGTACATCCGTTCGGATCAGTAATAACTAAGTTTGCCAGATAACTGCCGACCGCCGGATAAGTATAATTGATATTCGCACCACTAACCATCACACCATTTCCCATGTTCCATGCATAGGTTGCTCCCGCTCCGGAAGAACTAAACGTTCCGCTTCCGACCAGATTGATACTTTGCCCCTGACAAACACGAATAATCCCATCAGGTTCCGGAGCCTCATTCGAACTCACCCAGTTAGATGTAATAGTTTGGCATGTTATAGCACAGGATATTAATGCTGACCAACCGGCATAAGTCACAGAACCATCAGAGGTAAAACGGAATGTCAGACATCCAGTTGCATTTGCCGCTGAAGCCACAATCGTTCCCGGACTTGTTGCACCTGAATAAGTACCAATTAACGGAGCACCGGTAGAATTTCCATCATAAATATATAAAAAGTCCCACGAGGCCTCGGTTTGGAAAGATATAAATTGTGCAGTTACTTTGGCTCCTGCTGTAGAAGGGCAAATGGTATACGTGTAATTTGCACCACTAGGATAATTCCCGGAACCGCCCGGATCTAGAAAGGTCGCCGAACAAGTCGAGGTTGACCCGTTGGTCATTGTAATACTTGGCGGAGGTGGAGCAACACAGCTGATATTTGCCGTCCATCCTGGATTATTTACTGACCCATCTGAAGTAAAACGAAATGTCAAACAACCGCCTGCACTCGATCCAACGACCGTTCCCGGAGAAGTTCCTCCCGAATAAGTACCAATGAGAGGAGCACCTGTCGAATTTCCATCATAGATATACAGGTAATCCCAGCTGGCTTCCGTAGAAAAAGAAGTAAATACAACCTGTAGAGACATTCCTGCTGTTGCTGGACATATCGTATAAGTACTATTCATATTATCACTGTAATTACCGACTCCCCCTGGATCATTAAATGTTCCGGAACAAGCAGTTGTAGAGCCACTTGCAGGCATATTAATCGTTTGAGCAAAGGAGCATGAAACAATCGATAAAGAACTAAAAAGTAGTAGGATGCTTTTTTTCATAATCAATACTTTACGGGGTCAATAACGATCACATAGTTTGTTCCATCAACTCTAATAACTTGTGTTTTATCACTAAAAAAAGGGAGATTGTAGGTGATTGGAATGAACGTTGAAGGATTGAACTGACTATATTCAATTGCCGAAATAGCCGGATTAAATTTGTTCATTACGGGAAAAGATGACAGCAAGGGATACTTATCATTTTCAGTCAAAAGTTCTTCCAAATACCTCATGCGGTTGGTGAAACAATTTCCGAATGCAGCTACTGCTTCCGGATTTTCAGTAACCCATGCATCCCCATAAACCGCAGTAATTTCAGGAAGATAAGCATTGACATTTGCTAATTGTGATGGGTTCGTTTGCCCCTGTCCGGATGCAAAATTCCATAATACGCCTAAAAGACACGCAAGAGTAGTAGTAAGTAAGTAGTTCATTTTCAACTAGTGTTTGAACAAATGTATGTGAAACGATTGCTCAAAAAACACCTCAAAATGAGCCAGTTAAATTCTAAACTAACTAACTATTTAGTAAAATCTACTTATTCACTAGATTACTATAGATATTCATCCGATCATGACAAATTTTAATCTTTCACAGAAACATAAAAATTTATTCATGTTAAATAAAAAACTGAAAATAAAAATTCAAGATCTTTTTAAAACAAAAATCCCTTCTCCGCCAAAGCAAAAGAAGGGATAATTCATTCAATATAAAATGATTACATATTTCGTCTGTATTGTCCTCCAACTTCAAACAATGATTTCGTAATTTGTCCTAAAGACGCGTACTTACAGACTTCCATCAGTTGTTCGAAGATATTTTTATTCTGAATTGCCGTACGCTGAAGTTCGCTCAGCATTTCATCCAATTTGTCTTTGTGGCTTGTTTGAAGAATCTCCAGCATGGTAATCTGGTATTGTTTTTCTTCCTCAGAAGCACGAATAACCTCTTTCGGCTCCACCGTAGGAGAACCTTTGGAACTCAGGAAGGTATTTACTCCAATAATAGGAAAATCACCATTGTGTTTCAATGTTTCATAATACAAAGATTCTTCCTGAATTTTCGAACGTTGATACATTGTTTCCATTGCTCCCAATACTCCACCGCGTTCCGTAATCCGGTCAAATTCGGTCAATACTGCTTCTTCAACTAAATCAGTCAATTCTTCAATAATGAAAGAACCTTGCAACGGATTCTCATTTTTTGCCAATCCTAACTCACGGTTGATAATTAATTGAATCGCCATTGCTCTGCGAACAGATTCTTCCGTTGGTGTTGTAATGGCTTCATCATATGCATTTGTATGCAGTGAATTACAATTATCGTAAATCGCGTACAATGCTTGCAATGTGGTACGAATATCGTTGAAATCAATTTCCTGAGCATGTAATGAGCGTCCGGAAGTCTGAATGTGATATTTCAACATTTGAGCACGTGGATTTGCTCCGTATTTCTTTGAAAGTGCTTTCGCCCAAATTCTTCTTGCAACACGACCAATTACGGCATATTCCGGATCAATTCCATTGGAGAAAAAGAAGGATAAGTTTGGTCCGAATGCATTGATGTCCATTCCTCTGCTCAGATAATACTCTACATATGTAAAGCCGTTAGCCAAAGTAAATGCCAACTGTGTAATCGGATTCGCTCCTGCTTCAGCAATATGATATCCTGAAATAGAAACGGAGTAGAAATTACGCACTTGTTGTTCAATAAAATACTGCTGCACATCTCCCATCAAACGCAATGCGAATTCTGTAGAGAAAATACAGGTATTCTGAGCCTGATCTTCTTTTAAAATATCTGCCTGAACAGTTCCGCGAACTTGTTTCAATGTTTCTACCTTGATCTCTGCATATACATCAGCCGGAAGCACTTGATCTCCCGTCACTCCCAATAAGAATAGACCTAAACCATCATTTCCTTCCGGAAGTGGTCCTTGGTAACTTGGTCTCTTTACTCCTTTTGACTTATAAATCGCAGCAATCTTTGCTTCAACCTCTTTCTCCAAGTCGTTTGCTTTGATGTATTTCTCACAATTCTGATCAATCGCCGCATTCATGAAGAATCCAAGCAACATTGGAGCTGGCCCGTTGATTGTCATAGAAACCGACGTTGCAGGATGGGATAAATCGAACCCTGAATACAATTTCTTTGCATCATCCAGGCAACAGATCGAAACTCCTGAGTTTCCTACTTTACCATAAATATCCGGTCTTACATCCGGATCGTTTCCATATAATGTTACTGAATCAAAAGCTGTTGATAAACGTTTTGCCGGCATTCCCAAACTCACGTAATGGAAACGACGATTGGTTCTTTCCGGACCACCTTCTCCTGCAAACATACGTGTTGGATCTTCCCCTTCTCTTTTGAATGGAAATAAACCAGATGTATACGGAAATTCTCCGGGAACATTTTCCTGCAATGACCAACGCAAGATATCACCCCAGGATTTGAATTTCGGAAGTGCAACTTTTGGAATCTGTGTGTGCGACAATGATTCCGTATGGGTTGCCATTCTCAATTCCTTATCACGAACCTTGAAAATAAATTCCGGTGCAGCATAAGAAGCTTTTTTCGCTTCCCATTCTTCCAGTAACTGCCAATTATGTGGGTCTAAATCACGTTTTACGTTCTCAAATGCTTCCTGAACACCTTTCACCAAACGATCTTTATCATCCATGGAACTTGCCTGGATTGTTTCAATGGATCTTTGCAAACCATATAACCTATCTGCAGCATCTACTTGTTTATCGACCCATTTATCAAACCCTCTGTTATTTTCAGAGATCTCAGATAAATAGCGTGTTCTATCCGGTGGAATCACGAAGATCTTTTCAGACATTTCCTTCGTAATCTCAAATTTAGAATCCAAAGGAGCATTCGTCTTTTCCTTCACCTTATCCATGATCACCTTATATAAGGTATTCATTCCCGGATCATTGAACTGGGAAGCGATTGTACCAAAAACAGGCATTTCATCTACAGGTTTCTCCCATAGATTGTGGTTACGCTGGAATTGTTTACGCACATCTCTCAATGCATCTAGGGCACCTCTTTTATCGAATTTATTTAATGCAATGACATCAGCAAAATCCAACATATCGATTTTCTCCAACTGCGTTGCAGCTCCGTATTCAGGAGTCATCACATACAAAGAAACATCTGAGTGATCTAAAATCTCCGTGTCTGACTGACCAATTCCGGAAGTTTCCAAAATGATCAGGTCGTAATTTGCTGCTTTTAAAATTTGAATTGCTTCGGCAACGTGTTTGGATAAAGCCAAATTGGATTGACGTGTAGCCAAAGAACGCATGTATACCCGATTGTTCTTAATAGCATTCATACGGATTCTGTCACCAAGCAATGCACCACCGGTTTTTCTTTTGGATGGATCTACAGAAACTACTGCAATTTGCTTGTCTGAGAAATCCATTAAAAAACGGCGTACCAATTCATCAACCAAAGAAGATTTTCCTGATCCGCCAGTACCGGTGATTCCTAAAACCGGAACATCATTTTTAGCCGCAATCTGATGAACTTGCTCCATAACCGGAGCAGCCATCTCAGGATAATTTTCTGCTGCAGAAATCAAACGAGCAATCGACGGAACATGTTTTTCAGCTAAATGATTGACTTCGCCATTCAAGACATCTCCAATTGGGTAATCCGAACGTTCAACCAAATCATTGATCATTCCTTGTAATCCAAGGGCACGACCATCATCCGGATGATACAAACGTGTGATCCCGTAATTTTGTAATTCTTCAATTTCCGAAAGGAGAATAGTTCCTCCACCACCACCAAATATTTTGATATGTGGCGCACCTTTTTCCTTCAATAAATCGTGCATGTATTTGAAGTATTCCGTATGCCCTCCTTGGTATGAAGTCATTGCAATTGCCTGCGCATCTTCCTGAATTGCTGTATCAACAACTTCTTCCACCGAACGATCATGACCTAAATGAATTACCTCACAACCGGTAGATTGAATGATACGACGCATGATATTGATTGCTGCGTCGTGTCCATCAAACAAGGATGCTGCTGTGACAATTCGGATATTGTTTTTGGATTTATAGGGTGCTTGCTGCTCCATGTAATCGTTTTTTGTTTTATAACGCCTCAAAGATAAACCAAAATAACAGTCTGTCGCGGCAGACGAAAAAAATATCCGCGGCAACAAGTAATGAGAAATTTAAAACAAATTAAACGCAAGAAACCGCTTCAGTGGTCATTTCTTTCATTAAATGGTCGTAAAAAAACCTTCAAAATAACTCTATTTGTCTTACACAATCTGGTTCGTTGTTTTGAAAAACATCAACTTCATTCACTCTCAACACACCACTGCCTAAATCAAAACGTTAGTTAGAGACGATAAAGAGATTATCGTCTCTTTTTATGTAATCTTGCAATGTGAAATTCATTTGTTCCATAGTTCTTGTGCTCTTCTTTCTACAATCCGTAAAAAGCCAGGAACTATATGGAAAATACCTAAATCACGAACAAGGACTTCTATCCAATGAATGCTACGATATCAATTATGATGAAAAAGGATATTTAATAGTTGGAACGCCTTATGGCCCTATGAAATACGATGGAGAAAGATTCATTCCGATCTGTACCAATTTATCGATGGAAAGACTGGTTATGTATGATTTTGAAAAAAGCCCGGATGGAACTGTCTACATGTTCAATTCAAAAAATGAAATTTTTAAGCTTCAAAACGACAACGCAATTTGGATAGGTCCTAAAAATCTGTCGGAATTTCTCAAAAACGATCGGGGGTTTATCAAGTTGTATTACGCCAATGACGGGTTATACATTTCGACCTTCACCAGTTATGTAAAGTACTCTTTTAAAACACAGATAGTAAAGTCATTTCATAGATATGACAAGTCAAATTCTGACTTTACCTACAACTCGAAAGCCTCCTTTCCATTTACTAAAACTTATGGTGAAAACATAGTAAATTCGCTTGTAAAGATTGAATTTCCTGAGTACAAACAGCTATTTAATTTCACAGATATTATGGTGGCTGATTCCCGGGAAGACCGGATAACAGTAGGAAACACAACCTATTTACTCATTTCCCAGAAATTATTTAAAAAAACAGGTAATCGGGTAATCTCCATGAATTTCAAGAACATCCTGTTCTTTAATTATTTCCATGGTCGTTTATGGCTGTGTACATATGATGGTTTGATCGAATTGGATTCAGCCGGGAATTTTATACACCATCATTTCAAAGGAGAAACTATAGGAGGTGTAGTACCGTTGAAACCCCGAGGAATTGCTATTTCATTGAATCAAAAAGGAATTTTTATCTCGTCGGATATAGATAATCGAATTCATACCAATTTCACTCCCACCTCTTCGGCAAAAATCCAAAGGACAAGCCTTGTAGGAAATTCAAAAGGTGAATTATTCAAATATACTGACTACAAACTGAAAAGAATTACCCGGGTTAAACCCTTAAATTCAAACCTAAGAGTTGCTGATCTTGGGATTTTTGATATCTCATTATACAAAAACTACTTGAAACTGACCACCGCAAAAGGTGTATTGCTATTAACTCCTGATTTCAGAAAAAAAAAGACCATCCAGGAAGATAAATATGGTTTTTTTGAGACCTTTACGAACAAGGAAGATATCTACTTTATTGGGCGAAGGGGATTTTTAAAGATGAATTGGAATAAGTTCAAAACACTCCCTTTTTTATCCTATGATTATTTGAGCATTTATTTAAAGGAAATTAGGTGTCATGCACTTTTAAATGACTCTATTATGCTTTTCGGATCAAATAAAGGGCTGATAAAATTTAATTTAAACTCAAATCATTACTCATACCTTCATCTTTTCAAAAAAGAGCTTCGTGTAGTAGGGATACATGTATTTAATGAAAATAAGTTCCTGGTATGTACCCGGTTTAACGGAATCTACGTGATCCATAAGAACAAGATAATTCGGAAAATTCAAACGCCTTGTATTGCAGCTTCCGGTATCCTATTTTACAAGAACCAGCTTATTGTTCGTGGAAATGACGGAATCTATATCCAACGTTTGGATCAACCGGAAAATACACCATGGAATAAACTTTTCAGCGGAGAAGCTGAAAACATGTTCGAATTGGATAACAACTTGTTAATAGCTTATAAAAAAGATCTGATTATTAAAGTATTATCTGATAAGCGATCCGTATTCAGACCAAAAATCGTTTTAAACAAATTCCTTCAAGGCGATGTCGAAATGTCACGGTTCCCACTAGTCATTCCGCCAAACAAATCCATTTCTGTAGATGTGGATATTCTTCAATTCGATGCAAACAAATTGGATTTGTACTATAAATTGCGCGGTGAAAACACCATCAGCCAGCAAATTGAAGGGACAAAAATCAATTTTGATGCTTTGAAAAGCGGTTCTTATTCCTTGGAAATCTATCCGGTTATTGATGGAAAGATCCAGTTCAATAATTCAAGAACGTTCCATTTCAACATAGAGGAGACTTTTTGGGAAAGCACTATCTTTTATATTGTAGCAGGTATTCTGCTTATTTCCGTTATCATTTCAATTCTACTAATAATAAACCTGCGGAGAAAAAGAAGGATTGCTCAACGTGCAGAATTGGAGAGCAAACTCAATGAATATAAATTATTGGCTGTCAAAGCTCAGGTAAATCCGCATTTTTTGAGTAATGGCTTAGCAGCTATTCAGGCATTAATCCTAAAAGGAGACAATGATAATGCGGCACATTATCTGGCAAAATTCAGTTTCCTGATGCGTAAAATCCTTTATTACAGCGAAACTCAATTTATATCGGTGGAACAAGAGATACAGCTTATTGATGCTTATTTGGAACTGGAATTATTACGTTTTCAGAATCGTTTCAAAATTCAAAGAGAAATTCAGCTGTCGGAAATTCAACTTAAAGAATTTCAATTCCCCTCACTCCTACTTCAGCCTATTCTTGAAAATGCAATTTGGCATGGTTTGAAATTTCAGGAAAACAACCCGGAACTTCGAATTTCTTTTCAAATCAATCAAAAACAGGAATTAGTTGTCCAAATAAGTGACAATGGGTATGGATTTAGTACTTCCAACCGAAACGAAGAACATATGTCAAAAGGAAACCAACTCATTAACGAGCGCATTGACGCATTGAACCAGCAATTTCAAAAACAGGTAGCTTCCATTGAAGTTGAAAGTACCACTTCCGGGACAACAGTCACTTTTACATTTAGTTCTCTACTCTATCAATCCGTGAAAATATGAACGCATATATCATTGATGATGAACAAGCCAATCGGGAAATCGTCCAAATTCTGGTCAGGAAATATTACCCGGAAATCCATATTCTTGGCGAATCAGACAATCTGAATACTTTTTTGGAAAGTAGGCGATTACAGGAAAGCACTGATTTGTTGTTTCTGGATATTTTGATGCCCGACAGCACCGGTTTTGACCTATTGGATCAATTGAAGACGCGAACCTTTGAAGTGATCTTGGTAACCGGATTCGAGCAATTTGCTCTACAAGCATTTGAACATTCTGTCGTTGACTATGTTCTGAAACCGATCGATAAAGATCGGTTTTGTTCCGCAATTGAAAAAGCTAAGAAACGCATCTCAGAAAACAAATTAATAGAATCCGTTAAAAACCAATCGGATAATCACCATAAAATTGCGGTGATCAGAAACAAAAAAACGCATTATATAGCATGTTCAGACGTTGCATATATGATTGGGCAATCAGGAGGTTATACAACTATTTTTTGTAAAAACGGCGAGTCTTATCTTTTATCCAAATCACTAAGTATCATTGAAAATGAATGTTTAGAGATCCTGTACTTTATAAGGGCAAGTCAATCGGTCATTATCAATTTAGATGACATTATAACTTGTGATCAGGGCGGATCTGGTTATATCGGATTAAAAACCAATGATTTTGAGGTATTTCTTCCCCGAAGAAAAAAAAGAGAGGTGTTTCAGCAGGTAGAACTTTATCTGAAATCAAAAGTTTAAAGTGACTTACTCGTGAGAAAAACCTTCTTCTGTGGGCAACAATAATGCTTTACCGTATTTCTCAATTCGGTGTGTATGACGTTTTTTAATGTAGTCAGCAATCGGTAAAGACTTTCCTTCTTCATCAATTCGTACAAAAGTCATGTTGGTATGAGTTACCAAGTCCTGATTTCCGGTATACACATTGTGCTTCCGAATTTCCATATAGAGTTCAATGGAGGAATTCCCGAAACGCACCACTTTTCCGTATACTTTTAAGATTGCACCCGATTTTACTGCTTTTTTGAAAACCAATTCATCTACCTTGATGGTAACCATGTTGGGAGAATCGCAAATTTGAGAAGCAAAAGAACCTGCCGCATCATCAATTAATGACATTAGTTTTCCACCAAACATATTGTTATGAATGCCTATGTCAAAGTCTTTACATATATACGTGGTGATTAATTCCATTTCCATTGTACTCAAAAGTGTTGTAATGCTTATGCAGAAGCTGCTTCAGCGAAGGCACAAAAGTAACAAGAGTTCCGCTATCAACAGGCAAAACACGCGAAATGTTTTATTCTCTTTAACAAAGCTTATGAGTATATTACGTATTATTGTGATGTGAAAAATTCCTTACTCGCTATTGCTTTGATACTATCTTTTGTTCCATCCTGGGGACAAACAAGCGGTATGGATTCTATTTACAAGCTTGCAAAATCTGAAAAGAACATCCGTAAAAAATTGCTTTTACTCAACGAATCCATCGCCTATGGGTGGTATTATGGCGATTTTGATAAAGCAATCCGCTACGGAAATGAAGCCCTGAAACTGGCTCACAAATACAAACAGGATTCCATTGCCAGCTTGATTGACAATAACATCGGAATTGCTTGTGATTATAAAGGTGATTACTCACAAGCTTTGGCACATTTCTTCAATGCTTTGCGTGTTGCAGAACGCATCAAGGATCGGAATAACGAAGCATATATCTTGAGTAATATCGGGTTAATCTATAACAATCAGGAACAATATGAAAAGGCACTTCAATACCACAAGGAATCGCTTCGAATTCGCCGCCAGCTTAAATTCAAAAAAGGAATTGCAGCATCCGTAAACAATATGGCCATTGTTTTCATGAATCAGAAAAAATACGAAAAGGCCATTTATCATTACCATGAATCCTTGTCCATCGACCTAGCATTGAATGACAGTATTGGAATTGCTGATGATTACAATAATCTGGGAGTTTGTTATCAGGAAACAAGAGATTTCGAAAAGTCAAAATTTTATCAGCTTAAATCGTTGGAAATCCGTGAAAAACTTCATCAAACCTTGGGTGTAGCAACTTCCAAACTGAATCTGGGAGTTTTGGCTGTGAAGGGTGGAAAACTTGCCGAGGGAGAAAAATACTTGTTGGAAGCGCAAATTCTTGCTAAAAAACTGGGTGCGAAGGAAATTTTAAAATCAGTCTATGAAGGACTTTCCGAATTAGGTAACGAACGAGGTGACTTTAAAATGGCATTCAAATACCTGCACCAATTCAATCAGATTGAAAAGGAACTTGCCAACGAGGACAATATCCGCAAGCAGACACAGGAAGAAATGAATTACACGTTTGATAAAGAACGTGAAACACAACGTTTGAATCAATTAGCAACCGCTTTAGAAAATAAAAAGAAACAGGAACAAGCACTGATCATCAATTGGGCTATTGCCATTGTAGGAATTTTAATTCTTGGTTTTTCATTCGTTTTGTATCGTCGCTGGAATGAAGTGAAGAAGCAAAAAGTAATTATTGAAGAAAAGAACCGACAGGTTGAAGAGAAAAACCACGAAATTTTAGATTCGATCAATTATGCCAAACGCATTCAAACAGCTATTCTTCCTTCTTCTCAATTGCGGGAAAAAGTTCTTCCGGCACATTTCGTACTATACGAACCAAAAGACATTGTTGCAGGAGATTTCTACTGGCTGGAAGAAACCAAAGATTCCATCATCTTCGCAGTTGCTGATTGCACCGGACATGGCGTTCCCGGAGCAATGATGAGCGTGGTTTGCCACAATGCTTTAAATCGCTCGGTAAAAGAATTTGGATTGAGATTACCCGGAGAAATTCTGGACAAAACACGCGAAATCATTGTGGATGAATTATCCAAAAACCAACAAGATGTTTCCGATGGAATGGATATTTCCCTTTGTACCTGGACGAAAAGCAACAACGAAATCAGTTGGGCAGGAGCCAATAATCCGCTTTGGATCTGGAAAAAGGATACGAAGGATATCGTGGAGATCAAACCAAACAAACAACCGATCGGGAAGCATTTTGATATGCAACCTTTCACCAGCCACCTGGTTGAAGTGGAAAAAGGTGACCGCATTTATTTGATCACCGATGGTTATGCAGATCAATTCGGCGGACCGGGATCGAAAAAATTCAAAGCAAAAAATCTCAAAAACCTTCTGGTTCAGATTTCCAACGAAAAGATCAATCAGCAAATCGACATCTTGAAATCTACTTTTTTCAAGTGGAAAGGCGAATTGGAACAAATTGATGATGTGTGTATTATGGGGATTGAGATTGAGTAATAATTACGAATTAGTTGAATCTCGCTTTATTGAAAACTTTCTTGCTTCTCATTCACAATATCACATTTCGATTCTCTTCTTTTTAAAATTGCTTTTTTGACAACTTTCGGAACCATTGGATCAACCAATTGTCCCAAATAATTCCTTGGAAATTCTTCTTTGATCCCAAAATGTTCCGGTTCATGGTCTGGGCAAACATACGTTCCGAAAAGAATATCCATCAATGGTGAAATATTTGCATAATTCCCTCTGTCGCGTTCCAAATCATGATGCCAGTGATGCAATGCCGGCGAACCAATGATCTTTTGTAAAAACCCAATATTCAAGCGCACGTTGCTGTGAATATAAATCGCCCAAACTCCTCTGAAAACTGCAATCAATACAATTGCTTCGAGGTCGAATCCCAATAAGAAAGCCGGTAGATTAATAATTCCGACGGTGTAAATTGAATCAATCGGATGTTCTCTGTGAGCAGCAAGCCAATCCATTGTTTCAGTTGTATGATGAACTTTATGAAAGCGCCAGAGAAAATCAACTTTGTGCTGAAGTCTGTGTCCCCAATAGATCAACAAATCACTTAAAACAATAACTTCTAAACCTTGTAACCAAATAGGTTGCTGATGAACGAATTGCAAGTAGGAAAAGGAAAGTTGTCCTTGAATAAACTCATTCAGGTGATACAAAATCCAAATCACCAAACTGTTCCAAACCAGATATTGTCCGAGGAAAAAACACAGGTCCAGAAACCATTGTTTTCTGAAAAAAGCTTGTTTCTTGGCAGGAAACACCCGTTCCATAGGGACAAATACAACCAAGAGAAATAAAAAACTCACACCAATCCCAAAAACAGACTCCAGAAAGATCATCTTACTTTTTTTGAACAGATTTAATCGTGTCGAACTGCTGACTCAATAAAATAGATAAGAACGAGTCATATAATGCGAACGGATTTTTGAAATGTCCATAGTTTACAATTACAGCAGATTTCGAACTGCTCAAAAAATGCTCACCACCAGAAATAAAAACCGGACCACCGTAAAGTGTATCAAAATATTTCGGATCGAATGCTCCTTTTAATTTCAATCTTTGAAAGGTATTTAGCCCAAAATCTTCATCTGCAAGCTTTTTTAATTCAACCTCAGTTCCCCCATTCGGATCTGAAATGTATGCTGCTTTCTTCTCATCGGAAAAAAGATAACCTCCTTTGTAAAGCGTAAACCCGGAAATCAAGGTAAAAAACAATGTTAAGGTCAAAATTTTGATCGGTGTTTTTGTTTTCATCATAAAATTTAACGATATCTTGGTGATTCTATTGTAAGCCTGAAAGTTAAAAACGTTCAATTCTAGTTTAAAACAATGAACATATTAGAAACAAAACGCCTGTATTTACGTGAGATGACTCCCGAAGATGCCGAATCAGCTTACATCCTCAATTCAGATCCTGAAGTACTTCGTTATACCGGAGATGATCCGTTTGAAAGCATAGAAGAAGCACGCGAATTTTTGGGGAAATATGAATCTTATAGAAAGTACGGCTTTGGTCGTTGGGGAATGATTCTGAAAGAAACGGGCGAATATTTAGGTTGGTGCGGATTGAAATATACTCCCGAACTGGATGAATTCGATATCGGATACCGCTTAATGAAAAAATTCTGGGGAAAGGGTTATGCCACTGAAGCTGCCGAGGCTTGTTTAAAACTGGGATTTGATCAATTCGACATGAAAACAATCGTTGGAAGAGCAATACCGTCTAATACCGCTTCTGTTCGTGTATTGGAAAAAATTGGTTTAACTTACCTTGAAAATAGAATAACGGATGGCACGGAAGAGGTCATTTATATCAAATACAAATCATAACTCATGACAGATCCAAAAGTTGACGAATACATCTCCAAACTGGAGCCTCTTGAATTGGAATTCATTAGTTATATAAGGGATTTCATTCCGGCTATTGATCCGGAAATTCAGGAGCAGATCAAATGGAATTCATTGGCTTTTTTGTATTCAGGTGAAATGAAAGCTTTCGATCCGAAAGAATACAAGCGGGATCTTTTGGTGGTCAATTTACACCGTGGAAAATTTCTGTTAGTCTTCCCTACCGGAGCAAAGATTACTGATGCTATTTTAAAAGGAAAAAATTATCCCGACGGACGAAAGATCTTAACCATTGAAAGTATCGATGCCTTTAAAAAGATCGAATCGGAGGTAAAAGCCGGAATTTTAAATTGGATTAGTCAAATTGAAAAATAGAAAGTATGAACAGAATTAATAAACCCTTTTTAGTGCTTTTGACCAGTGCATCATTGGCAATGACTTCTTGTGGAAATGATTCTTCCCCAAAAGAAATCAATGAAGTTTCTACAGAGAAAGAAATCAACGAAACGGAAGAACCAAAGAAACCTGTCAAAGCAGATGAAGAGTCTGATCTTTTGATTGAAAACAAAGTGCTTCATGCATTTTCAAATCCGGCAAAAAAGGATGAATTTCGCATAGTGATCACCGGAAAAAGTCTTCTGAAAGGAAAAGCGCTTTTAACAGTTACAAGTTCCGATGGAAAAAGCCTGGTAAAAGAAGCGTTTGATGCAAATTACTTGTTAGGTTATGATTTCACCGGAAACATCAACTCAAAAAAAGAAACCGATGCTTTCATCACAAAACGTATTAAAGAGTTTTTCTCCGAGGACAGATTCAGTGTTCCTGCAATTGAAGAAGATGTCGTTTTTGAAGATCAGAGTTATTACATCGACAAAGAAACCTGGGAAGAAGTGAAAGCAAATAAACAAGCTATTGGCTTCTATTATTTGTTGGGAGCTGAAGATGGCAGGCATATTGCTTTTTCAAAGAAAAAAGGGAAAGTAGTGATGTTCTATAATTGCTGCTAGTTCTCTGAAAAACACTTTTTAGTTAAGAATTCATAAACCAGCATACGAACAAAAATTAGTGGTATATTCGCTTAACTTTTAAACTAAAAAAACATGATCGCTGGTATTATTATTGGAGTTGTTGTATTGATTTTAATCATTTGGTTAGTATCTATCAATAACCGACTTGTTTCATTGAAAAACAATCGCGAAAGCGCTTTTGCTGACATTGATGTACAATTGAAACAACGTTACGACTTAATTCCACAATTACTTGGAGCTGTTAAAGGCTACATGTCTCACGAAAGTGAAGTTTTAACTCGCGTTACTGAAGCTCGTTCGGGATATCTTCGCGCAGGAACTATTTCTGAAAAGATCGAAGCAGAAAACAAAATGACTTCTGCAATGAATGGATTGAACATTCAAATCGAAGCTTACCCGGATTTGAAAGCAAACACGAATTTCATGCATTTACAGCAAGAAATCAGTGACCTTGAAAACAAACTGGCTGCTGTTCGTCGTTTCTTCAACTCTTCAACCAAAGAGTACAACAATGGTATTGAACAATTTCCTAGCAATCTGATTGCGAATTCTAAAGGATACAAAACAGAACCTATGTTTGATCTTGGAGTTGATCAACGTCAGACATTGGACAAAGCACCGGAAGTTAAATTCTAATCGACTTTAATGGCAGCTTATATTGGTCTTCACGAACAAATTCGAAGCAATAATTTAAAATCTTCCTTGATATTGGCTGGATTCCCGTTAGTAATTTTAGCGGGAGTCTATGCTTTTTTCTTCTTTATGATGGGAGGAAAAGATCACATGGATCAGGTGAATCAACGCTTCATCGTAACGATTCCATTCGTAATCGGAGGAGTATTGATTTGGTTTCTCATCGCGTATTTCGCGAATTCTTCCATGATCCAATTAGCTTCCAACTCAAGATCATTAGAACGCAAAGAGAATATGCGGGTTTATAACCTGACAGAAAACCTCTGCATGTCTGTTGGCATGAAAATGCCGCAATTATTTGTCATCGATTCTCCTGCATTAAATGCTTTTGCAAGCGGAATCAACGAAAAAAGTTATGCCGTGACATTAACCACCGGAATCATCGAACATTTGAACGATGAAGAATTGGAAGGTGTTATTGCCCACGAATTGACGCACATTCGAAACAAGGACGTTCGTTTATTAATCGTCTCAATCATCTTTGTAGGAATCCTTTCTTTCGCAGTTGATATCTTATTGCGAAACTTACTTTGGGGAGGAGGAAGAAGAGATAAAGATGATAATAAGGGAGCTCTGATTGCTTTGGCCATTTCAGCCGTTGCTTTATTATTATCCATCTTATTCAAATTTGCTTTATCGCGAAAAAGAGAATACCTGGCTGATGCAGGCGCCGTTCAAATGACTCGTAACGCACGCGCAATGGCTTCTGCTCTTCGCAAAATTTCTGGTCACTCAGAAGTTAGCAATGTAAAAAGCGAAGACGTAAAGCAAATGTTCATTGAACACAAAGCCTTAGACGGAGCTGGATTTGCAGGCTTGTTCGCAACACATCCTCCGATCGAAAAACGCATCGCTGTGTTGGAGCAGATGTAATGAGATCAAAGCTAATTCATCGAATTTTCATCACTTTAGGGATTATCTCTCTTGCACTTGCAGGTTTTCTTCCACTTGGCTACACGATCATTGACATTAAAGGGGAAAATAATTTTGGGGATTTTGTAACCAAGCCGGCATTCGGAATTACCCATTCTGTATACTATCTCAATTTTATTTTACTTACCATTCCGCTTATTTGCGGATATCATGGAAAACGATTCGTTGCCAAATTAGCAGTTGTCTTATTCGGGATTTTTGCCGTTGTTGTGACTTTTATCGGATGTTCATTGATTGGATTCGAGTGGGCCTTACTGCTTCATGGAAATACAGGAATTGGAATGATCTTAATGATTTTTGGAGATGTATTCCTGATGATTGGATGTTTATTTCAGATTTCTTACAACAGGAATCAAACAGAAGAAGAGGTATCCAACAAACCTGATCTCTAATCCACCCTCCCCCTCAACTTCTTAATCTCTGCCTTTTTCTTCTTCACCAACAGACGACGTTCTTTTACTCCTCGTGGAACTTTCGTTGCCTTTCTATTCTTGACGATTTTAAAAGCAAATCCAAGCAATTCGTCCAGCTTTTCCAAAACCAACTGCTTATTCCCTAATTGAGACCGATCAGACTGCGAAATGATTTGAAGTACACCTTCTTTTGTCAACTTATGAGAAAGTTTAACCAGCAAGAGCTCACGTTGTTCATCCGTGATTAGTGTGGAAGTTTGAATATTCCAGTTTAATTCAACTTTAGAAGAAACCTTATTGACATTCTGCCCTCCTTTCCCTCCGCTTCTACTGGTTTTGAAAGAAATTTCAGAAAGGATCTGCTCTGCTGATAATGTCATGGCTTGTTGAAATGATCTAAATTCGGATGATCAGCTTCACATTAAATCGACGCTGTGTCAGGTAATTCGGAATTGAATAATACTTCCCGGAAACGTCCTGCACCCATTGTTTTGAAAGCACATTGTTTACTCCAAGCAAGTTAAATACCTCAAAGGAAATAATAGCACTTTCCATTCCTCGCAGGAAATTACGGGTCTTTCCGGGTTTACGGTACAGTATGTCATAAGACATTCCCATATCCACACGGAAATATGATTTCATGGTCAAAGTATCTTTGTAGCGTGAATGATCCGGCGGACCGTAAGGTAAACGAGAACCATAGGTAATTCCAACCTGACAAGTCAACTGCTGCAATCCCGGCATGTGATCCTGGAACAATACACCCACCGTAACGTGCTGATCTGTTGGTCTGCGAATATATCCCGGATTTACACGGGCAGAATCAACAGCCACCTGGTCTTCACTGAAACCGTAAATAATCTTTTCACCAGCTGAATTATAGTAATCGTAATAATAATCGTCTTTAACATCTTCCTTCGTAGAAAGCAACCCTAATTTGAAAAAGGACATCAAGCCAGGAACAAATTCACCATTCAAATTCAAATCCAATCCCGCTGCATAAGCTACGGCATTATTCTCTGCAAAATAGCGTGTACGCACATTATCAACTTCGTAAGGGTTTACGTCCCACAAGTATTTGTAATAAGCTTCTGCTGAAAATTTAAACGGAGATTCGCGTTTCCACATAAAGAAACTGTAATCCATTCCCAGAACAAAATGAGCTGATTTCTGCGATTTTACATTCTGATTTATTTGTCCTGTAAACGTTCTGAACTCTCTGTAAAAAGGTGGTTGGTAATACAATCCGGATGAAAAACGGTACCGAACACCTCTGCGAACGAACCTGCCGTTATGGTATACATACTTCACCGGGAAATAAGTCAACGATAAGCGTGGAGTAATGAAACCGTCACTATTGAAAGTCGTATAAGTTCCGCGTAAACCATAATCCAAACTCAATCCGGTGCGTGATTCATCTATCGTGTCACGAATGAAACGTTCACGAATCGTACCCGTTGAATCTTTATAGGTCAATTTCTTTTCAACCGGAATATTTTTGCGAACCTTCTTCCATTCCCAATGATCTTGAGCATACGCATTGTAACGCTGATTATCTAATTGCAGTTTACTTTTAATCGTTTCAAACAAGTCCACTTCATCAGTAGGTTGATCAACCTGCGAAAAACCAGCTGAATCGACAAATTTCCACTCGCTCAATACATCATCAAAATGATCTATCTGAATTCCGGCTCCCACCTTCAATTCGTGCTTGGTATTTTTATTTTTCGGATTGAAAATGACAGAGCCATCGTGATAAACACTGATAATGTCTGCTTTCAATTTGTTTCGGGCATGGTTCAAAAAGCCACCAACTCCCAGAACAGCAATGGAATCACCAAATTCTTCTTTGGAAGGATCCATTTCCAACTCGTTGATATAGTATTCACCTAAGATGTCAAAGTTTTCCCGCTCATCACTTCTAAAATACGTAAAGAAGGTTTTCCCTTCGTATTTTTTGGATGTGTAATTCAATGAAGTTCCAACAGTTGAAGTTAGGAATTTCGTTTTTTCCTGCCCCTCGAAATAAATATTGAATGAATACGCCTGATTCGCTGTCCCAAAATCCGTTTGACTGGTCTGCGGAGCAAATTGATAAGTATTGGATGAAACGTGACCCAACATGGTCCAGGACCAATGCTCGTTCATCGTATAGTTTGTTACTGCCTGAGCATCCCAAAACACCGGATTGTAATTTCCTTTTGTTGGCAGGGAATTTAATAAATAGCCATTTGCACGGTATCTGGCGCCGAACAAATATCGAAAACGATCGTGCTTTCCAATTTTATCTTCTATGTGAGCTTCCACACCAAGTAAAGAAGCCATGGCTGAAATGCGCAGTGAATCCGCCTTTTTGTAATGAATATCCAAAACCGAGCTCAGTTTATCTCCATACATGGATTGAAAACCTCCGGATGAGAAATAAATATCCTGAACCAATGCCGTATTGATAAAGCTCAATCCTTCCTGCTGCCCGGAACGTGTTAGAAAAGGTCGGTTGATCAAAAAACCATCAACATACACCAAATTCTCATCGTAATTTCCTCCGCGAACATTGTAATTGGAAGTCAATTCATTGTTGGAGTTTACCCCGGCTTGAGTTAGTACGAGCATACGTTCAACACCCCCAAGCACTTGCTTCTGCAAATCAATCGGCGGGATTTTATCTAATCCATTCAGATCTTCCTTGGATTGATTGATATCAACCTCAATAAAACCGAAATTAAAAATAATTGGATCCAGAATAAATGAATCTACATTAGGGATTTGCACATTTTTCTTGAAATCATTCTCCGCATCAAATTGAGCAATCATCCCATACTTTTGCGAAGTGAGTTGAACCTGAAAACGACCATCTTTATCGCTCACAGCAGAAACAGTATCATTTCCGAGAACGAAGATCACCTTCACATTTGGCAAAACTGTTTTTCTATTATCCAGTACACTTCCGTTTACCTGAACTTGCGACCAAAGAGCGGTCAAAGGCATAAAAACAAGAAGAAATAATACTAGAAATTGGTTTCGCATCTTCGCTTAAACGTTGAATTCCCGAAATTAGTGTAAATGTTTCTATTTCGTTGGAACAAGCATGCGTTTTTTATTATTTCCCGCAGATTTCGCAGAGGAACGCAGATTCAATTAATAACTTGATGGAAATTGAATTAATCCACTTCCCTATAAATAGAAATAAATGTGGCTAAAACCACAAAAAATGTTCCTATCAGATTAAGAAACTTACCTATTTCAAGCTGAGGAACACATGGATTTCCACTGAAAGGCAGACTGAATAATAAGAACAGGATAAGAAGAGACGAAAACGTATATAACAACGCTTTGTTAACGATGTCACGATAAAAATATCCTGAAAAGAATACTGCTATTGTAAGAGAGAATTGCATCCAAAACGGAATATGCTCATAGCTAAAGATTAGAGTGGAAATAGTTCCAGACTCATCCGAATTCCATTCACAACTGCTATAATACGGAAGAAAGACAGATAAAATAAGCAACAAAGAACCGACTATCACTGAACCAACCCTAAAATATCTGATAGAGGTATAAATCATTTCATTAATCTCTTACACTAATTAGTAGTTGCATTTCCATTTTCCGGGTATAACAAAAAAACATCTGCGAAATCCGAGTTATCTGCGGGAATCTATTCAGTCAAATCAATCTTCTATATGGTCTATGTACCTATGTGGTCAAAAAAATGCGGGAAACTATTTTGTCAAATCAACAACGATCAATTCCGCCTCAAAAGGATCAATTTCTGCGTGAATCTGATTCAACAGTTCTTTATATCCTCCGCTTGGTGCAAATTGCAGCCAGTGAAAATAGCGTTCCTGCAAAGTATTCTCTGGTATGATGCGCTCAGAGATAAAATCAATCGACTGCAAAACCTGTTCGTGGCGTTGTTTGAGTTGTTTCACCAAACGCTGCTCAAAGGATTCCAGTTGTTTCTTTATTCGAACAGTTTCCGCTTCAGCAAAAGATTCCAAAGTTGCTTCAATGGCTTTCGCCTTTTCAATCATTGTTGAACGAAGTGTATTGAACTCGGAATAGAGAACAGAAAGATCCAAGTCATCCCCTTCATTTTCCTTCAGGAATAGTTTCTTCAAATCTTCTTTTGATTCGAAATAACGCACGTTATCCCAATTCAATTTGTCCATCCGTTTTTTCAATGCGCCATCAACTAATTGTAATGAAACACGTTGTTGAATCAATGGAAATAAGGTATGATGAACATAAAAAACTCCCTTCAATTGAATCCAATAGGCCATTTCACCTCCTCCTCCAACGTAAACCAAATTCGGTAAAATTGTTTCCTGGTAAACCGGGCGCAAAATCACATTGGGTGAAAAATTTTCAGGCTCTGATTCTACCAACTTAGTCAGTTCTTCTATACTGAAAACTTTACCATCAATTGCCAACCCGTTTTCCACAGGCTCAATACGTAAACGTTCTCCGGCTTTCAAATAAAACAAGTTGCAATCCCTTGCCTGGGCTTGTGGTTTATATCCTGCAGATTCAATTAGTTTATTCGTATTCAGAACAGCATGATGAGCCAAGTTACTGGAGATTTCTCTTAAAATAACCGGAACAAACTCCCGTTTCAGATTCCGACTATCCGGTTGAAGAACCAACACTCCAAAATCAGAGAATAATTTACTGATAAACTCCTGTAAATATGCAGCATACTCCGGTTTTTCAGAAATCGCAATCAGTTCATTGATTTCCGTTTCTTTTCCTTCAAAAAAAGCTTTAAACTGAGAAGAAACTTCACCGAAATCGTTCATGTTAAAACGACCAACCGGACCGGTTTGATGTGAATCCCAGGTCAATTTTTGATTGAATAAATGGGTTGATTTCACTTCATCGAAATCATGATCTTCGGAAGCCATCCAAAACACCGGAACAGCTTTAAAATCGTTTTGACTCTTGTTAAACTCTTCTGATAAGCGAACAACATGCAGTACTTTATAAATCAAATAAAGTGGTCCGGCAAAAAGCGTCAACTGATGTCCTGTCGTAATGGTAAACGTGTCTTCGTTCTCCAGTAATTTCAGATTCTCTAATTGACTTTTAGATGCGTAAGATACAATTTGCTTGTTCCAAACTTGCACTAAATTTTGTCGCGTATCGGAAGAATAAACTTCCTTCTTTTTGTTTGCTTGCGCCTGCAGATCCGAAATAGAACTCAATGGTGCTGTAAGAAATTGCCCGAATGTATGTTGGTTCCCAAAAGCATGGGAAAAAGATGAAAATTGTTTGATTTTATCTCGAGCGATCGTTGTATGACTCATGGAGCAAATTTACACATCATTTTCAGTTGTAGCAGTTACCATGGAAGCCAATTTGTTAAAATCTCCCAATTAGAAATCGATAGGGTTTCAATAATTCCGGGTTCCGAATTACGGATTACGAATTGTGAATCCAAGAATCATTGATTTAATTCTACTTTTTTCTGTTTCAGAATCTGAACGGTGAGCTCGTCGAACCAATGTGCAACTCCAATTCGGAATTCGGCATTCGCAATTCGTAATTTTTAAAGTATTTTTGTGAAAAATACTTTAAATAAAATGGAAGCTATCATTCGTACCGAAAAGGGAGATATGCGTGTAACCTTCTTCCAAGAAGATGCACCGAATACAGTTGCGAACTTTGTAAAGTTGGCTAAAGAAGGATTCTACGACGGATTAACATTTCACCGCGTTTTGCCAGATTTCGTAATTCAGGGAGGATGCCCGAATTCACGTGAAGGAGCAACAGGAATGCCTGGAACAGGTGGACCGGGTTATAAAATTGACTGTGAATTAACCGGAGGAAATCAACACCACGACCGTGGAGTGCTTTCAATGGCTCATGCAGGAAAAAATACTGGTGGATCTCAATTCTTTGTTTGCCACAGCAGAAACAATACAGCGCATTTGGATCGTCAGCATACGTGCTTTGGAAAAGTAATCGAAGGTGTTGATATCGTTGATGATATCAGACAAGGTGATCGCATTCTTGCAATCGAGATTCAGGACTAAAAAAATTAGACCAAAAAAGAAGGGGCGGAAAATTTTCCGCCCCTTCTTTTTTATATTATTTGATCTTAATTTGTTTTCGGAGCTTCAGAAGCAGCTTCCTGAGGAAGTACTTTACCTGTGATCGTTAAAATGATCGGCTCTGTAGAAGCATTCGATGTTACCGTAATTGTTTTAGTGAACTGTCCAACACGTTTTGTATCGTAGTTTACAACAATTTTAGAAGATTTTCCTTTTGCAATTGGTTCAGTTGGTTTCTCAGCAGCTGTACAACCACAAGAAGTCTGAACATTTGTAATGATCAAAGGAGTTTTTCCGTTGTTTTTAAATTCGAAGATGAATGGCTCCTTAGAATCGTAAGGAATCTCAGCTCTTTCTATTTTTAACGTTTTAAAAGATACAGGAGATTTCGCTTCTGTCTTTACTTCTTTTTTCGCTTTATCGTTCGTTGTTTGTGCGAATGTTCCAAATGATATCAATGAAACGGCTAGAATTGCTATTACTTTCATGTGTTTTAGTTTTAACTATACAAGAATACGAACTCTTTTTAGAATGGTTGTTTAATTAACAAAAAATTAAATTCGAAATTGAACCACTTCTCACAACACCGGGACTTTTGAATTACCTGCATAGTCTATCCTGTGAGCTGCGACTCACAATTCGTGATTCGTAATTCCGAATTCGCAATTAAAAGATATCTTCGTAATCCATTCAAAACGAGTTTCATGAAATTTATTTTCGGTTGGTTTCTATTTCTTTTAAGCAGCTCATTATTGGCGCAAACACAGCAACAATTGGACTCTCTGGAACAGTTGATTCCTCAAAAAAAAGGAAAAGAAAAGGTCCAGCTCTTAAACGATTTAACCTTCTACTACTTCCGATCGGATGCAAAAAAAGCCATCGCTTTTGGTTCTAAATCATTGAAACTGGCTAAAAAACTAAACGATGAATCTATTTTAGCGAATACCTATAATGATTATTCCATGCCGTTTTTAACGACCGGGAATTTTCAAAAATCGGTCGAGCTAAACCACCAGGCACTTGAAATCCGCTCACGCTTAAAAGACACTTCCGGAATGATTTCCTCCTATGCAAAACTGGGAAATGGCTACTATGAATTAGGACAGTACAAAAAAGCGCAGCAATCCTATAATCAGGCTATTTATTTTGCGAAGATCCTTGGAGATGAAATAACACTACTTCAAATCTATCAAAACAGCGCAAATGTATTGGAGGCTGGTGGTTTCATTAAAGAAGCTCTGAAAATGCAGCTGGATGTAAATGAAATTGCACTTCGAACGGACAATAAATTGGTTCTGATCACAAACTATGGAAATCTGGGATCTTGTTATCAAAAATTAAATCAATATCAGAAAGCCCGGGAAATGTATCTGAAAGCAGTTCCTATTGCTAAAGAAATGAATCAGCAGGAACAGCTTGCGATGGTTTATCAAGGATTGGGCGTGGTGGAAAGAGCAGTCGGAAATACGGATCTTGGTTTGAAGTATTACCAACAAGCATTCAAATTATACAAGCAGCTCCATTCAAAAACAGGCGAAGGAATTATTGCCGTAAACATCGGTAACTCTTTTGCAGATCTGAATCAATTAGATTCGGCTTCTTACTACCTGAATTACGGACTTCGACTGGTCAAAGACACCAAATCATACAAACAAATTATGAATGCCTATCGCGGTTTATCTGAATTGGAACTAAGCAGAAAAAACTACCAAAAGGCCGCCGAATACCTCGTGCTTCAAAATAAGTATCAGGACAGCGTTTCCATTTTTCAAGGAAATGAACTCATAGCAGATGTCTTTGGAAAATATGAATTAGAGAAAAACCAACGTGCATTGGCAGAAAGTGAAGCCAAAAACGCAAAAAATCAATTGTATCAGGCAATTTGGATTGGTGTTTCTGCTGCATTACTGCTGCTGTTCGTTGTGGTCTTCTTGTTTTTCAGACACAAACGAAAAATTGCCAAAGAGGAATTAATTCGTACAAAGCAAGAAGAACACTATTTGCGTGAAAAACAATTGAACGAACAAAAACTAAGTATCTCGAGAGAATTGCACGACAATGTTGGTTCTCAGATCACCTACCTGATTTCTTCCATCGACAACCTTTCTTATTTGGATGAAGAGAATCAACTACTAAACTCCAAACTACATGATTTAAGCGACTTTGGAAGAAATACCATGCAGGAACTCCGCAGCACAATTTGGGCAATGAATTCTGAAGACGGAAGTATTGAAACACTCATAACACGCATTGAAAGCATCAAAAGTAAGATCCCGATTCCCCTTGAAATCGTCAATAATCTGGAACAGAATTACCCTTTAAAATCTACGGAATTATTAAACCTTTTTCGGATCATTCAGGAATCCATACAAAACACATTGAAGCATGCAGAAGCTACTCTAATCCGAATCACCCTTGATGAAAAACAGGATCGGGCATTTATTACAATTACCGATAACGGCAAAGGGATCCAAGCAGAAAACACCACAGGAAACGGATTGCAAAACATGCGCTACCGCTGTGAACAGATCGGAGGCGAATTTAAACTAAACACTTCAGAAAATGGAGGCACCACTATTTCCTGTACATTCGTCATCTGACGTATTGATTCTTTTTATTTATGATTGCACATTTGCAGAAGAAAAAGCAAAGCTTTTGATAAAAACAAGCGGAAGCGCAGTTTACTTTTCAATTTTCAATTTTAACTTTTCAATTCTCAATTAGTATGATCCGAATTGCAGTAGCCGAAGACAATGCTTTTTTAGCAAAATCCATTCAGGAAAAACTAGCCCTTTTTCCGGGAGAATTGAAGTTCAAATTCCATGCATTCAACGGAAAGCTATTTCTGGAAAAACTAGCAGAAGACACAACAGTTGACGTAGTATTGATGGACATTCAGATGCCGGAAATGGATGGAATTGAGACTACCCGGATCATTTCAGAACGCTATCCGCAAATTAAAGTCATTATGCTCACCGTATTGGATGATGAAGAATCGATTTTTCAGGCAATTCTGGCCGGAGCAAATGGGTATTTATTGAAAGATGAAAATCCACGCATCTTACTGCAAAGCATTTTGTCTATTGTGGAAGGCGGAGCACCCATGTCATCCGGAATTGCCTCGAAAGCATTGAGATTACTAAGAAATCCATTGAAACCTTCAGAAGAAAAGTACGACACGGAAAAACCAGATCTTTCACCTCGCGAAATTGATGTTTTGAATCAGTTAAGCAAAGGAATGGATTACAAACAAATTGCTGAAAACCTGATTATCTCACCATCAACAGTTCGCAAGCATATTGAAAACATCTACAGCAAATTACAGGCACACAATAAAATGGAAGCGGTGAAGATTGCACAGAAACACCGGATCATAGACTGATTATTTTAATTATCAATTATGAATTATCAAGAAGGTAATTCCTATTGATAATTAAATCATTTATAATTGATAATTAAAACCCCTTCGCCATATCCAGCACCTCCAGAATGGAATCATAGGTGTTATCGCGGATCATTTTCCACTCACTTTTTTCAATCCAAATGGCTTGTGTAATGGATTCCTCTTCCTGTGGTGTCACCTCCATAGATCCGGAATAATTGAGCGCATACCACCAATTCTTTTTGATTGTCAACCTTCCCCTATAGGAATAGGTATGAAATGTAATGCCAAGAAAGTGATCAATTGTTGGTCCTTTGATACCACATTCTTCTTCAATTTCACGAACTGCAGCCTCCCAGGGTTGTTCATTTGAATCCAATTTCCCTTTCGGGATATCCCACATTCCATGTCGTTCAATAAATAAATACCGCCGATTACACTTTACTATTCCTCCGGCAGCATCCATAAACTCATAGGCATTAAAAACCTGATTGAACGCCAATTCAAAATCATCATAAATCACTAATAAACAAACGGTTGAATCTGAAAAATCGAACTGATCCAACAGCTTTGACAAATCATTTCCTACGGAATTCAGGACTAAATCATACCTCTTGGAAGGTATTTTCTCAGAAGAATCCAAAAATTCTATAACCGAATTATCAATAAAAACTTTGTACATTTGCGGTATGATTTTAAATAAAGATCGAGCACTAAAAGTAGCAGAATTTTTGCTACAAATTAAAGCAGTAAAATTACAACCAAATTCTCCATTCACATGGGCTTCAGGTTGGAAATCGCCGATATATTGTGATAACAGAATCACACTTTCTTTCCCGGCAATCAGAACGTATATTCGTCAGGGATACGCAGATGCAATTTTGGAACACTTCGGTAAGCCAGATATCATTGCAGGTGTTGCTACCGGAGGAATTGCACAAGGAGCATTAGTAGCACAAGAGTTAGGAATTCCTTTTGTGTATGTTCGTAGTTCTGCGAAAGCGCATGGCATGGGCAATCAAATTGAAGGTCATTTTGAAAAAGGACAACGCGTAGTTGTAATTGAAGATTTGATTTCTACAGGAGGAAGCAGTTTAAAGGCTGTAAAAGATTTAAGAGAAGCTGGCTTGGAAGTAAAAGGTTTGGTAGCAATCTTTACCTACGGCTTTGATGTTGCTATTAAAAATTTCGCAGATGCCGAATGTCCGTTTGTAACATTGACAGATTACGATCACTTGATTGATCAGGCATTGAAATCCGATTATGTAACACCCGTAGATATCGATTCGTTGCGCGAATGGAAAATCAATCCTGAAAACTGGAAAAACTAAAACCATGCTACTAAAGACTGATTCTTCACCTGTAAATGCTTCATCGCAGAAAGTATTTGAATTTCTTTCAGATGCGAAGAATATTGAACACTTACTTCCAACAGATAAAATTTCTGATTTTCAGTCAAATGAAAATGGTTGTTCGTTTAAAGCTCAAGGGGGAATTGTTATTCCTTTGATCTACGTATCTAAGGAACCAACTACCAAAATCGTCATGGAATCAGGCGATAAAGCGCCATTTAGCTATACTTTATCAATCATCTTGAAAGAAACAGGTGATACATGTGAAGGCCATCTTGAATTCGAGGCGAACATCAATATGTTTATGAAGATGATGGTAGAGAAACCATTGACCAGCCTGTTTGTCGTAATGACTAAGAATCTTCAAAAACAATTTGAATAATATTTACATTATAAAAAACGTAAGGGCGCGATTAATCGCGCCCTTACGTTTTTTATATAATTCAGAATCAGGATCCCGATAGCTATCGGGATGGTATTCGTAATTCCTTCCCATAGTTCGCTTCAAAATTCAATTCCTGGTTGTGATAGATCGTAATGACTCCGTCCCTTTCAACCAATAAATTCCCTATTTGATCTACTCCACGAATCATTCCTATAAACGGAATCGGATTTTGACGTTCTTCCAGAGTGATTTCTTCATCCTTTTTCCATAAAAAAGACTCGTAAGTAGTTTTTAGATATTCGAAATCAGATCGCTGGATATACTGATAAAATTCATTTAAATTCTGAGACAGTACATCCAAAACGCTAAACACTTCGGGAGATTTTCCGGAAATTTCTTCCAAAGAAGTGGCATAACCAACGGTTTGAACAGGCGAAATATTTACTCCAATCCCAACAATTGCACCTTCTACCCGACCATTTTTCCAATTCGTTTCGATCAATATTCCGGCAATTTTCTGACTCTCAATAAAGATATCATTCGGCCATTTGATGGTCACTTTTTTGCGTGTAAAGGATTGAATCATTCCACGCACAGCAAGTGCAATGCCCATATTCAGGTAACATAAGTGGTCAACTGACAAAAAATCAGTTTTCAAAAAGTAGGTTCCGGTAAACTGTTTAGAGCCCACAGACTGCCAGTTTCGACCTCTTTGTCCTCTTCCTGCGGTTTGATGCTCTGCCAAAATTACAGTCCCATGCGCCAATTTCCCCTCTGAAAGCAGCTTGGCAGCATAATTGTTAGTAGAGTCTACCTCATGTAATTGGATAATTTGTTGACCAATCATGTTTTATTAACAAGTATTTGCATTTAACAATCACACAAATCAAGCTAATAAATGCTTAGATTTGTACTTACAAATTTACGAATGTATAAATTAAAAAACGACATAGATTCTAAAGTACTTTGCGACGCTATCGTTGAAGGTATGCAAGAAAACAAAGCGAGAGACATCGTTGTCTTAGACCTACGAAACATTTCAAGTGCAGTTACAGACTTTTTCGTCATTTGCTCCGGTGAATCCAGTGTGCAAGTGGATGGTATTGCTTCTACAGTAACAAGACACACCCGAAAAGAATTACAAGAGAAACCATGGCACCAGGAAGGTAAAACAACTTCCGAGTGGGTTTTATTGGATTATGTAAGTGTTGTAGCACATATTTTCTACAAGGATGCACGACATTTTTATGAATTGGAAGATCTTTGGTCAGATGCACTCAGAACAGATATTCCAAATTTGAATTAACTCTATTATGGCTGAAAATAACAATTCAAACAAACCGAAAAAAAATCCTTACGCGATATATTGGATTTACGCAGTGATCGTAGTAGGAATTATCGTTGCGGCTTATTACAACGGTTCTTCGGATGCTCAATTGCGTAATATAAACACATTCTATTCCTTAGCAGATTCCAGTATGATTGGGGATGCGCGGATTGTAAATTACAAACGTGTTGATTTCAAACTGAATGAAAAAGGCGAGAAATTTATAAAGGAAAACCCGAATCCAAAGGGAGAATTGAAATTCATCAAAAAAGCGCTGGAAAAGAAAAGCAATGGTTTCACTCAAAAAAGTGCGCCCGTTTTTTCTATTGATATCGTTGATGCAGGAAACTTTGAAACCAAGCTGGATGAGATCAATGACCGATTGGTTGCTAAAGGAAAAGCTACAATATCTGCCCCACCAATTGAAGAACGAGATTATTTTGGTTCAATTCTGGGCTTCCTGTTACCGATTCTAATCATTATTTTGATTTGGGTTTTCGTTATGCGCCGTATGTCAGGAGGTGGCGGCGGAGCCGGAGGTCAGATTTTTAACATTGGTAAATCCCGTGCTCAGGTTTACGAGAAAGGTAAATCTACCAACATCACATTTAAAGATGTTGCAGGTTTGGAAGGAGCAAAAGTAGAAATTCAGGAAATCGTGGAATTCTTAAGAAGTCCGCAACGATATACAGAACTAGGTGCTAAAATTCCAAAAGGAGCCTTATTGGTAGGTCCTCCGGGAACTGGTAAAACCTTGTTGGCAAAAGCGGTTGCCGGTGAAGCAAAAGTTCCTTTCTTCTCGCTTTCAGGATCTGATTTCGTAGAAATGTTTGTTGGAGTTGGAGCTTCACGTGTTCGTGATCTATTCCGTCAGGCAAAAGAAAAAGCACCTGCAATTATCTTTATTGATGAAATTGATGCAATTGGTCGTGCAAGAGGTAAAAACAACGGCTTCAACTCAAATGACGAGCGTGAAAACACCTTGAACCAGTTGTTAACTGAAATGGATGGTTTCGGAACAAACTCCGGAGTAATCATTTTAGCAGCAACAAACCGTGCAGATGTATTGGATGCAGCATTGATGCGCGCAGGTCGTTTTGACCGTCAGATCTATGTAGACATGCCAGATTTAAATGAGCGTAAGGAAATTTTCCAAGTCCATTTGAAACCATTGAAACTGGATAAAAACATGGATGTTGATTTCTTGAGTAAACAAACACCAGGTTTCTCAGGAGCAGATATCGCAAACTTGTGTAACGAAGCGGCTTTGATTGCTGCACGTAAAAACAAAAAATTCGTTGAAAAACAAGACTTCTTAGATGCAGTTGACCGTATTATCGGTGGATTAGAGAAGAAAAATAAAATCATTACTAAAGGAGAGAAACGTGCGATTGCTTTCCATGAAGCCGGTCATGCTACCACTTCTTGGTTATTAGAACATGCACATCCTTTAGTGAAAGTGACGATTGTACCACGTGGTCGTTCATTAGGAGCAGCTTGGTACTTACCGGAAGAACGACAAATCACCACTACAGAACAAATCTTGGATGATATGTGTTCTGCATTGGGTGGTCGTGCAGCGGAGCAATTAATGTTCGGACAAATTTCCACCGGTGCTTTGAGTGACTTGGAAAAAGTGACCAAACAAGCTTATGCAATGGTCTCTATCTACGGATTGAATGAACGTGTTGGAAATATTTCATTCTATGATTCACAAGGTCGTGATTCCTTTACAAAACCGTATTCGGAAGATACAGCCCGTATCATTGACGAAGAGGCAAGTAAATTGATCGAAACGCAATACCAGAGAGCTTTGAAAATTCTTGGTGAAAACAAGGATAAATTGACTGCCTTGGCAGACAAGCTTTTGGATAAGGAAGTGATCTTCAAAGAAGACTTAGAAGAAATCTTTGGAAAACGCCTGTGGAAATCGGAAGAAGAAATTAATGCGGCAATCAACACTGCTCCGGATGAAGACTCTGAAGTTGACTTCAACCCGGAGAGCCCAATGAACGAAAACACAGCAACAGATTCAGAATCGAACGTAATTAATCCAACCATTGAACCGTTGGATAACAGTACGCCGAAATCAGAAGAATAATAAACTTTAATATATTCCCCCGCAGTAGATGTAAATTCTGCTTCGGGGGATTTTTTTAGGATGAAAGATGTATTGATACGCTCCGTTTTCGGGGCTTTATTTTTGATGGTGGTTTTCACTCCTTTCGTATACGATGTGAGACACAATGCCAATCTTCTGAATGTAGTGTTTTATGTGTTTACCATGTTGGGAACACACGAATTGGCTGAAATGAGCAAGAAAAGCTCGTTTAAGTACAGCATGAAATTGCCGGCACTTTTACTAGTCACTGTTCTATTCATGCCTTTGTTGATCCAAACTGCAAAAGGTTTTTATCCTTTACTTTTCAATCCGGTTTGGCAGTATTTTGTTGAAACGCCTATACTTTTTATCCTTTGGGGAATCTTAATTATTAGCCTTTTGGTCATGTCTTACTGGATCTTCAAAAAGGAAAAGATTGATTTCGTTTTCAAAAGTCCGTTTGTATTCAATTTGTTCTACCCTGTCCTGCCGATGTGGGTTCTGGCGATTGCTTACACCTTGACAAACAACCTGGATAAGCAAATGTTGTTGATAGTACTTTTACCGATTTATTTGAATGACACATTAGCTTACGTTTTCGGGCGCTTGTTTGGAAAGAATCCATTGATTCCAAGTGTTTCTCCAAAGAAAACGCGTGAAGGATTTATCGGTGGATTAATTGGTGCAGCACTTGTCATGTTGGCAATCCTTTATTTTGTCGGATCATTCAATACCATGAATGCACTTGCAATTGCCGGAGTATCTGTTTTGGCAAGTATTTTGGCTACACTTGGAGACTTATTTGAGAGCAAATTAAAACGCTCCATCAACATCAAAGATTCCGGAAATATTCTTCCCCGCCATGGTGGAATTCTGGACAGAATTGACGCGATGCTTTTCGTAGCTCCCGTTTTATATGTACTTTTGGCGCTCATTAGTTAACATCAAAGCATGACACTTCACAGAGAAGGAACAACTACAATTATTATTGCAGTAATTATTCTGGGACTAATCCAATGGGGAAATTACTGGTTATATACAAAAACAGATTGGCTTTGGCTATTCTTGTTATTATCCGCCGGAGCATTGGTAATGCTTTATTTGGTGGTTCAGTTTTTCAGAATCCCGAAACGCACATTTACATTCACTGATTCGGATATTTTATGTCCTGCAGATGGAAAAGTAGTGGTGATTGAAGAAGTAGAAGAAACGGAGTATTTTAAAGACCGCCGGATTCAGGTTTCTATTTTCATGTCGCCTTTAAATGTACACGCAAACTATTTCCCAATCAGTGGATTGGTGAAGTATGTGAAATACCACAAAGGACTCTTTTTAGTTGCATGGCATCCGAAAAGTTCAACAGATAATGAACGAAGTACGTTTGTAGTTCAGCATTCCTCAGGTCAGGAAGTTTTATTCCGACAAATTGCAGGAGCTGTTGCACGAAGAATCTGTTATTATGCAAAAGAAGGGCAAGCTGCTGAAACCGGTCAGGAATTTGGGTTTATCAAATTCGGATCTCGTGTGGATGTGTTTTTACCTCTTGGCACGAAATTAGATGTTAAAATTGACCAAGATGTTAAAGCTAAGTTAACGAAGCTTGGCTCATTCTAATATTAATTGTATTTTTAAGCAAATTAAAACATTGAATCATGAAAAAAGCATTTGTTGCATTGACTTTATTAATGTTCGTAGGTTCTGTAAGCGCTACAGTTTACGCTTCTTCTAACAACACTCCTGTTTCTATCGTTAAACATGACGATAAAAAAGGTAAAAAGAAGAAAAACAAAAAAGGTTCTTGTTCTGGTGAAAAATCAGGAGGAACTTGCTGCCAAAAGAAAGCTGCATAAGACATTAAACGAAATAAAAAAGCCCCGACATTTATTGTTGGGGCTTTTTTGTATCATATAACTCCTGAATTTTCAGCAAATGCTGATTACTTTGGAGTTAGTCTTTACTCTTAATCCAAGTTTGGGTTCGGTAAAACGGACCAACATATCCTCTTACATGTAACTTGGTAAAATCATCTTTATCAATCCAGATAGCACAAGTATACACTTTTCCGTTTTCAGGATCTACGATCGTTCCGTCTTCCCATTCTCCACCATCCCATTTCAATCCACGAACAATTTGCAAACCAACCAAGGGTTGATCTTTGCGGTCGTCGGTACATTTCTTGCACTTCGGATTATCTTCTCTTCCTTCACGCGGATATAAGAAAGTGATTTTTCCATAAAGCTTTTCATCTTTCTTGTAAAGCTCAATCTTAGACTTTTTCTTGCCTGTTTTGTCGTCAATTGTAACCCAAACGCCAATACAAGATTGTGCTTTGGCAACTACAAAAAACAACAGAAATAACGATGTGGTAATCCATTTCATAGTTTCGAATTTTACCCCAATATACAATTTTTTACTATGATTGCATAATACTTTATACCCACAAGTGAAATTCTAATCTCATTTTAATGTCGGGGTTATGTCCGTGTCTCGATACATTCCGCAAATGTCAGTTCGAGTGTCCGATTTTTTAGTCGGACGTATCGAGAACGACATGCAGAATACTCGACAGGACATTTAATTTCCTTTTACAATTCCTACAAAATTTTGGATCATTTTCAGTCCTGTCGGAGTCAAAATACTTTCTGGGTGAAACTGAACAGCATAGATCTTCTTCTCCGGGATTTCCATCGACATCAATACTTCGCTTTCAGAAAATGCACTTGGAGTAAAGGGCGAATTCTTATTCAGTTGAACCGCCCAGGAATGATATAGTCCCACTTCAAAGACTTCCTGAATTTCTACGTAAAAGAGCGAATCTTTCTTCACTAATCGAATTTCTTCACTCAATCCATGCTTTACAATTTTCTGGTTGTAGAGGGAATCTCCGGTATGAATAGCTAAAGCCTGCATTCCCAAACAAACTCCCAGAACAGGAATATTCTTTTCAAATGCTGCAGCAACGACTTCCATCAATTTTCCAGCTTGCGGAGGTAAACCCGGACCTGGAGAAAGCACAATAGCCTGATAATTATCCAAAGCAGCGCAATCGACATCCATATTCGTGAACACCTCTACCACCACATCGCATTGTTCCAAATAATGGACAATGTTATAGGTAAAGGAATCGAAGTTATCTACTAATAAAAACCGCATGTGCCCCAAATTTAGTAAACTTGCAAAAAAGAATCGATGAAAAAGGCAATTCAAATTCCGGGAGCTCCTGCTCCAATCGGACCATACAGTCAGGCAATTATTAGTGGTGACACCGTTTATGTAAGTGGTCAGATTCCATTGAACCCATTTACCGGTGAATTGGAGGTTGGATCGATTGAAGAAGCAACACATCGCATTTTGAAAAATATTGAAACGCTATTGAAAGAAGCTGATCTCACATTGAACCATATTGTGAAATGCAGCATTTTCATGACCGACTTAGGGCAATTTTCTGAGATGAATGCCGTTTATGGATCATACTTTCAGGACGTGCCTCCGGCAAGAGAAACCGTACAAGTTTCCAAATTGCCCATGAATGTGCCGATTGAGATTTCTTGTATTGCCGTAAAATAAGTTAATCATACACATCCATTATAGTGACCCATTCTGCTCCAAAAATTGCTATTATTATCGTCAACTACAATGTTGTCTTTTTTCTGGAGCAATGTCTGAATTCTGTTTCAGAAGCAATGAAACAGGAACCTGCAGAAGTTTGGGTAGTGGATAATAATTCGGTAGATGGTTCGGTGGAAATGGTTCGTGAGAAATTTCCATGGGTGAAAATCATCGCCAATAAAGACAATAAAGGATTTTCCAAAGCAAATAACCAGGCAATGGAAATCTCCGAATGCGACTACCAACTGCTTTTAAACCCGGATACCGTTATTGAAGAGGATACTTTATCCAAGGTTGTAAAATACATGGATGAGCATCCGGAAGTTGGTGGATTGGGAGTTCGAATGGTGGATGGGAAAGGAGTTTTCTTACCAGAATCCAAAAGAGGTTTACCTACTCCATCCGTTGCATTTTATAAGATCTTCGGAATTTCGCGCATTTTCCCGAAATCCAAAATATTTGGTAAATACCATTTAGGTTATCTATCCGAATTTGAAACCAATGAAATTGAAATTCTTTCCGGTGCATTTATGCTCATGCGAAAGGAAGCTCTGGATAAAGTAGGTTTATTAGACGAAGAATTTTTCATGTACGGCGAAGACATTGACCTTTCTTACCGCATTATCAAAGGAGGTTACAAAAACGTCTATTTTCCGGAGACACGAATCATTCACTATAAAGGAGAAAGCACCAAGAAAAGTTCGGTGAACTATGTTTTTGTGTTTTATCGTGCGATGGTCATTTTTGCACGGAAACATTTTTCACAGAAGAATGCACGACTGTTTTCATTCCTGATTAATTCTGCGATTTATTTTCGTGCCGGATTGGCAATTGGAATGCGTTTCATTCGGAAAATCACTCTTCCGGTTTTTGACACCTTGTACCTTTTGCTTGGATTGTTTGCATTAACTAATTACTGGCATCAGTCACAAATTGATTTCCCTGAGCAAAGCACCAATATTCTGATCCTGTTCTACACCTTTATCTGGATGTCTTCAGTTGCTTTGCAAGGCGGTTACGATCAGCCCATTACCTTCAAGAAATTCATTTTAGGAGGAGCAATTGGAACCGCTTTCATTTTAATTCTTTACGCCTTATTCCCAAAAGAATGGCAATTTTCGCGCTTATTCATTCTGCTTGGAGCTGTTTGGATCATTGCTTATTATGTGCTTTCACGGGGTCTGCTCCACCTGGCAATCGGAAAGCGATTCACGATTAACGGAAGGAAGCACGCTAATTTTGCAATCATTGGTTCTCCTGAAGAATTTGAACGCGTTTCAAACCTGCTTCACCAAACACAGCCAAAGATTGCTCAGATCATTTCTGTTTCGCTCCACGATGATCATGGAACAGATTCTTTGGGATCAATTAATCAATTGGAGCAAATTGTAAGGGTTCATGCTATTGACGAAATTATTTTCTGCGCCAAAGATTTGAGCGCTGCCGATATTATCCATTGGATGACAGCCATTCCGGATGTTTCAGTTGATTATAAAATTGCGCAACCCGATAGTCAATACCTCATTGGATCGAATTCCATTGAAACTGCAGGAGATTTGTACATACTGGAAATCAATTCCATCAGTCAACCCGCTAAAAGAAGACAAAAAAGACTCTTTGATTTTTTGGTTGGAATGTGCTTATTGTTTACTTCTCCATTATTGATTTGGGCATATAAAAACAAATTTCAATTCTTCGGAAATAGTTTGAAATTGATCAGCGGACGAAAAACGGTTGTTTCCTATAATGAGCAAAGCAATTTATCCAACAAGCAATTGCCCAAAATCAAAAAGGGAATCCTTACTCCAACTGACCATCTGAGCGGATTGGATGAAAATCTGAAATCAAAACTGGATTTGCTATATGCACGCGAATATTCGGTGTTTCGCGACATCCAGATTTTATGGAAAACGTGGAAAAAATTGGATCAATAGAAACCATTGGTGAAAATCCTATTTTTTCCGTTATTTTTGTACGAAAATTAATCGAGAATTCTTAGTCGTAATATGGCACAAATTGAAATTCGTCTTCCAAAAATGGGAGAAAGCGTTACAGAAGCTACCATTACCAATTGGTTAAAAGAAGTTGGTGATACTGTAGCAATGGATGAACCTTTGGTAGAAGTTGCAACTGATAAGGTTGATAATGAATTACCATCAGAAGCTGCTGGAGTTTTGGTTCAAAAATTATTTGAAAAGGATCAAGTTGCTCAAGTTGGTGATGTTATTGCGATTATCTCTACAGACGGAGATGCTGCACCAGCTGCGCCAAAAGCTGAACCGGCTGCTGTAGCTGCGGTTGCTGAAACAGTGACTCAAGCACAAGCCGTAGTTTCAAACGGAGGAGTTACTCTTGAAAAAAGTAGCGGAAATGGAAAATTCATTTCTCCTTTAGTAAGAAGTATTGCACAAAAAGAAAATATTTCCATGTCAGAAATTGACGCACTTGGCGGAACTGGTATGGGTGGAAGAGTGACTAAAAAAGACATTCTTTCATACATTGATACACGTGGAACTGCTCCTGCTGCAGTTGCTGAATCGAAACCTGCTATTGTTTCTGCTCCGGCTGCTTCTAATGGAGCTGCTCCAGCAGTTGTTTCAGGAGGATCTTCTTTCTTAAGCAACATCAAAGAACCGGTAGTTATGCCAATGGCCGGAGATGAGATCATTGAGATGGACCGTATGCGTAAGTTGATTGCTGAGCACATGGTGATGTCGAAACATGTTTCTCCGCACGTGACTTCTTTTGTTGAAGCAGACGTTACGAATATCGTAAACTGGAGAAACAAAATGAAGAAGGAATTTGAAAAACGCGAAGGTGAAAACTTAACGTTCACTCCTATTTTTATTGAAGCTGTTGTTAAAGCGATCAAAGATTTCCCAATGATCAATGTTTCTTTATCCGGAAATCAGATCATCAAACGCAAGGATATCAATGTCGGAATGGCAACTGCACTTCCTTCAGGAAACTTAATCGTTCCTGTTATCAAGCAGGCAGACCGCATGAACTTAACAGGAATTGCAAAATCGGTTAATGAACTTGCAAGAAACGCACGTGATAACAAATTGAAGCCGGAAGATATTCAAGGTGGAACATATACTGTAACAAACGTAGGAACATTTGGAAACGTGATGGGAACTCCTATCATCAACCAACCACAAGTTGCAATCCTTGCTTTGGGAGCAATTCGTAAAATGCCTGCTGTTATTGAAACACCGGAAGGAGACTTTATCGGAATCCGTCACAAAATGTTCTTATCACATTCATACGATCACCGTGTGGTTGATGGTTCACTTGGAGGACAATTTGTGCGTCGTGTTGCTGACTATTTAGAGCAATTCGATGTGAACAGAGAAATCTAAGTTTACATTTTTGTAACTAAAAATTAAAATGAACGTAAGACCCACCAACTTAAACTGAAAGAGGTGGGTCTTTCTTAATTTATAGAACAATGAAATTACTGAAATCTACTATTTTACTAACTCTCTTGTGTCCATTTATTTCGTTTGGTCAATACGATACCAAACGTGTAATGGAATTAATTAACAACGGTTCCGAATCTGAGCTTGTCATGGAGAGTGCTATTATGATCCAGGAAGGATACTTCTATCAAGCCGGGATGATCGTAGACAAACTACTCGAATTTCAACCAACCAGTTCGAACTACAATTACCGTCGTGGATTCATCTTTCTAGAGATGTCTACAGATTTCGTTAAAGCAACTCCTTATTTAGAAAGAGCGGTGGTGAAAACGGACAAAAAGTATGACCCGTTCAACACCAAAGAAACAGCTGCTCCGGTAGATGCCTATTTTGAAATGGGAAAATGCTATCATGCAGCAGGAAACATTGATAAAGCAGAAGAGTTTTACAACAAATTCCTAACCAATTCAATTGCAAAGTCTAATAACGTTTTCTTTGCAAAACTGTATTTGGAGCAGTGTAAAGTTGCACGTGCAGAAATGGTCAACCCAAAAAATGTTTATTTGAAAAACATGGGAAGTTCCGTTAACACGGCTAACCCGGAGTTTTCTCCTGTCATTTCATTGGATGGTTCTGCTTTGTACTATACTTCTCGCAGAAGATGGTCAAATGGTGCCTCAGATAAAGGATTAGACCCTAGAAACAACCAATATCCGGAAGATATTTATGTGTCTTACCGCGATTTCGATTCGACCTGGATGGATCCGATCAAACTGGAATTCTGTGATTCATTACAAAACGAAGCAACACTGGCTGTAAGCCCGGATGAGCGTCGTGTGTATGTTTACCAAGATACCAAAGGAAACGGAGATATTTTCTACTCTGATTTCTCTACCAACAAATTTCAGGAAGTTTCGCATTTGGATGATAAAAAAATCAATACCAACGATTGGGAAACGCATGCAACAGTTACTCCTGACGGACAACGTATGTATTTCGTTTCTAACCGCAAAGGTGGTCTAGGAGGACGAGATATCTATTATGTGATTAAACAAAAAGACGGCACATGGGGAGATCCTGTAAATGCAGGACCAAATATCAACGGGCCAATGGATGACGAATCTCCATTCGTTTCTATCGACAACAGTACCCTTTATTTTTCAAATAATGGAACTAAAAGTATGGGTGGATTTGACATTTTCATGTCTAAAATGGACAGCAAAGGTCAATGGGGACCTGCAGTTAACTTAGGTTCTCCAATCAACTCCACGTGTGATGATATTTTCTACACCACAACAGTTGACGGCTTAACAGGATACATGACTTCTCTTCGTGTAGACGGAAGAGGTGAAAAAGATATCTATGAAATCAAGAACAACTACTTAGGGGTTAAAAATATTGCAGTGTTAAATGGAAAAATCAACGTGATCGGAAACCAACCGCTTCCGGAAGATGTTTCTGTAACATTGAGATGTTTGAACTGTGACAATCCATACGATCGCAAATTGTTCCCACGTTTACGTGACGGAGTTTTTATGAATTCTTTGGAGCCTTGTAAAGAATATGACTTAACGTTCTCTTATGAGAAAAACGGAAAGAAGAACTTTTACAACGAGAAATTCAAAACAGAATGTAACAAAGAATACTCGGAAGTTTACCGTGAATTCTGGTTAGACTTAGACAAGCAAATGATGGTGAAACCTTACTATGTGGTTGGAACAATTACAGACAGTAAGACGAAAGAAAAACTATCCGATGTTGCAATCACTTTGGTGAACAAGAAAACAGGAGAGAAATTATCTCAATCTTTAACGAAAACTGCAGGAGCATATAAAACAGATACGCTTGGTGGTATGAAGAAAGGTGATAATGTGGAATTTGCTTTAACATTGGAAAAAGCAGGATACATTACCATGACTTATGATGCACCTGTAACCTTAGATGATAATTCTGAAATTCGCATCGACCGTTCATTGGCTAAAAACGAAGTTGGAACCGATATCGGTTTGGATGTAAATCCGATTTACTTCGACTACAACAAATGGGATATTCGTCCGGATGCAGCTGCTGAGTTGGATAAGATCGTGAAGATTATGAAAGCCAATCCGGGTATTAAAATTGAGTTAGGTTCTCATACGGATAGTCGTGGTAAAGATGAGTACAACATCAAATTATCTGATCAACGTGCCAAAGCATCTGCCCGCTACATTGTTTCGAAAGGAATTGCTGCTGGCAGAATTACCGGAAAAGGATACGGTGAAACGAAATTGAAAGTATCCGATGCTCAAATAGACAACATGCCTACTTGGGAAGAAAAAGAGAAAGGACATCAGTTAAATCGTAGAACTGAGTTCATTATTGTAAAGTAATAGCACGAAACAAATTATATCCGAAACACCGATCCATTGGGTCGGTGTTTTTGTTTATAGCCCGCTATTCAAGTTTCCCGCAGATCACGCGGATAACGCAGATTACAACTAGTTATGATCGAATTATTTCAGGTAGTTTTTCACTATCAGCGTAATCTGTGCCATCTGCGGGAGAAAAACAATTATACTCTATGGTGCTGGATTTACCGACATTATCGCCATCTTTGAAGTATAACTTTTACATTATGAATTTATCACTCACTCGAAATTTTGTCATGTTAGATCTGGAAACCACCGGATTGGATGTAGCAAAAGATCGAATTATTGAGATTGCTTTGATTAAAATTGCTCCGAATGGAGAACAGAGTGAGTATTCCAAACGTGTCAACCCAACCATTCCTATCACAAAAGAATCTGCCGAAATTACCGGAATTACAGATGAGATGGTTGCCGGAGAGCCTACTTTTGGGGAGTTAGCAGATGAGATCGCTGCATTTATCGGTGATGCTGATTTGGGAGGATACAATTCAAACAAATTCGACATTCCCGTTCTGGCGGAAGAGTTCCTGCGGATCAGTCATTCATTCAAAGTGAATGAGCGCCGGTTTATCGACGTACAGAATATCTTCCACAAGATGGAACAGCGTACATTGGCTGCTGCATACCAGTTCTATTGCAAAGAGTCCATGGAAAATGCACACAATGCCTTGTATGATACTCAGGTGACTTTAGACGTTTTTAAAGCACAATTGGAGCGTTATCCCGATTTAGCCAAAACAATTCCTGAACTCTCTGATTTTTCGCGTCAGGGGAATCAGGAGTGGCATGACTTTGCAGGAAGATTGGCCAAAACAAAAGACGGTCAGGTGACATACAATTTCGGGAAACACAAAGGCAAAACAGTAGAAGAAGTGGCTGATTCAGAACCGGGCTATTTTGGATGGATGATGGATGCAGACTTCCCCCTATTCACCAAACAATTGCTACGCGAAGAAATGGAACGCATCAAACAAAAGCGCCGTGAAAAACGCGAATCGGAAACCTCTAATCTGAGTATTGAAGATAAATTGGCTGCGCTGCAAAACAAGTTTAAAAAGTAGAAACGTACACTTCGACTCCGCTCAGTGTCCTTCCGAAAGATCAAATCGATATTAATAGGGTGACTGAGCGGAGTCAAAGTCACCAATTATAAAATATGAAAATCATTTGTATCGGGAGAAACTACGCTGATCACGCGAAGGAATTGAATAACCCGCTTCCCAGTGAGCCTGTTTTTTTTATGAAACCAGATACCGCTTATTTACCGGCGGGAAATGACTTTTACATTCCTGACTTCACGAAAGATCTGCATTATGAATGTGAGATCGTGGTGAAAATCAAGAAAGTGGGAAAAAACATTCAGGAGAAATTTGCTGCTTCATATTACGACGAAATCTCATTGGGAATTGACTTCACAGCTCGTGATCTGCAAGAACAATGCAAAGCAAAAAGTCTTCCGTGGGAGAAAGCCAAAGCCTTCGATAACAGTGCTCCAATGGGCACTCATTTCATTCCCGTAAGTTCTGTTGATCTCACTGATCTGCATTTCACCCTGAACAAAAACGGAACAACTGTTCAAAAAGGACATTCAGCTGACATGATCTTTTCAATTGATAAAATCATTGCATTTGTTTCTCAGTACGTCACTCTTAAAACCGGAGATCTCATCTTCACAGGAACACCTGCAGGAGTTGGACCAGTTGTGATTGGAGATCATTTGGAAGCGTTTATCGGAGAAGAAAAATTACTCGATCTAAAGATCAAGTAATTTTTCTTCTAATTACGAATTCCAAATTACGAATTCCGAATTAGAGAACTTGTTTGCAATTTAGATTGATCCGATAATCGCGAATTTAAATCAGCAATTTAGTTCATCATTCTATTTAAAATCATCCAATAATTCGGAATTAGCGAATGGCCATTCGCCATTTCGTTTCGCTTTGATGAAATAAACCAACGCTCCTATCGTAATAACGCCAATTCCTCCAAGGATCATCTTCCAACCTGTTGAGATCAAGATTCCAGCCCAGAGAATGATTGCTAAGATTGCAGGAACCGGATAAAGCGACATCTTCCATGGAAAGAACTGCTTTCCACGTTTTTTGTGAAGCAGAATCAATCCAACTGCCTGCCCGATGAATTGAATGAGAATCCGCATCGCCAGAATCGCACTAATTACATCGCTGAGGCGGAACAATAAACTGAAGATGAATCCCAATGCGCCAAGGAATAACAGGGAAATATGTGGAAACTGTTTCGTTGGATGCAATTTTGCAAAGACTTTAAAGAACGAACCATCTGCCGCTGCCGCATACGGAATTCGACTGTAGCCAAGTGTAGCTGAGAATAAAGAAGCAAAAGCTACCCAAAGCACTAAACACGTTACGATAATGGCTGCTGTTCCTCCAGCAAGTCGTTCCATGAACAAACTGATAACAAACTCACTGTCTTTGGCTTCATCCCAGGGAATAACGCTCGTAACACTGATATTCATCGCCAGGTAAAGAACCGAAATTCCGATTATGGAAAGGAACATGCTCCGCGGAATATTCCGGGTCGGGTTTTTAATTTCACTTCCCAAGTGGCAGACATTGTAATAACCCAAATAACTGTAAACCGTTTTCACACTGGCAAAACCGATCGCGGAAATGAAAGCATAGTTTACCGTCAATCCGTCGTTCATGTGCTTGATTGGTCCTAAAAAATTCCCATGGGAAATTCCACCAGCCACAATCCAGAGAATCGTAAGCATCACTCCAATCCAAAGAAACATACTGATTTTACCGATCGTTTCAATCTTGCGATACAAGAGGAGTACGATTAAGATCACTACCGTTCCGCTCACAGCTTTGGTACCCAAAGTATTCAAAGGAACGAGATACGAAAAGTAAGATGCAAATCCGATCGCTGCCGAAGCAATTACGAGCGGAGCCTGAATCATGGTTTGCCAAACGAACAGAAAACTCATCAGTCCGCCGGCTTTATTGGCACCATAAGATTCTTTCAGGAAATTGTATGATCCACCTGCCTTTGGAAAGGCTGCTCCGAGTTCACTCCAAACGGTTGCATCGATAAAAGACAAGAGCGCACCGGCAAGCCAGGCGTACAAAAAATAAGGGCCGTTCATCATGGTAATGATCATCGGCAGGGTGATAAATGGCCCTATACCGACCATGTCGATCATGTTTATCGCAGTAGCTTGAGCAAGCCCTAATCGTCTTTCCAACATAGTTATGTAAAATTACGAATTCCGTCCCGATAATTATCGGGAGACGAATTGCGAATAATGGAGAATTTAGTCAGAGGATATTTTATCCCCAACGGCATGCTTACGCTTTAGCGTTGGAACACAAAAGAATGCAGATTGGATAAATTAGAGTATTCTCAAAGCAAGGGTATGATCATAAAGGATTGTGATAAGGCGCTCGTGCTAAGTTTAGAATCACAAAAATGTGAAGTAGTTGATTTTAAATAAAATAAGCTTTATTATTGCTCATAGAAATCACTATTTACTACATGTTATGACAACCAAATCAAAACAACGAATCAAGTACCTTCAAAAATTGGTGGGGATATTCCTTATGGCAAGCGCCCTTATTATATTTCTGGTAAAGCACTATCTATATCAAGGAGAGAAGCAAATAGATGGACGAAATATATTATCATTTATTAGTATCTTATCTTTCATTTCAGGCCTGATATTGATTTTCCCATTCGATCTAATCCCTGAAATTATTTACGATAATTATGAATATGAGGAGAATAAAACAATAGAAGCTTTAACTCAAAAAATCCGCCTAAGAGCAACCTTGTTTAATAACATCGCCATTATTATTTTCTTCTTTACTTTAATTGTCATATTCATCGGATTTTATTTGCTGGTATATGCTCCTAATTCAAATACAAAAGATCCAAATTCATTATACATCTCATTGACTATACGAATCGGATCCTCTGTATTGTTGATATTCTTAGTTCAGATCTTATTTAAAGTATTCAAATACCTTTTAAGAGTTGCCGCTTTTTATCTTGCAAAAGCAGACGCCATTGAGTATAAGAAAATCAAACCGGAATCGGATTTATCTGAACTAATGAAACTCTTTACTCCAACAGAATATGATATCACGGATATGCAGCAATCTTCTGTAACGGATAATTTCGTAGAGATTATTAAAAGCAAATTTGGGAAGTAAGTTTCATTCTGTGAAAATTTAACACAAAAGACGCTCTATAGTCGGGTAATAGTCGGGTGATACACGCTTGATGTATGTTTAGTCATTTTGAGCGCTTACACTAATTTGTGAATGATTAAATTTGACCAATAACTAACTCAACTGATGAACATTCAAACAATCGAAATCAATCATTTTAAAGCACTTGGCTGGACTGGTGAAATACCTACAGACTGGAATTCATCCAAAGTTCTTTTCGGAACGCAGGATGAAACAAACAATGTACATTTTGGTTTCGCATTTGACAGTTCCATTATTTCTGCTTGCGGCACCTATGCTTTGGTCTACGTAAAACTTGGAACAAAAGGACTTTTAATCAAGAATGGGAAGATCCTCCGTGAAATAAACCGCAGTTACTACCGGTCGGATGTCTATGAATTTCCGGCAGCTTTTTTTACACTGAATAATACGGTATACTTAGCACATTGCCCCGAAAAATACTGTCGGATCGAATTCGAAGAACTCGAATCAGGGAGAATCATTACCCGCAATGAATCCAGAGTACCAACTGACTTTTTTCATTCAAGATTTGAAATAAGTCCAGACAATCGGTTTCTTTTGAGTAAAGGCTGGTTCTGGCATCCGTTTGACACGATACAGCTTTTCGATATCGAGGCCTGTGTCTCAAATCCGCATTTACTTGATCGTGGAGACAGTATTGATGTTACGGTGGAACTTTGTTCGGCAAGTTTTATTGACAACGACAAAATAGTAGTTTGTGCCAGTAAAGAAGAACCGATGAATGACGAAGATCCTGAATCCATTCTTCCGGGACAATTGGCAATTTGGGATTTTAAGAATGATGAGGTTAACCTTGCTGTTGATGTTGCTGTTCCTATTGGAAATGTGTTTACGATTGATACACGGTATTGCTGGGATTTGTTCGATTACCCGAAAATCATTGATCTTTCCACAGGTGAAATCTTAGACAAAGCAGAAAACATTCTATCAGGAAAACAAAATTCATCCATCATTCATCACTTAAAAGAATTACCCAAAATGGCCTACAATAAAAACACAAAACAACTGGCAATTTCAGCGGGAGAAAAAATTCAGATACTTACAGCCGAAATCCGACTATGAATCCTATTTGTTATAGATGTGAAATTAAGAGTTGAATTTTTGAATTATTTAGCTCTCCTCCTCTCTTTTTGCCAAATGACAAAAAAGTTCCCTTTTACTCAGGATACTTTTGTTGTATTCATTAAAAAAACGATATGACAAAAACAGTATTGGTAACAGGAGCCTCAGCTGGAATAGGGAAAGCAACAGCTATTCATCTTGCACAAAACGGCTATAAGGTATTTGGTGCAGCGAGAAGAATGGAGAAATTAACTGCATTGAAAGCATATGGAATTACACCAATTACGTTGGACGTAACGGATGATACAAGTATTACGACCTGTATTCACAAAATACTGGAAGAATCCGGAAGAATCGATGTTCTAGTGAATTGTGCAGGACTGGGTTCTTACGGCGCGCTGGAAGATGTACCGATGAGTGAAGCTAAAAATCAACTGGAGATCAACTTGTTTGGAGCTGCACGACTGATTCAGCTGGTACTTCCCGGAATGCGAAAACACCAATTCGGGAAAATCGTAAACATCTCCTCTATTGGCGGAAAAGTGGGACTTCCAATGGGAAGCTGGTATCATGCGAGTAAATTCGCAATAGAAGGTTTGAGTGACAGCCTTCGGAATGAAGTGAGGCAATTTGGTATTGATGTGATTGTGATTGAACCGGGCGGAACAAAATCAGAAATGATGGATATCGGAGGTAAAGATTTGATGCGTGTTTCAGGGAATACGGCTTATTCAGGTTTAGCCAAAGCACTGGATAAAATGTATGCAGCAATCGAACAAAGTGCTTCCGAACCGCTTGTCATTGCCAAATTAATTCAAAAAGGAATTGAGGCGAAGAATCCAAAAACGCGGTATATTGGTGGAAAAATGGCGAAACCGATGTTGTTTATGCGGAGAATGTTGTCGGATAAGCTGTTTGACAGAATGCTTATGAGACAATTAAAACAGTAGCAAACTTTACAGTCGCTAGGTTTCTAATAAAAATGAACCGCAAAGAGTGGAAAACATAGTAGACTTTCAGTCGCTATATTTGAGCAGAGCGCAAAGGCAAAACTTATATTTTCTCTGCGTCTCAGCGTACTTGCGGTAAAAAATAAAAGATATGGAATTACTCATCAATTATTTGCTGTTATTCGGTCAGTTGAATCAACAGCAAATTGATCTGATAAAAAGTAAAGCGGTGATGAAATCACTCAAAAAGGACGAATATTATCAGGAAGCTGGAAAGATTCCGCGTGAAATCATCTTTTTGACCGAAGGAATCATACGAATCAGTTATTACGACAATAAGGGAAACGATATCACCAAGTATTTTCTGGATGAAAACCGCTTCATTGCGGATATCAACAGCTACAATTTGGGAATTCCCTCTACGGAATATGCTCAGGCCGTAACGGATTGCGAATATCTCGCATTTTCGAAAAGTGCCATGGAAGAATTGTCCCTGACCATTATTGGCTGGGACGCGATCATTTCCAAAATAACAGCAAAAGGTTTGGCAGACAAATTAAACCGGATAAGTACGATGATGGCAGAGGACGCCACGGAACGCTATCTGCATTTCCTTGAAAATTTCCCCGGACTTGCAAACCGGATTCCCCTTTCTCAACTGGCCTCGTATTTAGGAATCACGCAGTCGTCTTTAAGCAGGATACGGAGAGATGTCAAATAAAGTATTCTCATGTAAGTGAGAAACAATCTTATCTTCGAAACTAAAAATTCAATTTGTCAGATGAGAAAGATCACGGTTATTTCGCTTTTACTTGTTTTGTTGATCAGCAGCTGTTCCAGCATCAGGCAATTTCGCTATATGTCGAAAGCGAAAGCTCCCAAAGGAACTTTTAGAACTGAGATTCCGTTTGATATCAGTAATGGCTTGATCGTTCTGAAAGTTAAACTCAGTGGTTCCGACAAGGAATATGACTTTATGCTGGATTCCGGCGCACCTATTTCTGTGATTTATAAAGAGGTTTATGAAGCATCAAAAGCAGAGACCGTAATGAGTTACAAGGTCACTGATACACATGGCAAAGCTATTCAGAGTGATTACATGATGCTCGATCTGGAAATTGGAAACAGCTTATTTAAGGACGTTTTCACTGCCTATTCACCGGAAGTAAGTGAAATGATCCGCTGTATTGCTTCTGGAGGTATCATTGGGGCAGATTTGATGCAGACCGCAAATTGGCAGATTGATTTCGAGAATAAGAAGATTGTAATAAGTGATACCAAAAAGTCGTCATTGCCGGATCTGAAGGATTACCAAAAGATTTCGTTTACAAAACGTTCTCCCATGAGTTCCATGCCGTGGGTGAATATTCTTCCGGGGATGACCGTAGATGTGAAGGTGAACGGAACCCTATTTAAAGATGTATACATTGATCTTGGATCGACCAGAGGACTTACGCTTCCTAAAAACGCAAAAACAGATACGCTCTTTAAAAACGATTTGAACGAAATTTTGATCGGCTACAGTAGTTTCGGTCTATTTGGCGCAAAACTAGACACCACCATGCACTACACCTCTTCAAACATGTACGTGAAAGACTTTAAGCTCAACAATCATAGCATTGAAATTGGTGAACACTACGGACACTTGCTCGGCACCGAAGTTTTCACCGATTACCTCATGTACATTGATTTCAGAAAAGAAAACCTTTACCTGAAACCCGCAAAAAAAGAGGTAAGCACGGATGAAGAAAAACTGGGTTTCAGTATGCTTTATGATTGCAAAACCAGTACATGCTATGTATCTTCGGTCTTTGAAGGTTCTTCCGCAAAACTTGCCGGACTGCAAATACACGATACCATTACGGAAGTTAACGGTCAACCCATACCTGTTTTCACCGAGTTCTGTGAATTCAGGGTGTGGAACAAAAAAATGAGGAAGGAAGAACTGCTAATCGTCAAGACATCACGACGAGATGAGGTCTTTAAAATTGAAAAGGGAGTTGTGGTGAAGTGGTGAGTAGAAAAGTCTGGAAAATGAAAAAGTAGTCAATTTTCATTAACTACTTCATCTGTGCATGAGTCAGTTCAAAGTTCGAACCAATGAAATACAACCTGCTTTATTGCGTCAAATACTGCCTTGTCGTTGAGACTCGCTTCACATAGACATTCGCATTTTTCTTGATCACAAATTCACTCATACCTACATGAGTGGTATTGTTCGGGTTCCAATCGTAGGTATATCCGAGCTGTGTCCATGGATATTGATCGTAGAGTTGGCAGGCATAATACCGGCTGATCCGGCTTTCATTGAACCAGTTAATATAGTCTTGAGATGTGCCATTTGGAAAACAAGTGGAGCAAGATTTGTCATTAATTTCATTGTCCGGACATGGACGGTAAAGATCAGAAGGTCGTACCCAAAACTCCACGAAGCAGGTGTAATTTGTGCCGCTTGGAGGCAAGCCAAGTAACTGTTTGAGTCGCAAATTAGTATCTGCCACATTTTGTTGGTGAAACCAGTTTTTCAGTTGCGGTGATGTGGTGATCCAGATCAGGTAAGGACCTGTATTATAAAGAGAATCTCCCCCATTCGGGTAATAAGAGACACTTTTCCAGGTTACAACAAGTAGATGTGGTTCGCCATTAAACGTTTTCCAAATGAGATTCGGATTTTGCGGGGTGATCGCTACCAGATTCGTGTCTATTTTTGACGAGTCGGGGTAAACAGCTTCCCGCATGGCATCGCGGTAGAGTGTTCGGAGATTCTGGGCGTTTACGGTCTGAGTAAACGCAAAGCTTGCCAAGAGAAGCAAGCCCAATAGTGGGTTCTTTTTCATGTGAATAGTGTTTGTGTTGATTAAATGTATCTATTTTTTTGTATGCACGATTGGATTTATCGAAATATTGTGTGGTATGCAGCTGATCTTGTTTGCGACTGGTTTCTCGCCAAGTCCCAATAAACCAAAAAAAGGAGATAACTTCCGTTATCTCCCCTAATCATATGCACCATTCGTTCCAAAACTAGAACCGGATAATCATTCTCTTCGATTAAATGGAATAACAGATAATTCGATCAATCGCTTTTTTTAATTAGCACCAGCTTCCATAATACTAGCTGGCTTAAAATCGTTTTCGAATTCATCGAAATAGATTAAACATGATAAATAAAACAACCATATTCAGTATATGCTCGTTATTAATGCTGTAATCTATAATTACTTCTTAAAAACCAAAACAATGAGAAATATCAACAAAAAATCAGTTTTAGGTATCTTCATTTTGTGTTCAATTACTTTATTCGGACAACAGACAAAAAGAGTACTGTTTTTAGGAAATAGCTACACGTATGCCAACAACATGCCGCAGCTGTTGGCAGATATAGCCAATTCAACAGGAAAAATGGTGGTTTTTGATATCCATGCTCCCGGTGGATATTATTTAGGACAGCATTTAACAAACCCAACATCATTGGCAAAAATAGCAAGTGGAAACTGGGATAATGTTGTTTTACAAGATCAAAGCATGGCACTCGCATATCCTTCTACCTATATGTATGGTATTTCATACAGTGTTAAACTTGACAGTATCATTAAGGTACATAATCTCTGTGCACAGACTATGTTTTACAGTACCTGGGGGAGAAAACCCGGTGATGCTTATGTATGCACTCCACCTGAATGTCCGGTTGACACAGTGATTACCCGCACTTATTATGAAATGGATAGTACGATCACATCGCATTATAAAGTATTTGCAGATTCTGTAAAGGCATCTATGACACCGGTAGGAGCATCATGGAGATATATCCGACAAAACTATCCTTCGATAGAATTATTTCAAACCGATGACAGTCATCCGTCATTGGCAGGAAGTTATGCAGCCGCTTGTTGTTTCTATACGACACTATTTAGAAGCGATCCAACACTCATTACGTTCAATTCCGGGCTCAGTATTACTGACGCAGCAAATATTAAATACGCTGTCAAACAAACGGTGTATGATCATTTATCAGATTGGAATGTGGGTCCATACGATTATCTACTAGACGATAGTTGTTCGGTTTTGGGAGTCGACAAAGATAGTACTGAATATTGGAGTGTTTTTCCAAATCCGGTGACGGATGTTTTGCATGTTAAATTTTCCGGAAACAATGCAACGAATAAATTGTATATCTACACGATGCTGGGTGTTTTAATAAAAGAGATGGAGCTTGAACAAAAAGCAACGATCTCTTTCGATGAATTTTCGAGTGGTTTGTATATCATTAAATCCGATGGTGAACAGCCGGTTAAAGTATTGAAAAAATAAAATGGCATAAAAAACTAACCGGGAACTTACAAACAGGAAACTACCGGATTCCGAAAGGCCAGCTTTCAAAGAGGATCACGCTCACAGTTCTCCCTCCCGGAAATAGAACCACACTAGAGGTTCCCTTAATATACTCGCAATAACTAGTGATTATGTAAGTAGAGGAATGAATTGATTGACTATCGATAGCAAAAGCAAGAAATGGAAGACAATTGTTTTCCATTTTTTAATTGGAAAAGAGCCATTCATGAATGAAAACCAGCTGTTAATGAACTTTTCAGTTTGAACTAAACGTGTTTTTCTATGTTTGATTCGAAACTTATAAATTATTCACGATGAAACAATTAACACTCTTAAGGGGTCTGCGACTTCTTTTTTTAACTGGTATTCCGTTCCTAATGACGCAAAGGGCTCTTTCGCAGACTCCTTGTTCCAATTCATCTGTTATCAAGCAGGTAAAGGTCAATATTCATTACGTCCTCAAGACGGATGGAAGTGGAAATTTTGCCGAAACAAGTGATGGATGGGGGAACTCGAATTACACAGGCTTCGATTATGCCGAAGATTTGGTCGATTCCAGCAACGCAGAATTAGCTGTAAATCCAGGAATTGCCACAGGGATGCGGATACCCGGATTTGATTATACGGTTACCGATTTTGGTTTTCGTTTTGTACTGTCGGGTGTTTATTTTCACAAGGATGATGCCGTGTATAACTATTATGATGTGAATTATAATGGCTCAACTAGCGGTAGTTTGTTCAACTGGACGTATAATAACTGGTTGGTAAATCCGGCAACAGAGATTAATTACTTTATTTTTTCAGCACCATCAAACCCAACGATGCAGTTGGTAGGAATAGCAAATTCGTCATCAGGTGCTCGTCAAGCCAAACAATTTAACAATTGGTATTCTTATAAATACGGAGCTTGGGGACAAACACCTGCCCAGATTCATCGATTTGAAGAACGAACATTTACACATGAGTTGGGCCATTTGTTAGGGTTGTCACACACATGGAATCAAAATGATCAATGCGCTGATACAAAGCTAAATCCCAGTTGCTGGGTGTTTGACGCGACACAACCTTGCGCTTCATGCGGTTGCTGGGAAAACATCACCAACAATTTAATGGACTATAACGGATATGATAATTATGCGCTTTCGCCACAGCAAATACAGCGTGTCAGAGATAATTTGAACGGAACAGGAGCGAATTATGTACAACAATGCTCTAATTGCGACGCGGCACAGGCCAATCTGTATTTGGCTCCAAATCAATGTTTACCGGTTCGGTTAGACGGAACAGCCTCGGATAATGAAGACAATCACTTCCTTGAAATCGTTGAAGTAGATGCTGCAAACAATATGATTTCGGGCACCTATTATTCTTCCTGGTTTGCCGGAGAAATCAATCAGATAGCAGATCTGGGACAATACACAGGCTACAATTTCATTTACGGCAAGCGTTACCGAATCAAATTAGCGGTTCAAAGTATTAATCCTGCGGGTGGTTTTTGCACTCCGTGGGATGAAACTCCGATGCAGTATGTCACCATAGGAACAGGGAGCTCTTGTTGTGCAGCGAGTCTGCAACTCCACACATTGTATGATATTGATCACGAGTGTATTGACCATTTCGAAGCAGCCTGTAATTGTCCGTCGGAAAGTATCGATGAAGTAGTTTTCCAGATCATGAACACAACGTATACGGATGACGAATACACGTATGTATATTATCCGGGTGCGGGAACACCTTTTGCGGGAACAGTTTATGCGACGTTCCATTTTAATGATGGATCTACATCAACCATTCATAAGACCTATCAGAAATGTGAGATTGTAACACCACCAATTGACCCGGGTGGGTATAATCGTTCTTTTGAAATTACTGAAAACGAAGGCATAAAAGTATTCCCAAACCCTAGTACGGGAGCTTTCACGATTCAAAATAATAGCCCATTTACCCAAAACATCCGTGTGTTATCAATTGATGGAAGAGTGATTTACGAATTGCAGGTAGCTGAAGATGCTTCTTCGGTGATCGATTTGTCGGGATCAGCGAATGGTACTTATATTGTTGATTATTCCGGGAAAAATGAAACAATGCGCCAGCAAAAAATAGTTATACAGAAATAGAAACGCGTACTGGAAAAGAAATTTTCGGGTAGGTTCAGATTGTATTTTACGAATGGTCGGAAGAAATTTTCTTCCGACCATTCGCGTTGAAAACGCCCCTTTACCGTTACAAATACTCACTAATCGTTTATTGTAAATAGTCGTCTAAAGCTTGTTTAAACTCATGGTGAACCATCCGCGGATCTTTCCCGTGTTCTTATTCAGATAACAGCAAAACCGGGGATTTCCATTATCAAACGGGGGAAGTGAGAACGAGAGTTCAAAGTTCGAACCAAAAATTAAATCCGGATGATTGAAAATTATCTTAGTAGATGGAGCATTCCCGATTTTGATCCGGATTCACTGTCCAAAATATAATAGTACACTCCTTCCACGCACTCCTGACCGTCAGCATTTTTACCGTCCCATGAAAATGGAAGATCCGAATAGAAAACCCGGTTCCCCCATCGGTTCACAATAGTTATCGATCCTTCTTTAGTTCCGGTATCGTAGGTAAACGAGTCATTTTTTTGGTCACCGTTTGGAGAGAATATATTGGGAAATTCAGCGATGTCTTTAGGTTGTGTCAAATCTTCCGGACCAGAAGTAAGACCGTATATCCCGAAAATTGCCTCACAAACAGGAAGAACGAATCCGTTGCTGAGATTAATAGAATACAAGTTGCCTAAATCTGTAACATAGAGTTCCTGGGGATTCTGAGGCGATTTTACCAGGCCGTAGGAAGAATTAGGAATGCTCGTGAAAACTGAAAAGGAGAACGGGTTCGTCTGCACCTTTAACAAATAACTCCCCCCTCCAGTATCATGCGCTGTAATATAAAGGATCCCGTTTACATATTCTACATCGCCGGAGGTATAGTATGGATATAACGAACCGATCACTTCCAGAGTGTTGGTAGAAATGGTGTATTTTGATAGTTGTGAACCCGCTATATAAAGATGACCGTTTTCATCACCTGCAAGACCATTTATATCAAGCATTATTGCGCTGACCAATTCCACAGAACCATTTTCAGGATTAATAGAACAAATGCTGGAGCTGAGTGAAAAGTATAGTACACCTTGTTCCCAGGCAATATCCGAAATAAGTGTGCCCGGGTCCGCGTTTAAGATGACTTCAGAGGAACATGCGTCCGCAGAAATTTTCACCACATTTTTATCGTCTGTTATCCCGTAAATGGCTTGTGCATGTGTTACTACGGAGAGCACAAAAGTGATTAAAAATAGAATCAGGGTGGGTAGTTTCATTACAACGATTACTTTCTTTCATTAACGGGCGATAAGCTGAAATGGTTGGCACATGAATTCTTGCTTTCACCCTGAAAAGAAGCGGTGAAAAAAGAAATCGGAATCTTACTCCCGTAAAACCCCGATTCTTTTTTGTGCGCAATTCGGTCTAAAACTAGAACCAAAATCATTCAATCGAGAATGATTGAATTAATCAGAAACCAAACTTTCCGTTACTGTTTTTCCAATTCTCTTTAGCAGGAATTTCTTCAATTACATCCCAATGCTCAGCGATTTTGCCATTCTCAACTCGGAACAAATCATAGAATGAAGTATGTTTTCCACCGAATGTACCTTCGCTTACAATTAGCACGAAGTTTCCTTCTCCCAAAACCTGATGAATGGTGTCGTATTTCATGGTTACACCAATAGATGCCAGATACTCAAGTGCTTTCCCAAGACCTGATAATTGATCTGCAATTTGTGGATTGTGTTGGATGTAATTATCACCATCAAAATAACCTGAAAGTTTTTCCATTTTTCCATTTACAAGAATATCAGTAACGAAATTCTTTACCAACTCTTTATTTGATGCTGTTTTATCTAAATCTTTGACCTCAGTTGTACCATCGATCATGGTATGACCACTTGGATTTGCTTCTTTTGGAGTTTCCTGAAGGTTATCCCAATGTTCTACAATCTTACCATTTTCATATCGGAAAATATCGAAACCGATTTTTGGACCAAAAAAATCATAATCTGTTTGAGAGAACACATATTCACCATCTTGAAATACACGTACTGTATTTACTTTTGCCGAATTTTTAGGCAGTTGGGCTAACAATGCGCCAAATCCTGCAAGTCCGTCGGCAGCACCTAAATTGTGCTGAATGTATTTTTCAGGATTAATATATGCGATTGGTTCGGAAGCTCCTGTTTGAATACTCTTCAAAAGATCTGTTACTTGTTGTTTGTTTGAATTTTCCATTTTCTTTTCTTTTTTTGTTTTAGAATCTGAGCTGTTTTGTGCCTGACAAGCAGTGGATAATCCAACTCCTAAAATTATCGCTGTGTACAAAGTCATCTTTTTCATATCATCTTTTTTTGATGGCACAAAGTTGCGACAATGCAAAAGCGTCGAAAAGGTAGAAATGGGGTTTTAAATGATACTTTTAGTCCATTCGGAATTGCTCACGGAATTCCACAGGAGTAATATCACTATGCTTTCTAAAGTATTTGATAAAGTTCGTTGGTTCTTCAAAGCCTAATTCAAAGCCGATTTCCTTAACGCTTTCGTTAGTGTAAACCAATAACCTTTTAGCTTCAAGCATAACTCTTTCATCAATCAGTTCTTTGGGTGATTTACCCAATACTTTACTGGTTGCCTGATTTAAGCGTTTTGCGCTTACAATCAATTCATCTGTATAATTACTTACCTGCTTCCTGTTTCTAAACTCTTTTTCAAGTAAATCTTTAAACATGATGACATAATCCAAATGGGCATCTTTTTTTATTTCCGTAAAATCTTGTTCACGACGAACTCTCTCGGATTTCAATAAAAGATTGTGAAGCAGATTCCGTAAGATGTCTGAATGGAAAGGATCATTTTCATTCATGGATTCGTCGATTATTAAAGCGAACAAATCTTCAAACCCTTTATTCTGGTTCAATTTGATTTTGGAGACGGAAAACAAATCGTTGAACAAAATACTATTCCGCAGATACTTTGTATTGGTTTCGGTTTTGCAGAAAAAGCTATCTGTAAACATAATTGCTTTTCCGTCAAAATTCCCGTTAGTATCAAAGTGGTGAACGATGTCTTTGTTGAGAAAAAGAATGGTATTCGGCTCGATAGTTATTTGTTTAAAATCGACCAAATGATTGGTGATTCCTTTTTGAAACCAAAGTACATGATAAAAATCAGTACGATGCGGACTCGTCATTAATTCCTTATGGACATTGTATAAGTCGCGAAGACTCACAACTTCGAATTCAACAGGAAGTCCTGGCTTAAAGTCGTATTTTATGATGTCTGAAACCATATTCAAATATACTTCTTAAATTCTATGACATTAAATCTAAGAATTCCGAGAAATAAAAAGTTAGTTGCCCCATATAAGCTGGTGCAAATAGATTTTTATTATTGATTTAGGGTATTTGAAATGTAATAAAAAGATAAATGCTCTGCCAGTGGCGGGGCATTTGCCTTTTTATTATTTTGTGCGCAAGTCAGTTCAAAGTTCGAACCGGATTTGAGGTTCAATAGCACTAATAATATCTACAATTCTGTTTTCAGACCATATTCTAAAATGTTGAGTTTTTCCAATTACTTCTTCATACCACCCAAACTGTTTCCGAGCATATTGCATATAATCAGAATTATCAACAACTTTTAGAAAACCATCAGAATCTAGAATTTCATTTTCATCATAGCAATAAGCAGACTCATCTACAACTTGCCATGTTAGAATTTCTTCAAAATGAACAATAAATTTTTTGCTGTTCTCATTTGGCTCGATAGCATAAGCATCGTTAATTGTAATATCATTCGATATTTGAATATTTTCAGGCTCACTATTTCGGAATAATTCCAAAAACTCTATTTTCAATCCCTCATCATCGTATTGAATTGATTCAAGCAAAAGACTATGGGAGGTGTCTAATATTGTTTTCATATTTAACAAGGATAATGTTACCAATTTAAAAGCGAAGGATCGGTTTTCGCTACTGTGAAGAATTCATGTTCCATCCCCCAATCATTGATGTTATCTTAAACTCTTCATTACCTAATGTTACATATTTTGTTACTTCTTGAGCAATTGGCGAGGTTTTATGAAGATTTTCAAACACTAATTCCTTCAAAGGTTCTAACATTCTATAAATTATTTCTGAAGCATTATCAATCAAATTATGCATTTTACTATTTGAATTAATATTGAATGGACTTGATGAATCAGTAGCAATAAACCCAGATACACTATCCCAATTTTCGAAATGAACCCCTCCATGTGCATTGGCAATTAACTGAATTAATTCTGCGATTGAATATTCTTCGGCTATTCTGTTTTGATGTAAATATTCTTTTAATTGTGGGTTATTAATTTTAATTGCTGGTAGTTTTAAGAAATTCGGCAAAGTAAAATCCTCTCCATTTTCATTTTCGGAATACGTGTGGGTAACAAATCCACTATCCGGATCATCGAAAGTTGATAATGAATGACCTTGATGGAAAGAAACTAATAGTTTCAGAGCTATTTTTTTCTGATATCCTCGATTAATTACAGTATAAAATTTACTGCCATCTATTACCAAGAGTCTAAGTAAGGCGCTCTTTCTAATAATGTTGTATGGTGATTGATCCTTTGATTTTACCCTAAGATTTAATTCCTTCAAAGTTTCAATAAAAATTAGTTCTCTATTTCTTTCTATGCTAAATAATTCAATTGACGTCATTCTTCGAAAATTTGAAAAGTTTCATATTGATTATGCTATGCTTTTTTCTTTAAAAATAAGGAAAGTGAGTTTAGCTTCTAAAATAAAAAAGGGAAACAACTTCCGTTATCTCCCTCATCGGTGCGCAAGTCAGTTCAAAGTTCGAACCATGCTCACTAATAAACCAACGTCAGATACCCTTACTGATTGAAAGGTTCTCCGTTAATATTGGTGTATTAAATGATCCGCATGTAAACACCTACTGAAGACAATAGTCACCTGGTTGATCGACTTCCAGCCAGGAAGATCACTTCCAAACCAAATTGTGGCCCGCATCCTTGTTCCATTGATTCCAGTCCACTTTTGTTGCTGTTTTGACAGCTTTCACTATTCCTGCAGCAGCGATGAACAAAAATCCGTTTCCAAAAACCGGCTGGCCTTCCGTTTGCGAACCTGAATTTCCGGTGTGCAGTTTTTGCGACTTTCCTGTAACAATATCGTATGTAATGACTGATCCGTTTTCCACAGCCAAGTAAACGGTATTATTCGCTATCACCGGAACTTGTTCGGTGGAAAGTTGAACGGGCTGTTCCCACAGTTTTTTTTCAGTCACTGCATCAAAGGCATAAATATGATCCCGATCCGTCACGACGATATACTTATTTTGATAAACGACCGGATGAGATCCGTTAAAATTCATTTGTTCGACAGCTCCTCCGGGACTCAATGCTGCTACCGGTGAGTCAAAAACCTGCTTTACATCCAGCGTTTTTCTATCGAGCGAAACCAGTTTTTCAGCTCCATTCACTACTGCGGTCACGAATATTCTATCACCGCTTATAGATGGCGATGATAAAACGAAAACGTCCTTCGTTGTTGCTGTGCGAACCCCTGTTTCCTTATTGAAGATGTAGTAGGTTCCGCCCTGCGAAGCCACGTGAACTTCCTCACCCCCTCTACCACTGGGCACGCAAGTGCTTCATTGTCGAGCTCCTGCATCCAGTTGAACTTGCCTGACCGGAGATCAAAGCTTACCAATACAGGTTTCCCTCCATGTTTGTAAACTACAAAAACATCGTTATCAGATGCAGTTGGCGTAGAATAAACGGTCCCGGCCAGCCATTTACTCCAGAGCAATTTCCCGGTTACGGCATCTATGGCGTAAAGTGTGCAGGAATAAGTGTTGATCAGTAAAACTCCTTGGTGGGAAACGGCTGGCGACAATCCCGATTCGCCTAACTCAAGTCCCCAGAGAAAGCTTCCTGTTCCTGATTGGACGCAGAAATAATTAGACGAATACGCACCCTGCTGGGAATATAATCTGTTCTCAATGACCGTCGGTGTGCCGGTAGGACCGGAATCTGAACCAAAGTCGAGTGTGTAGCCCTCTGGGGTTTTCTTCAGGTAGTCTGGAGGTGCCGGAATGGACTTAACAGGAGTTTCCTTGTATGTTGGAATGATCGCAACAGGTGGAACAGGAATAAGCGCTGTTTTTTTGTACTGCGCGATTAACTTTTTGTTCTCTTCGATTTGTTTGAGTCTTTCAGCTTCAGCGAGCTTTCGGCTTTCTTCCGCTCTGCGCATTTCCTCCTTTTGAGCGGCCAGCATTGCCTCAATTTCTGCTGAACCGCGGTATCGTCTTGAAGCCGAAGCCATTTTAAATCCCTGCGTTGCCGTCGCTTCCACCAAATGAACATTTTGCTCGTATTTGAAGTTCATCACGTAATCGGTTCCTTTTTCAAGCAGAAAAACGCAGACGCCATTCTCGTTTGTGACGCCCTGATAAACCCGTTTTCCTTTTAGAGCACTCATAAAAATCGGTTCATTCTCTAAAGGTTTGTTGTCGTAGTTACTCAGCGTCAGCGTAAAAAGCACATGCGTAGAAGTACCGTTCGTGTTGGTGATCAAAGGCTGAATAATGGTGTCGCCTTTTATCGTTTCGCGTATGTTAGCTTTTTCATAAAACACTACTTCTGTCATTTGCAGTCTCTCGTGATTGGGTACAGAAAGTGTTTTAAATGCTGTTGTCTGATCCATATCAATTTCATAGTCTTTTCCCGCCGGCACGTAAAAAATGGCTTTACCCTGAGAATTGCTTTTCGAAGCATAACTGGCTTTATCTACCACAGATACCAGCTTTACAGGAACATTGGTCACAAGTGTTCCATCCTGTTTTTTAACGAGAATGGTGACTTCAGCGGCCTTTATATCGTTCCTTAACTGCAGCGGGGCAACATCTCTGAAGGTTATTCCGCTGCGATCAGCTTTTGGTTTTTCCGCAAATATACCTTTCGGATCGTAGGTAACCGATTGGGTAAAAGTCCCATAGAATCCCTCCTTCACTTCCTTCTTTACTACATTTTTCATTTCCAGGTAGCTAAAGCTATAAAAACCAGGTTCAGACAGCTTAAAAATCGCTTCGCCGGCAGCGTTGGTTGTCGACTTAAGAACAATTTTCCCGTTAGTATGCTCGCCGGTCACAACAATATTCGGAATGGGCTTATTCTGAGTGTCTTTTAAACGAAGCGTAAAAACAGTTTCCTGTGCGAAAAGACAGAAACAGTTAAAAAGGAAAAATACAAAGAGTGTGAAAATTGATTTCATAAGCAGATTTTGGAGAGTATTTGTCTATAGCGAAGATTGTGGTTTTAGGTTACAGGCCGATATCCAAATTGGTAATAAATTTAATCAATCGTTTTTGAATTTCTAAGAAAAGAATAAACCTCTTTATTGAATTGTTTGGCCTTTTGGTAAACATCTAATTTTTCGAAATCGAACATGAATAGTAGTATTAAGATTACTATTTAAGATCGGAATTCTTTCTGAGATTGAAAAACAGGAACGACAAATTAGTCCTCTACGAGGATCCCGCTCTCACTCTTCGCACTCGCTCTGAAAAGAATCGGGAATAGAGTGTCCCGATAGCTATCGGGAGTGAGAGAAGAGTGAAAAAAGAATCGGAACCTTATTACCGTAAAAATCCCGATTCTTTTTTGTGCGCAAGTCAGTTCAAAGTTCGAACCGCTGATTATTTCTTTAGGCGGAGTATTGTTGAATTCGCAACAAGTGCTGTAACGATTCATGTCAATGGTGTTATATATGTTTATTTTCACCGCATGAGATCAACCCTGTTTTTTCTTCTTCTTGTACTAACAACAACAGGATATTCTCAGGCGCTTTCTTCGAAAACACGCTACCGCGGTATGGAATACTGGTATCCGTATTACGAAAATGGAAAAACAGGCTGGGTAAGTCTTGGCGGGAACGGGCATATTGCACCATCTTCGATCACACGTGTAGCATATCCCTTTGTGTCAACCAGTAGTATGAATATCGGACTGATCGATACAAACGGGAAACTGGTACTCGATACGATTTACAGTTCCCTGGACATTCTGAGCAGCGAATCCAGATATGATTACGATCCGACTTCTGACACCTTATTCATTTTCCGCTCCGGTTCCGAAAGTTCGGGCGTGATCAGTTCCACAGGCAAACAAATTACCATGCCGGGATACAATGTAAGGTTCCTGACAAATAACCTGATCGTTTTCAGATCGGGCAGCGATTCGGGAGAATGGCCTGAACCACCGCAGGATCACCGTATTTATTCGTTGCGAAAAGGAGAGTGGCTCCCTTACATATTTGATGAGGTTTATTCTACCGGCTACGATCCTATCGTGGCGACGCTAAAGGATGAGTCAGGAGGAAACAGATCGCCAGTTTCATTTCTAATCGACCACACCGGCGAAGTAATACAGCAAATGCCCTATGCAAGCAAGGATGTATGGATTTGGCCTTACCACAACAACTACGAAGATAACCTCATACAAAACGAAGTTCCGCTGATCATGCTTGTAACTCCGGAAAGGGCTTATGTCTATCACCGGAACAAGCTCATTGACAGCGTAAATGTGGTAAATGAGCCGATGGAAATCAATTATCGCAACTATCTTATCAGCTTCCCTGCGAAAAGCCGGTTTCCGGTAAAAGAGCCGGTCAATATTCTGATGAACTATAATCGTGAGGCACAGATAGAAACCGATAACGGTGTAACAGTTTATGACCTGGAAACCGGCGATACACTTTGGCATACCAGAGACGAGAAGCTCTTTTTTACCGAATACGAAAATATTTCTGCCGTTACGAGCGAGGGCAGATTCGGTATATACGATAAATGGAAGTCTCCACTTTTTCCACTCGTCTTCGATTCGGTTATCAAGATGGAAGGAACCTATTACAACAATTTTCATACTTCCTGGGCCGACGGGAGAAAAATTGCCTTTAAGACAAAACACGCGATCGCTGTCGAGGATCCCATAACCGGGAAATTTGCTCTTGCTGATTCCTCTCTCCGTGTTGTTACCGGATACGAATACGATACCATTTACTGGGAATACATCTTCGACTCTTATAAAACGCTAGTAGTGAAGAACGGCTTGCAGGGAATTGCGGACAAGCATTGCACCATTATTATTCCTGTTGAATACGATACAATAATGGCTTACCAGTCTTTAGATCCTTATAAAAAGGGAGTCGTAAAATTTATCCTGAAGAAAGGAAACGAAACTGCATTTGCCGATTCGGATGGAAAAGTGATTTGGAAAGGCAATTATCCGGTCGCGAACGTTATTTCGGCAACCGAACCTGTGCTGATTGAGTACGGTGAAACAGACAAGAGGGGAGTGATGACAGCCGATGGAACGATTGTGCTGAAACCCGCTTACCGGAAAATAGAATACGATGCAGGAAACTTTATCGTACACAACACAACAGGGGCCGGAATAAGAAGCTTGAAAGATAAACAGGTTCTTGAGCCGGAGTTTTTAAGCATCCATTCAATCAGGGACACAACAGCTTTTTATATGGTTTCTGATAAACAGGGAATGCGGATTTACAATGCAGCCAAAAAGAAGTTTATTGGAAGCTGGTTTAATGGACCGGATATAGCCGTTGCTCTTACCGGAAAAGACACTTTTACCGTTTATTCGGATTTTCGCTCCGAGCTCTTATCCGCATACCTGCACACCTACAATCACACAGTTATCAACGCTGATGGAACGTCCATTCTGCCCCCTCATAGCAGCAGGATCGGGAATACATTCAGGTTTTACAGCGACAGCGGATTTTACCTGACAGGTATTAACGGGAATAAGCTCACTGGGAAATACGACGAGATTCTTCCCCGGGAAGAGATGTTTTCTATAGAAGGAGAAGATCTTGCCCGTTCCTGTAAGAGCAGGTATTTTGTGTTGACCAGAAAGGATACGCTGGTAATTTTCGACGCCTTGACAAACAATATACTGGAGAAAGCAAACGTTGGCCTGTTTCTTTCCGCCTGCGACACCGACAGTGCCAGCGGCGTCGTATTACTGCAGGATAAAGACGGCATTGAGATCTATAACTCCGATCTCACAAAGCTTTCACCATTGAAATTTGACAGGTACGATCAGGATGCAACGGGTTTGAAATACAGTTCGAATGACTATTTTATGAAACTGCCCGTATTTTATCTTTACAAGGGAAATATGCGCTACACGTTTGACAGACGCACGCTTACGCTTTCCGGACCGGTTAATACGGAAAATGATATGTATGACATAGACAGGCGACTCGTAGTGGAGGATTATGACGCGCTTGAAAAGATCGATTACGTGCTTAAGATCCGGAAAGGCAGTAAGCTATACTGGTTCACCGAAGACAGGTTTTTGTTCCATATAAGCGAGGTGAATACTAATTAACATGTGTTCTGACTTAACTCATGTTAATGAAGAATCTAAAGCTAGCGGAATTAAGGATATGGGGGAAATCCTCCCGGAAACTCCGGAAGGATTCAACACTTTTTGTGAAGTGCGCAAGTCAGTTCAAAGTTCGAACCAAGAAATCAACCGTTATGAAATTCAATAACACTTTTCTGCGTTTCGCTTAAAATGTATATTTTGTAAATCAGTTTGGCTAATCGAATTAGACTAGACGAAGAATGCAGTAACTTTTCACTTAGTCACATTTAAGCTATGAAGGACCACTATATAAACTCTATTAAAAACATCATTAGACATGGTGATACAGATATTTTTCCGTTTCCTTTTGAAAGATATTTATTTGAAGATAAACAAAAGGAATCGCTGGCTATTTTAGCTGAAATTCATAAAAATTTGGACAAAGCACTTGCAGAATCCCCACCTTTGACGATTGTAAAGCTCAGCCAAGTTGGTTATTATGGTTTTAGAAGGGCTACTATGATAGAGCCATTTTGGAATGCATATTTCTTAGGTTTGGTCATTTCTATCGCTGAGAAAGTAGAGGATATTAGAATTCCTGAATCAGAAGAAAAAGTATTCTCTTATCGGTATCAATGGAATGAAGCTGATGGGACATTATTTAAAAACTCATCATGGGGAGATTATAAACGAAAATGTGTGGAATTATCTAATGATTATAGTCATGTTGTACAAACGGATATTTCCAATTTTTACCATAGGATCAACCATCATAAACTGGAAAATGAATTAAACAGAATTAGTCCAACTAGTGATATACCAAGTAGAATACTAAAGCTTTTAAGCGCATTCACTGGAACGATTTCGTATGGGTTACCTGTTGGAGGTCCAGCATCTAGAATTCTTGCGGAACTCGCTCTTAATCATACAGATTTACATTTAAGATCTAGAGGTATTGTATTCTGTCGTTACGCAGATGATTATACAATTTTTTGTAATTCTGAATCAGAAGGATATAAAGCTCTCATTTTACTTTCTGAAAAGTTAGCTAATGATCAACTAAGTCTTCAAAAAGTAAAAACAAAAGTAATGACATCTGACGAGTTTCGTGAAATTCATCATTTTCTAGACCCCGCCTCATTGGATAGCGAAATGGATGATGAGCAGAAATTACTTAATATATCAATACATTATGATCCCTATTCAGCTACGGCTGTCACAGACTATGAGGCCTTAAAAGACGCTGTTAGAGAAATTGACATAATCGGAATTCTTTCAAAGGAAGTTCATAAGTCCACCATTGATCAGACAGTTATGAAACAAGCCATCAATGCTATCAAGGCACTGGATAGTACTAACCAGTTTCATGCCGTACGTATATTGCTTGAACCGGATAATCTAGATACATTATCTCCAGTGTTTACTACGATTTTAAAAGCAATAAGAGCGATTTATAATGATTTAAATGCTGAGGGACAGGATTTGGTGGATAAGGCATTACTCGAACTATTTGCCAAGGATAATTATCTAACAAAAATTGAAATCAATCTTAATTTCATTGTACAAGTACTTTCTATTCGTCAGACCCAAGAAAAAGAAGAATGTTTTGTCCAGTTATATGAATCGGAAACAAATCATTTACTTAGAAGACAGATCATAGTAGCGATGGCTAACTGGAAATGTAATTATTGGATTGTTGATGTGAAAAATAATTTTCCGACAATGACTGTTTGGGAAAGAAGAGCTTTTATTTATGCATCTTACTTTCTTGGGGATGAAGGCAAGCATTGGAGAACTAATAACAAAAATCAATTTCGAAAAGAGGAACTTTTAATTCGTGATTGGTCAGCAGAGCGTGTTTCATCTAAACAATTCATTCTTGTATGATTACCGAAAGAGATATAGCTGAAAAATTCTCTGTCATTTGGCGACAGAATTTTCCACTTTTGAACCAGAATTTCATGCGGCGTTTAAATGTTCAAGTTGTGCAGGTTAATCCGATACCTGTTGCTGCAAATGCAAATGTCCGGTATGACCTTGTTTCTGAAGTGGCATTTAATTTAACGAAAATGAGTTTCGAAAACAATAGGCCATTAGATGATATTTTATCTACTCAGGAGAGTTTAGATTTGTCTATTGAACATACAGCTAGAACAATATGGAAAGTTAATGAATATGGTGAGTCAGATCTAGTACTAAACCTTGACGAGATTTCTGAAGTCACTTCTATAAGTAAAAACACCATTGAGTTTATTAATTATTTGAACGCTAGCGAATATCAATTTAACCCGAAACTAAAAGGTTATGGCGTTTTCCCTGATTTGATTGCTGATATTTCAATTGATGATACATTATTTGAAATAAAGACTGTTAATCGCAATTTCAGATCAAGCGATATCAAACAATTACTTATTTATTTGGCTCTTCAACAAGCCACTGGTAAAATGAAGTGGAAATATGGAGGATTATACAATCCGCGAAAAGGAGTTTATTATAAGTTCAATATACAACATTTAATTTATAATCTTTCGGGAGGAAACTCTTCAATAGAAGCTTTTGAAAACTTATTAAACAGTCTTACTAGAGATATTCAATTAGATAGTAGATTTTGATCCTTTAGGAGAAGCTGTAGACGCGGAAAATTGTATGTGTGAAAAGAGTTTTGGAAGTGAAATGGCAGAAAGGATTCAATTTTCATTGTCTTCTTGTTCTCACATACTCAGACACTCACTAACGAAGCCGAGCTAGCACTTACCTTGTCAGCAACTTGCTTCCCGTCCTGTATGATCAAAAGAAAAAAGAGCCAACAAAGTTGACTCTTTCAATGTGCGCACGACTGGATTCGAACCAGCACACCTAATGGCACCACCCCCTCAAGATGGCATGTCTACCAATTTCACCACGTGCGCAGTTATTATTG
>DLHO01000015.1:80936-84464 GCA_002483265.1 Flavobacteriales bacterium UBA7666 | reverse complement strand
CTTCAGCTTTAGACGCTCAAGGAGCAGCAGCATTGAAAGTAGGAGCTACATTGAACGTTGATGCCAACCAAGCGGTAGGTTTATACACAGGTTCTTTCGATGTAACAGTTGCATATAACTAATTTACAGCGAGGTTCGACTAAAAACTACAACTAGTCCGACTAACAAAAAAAGAGGAAGTGTGCGCTTCCTCTTTTTGCCTTGAATCCATTTGGCGCGAATATAGAATCCAATACATTAATCAAATTTCTTAAAACAAAAAAAGCTCAGTTTACACTGAGCTTTTTTGTAGCGAGACGGAGTCCCGATAGCTATCGGGATGAACTCCGGACCTTAAAAACTTCACACAATAAAAAAAGCTCAGTGTAAACTGAGCTTTTTTGTAGCGAGACGGAGAGTTGAACTCCGGACCTCAGGGTTATGAATCCTGCGCTCTAACCAACTGAGCTATCTCGCCATATGCCTTTCGTTTCCCTGAAAGGCGGTGCAAATATAGTTACTTTTTTTTTCTATGCAAGACTAAGAACGGTCTTCTTCGTATAAAACTTTTGTCTTATGCTTTAGTAACTTGAAAATCAAGCTAAATAGCAAAGCACCCCCGATCCAATAAACATAACATAATGGACATGCGATCGTTTTTGTCATGAAATATTCGCGTAATCCAGCTACGAAAACGAAGCCTAATACGGTTGCAGAAATGCCTGAATACTCGCGACGCAAGATTGTTTTCATTGAAAAAGGAATCTGCCCTTTAATATAGTTTTTCATGCTTGGCCAGAATGCCGGAACAGAATTCGACCAAGTCACATAACTCTCGCCAAATTTACGCTCTAAGAAACGTTCTTCGGCAAACATGATACGTTCGTAATAGATCCAAAACAACAAGCTCACGATCACAATAAAGTAAATATTGAATGTGAAGCATACGATCCCAATCCACATGAAATAATTCCCTAAATAGAGTGGGTGACGCACCGTAGAATAAATTCCCTTTGTATTTAAAGCTTCTGCTACCTGCTCTTGTGTATTTCTACCGGAAGTATTCTTATTACTTGTACCAATTGCAATTGCACGGATAACTTGCCCTAAAAGAGACATTGCAACAGCTACTCCTGTGCAGATGTAATACCAACGCGCATCATCCATAATGCATTGAACATCTGTGAAATAGATCACAGGAACAGCTAAAACGAATAAAATAATCGGAATTTGTCCTCTATACTTGAAGAGTTTGTTTCCGTTTTTTTCAAATGAATGTACTAATGCCATGAAAAGAAATGTGTATATTTCGAAAATGATTTTTCGGCGCGAAGTTAACATTATTAAACTACTATGACAAAAAAGGAACAATTCGAATTAGAATATGTATTGAGAACCTCACCACGGGTCTTAGATAAATTGCTGTCTACACCTGATGGATTGAGCGAATGGTTTGCCGATGATGTTATTGTAAAAGATGATATGTACACTTTCCATTGGGATGGAAGTGAGGAACAAGCACGATTGATCTCTAAAAAAGCCGGAGAATATATTAAATGGCAATGGTTGAATGACGAAGAGGATGATTTGGAAACATTCTTCGAGATGAAATACACCATTGATCCCATGACGAAAGTGGTAATTCTTACCGTTTCCGATTTTGCTGAAAGAACAGAAAAAGATGAAATTGTCCGACTTTGGGAATCACAGATCAGTGATTTGAGAAGGGTAATCGGAGCATAGATTAATAATAAAATAAACGTAGGGGCGCGATTAATCGCGCCCCTACTTGTTTACACCTGTTTTATTTTAATTTAATTCGTTGATCGAATCCAGTAAGTTTTTACTGATATCTTCCAAAGCAGCCTGAGAGAAATCAAATTTCAATCCAGCCGTTTCATAAATCTCCGGGATTGATTTTGTATATCCCAATGACAAGGCATTTTTATAATCTGTCAATGCTTTCGCCGGATTCTTTTTGTAATTACTCCAGACTCCCAAAGCACCCAGCTGTGCAATTCCGTATTCGATATAGTAGAATGGAACTTCAAACAAATGCAATTGTTTCTGCCAAGAGCTTTCCAAAACTGCTTCGTATCCGTCGAAATCAACCAATCCGGTGCCAAAGCGTTTGCTTAATTGAAGCCATTGCTGTGTTCTTTCAGCTGTTGAATGTGTTGGGTGTGTATAGATCCAATGTTGAAACGCATCTATTTGAGCAATCCACGGCAATACTTTTACCACAGACTCCAATTGTTCCAACTTAGCGCGTCTCAGATCATTCTCATTAGCATAAAATTCATCCCAAAGTTCCATTGTTAGCAATTCCATTGACATGGAAGCCAATTCTGCTACTTCTGAAGGCAAGGATTTAAATCCGGTTAGTTCCAAATCACGACTTAAGAATGAATGAACCGCATGCCCGCCTTCATGAACCATCGTTGTCAAATCTCTCTGAGCTCCTGCAGCATTCATGAAAATAAACGGAATTCCTGATTCATAGAGTGGATAGTTGTATCCTCCCGGAGATTTTCCAGCTTTTGAATCTAAATCCAAAAAACCTCCACTTTTCATTGTTTTCAGGCAATCGCCGAAATAAGTATCCAATTTCTGGAAGACAGCAATCGATTTATCCAATAACTCTTCACCATTTCCAAAAGGTTTCAAAGGGGCTAATCCATCCGGATCAACTTCTGTATCCCATGGTTTCAATTTAGATTTACCCAGTTTCTCCAATTTCTTCAAATTCAATTGGCTCACAATTGGAACAATCATTTTTTCGATTGCTTCATGAAAAGCCAAACAATCTTCCACTGTATAATCAAATCGACCCAATGCTTTGAATTTGTACTCTCTATAATCTGCACAATCTGCATTCTTAGCCACCTGATTTCTCAATTGAATCAATTGATTGAACAAATCGTCCAATGCGTCGCGATCCTGTAGACGACGATTAGTGATCAAATCATACACTTCTTTGCGAATGGCTTCGTTTGGATCCTTGAGGAAATTAGCAGCCTGAGGCATCGTCAATTCTTTTCCCTGATACGTAATCATTTGCTTACCCGAAATTGCTCCGAATTGCTGACTCAAAGTACTTAATTCTGTTTCCAACGCAATATTCTCTTCGCGAAACAATTCCAATGCAGACTGAACTCCTCTGAAATAGATTGCATATGCTTTAACTCCAGCCAATTCCTTTACAAATGGAGAAGCCATCATTTTTTGATTCAATGAATCTTCAAAAGGAGCAAGGTTTGGTTGAATCTCCGTTACAAAGAATTGATAAGATTCCGTCAACTTTTCATCCAATGTATTAATGGTCATTTTGATATAGCGCCAAGCCATATTTTCTTCTAAAACAGCTTCCAGCTCACTTTTATCAGATAACCAGACTTTAAATGATTCTTTGGAAGAAATATCCCTGTTTTGAAGATCTAAAAGATAAGACTCTACGGATTTCCAACTTTCACATGTGAAGTCGGCTGAAACAAATTTTCTCATAATACAAAAATATAAAAAGGGTTATAAAAAGTAGGGGCGCGATTA
>DLHO01000015.1:0-80884 GCA_002483265.1 Flavobacteriales bacterium UBA7666 | reverse complement strand
TAATCGCGCCCCTACTTTTTATAAAATATTTGGAATAATTACTTTCCTCTTGACGAACCTGTTTTAGGTGCCGCCACTTTTTTCGCACTGGTAGTTTTTCCAGCTGCTTTTGCAGGGCCTTTTGATGCTGCAGGAACTTTAGCTCCAGTTGCAGACTTTGCAGTAGTAGAAGAAACTTTCTTAGCCGGAGCCTTTTTTGCAGGAGCTTTTTCTTCTTTTGTATCTTCTGCATCTTTCTTCGCAGCAGTTTTAGTCGCTTTTTTCTCTTTTGCAGGAGCTGCTTCTTTTTCTTCTTTTTCCTCAGGAATCAATGCGCCAGCTTTCAACAATAGGTTATACCATTGGAAAATTTTCTTGATATCAGAAGCATAAACACGCTCTTGATCATAATTTGGCAACACTTCAATCAAATAAGCTTTCAACTTATTTTGATCTTCCTTATGAGAAATCGTTTCTTTTCCTTTCTCTTTTTCAAAAATCGAAGTCAAGATCTCTCTTAATGGTTTGTCATCATCATAGGTGTAGATAGAAATATCATCCAAAGCGGAGATTCTGTCTGAAGCATACGCAGGAACGCGTTTTTTGTCTTCCAACGATTCTACAATGATGTTGTTTTTACCTTGAGCCAATACTTTATAAAGTCCTGGTTTTCCCGAAATAGCAATGATACCTGTTAAATTCATTCGATTAATTATTTGCGCCAAAAATACGGCTTCTTTTTAATTCTTTACAACTTTCACCTGAAAGTATTGAACATCTGTGTGAATAATTAAATAATATGTTCCGTTTTCCAATTCTGAAATAGAAATTTCATGCTTCCCATCAGTAATGGATTTGACTGTTCTTCCCTGAACATCAACTACTTGAACATCAACCAAAGAAACAGAAGCATCAATCATCACGTTACCAAGTGTCGGATTCGGATAAACATGAATTTGATTGTTCAACTCATCAATTCCTAACGAAGGATTGTAAGGTTGTGAAAAAACTTCACATCCGTCGGTACTTGTTCTTGAAACTGTGAAGAAAGAAGAAGACGGTAAAGTAATGGTATAACTTGTATTTGCAGCTCCCGGAATAGCAACTCCATTTTCATACCACTGCAAACTTGGATAAGGATCAGTAGAAAGCAAAGTTCCGTTCACGTAAATCATTGGAGCAGGTGGGGCAGAGAAGGCTGTCACACTAAGCGTGTCCGAATAAGAAACGCACCCATTCTGATCATAAGCCATGAAATAAACATCTCCGCTAGCAGTTAAAGCCGAATTCAAAGTCGTATCTCCGTTCATCCATTGAATGGAATAACCCGGAACAGATGCTGTTGAAATTGCGCTATCCCCCGGACAAAAGAAGGAATCAGCAGTGATTGTATTCGTGAAATTTGATTGTAACATCATATTCAAAGCATGGATTTTTCCGTATCCGTATGCATTATTCGGAATAGTACCTGTAAATGCATCCGTGTAGGCAGTAGAATGGATTGCATCCAAAAAGCTTTGGTAATTTCCTTTAGAGCATTTCTCCAAATAAAGAGCAGCAATTCCCGCAACAACCGGTGAAGCCATTGAAGTTCCTCCGTTTCGCACATGTAAACCATCATTCGACATTGCCGCATTGAATCCCGGATCATTCAATAACCAAAACGGTCCGGCACTAAGAGAGACATCTCCACAAGCTACTACATCCGGTTTCGTATACCCGGTTCTTGTCGGGCCTTTCGCTGATGCCGGTGTCAACTGACCAACAGCTGTGTAATTTGGCGGATTAGGTAAATATTGATTTCCGTTGTTATCAATATGACCATATCTATTGCGCATATTACCAACTGTCACCACCTTTGGTGAACAGTTCCAGGATGAAACAATGGTCTGCAGAGAATCGGGTAGATTGTAGTATTGAATATCCGGATAAACACCTGTAGAAGGAAGCCCGGTAGTCAACATATCATTTAATGCAATTGAAACGGAACCGCTCCATGCATCGTAATTCCCTAAACCTGTGGTTTTAAGTGCATACAAATAAGAAGTAGAATCAACGTTATTCAAATAAAATTCGAGATGCAGATTCGGACCCACAATTTCAGGATAGATCTCTATCGTTGCAATTCGGTTTGATCCGTTCCAAAGTGTATCTTTAATAGTAGTACCAATTCCTGTATTTGCAGCTCTATAAATTAGTTCCGCACGCTCCTCAAAGCTACCGCTCCCCAGGTTTGCTGCCCAGGAATAACTCCATCCTGCATCTGAAAGTTCAGTCCACAAATCTAAATAAACCGTATTTGGTCCTAATTGACTTCCCGGATTTGGTTTTACCCAAACAAAAGAAGTGTCGGCATCCACATCTCCGTGAACATGGTATTTCCCCCATGCCCCTGAGTTTCCAGCGGCACAAACAATGATTCGTCCATCTTTCTCATCCAATAGATTATCCATCAATACTGCAGCAGGATCTGTACCGTCGTGACTCCCTAAATAAGTTCCTACCGATAAATTTACGACTGCCGGAAGACCTAATTCATCTGCTTTTTTGAAAACAAAATCACATGCATCAGCAACAGTCATCGTCCAATTAGGAAGATTAAAATTTGTTTCAATGATGATAATCTTAGCCTCAGGTGCCATTCCTGTTTCTTTTCCATTTGCCAATCCGCTTGAAACACCGGCTCCGGCAACTGATGTCCCATGAGCAGAAGCTTCTTCCATACTTCCGCAAGTTCCGGCTTGAATTTCAGCACCAGTCCATAATTGTCCGTAACCATAAGGCTGTGGAGTATTCGCTGCAACCGGAAGTGAATGATCCCAATAATAAAGAACCCGCGTATTTCCGTTTATATCTTTAAAATCTCCATGATTATAATCCAATCCCTGATCTACGAAAGCTACAATTACATCTTTTCCTTTGAATGGCGTTTGCAAACCACCCAATCCCTGATGAACAGGTTTAACGAAGTGTTTTACCAATGTAGAGTCATTCAAAGCTTTGGGAGTAGAAAATTCCAAATAGAAAGACTTGATTACTTTGGAATCCATGGCTTCTTTTATCCAACTCGGTTTCGCCTGAATGTAAATCCATTCTCGAGTCACTTGTTTCACAGAAATTTCTTTTACAGCCAACAGCGCATCTAAATTTCCTGAGTTAGGAACCGCAAAGGCTGTAGGAATGGTAGGCTGTTCTTCCAATAATTTCTTAAATCTGAAATTATCAGTTTGTGCAAAAGCTTGCGCTGAATTAATCAAAATTAATCCTGCTATGAATAATATTTTATTTACTTTCACCGCTTGTTGTAGTAGTTTTCCTATGAACATTTTTTTAAACCTTTAATATAGTATACTCGCAATATCTTTCTGCAAATTAAGATATTTGTTTAAAAGGAATTGTATTCCTGTCAAAAAAAGAATTAATAGTCATGAAGAAAAGAATCCTCACATTGTCATTTGCCCTGTTTTCTGTTGGTGTAATGAACTTTATTTACGGCCAGAAAGTTGAAGAAATAAAAGACTGGTATAATGGCCCAACTCCCGGGATGAATACTGAAAAAGCTTATTCTAGTTTGAAAAAGCAACAATCTACAACGGTTATCGTTGCTGTAATTGATTCAGGAATAGACATTGAGCACAAAGACTTACAAGGGAAGATCTGGACAAACGAAGATGAAATTCCAAACAATGGAATTGACGACGATAAAAACGGATATATTGATGATGTGCACGGATGGAACTTCCTTGGAAGCCCGAATGGACAGAATCAGGATTATGCACGTTTAGAAAAAACGAGAATTTGTGCTGAATTGCATGCAAAATTCAAAGACAAGTCTGAATCTGATATTGCTGCAGCAGACAAAGCTGATTATGCAAAATACAAAGAGCTTTCAAAAGCTATTGAAGCTGAGCGTCAGGAAAACTTGGGTGCTTTGGAGCAATACACACAATTACAACAAATGTTGCCAATGATTAAGGCAAAATTGGTTGAGAAATTGGGAGAAAACTTCACAGAAGAAGATGTTCAGAAAATGAAGGCTGAATCTCCACAAGATTTACAATTGAAGCAAATTGGTGTTTACATTGCAAATGGACAATTGTCTGAAGAAGCTATTAAAGAAGGTCTTCAGCATTTGAATGCAAGTGCAAACTACCAATTGAATATGGAATACAACGATCGTCAAAACATTGGTGACAATCCGGACGATTTCAATGATGTTCATTATGGAAACAGCGATGTTGAAGGGCCTGATGCATTACACGGTACACACGTTGGTGGTATTATCGGTGCGGTAAGACACAATGAACTGGGCGGTGATGGTGTTGCTGAAAACATTCGTTTAATGTCGGTACGCGCAGTTCCGGACGGAGATGAGCAAGATAAAGATGTTGCATTGGCAATTCGTTATGCAGTAGACAATGGTGCTTCTGTCATCAACATGTCATTTGGAAAAGCATATTCAAAACACCAGAAAGAAGTATATGATGCAATGGCATATGCAGATTCTAAAGGAGTTTTATTGGTTCACGCAGCTGGAAATGACGGGGTGAATTTAGATGAGAATCCAAATTTCCCTACAAATGAATATTCATTCCAATCTAAACCGTTGGATTTGTATCTATGCGTTGGAGCATCTACAAGAGATAAAAAGAATTTGGCTGCTGCGTTTTCAAACTACAGCTCTCGTCAGGTAAATATCTTTGCTCCCGGATTTGAAATCTACAACACAATTCCTCAAAGTGATTACAAAATCCTTCAAGGTACTTCAATGGCCGCTCCAATGGTTGCCGGTGTTGCTGCATTATTGAAATCTTACTTCCCATCATTAACAATGAAGGAAATTAAAGATATCATGTTGGCTTCTGCCAAACAATACAAAGGAACAATGATCCCTGCTCCAGGAACAGGAACTTCTGTAGACTTTGGAACGCTTTCTACAACAGGTGGTGTAATTGACATCTCTGCTGCTGTAAAAATGTGTCAGGCAAAAGTTAAAAAATAATTATTCAATCATTTTTATATTTCATACCGTCTTGGCTCTGCTGGGACGGTATTTTTTTTCTTGCTTATGAAAACAATTAAACTTATCCCGGTTCTTTTAATCGGCTATCTATTCCTTACCGGATTCACTAATCCGAAACCAACTGAAACAGAAAAGATCGATCAATTGATTGACGGATGGCACAAAGCTGCTGCTGAAGCGAACTATACGAATTACTTCCAATTCATGGCAGATAACTTCATTTTCATGGGAACGGATCCTACCGAGCGCTGGAACAAAGAACAATTTGGAGGATTTTGCAAACCTTATTTCGATCAGGGAAAAGGGTGGGACTTTAAAAAAATCGAGCGCCATATTGAAATCTCCAAAGACGGCAAATTCGCTTGGTTTGATGAAAAGATCGACACTTGGATGAAAGATTGCAGAGGAAGCGGCGTTTTGATTAAGGTAGGAAAAGAATGGAAGTTGAGTCAGTACAACCTTGCTGTATTGATTGAAAACGATAAAATTCAGGATTTCCTAAAGTTAAGAAACGCTAACTAATACTGCTAATAATCGTTAATGAGGTAAACTCTGGTATTGATTTTGCTATCTTATCAAGTAAGTAAAACACTTGATATGAAACGATTAGTTTATTTGGGGTTGATCTTGGTAACCGGGTTATCATTCAACACATTCGCTCAGGAAAGTGACAGTACCGGTATGCCCGGAGATAATTTCGATTTACAGGGAGCTCTCAATCTTTTTAAAGAATCCAAAAGCCTCGAAGATTTCGAAAAGAAGCTGAACACAGAATCCAATGGAGTCAACAACCTCGATTTGGATGGAAACAATGTCATCGATTACATTCGTGTTATTGATAAAAAAGATGGTGATAACCATGCTATCTTACTTCAGGTTCCAGTAAATAAAAAGGAAAATCAGGATATCGCGGCTATTGCTATCGAGAAACGAACTGACAAAGAAGCTCAGCTTCAAATAATCGGGAACGAAGCGATCTATGGGGAAGAAACTATCATGGAACCGATTGAAGAAAAGGAGATTAAAAAGTCAAGCGGTCCGGCAACTCTCACATCACCAACAGTAGTCGTATTTGTGAATGTTTGGTATTGGCCTTGTGTTCAATACATGTACGATCCATTTTATGATCCCTGGTATTCTCCTTATTATTGGGATTATTATCCATCTTGGTGGTATCCGTGGAGACCTGTTTATTACCACGTTTATTATCAACGCATGTACCATTATCATGGTTGGTGTCAGTACACTCCTTACTACCATGTTCCGCAAGCGCATGCTATTTATGTGACCAATCATTCGAATAGTAATTCTGTTCGCAGACGATATGAGCCGCAGCGTACTGCATATAAAGGACGATCTGTTTACAATCAATCTGCAAACGGATCAAAAGGACGAATAGATTCCGGGAAATCGGAACCTGCAACTGGAAGAACGATTGGTGCCGAAAATAAAGCGGTTCGTCCAACAACGAATCCGGAACAAAGAACAATAAACCGGGAAGAATCTGCTCCTAGACCAATCAATTCAAACAATCGAGGCAATGTTAATAATGGTGGAACGGATAGAAACAACAACGGAAATACGCGAACTGTTGAACCAGTTAGAAGAAATCCAACAACAGCTCCGCAGCCACGGCCTGTGGAAAGAGCCCCTCAACGAGTGAGTCCACAACCTCAAAGACGAGTAGAGCCAACACGACAAGCTCCACAGCAACGACAAACGCAGCCGATCAGAACGACACCACAACCAAGACCGGGTGGTGGTGGAAGAGGACGATAAAACAAGTAGGGGCGGAAAATTTTCCGCCCCTACTTGTTTTATAAATATATTCTTGTCTTACTTTTTCTTTCTGTTTTTTGCCTGCTCTTGCTGAGCTTTCTGTGCATCTTCCAATCGTTGCATAAAGCTGGATTTCTTTTTCGGTGCAGCAGTAGCACCTTTCTTAGCAGAGTTTGTTTGCGCTGCAGCCATTTTTGCTTTCAGCTTTTCTTCATCTACGAAGAACTTCTTAATAACGAACATCAAGATGATAGTCATCAACGTTGAGATAAAGTAATAGTAACTCAAACCTGAAGAGTAGTTATTAAAGAAGAAGATCATCATGATCGGGAACATGTACATAATGATTTTCATGTTCGGCATTCCCGGCTGTTGCTGCTGCGTCATGTTTGACGAGTTCAAATGCGTATACGCCAAGGTTGTTACAGCCATCAATAGAGTAAACAATGAAATGTGATTACCATATAGCGGAATGTAGGTTCCAAAATCCCAAATGGAATCGAATGAAGATAAATCATCCGCCCAAAGGAATCCTCGCTGTCTCAAATCGAATGTTGCAGGGAAGAAACGGAAAACGGCCAATAAAATCGGCATCTGGAAGAGCATTGGAACACAACCGGCCAGAGGAGAAGCTCCTGAGGCTCGATAAAGTGCCATCATATCCATTTGCTTTTTCATCGCATCTTCTTTATTCGGATATTTTGCATTGATTTCATCAATCTGTGGTTTCAGGATCTTCATCTTAGCAGATGAAACGAACATTTTCCACTGAACCGGCATCAAGACCAATTTCAGGATGATTGTCAGCAATAGGATTGCAAGACCTGCATTTACTCCTAAATTCAGGAAGAATGTAAATACCGGTTGAACGGCATACAAGTTGATCCAACGGAAAAGTCCCCAACCAAGGTTTAGAATATCGTCGTAATCTTTGTCGTAAGCGGCTAAAGTATGGTAATCATTTGGACCGAAATACCAAGAGAAACTTGCTTTTCCATCTTTTACAGATTGCATTCCAAGGTTCAATCGTGAACGGTATTTGCGGATATGTGTAAAGAACTGCTTAGAACCTACTTTGTAGTTTGTGGCAGTGAATTTGGTTCCTTTTACTTTGAATCCATTGTCTGCATCCAAAATAGAGGAGAAGTAGCTTTGTTTGTAAGCCACCCATTTCACATCCGTTTCTGCTACTTTATAGCTTTCAGCAACTTCATTGTTCCAATCTAATTTTCCTTCAGATGATTCGTAGCAAATAGTTGACACTTTGCGTTGTTCTGAAAGCAATCTTTCTGAACGCAGCATTTCCATTTGCCAGTCTAGCATTACCGAATTCGGCAATACTTTTCCATTCAGGTCTTTCAATTCGATGGTATAACCCAAATCATATCCACCTTTTAAATGGTAAGTGTAAATGATAGAACCTTCAGCAACATCGTGTTTGAAAACAACCTTATGTTTCGATTTCGAAACGATTTCAAACTCTTTATTCCCTGTTACATATTTGTTTCCGGCAATATTGAAAATCAATTGATTCGTTTGGTCTCCGTCTTTAAATAAGTAAAGTGGCGTGATCTTACCATCTTTTTTCTCAAAGTCTACATAAGATTCATATTCTTTCAATTGAACTGCAGAAACGATTCCACCTTTAGTTGAAAGATCTACGATCAATTTCTCCGATTCCAGGCGAACAATTTCTCCTTTTACAAGAACATTGGAAGGGACTTTCACCTTAGGAGTAATAATCGTGTCTTTTTTTGTCTTTTCATTGACATAAACTACACCACCTTTTTCGTCCTTGATTGGATTTCCTTCTTTATCTTTCTTAGCAACAAGCGCTGGTTTGTTCTTGTCCGCTTTCTTTGTTGAATCAGCGTCTTTTTTCGCTTGTTCTGCTAATTCTTTTTGTTCTTTCTGCTTGGCTTTTACTTCCTTTTCATCTGGCTGGCTCATGTATGTGAACACTACCAATAAGGCACCAATAAGCGTAAGACCAATAACTGTATTCCTATCCATTCGTGTTTTTGTTTGTTTACTTTCAATCAGCTGTAAACTGGTTTCATCGAAAGCAATGTTTTATTTTAAACTCTCATTATCCGCTGCCGCGGATCTTTCATCGATAAGGCTGCCATTAATTTCTCATGACTGCACTTACGTTTGTCTTTTATCGGATAAGCCCACCGGGCTTATCTCTTATTATCAATAGCCGCTTTCACAAAAGCAACAAATAAAGGATGTGGATTGTCCACTGTACTTTTATATTCCGGGTGATACTGTGCACCGACAAACCAAGGATGATCCGGAATTTCAACTACTTCAACCAATCCTGTTTCCGGATTTTTCCCTGTAGCAATCATTCCAGCTTTTTCAAAGGCTTCTAAATACTCGTTATTGAATTCATAACGGTGGCGGTGTCTTTCTTCAATCGATTCGGTATTGTAAGCAGAAGCGACCTGAGTATCTGGTTTCAACTGACATTTATATGAACCCAAACGCATGGTTCCTCCCATGTTTGAAATGCTTTTTTGCTCTGCCATCATGGAGATTACCGGATATTTTGAATCTTCAGCAATTTCAGTGGTGTGAGCATCTTCGTATTTCAGGACGTGGCGTGCGAATTCAATTACAGCGCACTGCATTCCCAAACAAATCCCAAAGAATGGAACTTTGTTTTCACGTGCAAAACGAACTGCTTCGATTTTACCACTAATTCCTCTGGAACCAAATCCCGGAGCGACTAAGATTCCATCCAAGCCTCCTAATTCAGATTCGATATTTTGTTTTGTCAATGATTCGGAGTGGATCCACTTCACATTCACGCGTGCTTCATTTGCAACACCTCCGTGAATAAATGCTTCGGAAATGGATTTGTATGAATCTTTCAATTCTACATATTTACCAACCAATCCGATGTTTACTTCTTGAATTGGATTCTTTAAGCGAGTCAAAAACTCTTTCCACTTACCTAGTTCAGGAGAGTTTTTAGAAGGTAAACCCAATTTTTCCAGGGCAACTTTATCCAATTCTTCGGCTTGCATTAGCAAAGGAACATCATAAATAGATTCTGCATCACGAGATTCAATAACAGCATTCATGCTTACGTTACAGAATTTTGCAATCTTCTTACGAATAGTTAAATCTAATTCATGCTCTGTTCTACAGCACAAAATATCCGGCTGAACACCTAATTCCAGTAACTGTTTTACAGAGTGCTGAGTAGGTTTTGTTTTTAATTCGCCTGCTGCAGATAAATAAGGAATCAAAGTCAAGTGAATAACCAAGCAGTCATTCTCAAATTCCCACATCATTTGACGAACAGCTTCAACGAAAGGAAGTGATTCAATATCACCAACTGTTCCACCGATTTCTGTAATTACGATGTCAAATTTCCCGGTTTTACCCAAAATTTGAATGCGCTCTTTAATTTCGTCTGTAATATGAGGAATGATCTGAACAGTTTTCCCAAGGTATTCACCTTTACGCTCTTTTTCGATCACATTTTGGTAGATTCTACCAGTTGTAACATTGTTTGCCTGAGATGTCGGGACGTTTAAGAAACGTTCGTAATGTCCTAAGTCCAAATCTGTTTCAGCCCCATCATCTGTTACAAAACACTCACCATGCTCGTATGGATTTAATGTTCCCGGATCAATATTGATGTATGGATCTAATTTTTGGATTGTCGTAGAGTAACCGCGTGCCTGAAGCAATTTTGCCAGTGAAGCTGAGATAATTCCTTTACCCAAGGATGATGTTACCCCCCCGGTTACAAATACGTATTTTGTTGAATTGGACATATATAAAAATTGTAACTACGGGGCGCAAAATTACATCAAATAAATGAATAAACACGAATGTTTGGATTGGTTTTTCAGAAATAAAGGTGAAGCGGGGATTTCGATATTTGTATCTGTGTAAATAATCGGTGAACGGAAATTGAAAATGGATAATTGAGAATTGAAAAGAAAAGGATTGAAATAAAGAAGACAAATTATCAGGTTAACAAGCAGATTCGTCCTTAAAACCTAAGTCATCCCTCTTTTCAATTATCCATTTTCAATTCTCAATTAATAGGGTAAGCCATCATTCAGAAAAGTCTGGAAGTAAAACTGCGGTTTTCTTGCTTCTTTCTTTGTAAACACATTGTTTCCGAGTTGATCCAAACGCGGGTAGTGCGGTGTTCTGCGAATCATTTTCTTCGGAAAAAGCACCAAATCGTGACTGATCTTATTCTGGAAGACGTGCCTGATTTGTTCACTATCCCAACCAATTCGTGCGCCGGCAGTTTGAACCCCAACAAATCGATGTTTCATTTCTCCGTATAAAATTCCGTGGTTCCGTTTGCCAAAGGGTTTAACTGTCAAATCTCTAAATCCATTCGGAGCGCCGGAAAGAGGTGTTTTATCCCAAACAGTTTCACCCGTTTCACCCGTCCAAATCGTTAAACCGATACTTGCTTTGTACAAACTATCGCGATAAGACACAATTAAGCTTCCTGTGCGGAAACGGTCTTTTGCCTGTCCGCCAAAGACATCATTTTCCATCAAAATATCGATGCGCTGAATCCCAATATTCCATGCTCCTGATCTTTGCGAAGTTCCAACCCGATCCAAATACCAATAATGAGCATAACCGATCGAATATTCCGATTTTGACTGATGTAAAGTACCATCCCAATCCATGTTTAAAGGATTATTCCCTTTGCCAAACATCACGACTCCTCCGGCACTTAGTCTCACTTCACCGAAATTGGCTCGATTCCCAAGGTTTGTAAGAAAATAGCGTGTTGTGGCGCCTACGTTTAACTGTGCAAAATCATTCCCAAGGTATGAATCCAATTTCAATCCAAGTGAATTTTGATGCGAACCAAAGGTCACCAACAGTGTTGCTTTTATTCCAGCATGAGGTTTCCACCGGCTTTGGCTATAAACCAACACCGAAGGCCAAAGGAAGAATAGAAACAAGAAGCGATTCATCGAAAACGAATTTACAATTTTCAGACCGAAATCGTCTGTCTTCACGAAATACATCCAATCAACCACTAAAAGCGCCGTTTATTCCAAACTCGTGTGTTTCGCTTTAGAATTCATTTAACTTTGGTTTATGTTTAAAGCAAGAAGGACTTATTGGTTGGCGCAGATAGGAGGGTGGGCACTACTTTCCCTACTTATATTTTCGGCATCTACCTTCTCGAATCAAAGCATTGATTTAAAAACGATCGTCATTTCTACCAGCTGTTTCTTTGTACTGGGAATCATGCTGACTCACCTGATGCGTTATTTTTTCATTGCAATGGGTTGGCTAAACATGCGCTTATCGAATCTCATTCCGCGTGTCTTGATTACCTCGATCGTTGTTGCTGCAATTATGTCGCTTTTAAACATGCTTGTTTCGCATTTTGTATCAAAGATTCCTTTCAAATTTTCGATTGTAGAGTTCTCATTGGATGTTTCTGCAACGTTGATCTTCTTTGTATTATGGAATAGCGTTTATTTTACTTTTCACTTTTTTCAACGTTCGCGTGAGCAAGAGGTAAGCAACCTACAATTAACAGCGAGCCACAATGAAATTGAATTAAAGAACCTTCGTTCTCAACTCAATCCACATTTCTTATTCAATTCGTTGAATTCGATACGTGCATTGATTGATATTGAGCCATATCGTGCGCAGGAGAACATTACGAAACTTTCCAATCTCTTGCGAAAATCACTGATTATCGGAAGTGAACAATTGGTTCCAATGGAAGAAGAATTATCCATCGTACAAGATTACCTAGACTTGGAAAAGGTACGTTTTGAGGAACGTTTAGAGATTGTTCAGGAATTGGATCCTAAGGTGATGCATTTTCTGATTCCTCCGTTTATCCTACAAACATTGGTTGAGAACTCGTTAAAACACGGAGTATCACAATTAATTGAAGGCGGAACCGTTTGGATCCGAACAAAGAAACGACCGGAATCTATTATTCTGGAAGTAGAAAACAATGGGAATCTGCGTTCAACACGCAAAGACTCGATGGGAATTGGAATCTCCAACACACTTAGAAGACTGGAGCTACAATACAAAGGAAAAGCACATTTTGAATTAAAACAGAACACCCCAAATACTGTTATTGCAATTATTGAAATTAAAGAAATATGAGAACTATAATCATTGATGATGAGAGACTTGCACGCGAAGAGCTAAAGAAACTCTTGAAGGATTATCACGAAATTGAAATCATTGACGAGGCAAAGAATCCGGAAGAAGGAATTGAAAAGATTAAAGCTTTAAAACCCGATCTGATTTTCTTGGATATCCAAATGCCGGGAATGACTGGTTTTGACATGCTAAAGAAACTGGATGAAATCCCTCAAGTAGTTTTCGTTACAGCATTTGATGATTTTGCTCTAAAGGCTTTCGAAGTCAATGCATTGGATTATGTTCTAAAACCTGTTGATCCTGCTCGCTTAGACGAAACGGTTAAAAAGCTGCTAAATAATTCTGAAGCTGATTTCCAATCTACGGCAAAAGCACCAAAAACGGATCGTTCGTCGCGTCCATTGACTATTTCAGATTCTATTTTCATCAAAGACGGTGAGAAATGCTTCTATGTTTCCTTGGATAAAGTTCGCATGTTTGAAAGCGACGGAAACTATGTGAAAGTTTACTTTGAAAAGAGCAGACCATTAATACTAAGATCATTGAATAGTTTGGAAGAACGTCTGGAACCACAACATTTCTTCCGGGCAAACAGAAAATACATTATCAATCTGAACTGGATTCAAAAGGTAGAAAACTGGTTTAACGGAGGTTTACAAGTAGAATTGAAGCCTTTGGTTATTAAAACTGCGACCGGAGAAGAAATCCGTGAAGGGGAGAAGATTGAGATCTCGAGACGCCAGGCGATTAAGTTTAAAGAATTATTCTCAATATAAACAGGTACTTCGACTTCGCTCAGTGACCTGTTTATTACTATTTAAGTTGGCTGAGTCCGCCTCGGCGGAAAGTCAATTCTCAACTAGAGTTATTCCGTTCTCATGGAGACTGATTAGTCTTTGCTTGTATAGGTTTCCAATAACTTGTTTGAAGACTTTCTTCGACCAGCCTGTTCTGTATTGAATTTCTTCCGGATCGGATTTATCTGTCAAATCTAAAAAGCCACCATTGTTTTCAAGCATTTGAAGGAATTTTTGGGCATGTGTGTCAATTTTATCGTATCCGGGTCTTTCCAAAACGATATCTAATTTACCATCTGGTCTAACGGTTTTTACATATCCTTTCAAACTTTCTCCCATGCGTACACGGCGATGCAATTCATTTTTGAAGATCAATCCCTGAAAACGGTTATTGACTAATACTTTCAAACCAAGATCGGTGAATTCCCAAACCATTAAATCGACTTCATCATCTGCTTGCAATTCGTCCTGCACCGTATCCATGTACATTCCAATGCGCGATGTGCCCACTAAACGCTCAGTAGCTTCATCAATGTACATGTATATGAAGTAATGCTTCCCTTCTTCCAAAGGTTTCGGTTGTTCGCGGTAAGGAATCAGCAAGTGCTTTTCAACTCCCCATTCGGCAAAAGCGCCGTATTGGTTCACTTCTGCAATTTTCAGGAAAGCAAATTGATTTACAAGGACTTTCGGAGTAAGTGTTGTAGCAATAATTCTTCCTTCAGAATCCTTGTACAAAAACACTTTCACCATGTCATCTATCTGAAAAGACGGATCAACATATTTTGTAGGCAACAATACATCGTTCCCTTCTTCATCTTCCAAGTAAGCTCCCGGACTCGTAAAACGATCCAGACGCAATTCGTTATAAACTCCTAATTCCACAATGCAAAGGTAGTTATTTGAGAATTGAAAATTGAAAATGTAAAAATTTAAAAGAAAAATGCTTCATCGCAAGCTGATTCTAATTCTTTCTATTGAAAAGATACAAAGGAGATTCTTTCATTGTCGAAATTTCGGGGATACAGAAAGGGGGGGCATAAAGGAATATTTCACAATAGTGAAAATGAAATAGAAATGTTCAAATGATTCAAAATATTCATAGCCAACTTGACCCGAAACAAACTCCAAAAAAAACACAAAACATAATATCATGATATCATGTTTTCGTTATATAATGAAGAGGGGTATTTGTTCTTGAAATCCTAAGGTTTAAGTATTTCTACTTTCTAGAAATACAAATTCCCCGATTGTTTTGCTGCAATGATCATGACAGGAAGCTTTAAATCATTCGTAATCAATGATTGTGCGAAATTATCGAACTGAGGCAGTAAACTTTCCGAGTGATAAGCAAGTGCGATCAATTCAATATTCTTTTCCTTTGCGTATGCCATTACTTTTTTCGAATAACTACCACTTGAAGGAAGTAAATTCACCTCACATTTCGCGCCTTTTTCATCGTATTTGTTTCGGATCAGTAATACACGGTTCTTTGTTTGTTGTGACAAACCTTCATCTGTATGTTTTTCCCCGATAACGTGAACAGTTGCATCAAAAATTCGCGCCAAATCTCCTGCAGAACTTACGATCTGAAGACTTTCTTTGGTTAAATCAATTGGAACAACAATATTCTTGATTTCCAGGTGTTTGGTTTCTTTTTGTACAATGATAAACGGAACATCACAACTCGTAATCACTTTCATCGCAAAGCTTCCAGTTAATTTTTGGAATCCTTTTGCTCCGTGAGTACCCATCAAAATTAATTGTGCGTGTTCTCTGTTTGCAATTTTATTGATATCAGTAAAAATATCGCCGACAGCGACAAGCACAAACATTTCAACACTTTCTGAAACCACTTTAGATTTAACAATCTCCCATAACTTCGCTTCAATCGCCGCGATTTTGGCTTTATTGTCAACTAAATGCAAAAGCATAATATCCGTTCTCACGTGTCTACCTAGGAATAAGGCATAGTCCAAAGCAGTGTTTCCAACCTCAGTTAAATCATGCGGGACGATGTACAAATTTCTACTCATAGCGATTATTTTTCACCAAAATAGGAAAAAAGTCGCTTCGGTAAGTGTATTAATTTTTAACAACTCAATGTTGATCAAATATTTCGCCGATTATTTCGCCGATTTTAACGAAGATTAGCAAAGGAATCTGTTCCTAGTCTCTAATTTTACTTGTCTTTAAAAAATTCACATGTTTGGAATCATTCTTTTACTCACTCTTTTAGCTCAAGCTACATTTTCCTACTCTCTTTTCGAATTTCAACACCCATTCTTTCTTGTATTGGGAATTGTTCAACTGGCTTTATTCTTTGGAAGCATGATCATTATGATGCGTACTTTTCGGAATCGCAATACAGCCGATTATCGAAAAGGATTTAATGCCTTTGGTGTTATGATTGCAAGCGGTGTTCCTGCTCTTGGTTTTTTCCTTTTTGGAATCATTTATCTGATTACAGGAATTGCAGTTATTGAGTACATTGGATTTGGAATTACCATTGCTCTTTTTATTGCTATTCTGGTTGGAATTATTTGGGGAAGATGGAACTGGCAAACACATACCATCGAAATCCCCTTTGAAAACCTTCCGTCAGATTCAGACGGATTGCGAATTGTTCAAATCAGTGATATACACGTTGGAAGTTTCTTCAATAAGTACCACAAAGTAGAGAAGGCTATTCAGCAAATCAATCAATTAGAGGCTGATTTTGTGTTCTTTACCGGAGATTTGGTGAATAATATTGCCGAGGAAATGCTGGGATGGGAAGCCATATTCTCAAAAATTCAGGCTAAAACTGGAAAGTACAGTATTCTAGGAAACCACGATTACGGAGATTATGTTCCATGGGACAAAGAGGAAACGAAGAATGCTAACTTAACAAAACTGATTGCAATCCATAAAGAAATCGGATTTACTCCCTTACTGAATGAGGCAGTGGAATTGAAGCCTGGATTCTGGTTACTTGGAGTTGAAAATTGGGGAACCGCTCCCTTCAGACAAAGTGGGAAACTGGAAGAAACCTTGGAGAAAGTTCCTGTAGATTCCTTTAAACTACTACTTTCTCATGATCCCAGCCATTTTGATGAGCAAGTGGCTGCTAAAACAGATATCGATCTGACACTTTCCGGTCATACGCATGGAATGCAATTTGGTATTGAGCGTTTTGGAATCAAGTGGAGCCCGGTTTCTTTTCGTTACAAAAAATGGGCAGGATTGTATAACGTAGGAAAACAATTCCTGTATGTGAACCGAGGTTTCGGATATCTTGGTTTTCCGGGAAGAGTAGGGATTTACCCTGAGATTACATTGATTAAATTGCGGAGCACCACCAAGTAATTCAGAATGGAGTCCCGATAGCTATCGGGATGAGAATTGATAAGGGGAGTCCTCTAAACTTTTCAATTAGAAAAGTCCTTCCGAATAAACGAAAGGACTTTCCAGATAGCAACTAACTTATGTCAGCTTATTTTTCTGTTTTAACCACACGAAGTGTTTTTGTTTCAGAAGCAGATGCTACACGAATAATGTAAGTTCCTGCTGCTAATTTTGATAAATCAGCTTGTAAACGATGTGTTCCTTTTACTAAGTAACCATTATTCAAAACCATACGCTCTTTTCCTGAAAGATCGAACAAGATAACAGAAACTGTTTCATCTGAATTCGTTGTGAAAGTTACGATTGCATCACCTGTCGTTGGATTAGGATACAATTCTAAAGCATTTCCATCAGCTTTAGAGGTAGTTAATCCTTTTGCTTCCGGACAATCTTCATTTATAGTTACATTAAATGAAGTGTTTCCTCCACAATTAGCAACAGTGCACAATGTTCCAATTGCATTGATTACTGAGTTAAGCGATCCAACTTCCAAAGTTACACAGTTATTTGTGCTTGACTGGATGGATGCGTCACCGCTAGCCACAGTGAAAGTATATGGTGCAGCTGTGATTACATGTGCCCCAAGATCTGTTACATCATTCGTAGTAAGTGTATCCCATTCTGTGATCAAAGTTGGGAAACCACTGATTCCAGCTAAATTAGGATTTGCAGTGATTCCGGAATAAACACATAATTTTCTGATCAATGTTTTGTTTTCAGTCGACCATCCGAATGTAGCACTTAAAGGATCTGAATCTCTCCAAGAAGAACCCGGATCATTTCCAACAGAACCAAAAATATCTACTGCACTTGAAGTACTCAACTTGAACAATACCAATGCATCATCTCCGTTGAACTGTAGGTACTGAGAGAACAAATTAGGAGTACCGCTCCAAACTGTTGCAGAGTCGTGTGCAATTACAAAAACATCCCCAATAAATAGGGTTCCAGAAAGTGGAATGCTGTATGTTGGCGAACCTGTCAATGGCGCTCCATTGTGATAAGCTCTTAGTTCATAATTCGATAAATCGATATCATCACATGTACCATTAAAAATCTCTAAGTATTTATTAAATCCAGTTCCTTCAACGTATTGAGAAATAATCAGGTCTTCAGCTTTTAAAATAACACAAGCCTGAACAATGTCTTCCGGACATCCTTGAAGCGATCTTGTTTGACAAAACTCTGCTTCCGGATAAACCAATACATATTCTTTTTCGGAAGTTGCTTCACAGCCATTTGCGTTGCTTGCAATTGCGTAGTAAGTTCCTGAACCTGTTGGAGTAAATGTAGCTGATTGAGCACCAACGATCGCTCCATTTTGGTCATACCATTGATAAGCCGGTGAAGTAACATCCGTAGTCACATCAAGCTGTGGCATCGTGCTTCCTTCGCAAAGGATGTTTGTTCCTGTAACCGCAACAGTTGCTGTTGGCTCTCCACATGAAGTAGTTGACCCACAAGTGGTCGCAATGTCATCTACTCTAAATTGCGGATTAGAACTCGAAGTCCCAACCAATGTACTGCGGAAACGAATACGTAAATTGGAAACAAGAGCACCTGAAGGCAATGCCGCTGATACCAAATACCATTTTGCAGTCCCACTTCCTGTTGGTAAAGCCGGATAGCTGATTGAACTCCAGGTAGCTCCGTTGTTTGCACTGTATTCCAATACCAAAAAGTCGATTCCATTGGAAGCATTCGTTGTTTTGAAAACCCCAAATCGGATAGAATCTGTTACCAAGCAAGAAGCTGCGTTAATTCCCTGCATTTCAAAATTTTCCTGTGCTTGAATTAAAGTGTTGAAGCTTCCGGATGCGCCACTATAGCCAGTTGATGGAGTAGTCGTACGCATGTCAGCTGTTCCTGTGTAAGTCAGTGAAGTTAGAGCAAAATTGCCAGCAGTTTCTCTTGCTGCAATTGTTTGGGTGCCGCTACCAGCAGTTCCCATAGTTTCTAAAATCTGTCCGTTCGAGACAAATCCAATCAATGCCATTGCACCTGTTGCAACGAGTTGTTTCAAAGTGTTGTTTCTTTTCTTCATAACTGAAATTTTTAAAGTGAATAAGGGTTTCGAAACCGAAGTAAAGTTACAAGCAAGTGATTTTAAAGGCTTAAAGCCATCAATAACAATCTCTTAAGTTTTTCTTTGAATCTTAGCGCATATTAATTTTCTAACAATCCGCAATTGTTAAAATGATGGTGGCAATTGAGTGTCAAGCGATTTGAATGTGTTGTTACTTTTAAATTGCTTCTTCAAAAAAATATTTGGATCAATTTTTGATAATAATATAGGAGTCTAAAAGAGATCCGAACCTTCAGATTTATTGTTTATTTTTTAGTTAAAATCAATTTCTATCCACCATTTATTAACGCTATTCGGAGACGAAATATTCAGCTAATTAATCCTTTACAATCTCCTTAAATTAAGACTGTTAAATTCAATAGATCATTAGGATTCGTTATTCAACAAACTCAGACATGAATCGATAAATGTTTTCAAAACAGATGTGGTATCCGGATCAATTTCTCCGGATTTTGCTATTTTTCCTTTTACGCCGGAAATTAAAAGCGTGGTTTCATGTGTGAATTTTGCCATCAGTGTTTTCATGATCAACTGCAATTCTTCGTGACCTTTTTCTCCCTGAGCGGAAGCTGTAATTAATCCGCAGGGTTTTTCTGAGAAAACAGTGGTTGAAACACACCATTCAATTGCATTCTTCAATCCGGAAGGAATACTGAATACGTATTCTGGAGTGCAAATTATGACTGCGTCTGCTTGTTCAATTTGCTTTCTAAAAGCTATGACTTCTTTTGGCGGATTGTTTACAGACAATTCCGGATCAAAATGGGGAAGGCTTTTGAGTTCATTGAAAACGATCCATTTCAGATCATTCCCGGTTTGGTCAGCAAGAAATTCAATCAACCGTTGATTGCTGGAATTTTCACTTGCGCTTCCTATGATTGCGAAGATTGTTTTCATTAGATCACTTCTTGTCCCGATTTGATTTCCAAAGTACATAGAGCATGCCAATCAGAACAATTCCCATTAGAATTAGAATCGGCCATGGGATTGCGGAAATTACAGACGGAGAAGTGCTAAGCGTTTCTTCGCCTTTGGACCAATCCGAGGAGGTTGAAAGGTTTAAAGAGTTCAATGTTTCAAAAATTATTCACTCCTTAATTCCCACTCTCCAAACGCTTCTGGCGCTGCATCGGATTTTCGTTCCCTTGTTTTTGCTGGAACAACTGAAATCTCGTTGGTTTTGAAGCAGGAGGGAAGGAGTTGTTATTCACATCGCAATCTGCTGTCTCCAGAAACGGATCCAATTGGAATGAAGCTACGGGCTTATCAAAGATCAGGACTTTTGTAACGGTGATGTCGTCCATTCTCCAAATCTCTGCCGGAATGCGCATTTCCTGGGTCGAACCATCTTCAAACGTAGCCTGAACGATCAACGGAGTTACCAAACCACCTTTATTCGTGAAAGACAACTCGTAGAATTGCTTTTTAGAATTCAGTAATTTCTTTTGTTCCGGAGTCAATTTTGCCTGAAAATCATCGTATTCTTTTTTATCCAAACGATCCACCTTGTAAATATCTCTTTTCGCATAGAAATCATCAATTGCCGTGTCTTTTTCATTGACCGTTTGTTTGATGGATTCTTTGTTGCGGATATCACCAATAAACTGAGGTTTTGAATCGTCCGTTTTTTTGTTTTCTGCTTTTTCAACTTCCGGATTGTTGGAGTTTAATTCAAACTGCTTTACATAATCCAATGAAATGTCAACGTATTCTGTTGTGTAGAACCAGCCTCTCCAGAACCAATCCAAATCCACTCCGGATGCATCTTCCATGGTACGGAACAAATCTGCAGGAGTAGGGTGTTTGAATTTCCAACGCTCGCAATAGGTTTTGAAAGCGAAATCGAACAATTCTCTTCCCATCACTGTTTCACGCAAAATATTCAATGCAGTAGCCGGTTTTCCGTAGGCATTGTTTCCAAATTGCCAAATTGATTCGGAATTGGTCATGATCGGAGAAATGAATTTTTGATCGCCGCGCATGTAATCTGTGATCATAGCTGCCGGACCTCTTCTGGAAGGATAACCTCGTTCCCATTCTTGTTCCGTAAGGTATTGAACAAATGTATTCAATCCTTCATCCATCCACGACCATTGACGCTCGTCGGAATTGATGATCATCGGGAAAAAGTTATGTCCTACTTCATGGATGATTACTCCCCACATTCCATATTTCGTTTGTTCCGAATACGTTCCGTCTTCATTTGGTCTTCCGCCATTGAAACAAATCATTGGATATTCCATCCCGATTTGATTGGAGTGAACGGAAATCGCCACCGGATAAGGATAATCGATCGTGTATTTTGAATAAGTTTGAATGGTATGAGCGACTAATTTCGTGGAATAACGTTCCCAAAGTGGATTTCCTTCTTTCGGATAGAACGACATACACAAGATGTTTTTTCCTTTTACAACCGTATTTTGTGCATCCCACATGAATTTACGGGAAGTAGCAAAAGCAAAATCGCGTACGTTTTTCGCTTTGAACGTCCATGTTTTAGTACTTGTAGCTTTATTCTTTTCTGCATTTTCAGCTTCTGCCTGAGTAACGATCAAAACCGGAGTATTGGAGGATTTAGCTTTCTCCATACGTTGTTTTTGTTCTCCTGTCATTACAGAAGTACCATTTTGCAATTCACCCGTTCCGGCAACAATGTGATCTGAAGGAACAGTAATTGAAACATCGTAATCTCCGAATGGAAGTGTAAATTCTCCTTTTCCTAAGAACTGCTTGTTTTGCCAGCCTTCTACATCATTGTAAACACACATTCTTGGGAAGAATTGTGCGATTGTATAGAGGTAATTATTGTCTTTCTCAAAGTATTCGTAACCTGATCTTCCGCCAAATTTCATACGATCGTTGATGTTATACCACCATTTGATCTTGAATGAAATGCTTTGTTTTGGTCCCAAAGGTTTTGCGGGATCGATTCGCATCATCGTTTTATTGATTGCATAATGCATTTTTTCTCCGTTTACCGTAGCAACCATTTCAATATTGAATCCACCTTCAAAAGTCATCAATTTGCGCTCGACGTCTTTGATTGATTGGAAATCTTCCATTTTCTCCACAGCGATTAGTTTGCTATCAGAATCCGGTTTGAAAATATTCTGATCCAATTGCAGCCACAAATATTCCAATACATCCGGGGAGTTATTAGTATATGTGATGACTTCCTCACCACGAATGGTTTGTTTTGTATCATCCAAAGTCAGATTCATCTTATAATCTGCTTTTTGCTGATAATATCCATGCCCCGGAGCTCCGGCCGCAGTGCGGTACTCGTTTGGAGTTGGAAGTTCCATGTCCAATTGGGCAAATTTAGTTTGTCCCGAAACGCTTAAAGCCGAAAGAACAATTGAGAAAGAGAGGATCCACTGCGGCGGATTTAAAGCAATTTTTTTCATAATTACAGGGTTATGACTTCTGTAGGTTTAGCGGGCAAAAATACAGCTGTTTGTTTTTCTTTATTTCGAATGAACGTAATCTTGTTTTGTTGATTGGGAAAGGATTCCATGAGTAACTTAAAGCAAAAGGTCAATTGGGGTTCCAATTCAATTGGAGCGCTTTCCATATAAGCATACAATAATCCATTGGGTGAAACATCGAATCCGATCAATGTTAATGAAAGAGCCAGATCGCCATTCGTAATTTTAAATCCTTGGTTTAAATACACTTCCAATTGCTTTTTGAAAACTGCATCCTTTACTTGATCTTCGATGTGCTTATCCAGAACAATTCCCGATTTCTTCATGTCGAACTCTAAGTCATGCGTGTTCACTTCTAAGCTGATCTCCAGTTTTTTGCTCGACTCGTTGTATTCCACTTCACCAAAAGCAAAATAATACTCGTGCGCACTCGCTGAAAACAAGACAGAAAAAAATGCAAAGACTGCAAGGAGTTTCTTCATAAAGTAGAATGTTACCGCAAAAATAACAGAATGGTCACAGAAGCCAACCAATTTTTGACCAAAGGGGGAATAATTTGGTTGAGCAGGTTAAAAATGAGGATAAAGTTCAAATAATTACGAATTACGTCCCGATAGCTATCGGGATACGAATTACGAATTACTTGAAAAACAAAAAGTGACTTCGACTCCGCTCAGCCACCTTTTAATAAGACTTTCAAGGACGCTCAGCGTAGTCGAAGTGTAAATTCTACTTGTTGCCCTTTGCGTGATCTGCAAGAAATTGTGCTAATCCATTATCTGTCAACGGATGTTTTGCCAATGCTAGAATTGCGCTCAACGGGCCTGTCATAACATCTGAACCAATTTCAGCACATTGAATGATATGCATTGGGTGACGAATGGAAGCTGCAAGAATTTCGGTTTCGAATCCGTAGTTGTCATAAATGATTCGGATTTGTTGAATCAAGTCCATCCCATTTGTTGAAACATCATCCAAACGTCCAACGAATGGAGAAACGTAGCTTGCACCAGCTTTTGCAGCAAGTAAAGCTTGTCCTGCACTAAAGATCAACGTACAATTCGTTCTGATTCCTTTTGATGAAAAATACTTAATCGCTTTAATACCTTCCGTGGTCATGGGAATCTTCACAACGATGTTTTTGTGCAATTCTGCTAAAGCTTCACCTTCACGGATCATTCCCTCCAAATCAGTTGCAATTACTTCTGCACTTACCGGTCCGTCTACAATTTTGCAGATATCCACGTAATGCTTTAAGATATTATTTTGACCTGTAATTCCTTCTTTCGCCATTAAGGACGGATTGGTTGTTACGCCATCTAAAATCCCTAAGTCATAGGCTTCACGAATGTCATTCAGGTTTGCTGTATCGATGAAAAATTTCATGTTTGATCTATTTTGACACAAAAGTAAACCCATTTAGTAAGAGAAATATAACCGGAAGAAGGAAGTTTTACACAAGTTTTTATTTCCCGCAAATTACGCAGAGGACGCAGACTTTTTTTATGAAAACCAGATCTCCACCTTCGGTGTAGCTCTGGTACTTTTCCCACGGAGGAATGCAGAAATTATAATAGACTTTCAGTCGTTATATTTCAAGAGGAGCACAGCAGTTTTTTTGCACGCAGATTAAGTGGATTTGCGCAGATGGATTTGTTGTAAAAACTTGTATTGGAATGAGGAGTTAGGAAATGCCCCGGAATTTTAGGGCAAAAAAAGAGGGGTAAGCTACTCTTATCGCACCGCTACAACCTCATACCTTTGCTACGTTCCCGTCCTGGAGGATTAAGAGGGAGCTGGTCGTAAAAGACTTACCCCGCCGCAAAATTAGTCATTTATTGGAGAATGGAGTTAGAAAAATTGTTTTTTTCGAAATATCGGATTAACAAAAATGTAATCGTTTCTTTTTCAGCAGTTAGATAAAGTCAGTTAATCAGGGAAATAAACAAATCTCAGATAAACTCCCGATAATTCTTTTTCCTGTATGAAGTTATTTCGATTTAACAATGCAATTGCTTTTTCATTCTCTGCCGTTGTAAGCGCTGTTACCATATTGAGCTTCATTTGATGCTTCCCGAATTCGGCAGCTAAAAGCAGGGAAGGAGACATCAACCCCAAGCCGCGGAATTCTTCTTTCAGAATACAGCCCAATTCGCCTATCCCGTTTTCAAATCCACGGTAATAGCCGACAAAACCAACTGGCTGATGGGTTGAAATATCTTCAATAACCCAGTTAACAGTATCTCCATCGAGGTAATTTTGATGAATCTTCCGGATAATTCCCATTCCTTCTTCCAGCGTTTCTGCCACTTTTCCGTCATAAGTAAGGATTTCCAAGAGAGAAGGAGTATCTGCTTCAGTAGTTTCACGGAGAAGCAGGTTTTCTAATCTTAGTTCGGGAAATACTCTATATGGAGGGAGATTCATGGTACTAAAATTAATTGATTTTTAATTGCCCTCCCAAGGGGTAGACTTGATCCACTAACTAGTTAAAAAACTAGTCAACTCGCAGAAGTGTTTCGTCTAATTCCTCCAATCCGTGCTGAGCGACCAGCAATTTTAGTTGCCCGATGTACTGTGCCGTTTCGTGCAGTGATTTGAACAGGAGAGGAGTGAGCCACTCAACATTGTCCTGAAGTCCCTGATTGAATTGCAGGAAGACATTCATCCATTGTTTGTAATTGTCGCGTTCCAATGATTCCCAGTACATTTCAGGAAGCACATCATTCAAATCAGATTCTATTTCCAGATCTAAAATTTGCGCAACTGCAATGTGCTGTGAGTTGATCAATTGAGAAATGGCCACTTTGACATCCCACGGAATATCCTGATCGTCTTTCGTTAGATGTTTGATCCAGCTCAAATTCAATTGATGGATATAGGAAAATCGCTGCTGAAAAAAATCGAGCATTAAAGCTGCTTCAAAGAAGAAATCGTTGCTTTCGGATCCGGGCTATTGAATACAAAACTACCTGCTACCAAAGCCTGTGCTCCAGCATCAACCAATAGTTTTCCTGTTTCTGTATTCACTCCACCGTCCACTTCAATAATCGCTTTCGAACCGGATTTTGCAATTAAGTCTTTGGTTTGTTTTACTTTTTCAATTGCCTGGTAAATGAACTTCTGCCCACCGAATCCAGGGTTTACAGACATGATCAATACCAGATCCAAATCTGCGATCACATTTTCCAAAACGGAAACCGGTGTATGTGGATTCAATGCAACACCGGCTTTCATTCCAGCTTCGTGGATTGCCCCGATTGTGCGGTGCAAATGTGTACATGCTTCGTAATGAACGGTCAAAATATCGACACCGGCTTTAGCAAAATCAGTAATGTACTGATCCGGATTTACGATCATAATATGACAGTCAATGGTCTTTTTAGCGACTTTTTTCAATGCTGAAATAATCGGGAAACCAAAAGAAATATTAGGAACAAAGACTCCATCCATGACATCTACATGAAACCAATCCGCCTCACTTTGATTGATTAATTCAAAATCGCGTTCAAGGTTTCCGAAATCGCAGGATAAGATAGAAGGAGCAATGATAACTGACATAAAAAGTGTTTTTTGCAAAAATACTTTTTAATTATCAATGAGCAATTATCAATTATTTAAGAGGATTCCTCTTGATAATTGTGAAATTGATAATTCTTAATTCACTTTCGGGTAGATATTCATCATTTTCAGATATTTCTCATCGCGGTCATAGACGTCCGGAAAGAACAATAAGCCTCCTTTTTCATTTACTACCACTGTAATATAATCCACTTGCATTGGGATTGGCTTTCTCAAAGGAATGGAAAAATGCTCTTTTCGATTAATCAGCGTATCCAAGGAATCACGAGTCATTTTTTGGCGATCGTCACGTGTGAGGATATACCGAGCCAATGAATCCGGCATTTCGCACCGCATACACCCGTGTGAATAAGCGCGAATGTCTTTATTGAAAAATCCTTTTGAAGGTGTGTCGTGGATGTATACTCCGTATTTATTGTTGAACTCAAACTTCACCAAGCCAAGCGCATTGTCGTCTCCGGGTTCTTGTCTAACTCTAAAAGGGAAGTTCTTTTCTTTGTATCGTTTCCAGTTAATGGTTGTAGGATCCACTTCTGTTTCACCACGGTAAACCTTGTAGTGATTTTTTGCTGCATAGTTTGAATTACGCTGAATTGCAGGCAAGAACTCTTTACTGGCAATGGATTGCGGCTGTGTCCAATAAGGCAGGGAAACAATTGCACGTAATTTCGAACTCAATTGTGGAGTTTGATTTTCCGGTTTTCCAACAACTACCCGGTGCTCGGAATACAAGGTATCTCCATAAAAGATCCTCAATTTATATTCCGGAATATTCACCCATAAATATCTTTCAGGGAAAGGAGCGCGCCATCTCCATCTTTCCATCGATAAAATTGCTCTGTGACACTTGAAGCGCATGGATTCATTTAATGCTTTCCGGGTATAAATTCCAATAACCCCATCCGGTTTCAATCCATTATCTGCCTGAAACCGTCCCATGGCATCCCAGAAAGATTCGTCGTCTGTCTTCTTAGGATCCAAATAGCCTTTATCAATCAATGATTCCTCAGCTAATTCCAAACAGCGAAGTGAATCTTCAACCAAAGCCGGAACTTCAAAATGGATAGTAGAAAGTTCCTTTTTGGATGCATATCGAAATAAACCTCTTGCTAAAGCCTGATATTCCGGTCTTGCCGATCCCATTTTAGCGAACCACATTCCCCAGTTTTTAACGGTATCCATTTGTACTACCGATCTGTTCAATGATTTCAAATCAATAGAAACGATTGATCTGTAGGCACTGATTGCAGTATCTAAGAACCCAACTTTTAAATCCTGTTGTAATTGCGCTAAACGAGCTGTGAGAACAAATTCCTGAACAATAGAAGTGTTTGTAAGGGAGTCTTGTTTGAACTTAAATGGTCTGTTGTCCGGTAATCCAAGTGCACATGGGAAATCCAACAATTCTTTCCATTTCGTTCCTTTTGGCACCAACATGGAATCATTTGCCCAAACCGGCCTGAAATCGCGCGATTTATAGAATGCGTAAACCGAATCTTTAATTCCCTCCGGAAAATTCAACTTTGTTAATAAATCGGATTCAATTGCTAATGAAATTCGCTTTTTTAACGAAACTTTTTGGTCAAAAATGGGATCTGTTTTATCAATTTCAGAACTGCATCTGATAAGTGTTAATGTAGTAGTAAGTGCAAGAAATAGTAATAGAAGTCTGCTAATTTTCATAAAGGATCAAAAAATAATGAGCAATTTTACCGCAAGATACTTATTCCTCAAATATGGAGCCTCAAATTTATTCAACATACATCCTTCTCGGAACGATGGCAATCATGTCATTTATCGGCTTCAATAACCGTGATTTCATGGAAAAATACCTATTCAGTCCATATTTAGTGAAACACGAAAGGGAATATTACCGTTTCATTACACATGCATTCCTGCATGGAGACTTCAATCATTTACTTTTTAATGGAATTACACTTTTTTTCTTTGGAAAATCATTTGAAGAGTACTTGTATAATTTTTACGGACCATTGCCTGGTGAGATTGTGTTTTGGGCTTTTGCTTTGATCGCTATGTTTGCCTCCAGTTCGATCTCTTATTTCAGACACAAAGACAATCCAAACTACAGATCCTTAGGTCTTTCAGGCGTCACATCAGCAATCTTGTTTGCGATGATTATGCTTGCTCCAAACATGAAAATAGCACTGATACTTCTTCCTGTTCCTATTCCTGCATGGATTTTTGGATTACTTTATCTGGCATTCGAGATCTATTCCGATCGAAACAAAAAAACAAATATTGCACACGATGCGCATATATCCGGTGCGGTTTTCGGGATTGTTTTCATTTTAATTACTAATATTGAACAAGTGATTTTTGCATTTCAAAACCTACTTTAAATGAGCGATCAGGAATTATTCGTAAACAATAACGGTAAAATCATCAGTAACACAGGGCATTCCATTGCTGCGGGGAACAGAGCTTACACTTACGGAGATGGACTTTTTGAAAGTATTCGTGTAATGAATGGAAAAGCTTTAAACCTTTCTCATCATTTTTCACGTTTGGGAGAAGGGGCAAAGATTTTAAAAATGCGCCTACCTGCTTTTTATACTACTGAATTCTTTCAACAACAGATTGACGAGTTGATCCAGCTCTGCAAAATTACCGAAGGTGCACGCATTCGACTTTCAATTGATCGTTTAGGAGGAGGCACTTATCTTCCTGACACAAATGAAGTTAGCTACTTCATTGAAGCTTATCCAATTGAACAGAATCTATTTGGATTGAATGCCAAAGGACTGGAAGTAGATTTATATCAAGACATCAAGAAAACGAAGAATATTCTTTCAAATTATAAAACAAAGAATGGAATTCTATACGTTCTGGCAGCAATTTCTGCGAAGGAAAAAGGTCTGGACGACATGTTAATTACCAACGACAACGGTCAAATTCTTGAAAGTTCTCACAGCAATATTTTTGTCGTAAGCAATGGCGTTCTTTATACACCAAGTCTTTCGGATGGCTGTTTGGCAGGAACCATGCGCATGCAGGTAATCAATCTGGCATTGAAAAATGGCTTAAAAGTTTACGAGTGTCCCATTTTACCTTCCAATTTATTGGTAGCTGATGAAGTTTTCCTAACGAATGCTGTTCGTGGAATTACCTGGGTTGGTGGATACCGTACGAAACGTTATTTCAATACAACCGCACGTAAAATTGTGGCTTTCCTGAATGAGGAATGGGACGTTTGATTCCAGCTTATTTCAACTGGAGCGGTGGAAAGGACAGCACTTTAGCTCTTTATAAAATTCTTCAAAATCGACAATTTGATATTCGTTATCTACTCACGACACTGAATGAGGAGGCGGATCGGATTTCCATGCATGGAGTTCGCAGTGAATTGTTACTGGCACAAGCCGAATCACTTGGAATTCCGTCTAAAAAGATTCATTTACCCACAAGTTCAGATATGCAAGCTTACGAAGCTGTTATGAATCGAGCTATTGATGAATTGAAAGCTGAAGGAATTACTGACTGTATCTTCGGGGATATTTTCCTGGAAGATTTGAGAATCTATCGCGAGCAAAAACTAAATGAAGTTGCTATTTCGGCGCACTTTCCACTATGGAAAATGAATACCCTAGAGCTCGTTCGTGAATTCGTTGATCTGGGCTTTAAAACAATTGTTGTTTGCGTAGATTCATCCAAACTGGATGAGGAGTTTGTGGGAAGAATCATCGATCATCAATTTCTTGCAGACTTGCCTGAAAATGTAGATCCATGCGGAGAAAACGGTGAATTTCACACCTTTGTTTTCGACGGGCCGATCTTCAAAAAACCAATTGCTTTTGAAATCGGAGAGAAAGTACTCAAAACCTACACAACTAAAAATCAGGAAAATGAACCAATCGAATATGGATTCTGGTTTCAGGACCTTATTCCAAAGTAATAATTTGGCTATTTTTACGTCAAATTAAGATCTACACATGAAAAATCTAAATCACCTGATTCTCCTTTCAATCATCCTAATAGGTACCAGTCTTTTTTCCTGTAAGAAGAAGAGCCTGCCTGAAGCTGATCCTGCTCCAACACCCAATAACAGTATAACTGATACTACTACAAACTATTTTCTTTTTGCCGATATTAATGGAAACTCTTGGGATACCGGAGATACAACACTCACAAACTTTGGTGTAAGGCATTTCAACGGATGGAATTTCGATCCTACATCAACCATTCTTAAAACAGATTATTTGGGCTATTTCATGCACAAAGATGCTGTGGATGGAAATGATTTTTCTAACGGTCAAATAGTTATTGGATTATCTGGCTATTCGTACAATACCAGTTCTCCAGAAATTGATTGCAACACTTTTCAAACTTCATTGGACAATCCTATATCAAGCTTTTACTCTTCTTCAACACCGGATCAGGTTGGTTTTGAGATTATTTACCTGGATACAAATGCTCAAAAATGGTCTAGTAAATTTGGTGATCAAACAGGTTCCAATTTTACAATCACTTACAACAACATTACCAATCCAATAACGAATTATCAAACCTGTGCCAGAAAATACAGAGGCACTTTTAATTGCAAGGTTTATAAGGAATCAGATCCCAGCCAATACAAAGTGATCATTAACGGGAGATTTCACACCCACATTTCAAAATACGACGAATAGTCTCCTGTTTCAGTGATTTATCATTCCGACTTCGGTTTTGGTTTAGGCTTCGCTTTCGGACTAGCTTTCGGTTGATCCGGATGAGGATTTTTAATCTGTTCCTTTACGATCTTATTGGTCACTTCTTTCTTCTTTGTCCAGAACAAGGCTTTGGGCATTTCATCTCCCAATAAATAACCATAGGGTTCCAGGTTTGGAACGGCATCAAAGACCACTTTCAGAATTGCGGTAATCGGAATTGCAAGAAACATTCCCGGAACACCGGCAAGTGCTCCCCCGACAATTACTGATAGGATGGAGGCAAGCGCATTAATCCGAACTTTAGAGCCTACAATTCGTGGCAATAGAATATTATTATCAATAAGTTGTACCACACCAATTACAATCAAAACACCCAAAACAGATTGTTGGATATCCGGGTTATTAGAGAGCGAAATCAAACAACTCAACAGGTTTGCAACCAGAATTCCAACATAAGGAATCAGGTTCAGCAAAGCAACTAATAACCCAAGGAACAAAGCGTATTTCACACCAATTATCCACAAGCCCAAGGTTGTTAGAGCAGCCACAATAGCTATTTCCAGTAGCAAACCTAAAATATACATGCGGATAATGACTTTGATATCATTTACTATGATCTGCATTCTTTCAGCACTTTTAGTAGGGACTAATCTCATTAAGAATCCCAACAACAGCTCACGGTAGAATAAGAATAGGAATAGGTAAAGCGGAACCAAAATAAAATTCACCAATGCACCGGTTATATTTCCAAAACTTTCCATGGAAACCATGTTGCCACCTTTCATGAAATTTTCCTTGACAATTTTTTCCTGTTTCAAGTTGGTAACTCCAAAGGTTTTATTAATCCAGTCTGCTAAATCATGAATGACTTTTGTCATGTTTTTCTCAAGAGTAGGAAGGTCACTAAAGAAATCCTTCAATTGGAGTCCAAGCAAAAACATGACTCCGGCAAAAATGACTATTGCTATGGTAACGGTTATAATGACCGAAAGCAATTTTGGAAAGTGCCATTTTTTCTGAAGAAATGAATCAATGGGCCGAATCAGAACTCCAAAGATGAAGGCTAATACAACCGGAAACAAAATATCGCTTCCTAAATAGACAATAGCAGCGATTACTACGAGGAGTAAAATATTAAAGATGCGCTTTTGATAGTTTACCTGAGTGTCTTCCATAAAATGATCTTTCTTAAATGTAAGAAGATTAAATGGAGTAGTGGGGAGTTAATAGTGAAAAGTCCTTAAAATAAATTATCAATGACGAAATTATCAATTATCAAGATAGCGCTTTTTCATTTTAGGGATAAATGCATGGAGATTTCGTCGTGGTAACGTCCGTTTTGCTTGAAGAAATTGGGAATTCTTCCATGTTCTATGAATCCGGTTTTTCGGTATAGGGCTAAACCCGCTTGATTTTCAGCATATACTTGCAGAAACAAGATCTCCAATTCGGAATTGGCTCGTGCCCAATCAATCGCCGCTGTTAAGATTGCTGTTCCCAAACCGCAGGCCTGCCATTCTTTGTGCATTCCCATTCCAAAAACGGCTGTGTGTCGCAATATTTTTCGTTGATTTCCATCTACATTGATATTTGCGACTAGTTTACCTTCAAATTCGGCAACGAGAAACAAGGAGTTTGAGCGTTCAACATAGTTTGATAAGATTTGTTCTTCTTCAGCCATTGTGGGGTTAAACTCTCCTTCAGTCAAAGGAACATATTCTTCGTCGTAAACAAATCCATGCACGAATTCAATTACTCGTGGAGCATCAGAAACTTCAACATGACGAAGCAGGACTTCTCTTCCGTCTTTCAATACAACTGTTCTTGGCGAAAACTTCATTCTTCGAAATTACGAATTCCTTCCCGATAGCTATCGGGATACGAATGCCAAATTATCAGATTTTCCTAATCCGATGCCCTATAGTTATCGGGATGCGAATTGACAGACTTGACTTCGAATTCCCTGACGCTACGGTCAGGATTTTCAACGTTCAGTCACCTTTTTGTTTCCCACAGAGGAACACGGAGGAGCACGGAGAATTGCTATAGTTCAAGAGAAAATAGCTTTTTTTATGGAAACCAGATCTCCACCTTCGGTGTAGCTCTCTTCCTATACCCGCAGAACGCTTACGCCTTAGCTCTTCACCTTCGCGTAACCGCTTTGGTGGAGCAAGGTCAGCGTTGGCGCATTGCGCGGATATCGCAGATCTTTTTCTTTTCCTATGGAAGAACGCGGAAACAATAACAGATCCACCACGGCGGATCGCTATAGTTCAAAAGGAACATGGAGGAACAATTTAATTATATTTGCTGCATACTTAAATACCTTACTATGAAAACAGGATTAATTTTATTTCTGAGTTGTTTTTTGAATTTGACAGTATTTGGGCAAACTGCTCCGGAAAAAGTTGCTGCTGCTTATTGTGAGTGTTCAAAAACAAATGATATCAGTGGTTATGTGCGGATCTTCAGGGCAGGAGACAAAAAAGTGATTGCTGAAAACAAACTTCAAATCGACGACTTATTCTGGTCGTTGAAAAGATGTGCCAAATCGAATGTGATTTTAACTCCAGAAGAAAATAAAAAGGTTCCTGAAAATGAAATTACTGATGCATTGAACAAAAATTGTCCGGATGTAAATTACTTTATGGAGCAAGCAAGACGGATGGCGTTCGAGGACTGATTATAATAATAATTACGAATTACGTCCCGATAGCTATCGGGATACGAATTATTAGATTTTCCTAATTCGCAAATTTACGAACACGTGTAGAAGAATATACGGATGTGAATTTGTTTCTATTTACAGATGCGCTATTACAACTCCCATTAATTGTCTTCACTTTTAACCCCAAAACCGTCTGAATCGCAATAAAACCGTCTGTTAATTCCTTAACAAAAGACGCTTTATAGTCGGGTAATAGTCGGGTGATCCTCGGATGATCCACGCTTGAACTATTAGTGATTTATTTTCTGTCTGTTTTTAGGAGTATTTTGCTTCTGTGCGACTTTACAGATCTGTGAAACGAATTACGAATTACTTAATTCAAATTTTTTCACTTTTGGCTCGATAGCTATCAGGATTTCAACTTTCGACTTTTGAATTAGAATACGCGTTTTTAATCAAATATTCTCCCAGGAAGTATGCTCCGAGAGCAGTTGAAAGGTGCCACAGCCAATGTGTTCCCCACGGCATGAATCCGATTTCGATTTTTTCATCCAGGAAACGGAAAAGCAGAGCCAGGGAAAAGCATGCGATTGCGGTAAACAAGCGGCTTGAGTTTTGAAATTTGGTCTGACGCAAAAACAAATAGCAGGGAAGGAGTAACATCCATCCACGGAAGAAATAGCCGGCAGAAATGCGATCTTGTCCGTTTAGAAAGAAACCGGACAAAAATGTCAATCCAAAGAAGATCAATAAAACCCAAAGAAGCTGGATTTTTTTCGGGAGTACTTTTAGCCACATCCAGATACTGATTCCAATAACTAGGATCACAATCGGAATGACATCCAGCAATAACAAAAGGGTAGAAGCACGAAAAGCATGAAAAAAGGTACTTCCTAATCCACCGATAACAAGCAAAGGACAGCAAAACCAAACAATGAATGCGTACTGGTTGTGCTTTCCGCGGAGCTGCCACAAAAAGATAAACACAGGAATCAGAAATGTCAGGGATGACCAAGCATTCCAGGGTTCAACTATGAATAAAGATAAATCAGTTGTTTCTCGGTAAACCGGGCCGTTATCCGGAACTGAAGCAATCGCGGCTGATTCTAATAAAAAAGCAGGAAACAAAATTTAGAAGCTGACAACCAATTTAGTTGATTCACAAGGTGTTTTTTGTTTCATCTGGAAACTACCTTCGAAAATCAAGCTGTCTGCCTCATCTAAAATCTGATAAGAATGTGTTTTGTTCTCTCTCTTGAACATTTTATCTGTGTATACAAAGTTTCCTACCCCACAACCCGGATCTGCGGTATAATGATCGTAAGCGTCGATCGTAGCAATCTCAGTTCCATCAACAAATAAAGTCAACTCGTCAACTCCATAAGCCACTAAATCATCTGCTGTAGCTGTATTATACCAGAAAGAGTGGGTACTTGTAAACTTTTCTTTCGTGCAAGAAAGTGCTGACACCATGCAGATAGATAGGATAATTAGTTTTTTCATGTTTTAGAAAGTTTTGTACAAATTAAGTGAAAAGTTCTCAAAATAAATCCATTTAAGAACTGGAATGAAGGAATTTACATTTTGATCGACTAAAATAAAGAATCTATCACTGATAAATTTAGTTCTGTATCCGATTTCTAAGTGTCAACTTTTCCATTGCTAAAGTCAATTGTCCATTCCTGAACTAAAAGCGGTTCCTGATTGTTCAATCTGCTACTATTGTGCAAATAATCATTATTTATTATGAAAAAAAGAAACCCATTCATTCTGCTCTTATTTGTATTTCTTGCATTTAACAGTCAGGCACAAACCGCTGTCGTTAACAGCCCAAGTGATGTAAGCTATGTTCCGGGAACATTGCGTTATGAAATTCACCATGCAGCGACCGGAACAACTATCAATCTTACCGGATTGACCAGTTCTATCAACTTACAGGATTCCATAATCATTTCAAGAAACGTAAAGCTTTCCGTTAACGGTGGAATTGCTGTTATTGATGGAAATCTGATGACCAATTTATTTGAAGTAAAAACCGGAGTTACTCTGGAAATGACCGGAATCACTTTACAGGAAGGATCATTGGCGCCAACCCATATGTTTCCCTTAAACGGACACGCAGTTAATGTACTTGGAAATCTCACTGCAACTAACTGCATTTTTAAGAACAATACAAGCAGGTATGGAGGAGCAATATACAGCACAAACGCTGCTTCAGAAATCAAACTAACGAATTGTGTTTTTGAAAACAATCAATCGGGATTAGGAGGGGCAGTTTACACAGGAAACGGCAAGTTACGTGCTCAGGGATGTAATTTTAAGAACAATGGAAACGTAGTACCCACTAATGTCGGAGCTACTGGAGGAGCGGTTCACCTTTTTAATGCTGAAGCCTATATACTTAATTCCAGTTTCACAGGGAACCATGCTTCAGCCCCCACAAATCTGGCTGGTTACGGTGGAGCAATCTATGTTGCCGGTATTGTAAACCTCGAAGTATCGAACTCACTATTCACTGGAAACTCTGCTGCTGGAGGAATTGGAGGATACGGAGGTGCTATTTGTATCAATTCACCGAATTTCTGGGCTCAAAAACTTAAGTTCACCAATCTTACTATCGCAAATAACTATGCAGCAGTAGCGGGAGGAATTCATTTGAACAATGCGCACCCGTTTTATATCGGGAACTGTATTGTAGCTAAAAATATCAGCTCACCAGGAAATGACCCTGACTTAAATTTGCTAACTGTAAATGTTCAGTGTATCTCAACTGGTGGGAATTTAATCGGATCTATAGGACTTTCACCGGGAGTTTTCACTCCAACGACGAACGATTTGCTTGGAAATAGCACCACTCCTGTTGACCCGATGTTTATTCAAGTGGGATCTACGCCTCCGTCGGTAGATGGAGATTATCATCTAAAGACTTGCTCTCCTGCAATGAACGGTGGGATTAACGGAAATATTCCTTTAGATACTTATGATTATTTCGGATTAGGAAGCACCGCTCCGGTTTCTGAAGATTTAGAAGGAAATCCACGAACTATTCAGAATGTTGACAAGGGTGCTTATGAAAATTGGAATATTACTGCAGGTTCATTCTATTATCCTGACGGACACTCACATTGTAAAAATTCAGGATCGTCTTATCCAAATACGTATGGACAGACCGGTACCTTTACATCAAGTCCTGCCGGATTGTCTATCAATGCAACTACGGGAGTTATTTCGCGCCAATTAAGTGCTCCGGGACAATACACCATACTATTTACTACAACTTCATGTACCGGAGGATTGCCTGCATTGTCCGCTATTATTTACACCATTCTTCCTTCACCGGTGGTTACTATTACGGAAACAATTAGCACTAGCTGGCCATACAGTACCTCTTCGTTAAATGCTAGTTTCACTGGAACTACAGGAACTCACACTTACAAATGGTACAAAAACGGAGTGTATGCCGGATCAGCGAGCAGTTATCCAAATCCATGCTCACACGCTACTTATGAAGTGGTGGTAACAAATACCGCTACCGGCTGTGAAGGAAGACAAACTTACTATTTCAACAATTCAAATAATGTTGTCTGCAGTGTACAACCTCCAAGAGGAATGGCAAAGGCTCCAAATACAGGACAAACGAACAACACCAAATCAGTTGTTTTAAATGACGTTTCAGAAAGCTGGAAATTGTACCCAAATCCTTCCGCCGGAGATGTGTTTGTGGAATTAGATAATTCGTACAAAACAGTTCAATTGGAAATCACGGATCTTACCGGAAAACAAGTTTATTTGAAAACCTTTACGGATTGTGAGCGATTAACTGTTCATTCAGATCAACCAAAGGGAATGTATTTGATCAATTTGATTGCTGATGGTACTTTAAAAACATACCGACTGATCATCGAATAATCCTGACTTTTACATATGAAAAAGGCTGTATCTATCTGGTGCAGCCTTTTTTTGTGGTGTATCTTTCAATTGAACATCCATAAGTTAACTTATTTTTAAAGCAATATTGACGCTGAAAACTATCGTTTCAAACCTGATTACCGGTAATGAAAAACAACTCGAAGACACTTACACTTATCTGCTTTGGAATCATTGTCATTTCGCTATTTCTACCGTTTTTCGAAGGTCCGAGAAAGGGACTGATTATTTCAGGAAGTTTTTCAGTTGTTGAGGTTTATGATTCACCGGAATTTGGTCTGCGCATGTGGGTTTTTAATGGTTTTGGGTCTTTGTTTGCTCTTGTGAATTTGGCAATTGCGATTGTACTCGTTTTATCCCGCTTCTTTTTTCCAAAATCACTTCCAACGGCCATTCTGGCTACCATTGCATTTGTTTTTTCATTATCGCTGCTCATTTACAGCACTTCCGACGGACATGGAGCTCCGCTTCCCGATGAAATGCTTTCTGGTTTTTACCTGCTATTGATTTCGCAAGTTATTCTGATCACTCAATCGTTGACCAAAGCAATTACGGAAAAACCTAAGGATAGGAGACGGGATTCGGATATTCTGGATTTTTAAAGTGAGATTTAGCTAGAGATCCCAGTTTTTTTTATTTCCCACAAGAAAGCGCGGTAGCGATTGAAGACGAAGATAACTTTGATAAAAGTTATAATCTGAGGAGGAACACAGAAGAGCGCAGAGGTTTTATCGGGGGCAGATCTCAGCCTTCGGCAGAGCCCTTTTGCTTTTTGTGCAGTTGAAGCAGAATAAATTGAACCACAAAGCACACAAAGAACACAAATTGATCTACCCGACGCCGCGGGCAGTTCTTTATTTTTTTACCGCGAAGGGAGAAAGCATAGCAGACTCCAGTCGCTATACTTGGACAGAACGCAAAGGGTCAAATCAGCGCCAGACAAAAGGCGATCTAACTACTTAAACCGCCTTTTAGTCACTTAACTAAGAATCAGTTAGACAGGACAGATTGTTGTTCCCGAACAGGTTCCCTTCATGTAACGATATCCGCAGCTTGCATGGTGTGCATCTCCAATGGCCGACAAATCGAATGTCAAAATTTTCTCACTGATTTCTGCTATGCGAACAGGCAGTAATAAATCGGCTTCAAACGTATTGTATGATTTCGCAACCGCACTTGAATCGATGTACATTAAATTCCCCAAAGGCTGATAATCATATGCCTTCATTTCATTTAACTTGTTTACAAAAGAAGCGGGTAAATCAGGAATTGCTTCCAAAACATTAATAAACTCACTATCAGGTGGTAAAAGTGGTACGATATCTAAATAATTTTCGTAGCGCACATCATTGGGAAAGGTTTCATTATATGCATTCGCAAAATCAGTATTTCCGCAATTAGGACCTGCAAAAGTGATTGTTTGAGTAATGTTCAGACTGTAAACATTCTTAAAATAGATGGCTGCAATCGGAGCTATTCCGCCTCCTTTACTATGTCCGGTTATATAAATCGGAAGTGAACCACTTGGATCAAGCGCCTGAATAGCATCAATAATTCCACCTCTCAATAAGTTTAAAGCGAAGAGAAATCCTTCGTGTACTTCTCCCGGAAGATTAATATTACTGGTTGTTGGAGCCATGAAGTCTTGCAACCAATCGAAAAAAGAATCCCAGTTTAAAGCAGGAGGGAGGGTTCCACGAAAAGCGACAATGATTCCGTTTGCGGTTTGCCCCACAAGAGCAGCTTCAATTTGGTCTGCTGTCACTACATATGGATCTCCAATAAAACCAACAGCATCGTATTGATTTTGAAATGGAGAATCTGAACCAAGGGGATTGTATTGTCCACTTGGATCTGTAGGACTGATAGCATAAGCTGAGGCAGATGCACATAACAACTGACATGGTAAAGAAATGGTACTCATAATGAATAGTGTTTGGTTTAAAATATTTCTAATACAAAAATAGAAGCAATAATGAATTAGAACCAGTTAGAAATACCTGAATTTTGAACACGTATTTTTGTCTGAATTGTTTTTCAGGCATTTTTTCTGTACCGCTTTTGATTCATTTTGTGCTAATTTCGTAGGAAACAAATCCGGATTATTTCAGAAAAGCATATGGTATTTGAAAAAGAATTCAAGGAGGCAATCGTCAATTTGTCCATCAAGGAAAAGGATCGATTGTTATTACGTTTATTGAAGCGCGATGTCCCACTTGCCAATCAATTGTATTTTGAGTTGGTGAGTACTCAAACAATGGAAGAACGTCGTTCTGAATTGGAGGATATGATTGTGAAACGCGTCGTAACGATGAGTAAACAAAGTTCCTCGATTCAGGATTTGTTGTTGAAAATGCGTTCTTTAAGCGGAGATATTACAGAACAGGTTAAAATCACAAAAGACAAGTTCGGTGAAGTCAGCCTGAATCTTTTGATGTTGAACGAAATACTTGAATCAAATAAACCAAAGATTACTTTTTTTGCACACCGGAAAGCACAAAAGTTCGCAATTTATGTCATTGCAAGGACTTTTAAATTGTTGGTATTAATCAAATCCATGCACGAAGATTATTTGGTTGATTTCAGATCGGATTTAGAAACTTTGGGAGGACTCATTGAGCAAAATGAATTGCTGAATAAAACGGCGGGGCAGCATGGTTTGGATCTGGACTGGCTGCTTTCAGGGGAAATTCCGGAGAATATCAAGGAACGGCAGGATGCGTTGCGGAAGAAGGGATTTTTGAAGTGAAGTTCTAGCTAAAGATTCCTCACTTTTATTGCACGCAGATTGCGCAGATGACGCAGATTTTGAAGTTTTATTATGATGTGTCTTTTGTTGTATCCCACAGAGCGTTGACGCCTTAGCTTTAGCATTGACGGAGGAACACAGAAGAGCACAGAAGTTCGTGTGGAATGGTTTTTTAGGATGTTTTTGCGGTGAGATGATTAGTTGAAGATTCCCCACTTTTATTACACGCAGATGACGCAGATTTTGAAGGTTTATTATGGTGTGTCCATACGTTTCTCCCACCGAGGAGCGTAGATAAAAGGATTTTCAGGAAATTTTCACCATAAAGTGGAAGGAATAGGGCTTTCACATTCTTTAACAATTAAAAATCAAGGGGTGCTGTAACATATCAGGGATGAGTTGGTCTTAAGAGAAACCAATTCAATTTTTAGATATGAAAGCATCAATCCTATTTATCGCAATCTTCTTAACTACTTCATTTGCTTTTGCAGGAAATGGTGAGAATTTACTTGACCGCATCATGCACCGCAAAATTTCTTATCCGGAATCATTACGTGAGAAAGGAATTGAGACAACTGTTCATGTGAAAGTGCGTGTTTTAGCAGAAAACCAAATAGAAATAGTAGAAATAGCTTCGGATTCCGAAGAAATGAAAGCAGCAATCGAAAAACAAGTGCAGCAGATCAAGATCAAAGTACCCCAAAATTTGATCGGAAACACCTTCAATTACACCTTTAAATTTCAGGTACAGAAATAGTCCACTATATTCAAGTCACTGAAAACCTAAACACCTAGATGAGAGAGAACGGCGAGAGCCGTTTTTTTTGTTTACGATTATTCCTCTTGCTATCTGAACATCCGAGATATTACCACATAGATACATAGAGCACATAGTTATCATTTTCAAACGACATTTGGGTAAGAATCTGAACTAATTTATTCTCTATTTTTTAGAGACATGATCATAAATCTTTGTGTAACCAAACCGAAAAATGTTGTTTCCGAGCTATGTACAGACTACTTATCCTTTGATGCTGGTTCATAGCGGCATTTCATTTTGTCAGATGGATGTGGATACCGTTTTACTTCAACTTAAAAGGCCAAAAGTTTTATTCTTTCAGGTTTGATACTCAAAATATCCTTGGTTCATTTATCCAAAATCAAAATTTCGATCATTTGACATATCTTTGGGGGTAATGAATTCGACCTATCTATTTATAGCGACAGGGATTACGATTAGTATATTGATTGGTTATTCCCGATACAGTATAAAAAAGAGCCGTTCAAAAGTGGAGCCACATCGGCCTTTTCCGCACCAATGGAGATCACTTTTGATGCAGCATGTGGCTTTTTACAATCGCTTAAACCCACTGGAAAAGACCAGATTCGAAAACCGCGTTCATGTTTTCTTGTTGAATGTTCAGATTGTTGGTATTGGCACAGAGATTACCCATTTGGATCGGATTTTAATCGCTTCCGGTGCAATCATTCCCATTTTCGGCTTTGATTCCTGGCATTATTCAAACCTGAAAGTAATAGAAGTTCATCCGGACAAATTCCTGATTCCAAACACGCAACAATACGCTAACGGCCTAGTTGGCTGGGGAAAAATGGAAGGAAAAGTCAAGCTGTCCAGAAAGGCACTTGTTCATGGATTTTATGATAACAATGACCAAAAAAATGTGGCCATACATGAATTCGTTCATATCTTAGATATGCAGGACGGAAGTATAGATGGAAAATTAGAGCTGATCATGAAAGAAATTGACATCAAGCCCTGGTTACAAATCATCCATACTAAAATGAATGCTATTCATGTAGGGAATTCCAGCATCCGGGATTACGGATCAACCAGTCATGCGGAATTTTTAGCTGTAGTGAGTGAATTCTTTTTTGAGAGTCCGGATAAAATGAAAGCAGAGCATCCCGAACTTTATCAAAAGCTGGATCAATTTTACAATCCGAAACACCCGCAGAAGAATCTGCCCAAAGAGCAGTCGAAAAAAGAATCGAAAGATCCGCGCGAGGTGAAATCTGCTTTGATGAATTAAAAAAGGAGTTCACGATAAGATACCGGAACTCCATTTCTGTTAATCTACTATTCCCTTAATATCAGAATTGGGTACTTTCGGATAATACTTCCAGCATTCTTTGCTGTCACTCAGAATGTAATAAAAGCCCCCCTCATCATTTCCAAAACCTATTATTTGAGGTACCTCCGGAAACGTAGTTTGATCCAAAGTTGATTGGTTTGCTGAGGAATTCATGCTTACTACAGATGTTCCTGCAAACGCGATTCCTCCCATGAATAGTGATAAAACACCACCGATCATTAATTTTTTCATAGTGATTATAGTTTAAATGTGTTGTATTAAACGAATCACCCCGGGAAACGGTTGGTTTAATTATTTCAATCACAATCAATTAAAAGATTGCCCAAATTGTAAGGGTGATAATTTGGTTTTCGACCTGAATAGTTTACTAAGTGATTAGCCAAAATGGAAGAGTTTGTTCCTATCTTTGGAAAGATAATTTATATAATAACTCTTCCATTTTTTGAGTATGTATCATGAAGAATCCTATTCTCTTTTTCCTGATTTTATTGTTTTTTAGTAGTTGTGCTCTATTAAAAAAAACTGCAAAACAAGAGCTTTCCGATGGACTGTACACGAAAAAGTCTTCATCAAATAAGTCGCGGGTGTATGTAAACGTATTGGAAGAAACCATTCACTTATATCCAACAATCAAGCAAAATAATGTAAGTGTACTAGACACCTCAAGTCCTTATGAGGTGTATTTACCAAAACTCCAAAGCAGCGAAAAAATTGACTTTAAACTTTCAAAAACCAGTTTTGATGTAGATTTTTTCACCATCCCTTTTAAACTTCGATTTGCAGAAAAATCAGTACCCACGCAGTTAAACGCGAATATTAATGGAGCAGTCTATCTGGGATACAGAAGGGATACTTATAAAATAAATTATCACACAAACCTTTTAAAGACAAGCATCCGAAAAACCAACCACTTTGGTTATTCTTTGGGATTTTTCACGGGTTTTGGTAATACATTTATGTCTCCCACCAACACAGATAATGTCCTACAACAAGAATACGATGGAATCGTATGGGGCAAGGGGATTGCTGGAATAATCGGGATTAATAATTTTACCATTGGTTTGACGCTCGGTTTTGACAATTTACTTGACAAAAACAAGAGTATTTGGATCTACGAAAGCAGACCATGGCTCGGACTCGCCTTTGGACTGAATTTGAATTAAAAAAAGTTCGTTTAAAACTAAAAGTTCCCACTTCCATTTCTAAACGAACCTTTTTTATGGATGAAATTTAATTCATTATTCAGTTTCCCATTCCGAAACATGCTTGTTCTCCAAATCCTTTAATTCCATGAAATCCTTATCCAATTGCAGGATTTCGTATTCATCCGTTTGGGTAGTTCCCTGGAAATTGGAAGGAGTGCGCACAATGGTCAGTAAATCTGCATCATCTGAAATCATGTACGTAATGGTCCATTGTAAATCCTGATCAAATTCCGGAATCTGGTATTCAAACGTTCCAGAGCAGGGTTGATCCTTGGACTTACACTTTTCAAAAGTAAAAGCTCTCCGAATTCCTGTCAAATCTTCATTACCGGTATCTTCATAGGTAGATTTGGTCATAACCCAGGTTTCTCCTCCAAGACTTTTCAGGGCTTTCTTTTCTTTACTGCAGCTCGTTGTAATCGCAACTGCAAGTAACAAATACAAAATATGTTTCATGTTCTAAATCTTTCCAACAAAGTAAGGGAGGAAGAGTTGGTCTTTCAATAGGGCAAACGCCGTATTTAAAATCAGTTTTCAGCAAACGGTGGAATCAGTACTGACTAAACTATTTTTTGTTAAAATTTACCTACCACTTGTTTCGTACGAAAAATTTCCTACCTTTGAAAAATGAAAACAAAAAACTCTGAAAATAATCCGCAATCGGAACCAACAAAATCAGAATTGGAGATTTTGCAGGTTCTTTGGAAAAACGGTCCTTCAACAGTTCGCTTCGTAAATGATTACTTGAACGAGCAGAAACGTGCCGTACAATATACTTCCACATTGAAACTCATGCAGATCATGACTGAGAAAGAAATGCTGCTGCGTGATGCATCGAGTATGAAACATATTTACAGTCCGGCAATCGAAGAAAATCAAACGAAGACCGTTTTGTTGGATAAATTCATCGATACAATGTTCAATGGTTCAAGTACCAACCTGATGATGCAGTTGTTGGGGAATAAAAAAACCTCGCAAGAAGAATTGGATGCAATTCGCGCCATGCTGGATCAACTAGATAAAAAATAAAAACTTTTAAAACGCTATACTATGAATTCTTTAGTGAACGACTCAATTATCAAAGCAGTAAGCTGGACATTGATCCATTCGCTTTGGCTGGGACTTGCAGCGGCCTTAGTGGCAGGACTTACCCTTTTGCTTACAAAAAAATCAACCTCGGCAATCCGATACAATTTGCTTGCAGGATTGAGTATTTTATTCCTTGTGACAATCGGTTTCATTTTCTATAACGAATTCGAAACGCAAACACCCGTTTTTCAAGCGGATAAATTGGTGAAAAATGAGCATCTAACAGCACAACCTGTTTCAGTTTCTACTACAGGAATGAAGGAGGAGGTTGATTCGCCAAGGGGGACACTTTCAATCATCTCTGCATTCGTCAGCAAATCCGGTTCATGGATTGTTTTTATTTGGTTTGTCGTTTTCATCTTCAAATGCATGCGAATGGCGGGGGATTTACGGCAGGTTTATCGTGCACGCAATTATCAAACGATTTCTCCACCCGAAATGTGGCGCAAACGCGTGTCAGAACTTCAGGTTTCACTCCGGATCAAGCGTAATGTTCAATTACTTGAATCCAGATTAGTATCGATTCCATCGGTAACAGGATTCTTCAAGCCAGTTATTTTGGTACCGGTCGGACTGTTGAACAATATTCCCCAGGACCAGGTAGAGGCTATTTTGCTGCACGAGCTTGCGCACATTCGCCGAAGTGATTATGCTGTCAATCTGATGCAAACATTCATTGAAATCTTGTTTTTCTTTAATCCCGGTATTTTGTGGATTTCCTCTTTGCTGAAAGACGAACGCGAAAATTGCTGCGATGATTTAGCAATCAGCGTTACCAACAATAAAAAGGAATTTGTCAATGCCCTGATTTCATTCCAGGAATACAACCTAAATACACAGCGTTTTGCCCTGCAATTTGGTGATCAGAAAATGAAGCTGGCAGACCGCGCAAAACGGATTCTTTTCAACAGCAACAAAATGCTCAGCATCCGTGAAAAGTACTTTCTATCGGCTTGTGTAGCCATGAGTGTGATTCTTTTTCTGGTGGTTTTGAACGTGAATTCCTCTTCCGCACAGGAAATTAAATTGCCTGCATCGGATACCCTGAGTAAGGAAAAATTCAATCCGAAGGAGATTCCGGAAGGAACTTCCATCCGATATGTAGATAACGCGAAAGGGAAGGAGTCTCACGTATACATTTTCAAGAAAGATGGCGTGCTGTACCAAATTCCGGAAAATCTGGAAAATTTCAAGGTCAATGATCAATTGATTGCGGGAAAAGACCGGGAGAACTACCTTCCTCAAATCAAGGAGTTGATTGACGAGTATGAAAGAACCATCGCTACCGACATCTCAGAAGAAGAACGAATCATTAACGAAGCATCCCGAATCATAGACGCGCACTCGGCAATCATTGACAAGCATTCAGCAGTCATCGATAAACATGTAGCTGCTATCGACAAACAGGTCAAGATCCTTGATGCCGAAACCAACAAAAAAGACGGGAAGATCGACTGGAAAAAACACGATGAGGCACAGCGCCGGATTGAAGAGGAACAGGTGAAGATCGAAATCGAATCGAAAAAAATCGATCGCGAAGCCCGCAAGATTGACGAACAATCACGCAAGATTGATGAGCAGTCGCGCAAGATCGATGCAAAACTGAAATTGCAGGAAAAAGAATTCAATCGGTTAGACGCAAAAATACCACCTTTAGTAAAGGATCTGAAATCTACCGCTGATTTACCTCCCTTATCACCCGGCGAAGATATTACTCAAGTGGTTATGGACGATCTGAAAAAAGCCGGTTACAAAGGGAAAATCGATTCCTTCGAACTGAACGAGAGAGCCTTGATCATTAACGGAAAAACCCTATCCGAATCGCTCTTCGGAAAAGTAAAAAAACACATCAAACCTGGTATGCGCATCGTATACAACATTGATGTGGATTAAAGCATGTCTAAAACAAAGCCTAAGTAGGACATGAGTACAGTTAAAGATGAAAGCCCCGATCGTAACATGTCGGGGCTTTGCTGTTAACACAAAAATTAGTTTCATGGAGAGCAAAACCGGAGCCCCGTTATAAAGTTATCTGATTTCTTTCAACGCTTTTAGGATTACGTTCGTTCATTGAACTAAACCTGTATCAAATGCAACTAAAAGCTCTTCTTACACTTGGTATCCTTTTCAGCGGATTTCTTTCTTTCTCCCAAACAGAGAAGTATCAGATCGACCTGCACACAGGCGGTTATGAGTTTACCAAAACTGTTGTGAAGGATTATGGAACCCATCAACTGGTTGGAGGCACCAACAGGTATCCAAGTAGTGGTACGATTGGTTTCTGGTTTGCAAAATTGAACGGGAACCAGGTAAGCTGGTCTAAAGCAATCTCGGCACCCACCATTTGGGCCTATATGGACATTTCTCCACTGGATATCACGGAATGTCCCAACGGTGATGTGGTGTTCATTGCACGTGGTATTATGACATCCGACGATTACAGCGCCAGATTGGTAAAAGTAAGTGCCGCAGGTCAACTGATCTGGACGAAAGAAATCCTGACCGAGCAAGGTACTTATTCTCAAACTGTTTATGAAAACAACCCCCTGATCGTAGAAAACGACGGAATCATTATTTCAATGGCCGGATCCAATCACTTGCAGGTTACCAAGATCAATTTTAATGGGGAAGTCGTTTATTCCAAACAATTGAAAGTACAAGGAACCGGCACTGCTTTGAACCCCGGGCATCTTTTTATTCCGAACAACTCAGGCGGTTATTTAGCCGGTTTCGAATGCGATAATTCACCTGCAATCATCCGTCTCGATGCATCGTTGAATATCTTGTGGTCGCGTAAGATCGAAAGTGATCAGCCAAGGCAATTGCGCTCGCTGCTGCAGCTACCAAACGGAAAACTGCTCCTTGGTGGAATAGGAGAGACCGATGCATTTGTTGCCACTTTGTTTACCAACGGAATGGTGCAGGACTATCACCGGTTCGATTATTCTGTATTGTATTCGGCAGACCAGTTATTCCAATTCGACAGCAGTACGATTCTAGTTAACGGCCGCAACAGCTATGGTTTCATAAACACGAATAGCTGGACTTTTCACGAGATCACACACAATACTCCTTTTGTTGCCTTTTATCCGTCAGCCAATGGATGGACTTTTGGAGGCCACTGGAATAAAGAATACTTTTTAGATTTCAATCCCGGAATACCGGAATGCTTTGATAACATGAATGTGTTCCCATTTCCCATGCAAACGGTTAATGCAGCTGACACCGTAATCCAGGCAACCATCACCGACATGGGAGGAGTGGTGAATCGCGTTATCCTCGTGGGTGAACTCCAGGCAACTTTAAATCATGGCTGTTCCCTGGGAATAGAGGAAACAAAGCAAAGAAGTTTCACCGTTTCACCCAATCCAACAACCGGAACAATCAACATCACACATCCGAATGGAGCAGGAGAGGTGTTTGTTTACGATATCTTCGGAAAACTGGTCCTAAGCACTAAAGCACAAACTGCCACACAAACCAGCATTGATCTGAGCGGAGAGGCTCCGGGCATTTACCTGATTCAAATTGACGGAATGGAGGTGAATCGGGTGGTTAGAGAGTGATATTCATGGTTACGGCTAATCATTCTATCATCTTATTACGTCATTCAGACCGACAAATTACGGCAGGAGGGAAGGTCATTCGTTTTACCTCAATCTTAAATAGGCTCCAACTTTTATTCTATTTTTGGAATAAATACCGCATTATTAATGAAAAAAGCATTGTTTATCGTACTTGTACTGATTACCTGTTTAGTAGGGTGCTCTGAAGACATTTCGCAGAAATCTACTAAAAGAGAAGCTGATTTTTGGACTAAAGAAAAAGCCGAAAAGCATCTCCAAAATAGGGAAAACCTTCATAAATGGGACAACGATTTATTGGCGAATGACCTATCCTATATTAACGAACCTCAGAGAATGTCCTTTCTTTCAGGTGTTTTTCCGGTACCAAGTTATGATCTGATTGGAAAAGGAAGTTTTAAAGGAGTTGGTAATTTCGGATTTCCCGGAGGATCTGGCTCAGAATTATATATTGGAGGTAAAACGCTGCTATTCAATTCATTCTATATAAAATCGAGCATGGTAAATAAAAAACACTTGAACGGGATGAATGATGAAGTGTTTTTTCAAATCTTAGTGCTCACAGATTTTATAGATACCACTGATTACACCCATACATCCAGCGAGATTATTTCCAGAAATCATCCCGATTACATCGGCCAGGGATTTTACCTTTTGAAGAACAACAGGGTTGATTACATGGCATTTATTGCAGCGAACAGAGATGCATATGCCGTTGTTAATATGCGATTATTTGATTTGACTTTAGGAAAAACAATATTGATTGCACCTCAAAAAGATAAATCGTTTCGAAGCATGCAAATTAAATCTCCAAAATTATCGAGCGAAACAATTGAATCTTATACAAAGCAGCTAATTAAGAAAAAGGATGTTGTTGACTTCTTTACAAAGAGCGACAACATTTGAATTGTTTGCAGCCCAGTATTCTATTCATATAGCTTGGGTATTCAGACCGAGGAATCTCATAGATTAAATCGAAGCTATCGCTTCTCTTACTTCATTTCAAAAAGGGCGCAGAAGTTTTATTGTTTCCTTACTTACAAATTAGAGAAATGGGCTTATTTCTATTCTGACCAATTTCTATTCTGACCAATTAATAATTACTATGTTTAGAAACACTTTATCTATATCATGGCAAAAATAACCGCAAAAGACGTCTCTATTCACTTACCCCAGATTGGGCAATAGAATTGATTGGTGGTAAATTTTAGACTATGAAAAAAATATTAAATCATTGGTGTCTGTATTATGTTTGGGTGCTTAACTATTTTGATAGGGGTGATCTGAGAAAAGCAAAAGAAGTTGCTGGTAATTTGGTTTTCGTACCCATTGCTATGTATTTAATGCTTTACCTCGTTGTTCCGATTATAGCAGTTTTTGCAGATGAAGGAAGGAATTTGTTGAGAGAATATGGTTGGATTTTTATTTTGATCGCAGCAATTTTTATAAGCCCGGTAATTGGTTATCTATCAAATTTAAAGTATGTAAAAAGTAAAATTGAGGAATTGTTAAATATCGATGACTGGGAACGCAGTGGATATAATAATAAAGGAAGAAACATATTCTTGTTTCATCTAATTTTCACCTTTGTATCGATACCAATTTCATGTTTTATTGGTGTCATAATTCTTAAGATGTAAATAGCTAAACTGACACGTCTTTCTTTAGCTAACCAGAAAAAAACATTTTGTCCTATAATGTTATTGCGTTATGTTAATATAGCTTTGGCATCAGACCGATGAATCTCACAGAGTAGGAAGGTCTTAGGTTTTATCTCATTTCAACAGGGCGCAAAAGTTTTATTCTTACTAACTTTCTGAAAAAATTCTACTGGTTAATGAAAAAAATGCTATTTGTACTTGTTTTAATGTTTTGTCATTTAACTTATTCACAAGTCAAATCAGAGCGAATTATGCATCGAATTCAAGATACCACCAAAAGTCAATCAGGCTGGTATTATGGAAAATCTACCGATGGCCATTTCTCCATTGAACTCCCGATTCCTTTTAATGACGCTACAATAATTGTGAACCGTTTTAAAACATATATAATTGGAAGTACATCACAAGAAGGATTTAAATTCGGTGTTACAGAAGTGAAAAATAAAAAGTCTTTACGAAAGGTGAATTTGGAGGAAATTGCAAATGAATTCATAGACGAGAACACAGAAGTTTCCAACATTACAAAATTTGAAAGTCGAAAATTAAAATCCATTTATTTCGAGCTAAAAAACTATGAATCTGGCTGTTATATGAAGTATATAAATTAACAACAACATAACCACCACACAAGCCGCGCTGACGCTTCGGCTCTCTCGAAGTAATGCTTCTCGTGTCCTATAATGTTATTGCGTTATGTTAATATAGCTTGGGCATCAAGACCGAGATTGACGGCAGGAGGGAAGGTCTAAGGTTTTTACTTCATTTCAAAAAGGCGCAAAAGTTTTATTTCTTTCAAAAGCAAGTTCTTAAAGTGCACTCCAAACGTAATTTGAGCGAAAACAGAATTTATTATTATCATGCTTATCCTTCGTTATAAGCCCTTCCCACATTGACTTACCATCAGAATCATCTAAATTAGATTTATCAAGTCTGTTCTTTACTGCATTTCCAATATATATCATATTTGTACCTTTAGAACAAAATAACGCTGCATTTACACACGCATTCCCAACCCACACAATGTCACTATTATTACCACCTCCAGATTTTCCTACTTTCGTAATTAAAGTCTCACCTGTATCAATTCCAATACCGATTGCTATTGGACTACTACCTAGTTTCGGATTTAGGATATTTTGAATCGCCCAACGGATATTTAGGGCAGCTTCAACCGCGTTATTGTTTTTTCGATCACCTGCAAAAATTCCAAGAATTCTATCACCATCAAATGATCTAATTTGCCCGTTCCGCTTCGCAATGATTTTTGAAGTTATTTCGTGGAAACTTTGATAGAGACGAGCCGCACCAATAAACCCTAACGTATCAACAATTTTACTCGATTTGCGAATATCTACGAATAGAAAAGTAAGTTCAGCTTTCAAAACTTTGTTTCCAAAAGTCAACTTAGAATAATCTGTAGTTGGAACAATCGTCGTTTCTTCAACTGTAAATGGCTCAGTATAAAAGACATTTACCTTATTAATGAGATCTTCTTTTAAACCCATGTTATTTGTTATTTATAGTGTCACTGATTTCCTTTGGAAGAAATTGTTGCGATTCATAGGTGTACATGAAATAGAAGAAGATAAAAGCAATCGTAGTAAATAGAAGTAATCTTAGTAGATGTGCAAAACGATCAGTCTTCAAATTACGTATATAACTCACTTTCATTAGCTCTAAAGTCAATGTTTCCACAATAACTTCTTCAGTAGCACCCTTAACAGATCTTAGATAAGTTCTGTAATCGATTTTTAGTTTGTACTTAGATCGATTCTTAAATGGATAAAATAAATCCTTGTTTTCATTGGGAACTATGAAATATTTCAAATTCGGAGTATTTCCTTTTACTCCTTTCAGATTTATTAATGGTGAAGTTGTATGGTAAATTATTCTTGCTACAACAATAACACAAAGTAAAGTAGTGATTGCAAACAGTATAAGAGAAATCCAAAAAAGGCAATTGAACAAATAATGATATTGTATTATACGATCTACTTTAGTAAAGGCGCCAATAAGGTAAGCACCAAGTAAAGTAACTACCAAAGCAGTTTTACCTTCAGTAAATCTTATCAATTCTTGAGCTTCGCTAATTGCCCCAGTTAAAAAGTTTATTTTTTGTTCTCCATCTTCCATCTTTCGAGATTTTAATTTTTCATTTCTGTTTCGTAACCCTTGACATCGTTCTTATGCCTGTGTTCAGCAACTTTAAAAGTCAACGATCCTCCTTTTGATGTTGGCCAACTATAGCGTAAACTATCATCATAAAGAATTTTATTGAACCCCGATGATAATTTTGAAGCACGGTATACACATTCTCCTATTGCCTTCGGATATAATCTACCATTTGCATTAACGACCATAATAATTGCTTGACTGTATGCTAATCCTATTCCATAATTAATGGCTGGAAGAGTGTATCGAGAAGCGAGAATTGCATTAAGAACTTCTCTACCTTCTAAGCAATCTTCGGCTGCTCTTTTAGCTGGATACATATCACTTTCAGTTTTTACGAGAAAAAAAGCAAGAAATCCATCTCCAAGAAATTCTGTTATACCACCACTATGCTTTTTTATTATATATGATCCAAGAGCGTTAATTGCGGCAGTTTCATAAACTGTTCTTTCTAGTTGTTGCACTCCGCAAGAAGCACACGCTTCTAATAAATGCTTAGTTGAACCCCGCACATCAAGTATCAAGGCTATAAAGTTAGCAACGTGTGGTTCATTTTCTTCAATTAAAGGAAATCCAGGTAATTCTGTTTCAACGCTTTCATTTGAAAACGTCATATACTTGCTGTTAGCTTTGATAAGTAATTGATCTTCGACTTTTTTGTAGGAGGCTTCTGCTTGATCTAAAGCAGTATTGATTAATCCCTTAAGGATTTCCTTTTCTTCAGTGTTCATAAATAGTGGGAGTGGTTTTTATAAAATGTTGCTATTTCGTCGGAACCAACAATTCCCGAATATCAACATCCAAAATCTCGGCAATTCGTTTCAAATCTTTCAAATGAGGTTGTGACTTGTTATTACAAATGGAAGTAATCGTATTTGGATTCTTGTCCATTTGAACCGCTAACTCTTTTTGGCTCATTCCTTTAATCACAAGGACCTCTTTAACTCTGTTGATTCTCTCTGACATATCCCAAATGTAAGTGTATTCGACTTTTTAAACAATCCCGAAATTCCCTACACATCAATAAAACCAATGATAATATCGTTTAAAACAATATTTATATAAATTTAAACGATGAAAATATTTTGACAAATAATATGTTTAAACTATATTTACATAGGAATTAACCATGAAATCATCGTTTAAACTTAGCATTATGAGCAATAAACAACTTATTATAAGACTTATTCAACAAGATTTGAAACATTGCCAATTGCTATACGGATTGAATAGAGTAGGACTAGACGGAGACGAAAAACACCATTTACAGATATTTGATATCATTTACGATTTGATGAAAGTTCCCCAATCACTTGAATTCGATTGGGGAGCGACATATCAGAATTACATGAAACAGGCATTATTACTAGAGATCGGAAACACAGATACACATTTAAAACCATTGGCAGAACTTTGTTACAAGCATTTACGGATGTTGGTGAATTGTGAACGAAAACAATTGAAAATCTAATAGAACGGAAGATTCAGTTATCGAAGCAATTATGTTAAATAGAACCACAATCTAAAATCGGCTCTTACGCTGGAAGTGTAGAAAACAAACGGAATGGAGCGTTGTTTAACCCCTGTTTGAGCTCAGCTGTCAAATTTTTGTTTCGCAAAAATTTGGTAACAGCGTGGTGAGTTGGGGTGCGAACAGTGAAATGCAGAGCTAGTTTTCAAGCTTGCAGTGTACAAGCCTAGACTTTTTGGCTCAACCTTTTTTGGCAATGAAAAAAGGTTGAAGATCGTTCATAGAACGAAGATCTTTCCAGGAAAGAATAAAACTTTTGCGCCTAAGAAAAAAACCTGTGGGTGGCGTGCGCTGGAAAAATTGCTTATAAAATCTTTCTGCATAAATTCCGCAGGATGCAGAAAATTTTATTGCAATGTGTGTGAGCCGTGCGGCTATTTAATATAACGTCTAATTATAGGGCAAATCCCTCGAAGCCCAGAATCGTGCTATTTACTGTCAAGCGTAGTTTACGGAGACATAATGTGACATTATAGGAAAAACCAATTTGTCCTATAATTACTATTATGTTAAATAGAATATCCAAGCTTTATTCTCTCCCACAAACCAGTCGTTCTTTCATCTTCCATCTCTTTAACTGAATTGCGGGTTCATCCACCCACTCAATCTTCTTCCTGAGAATTGCGCAGAATTTTATTTCTGTACCATCCACTCCAAATAATCTATTCTAGAATCGCTCAGAATTTTTCGGTTATATAATTCCAAAGAATTTTTAAATCTCCAGAACCTTCCAATTATTCTATTTGAGAATCCCTCAGAATTCTTCAACCTAATATTCGTCCGCAACCAATAAAATCTCCTTCACGAGAATCGCGTAGAATTTTTCTTGTGGGAAATTGTCCGGAATAATTCATTCTGACGCAATCTGATTTTCTACTATTTTAGTATTGTAAATTCTGTCCGATGAAAATTTTACTACTTCTAATAACAACGACGATTCTAGCGAGCTGTGGGAATTCCAATGAGCAAAAGAAATTTGAGATCAACCAGCAAATGTTTCGACTCAATCTAAATATGAATAAAATCATCAAACAGAAAGAAGAACTCAAGGATCAATTAACCCGCATCTATTTAAAATACGATACCGTGCAAAGAAACGCATCCGAAGCTGAACGGAAATCCATCCAAACCAAATTCGTAAAGGAAATTGAAACGATTGAACTCCAGCAACGAAAATTGGAAATCCGCGATTTGCAGGACGAATTGGAACTTCGTAAACTGGAAATGAAATACGCGAAGCTATAGTATTCTCCATTTGTCATTTGTCAGTTCGAGTATCCCGCATGTTGTTCTCGATACGTCAGCTACGGCTGACACTCGAACTGACATTGCGGGATGTATCGAGAACGACTATTCCTATTTCTACCCTCCCAATTAGAACTTGCCTGAATTATGTTAAATAGAAAAAACCACCAAAATTCCCTCTTTCATTGATAAATCAATCAAAAAAAATCATTTCCCACCGAACTTTTCGAGTTAAAACGGAGTCTTCTTCCAGAACCCAATACTAAATACTGATTTATGAAGAAAATTTTACTTGCAATACTGGCAAGTTCGTCCGTTTTGGGGATGAATGCGTCGGCTCAACACATTGATTCTACCTTTAATACCAATGGCTACCTCCCCTACCTCGGCCCAAATTCCAATAGTGAAGGAAATCTGGGAAGCGCCAACGCTTCTGCAATCCAACCGGATGGTAAAATTGTTACCGTACTTGAAAGAGACCCAAACTCGTCTGATCTGATGATGCACGTGTATCGTTATTTAGCCAATGGAATGCCGGATCCAACATTTGGAACGAATGGTGCGATGGCCACTTTCTGCGGACAAGACAGTAGAGGTTATGATGTTGCCATTCAGCCCGATGGGAAAATTGTATTGGTTGGAGAATCGGAATACTGTATCAACGGGATTTGCGGTGCAAGTCAGTTCATTATGATGCGCTTAAAACCGAATGGAAGTTTGGATTCCACTTTTGGTGTAAACGGACACCTTCTAAGCAATCACGTTTTTGGAACAACGGGAACGTATTCCATTCCAAAAAATCTGCATATTCTTCCTAACGGAAAATTTATGGTGGGTGGAGTTGGACCTGGCGGAAAACCGGCAATCGTTCGTTTAAACAGTGATGGTTTCCCGGATAATACTTACGGGGTAAACGGTGTTTTTTCATTGACTAACGTTACACGATCACAATACAAAAGCATGGCAATTGGTCCGAATGGTGAAGCTTACGGAGTATTGATCACAGATACCTGGGATCAGGCAACGATTTCTTATGATTCAACGAATTTCTCAGACAATACCGTATTCAAATTAACACCAAACGGAGCATTAGACGCAACTTTCGGTACCGGTGGAATTTTCCGGTTTGATACAGATGTAACCGATCAGCCTTTTTCAATTACCGTTGCAAGTTCAGGTAAAATACTTGTGGCAGGTTACAATATGCCGGAACATTATTACTACTCAACAATGGATTTCAGCGGATACGGTGAAGCAAATGTTGGGTTTGTCGCTTTTTTGAATCCAAATGGTACCTTGGACATGAGCATTCCAAACGGATTTAAAACATTTGATTTTCAGGAAGACACAGCAACGTTTTTCAACAAGATCATTGAGAAAAGTGCCAACGAATTTTTAATCTGTGGATTTACAACGGATTATGTTGGTGGGAATTTCCAAAACAAAGGATTGATCGTGAGTATCAATGCTCAGGGACAATTGAATACCGCATTCAACGGGAATGGTTACATGATCTTTAATCACGGAATCGTTGGTTCATCCGGTTGGAATGGGAAACTGGCGAATTTTGAGGATGTGGATCTAACCAGTAACAATGACATTATACTAACAGGATATCGGAATCCGGTCGGAGGCGCTACAAAAGGAAGCATTTACATCTTGAAACTGACTTTTGGAACTTCAAATCTGGGAGTGAACGAAATTGCTGAAGAGGCTGACTTTGCTGCTTATCCGAATCCGGTTACAAACAATCATTTCCTAATCGACCTGGATGAAGCTGCAGCTATTCAGTTGGTTGCTTTGGATGGACGAATATTGTATCAAAATGAAGTTTCAGAAGGAATTTCTCAGATCACGGTTGATTCTGATCACAAAGGAATTGCGCTATTGAGAGTAGAAACGAAAGAAGGAAAAGTGGGAATTAAAAAATTACTTTTTGAGTAATTTTTTCAAATTATTAATGACGTAATTATCAATCCGCCGAGGTGGATCGTAATTGATAGAAGATGTTTATTTGAACCGCGAAGATGCGGAGAACGCTGTGTTTAGAACAATCCCCTCAGCGCTCTTTGCATCTTTGCGGTATTTTTTTGTCTCAGAGAACTAACATCTCGCCCTGATAATTCCTAATTTAGCCATTGATAATTTTCAACATGTATTCCAAGGACGAAAAAAAGCAGCTGAGAATCGATTTCTGGAACCAATTCAAGGTTCGAATGCAGAAAACACGTTCTTCCAACGGACGTAGAATGAACTGGCTGGCTTATCCATCCGAAGTAAAGAACATTTATATTCGTGTGGACGCAGATGAGAAAGGCGCTCGCTTAACCTTTGATATTCAGGGAAAAGATGAAGGTGTTCGTCAGATTTTGTGGGAACAATTATACGAATTGAAAATCGTATTGGAAGAAGAAATGGGAACAGACGGGATTTGGATTGAAAACGCAAGCACACCCGTTGTTCCGTCATTCAATCGCATCGTTTGGGAACGTTCCGACCTCCATTTTTACAATCCGGAAGATCACCCGGAGATAATAAACTATTTAGCTGATCGTTTAATTCATTTCGACGCCTTTTATCAGGATTTTAAGGATATCTTGATAAATCTAGCAATGTAGCTAAAGTCTTTGTATTTTTGCCTTATGTTAAAACAAATTGCCCTTTTTTCAAGCGTTTTAATTTCAGCGCTTTCTGCTCATGCTCAAACCACCATTTTGGATGAGGATTTTCAACAGGGAATCCCTGCCAATTGGACGATTGTCAAAGCTGATTCTTACGTTGAAGACGCAGCTGTAAGCGAGTTTTCTCCGGGTTGGATAGCAATTGCAGATCCTGATAACACTTCAGATACGATTGCTGCTGCAACGTCTTATTTTACAGTATCCCAACAAGCTGACCGCTGGTTGATTTCCCCTCCTATCACAATCGGAACATTTGGAAATTACCTGAAATGGAAAGCGAAATCCTACGATCCAAGTTATCCGGATACATACCAGGTGATGCTCTCCACCACAGATACGCAAATTTCAAGTTTCGACAGCCTTCTTTTACGTGTAGAATTTGAGTTGGAAGACTGGACAGAGCGTGAAATCAATTTAAGCGAATTGGGATTCAATAATAATGAAACCATTCACATTGCTTTTGTGTTGAAAACTCAAGGCGGATTCAAATTATTCTTAGACAGCATCAACTTGCGTAAAGATGATCCATTGGCTTTGGATGAACAATTCATTCAGCAGGATGTAACGATTTACCCAAATCCAACAAACAGCACAATTCATTTTTCGACTGTAAATCTGAAAGCAGTTTCCATTTACAATACTGCCGGAACATTGATTTATTCTCAGGAAAAAGCAACTCCTATTTCGATGGAAAGTTTTGATCAGGGAATTTATTTGGTTCGAATGACTTCAAGCAACGGACAAACGATTACCAAACGCGTCCAGAAGATCTAAAAACTGCTCAAGCGCTAACAAACTGTATAACACTTTGAAAAGACTCACTGTTTTTAGCATAAAATCATTTGCAGGTCCTTTTATTGTGACCTTCTGTATTTCCATTGTAATGCTCATTATGCAGTTCACATGGGTGTATATCGATGATTTAATGGGAAAAGGATTGAGTGTTGGTGTGATCATCGAATTGATGTTTTACGTTTCTGCCGGACTCATTCCATTGGCGCTTCCACTGGCAATTCTCTTAAGCTCCATTATGACTTTGGGGAATCTGGCCGAAAACAATGAGTTAACCGCACTAAAATCCTCCGGATTATCGCTTTTCAGAATTCTGAGACCTTTAACGCAAACCGTTATATTGATTGCAACCGCTACCTTTTTCTTCTCGAATTATGTGATTCCGGTTGCAAACCTAAAGTGGCACGCTATCATCTTTGATATTCAGGAAACAAAAGTGGGAATGCTGCTAACTCCCGGCTCCTACTCCAAAGAAATTGACGGTTATGCAATCAAAGTGAAATCGGGTAAAAACAATACCTTTTACGGCATTACAATTCACGATTACATCAATCCAAACATTCTGAAAACGGTGAAAGCTGATTCCGGGACAGTTTACAAAGGTGATAACGGAAAATACCTTCTGTTTCATCTTTCGAATGGAATTGTTCACGAAGAATTACAGGCTCAGGCTCCGGTTTTCACCAATCAGGGACAACCTTTTCATTCCGGAGATTTTAGACCAAGCCGCACAACCCAATTCAAAGCTGCTACCTATAAAATGGAACTCGTTGGTTTTGATTTGAATAAATCGGACGAGGAACTCTTCAAAAACGATTATGAAATGCTCAATGTATTTCAAATCAACGAAGCAAAAGATTCCCTGCAGCGCAAACAAAATAAAATACTCTCCGATTTTGGAAAGAGCAACCTGAACAGTAGACCTTTCAGTCAATCGATCAATTTTGCAAAGCTCCCGAAAACAGGCCCGGTCAAAAAAATGCAAGCCGCTAATGAGATCCAGCAATTACAAAGCATCCCATCCAAAGTCATCAAACTTTCATCCTTAAGCAAACAAGAACGTATTGCTGCAGTGAATGCTGCTATTGTAAGTGCCCGAAGTATGGCCGGAAGCAATGAAGAACAAGCACAATTTGTCAATGCTTTCAAAACCAATTACGAACAGTTTCAAATTGAATTCCATCGTAAATTTGCACTTTCAGGAGCCATTATCGTTCTGTTTTTCGTAGGCGCACCGCTTGGAGCAATCGTACGAAAAGGTGGATTCGGAGCTCCTGTTGTTATTGCAGCCTTGCTGTTCATGGTTTACTTCGTTTTATTCAGCGTCGGACAGAACTTAGCAACTTCGGGCGTTCTTTCACCTTTCTGGGGAATGTGGCTTCCTACGGCAGTATTGATTCCAATAGCCTGTATTTTAATGGCTGCAGCGGCAAACGATCTGGGAGTTTTTGACCGGAAATTATGGCGCTACATTCTAACTTTTGGCAAAAGACGATGAGAATTCTCTACATCGCACCAAAGTCTCCTGCTCCTATCATTGACGGAGGATGTTTTGCCATGATGGAATGCTTGAAAGGATTGAGTCAGGTTGCAGAAATAGACGGAATAATCTTTGAAACACACAAACACCCTTACACCAAAGAATCTGAACGTATTTTAAAGCAATACCTGAAGAATCAAACAGTAGTTCCATTAAGTACGGAAATCAAAGCTACCAGTGCTTTGGTGAATTTCATCCGAGGCAAGAACTACAACCTTTCCCGGTTCAAATCAGAAAAATTGTACCGCGAAATCACACAGAAACTAAATGAAAAGTACGATTACATAGTCTGTGACAGCTTATTTGCGGCTGCTCAGTTAAGTCATTTCGATTTTAACGAGTTAGCTCCGGTAATCATTCGCTCCCACAATATTGAATCTGAAATCTGGAAATTACAAGCAAGTCTTGAAACCTCCGTTCTCAAACGCTTTTACCTTCGCAACCTGGAAAAGACGCTGCGCAAGGAAGAAACAGAAATTCTAAATAAAGCAACCGCTATTTGGGCCATTTCTAAGGAAGATCAGGAATGGATTTCTAAAAATACACAGCAAAAAAATGTGCTGCTTCTCCCCGTTTCTGTTACTTCAGATCCGGCTATTAAAGCTGATTATTCAAACAATGGATTCTTTCATCTGGGATCGATGGACTGGAAACCCAATCAGGAAGCAGTGAACCATCTGGTAAAAAAAATCTGGAGCAACCCGAAAGTATCCGAATTCACCTTAAAAATTGCAGGTTCCAAAAGCGAGCACTTTCGTTTTTTGGGAACAAGTTCCATTGAAGTGGTAGGTTGGGTAAAAGACAGCAATGAATTCATGTCGAAATCCGGAACCCTCATCACCCCTATTCTATCAGGAAGCGGAATCCGAATCAAACTACTGGAAGCCATGTCTTTGGGGATTCCGTGTATCACAACCAAACTGGGCGCTTCAGGAATTGATATTTCAGAATCAGGTCTTCAAATTGCCGATACCGAAGAATCTTTCGTCGACTTGATCTTAAAACTCCATGAAAACGCAGAGTTGAGACAAGAACTTGGAAATAAATCACGCGATTATATCTCAAAAGTTCATAGTTTTGACAATTGTATTGCATTAATGAAAAGCACATTTGGAATCTAAAGAAAACATCCTGTTTATCGTTTCCCGTTTTCCCTATCCTTTGGAAAAAGGCGATAAACTAAGGGCTTTCTACCAATTGAAAGAACTTTCCAAAGAGTTTAATGTAACACTTGTTTGCACCACAGACATTCCTGTTTCAAAAGAGCATGAGCAAATAGTGAGTCAGTTTTGTACCCAAGTTCACATTTTTCAACTCACCAAATTGGGTTTGATCTTCCAGCTTTTGAAGACCGTTTTCGGATCAAAGCCCTTACAAGTTCATTATTTCTACCGCAAATCCATTCATCGGAAAATCAAAAAATTGATAGCTCAATCGAAGCCAAAACACATTTATTGTCAATTGATTCGCGTTTCCGAATACATCAAGAACGAACACTTGGTGCCCAAAACACTAGACTACATGGATGCGCTTTCCAAGGGAATGGAACGAAGAATTCAAACCGAAGCTTGGTACAAAAAATGGTTTTACAGACTGGAAAGCAAGCGTTTAAAACAGTATGAACGCCGTATCTTCGATTATTTCGAGCACAAAACGATTATTTCAGAACAAGACCGAAAATTGATCCACCATCCGGATAATCATCAAATAGTCATTGTTCCCAACGGAATCGATCAATCGTTCTTTGAGACTTTGGCCATTGAAAAGGATTACGACCTGGTTTTCACAGGAAATTTCTCCTATGCGCCTAATATTGAAGCAGCTATTTATCTGGCAGAAGAAATCCTGCCACGACTTCATAAAAAAGGCATTCCGTGTAAACTACTTCTTTCAGGAGCAAGTCCTGCAAAACGAATTCTGGAACTGCAATCCGAGTTCATTACAGTAACCGGCTGGGTAGATGATATTCGAATCAGTTATCAGCGTTCACGTATTTTTGTAGCTCCCCTTTTCATAGGAACAGGACTTCAAAACAAGCTCTTAGAAGCAATGGCAAGCGGACTCCCTTGCATTACTACTCCCTTGTCTAACAATGCTTTGGGTGGTGTGGACGGCGAAAACATCCTATTGGCAGAAGATATCGCTACCTTTGTCGAAAAAATAACCGAAGGTTTAGTTATAGAAAGTAATTTTAGTTCTATTGCTACAAAAGGTAAATACTATATTGAACTACTCTATTCATGGGAAAAACAAACGTTAAAACTATTACAACTCTTGCATACACCCTCCTCCTACTGATATTTTTCACGCTTCATTCCTGTTCTAATGGGAATCATTTACCGAAATGGATTCAAGGCAACTGGATTACCTCTCTGGACAATGAAACAATCCATGAAAACTGGAAGCTCCAGCACAACTGTATTTCCGGAGAAAACTACATGCATTACGAAAACAAATTCCAGAAAGAGTTCCTACGGATTTTTGAAAAAAACAATGTCCTGCACTATCAAATTGTCATTGAAAAAGACACCCTTGTTTTCCAATGTAAAAACTATGTGAATGCAGACACATTAACATTTGTGAACAACCAAAATACCTTCCCAAAACGAATTAATTACGCCAAACCAATTGCCAATAAAATGTCTGTTTGGATAGAAAACGTAAAAAACGATCCCAATGGCATCTTCTTTACCTTTAAAAAAGTTAAATAGTTTACCGCTATTGCAGAATTCGAAGTAAATTTGCGGTACTTTATTAAACCTTATGGGCAAGTTAAATACAATCGAAGAAGCGATTGAAGACATAAAAGCTGGAAAAGTTATCATTGTTGTTGATGACGAAGATCGAGAGAATGAAGGAGACTTTATAGCAGCTGCTGAAATGGTAACTCCTGAAATGATCAATTTCATGGCAACACACGGAAGAGGATTAATCTGTACTCCGCTTACCGAATCCAGATGTAACGAATTGGAGTTAAGCCTCATGGTTACAAATAATACCGTATTACACGAAACACAATTTACTGTTTCCGTTGACTTAATTGGTCACGGATGTACAACAGGGATTTCTGTTTTTGATCGTGCAAAGACGATCAAAGCATTGGTTTCAGAAGATACCAAACCGGAAGATTTAGGTCGTCCGGGACACATTTTCCCTCTTCGTGCAAAGAAAGGAGGCGTTTTACAACGTACCGGTCACACGGAAGCTGCTGTTGACTTAGCGCGCATGGCAGGTTTCAAACCAGCAGGAATCTTGGTGGAGATCTTAAACGAAGACGGATCCATGTCTCGCCTACCTCAATTATTTGAGATTGCGAAGAAATTCGACCTGAAATTGATTTCCATTGCTGATCTGATTGCTTACCGCATGAAGCACGAATCATTAATCTCTCGCGAGGTTGAAGTGGAAATGCCTACAGAACACGGAGATTTTAAATTGATTGCTTTTTCAGTGAAATCAAACGGTCAGGAACATTTAGCATTGATCAAAGGAAGCTGGGAACCGAACGAACCTGTTTTGGTACGGATGCACTCTTCTTGTTTAACAGGTGATATTTTTGGTTCTTGTCGTTGCGACTGCGGACCTCAATTGCATCATTCTATGAAAATGATTGAAGCAGAAGGAAAAGGCGCAATTGTTTATTTGAACCAAGAAGGTCGTGGAATTGGACTTTTGAACAAACTGAAAGCATATAAATTGCAGGAAGAAGGATATGATACAGTTGAAGCAAACTTGAAATTGGGTTTCAAATCCGATGAACGCGAATATGGTATCGGAGCTCAAATCCTGCATGATCTGGGAATTTCAAAAATTCGTTTGATGTCCAATAATCCAAAAAAACGCAGTGGTTTATTGGGGTATGGATTGGAAATCGTTGAAAACGTTGCTATTGAAGTTGGCCGCAATGCTCATAATGAGAATTATTTGCAGACAAAAGTTACTAAAATGGGACATTCTCTAAAACTGGATAAGTAATGCTTGTTGCAAAAGGAATCCAAAAAAAGTACGGTCAATTAGATGTATTGAAAGGCATCGATCTGGAAATTCAATCCGGTGAAATTGTTTCAATTGTTGGCTCTTCCGGAGCCGGAAAAACGACTTTACTTCAAATTTTGGGAACCTTAGACAAGCCTGATTCCGGGACTTTAACGTTGAACGGAATCAATCCATTTTCATTGAATTCGAAAGGATTGGCTGATTTCCGCAATCAAAAAATCGGATTCATTTTCCAATTCCATCAGTTATTACCTGAATTCACAGCATTGGAAAACGTCGTAATGCCAGCGTTAATTGGCGGAAAAGGAATGAATGAATCCAAAGAACGCGCCAAGCAGTTGTTGGACAAATTAGGACTTCGCGATCGTGAAAATCATCAGCCTTCTGCACTTTCCGGTGGAGAGCAGCAACGTGTTGCTGTTGCAAGAGCCTTGATGAACGAACCCGACATCATTTTTGCAGACGAACCTTCCGGAAATCTGGATTCTAAAAATGCAGCAGAATTGCATCAATTGTTTTTCGACCTACGCAAAGAATTCGGACAGACATTTGTGATCGTTACACACAACAACCTGCTTGCAGAAATGGCTGACAGAACAATTGAAATGGCTGACGGATCGTTGAAATAAACTATTTCAATTTACAGTCGCCAGCAAACGCTTCCGCATTGTTATCGATCACTTTACAGGAATCTTCCTGTTCATTTCGAGGCAAGGATGTCAAATCATAATGAGTTCGGTCGCCACTGTAGAATTTACAATAACAATTCCCCTTCTTCTTTTTTACGCAGGAAGAAGTTGATAAAACTCCTACAGAAATTGCGAATAAATAGATCATCGTTCTCATAAACCAATGTTTTGAATGAACTATTAATTTAGTGATCGAAAAGTAATCGTACGGATAAATTATATTTTTTTACAAAAAAACATGGATCAAGCTCAACTTACTGATTATTTGAATAAAAAGGTTCTGGAATATAACAAGCCGGACTTCATTCAAACAGATCCGATCCAAATTCCGAAGCAATTTACCCGAAAGGAAGACATTGAAATCAGTGCTTTTTTGATTTCAACTTTAGCTTGGGGAAATCGAACGGCTATTATCAAAAGCGGACAACGCTTGCTTGAGATCATGAATTTCAAGCCCTATGAATACGTTCTGAATTACGAAGAGCAAAAACACACATTCGTTCACCGTACCTTCAATAGTGACGATTTGAATGCATTTTTTGTTTCCCTGCAACGAATTTATCAACAAGGCGGTTTAGAGCAAGCTTTTAAACTCCATTCCGAAATTCCGGGTGTTCAGGGAAGAATCGCCTCTTTCAGAAATGCATTTACACAAGAACCCTTTCCAGATAGAACGCATAAGCACTTAGCAAATCCGCTAAAAGGATCTTCAGCCAAACGAATCAACATGTTTTTGCGCTGGATGGTTCGTAAAGACGAATCCGGAGTGGATTTTGGAATTTGGAACAGCATTCCCATGTCGGAATTACATCTTCCCTTAGACGTTCATACCGGCAATGTAGCCCGAAAACTGGGAATTCTTACCCGTACACAAAACGATTGGAAAAGCGTAGCTGAAATTCAAGAGCAATTGGTTCAGTTCGATCCGGAAGATCCCTGTAAATACGACTTTGCCTTGTTTGGATTAGGAGTTTTTGAGGGAGTGAAATGATATCGTGACTTCGACTCCGCTCAGTCACCTTTCACCATTTTTCCAGCCAATCAAATTGAGGTGGCTGAGCGGAGTCGAAGTCACCGCACGATTCCAATTGTTAAAGCCTCCCAAATTGTTCAAAAATCAAGGAAAACTCTCCGAATTCGTAATTCGTAATTAGGAATTCGTAATTATCTTAGCGGCATGAAATGGGTCTACCCTGAATTTTTATTTGCCCTACTGGTTTTGGTTGTTCCAATACTCATTCACCTTTTCCATTTTCGCAAATACAAAACCATCTATTTTTCCAGTATTGCATTCGTTAAGTCGGTTGAACAACAGCAGAAAAACCCAAGAAAGATCAAGCATTTATTGATTTTACTTGCACGCCTTCTGGCTTTCACTTGTTTGGTTTTAGCCTTCGCTCAACCCTATTTCCCAAAATCTGATTCAAACAAAAAAGACATTCAGTTAATTGGTGTGTACATTGATAATTCCTTTTCCATGTCGCGCATAGGCGGACAAGGGGAATTGTTAGCGCAAGCAAAGGAACTGGCAGGTTCTATTGTGGATAAAGCTCCACGAAACACCCAATATGTTTTGTTCACCAATGAATTGAGCGGGAATGAAAAACAGACTTTAACGAAAGTGAAATTTGTAGATCAGGTGGCGAAAGTCGGCTACTCTCCTATCTACCGTTCACAGGAAGAGATCCTTTCGTACTGGAATCAGTGGGTGGAAGACGCTCAAAAAGAAGGAAACATTAAGTCAAAACCATCTTTAGTCTATTTATCTGATTTTCAAAAAAATAAAACTCCCAATTCAAATAAAAAGTTTAAATCAATCGCTGCTGTATCACCACTCATTTTAGCGCCTCAAAATACGGGTAATTTATACATCGACACCATTTGGTTTGAAACCCCGATCCAGAAATTAGGCTCTGCTCAAACACTTTCTATCCGGGTGGTTAATACCGGAAAAGAACAAATCGAATCTGCAGTAGTAAGTGTTCAAATTGGAAAAATAAAACGCGATCTATTCGCAGAATTACCTGCAAACGGAGCAGATACGGTGCATTTGAATTATTTCAACCAAAATGCAGGAATTGCAAAAGGCAAAATCTCAATCAACGACAAACAAATGGTTCAGGACGATTCTTTCTTCTTCAACTACGAAGTAAAGAAAAGCAGTTCTGTGTTAATCATTAATGGCGAAGATGCTGTTGAAAATGTTGGGATTGTTTTCGGACTGGATGATTTTTACAAGATCAAAGAAGTATCGACAAATCAGGCCTCACAGGAAAATCTCGAAGCAATTGACCTAATCGTATTAAACGGCTTGAATCAGGTTCCAAGTAATCTGACAACTGAACTAACGAGTTATTGCGAAGAACAGGGGGCTATCCTACTCATTCCGGGAACGAACGTTTCTCCGGGTGGCTGGAATGCCTTATTGGATAAATTGAATTTACCCGCAATTAACGGAACACAAACAGTTGGTTTGGGAGTTCAAAAGTTAAACATCAAGGATCCTTTCTTTCAAGGGATTTTCGAGGGAAGACCCGAAAACATTTCACTTCCCGCCGTGGCCAAAGCTTACCGCTTGATGAATAATTCAAAAACACTTTCCAGTAATCTGATGAATTATCAGAATGGAACACCTTTCTTCGTCAAAAGCACCGGAAAGAATAATTCGTATTTATTCTCCACCTCTTTGAAACAAGAATTCAGTACGTTTACAAGTAATCAGCTGTTTTCTACGCTGTTATTGCATGTTGGGAATTTGAGCCAACGCCAAAACCCAACTTATCTGATCATTGGTTCCGACGGAAGCTATCCTTTAAACATCAATTCCTCCGGTGAAAACCCAGTTCATTTAAAACAAGGACAGATTGATTACATTCCTGTTGTTTTCACCAAAAACAAACGTTCGTATCTTTCTATTCAAGGTTTAGAGGCTATTCGTATTCTTGAAGCAGGAAACTATTCAATTTCTCAGGATGGAAAAACAAAAGGAATTCTTTCAACGAACTACAACCGACTTGAATCTCAAATAGTGGAGTCAACGCAAGAAGAAATTAAAAAATCCTTTGAACAAGCCGGAATTCATGTAAATGCAATGCAAGACGGTTCCAATTGGAACAGTGCTTCTCTCTTAGAAATTGGAGAAAGTTATGACATCTGGAAATGGTTTGTTTTCTTTGCAGGAATATTCGTCCTATGCGAAATGGCTTTACTAATTTTCTACAAGAAATAAAGATATGAAATTACTTATCCGGCAAGTAACAGTTATAGATAGAAGCTCCAAGTGGAATGGAAAGACGGTGGATATTTACCTTGAGGATGGAAAAATTCACGAGATAGCAGCTAAAATTGAGCGTTCTTGTGAATTGGAGATCCAGGAAGATAATCTACATATTTCTAAAGGATGGGTCGATTTGAAAGCCCACTTTGCAGATCCGGGAGAAGAACATAAATCAACTATTCAAGGCGGATTAGATGCTGCGGCTTACGGTGGATTTACACATGTAGCCGTTTTGCCGTCAACCTTACCCGTTCTCGATAACAAGACAAGCGTAGAATACGTTTTGAGAAGAAGCGAAAATGCCGTGACTTCTTTGCACCCAATGGGTTGTATTACCAAAAAGAATCAAGGCGAAGCACTGGCAGAAATGTATGATATGTTCCAGTCCGGTGTTCGACTATTCTCAGACGACTTGGTTTCCGTAAATGGCGGAATCATGTATCGTGCCTTGCTCTATTCAAAGAATTTTGACGGAATTGTTATTGGTTTCGCCCATGACAAGTCTATTTCCGGAGGCGGAATGGTAAACGAAGGAGAAGCTTCTACCAAAACAGGTTTGAAAGCTGATCCTACAATTAGTGAAATCATTCAATTGGAGCGTAACCTCCGATTGTTGGAATATACCGGTGGAAACCTGCATGCAACAGGAATTTCCAATGCGGAATCTGTTGATTTGATTCGAAAAGCAAAAGCAAAAGGATTGAATATTACGGCAGATGTACACGCACAACACTTGATTTACAACGAAAGGGCCGTATTGGATTTCGATGTAAATTTCAAATTAATGCCTCCTCTCCGCACAGAATCAGATCGGAAAGCGCTTTGGGCGGGATTGAAAGATGGAATCATTGATTGCATCGTTTCAGATCACAGACCAAATGATTCAGAAGAAACGGATCTGGAATTTGACCACGCCAATTATGGAAACAGTACACTTCAAACGCTTTTCGGTGAATTAGGAGCTTGTTCTGACTTCGATTTAGAACTGGTTGTAAGCCGACTGACCGAAAAAGGAAGGGAATTATTGTCTTTAGACACCTCACCTATTGAAGATCAAACAGTAGCAGATTTGTCCCTGTTCATTCCTGGGAAATCGTGGGTGTTTACAAAAGAAGATTTAGTTATACCGTGTAGCAATACACCAGCATTGAATAAACAATTAAACGGTTTTGTTTATGGAATTATCAATAATGGTAAATTCGCACTGAAAGAAACAAGAGAAAATGTCTGATAAGCGTTCATTTATACGTAATTTCTGGAAAGAACGTAAAATGGTTGGGGCGATGGCTCCAAGCTCCAAGTATTTAGCAAAAAAAATGTTGCAGAAAATTGATTTCTCAACTGCTAAAGTCATTGTGGAATTAGGTCCCGGAACTGGAGTATTCACTCGGAAAATCCTTGAAAGCTTAAGTCCTGACGGCATTTTATTGGTCTTTGAACTCAATGACAGTTTCATGAATATGCTGCGAAAAGAATTCAAAGATCCGCGTGTTATTTTGATCCATGATTCAGCAGAAAAAATTGGTGAATACCTGGAGAAAAACGGATATTCTCAAGCAGATGCTGTTGTTTCTTCACTTCCACTTGCCAACTTCCCAAGCGATTTAAAGAACCGGATTCTAAAGGAAAGTCATCGGGTGATGCATTCAGATTCTATATATGTTCAGTTTCAGTATTCATTGAATGCCAAAAAGAACATCAAGCAATTCTTCCAACACATGGAAATAGCATTTACTCCGGCCAACTTCCCTCCTGCTTTTGTTTATTACTGCAAAAAATAACCTTGGATTCCTATCAAAATCCACTTCTGTTTGCACTATCCATTGAAAGCAAGAAAACCCTAACTTTATATCCTTCAAACTAAAAAAACGAATACGAAGTCAACCGCGGCTGACTGATAAATAATCCGCCGTGGCGGATTGAACATAAATTTAAACATTAGTAAAAAAATATGAGTGCTGAAAAAATAAAATGCCTGATTATTGGTTCAGGTCCTGCCGGATACACTGCTGCAATTTACGCTGCCAGAGCAGAAATGAAACCTGTAATGTATCAGGGAATGCAACCGGGTGGACAGTTAACGACAACAAACGAAGTTGAGAATTTCCCAGGATACCCTGATGGAGTAACAGGACCGGAAATGATGACTCAATTAGAAGCTCAGGCAAAACGTTTTGAAACAGATGTTCGTTTTGGTTTTATTACGAAGGTAGATTTTTCAGGTCCAATTCATAAATGCTGGACAGAAGACGGACATGAAATTCACGCTGAAACAGTGATTATTTCTACCGGAGCTGCTGCAAAATACTTAGGACTACCTTCAGAACAGCATTACCTTTCAATTGGTGGTGGCGTTTCTGCTTGTGCAGTTTGTGACGGATTCTTCTACCGCGGACAGGAAACTGTAATCGTTGGTGCGGGAGATTCAGCTTGTGAGGAAGCACATTACCTTTCTAAATTATGTAAGAAAGTAACGATGTTAGTTCGTACGGAAAAATTCCGTGCTTCAAAAATCATGGCTGATCGCGTGCGCAATACACCAAACATCGAGATCCTTCACAATACGGAAACGGTTGAGGTATTGGGTGATGGTAATGGAGTTACTGCTGTAAAAGTGAAAAACAACGTTTCAGGAGAAGAACAAGAAATTCCGGCTACAGGTTTCTTCGTAGCAATTGGTCACAAACCAAATACAGATATTTTCAAAGATTACATCAATCTGGATGAAACAGGATATATCAAATACGAAAAACCGGGAACTTCATTAACGAATGTTCCGGGAGTATTTGTTGCAGGAGATGCTGCTGACAAAAATTACCGTCAGGCAATTACTGCTGCAGGAACAGGCTGTATGGCTGCTTTAGATGCAGAACGCTATTTGGCTAGTTTAGAGCATTAACATCAAAAACATCTTCGACTCCGCTCAGGCACCTTTTACTGTTTTTTCAAACTGATCAAACAAGGTGACTGAGCGGAGTCGAAGTCAAAATAAAAAGCCCCTGATCTCCATCAGGGGCTTTTTCGAAACAACGTTTTGTTTCTTCTTTACTCTACTTAGGTTATAAACTAACTTTGCCTTGTTACAGCTTCTTTATACAATTCCTTTTGTCCTCACAATTTTCGCGCTAATCCCGGACATCCGGGATCATTGCTCGTCTTCAATAGCTGCGCTATTTCTTATCTTTAATTAAAGCGCTTCCGCTTGTATTCACATCTACACGAATCGATTTTGAACCGGAGGCAACTTTGTAATAAGTCATACTCGCTCCTGACCCATCTGCATTCAGTTCTTCTGAAATCAAAAGATCTACATGTGCAGCTCCGCTGTTATCCAACTTTGCCTTCTTCACATTTAAATCAGATAGTTTTGCTTGTGAAGCCCCTGAAACATCCAGATTTACCGTTTCACATGTTCCTACAATCTCCACATTAGAGGCGCCTGAAAAATCTCCGTTTAATTTAGTTGCTTTCATACTCAAACTCACATTACTTGCTCCGTCTGCTTCTAAAGTCAATACATCTAATCCCAATTGATTGACACTCGTTACACTAGTAGCCCCGCTCATATGCAGCTCTTTTAAATCTTCTACACATACTTTGATGACTACTTTTTCTTTTCGATCCCTTTTATTAGGAGCATTTTTCAGATAAAGTGTTCCATTTTGAATTTCTACCTCAACCAAATCCTTTGCAGTTTCCGGTTCTATCTGAACACTACATGATTTACCCTGAGATAATTCAACATACAAAGCACCGGAAACGTGAACTTTTGTAAACGATTCTGAGGTTTGCAGTTTCTTATATGTCGGAATTCCTGAATTACGATCCAATTTCGGGGATTTTAAAGGAATAAGAGCTCCCAAATCTTCGGGCAAATCTTGGTTTTCGGGAGTGGATTCTTTGACAGGTTCATCCAATATGGGAGTCTCCAAATCATTAGGTTCTTCTGTTTTTTCCTCTTTCTCCCGATTACTATCAGAATCCTTTACAGGAACGGAATAGGAAATAACTTCTTTCTTTTCGGGTTTCTCTTTTACTTCAGGCTGACTGAAAATCATCACAACTCCCAGTGAAGCGCCTCCAGTAACTGTTAATAATGTTGTCCACATAATCAAAGGTTTTTTAATGAGTATTAATTTCAATGTCGCTAAGAGTCCAACTGTAGCAGCCGCTGCTACTGCAGTATCGATCCATTGATCCACCTCAGAAATAGAAGTCTGAGCTGACTCATTTCGAATTTCATCGAACAAACCGGAAAGTCTATCTTCTGTCATAACTCAAATTATTTAATGCTACTTCTTTTTTCTCGGTCATCAATTCCACGAGTTTTTTTCTGCTTCTAACCAATCTTTGTTTCACTGCATCTTCTGAAGATTGCTGTAATTCCGCTATTTCTTTGATCGAAAACCCGGTGATTTCAAAAAGAATGATACTTTCCTTTTGCAAATCGGGCAAACTGGCAATCGCTTCGTACAACAAATTAATCTCCAAAAGCCGATCTGTTCTATCACTTTCCAGCGAATAATTGTAAGCCGGTGAATGATCGGATAAGCGTTCCGTGCTCATCTTTCGATTTTCATTAGCTAACAAGCGAATGGCAATTCCGAAGAGAAAATGTAAAAAAGCGCCATCATTTTTCAGGGAATCGAAACGTTCGTAGGCGACCACCAACGCATCATGCATTAAATCCTTGAAATTGAAATTTCCGTACGCTCTTGCTTTACAAAACTTTTCAAACCTCACATGTACAGGTTCATAAAGTTCCATAAAACGTTTTTTCTTCGTGGCCGCCATTCTGATAAATTGGTCTCTTGATAAAGTTAGTGTAACGAGTTTCGAAAAAGTGACACAGAATTGAAAAATAGTTTAAAAGAAGTGTAAAATTGTTTAGGTGACAGGTAAAACAAATATGTAATCAACTATCCAACAAGGCGTTATCATTTATCTGAGTATGCATTAAATCTACTTTATCCAGCATTCTTTTAAATTCCAGATAATAGAGGAACCAGGTAAAAGAAATCGCTAAAAAACAGCAATCAGCTACCAAAATGGAAATGTGTGAGTAGTAGGCTGCTCCGGAAACCAGTTCAGGTACGTTTACATAAAAAGTCAGAAAGGGAACTAGGATAAATATATAAATGACTAAAAGGATCATCAAAATCCAGATAGCAACAATTTTTCGATCAGATTTCACCACATTCAATTCAGAATAAGCAAATACCTGCTTATTCAATCTCCTTTTGAGGATATAAAAAAGGAAAAGATTTACAACCGGTAAAAAAGACAATAGAACGATTAAGGGATGGTATCCTTTTCCTTTTCCTATTCGCTGCTTTCTTAAAAGACGGTTCAAAATAAGGATGAAAATGATCTCCAGGATATAAATCAATGTATAAACCACAAAGTAAGATTTTCCCAGGTAATTCGCGAAGTGAAGGAAAGGCCCCCATCCTCCATCACCGAAATGAAATGCCCAATCCCAAATTCCTTTCAATAAGTTCATAAACACAAAAAAGACATTCACTATCATAAGGATGATTGTAATCCCTTTCAAATACTTCAGGTTTCCGGTTTTTTCCATTTGAACACAAAAGTAAAACTTCCACCGTATTTCATCTGACCAAATATTTGTTACTTTGGAACTTTTAAGGATTAACCAATAGAACCATTTCATTATGATGCAATTCATGCAGCTTAATTTTGAACCTATTGCCGATTTACCCGATTGGCTCGTGATCCTATTATTCGGAGTTCCATTTGTCAGCGGAATAACACTATACATCTACAAAACACGTCATGCACGTTCATGGAGAAAAGGAATTTTCCCACAAACTCTAAAACCAACTGAAGACAATTACCTCGAAGCATATCTGGCATTGGGAGCAAAACTGATCTTGATAAATTACCGGGAATCCAAGGAAAAAATCCAATTCATCAATCAATACTTTAACCGCTATTTCACAAAAGCGAATTACAATTTTGGCGATTCCCTCTTGTTTTCATTAAAATATCCGATCCGCACCCAAACAATTACCGATTGGATGAAAATGCATTTACGCGATGAAGGATCCCGCTCACAAATAATCTATTTCTTAACGGGATTGGCTTTGATCAATGGAACGCTCAATTCATCCGAATTAGCATTCTTAAAACAAATCAATCAGGATTTGGATCTGGAACCGGATAATTTGACCAAGATCATTGCTATTTATGCCGCTTATAACAAACACAAAGAGGAAACAACTAAAAAAAGAAATCCAAAAGAATCAAAAACCTATGCTTACGATATTCTTGGAGTTCAAAAAGATGCAAGTATGGAAGAAATTAAGAAAGCTTACCGAAAGCTGGTAAAAATTCATCACCCGGACAATTTTGCAACCGGAACGGAATCGCAACAAAAAATGGCTGCAGAGAAGTTTATAGAGATTCAGAATGCGTATGAAAGCCTTATCGGGTAATTATCAAGAGGTTTTCCAACCTTGATAATTCATAATTGATAATTATCTCACCGTTTTCTCCAACATCGGCACAAAACTAAAGTTCCCAAACACTTCTTCTTTGTATTCCGAATCTGAGATCTTCGTAATTCGATGCATTTCCTGAGAATCTAAATCTCCGACAGGAATCACCATCATTCCTCCTATTTTCAATTGCTGAACTAATTTTTCCGGAATAAACGGAGCTCCACATGTCACCAAAATCTTATCGAATGGAGCAAATGTCTCCTTTCCTTCATAACCATCACCAAAAAACAATTTCGGAGTAAATCGGAAGTCATCAATAATCTTCTTTGCTTTGATATGCAACTCTTTCTGACGTTCGATCGAAAACACTTTCATTCCCATCGAACACAAGATACAAGTCTGAAAACCAGAACCAGTACCGATTTCAAGTACCTTCTCCCCTTTTTTTAATTCTAAAATAGAGGTCTGAAAAGCTACCGTATACGGATGAGAAATCGTTTGACCTGACCCAATCTGAAAAGCAACATTCGAATAAGCCTGCTGCTCAAATACTAAATCCAGAAAGAAATGACGAGGAATCGCATCAAATGCAGTCAGCACACGCTCATCTGTAATTCCTTTTTGGCGCAATTGGTCAATCAATTGCTTTCTCATTCCTTTGTGCTTGTAAGTATCTTGCATCTAACAAAAGTAATTTAGAAATCGCTCATTCTTTCAGTTTATTCAAGAAAGTTTCTACAGTGAATTGTGTATATTTGGGACGCTAATAAACGAAAAAACATGGCAATTGATTCAAAAGAATTGGAATTCAATAAGAACGATGATGAAATGAGGCTAAAGATCTCCCGTATGGAGTCTGAATTAGCTTCTGTAATGAAAGGAGGCGGTGAAAAACGCATCGCTGCACTTCATGAAAAAGGAAAAATGACAGCCCGCGAGCGAATTGACATGTTACTTGATGCGAATACCCCACGCTTTGAAGTAGGTGCTTTTGCCGGAATGGGAATGTATAAAGAACACGGTGGCTGCCCATCTGCCGGTGTTGTCATGGTAATCGGAAAGGTTTCAGGAAAACAATGCATAGTCGTTGCAAATGATGCTACAGTGAAAGCCGGAGCTTGGTTTCCGATAACAGCAAAGAAAAATTTACGTGCGCAGGAAATTGCCATGGAAAACAAACTTCCAATTATCTATTTGGTAGATTCCGCTGGGGTTTACCTTCCGATGCAGGACGAAATTTTCCCCGATAAAGAACATTTTGGTCGTATTTTCAGAAACAATGCAGTGATGAGCTCTATGGGAATCACACAAATTGCTGCTGTTATGGGAAGTTGTGTTGCCGGTGGCGCTTACCTTCCTATTATGTCTGACGAATCGTTGATCGTTGATAAAACCGGAACGATCTTCCTTGCAGGATCTTATCTGGTGAAAGCAGCGATTGGTGAAAACATCGATAACGAAACATTGGGTGGAGCAACTACGCACACCGAAATCTCCGGAGTTTGTGATTACAAAGTAGCTAACGACGAAGAATGTTTGATGACGATCCGCAAAATGATGGGACAGATCGGAGCTTCTGAATCTGCCGGATTTGATCGAATTGAGTCGGTTGCACCAAAAGAAGAAGCTAAAAAAGTATACGGAATTTTACCTTTCGAAAGAGCAAAACCATACAATGTCCACGATATTTTGGATTGTATTTTCGACGAAGGAAGTTTGACAGAATACAAAAGTGATTACGGTAAAACAATCGTTTGTGCTTATGCACGTCTGGATGGATGGAGCGTTGGAATCGTAGCAAATCAGCGCGAATTATCTAAAAATGCGAAGGGTGAAATGCAATTTGGCGGTGTGATATACAATGATTCTGCTGACAAAGCTGCACGATTCATTATGAATTGCAATCAAAAGAACATTCCTTTGATTTTCTTCCAGGACGTTTCAGGATTCATGGTTGGTTCCAAATCAGAACATGCCGGAATTATTAAAGATGGAGCCAAAATGGTGAATGCAATGGCAAATTCGGTTGTTCCGAAATTCACCGTCATTGTTGGAAACTCATATGGTGCCGGAAACTACGCTATGTGCGGAAAAGCTTATGATCCGCGACTAATTGTTGGGTGGCCAACTGCTGAAGTTGCTGTAATGAGCGGAGCTGCTGCAGCTAAGACCTTATTACAAATTGAAGTTGCATCCTTAAAATCCCGTGGTGAAGAAATTACCCCGGAAAGAGAATCTGAATTGTACAACACGATCAAATCGCGTTACGACGAACAAATTTCTCCGTATTATGCAGCCTCACGTTTGTGGTTAGATGCAATTATCGATCCGGCAAAAACAAGAGAGTTTTTATCTGTTGGAATTGAAATGGCAAGCCATAAGAAAGCAGAGAAACCTTATAACGTTGGAGTAATCCAAACATAATTATCAATTATCAATGTTTAAATTATCAAAGGAGCTTACTTTAAAGCTGAAGTTTCTTCAATTGATAATTGATAATTACTCAATTAATAATTAAATAGTATGCATTTAGATTGGCAATTTAAACCTTACAAAGAACTAACACTGAATGAGTTTCATGACATTATTGCATTGAGACTGAAAGCTTTTGTGGTTGAACAAAACTGTACTTATCTAGACCTGGATGGAAAAGACAAAAAGGCTTACCACCTGCTTTTGCGCGATGGGAAAGGTGATGTGATTGCTACAGCGCGTATTTTACACCCGGGAATTTCTTATCCGGAAGTAGCAATCGGTCGTGTTGTTTTAACCTCAGACTGCCGCGGAAATGGCGTTGGAATTGAATTAATGGAAAAATGTATTCAATTTGTTCACGAAGAGTTTGGTAAAGTTCCCATTCGCATTTCAGCGCAGAAACACTTGGAAAAATTCTATAATAAGTCCGGATTTGTATCTACTGGAAAAGAATACTATGAAGATGAAATCCCGCATGTTGAAATGCTTTTAAACCCGGAAAATAATGGTTAATAAAATTTTACCTCTCGCGGTCGTTGCAACTTCATTGATTGCATGTCAGCCAAAAACGGTTACAGAAAGCCCTGAGAAAGTGGTTGCTTCTACTACTGATATTTCCTCTAAAACAACAAGCATCGATGTTTCTTACATGGATCTTTCTGTAAAACCTCAGGACGATTTCTTCCAGTTCTCAAACGGAACCTGGTGTAAAAACAATCCGGTTCCAAATACAGAATCCCGTTGGGGAAGTTTCAATGAACTGGATAAACGAAACAAAACTACACTGAAGGAAATTCTTCAAACCGCTGCCGGATCGAAAACGAAATCTTCCGGAAGTCAGGATCAGTTGTTAGGAGATTATTACACTTCTTATACGGATATGACCGTGCGCAATGCAACCGGTGCGAAACCATTAACGGATCGTTTGGCTAAGATTGCAGAAATCAAGTCGAAAGATGAGTTTGTGAATTTAATTGCACAACAACATCAATTAGGTGTTGAATCTGTTTTCGGATTCGGGATCGGACAAGATTTGAAAGATGTGGACAAAAATGTCGTGTATTTAGGTCAAGCCGGAATTGGTTTACCAAATCGCGACTACTATTTCCAGGAAAACAAGCAATCCATTCGCGATGCATATATTCTTCACATTCAGAAATCATTCCAGCTATTGGGTGATAAAGAAGATGTGGCTAAAAGAAAAGCAAGCGACGTATTCAACTTTGAAAAAGAATTGGCTGGTGCAATGATGACTCCGGCAGAATCCCGCTTACCGGAAAAGACGTACAATAAGATGTCTTTGGACCAGGTTGTAAAATCAATGCCAAAGTTTGATTTCGAAGCTTACCTAAGCAAAATAGGATGTGAACACTTTGATTCATTGATAGTTGGGCAGCCTGACTTCATGAAACAAGTGAATACCATGATGGACAAAGTTTCTTTCCAATCGTGGAATAATTACTTATCGTGGTGTACGATCAACGCGTATGCTGGAAAACTGGATGAAACGTGGGTAAAACACAACTTTGATTTCTATAGCGGTGTTTTAAGCGGAACAAGTAACATGAAACCAATCGATGAGCGTTGCATTGAAGAAATCACCGGTTCTACTTTGGCTGAGCTGCTTGGAAAAGCATTCGTGGAGAAAAGCTTCTCTGTAAATGCTAAAAACCGGGTGAATACAATGGTTGACAACCTCCTGGCAAGTTTCAGAATGCGTATTCAGGGCTTGGATTGGATGTCAGACAACACGAAAAAAGAAGCTTTAGCAAAATTGAACGCAATCGGAAGAAAATTAGGCTTCCCGGATGAGTGGAAAAGTTATAAAGGTTTAGTGATTAGTCCGGTCGATTATGTTGCGAACATTGACAATTGCCGTAGTTTCTCATTCAAGGAAAACCTAGAGAAATTACACAAACCGGTAAACCGCAAGGAATGGGAAATGCCTGCACATTTAGTGAATGCTTATTACCACCCGCTTTTAAATGAGATCGCGTTCCCTGCTGGAATCATGCAACCTCCTTTCTTCGATGAAAAGGCGGAAGATGCTGTAAACTATGGAAGAATTGGAATGGTAATCGGTCATGAATTTACGCATGGCTTTGATGACAACGGTTCTAAATTCGCAGCAGACGGAAGTTACAACGACTGGTGGCAAGACACCGACAAACAGAAATTCGTTACCAAAACAGAAATCTTAGGAAAAACATTCAGTTCGTTCTGCCCTATTTCAGACAACTGTGTGAACCCGGAATTGACAATGGGAGAAAACATCGCAGACTTGGGTGGATTAACCATGGCTTATTATGCCTACACTATGACAGATGATTTCAAGAAGAATGTGATGATTGACGGATATACTCCTGCTCAGCGTTTCTTTATCTCATACGCTCAATTGTGGAAGATCAATTACACGGAAGCAGAATTGAAAAAGAGAATTGCTACAGATCCGCATTCACCGGGAATGTACCGTGTAAACGGACCTTTGATGAATTGCCCTGAATTCTTTGCTGCATTCAACGTGAAGCCGGGAGATAAAATGAGAAATCCGGACGAAAAGGTCGCTAAGATCTGGTAGTCTAAAACATAAAATAATGGAAAGCATCATTCAGAAATGGGTGGTGCTTTTTTTGTTACGTTATAAACCGTCAGTTCGAGTTGCGAAGTGTAATGAAGCATTATCGAGAACAAGGTTTCAAGTCCATGTCTCGATACATCCCGCAAATGTCAGTTCGAGTGTCCGACATTTCAGTCGGACGTATCGAGAACAACATGCGGGACACTCGACAGGACAAAAAACAGCACAAAAAAAGACCCACTTAAGGGTCTCTCTTTTCTAGTTTAAATTTAAAAGCACTTTTTTGCGCTTCAATTTCTTTACTTCCAATGACTTACTGTAGTTCAGTATCTGACTGATAACAGCTGCGGATGGATTCGCAATCTCAGTAACTTCCTGTGTTTGCATGTTTGTCAAGTATTTGTTTACCATAGGCTTATTAAAGGGCGTTTTTTCTTCTAACGGATTTCTTTTAAGTTTATTTTATAACAATGAAAAACTTTTTTCGAAAAATCCTGAACAGTCAGTCAAACCTGCAACAATCCTGATTAATTAAATAACAAGGTGAGCGAGCACATAACTGAAGTCAACTTTAATTTTTGAATTTTGCATTTTGCCTTTTGAATTAATAGTAAGTTTGTTTCAAATCACTTTTTATGGTAGTAGAAATTAAATACATTTTAATCGGAGTTGCTTTACTCCTTCTTATTTTCAGCTTTGTAACTGTTCAGCAAGGAACGATTGCCGTTGTAACCATGTTCGGTAAATACCGAAGAATCATGAAACCGGGATTAAACCTTCGGATTCCATTTTTCGAACGGTTAAATACACGTGTATCGATTCAGAACCGAGCTATTGAAATGGAGTTTCAGGCTATTACGCAAGATCAGGCGAATGTGTATTTCAAAGCCATGCTGGTTTACTCGGTACTAGATGCAAATGAAGAAACAATCAAAAATGTAGCCTTCAAATTCGTCAATCAGCAAAACTTTATTCAAGCATTGATTCGTACTATTGAAGGTTCAGTTCGCGGATTCGTTGCAACGAAAAAGCAAGCTGAAATTTTGTTGTTACGTGGTGAAATTGTAGCTGATGTAAAAGAAAGTTTGGATCACACCTTGGAAACCTGGGGATTCCATTTGATCGATTTGCAGTTAAATGACATTACGTTTGATGCAGAAATCACAACTTCCATGGCGAAGGTGGTTGCTTCAAACAACTTGAAAGCAGCGGCTGAAAACGAAGGTCAGGCATTATTGATCACGAAAACTAAAGCTGCTGAAGCGGAAGGAAACGCAATCAAGATTGCTGCTCAGGCTGAAAAGGAAGCTGCTCAATTGAAAGGACAAGGTATCGCATTATTCCGTGAGGAAGTTGCACAAGGTATGTCGGAAGCTGCTGAGAAAATGAAAGCAGCAGACTTAGATACATCATTGATTTTGTTCTCTATGTGGACAGAAGCTGTAAAAGAATTTGCAGAAAAAGGAAAAGGAAATGTGATCTTCCTGGACGGATCTATTGAAGGAATGGATAAAACCGTAAAACAGCTGCTAGCAAATGATATGCTGAAAAAATAATAAAAATTGTAGGGGCGAAAAATTT
>DLHO01000024.1 GCA_002483265.1 Flavobacteriales bacterium UBA7666 | reverse complement strand
AGTCAGTTCAAAAATTAATTCCTTCGGCAATTTGTTTGCCACTTTTACGCAAGTTCTTTTAGAAGTTGTATCCCGACGCTTGAAGCAGTCAGTTTAAAAATTAATTCCTTCGGCAATTTGTTTGCCACTTTTACGCAAGTCTTTTAGAAGTAGTATCCCAACGCTTGAAGCAGCTAATTGAGTTGGTAATCAGGTGTTTAATGTGGGGAATCACAATGGCAACATATTATTTTAGTTGGTTTTCCACTTTGTATTTGGTTTCCCGGTTTTTGATTCGACGAAGCTCCAAGGGGTTTTCATCAAAGTCATATATGCAAAGTTATACCTTTAATTTTAATTTATGAACTAAAAGTCGATTAAATGTTAGTAATTACCTGTGATTTCAAAACTTTTTCACACTATAATTGATTTGTCATTTAATTGTAGTAAAATTTCAATAATTCGTTCTGCTGTTTTTCCGTCCCAAAGAATGGGGATTGAGCCGGTCTTCCAATTTCCTGAAAAACAATTTTTTAGCATTTTTTCAACTGCGTTCGGGTCTGTTCCAACAAGTTCATTCGTCCCCTGGGTTACTGTTTCCGGTCGCTCGGTAGTATCCCTTAATGTCATACATGGAACTTTCATGACGGTGGTTTCTTCGGTGATACCTCCCGAATCAGTGATTACCAATTTTGCGCGCTGCACCAGGTAATTGAATTCGAGATAACCCATTGGATCAGCCAGGTGTAATCGCGGATGAGAAATTCCTAACAATTCGATCATTTTTGCGGTTCGCGGATGTACGGGGAAAACAATCGGACAGTCTTCTGAAGAAGCAATAATTTGGGTTATCAGAGCCTTGAGTTTTGTTTCCTCATCCACATTACTCGGACGATGAAGCGTTAATACAATATACCCTTTGTCGGTCAAATTAAGGTGATCCCACAATTTCGGTTTTCTGAAACGCGGCATTTGTTTGAGTAATGTATCGATCATTGTATTTCCTACGAAATAGATCTGTTCTTCCTTAACTCCGGCTTTTCGGAGGTTTTCGTTTGCAACTTCTGATGTAGTAAAGAAATAATCAGTAATGGCATCTGTTACCAAACGATTGATCTCTTCGGGCATGGTCCGGTCATTCGAACGAATTCCACCTTCCACATGAGCTACTTTGATTCGTAATTTTTGTGCCACAATTGCACATGCCATCGTAGAAGTTACATCGCCGACCACCAAAACCAGATCCGTTGGATTGGTTTCCAGGTACTTTTCGAAGCGAACCATGATAGCAGCTGTTTGTTCCGCTTGGGTTCCTCCACCTGCTTCAAGGTTTACAGTTGGTTCGGGGATTTCCAATTCGGTGAAAAATTGTCCGGACATTTTCTCGTCATAATGTTGTCCGGTGTGAACTAAACTATAGCGCAATGAGCTTCCAGCAGCCTGAACTTTATGTAATGCATGAATAATCGGTGCAATTTTCATGAAGTTGGGCCGTGCTCCGGCGATCAGGGTAATATGCATATCAAAGTCTATTGAATTGAAGTAATATAAAAAAGCGAACTAAATGAATTTGCCTTTTAATACGAGAAGGCTGTTTTACCAGTCGATAGGCCCATTCGAGGTTGTTTTTCACCCACCATTTAGGCGCGCGTTGTACTTTTTCAGTGTAGACATCAAAACTTCCTCCTAAACCTTGGTACACGGCAGGATGATGACGATACATTTCCTCCATTAACAACTCCTGCTTGGGCGATCCCATTGCAACAAAGATGATATCGGGTTTTTTCTCAGCAATATCCATGATCAGATCCCTTCGTTCATCATCCGACAAATAGCCATTTCTATGGCTCAGAATATTAATTCCGGAGAATTCCTTCCTTAATCGATCAACGGTTTCCTGAATCACCTCATTTGTTCCACCTAAGAGGTAAAAACTTTTTGTTGGATGGTATTCTTTTACGATATCCAGCCATAATTCGCAGCCGGGAATTTTTACAACCGAATGACATCCTTTTTTCTTCAATGCCCAAACCGCACCAATTCCATCGGGATAACCTATGTTTCTGTTGATAATACTTCGTGACTCATCTGTAGCATGTAGAATTTTTTCTGCGTTCACGGCAACCAAAATAGATCGCTGCTCAAAAGCATAATCCATTAATTCCTTTCGTGAAGCAGGAGCGAAACAACGCACATTATTGGCTAATCTACTTTCCATCTTCCGTATTGTTTAGCAAGTAAATCGATAATGCATTAAACATAAAAGCATTGCTCCACCGCATATACGGGATTTTTGAACTTACTCCTTCTTTCAGTTGGTAATAGAAATATCCCTTTTTATTAAACAGGTGTTCCAATGTCCATTTCACAACCCGATCAGCGAGTTCTTTGTGCTTGGGCCAGTATTGCAGTGCGTGTAAAGTTACGAAAAGTTGACCGGGGCAATGGATATCTATCGGGTATGTTTTGTTATGGTAATACTTGGGAGTCCCATCTTCCAGAAAGAAGTTAGTCAGATAATAATCCATTCCCTTCTCCATATTAACGTGATACTCACCGTCCTGAAAATTCTTTGAATAATGTGCAATTGCATCCAGGTTATATCCCGTATGAAAGCTGTCAATCCACGATTGTACAGGTAATAATCCATAGACCCAGGAACCGCCTTCAGCCTGACCTGCACATGCAGCTTCAATAATTTCCTTTGCTGCTTTTCTATATGCTTCATTCTTCTGATAGGAGTAACAAATGCTCAATAATTTGGCGCCTAATAACGATGCGTTGTAAACAGTATCATTGCCTTTTAATGGACTGTAAGACAGAATAAAGCCTTTCTTGTATGGAGTTCTGTTCAAATCATTCAACACGAAATTGGCCGAAGAAAGTGCTGTATTCAAATAGTATTCATTCCCGGTGACTTCATATGCATCAAACAGTGCCGATGCGCAAAACGTCGTTGCGACAACTGTAGGAGTGTTCTTCGGGAAGAGAAATAATCGCCTCGCCTGCCAATCGAAGTTATATCCCCAGCAAGCACCGGAATAATCTTTATTACTCATCGTTATCAGCAACTCCGCGAGCTCATTGATTTTTGTCTTGATTTCTTCCGGGGCACCAAATGTATGATCTCCCTTAGATGCTAACTTATACAGATTACAATATCCTGAAAGAAAAAGTCCTATGCCTTTGGCATTATGCTCTTTCGGCACCAGCAACAAACGGCGAAAATTAATCGGACTTCGCTTGAAACCTTGTATCCAGGCCAAACGGGCTAAGTCCCAATACTTGAAAGGAAGCGCTTTAAAGATCTTTGAATTGAGTCCGTCATAAGGGTCCCAACCTTTGAATTGCTCTTTTTCGCAGTATTTTTTCAGTGATTTGAACACCCTTTCCACCTCTACAATTCTATTCTTCATTTCCCAACAACAATTTTATAATCTCGTTCTATTGCTGCCACCGATTCAGAAGCAAGGAAGCGACTCCTAGCATATTTCGAATTGAAGACACCCATGATCCGACTTTGTTCCAAATCACTACTTACTTTCAATAGTGCGTCTGCAAACAGTTGAGCATTCATCTCGTCGATTCGAAACCCCATCACGCCGTCTTCAAAGAACTCTGCCAGTGCTCCTGCATTGCTGCAAACAACGGGCAATCCAAATCCCATGGCTTCCAAAACGGAAGTAGGCATCCCTTCATAATAGGATGGAAATAGGTATACATTACTTTTTCCAAAGACATGCTGTTTTGATTGTCCTTCTACGTGACCTACAAACTCAACATTCTTCAGTTCATTTTCGGTTACATACTTTTTACTATTTTCAAGTTCTTCGCCAATTCCAGCAATGATCAATTCACACTTCACACCTTTACTTTGAAGGATTCGTAGGGCTTCAACTGCGAGATAGATACCTTTATTTTTGGAAATAGTTGATAAAAAAAGAATACTGAAAACTCCATCATTTGTATTTAACCCGGAAGCCCCTTCTAATAATTCATCATCAATAAAGGTGTTTCCGAGTGTGATTTTGTTCGTGAAACCGAGTTCCGTGAACTTGATGGCGACGTGATTAGAAAGTACACGTATTTGATCCGCTTTAAAGAATGTTTTCTGAAAGAATGTTTTACCTTTTCCTTCAAGCAGGTACTCATTGTCCGGGTTCCAACCATGCCATTGAACGAATACTTTTTTATTAAAAACTTTGGCTATCCGGATCAAATTTCCATCTCGAAAAACTGCGTTTTTACCTAGAGATGGATTTGTATGTACGATATCAACAGAAGTAAAAATCAAGCGGAAGGTAAACCTTAGAAAATCGCTCAGCATAACCACAACTTTTCCGGGAGTAGATTGTTTCAGACCACTGCGTAATTCAAACACGGAAAAGTCGGATTTACCGTATTTCACGAGTAGCTTATTGAATTCAACTACTCCGCCTTTTTGACTAAAAGAAGGCGTGACAACTAGAATCTTGAGTCCCATCAATACCGCTGTTTTTTTAGCTTGAACCACTTATAGCTGAAAATCGAAAGTTCTAAGAATTTACTTCGATAGCTGCACCACTCTCCATTGTATTGAATTTTCTTACCTCTGGCAGAATTTTTAAAGACATAGACATTATCAGAAGCATGGCTACTTGGTGGGATCCGACCAAAATCAAAGTCCTGCAAGCCTTCAGCCTTTAAGGTTTCAAAAATATACTGCATCAATAAAAACGTTGCTCCACAGTCTCTGGCCAAATTGGAATTGGCGGCAAAAACATCAGAGGCGTGTTTTTCATGGATATGAATGATTCGCGCAGCTATTGGGGTTCCGTCTTCCTTCGAAACCAATAGTGTTCTAATACCTGGTGATTGCATCAGTTCTTCAATGGACTTGGCAGAAAGTTGGTAACCAAGTTTTTTCAATTCTGCCATTTCAGTGAACATGGAAACAATTTCATTCACGATTTCAGGAGTTGGTCGGAGGATAGGATCACATTTCAGGTTATTTCGTTCAGCCAATTTTACATTGCGCTTCCAATTTCGGTTGGTATCTAATTCCCCTTCCAGATCAATTTCTATGGTCAACGGACAAGAGAACATACCAATCGGACGCAAAAAACCGGCCCTTCTTAGATTAATTTCGAACTCTGCATCATACACTGTGTTAGAATTCAATTCAATTCCGGCATAATCCAAACCTCTGAGTGCATTGTAAAAACGCTGAATATCTTCTCCCGATTCCTTTTTGTAACACTCACCTTCGATCCGCAGTATTTTTTTTCGAAAAACCGGAACATTTTCAATAAAACCCCAGGTCAAAATTGTAGGGGACTCTAATTTATCCATGAAAAGGATCACTTCTTTACCTTGTGAACGGATATAATTGTACCATGCCTCAGATTGACTGAAGGGAATCCGATCAAACTCAGCTTGAAGCTCAAAAAAACGAATGTGATCTTTACAGATTACCATTTACAACGATTTCTTTTATTTTTCTCTGACTTCCTACTTTTAGAAATCTGATTTCCTTTACTATTCTAAAACCACTTTTCAATTGTACGTTTAAAGCTGGCGTATTTTCTTTAAGTACCAAAGCCAAAACTGCTGAACGACCCCTTTCGCTGATTAGTTGCATACGAAACAGGTTCATTTTAGAGTGTAAACCTTTTCCTCGCTGGGTTGGATGGCAAAAAGAGTCTTCCAGCAGGGCCTCATTTTTCTGTAACTTTTCGGTTTTATTAAAATAAGACGGATATCCCATAGTACTCCATGAAATCCAGGTTGAATAAACGATTTCATCCGCATGCTTAATTCCATAGCAGGAATATTCCTTCGATTTCAAGCGCACCTGAAACAAATTCTTTTTCTGTTCGGAAAACGAGTCGGAGCTTTGTAAATCATCTATTGTCAATTCTTGAATATCGGAAAAATCATACCCCTCCATCTTTCGGTTTAACTCCTCTGTATTCACATTCCATTCCAGCAAATAAAATACCTCATACTGAATCCCGAAACGTCTCAAACCGGATTTTATCAATCGCGGAAAGAACTTCCACCCATACTGCTTATATGTATCCCGAATACTCATTTTCTGGAATTTAGAAAAAGTTTTATCAAGATAACTCCAATGCTATCGGAAGCATTTATACCTATGCGTTTAATTTCAAGCGGAGATTCATTCTGTCGGTTGAATCCCAGGTTGGTTGTAAAAGCATATTTCACTCCATATTCCCTCATAAGGGAATGGCAATCGTCATCATACAATCCATTCGGATATGCAAAAAAGGAGATGTCGCCATTCAATTTCGAAGCCATTGTTTGACGAGAAAGATCCATTTCTTCTATCCGTTTCTCCGGTGACAGGAACTTTAACGGACTGTGGGTGTGGGTGTGAGATCCGATAATAAATCCACGCTGTTTCAAAAGCTGAATTTCATCCCAGTTCATCATAAGTCTGTGGTGGGGAAGGGTTGATTCCAGATCCTTCACTTCTTTCAGAAAAACTGGATCTGGCTCCTTGCCCAGGTTCAAATTTTTCAAGGCCAATTCAGATTTAGCAGATTCCAACATAGTTGTGCTCACTAAATACCGAATCTTATCGTGCCACAACCATTGATTGCTATCCGGAATATTGCTAACAATAAAGAATGCTGCTAACAGGTTATACTTGTCCAAAATAGGTAGGGCTATTTCCACATTATCCTTATACCCATCATCAAAGGTTAAAAATACCATTAGCCCCTTATCTGTCGAGTGTTCATAGAAATTGGTCGGGGTTACAAATTTGAAATGCTTTTTAAGCCATTTTGCTTGTTTTTCAAAATTCGCTTGATGACCTGAAGACAATAAACTTCCTCTGCGAATAGCATAATTTGAATAATCCGAAAAGTTGTGATAATTGAGAACTACTAAGACCGCCGTATTGCGATTGCGGAATTTCAGTAGATGCACCAATCCAACTAGACGGAAACCGTATCCTACAAGTTCTTTGAGAGCATAATTCAATATGGATTTTAGCCTGCTCATTTAATTAGCTTGTTTGATGAGAGTACTTCTAAACTAGCATTTTTATGCAAAGGACTATTGATCAATGCCAAGAGTATGACCAACAGTAAATTAATTTTCAGACTAACAGTGAAATCGGACGAGTAGAAAAAATGGGTGTACAAAAAAACTAAAAAGATCAAACGCCGGAGAACTTTAGTAAGTCCCAGTTTCGCCGAATGATTCTTTAAAATGATCAGTGACATAAAAATGACTGTTAGCACAGATACAATCCAACCGGCAGAGATGAGATCTCTGGTAAATCCGACCAATCCATAACCATAGCCTAATCGAAGCATGGTGGATTCTTCTTTAGTCGTTCTATAGCCAACACCAGAGATAAACAATGTTGGTTCAGATAAGGATTTGTCAAGAATCTGTGTAGTTGTATTCGTACGTCCGATTGTACGCCCGTATTGATCGGTGGCGGATTCATACTCTTCCGCAAAACTGAAAGCATTTAAAATCACTTCGGAATACGATTCATTTCCGGACAATGAGTAATTGAGCCCCCTCGAATTGAAGATCCCGAAAATCAATACCGGAATAAGTAATGCCGCTATTGAAACAATCCCAATTAATTTTCTTTTAAAAAAACCACTCTTAATTAAGATCGGGAATGCCATAAGTATAGTGATGATAAAGAAAACAGGAATGGTAAAGTAAATACCGCGTTTTCCACTCGCATAACCGATTGAGAATACACTTAGAAAAACCAATGAAAGGATTAACCATTCTTTCCAGAGCATTTTAGACCGGAATAAATAATACAGCAATGCAATACTTGAAACAAATAATGGAAAGATGGTGGCCGTAGTTCCACCTTTGCTGGACATTAAACCAACATATCCCTCGATTTGTTCACCTAAAAAGAAAATGGTATACAATGATCCGATGACCTGAATGATAATCATCCACAAAGAAAATTTGAGTAGTCTAAACCAGGTCTTTGTATCCAGTCCCAAACTGTAAAGCTGGACGTAAATCAGATAAGTATAAATAGCGAATCGGATGTATAAAAATGTTTCTACAATGGAATCAGAATTTGTCATTCCTACTAAGAAAGCCGTCAACAAAAAAGCAAAAAACACTTTAGATCCGGGGGTTCTTGGATTCCATTTAAATTGAAACACTATAAATGCAACAATAGCTACATCAACGATATACGTTGCGTCGGGCAGAAAAAACAAGGTGCGTTCCCACATACCTTGCGTATAAACAAAGAATAAGCACAGAAATAATAAATTCAATTTTATTTTGCTCATAATTGTATGCAGAAATCAATTAGGTGATTTGTTTGCTTATTCCACGTATAGGTTGAACTTACAAAATCGATACATGCTTGTTGGTCTACTTTTTTCAAAAGATCGGCATCAATAATTTCGGCTATTTTGTCACTGAGCTCATCAATTTGATTGACATTCTCCGATTCAAAATAAAAAATTAAATCTGGTCTATCTCTAAACACATCCGTAAACGCTTCGATTCTTGGTGCAAGAACTTTTTTCCCCATTGCGAGGTATTCCATCAATTTAATAGGGCTAGAAACACGCCATGCTAAAAAATCCGGAAATGGTAAAACGGGTAAGTCAATCTCCGAAACAATTTGAGGGATTTCACCCAAAGGTATCGCTGGCAATAACTTACACCATGTGTGGATTTTCTGATCCGAAATGTAATTTGGAATACTACTATCGACACAAATTCCAATTTGTACTAATTCGATTCTGTAACCTTTGGCAACTAACCTTTCACAGGCTTTAATTAAATGAAGGTTCCCTCTGGATTCAGAAATTCCACCGTGATAAAAAATGATGAAGGGTCGATCTGTTTCTGATTTCGGGTATCGCTTGGTATCGAACAATTCAATATCAACTCCGGAGCTCCAATGAACTGTAGGCTTTTTTGTTTGATAGTCCTTCATGAGATATTTTTCCATGAATGGGGTAATAAAACTCAATCCATCGAAGTACTTTACTGCCTTTTTGAAACTTCTGTGAAAACGTTTCATATCCGTTTGAAACGAATCCGGATTGGTTGGAGTTGTGCGGATGTCAATGACAAATTTATTCCCCTTACGAAACAACTTATTAATGAACAAGGCCGGTAAAACATGTTTTACCAAATCCTGATTCACGATAATTACATGATTCGATCCGGACACTACTAATTTCAAATTTCGAATAACCACCAATAGTTGAAATTCGATTGATTTGAGGTATCTGTTCTTAAACTTTCCCAAGTAACGGATATGTCCATCGAGCCCGAAGTACACCTTGGTTTCCTTAAAAGTGCAGTAATAGGTCATCGGGACTCCAGCTCGAATGGCAGCTTTAACCACTTCAATCTCTGTAGAGAAATTCGTAACGCGATCCAACTGTTTGGCCTCAAACCAATGAATTTGTCTATTACTCATCAATTCCCATTAATTTAGTAAGTATTGCCATGTTCAATGCATAGGAGTGATTCGCTTGCGCATAATCAAAGGCTTTTTTTCCTGTTTTCTCTATAGTATCTGTGTTACCAACCAGATCACCAATGGTTTTTTCGAGTTCGTCCGGATTTCCGGATACAAAACCGATCTCTTTGTCTGTCAGCAAACCGTCCGGATTGGAATTTAAACTGACCACCACTACCTTTCTCATCCACGCCTGAACAAACGTATTAGAAAACCCCTCATATTGACTGGTATTCACCAAAATGTGACTTTGACTTAACTGCGTATTGACCTCGGAATTAGGAATTTCCCCTAAGTAATGAAAGTTCGGAATGCGATCTGCTGCCTTTTGAAGCAACTCCTTATAATCCTTGTTAGGCCTTCCTATCATGGTGAAACTGATGGACTGATTTGTTTTGAATCTTTCAGCTAATTCAACAAACAACTCGGGTTGTTTAATGGCTTTCAGGTTCGCGATCCAGCAAATAGCAATGTGTGAATTGGGTTTGACAATGGTGTCTTCCTGACAAACGTCAGTGGATTGCCTAATTAGTATACCCTCACGTTGATAAACCGTTTGTAGCTGTTCCTGTTGGTGGCGGTTTTGTGTCAGAATATAGTTAGCATAATTGAAGGCTTTTTTCACCCATTTATTCTCAATAAAGTCCAAGGGTTTCAATAGAGATACCCGCTGTTGCAATCTGGTCACATCATTATCTGAAGCCAAAGCCCAGATATGTGTGCAATTGTTCTGACGCGCAAAATCGGCAGCGATACCGCTCCAGGAAGAAAAAAACCGGGTGTAAATAACATCTGGTTGGATTCTTTCGAGTTCCGCGACGATTCTTTTTTTATACAGAAACCATCTGTCTCCAAAGCGCTTATTAAGTTTAATTTTCTTTAAGGGAACCAACTGTATGTTTAATTCATTTTTAATGGGCGTTCGATTATCTTCGAAGATGTGATATATCTCGACACTAGCAGATTGCTTCTTAAGAAACTCAATCAAAAGCGAAATCTGATATTCAGCTCCACCCATTGATTGTTCATAGTGAGCAGGATGTAAAAACACAATCTTTCTCATTCAATACCTGCGTTTTTCAAGAAATCGTCAAAGCCATTGAACCTGGCTTTATGATTCTTTTTGTAGTTTTCGTATGCTGGTCCCAATTGAGCTTTAATGGGCAATTCCGGACATTCATCTGATCCATTCAAAAACAATGGAAACTCTTCCCAAAAATCTTCAATCTTTGGTCGTCTGTTAAATCGTTCCTGAATACTTCTGGCGTATTCCAATGCTTCCTGAACCGATTCCTCTTTTCGTTTCATAAAATACTCGTCAATAGTGGCAATCACCTTCGCCGGAGCGCCAATAGCAACGCTATTAGAAGGGATGTTTTTAGTTACAACAGAACCAAGACCAATGAAACAATTATCTCCAATGGTAACATTCTTAAGTACTGTGCAATCCATACCGAAACTCACATTGTTTCCTATTTTGATTTTCCCCGAAGAGGCGATAAACTCTTGGTGTGTGGCCAAAAAAACTTTTGTAGCATAGTCATGGGTAACCAGTTTACAGTTTTTATTAAACGCTACATCATTACCAATCTCTATTAGTGAAGGCCTCGTAGTATCTATTGAAATCGTTTTAAGTCCGGAATAGAACTTGCATCCTTCCCCAATCACAACACCTCTTCTTCGCAGATAAGCCACATATCGCTTGGGAGATGTTCTGGCCCAGCGCAACTCGAGATTGTTAAATTTGTTTTTCAAAAATCGTCCTACATTCATGACCGGATTTTTTTAATGAGTACCTTTCCCTTCTCTATGTAATACCCTTGTGTATCGTTCTTTATAAAGGTATTAAAGAACAAAAACAAAAGAAAATAGCTAATGGTGTATCCAATGAGCTTAAGTACTGTGTTTTCTATCATGAGACTTAATCCAAAGGCAACAATCATTGCAGCTGTGGGAGCAATAATTTGGAGCAATACTATTTTTAATTGTTGGGTTGGTTTAAATGCGATTAATTTGCCACATACCAGTACATCAATTGTCACAGAGATATATCTTGCGATCAACTGGCCGATCAATATCATTTCAATGGATAGGAGGAAGGTACAAAGAATTGCTGCCAAATTCAATCCGTTTCTCAGAAAGGTAAGATTTCGATAAAGAGCAGATTTACCTTCGATTTTAATGATATTTGCATTCAATGTAGTCAACGGATAAAATAACAAGGACAAAGTCAATAACTGCAAATAAGGTGCTGTTTCCACCCACTTAAGACCAAATACGACCTCCATTAAAGGGTATGCCGAACCGATTATGAAAAAGCACAAAAGGAACTGAATGAATAAAAAGTGATTTAGAACCTTGTCATACATGCCTTTCCGAATTGCTTTGTCTTTTTCCTTTGCTAATAACGGGTAAGATGTGGTAAGGATGACTGCGTTAATTCCCTGAAAACAGGCATCATTAATCTTTGAAGCCTGATTGTAAAACCCTAATAGAACGCTCGATTGAAATTTACCAATGAATACGGTGTAGATATTCTGCCCGATTTGATTGGTAAAATAGGACCACAACATATTGTTGCTGAATCCTCGCATGGTCTTATATCTCGTCCAATCAAAATGGAAATCAGGACGCCATTTATTCAGAAGAATAATCATGATTAAATTAGTTGCAGCGATTACGAGAGTCTGACAGACGATAGCCCAATAACCAAAGCCACGAAGCGCAAGAATATAGGAGACAATCACTGAAACGATACTACTGGAAAGTTGTATAATAGCTGAGTGTTTGAACAACAACTCTTTTCTCATTCTGGTGAATTCCGTAAGTGTAACTGCTTTTAGGATGATACTTAGCGCAATGACACGAGTAATATCCACCAATTCCGATCGTTCAAAAAAAGCTGCTATTAAAGGTGCTGTGAAATACAGTAAACCGTATAGTAGAATACTAATAAACATGTTATGACTAAAAATCGTCGAGAAGTCTTTTTTATCGGCATCAGTCTTTACAATCAGATAATCGGCAAACCCGGATTCAGTAAGATTCCATGCAATACCAATGAAAATGGAAAGCATGGCTACCAATCCATAATCATCAGGAGATAGCTGCCTGGCGATCAGGACATTTCCAATAAAACCGATCAGTTGAACCCCGAATCGATTAATTGCACTCCATCTGTAATGATTAAACGAGGACATGATTTCTTTTACCAATTTCCTTTGCGGGAACACCGCCAACAATTGTGTATGGCATCACTGATTTAGTTACAACAGCTCCGGCAGCAACTACACTTCCTTTTCCAATGGTTACACCATCCAGTACTGTAACATTTGCAGCAATCCATACATCATCTTCAATTACGATCCCCACTATTTCAGATCCTTGAGATTTGATCGTTTTAGAACCATCCATAAACTGATGATTTGATCCTACAATGACGCAATTCGGAGCGATAGAGCAATCGTTTCCAATGATCACATGATCCAAAACACACGTATTGCGATTAATGGTAGTTCCCCGTCCAATTTGCACCGTCACAGCAGAACGGATAAAAACATTCTCATGAATAAATACATGATCCTGGAGTTCAATATTTCTGCCCCTGATCCGGCTATAATCCTGAATTGTTACATCGTTTCCGAAACGGATTTTCCCCGTTAATCGCACACGTCTGCCAAAACGAACTTTTTTCGGATTTCCAAAAAGAAAAAACGATCTGATCAGACTTAGTAATTCAATCTTAAGTTCAACAAGTTTATTTTCAAATCTGATATTATTCATGCTTTAATTGAAATACCATTTCAAACTTTCTTTTAATCCGGATGCCAGATCATGGCTGGGTTCATACCCAAGCAGTTCTTTTGCTTTATCCACACTAGCAAGAGAATGGGGGATATCTCCCTGACGACTCGGCCCAAATTTAATATCAACAGTTGAAATCTTAGGATCAAACTCAGCCAGATAGTGTTTGATAAGTTGTGTAACTTCCAACAATGTTGTTCGCTCTCCAACCGCAGTATTAAATACCTGGCCAATAGCCGATTGATCTTCTGTAGTAGCAGCCAAATGATTCATTTGAATGACGTTATCAATATAGGTGAAATCACGAGAATAGGAACCATCTCCATTAATTATTGGTGATTCAAATCGCATAAACTGCTGAATGAATTTTGGAATAACCGCGGCATAGGCTCCATCAGGATCCTGACGACGGCCGTAAACATTAAAATAACGCAACCCTATTGTCTCCATCCCATAACTTAATCCAAAGACGTGAGCATACAATTCATTAACGTACTTTGTTACAGCATAAGGAGATAGTGGTTTTCCAATGAGATCTTCCACCTTTGGCAACCCCTCAGAATCACCATATGTAGAAGAGCTGGCAGCATATACAAAGCGTTTGACTCCTGCATCTCTGGCAGCAATAAGCATATTCAGGAATCCGGTAATATTTACCTCATTGGCTGTAGCCGGATCATCTAATGATCTTGGAACTGATCCTAAAGCCGCCTGATGTAAAACTATATCAACATCCTGGACTGCTGTTTGACAATCGGTAATATTACGAATATCTCCATCTATCAAGTGAAAATTCGGGTGAGATAGAAAAGAAATAATATTCTTCCGGTAACCAGTTGAGAAGTTATCAAGACAAATGACAGTGTTGCCATAATTTAAAAGATCCTCACATAGGCTGGAGCCAATAAAACCTGCTCCCCCAGTAACTAAAACTTTCTTGTTTTGTATTTTTTGATACATCATTTCATTAAAACTGATTTAACAAACTCATTAGAGTTGACGCACAGCAAGAAGGTTTTCAGATTAATGTTGTATCTTGGAATTCAAAGATAAGTTATATTTTTAATATTCAGATTCAAGGTACGTCAATTATTAAACAATGAAAATGAAGTTATTTCTGCCAACTTATCTAACTAAGTGTTAATAATTTGCCGTTCAGTGGTTTTCTGATTTGGAATGTTAGTGAAAAATCACGGTGTTATATTTTTAAATATTGCGAATGGTTTTGTTTATCTTTGTATCCAAGAACAATAAATAATCCTAAATACCATGAAAGCTTATCATTCACTTTTTAGTTTATTTTTCATTTGTTTATCGTTTGCATTAAGTGCTCAGAACGATGTAAAAAATATGAACAAATGGTCACTGGGTGTATCTATCGGTGCACACGACTGTATGGCTCCAAGCAGAGCCAATACTCGTCTTTATCAAATCCATCATTATGGGATCAACGCAAGGTATATGTTTACCAACCTTGCAGGGATCAGGCTGGGCGTAAATTATGATTTCCTTGACTTCATTGATCGTCCTTACAACAGTTATTATGTAAGAACTTCACTTGAAGGGGTTGTGAATGTAGGAGATATTCTGCATTTTCCACAAGTGATGTCGCGCATAGGACTTTTGGTTCACGGAGGGCTCGGGTTTTCAGGTCTTTGGTCAGACAATAATCCCAGAATTGCCAATACCGAATCGTTGTCCAAACGGTCGGATGGTATGATCAATGTCACTTTCGGAGCAACTCCGCAGCTTAAGCTGAATGAAAGATGGTCACTCAATGGTGATCTTTCATTCATTTTTCACGCACGTCAAGACAATCGGTTTGATATGCAGGCTGCTAACAAAAAGGGAGCGATTGATGGGTACATGTTGAATTTAAGTATTGGTGTTTCTTATTATTTAGGTAAAAATAAGACACATGCAGATTGGACACCAACTGTTTATGGAACTGCTGGTGCTGACATGAAGGAATTGAGCGAAATGAAGGCCGAGATCGCAGCATTAAAAGAGCAATCCCGAGATGATGACAAGGATGGAGTTCCAAATGCATTGGATGAAGAACCAAATACCCCTGCAGGAAGTTTTGTGAATTCGAAAGGTGCTGCAATTGCAGATAAAGATGCCGACGGAATTGCGGATGCTCATGATGCTTGTCCGGAAGTTGCTGGTGTATACGCCACAAACGGTTGTCCGGATAGTGATAAGGATGGTGTTTCTGACTTAGAAGACCATTGTCCTCATACTCCCGGACTAATGTCAAACAGAGGTTGTCCGGCAGTAGCGAAAGAAGTTCAGGATGTCATGACAAAAGCGCTTAAGGGTGTTGAGTTCGAATATTCAAAAAGTACTTTATTGAAAACATCTCTTCCGGTATTGGATGAGGTTGTTCGCATAATGAAACAAAATCCGGATTACCGTTTGGATATATCTGGTCATACGGACAATGTAGGTGATGAGGCTAAAAACCTAATTCTTTCGGAGGAAAGAGCGCAGACGGTTGCAGCTTATCTTGTTTCGAAAGGGGTTGAGTTTGAACGAATCAATGCAAAGGGGTATGGTGAAACGCAGCCGAAGACAACGAATGAGACAGTGGACGGTCAGGCAATAAACAGACGTGTTGAATTCAACGTTGTGTTTAAGTAAAAGCTATTCAAAAAATAAATAATAACAGGAGCTCCAAAAGAGTTCCTGTTTTTTTGTGGTACAAACTGAAATCCGCGTAAATTACCACTCCAGTGCTGAATTCAGGAATGACCTCCGTTCATTAGTTTTTTTGCAGCGATCTTGTCAATTGGGAAAGTAAGTAGTTCTTCTGTTAATTCGCTGATTTTCACCCAGTGGAGTTCTTCTTCCCCTGTTTGATTCTTCATGAGTTGATCCAGGCGATCCAAATCAGCTGTGATCCGGTAGTAAACCGAAATAACCTGATCATTGTTGGAAAATGCAGAGATCTGGAAGAAATCTGTGAGGTAGAATAAATCTCCAACTTCGATTTCTAGATTAAATTCTTCTTGAAATTCGCGTTTTAGACAATCGATCATCCCTTCTCCAAATTCCAATCCACCTCCGGGAAATTTAGTAAAATTTAGATCCCGGTAAAATTCATCTGAAAGCAAGACTTCCTTTCTCTCATTGATACAAATGCCGTAGACACGGATGTTAAAACGCTGCATTCTTCTATTTGTCCAAAACAGCTAAGATGTTCGGTTTGAAATACAATTCAGATTTCAATACTTTTCCGTCTTCACGATAGATTGGGTTTCCATCTGCATCCAATTTACTCATGTTGGAGCGTTGGATTTCAGCAAAGACCTCAACAATTTTGTCCTGAAGTCCATGTTTTAAGATCGTTCCACACAAGATGTACAATTGATCCCCCAAAGCATCCGCAATTTCTACCAAATCTCCATTTTTTGCAGCTTCCAGATATTCTTCGTTCTCCTCTTTCATTAAGTTGTAACGAAGGGTGATATCTGCTTCTGACAATTGTGCTGTGGGTTCGTAATTATTGGAAATGTTGAACGCATTGTGAAAAGCTTCAACTGCTGAAATGGTTTCTTTGAGTGTCATTGTTCCTGTGTTTCCACAAATATAGCTCAAATTGAAAATGGAGAATGGAAAAATTGAAAAGAGAAAAACAAAGTTTTTTCAATTACAAGAGTTAGCGCACTGTAAGTGCATGGGCAACACTTTTCAATTCTCAATTTTCACTTTTGAATTGGAATAAAGGTCATAACCGGTCTGAAACCAACCATGGGATTTGCTTCCGTAAATTTTTTGGTGCTTTGGTTTCGGATATCATAACCGGGAGAATTCCAGTCTCCACCAACAGCGATGTTTTTCTCTTGAATCATTTCGGAAACGTTTCCATTTAAATTATAGATCCCGAATTCATTTGGTAAGTAGGATTGAACAGGTGAGGTTACATCTGCATATTCAGCTCCATTTCCAATAAGATCGAAATAGTTAGTTACTACCTTGAATTTTCCTGTTACGGTATCGCGGGTAATAGCCCCTCCGTCAACTTCTAAGAAATTAGCCATAAGTTCTCCTTTTTGCGTTCGTAAATAAGGGGAACTCCATGCGTAAGCTCTGTACAAACTAGTTCCATTCGCTGCGCGAAGAAATTCGGTTCTTTTAGGCAAACGAACAACGAGGCTTTGGTTTTTAGTGTATTTGCGCCAAACTTGTGTCAACCATTCACAATATTTTTCTGCTTGTTGACGTGTTAGGTTTACCACAGGATAATTTTTGTATGCCTTATGACTGAAATAGTGTTGGACATATTTATCTCCTTGAAAGTATGTTGAATTCCATTTCGCCGAGTCAACCAGAGCCAATCGGTATTCATCCATTTTACCTGCCTTTTTTAAATCGTCTAAATATTCCTGATAATTGAAATTGGAGACTTCCTTTTTTGCTATAAAAAAACCTTCACAAGTAATTGTATCAGTGTCTAAGACCGTTTTTCCAGGAGGAATGTAAGAGAATCCGACTTTCGTTGCATTTTTTAATCCTTCCAAATCCAAAATAGGTTTTTTAGACGATGAAAAGGAGAAGAATGCAATAGTTGCAAGGATAAAAATAGAAATCAGTAAACTTTTCATAAGAGTAAATTTTACATTTTGTAAATGTGAATTCATAAAGCTAGCACAAAAAAAAACTCTCACCACAAAGATGAGAGTTCTATCGTAAATTATCTGAAGTTTAATGAAACAACTTCGTGAGGTAATAAATTCCTGCTGCTAACAATCCTGAAACCGGAATTGTTAAGATCCATGCCCAAAGTAAGTTGATCGTTACACCCCAGCGAACTGCGCTCAGACGTTTTGTTGCTCCAACTCCAATGATGGATCCGGTAATGGTATGTGTTGTAGAAACCGGAATTCCTAAGTTAGATACCGTAAACAAAGTCAAAGCACCCGCTGTTTCAGCACAAACACCTTCCAATGGAGTCACTTTGGTGATTTTGGTTCCCATTGTTTTTACAATTTTCCACCCACCCATCATGGTTCCTAAACCAATCATTAAGTAACAGGAAAATGCAATCCAACCCGGCATTGTTTCCGAATTCACTTTGTCTTTGAGTTTATGACCACTCAGGAGTTTACCTTCTTTGTCTACATATTCGTCAAAGATTGCAGCCTCCATATATTCCTTATTCAGCTGTTTCCCTTTAAAAATAGCGTCATGTGTTTTTGCATCGTAGATATCTTCACCTTTCGTATAGATCAAAATATGATCTTCCTTTTCAATTTCCAGTGAATCGATATTTTTAGTGTATTCAGGCTTGAATTTTGCCTTTTTTCCTTCTTCGTCTTCAAACTCAATCTGGAATACTTCCGAGATTTGGAACATTTTAGGAATATTTCCTACAATTTGTCCCTGATCATTTCGTTGCGAATTAGCGAATACCATCAATGCTGCACAAATAATACCCATTACTTTTTGCGAATCCGCCCCACCATGGCCTAAAGAAAAGGCAGCAGAGGAAAGTAATTGTAGCTTTTTGTACATGTTTGATTCTTTCAAAGCTGTTTGTCGCTTTCCATGAACTATTTGGTACCAGGTATAAGTAAGAATAAAGAGAATGATCATTCCCATGACGATATACATCATTACCGGTTTTACATCCAGGTATTCCACCATGTAATCCATGATAAAATAAGTAATGGTAGAAAGAATTAGAATAGAGATCATTTTTTTAGCAAAACTTCTACTTACAGTGATCATTGCAATAACAAAAGCAATAATACCACCAATAAATGGTGCTAAAAAGATGAATATGGTAACCTTGATGATTTCCGCAGAAGCGATAACATCAAAACCAGCATGAGCAACCGCAGCACCTGCAAATCCACCAATTAGGGTGTGAGAAGAAGAGGAAGGAATTCCTAACCACCAGGTCAATAGATTCCAGATCATTGCTGCAATTAATCCAGCTAAAATCACATATAAATCAATAGCACTATTGTCTACTGTTTTTGCTACCGTATTTCCAACACTCATATCGAATACCCAGAAGGCAACAACGTTGAAAACTGCCGCCCAGACAACCGCCTGGAATGGCGTTAATACTTTAGTGGAAACAACTGTAGCAATTGAGTTGGCAGCATCATGGAAACCATTTACCAAATCAAATAATAAGGCAAGAATGATGATGGCAATTAATAATGAAAACATATCTTATTGGTTTACCAATGAATATTAAGCGTATTTTACAACGATTGATTCGATGACATTCCCTGCATCTTCACATTTATCTGTTGCAACTTCCATTGTTTGGTAGATCTCACGTTTTTTGATCAGACTTTTTGCATCTACATCGGAGTCAAATAATTTTTCAATACTTAAATCAAAAATATCATCTGCCTGATTTTCAACGTAGTTAATCTTGATTACGCACTCAACGATTTTTTGGGTGTTTTTCAAGTTTCGAAGCTCTTTTACAGCAGCATTTACAGCTAAAACAGCATCGTGAATTGCATCCGCCATTTTCAAGATTCCCTGATCATCATTCGGAATTACTTTGTAGAAGTTGATTTTTTTAGCAGAGGCATAAATATAGTCTGCGATATCATCCAATGAAGTAGCTAATGCGTGAATATCTTCGCGGTCAAAGGGTGTAATGAAATTTCTACCTAATTCAACAAAGATTTTGTGCGTTAAATCGTCGTTTTGGTGTTCCAGATCCTCCATTTCTTTAATAATGGTTGCTCTCTTATTGTAATCAGATTCGTTTACACATAATACCAATTTACCTGCAATTGCTTCCAGGTTCTGAGAAGCCTCTTCAAATAGAGAGTAAAACACTTTATCCTTTGGTAAGAAAAATTTTAAAAATCCTGATGCCATTTGTTTAAACTTAATATTGATGGCGCAAATGTAATCCTAGTTTATTGAGGATGTTTCGCGGAAAGTAAATGTTAACGAAATGGTAAAGTTGAAGCATTTCAATGGTGCTCAACCAGTATTTGATGCAAAGTGTCAGTATTTGAGACGATTAAGATGATTTCAATGTTAACTAAATGTTAAGAAGTGGTTTTTTACGATAGAAGAAATGGGGATTGAACTAGAGAATTGAATGAATATTGGGCGCTAAATTCGTCTCAATGTTAAGCTAATATTAAAAATGTTATCAAAAAATTAAAATACAGTTTGCGGTATGTTAATTAAATATGAAGACGTTAGTTTTGCCCAAAAATCATCAAGAATTGTTCTCTCGAGAATTTTTTAATAATCCAAATAACATTGGTGAAACGCAATTAATGAACACATTAGCATGAAACATTTTCTATTTTTAAGTACTCTATTAATCAGTAATTGGATCTTCTCACAAAAGAAAATAGACTTATCCATTTTGACGAAACCTCAAAGAGGAATTGAGTTTGTAGGGAAAGATTCCTTGTTTTCAATGCGTCTTCAGTTCCGGATGCAAAACAGAGCTGCATTTTTGACAAAAAGCGATGATGATTTATCAGCAGGTTCTTATGAGTTTCGTGTTCGAAGAGTACGCTTGAAACTGGAAGGTTTTGTTTACAGCCCGAAATTGACATACAAGCTTCAATTGGCATTTTCCCGCGGAGATATGGATTGGGACATGACTCAGGAGTCCAATGTAAATACAAGTGTAAACATTGTGCGCGACGCTGTAATTTATTACGAACCGTGGAAAGATATTAAGTTTGGTTTCGGACAAACAAAACTTCCGGGAAACAGACAGCGCGTTATTTCATCCGGAGATCAGCAGTTTGCAGATCGATCAATCGTGAATGCGACTTTTACTATTGATCGTGATTTTGGATTCTTTGGCTCCTATAAACATAAGTATTTTGGAATTTCGGCATCACTTACTTCCGGAGAAGGAAGAAACAGTAGTGCTTCTAATAGCGGTTTGAGTTATACAGGAAGAATTGAAGCCTTACCTTTCGGATCCTTTACGGATAAAAACGATTACCAGGAAGGGGATTTGGCGCGTGAACAAAAACCGAAATTATCTATCGGTGCATCGTATAATTTCAACGATGATGCCGTTCGTGCAGGTGGTCAGTTGGGAAGAGATTTGTACACAAAAACAGATATGGAAACGTTTTCACTGGATTTATTGTTCAAGTATAAAGGTTTTGCGCTTTACAGCGAATTCATGCAGCGCAATTGCTCCAATCCGATCACTTACACTTCAGACAGTTTGAGTCTTCAGCCGGTTTATGCTGGATATGGATTTTTACAGCAGGTGAGTTATTTGTTTAAATCAAATTGGGAAATTGCATTGAGGTATGCGGAAGTTACTCCATTTTCATCAGTATATGATAATCCTGCATTCACGTCAGTAAATTTGAAAAAGAATCAGGAATTCCAATTGGGAGTTACGAAATATTTGTACGGTCACCGCGTAAAAGTACAGGGAAATATTCTGTACCAATTAACCGGAGATTTGAGGGCTAAAACAGATGCTGGAAAGTTCGGCGCAATTTTTCAGATTGAATTAGGGATTTAAAAAAGGGGCGAATAATTATTCGCCCCTTTTTTATCTATCTCCTCTGAATTTATATCCAATTCCTTTTACGGTTTGGATGTAATCATCGCCAATTTTTTCTCTGAGTTTTCGAACATGTACATCAATGGTACGATCTCCAACAATGATATCGGTTCCCCAAACACGTTCCAAAATTACGTCTCGTTCAAAAACAACTTCTGGTCGTGATGCTAAAAGGGAAAGTAATTCAAATTCTTTTTTAGGAAGATGAAGTGTTTCACCATTCTTGATCACCAAATATTTCTCTCGATTAATAACTAAATCGGGAGTACCGGAAGGTTTAGGTTGAGCGGATTCTTTTCTTCGCAGCAAAGCATGCACACGACTAATTAGAACACGCGGTTTAATTGGTTTTGAAATGTAATCATCCGCTCCGGCATCTAGTCCGGCAATTTGACTATAGTCTTCATTGCGAGCTGTCAAAAAACAGATTAATACGTTTTCCAAACCAGGCGTATTTCTAATTTGGTCACAGACTTCAATTCCATCCATACCGGGCATCATCACATCCAGAATCACTAAATCGGGTTTTTCCTCTTTGCAAATACTAATGCCTGTTTGTCCGTTTTCAGCTAAAAAAACTTTGAAGCCTTCTTTCTTTAGATTGTATCCAAGAATTTCTCGGATATCTTCTTCGTCATCAACTATTAAAATTTTATCCATTCTTAATGAGTTCCAGATCCATTCAAAGGTAAGAAAGTATTTTGAGTAGCTTGATTATTCGGAAATTATATTGCAAAAACTAAAACGAGCTAGTTAAAAAGAGGCTTGCTCAAGGTCTTGTATTATGAAATTGTTAAAAAATCCGTTCATCAATCATTTGATCCATTCAACATGAAAAAGCGCATGTTTTTTTCATCAAAAAAATGACCTTTCTTGGAATCTTAATTTAATTGGATGTTATGACTGCATACTTTTCATCGGGTCTATTTGTTGATTAATCTGTACAATTTTAGATGTAATTGACTAATCAGTGAATTATTTAACGTAAGGTATGTGCATTCGTTTATTACATTCTTTAAATCCTTTATTTGTCCTTTTTTGTATGTCTCCAGAAAAAGTGAAAAACCAATGGTGTAATGGCTTATCTTTGTTGCAGTAGTAGTAGGTTAGGTTGATTAGTGTGATAAGAGTTCGAGACGCCCGTCTTGAACTCTTATCTTTTTTTAGGCAATTCCGTTCTATTTCACAGAGATAATTTATCCGAAACGATTTCTTAGTATCTTCACAAAAACAATCATTTTAGAATGAAACCAAAGGCTAAAATATTATTGGTTGAAGATGATGCCAATTTGGGATTTGTTATTTCAGATCAGTTGAAATCAGAAGGCTATCAAGTGGTACTTTGTACAAATGGAATGGACGGACACATGCGATTTTCAGAAGATGAATTTCACATGTGTATTTTTGATGTGATGATGCCAAAAAAAGATGGCTTTACGCTGGCTCGTGAAATCCGAACAATGAATCAGGAAATCCCGATCCTTTTCCTCACTGCAAAAGCAATGACAGAGGATAAAATTGCTGGGTTTAATGCCGGAGGAGACGATTATTTAACCAAACCATTTTCTTTCGACGAGCTTTCTGTTCGTGTTAAAGCACTTTTGAAACGAGTAAATATTCAGGATGAACCTGAACAAAAAATTGTTCAGATTGGAAGTTATACTTTTGACACCGAGAATTTCATTTTAAAACATCCGGAGTTTGAAAAAACACTAACAAAGAAGGAGGCAATGGTATTGAAGATCCTCTGTAAATTCAAAAATGCAGTGGTTCCAAGAGAAAATATCTTAACTGCCGTTTGGGGTCAGGATGACTATTTTGCCGGTAGAAGTATGGATGTTTTTATTACCAAATTGAGAAAATACTTTTCTATGGATCCTAAAATTGCGATTTCCAATATTCATGGTATCGGATTTAAACTGGAAGTTTTAGCTTAAAAAAGAATGACACTCATTTTACATATTGAAACGGCAACAAAAGTATGTTCTGTTGCTTTGTCTTTGAACGGAGAATTAACCCAGCTTCAGGAATTTAAAGACGAAGGATATTCTCATGGAGAGCAATTAACCATTCTTATTCAGAAGGTGTTGAATCTTCAGGGAATAACAGCGCAAAACCTATCGGCTGTTTCTGTTTCTGCAGGACCGGGATCTTACACCGGTTTAAGAATTGGAGTTTCGACGGCTAAAGGATTGTGTTATGCGTTGAATATTCCACTCATTTCAATAGATACGCTTCAGGCTATGGCCGAAGTAGCTCGAATAGTTTATCCAAATGCTATACTTTGTCCGATGATTGATGCGCGAAGAATGGAAGTTTTTTCATTGATTACCAATTTCGAGTCAGAGATTTTAAAACCTGTTAGCGCAGATGTTTTGGATGAGAGTTCTTATACCGATTTTGAACCATTCGTTTGTTTCGGAGACGGTGCGCAAAAGATGGAAGAACTTTGGAAAGATCGGAATATCGAGTTTGATTTGGAATTAGATCCTTCAGCAAAAGGTCAAATTACAGGTGCTTACGACCAATTTTTGAAACAGGAGTTTGAAGATGTGGCTTATTTTGAACCAGCGTATTTGAAGGAGTTTTATCAAGCGCCTGTGAAAAATAAATAGAATTCAATCGTCTGTAAATCAAATTAATATCATTAAATCTGTTCCTATCTTTGGGAAGACTATTCTTTACGAATAAGCGAATTCTGAAATTTAAAAATTTGAGAATTTTGAGTTTTCGGATCAAATTAGACTTTTGCTCTTCTCTTCTTGATATTTGGCAAAAAGATGGTCACCATTCCGATCAAAGGCAGATAGGAACATAAATGATAGACATAAGTGACACTTGTTTTGTCAATAATCCCACCTAAGATTGCAGAGCCTAATCCTCCCATCCCGAATGCAAATCCATAAAACAAACCGGAAACCATTCCAATTCTTCCGGGTAAGAGTTCCTGTGCATAGACCAAAATGGATGAAAAGGCAGAAGCTAAAATGGCTCCGGCACAAACAATGCATACACTCGTCCACAACAAACTATCAATGTAAGGCAATGCCAGTGAAAAAGGAGCTGCTCCTAAAATAGAGAACCAGATAATCTTCTTCCGCCCGAATTTATCTCCTAGTGGTCCGCCAAACAATGTTCCGAGTGTAAAAGCGAGTAAGTACAGGAATAAATGCATCTGACTAGCAGTTTCAGATAAACCAAATTTTTCTTCCAGATAGAACACGTAATAGTTTGAGATACTTGCCGTGAAGAAATATTTAGAGAAAATCAATAAAAGCAAAATAACAATAGAAAGTATGATCCGTGATTGAGATAAACCCAATGGTTCTTCATTGTAAGCGTTTTTCTTGAAAGAGCTATGAGTTAAATAGCCTTTGTACCAATTGCTGACTTTGAATAAAATAAATCCTCCAACAATAGCAAAAAGCGCAAAGAACGCAATGGTGTATTGTCCGAATGGAATAGCAATGAAAGCAATGAGCAACGGCCCAATTGCACTTCCTCCATTTCCTCCCAATTGAAAAATGGATTGAGCAAATCCTCTTCGTCCGCCGGACGCATAATAAGCAACACGGGATGCCTCCGGATGGAAAATAGATGATCCCATTCCGATTAAGCAAGCGGCTAGTAGAATCATTGTGAAATTAGAGGCTAGAGAAAGCGTGATCAACCCGGAAAAAGCAAAGAGCATTCCCACGGTGAACGAATAGGGCTGAGGTTTTTTATCCGTAAAAGTACCAACAACCGGTTGCAGAAGAGAAGAAGTGATTTGAAAAGCGAAAGTGATAAAACCAATTTGAGTGTAGCTCAGATTATAGGAGTCTTTTAAGATCGGATAGGAAGCCGGAAGAACCGCCTGCATCAGATCGTTTAGAAAATGACCACAACAAACAGCAAATAAAATGGGATAAACTGTTTTTTTAGCATTAAATGGAACTGCTTCTGCTTTCATGCCTGCAAATTTAATGCTTCCTTCAATAAAGAGGTGTTAACTCAGCAGGTTTTCAAGAAATTCTTCTTCCGTCTTCTTTGAAAGTGCTTGTAAATAGGCCGATCCAATAATGACACCATCCGTATAATTGGATGCCTCTTGCTTTTGAGCAGCAGTTGAAATTCCAAAACCTAAAAATAGAGGCACTCCATTACTTAATAATTGGAGCTCCGAATACCTAACCTGGTGTTCCGATAAGGAATAAGAAGAACCTGTGATTTTGTTTTGTCCTACTAAGTAAATGAAGGATTTTGTGCTTAGTTGCGCGATTTGGGCGATTCTTGAATCGGATGTAGCCGGCGTGATTAAGTAAATAAGCGGAATCTTAGAGCTGCCAAAACTGTGTTGGTATTTTTTTTCAACCAATTCAAATGAAAGATCGGGAATAATGAGTCCTGAAATACCTGCTGACTCACATTTGATTAGAAAAGAGTCCACACCAAATTGAAGAATTGGATTCAAATATCCCATTAGAACCAGCGGAATTTTGATCTGCTCTTTCATTCCTGAAAGTTGCTCAAATAATACAGCTAAGTTCATCCCGTTTTTCAAAGCAATCGAACTGGTTTCCTGAATAACCGGTCCGTCGGCCATAGGATCGGAAAAGGGAATTCCAATTTCTAAAAAATCAATTCCCTGATCTTGCAGGAATAAAATTTGTTCTGTTAAGCTCTCTTTTTTGGGATATCCGGCTGTAATGAAAATACTGACAGATTTTCCGGTTTTTTTGAATGGATTCATAAGTTTTGAAATGCTTTTTGATAAGTATTCATGTCTTTATCACCTCTTCCGGAAAGATTTACAATGATTATTTCTTCCGGATTGAATGCTAGTTTTTCAAGCGCTGCTAATGCGTGTGCACTTTCTAAAGCGGGAATAATTCCTTCCAATCTGCAGCATTCCAGGGCTGCATTTAAGGCTTCATCATCTCTGATGGGGATCGATTTCGTCCTTCCGAGTGAAAGTGTATGTGCATGCAGCGGACCAATTCCCGGATAATCCAGTCCGGCAGAGATACTGTGCGGTTCTGTTACCTGACCGAAAGAATCCTGCATCAATAAAGTAAAACTTCCATGGATTACGCCCGGAGAACCGAGAATGGATGTTGCGGCACTTTTTCCTGATTCTAATCCTTCTCCTGCTGCTTCAACGGCAATTAGTTCAACTTTTTCGTTGGAATAAAAATGATAAAAAGCTCCGGCAGCATTGCTTCCGCCACCCACACAAGCAATTATTTTTGATGGAGGTGCAGATTCGATTTCCCTTAACTGATTCTTTATTTCTTCTGAGATAATCGATTGAAAATAAGCAACCATTTCAGGATAAGGATGAGGTCCGACAACTGAACCGATCAAATAATACGAATCCGGGAAATTGATCCAGTGTCGGATCGCTTCATTGGTAGCATCTTTTAATGTTTTGCTACCGCAAGTTGCTGGCCTTACTTCTGCTCCAAGCATTTTCATTCGTTGCACATTAGGGGATTGACGCTCCATATCTTTTTCGCCCATATAAACAATACAATTTAAACCCATGAGTGCACAAACTGTTGCTGTTGCAACACCGTGTTGACCAGCTCCGGTTTCTGCAATGATTTCAGTTTTCCCCATGTGTTTAGCAAGCAAAATCTGACCAATTGTATTGTTGATTTTGTGGGCTCCGGTATGGCAAAGATCTTCCCGTTTGAAGTAGATTTTTGTCCCATATTTTTGCGAATAGTTTTTAGCGAAGTACAGGGGAGTGGGTCTTCCGACATAATTTTTCAATAAGTCCAGGTATTCGGATTTAAATCTTTCGGTGAAACAATAACTCCGGTATGAATTGGTTAATTCTTCCACTGCAGGGCGAAGCAATTCGGGAATGTAAGCACCACCGAATTCGCCATAAAATCCAAGTTCGTCCGGACGAATAGTTTCTGTGATTTTCATTTTTTCAATTGTTTAATAAATGATTCAATTAATGGAACGTCTTTTTGTTTTGGAGCAATTTCAAAACGACTGTTCAGGTCAATACCAATTAATTGAGGGTGGTCGATTTTTTTTAATCGATCAACATGCTCTTTGGAAATCCCGCCACTTAAAAAGAAAGGCATTTCTCCTTTGTATTCATCCAATAGTTCCCAATTGAATACTTTACTGGTTCCACCGAATTGTGGACTTTTTGTGTCGAATAGGAATGCGTCAACAATTCCTTCATAAGCCTTGCATTGTTCGAAATCACCCGAATTTTGGATTCCGAAAGCTTTCCATTTCATCACATTCGCTTTTATTTTTCGAATATCTGCGGGCGATTCTGTTCCGTGAAATTGAATAACATCCAGAGATTCCTTTTGGATTTTTTCAAGAATAAATTCCTGAGTGGCATTGACAAATACGCCGACTTTCTTTCCGGAAATTTTTGGAGTTTGCGAAACATATCTAGGAGAGCCGGGATAAAAAATGAATCCAAAATAATCCACTTTATCCAGATCAAATAATCCGGAATAAAACTGCTCGCTGCTGCAGCCACAAATTTTGATTTTCATAGACTAAGCATTTTGGAATTTTGTTCGAAGATGAATTCTCCTTTTAAAAGGCTTTCACCTACTAATGCTCCGTCGAAACCAAGATCCTGTAATTTCTTTAATTGATGTGAGTTTGAAATTCCTGAAGCTGAAATTTTCAGCATATTTTCAGGGAGATAAGATGCGAGGTTGAAAGAATGTTCGAGCTTGGTTTCCTGGGTTTTTAGGTTTCGATTATTGACCAACAGTATATCAATTTCATCATTGAGTTTCGTCAATTCGTCAAAGGAGTGAATTTCAAACAGAACTTCTAAACCCAAGCTTTTTGCAACAATTGTCAATTGATGAGCTTGTTCTTTTTCCAAAATAGAAGCAATCAATAAAATGGAATCCGCGCCAGCAGCCTTACTCTCAAAAAGTTGGTATTCATCTACAATGAATTCTTTTCGTAAAAGAGGTAATTTGGTTTTCAAACGGATTTGTTTCAGATCTTCAATTGATCCACCAAAATAGTTGTGATCCGTTAAAACAGATATTCCCATAGCATTTTGGTTTTCATAGAGTTCAACTTGCGACAGAATATTCAGGTTTGAACTTATTTCACCTGCACTTGGAGATTTTCGCTTGATTTCTGCGAGTATTCCAAATTGATTTTGGAGATGTTGCTTAAGGGGGATTGCTGTTCGATCAAAAAGCGGATTTTGAATGTAATCCGATAATCCGATCGATTGTTTTAATTTTTGAATCTCCCGGTGTTTGTTTGCAACGATTTCATTTAAAAGATGACTCATAAACAGGCGTTTTTAAAGGTGTAAAAAGATTTTCCGCTTTGGATCTGCTCATAGGCTTGAATGAATGCGTTTTCAAAAGAGAGTTCTGGTTCGAAAGTTTGGATTGCAAGCGCTACATTTCCTGCAAGCACTGTATTTTGACTTGTTGTCCCCGCTCCTCGTAATATTGATGTAAAGATGTGTGCAGATTCCGCCACCGAATTCCCTCCGGAAATCTCTTCCAGATGAATCTGAAGCTTGTTGGGTGCATCTTGAATCAATTGGTCGTTCTTCGCTTTTAAAACACGTGTTCCTCCAATAAAAGTAAGTTCATCATATCCTGAAAGTCCATGAAGAACAGCAAAATTAGTCCGCATTGGTTTTAGAATGTGTTGGTATTGCTTTGCAAGTTCTAAAGAGTAAGTGCCTGTTAATTGATGTGTAGAATGATGTGGATTGACTAATGGACCAAGCCCATTGAATAAAGTCACAATTCCCAAAGATTTTCGCAAAGGAGTAACTCGTTGTAAAGCCGGATGGAACAAAGGAGCGTGAAGAAAACAAATGTTGTTTCGATCTAATTGACGTTGTAATTCTTGCGGATCCGATGAGAATTCATATCCCAAGTACTCAAGAACAGTGGATGAACCGCACAAGGAACTCACGCCATAATTTCCATGTTTTACTACTTTGTAACCCATGGATGCCAGAATGAATGAAGTTAATGTGGAAATATTGAAAGTGTTTTTTCCATCACCACCGGTTCCGCAGCAATCAATACTTTGTTCTACTTGAAGGAACAAGGGTTTCGCTAATTCGATTAAAGCATCCCGAAATCCCTCCAGTTCGGGAAGTTGTAATCCACGCATTTGAATGCTTGTTATAATAGCCACAATTTGCGGGTCTGAAATCTCGTTTTGCCCGATTTGAATCATGCAGCTGCGGGCTTCTTCGCGGCTTAAAGTGCCGTTGTCTATTAATTTTTTGAGGTAATTCATGCGTAAGTATTTAACCAGTTTTGAATCATTTTTCGCCCATGCGGAGTTAATATCGATTCCGGGTGAAATTGAACTCCGATAGTTGGATGTGTTTTGTGTTGAATAGCCATTACGACAGCATCTTCACTCCATGCAGTAATTTCCAATTCACTTGATGCAGAAATTTGAGTTTGCCAGCTATGATATCTTCCTACATCTATTTCCTTCGGAAGATTTTGAAAAATGGCAGACTCTTTAGTAATGGTTATTCGGGCAGATTTTCCATGTATTGGAGCTAAACAGCGAGTGAGTGAATCTCCGAAATGTGTTGCTATTGCCTGATGTCCCAGACACACACCCAGAATTGGTTTTCTTCCATGAAATCGATTAATCACTTCCAAAAGTTCGCCAGCTTGTGATGGAATTCCGGGACCAGGAGAAAGTAAAATAGCATCAGCAGATTCCAGTGCCTTAAAATCAATCTGATTGTTCCGTTGAACAAATACTTCGTGCCCCTCTTCTTTGATGTAGCGAATCAGATTAAAAACAAACGAATCAAAGTTGTCGATTACTGCAATTTTCATAATGAATTTGGTTTTGTGGCACGATGAATTGCTTTGCGGATTGCACCCAATTTGTTTGTTACCTCTTCTAGTTCATTTTCTGGTACTGAATCCAAAACGATTCCGGCACCTGCCTGATAGCGTAATGTGTTATTGCTGCTCAAAGCGCTGCGAATAATGATGGCCAGATTCATGTTTCCATTGGTGTGAATGAATCCGACTGCTCCGCCATAAAATCCACGTTCATTTTTTTCATACTGATTTAGAAGCTCTAAGGCCTTTGGTTTAGGTGTTCCTGAAAGTGTTCCTGCGGGAAAAGTTCCATTGAATAAGGAAAGCGCATTTTCTCCGGTCAGAGCAGTTACTTTCGAAACTAAATGAATCACATGTGAGAAATGTTGAACTTCTTTGAAGGATTCAATTTTTACGGAATGACCATGTTTGCTTAAATCATTTCGAGCCAAATCAACCAGCATGGTATGTTCCGCATTCTCTTTTTCATCCTGTATTAAGTGTTGAACGAGTTGGGTGTCAATAGCTCGATCACCTGTTTTCCGAACTGTCCCGGCAATTGGATGAACTTCAGCTCTACCATTCTTCAATTGAATTTGTGTCTCCGGTGAAGAACCAAATAACCGATAAGACTCCATGTCCAAATAAAAAAGATACGGCGAAGGATTTAATCTTCTCAGCTGTCTGTAAACTTGAAAATCGTCTCCGAAAAATGCTTGTTCGAAAGGTCTGGAGACAACTAATTGAAACACATCTCCTTGATAAATGTGCTCTTTTGCCAGTTGGACTAACTCAATGAATTCACCTTCAGAAACAAGGGGTTTTTCTTCGTCCAAAACTTCAAATGGAAGCTCGGAAGCCTTGTTCAGCCGAAGTAATTCTAAGAACTCCTGATCACTTTTTTGATGTGATTTTAGCGTATTTGACAAGATGCTTCCCTGATCGTGAAAATGATCCATTACAATCAGGTATTCAAAAAGAGTAAAGCGCGCTAACGGAAGATTTAATTCAGAAGTTGAAGTAAGAATTTGTTCTTCAAAATGAGCAAATTCAAAACTGAAGTAGCTGAGAAATCCATTGTTTTCAAAATCGTTTTCAAATTGATATTTGGCAAGTATTGCCTGAATTTGTTCTGTGATTTTCTGAGGATGATCAATTGGAATTATTGAGATAGTATCTGATTCTTGAATTTGAATTTCAGTTAAAAAAACTTGAATATCAATGAGTGGATTTAACCCGATAAAGGATTTACTTGAAGTTCGATCACTGTAATCGTTGCTTTCCAATAAACAAGGAGATCGGAAACGATTTTTGAATGATAGATACAATCCTACTGAAGTGTAGTTGTCGGTGTTAAAGGAATATTCTTGTGTGTAAATATGCATGAAATGAGATTTTTGGAAATAAAAAAACGGCTTGCCAAAAGTGACAAGCCGTTCAAAAAAATAGATATAATGAATTATGCGTCAGTCACTGTTTTAGTAAACCCGCACCACCAAAATTTCATTGTTTGTTGAAAAATCATGTTACAAATTTACATGCATAAATGACAATTCAAAGAAAAAACGTGAAAAAAATATTTTATTTGATTCATTACTGTTTAATAAATAACATTAATTTTACCGTTGAAGATGAAAAACACGGAATTTTGTTTGAATTTTTATTGGTGTTCTTGCGCTCATTGAGTTCGAGGCAATTGATGTTAATATATCTCAATCCCGCTTCGTTTTGGAGCGGGATTTTTGTTTTAATATGAATTAAAAAAAGTAATTTGGTGGATCATGAATAGCATCATTCAAAAAGGAGGAAAAAGGCCAATTATTATTGCTGGACCTTGCAGTGCCGAAACGGAAGAACAAATGATGGAAACGGCGTTTCAAATCAACCAGTTTTGTAAGATCGACATGCTGCGGGCGGGGATTTGGAAGCCACGTACACGACCTGATTCATTTGAAGGGGTTGGTGAAATTGGCTTGAGTTGGTTGGTAAATGCTGGAAAGGAATTGGGTGTTCCTACCACAACAGAAGTTGCCAATACCAAACATGTTGAGCAAGCTTTAAAAGCGGGCGTAGATGTACTTTGGATTGGTGCACGAACGACAGTGAATCCCTTTGCTGTTCAGGAAATTGCGGATGCATTAAAAGGAGTTAAAATTCCGGTTTTAGTCAAAAATCCCGTTAATCCGGATTTGGAATTGTGGATCGGTGCTTTTGAGCGTTTGGAAAAATCAGGAATAACTGAGTTGGGAGCAATCCACCGCGGATTTTCCGTCTACAAGCATGCGAAATATCGAAACGTACCTAATTGGGAAATTCCAATTGCCTTGCATGAACGACTTCCGGATTTACCTATTATCAATGATCCGAGTCACATTACGGGAAACAGGAATTTGCTGTTGGAAGTTTCTCAAAAAGCAATGGACTTGAATTTTGATGGGTTGATCATTGAAACACATCGGAATCCGGATGCTGCTTGGTCGGATGTGGCACAGCAATTAACGCCTGAGAATTTAGGGATTCTCTTAGATTCATTAGTCTTAAGATCTCAGAATTCAGAAAAACTGGACAGTGAACACATTTCAATTATTCGTGAAAAAATCGGGGATTTAGACGATCGTCTATTTGATATTTTGACGGCTAGAATGCAATTAAGCGAAGACTTGGGACTTTTCAAAAAAGAACACAATATTACCATTTTACAGCCGGAACATTGGAAGAAGGTGATTTCTGCCAGACTAAACAGAGCTTCGGAATATAAGTTAAGCGATCGTTTTGTGCGTCAGGTAATGGATGCGATTCATCAGGAGTCAATCCGCCACCAAGTAAGGGTAATGAACAATTCTTCAGATAAGGAAGAGCAATGAAACAGGTAATTCGCCCCGGTTTAATTTCAGGGAATATTCAAATTCCGGCTTCAAAAAGTGATTCACAAAGAGCAATCCTTTGCGCTGCATTGGCAAATGGAACGTCTCGCTTAACAGGAATTGGAAAAAGTGACGACGAGCAAGCGATGCTTCATGCCATTGAGCAAATGGGGGCGGGGATACAGAGCGCGAATCCAAGTTCTGTTGTTTCGATTACCGGGATCAAGAAACTTCCTGAAAATTTACAGTTATCAGCCGGTGAATCGGGTTTGGGTTTGCGTTTACTAACTTGTGTGGTTTCTGGTTTTGAACAAAAGACGCTACTTACCGGAAGAGGAAGTTTGCTTTCCAGACCCATGCGCTTCTTTGATGAAGTATTACCCCAATTGGGATGCAGCGTTTCAACAAATGAAGGATTTTTACCCATTGAAGTTCGTGGTCCGCTTAAAGGAATGAATTTGGAAGTGGATGGATCATTGAGTTCTCAGTTTATTTCAGGTCTACTCATGGCTCTTCCGCGAAGTGAAGAATCGAGTTCTTTGACTGTAGTTGATATGAAATCCGGGCCATACATTCAAATGACGATCAGTACGTTGAAGCAATTTGGAATTGTGATTGAAAATGAAGGAAATGTCTTCAAAATTCCGGGAAATCAAGTGTTCAAAGCAAGAGACTATTCCATTGAATCTGACTGGAGTTCTGCCAGTTATTGGCTAGTTGCGGCTGCTTTGGGTCATCCGATTTCCATTTCAGGATTAAACATGCGCAGTTTGCAGGCAGATAAAGCACTATTGCAGGCTTTAATGAATGCAGGTTGCAAAATGACCTTTGGTGAACATGAAATTCGGGTTGATGGATCAGCGCTTCATTCATTTGAATTCGATGCGACAGATTGTCCCGATCTATTTCCTGCGTTAGTGGTTTTAGCTGCGAAATGTGAAGGGGTTTCTTCACTGAAAGGAGTTAGAAGGCTTATTCACAAAGAAAGCAATCGGGGAGTTGCCTTGCAGGCTGAGTTTGGGAAAATGGGAGTGAGAATTGATTTGAATGACGATATCATGAAAATTTATGGGACGGGAAAGCTCCACGGAGCGGAAGTAGATTCGCATCACGATCACCGGATTGCTATGTGTTTGGGAATTGCCGGAAGTATTGCTCTTGGTGAAACAATTCTTACCAATGCGGACTCGGTATCTAAAAGTTATCCTGATTTTTGGGATCATTTCAAATTGTTGTAATTAAATCTCGCCGTTTAGACTGAAAATTAACCACTTATCATATATTCTATTTATTTGATAGACTGACTTTGAAAATTAAAGTTCCTTTTTTAACTTCGTAGGGCTGAAGCACTAATAGAACACATCTACAACTTACTACTAAGTTCCAAGATATTTATTTAAGTAACAGCATATTTATTGCCACATTTACTGTGTTTGATTAACATTCAAAACGCCGTAAGGTTTTTTGTTTTCTATAAGGAGGTGTTGGTTAATAGCAGTTGATGGTGCAATAGTAATTTTTCTTCATAATCAGGTAAAAGCATCAGCCTCGGCTGATGCTTTTGAAGTTTTATAAGGTTTTACTTACTCCAGATAAACCGGTTGGTTTTTCCCGTAATCTACCTGATAGTCAAACTTGAATTGTTTTGTTTCGCCTTTGCTTGTGGTAAATTTCCATGTCAGAATTCCCGTCTTTTCATCCAAAACAGCACCTGCATAAGTTCCTTGTTTTACTTTGATATCGTCATTGATTGAAATAGGGAAGTGATCTTTCACAATAATTGGAATGGCTGCCCCACCGTTGTTCCGGATGGTGAAATCCCAGGTAACTTCATATTTGTAGCGGTTTCCAAGTAAACGTGTTTTACTCATTTCCTCGCTGCGTTTTCTGGAAGCTACGATCTTCTTGTCTTTTCCTAAGGAGAAGCTCAAGGTATCTTTGGAAGAATTCACATCGATATAGCTTTTACCAATGTATGTTCCGTCAAAATACAGATTTGATTCGCCGTTCAGGAGGTTCAATTTCTCCCATCCTGAAATTTGTGCGACTAAATAAACCGATTCATCCAATTTTGGAACTGCGTGATATTCGTAATCCGCTTTCATAGTATAGGTTGCAATTGCCACACGATGATCCGCATCATCTGAAGGAACGGAGAAAGGTGTTTCAATTTGGAATTCCATACGCAGATCTTTTTCCACTTGCTGAGCAATTACCCCGGAAGATGACTCCATAGAAGCAATGCCAGCTGTCGATCTTACAGGCATACGCGAAACATCTTTTCTGGTGATTTTTGCTTTGCCTGACCCAAGTTTATATGCGCTGATAGTTACTTCGTCTACCTCATAATCCATTTCTTTATTCATTTCCTGCTCCAATGCAAAATCCCTTCCTCCTGATTTCAAAGTTTCCATTGCCACCGCTTCCGGGTACAATTGCGTTTTGATGTACGGAGCATTGATGTTGACATATTGAGAACGGTATCCCAAATATGTAATGGTGTAACCTCTTTCCCCTCTGGGAACAGAAAATGAATAATGTCCGGCAGCATCGGTTGTGAAGCTGTTGAGCGGATTGTTGTTCATGGAGATCTTCGCGAAAGCCAATGGTTCTCCTGAAGTTGCATCAGTAACTTCCCCGTGGATCGTTTCTCCGTCAAAGTTGTATTCCGGAATGTAACGGTCAACAACCTGCTTTCTCGGAGCAGGAGTGTAGTAATTGACATACCACGGATCCAATGTTGGTTCCTGTGTATTGTCGTACGGATCGTTTGTGGAAAGGATGAGTTTCACATTTTTCCAGTCGATGCCGGTGCTTTGGGTCACTAATCCTTTTGCTTCCAGTAAAACCGGAGCTCCAACGCCGTTGCTTCGCATGTCGTAATACGGTTTCCAGGAAGCTTTGTGTGTGATATAGGTGAAATCAAAACTCACATTTCCTGCCTTTTCTACATCCAATTCTACTTCTACTTCGGTGTAATTCACCACTGGCAACCCTTTGCGTGTATTGATTTCTTGTTCGATGGTGTTGATCTTACGTACAACTGCTTCAATTTCATAATCCAACTGCGATTTCCGCGTATTAATCTCTGAATATTTTGCGTGGAAGAAAGTCGAAGCTTCTTTTAGTTCTGCTATTTTCATCGCCTGCTGCTGGCTGCTCAGACTGTTGTTCTTCAACAAAAGCTGTTCGTCTAAAAGCAAAACTTTGTATTCGTCGCGTAAAGTACGTTCCTGCTTTTCCAATACTTTTTTGCGGTCGTTCTTTTCGTTCAGTTCCGTTTCAGCAATCGTTTTATCGTCGAAGTTCTTGCGGGTGCGAACACTCAAAATTGTTGCTCCTAGAGAGCATTTCAACTGAATAGAACTTGGATCCATGAAGTCGGTCATTTTTTGGAAAATAACCACTTGTTTACCGGTATTGAGGTTCAATTCCTTGGAATGTTCCACCTGTGCACCTTCTTTGAAAACGGTTACTTTTTGGATCGCAGCTTCTGCTTTGGTTTCTTTCTGACTCCAACCAAATACCGGAAGAAGGAGCAGAATCGAGATTAAATTTTTCATGTTCAAATAATGTTGTTAGATAGTAATGATGAAGAATTTTGGCAATTCCATAAATATCACTCTAAATAAACCGGTTGGTTTTTCCCGTAATCTACCTGATAGTCAAACTTGAATTGTTTTGTTTCGCCTTTGCTTGTGGTAAATTTCCATGTCAGAATTCCCGTCTTTTCATCCAAAACAGCACCTGCATAAGTTCCTTGTTTTACTTTGATATCGTCATTGATTGAAATAGGGAAGTGATCTTTCACAATAATTGGAATGGCCGCGCCACCATTGTTCCGGATGGTGAAGTCCCAAGTTACTTCATATTTATAGCGGTTTCCAAGTAAACGTGTTTTACTCATTTCCTCACTGCGTTTTCTGGCAGCAACAATTTTTTTGTCTTTTCCTAAAGAGAAGCTCAAGGTATCTTTGGAAGAATTCACATCGATGTAGCTTTTACCAATGTATGTTCCGTCAAAGTACAAGTTTGATTCTCCATTCAGGAGGTTCAATTTCTCCCACCCGGATATTTGTGCTACTAAATAAACCGATTCATCTAATTTCGGAACTGCGTGGTATTCATAATCTGCTTTCATTTGATAGGTTGCAATAGCCACACGATGATCTGCATCATCTGAAGGAACAGAGAAAGGCGTTTCGATCTGGAATTCCATGCGCAGATCTTTTTCCACTTGATTAGCGATAGAAGCATCGTATACTCCATTTGCATCCAAATCGCGAGAAATTCCTGCATCATCCACTTTATAACTCTCTTTTTTACCTTTCGAACGTAATTTTCGCTCAGCAGAAACACCAGCGACTAATTCCATTTCTGATATACCATCAGACAAGTAGATATTACTTCCGCTTTTAGTTATCGGTTCAGTAGAATAAACCACAGTCTGCTCATAATTACTTTTAAGCTCTTCCATTGCAACTGCTTCCGGGTACAATTGCGTTTTGATATAAGGAGCGTTGATGTTTACGTATTGTGGCTGATATCCCAAATAAGTTATGGTGTAACTGCGTTCGCCTCGTGGAACGGAAAAGGTGAAATGCCCCGCAGCATCAGTCGTAAAACTGTTCAGTGGATTGTTGTTCATCGAGATTTTTGCAAAGGCCAACGGTTCGCCTGAAGTAGCATCAGTCACTTCTCCGTGAATAGTTTCTCCGTCAAAATTATATTCCGGAACGTAGCGATCAATGACTTGCTTTCTCGGTGCAGGAGAATAGTAATTTACGTACCACGGATCAAGTGTCGGTTCCAAGGTATTGTCATATGGGTCGTTTGTGGAAAGAATCAGTTTTACATTTTTCCAATCAATTCCGGTGCTTTGGGTCACCAATCCTTTTGCTTCTAATAAAACAGGCGCGCCAACACCGTTGCTTCGCATGTCGTAATAGGGTTTCCAGGAAGCTTTGTGCGTAATGTAGGTGAAATCGAATTTCACATTTCCTGCTTTCTCCACATTGAGTTCAACTTCTACTTCGGTGTAGTTTACAACCGGTAAGCCTTTACGGGTATTGATTTCTTGTTCGATGGTATTGATTTTGCGCACAACAGCTTCAATCTCGGAATCCAATTGCGATTTGCGCGTA